>NZ_QZVR01000017.1 GCF_003660455.1 Nocardioides ferulae | reverse complement strand
GCCGAAGACGCGGTGGTGCGGCGGCGGGCGGTGCTGGTCGAGGACCTCGAGCTGTGTCTGGCCTGGGCCGACCTGCACGGCGTGCTGCCTCCGGACCCGGTCGAGTGGAAGGGCCGGCGTCCCGACGGGGCGCCGCGGCTGGTCCGTCCTGGCGGTGAGGGCTCCCCCGAGCTGGTCGACGTAGCGGTGTTCGAGCTCTCGATCGCGCGTGGTGTCCACGTCCACTCCACCCGCACCGTGCTCGCC
>NZ_QZVR01000016.1 GCF_003660455.1 Nocardioides ferulae | reverse complement strand
GTCGCGCCCCCGACCTCCACGCAGCCCTCGACCGCATCCGAAGCGCCCTCACCGGCTGACCGGCCGGCACCTGGCACCCTGGTCGCCGTGAACGACGTCGTACGGTCCCTGGCCCTGTTCGTGCTGGCCGCCCTCGCCGAGATCGGCGGCGCCTGGCTGGTGTGGCAGGGAGTGCGCGAGCACCGCGGCTGGATCTGGATCGGCGCCGGGGTCATCGCGCTCGGCCTCTACGGGTTCGTCGCCACCCTCCAGCCCGACGCCCACTTCGGCCGCATCCTCGCCGCGTACGGTGGCGTCTTCGTGGCCGGCTCGCTGCTCTGGGGCACGGCGATGGACGGGTTCCGACCCGACCGGTACGACGTGACCGGGTCCCTGATCTGCCTGCTCGGCGTCGCGGTCATCATGTACTCCCCACGAGCCGCCTGAGCAGACAGAAGTCGGATGCCCCGCACCCCTACCGCCGCCGCACTCACCGAGGCGGAGCAGCACGCGCTCTACCGTCGCTCGCTGGCCGTCGTCGTCGTCTCCCAGGTCTTCGGCGGCGCCGGGCTCGCCGCCGGCGTCACCGTCGGCGCCCTGCTGGCCCAGGACATGCTCGGCGGCGAATCCGTCGCCGGACTGCCGGCCGCCCTGTTCACCCTGGGCTCCGCCCTCGCGGCGTTCACCGTCGGCCGGGTCTCGCAGCGGTCGGGGCGGCGCATCGGCCTCGCCGGCGGCTTCCTCGTGGGCGCCCTCGGGGCGATCGGCATCGTCGTGGCCGCGGTCGTCGACAGCCCCGTGCTGCTTTTCGCCGCGATGCTCGTCTACGGCTCCGGGACCGCCACCAACCTGCAGGCTCGCTACGCGGGCACCGACCTCGCCCCGCCGCAGAGTCGTGGCACCGCCGTGTCGGTGGCGATGGTGTCGACGACGTTCGGCGCGGTCGCCGGCCCCAACTCGGTCTCCGTGCTCGGCCGGTTCGCCGAGGAGCTCGGCCTGCCCGCGCTCACCGGGCCGTTCCTGCTCGCCGCCGTCGCCTACGGCCTCGCCGGGCTCGTGCTCTTCGCCTTCCTGCGCCCCGACCCGCTGCTGGTCGCCCGCGACCTGGCCAGCCGCGCGGCCGCAGCCCCCTCCGGCAGCGACGACGGTGCCGAGCCGGTCGACCATCCCGGGTCGCGGCGCGGCATCGCCGTCGGCGCCACGATCATGGTCCTCACCCAGATCGCGATGGTCGCGATCATGACGATGACGCCGGTGCACATGCGCCACCACGGCCACAGCCTGGGCGAGGTCGGCTTCGTCATCGGCATGCACATCGGCGCGATGTTCCTGCCCTCCCTCATCACCGGCCGCCTCGTCGACAGGCTCGGTCGCGTCCACATGTCCATCGCCTCGGCGATCACCCTGCTCGCCGCGGGCGTGCTCGCCGCAGTCGCCCCCGGCGACTCGATGGGGCTGTTGACGATCGCCCTCGTGCTGCTGGGCCTGGGCTGGAACTTCGGCGTGATCGCCGGCACCGCCCTCCTCATCGACGCTACCTCGCTCGCCGACCGGGCCCGCGTGCAAGGCAGCGTCGACGTCCTCATCGCCCTCGCCGGGGCGGGCGGCGGCGCGATGTCGGGGGTGGTCGTGGGGGCGAGCAGCTTCGCCACGCTCTCCCTGGCCGGGGGGCTGCTGGCGCTGCTGCTGGTGCCCGCCGTGGTGTGGCACCGTCAGGCGCCCGATCCGGCCCGGCCTGGGGCCTGACCGGCGCAACGACAGGGAGGAGTGCAGGTCGATGGAGGTCAACGGCTCGGTCGACGAGCGGTTCGCCGGGGTGCGCGAAGTGATGGCCGACGTCGTCGACTCTCAGCCAGGCACCGGGGCGTCGTGTGCGGTCTGGCACGACGGGGCCTGGGTGGTCGACCTGTGGGGCGGGTACGCCGACGCGGAGCGCACGCGGCCCTGGCAGCGTGACACCCTCGTCATGCCCTACTCGGTCACCAAGCCGTTCGCGGCGGTGGCCGTGCTGACCCTGGTGGAGCGAGGGTTGGTCGACCTCGACGCCCCGATGCAGCGCTATTGGCCCGAGTTGCGGGCGGTGACGACGGTGAGGGAGGTGCTGGCCCACCGGGCGGGAGTCGTCGCGCTCGACGCCGACGCGTCGGAGGAGGCCTTCTACGACTGGGAGCTGATGTGCTCCCTGCTCGCCGACCAGGAGCCCTCCTGGGCCCCCGGCACCGCCCACGGCGAATCGGCGCTCTTCTACGGCCATCTGCTCGGCGAGGTCGTCCGCCGCGTCGACGGACGCTCGCTCGGGCGGTTCCTGCGCGAGGAGGTCTGCGGCCCCCTGGGCCTGGACTTCCACGTCGGGCTCGGTGACGCGGAGGTGCGCCGGGTCGCCGACCTGACCGGCTTCTCCGCACGCTTCCAGGCCGCCCAGCAGCGCGGCACCGACCTCTACCTGCGCGGCGTGAACAACCCGCCCGGCGCGCGCGATCCCCGAGTGGTCAACAGCGAGCGCTGGCGCCGGGCCGAGGTGCCGGCGGTGAACGGGCACGGCACGGCCCGCGCGGTCGCCGGACTGTACGCCGCGCTGGCGCAGGGCCGGCTGCTCACCGACGAGCTGCGCGGCGAGCTCGCCCGCGGCCACGGTGTGGGGCCGGATCAGATGATGGGCGACGACCGCGCCTGGGGCCTCGGCGTCATCGTCGACGACGACGGCTTCGGCATGGGCGGTCTCGGCGGCAGCCTCGGCTGGTGGAGCGAGGTCGGCGGCTACGCCATCGCGTTCCTGACCGGCCACATCGGCGGCTACGGGCGCGCCGACCGGATCGAGGGCGCGGTGCGCGAGAGCCTGGGCCTACCCCCGCTGTGACTCCGCGACGCGGCCGAACCGCGCGAGGCAGTGCCAGACCCGCTTGACGTCCTGCGGGTCGTGTTGCCCCGACCGGGCCGCGTCCCCGACCACACGTGGGGTCAGCTCGGTGCCCAGGGAGCGCGCCAGGGCGCCCACCTCTTCCCCCCGATATGCCGAGTCGATCGCGTCGGAGGCGACCCGGAAGCCTGGGTGCATCTCCACCGCACACCCCAGGAGCCGGGCGGCCTCCTCCACCGGGGTGCCCGCGAAGCACGGGTCCAGCACCACCGCGTCGACGTCGGTCTCGAAGCGGACCCCGCCGTGCACGTGCGCCTCGACGCACTCGTCGAGGTCGTCGAGCCCGGACTCATCGGCCATCCGGCACAGGCGCTCGAGCAGCTCGGGCCCGCCGACGTCGACCGGTTCGAAGACCGAGTCGGGGAAGCAGAACGTCGAGCGCTCCGCCACCTCGGGCCGCAGCCGCAGGTACGCCGACCCGAAGCGGATCGCGCCGCCGTACGGGTCGCACCTACGGTTCCACGCGCCGTACACGGGGCGGTCGTCGGGCGGGGCGTTGTCGTAGCGGCCGCCGAACAACCGACTCTCCCACCGCCAGCGGTCGCCGCCCGGGTGCGCGGTCAGTCCCCCGTTGGAGATGCCGGTCTCGAACTGCGAGCGGTAGCGCCCGTCACGGGCCATCGACTCGATGACCAGGCCGTCCTCGTGCGGCCAGTCCGGGTGGAACTGCAGGGTGACCGTCGGCTGCGCCGCCGGCCCGTCGCTCATCGCGGAGCCTCCGCCTCATCGTCGTCCTCGACCAGCTCGCCCTCCCACGCCTCTCTGCCCTCGTGCACGGCGAACGCGGCGATCACGAACCCCGCGACCGGGTCGAGCCAGGCGGCACCGGTGAGCTGGAAGAGGCCGACGCCGGCCAGCGTCGAGACGCTGAGCAGCAGGCAGATCCGGGTCTCGGCGGCGTCGGCCAGGATCAGCGGGTCGCCGCCGAGCTGCTCGCCGACCCGCCGCTTCGCCGCCGCCAGGAACGGCATCACGATCACCGATGCGGCCAGCAGCACCAACGCGACGACCGAGGTGTCCGGTGTCTCCTCGTCCAGCAGGCCGCGCACCCCCTCGACGAGCACGTAGGCCGCGAGGACGAAGAACGTGACCGCGACGCCCTTGAGCGCGCGGCGCTCCCGCGCCTCGTCCGGGGCGCCGTGCCGCAGCCGCGCCGAGAGTCGCAGCGCGACCAGCACCGCGGCCGTCGACTCGATCGCGGAGTCGACCCCGAAGCCGACCACCGACACCAGGCCGGCCATCAGCCCGGCGGTGATCGCCACCGCGCCCTCGAAGACGTTGTAGCCGACGGTGAACCGGGCCAGCCACAGGCCGCGGCGGGTGAGCCGGCGCACCTCCTCGTCGGCGGCGTCGTACGTCTGTGTCTCTCCCACGCGAGCGATGGTGTCAGCGGCCCCGGCGCCGGACCAAACGACGCCCCGACCCCCGCGGGACGAGGCCCCCGCGGGCGGATGACCTTCGCCTCTGGCGCCGATCGTCGTGCGGTGCCATCGATGGAGGAGAGCCCGGCTGCCCCGAAGCCGGACGGGTGACGGAGAGGAGCCGACCATGCACACCAAGACTTGGACCGTCGAGGTGCTCATCACCGAGGACGAGGGCACCACCCGCGCGTTGGCCCGGCTCCACTCCGAGAGCGGGGCCGGTGAGCTGGTGGGACGCGGCAGCGCCCGGGTCAGCCCCGACGACCCCGACGTCCCCGAGATCGGCGACGAGCTCGCCGCCTCGAGGGCACTGACCGACCTGGCCGGTCAGCTGCTCGGCGTCTCGGCCGCGGACATCAGCGCGATCACCCACGAACGGGTGACGCTGGCCCGCTGACCGGATGCGTCAGTTGTGCTCGAAGTGCGTGACGGTCGCGTCCGGTCCGGGGAAGAACAGCGACTCGTGACCGTCGTCGGACCACCGCACGAAGTAGGGCGGCTCGCCGCCCTTGCCGCGGACCTCGAGGATCTCGCCGTCGCGGACGTGGTCGCCCACGTGCGTGCTGTGCACGACGATCAGGTCTCCGACCGAGGCATGCATGGGGGTCTCCTTCCTCCGGGTGCTCGGGCTCCGAATCGTCCCGAGACGGCGCCCGAGACAACCCGACGCTAGGGCGGCGATCCACGGCCCATCCAGAGGCCAAGGTCCTGTTGCCGGGGCCGGCTCCGGCCTCCGGAGGGGCCGCGACCGGGTCCCGGCCCGAGTCGGGACCACCCGGGACTTTCGGCCCGGGTGCGGCCGGGGGGCGGGGTGTCTGATGGTGGTGGGCGAGGAGAACCCGACACCGAGTTCCTAGGGCGCAGGTGGTTTCAGCCACCGGCCAAGACTCACACCCGTGTCAGACGGGGAGAGGTTCTCCTCGCCCCACATCGTTCTCGGCCAGGCCGTGGGGACGGTGCCGGGAGGGGCCGCGCAGCGGTGGCCCCTCCCGCCGCCGCCCATCAGTCCAGGCGCACCCGCTCCAGGTAGCGCGGCACCACGGCGTTCCACCCGAGCTGCTGCCCCAGCCGGTCGGCCAGCGCCGTCGAGGCGTCCGGCTCGCCGTGCACGACGTAGGCCACCGTCGGCGGCGGGCTGGTGGAGAGCCAGTCCACCAGCTGGCCGGCGTCGGCATGCGCGGAGAACCCGCCGACGTCGACGACCTCGGCCCGCACCGGGATGTAGCGGCCGTGGATCTTCACCTGCCGGGCGCCGTCGAGCAGCTGCCGGCCGCGGGTGCCGGGCACCTGGAACCCGGTCATGATCACCGCGTTCCGCCGCTCGGGCAGCTGGTGCTCGAGGTGGTGCAGCACCCGGCCCCCGCTGGCCATGCCCGAGGCGGAGATCAAGATCGCGGGCCCGCGGGCCTCGTTGAGGGTCTGCGACTCGTACGGGCTACGCACCAGGCGCAGCCGGCCCGGGTCGAAGGGGTTCCCAGCCTCGCGCAGCGCCGGACGCATCTCCGAGGCCGGGTCGGTCAGCGCCCGGCGATAGATCGCCAGGGCGTCGAGCGCCATCGGGCTGTCCACGTGCACGGGCACGTCCGGCACCTCGCCGGCGGCGATGAGTCGTTGGATCCGGTGCAGCAGCATCGCGGTCCGGTCGACGGCGAACGCGGGCAGCAGCGCGATCCCGCCGCGGCCCAGGGTGCGCCGCAGGGCGACGGCCAGGTCGTGATCGCCCTCGCGCTGATGCGACCGGTCGCCGTAGGTTGATTCGACCACGACCACGTCGACGGCGCCGAGCTCCTCCGGCGGCAGCAGCAGCGGATGGTCGGGGCGGCCCAGGTCGCCGCTGAACGCGATCCGCAGGCCGTCGTAGCCGAGCTCGACCCACGACGAGCCGAGGATGTGACCGCCACGGTGCAGGGTGAGGGTGAGGCCCCCGGGCAGCTCCCGGGGTTGTAGCCAGGGCAGCGTCTCGATCAGCGCCAGCGCCCGCTCCGCGTCGCGGGTGTCGAACAGCGGCAGCGGCGGCTGGTGCCGCGAGGTGCCGCTGCGCGCGGCGTACTCGGCGTCCCGCTCCTGCAGGTGGGCGGCGTCGCGCAGCACCAGCCCGGCCAGCAGAGCGGTGTTGGGGGTGCACACGACCGGGCCCTGGAAGCCCTCCCGGACCAGCCGGGGCAGGTAGCCGCAGTGGTCGAGGTGGGCGTGGGTGAGCACCACGGCGTCCACCGTGCGCGGGTCGACGGTGAGCTCCTCCCAGTTGCGTCGGCGCCACACGCGGTCGCCCTGGAACAGCCCGCAGTCGACGAGCACCCTGTGCCCGCGGCTCTCGAGCAGGAACTTGCTGCCGGTCACGGTCCCCGCGGCCCCGAGGAAGGTCAGGGACAGCGGTGCCCGGTCGGTGCGGCTCTGCTCGGTCATGGTGCTCACTCCTCCTGAGGTGGACGGTGGGTGCGGGCCGGATCGCCGGGGCGACCAGGCGAGGCGTCGGTGCGGCTCCGGTGGACGCCGAGAGCGACCAGCGACGCTCCGAGCAGGCTGGCGCCGGCCACCAGCAGCACCCCGGCGGCGCCGATCGAGCCGTCGGTCCAGTCGAGCAGCGCCTCGGGCGCGACCAGGGTGGTGCCGACCACGCCGAGCACGAGGTACGCCGCGGCGTGACCGCGGGCGTAGGCAGCGAAGGCCGCGACGGCCACGGCGAACGTCAGCGAGTAGCCCAACCAGGCGGCGAGCTCCATGGTCAGCTGCGCACCGATCAGGGTGAGCACGCACCCCACCGCCTGTCCGATCTGCCGCTCCCGCCACCAGCCGCGCTCGGTGATCACCAGCCACGCGGCGCCCACGACCAGCAGGACCACGCCCTGGGTGCCGGCGATCTCGTGCCAGCCCAGGCCCTCCAGGACGAAGCCCGAGAGCAGGAACACCGACCAGGCCGCGGCCAGCTGCCCGAACGCGGTGGGGGCGATCAGGTAGCCGGCCAGGGAGCCCAGCAGCAGGGTCGCCGAAGCGGACATCCCGATCAGGTAGCCGCGCTCCTCGAGCGGACCGTCGCGCTCGACGAGGTGGATGGACAGCACCAGGACGGCGCCGGCGGCCGCGCCGGCCGACCCGGTCAGCAGCAGCCCGGCCAGATGACGGCGCAGCGTCGAGGCGTCCGTGCGCAGCCGGCGGATCCCGCCACCCGTGATCCCGACGCCCAGCCCCGCCCCGCACAGGAGCAGGGAGGTCGCGGCCAGCAGCGCCGCGCGGGTCGCGACGGAGAGCTCCGGCCACTGCTGCGCCACGAAGACGAAGACCGCGGCGATCAGCAGCCCGGCGCCGGCGAACCCGGCGACCTCGGCCAGGGTGCGCCGCAGTCCACCGGCTGCGGGGAGCGACGACCGGCTCCCACCCAGCTCCCGGTCGATCACGTCGGCCGCGAGCTGTCGCTGGTTCGGTGCCAGCAGCCCGGAGTCGACGAGGGCCGCGACCAGCCCCGGCGTGTGCGGATCGTGCACCGGACGATGTGGCGTGCTGAGGGCCATGACGACCTCCCGGTGGTGCGGGACCGCCTACGGGTCCCGCCTCCAGTCGAGCACCTGGGGCAGAAGCGGCGCCAGAGTCCTCGGTCCCGACCAGCAGGCCATGGGGAGGGTCAGCGCGTGGGCGAGGCTCTCGGCGGGTCGAGGCAGACCGCCACCAGGGTGCCTGGACGCTCGCCGGTGAAGACCGCCCAGCCCTCGTCGAAGGTGACCGTGCGCAGCCGCCCGGCATCGGTGCGGACCACCGCGCCCGCCGGCTGGGCGGCGGCACCGAACCCGGTGGCCGAGCAGCGGTGCAGACGCATCGTGCGCTCCGCCTCGGTGACGGCCGCGTCGGCGCGGCCGAGGTCGGGGCGGCGCGGCTCGACCGTCTGCGAGGCGCTCATCCAGGCACCCGTGGTGACGCTGAGCAGCGCGCCGACCGAGGCGGCCTTGGCGATCGTCAGACCGAGCGCCACCCGACGCGGAGGTGCGCTCCGTCGGTGCTTGGCCATCGTGTCTCCCCAGGACGCCGGGTCGGGGCGCTTGGTCGCCCGTCGGTGTCTGCCTCAACGACGAACACCGGTGGCGGTCACGACCCGGATCGTGGCCGCCGTCGCCGCCGGGCCCCCGGTCGGCCAGGATGGCGTCATGACCTGGTTCTCCTCGCCCGCCGACGCCGAGACCCGCCTCGAGGCGGCCGGCTACCTCGCCGACGCCGCGACGGCGACCACCGCCTACCTGGCCGGCGTGCTCGGCAAGCCGCTGCTGATCGAGGGGCCGGCGGGCGTCGGCAAGACCGAGCTGGCCAAGGCCGTGGCACGGTCGACGGACGCCGAGCTGGTGCGGCTGCAGTGCTACGAGGGGCTCGACGAGGCTCGCGCACTCTACGAGTGGAACTACAAGAAGCAGCTGCTGCGGATCCAGGCCAGCGCGGGTGACACCGCGTGGGAGGAGACCCACGACGGGATCTTCACCGAGGAGTTCCTGCTCTCCCGGCCCCTGCTCACCGCGATCCGCCGGGAGGAGCCGACGGTACTGCTCGTCGACGAGGTCGACAAGACCGACGTCGAGGTCGAGGGGCTGCTGCTCGAGGTGCTCTCCGACTTCCAGGTGACCATTCCCGAGCTGGGCACGGTCGCGGCGGTGCGCCGGCCGTTCGTGGTGCTCACCTCCAACGCCACCCGCGAGCTCTCCGAAGCCGTGAAGCGGCGCTGCCTCTTCCTCCACCTGGACTACCCCGACGCCGATCGCGAACGCGACATCGTGCTCTCGCAGGTGCCCGACCTCGAGCGCAAGGTGGCCGACCAGCTGGTCGCCACGGTCGCGCGGCTGCGCGAGCTGGAGCTGAAGAAGGCGCCCTCGATCGCGGAGTCCATCGACTGGGCGCGCACCCTGATCGCGCTCGAGATCGGGGACCTCGACGAAGCCGCTGTCGCGGGCACGCTGGGCGTGGTGCTCAAGCACGCCTCCGACCACGACCGCGCGGTGCGCGAGCTGCGCCTGGCCCGCGCCCGGTGAGCGGCCCGCGATGACGCTGCTCGGGTCGCACATCGCCTTCGTCGAGGCGCTGCGCGGAGCCGGACTCCCCGTCTCCCTGGCCGAGGGCCTCGACGCCGTCACCGCGCTCGGCGCCGTCGGCTGGCACGACCGCGACACCGTGCGGGCGGCGTACGCGGCGACGCTGGTCAAGCGGGAGGCGCAGCGGCCCACCTTCGACACCCTCTTCGACCTCTACTTCCCGCGGCTCGTCGGCGAGGGGGACCGCGCGACCAGCGACCCGGCCCACGGCGAGGGGGACCCCGCGGCCCGGGTGCGCGACAACGCCGCCGCGCTCACCGCGCTGCGCGAGCGGCTGGTCGAAGCGCTGACCGCGGGGGAGGAGCAGGCGATGCGGGACCTCGCGGTCGACGCGGTCGCCCGGTTCGGCTCGATGCCCGGCCGCGGCCCCGGTCTCTCGTCGTGGTCGGCCTACACCGCGCTCCAGCGGGTCTCGCCCGCCGAGCTGACCGAGCAGATCGTGCGCGGCCTGCTCGCGACCGGGTTGCCCGAGGAGCAGGCGCGACGCGAGGCGGGACGCCGGGTGGGCGCGTGGACGGCTCTGGTCGAGGAGGACTCCCGTCGCCGGATCGCCGAGGAGAAGGGCGTCGAGCACGTCGCGCGCACCACCGTGCGACCCACCCTGGACCGGCTCGACTTCCTCTCCATGCGCCGCACCGACCTGGAGGAGATGCGACGGCAGATCTATCCGCTGGCCCGGCGGCTGGCCACCCGGCTGACCCAGGAGCACCACGCGCACCGCCGCGGGGCACTCGACTTCCGCCGCACGGTGCGCGCCTCGATGTCCACCGGAGGGGTGCCGATGGCGACCCACCACAAGCCGAAGCGCCCGCACCGCACCGAGCTGGTCGTGCTCTGCGACGTCAGCGGGTCGGTGGCGAACTTCGCCCAGTTCACGCTGCTCCTGGTGTTCGCGCTGCGCGACCAGTTCCAGAAGGTGCGCGCGTTCACGTTCGTCGACCACGTGCACGAGGTCACCCACCACTTCCGGCCCGGCGCCGACGTCGCCGACGTGATGGCCGAGCTCGCGGCGAGTACCGCCCAGGCGGCCCTGTGGGGGCGCACGAACTACGGTCGGGCGTTCACGAAGTTCGCCGAGCTGCACCCCGACGCGCTCGGGCCGCGCTCCTCGCTGCTGATCCTGGGCGATGCCCGCTCCAACTACAGCGACCTCTCGCTGCCGGCGCTGCGCGACCTGGCCGGCGCCGCCCGACACGCCTGGTGGCTCAACCCCGAGCACCGCCGGCACTGGGACACCGGCGACTCGGCCGCGACGGCGTACGGCGGGGTCGTGCCGATGGTCGAGTGCCGCAACCTCACCCAGCTCTCGGAGTTCGTGCACGACATCCTGTGAAGCCCGGCTACTGACCCGTAACCGTCGCCGCGTCGTGCTCGTTGGCCACGAGAGTCCACGACCGAGGAGCGACGATGAGCCGCAACCCCGTCCGCCGAGCCCTGGTGGCCCTGACGAGCGCGCTGCTGGCGCTGGGACTGGTGCTGGGGGTGGCGCCCCTGGGCCCGGCGTCGGCCGCCGGCGGCGACGCGCCGGCCGGTGGCGAGGGACTGCGCCGGGTGGTCTTCGTCGGCAACAACTGGGACGGCACCGCCGACATCCTCGACGCCCGGACCTTCGAGCAGCTGCGCCGCGTGAACATCGTCCCCGACCGCGCGGCCCGGATGCAGGAGATCGCCACCAACCCCTACCGGCTGGCCTACTTCCTGGCGATCCGGCAGCTGATCGGGGAGGGCCACGACCAGCTCGTCGACGACATGTACTCCTCGCTCGACGGCCGGCTGCTGATCGTCTCGAGGCCCTCGTTCGCCGACGTCGTGGCCATCGACCTGGCCACCGAGAAGATCGCCTGGCGGTTCCCGGTGAAGGGGGTGCGCTCGGACCACATGGCGCTCTCCCCCGACGGCACCAAGGTCGTGGTGAGCGCCTCCACCGGCAACGTGGTGCACGTGCTGCGGGTCAGCGACGGCGAGGAGGTCGGCCGGTTCCCCTCGGGTGGCTCACCGCACGAGAGCACGTTCATCGACGGCGGCAAGAAGATCCTGCACGCCAGCATCGGCATGGTCTACAGCCCGCTCGACGACCCCGCCCTCGACGCCACCAAGCAGGAGCGGGTGCTGCAGATCGTCGACGCCGAGACCTACGAGGTCGAGCGCCGCTACAACCTGCGCGCCGCCCTCGACGAGCGGGGGATGACCGAGACCAGCACCGCGGTCCGTCCGATCACGCTCTCGCCGGACGAGAAGAAGTTCTACTTCCAGCTCTCCTTCCTGCACGGCTTCGTCGAGATGGACCGGGCCAGCGGCGAGATCACCCGGGTCAAGCGGCTGCCCAACCTGATCCCCGACGTGCCGCGCGAGCTCTACCTGCTCGACTCCGCCCACCACGGCATCGCGATGAACCCCGCCGGCACCAAGCTCTGCGTCGCCGGCACCATGTCGGACTACGTCACGCTGGTCGACGCCCGCACCTTCGAGCACGGCAAGATCCGGCGCCGGGCCGACGGCAAGCCCTACTGGGTCACCCCCAGCTGGAACGGCAAGCACTGCTACATCTCCTGGAGCGGCCTCGACTCGGTCTCGAAGATCTCCTACCGCACCGGCAAGATCGTGCGCACCACCGAGGTCGGCGACCACCCGCAGCGGGTGCGCAACGGCGTCGTCGCTCGGGGGCTGGTGGGCTAGGGCCCGGCCGTCAGGAGAGGTACGCCGCGAGGCGGCGCAGCGCCTCGGAGATGTCGGCGCCCTGGCCGGCGAAGCTGAGCCGCACGAAGCGGGACCCGTCGACGGTGTCGAAGTCGACGCCCGGCGCGACGCCGACGCCGGTGCGGGCCAGCAGGTCGCGGGCGAAGACCATCGAGTCCTCGGTGAGGTGGCCCACGTCGGCGTAGACGTAGAACGCCCCGTCGGCCGGCGCCAGCCGGTCGATGCCGAGGGCGGCCAGGCCGTCGAGCAGCAGCCGGCGGTTGGCGGCGTAGCGGCGCACGTGCCCGTCGAGCTCGGCGTACGTCGTGTCGTCGAAGGCCGCGAGACAGGCGCGCTGGGCGAGCACCGGCGGGCAGATCGTGAAGTTGCCGGTGAGCACGTCGACCGCCCGGCGCAGCCGCGGCGGCACCAGCATCCAGCCGATCCGCCAGCCGGTCATCGAGAAGTACTTCGAGAACGAGCTGAACACCACGGCCTCGCGGCTGGTCTCCCAGGCGCTGCGGGCCAGCGGCGGGTGCCCGTCCAGCGGCGCGTACTCGATGCCGTGGTAGATCTCGTCGGAGATCAGCTGCACCCCGTGCTCCTCGCACCAGGCGGCGAGCGCCGCCAGCTCGGCGGGCAGCAGCATGGTGCCGGTGGGGTTGGCGGGGCTGGCGACGACCAGGCCCTTGAGGTCGGGGATCTCCGCGACCTGCGCCACGGTCGGCTGGAAGCGGGTGTCGGGACCGGTGGGGATCTCAACGACCTCGCACCCCAGCGCCGACAGCACGTTGCGGTAGCAGGGGTAGCCCGGCCGCGCCATCGCCACCCGGTCGCCCACCTCGAACGCCGCGAGGAACGCCAGCAGGAACCCGCCGCTGCTGCCGGTGGTGACGACGACGTCGTCGGCACCGACCTCGATCCCGTGGCTGCGCCGGTGGTGGCCGGCGATCGCCTCGCGCAGTTCCAGGATCCCGCTGGCGGGGGTGTAGCCGAGCGGGTCGCTGCCGCCGAGCAGCCGGATCGCCTCGTCCCGCACCGGCGCCGGTGCCCCGGTGCTGGGCTGGCCGGCCAGCAGGTTGACCAGGTCGCCGTGCGTGCGCTGCCGCTCGGCGCCCGCCGCCAACAGGTCCATCACGTGGAAGGGGGGCACGTTGGCGCGGGTGGCGACGGTGAACCGGTCGGCGGGCGTCATGGGGTCAGTCTGCCCCGCCCCGCCCCGCCCCGGAGCGGCGCGCGGTCAGGACCTGGTCGGCTGCTCGGCGTGGACCGTCCCACCCAGTTCGACGAACTCGGCCCGGATGTCGTGGCTGATCTTCATCGAGCAGAACTTCGGACCGCACATCGAGCAGAACTGCGCGGTCTTGGCGTTCTCGGCCGGCAGCGTCTCGTCGTGGAAGGCCTCGGCCGTGACCGGGTCGAGCGAGAGCGCGAACTGGTCGTGCCACCGGAACTCGAACCGGGCCCGCGACAGGGCGTCGTCCCAGTCCCGCGCCCCGGGGTGCCCCTTGGCCACGTCGGCCGCATGGGCGGCGAGCTTGTAGGTGATCACGCCGGTCTTCACGTCGTCGCGGTCCGGCAGGCCGAGGTGCTCCTTGGGGGTGACGTAGCAGAGCATCGCGGTGCCGTGCATGGCGATCGTGGCCGCGCCGATCGCGGAGGTGATGTGGTCGTAGCCGGGGGCGATGTCGGTGGCCAGCGGACCGAGCGTGTAGAACGGCGCGCCGTGGCACCAGTCCTGCTGGAGCCGCACGTTCTCCTCGACCAGGTGCAGCGGCACGTGCCCGGGCCCCTCGACCATCACCTGCACGTCGTGCTCCCAGGCCCGCGTGGTCAGCTCGGCGAGGGTGCGCAGCTCGGACAGCTGGGCCTCGTCGTTCGCGTCGGCGGTCGACCCCGGGCGCAGGCCGTCGCCGAGTGAGAAGCTGACGTCGTAGCGGGCGAACAGCTCGCAGAGCTCGTCGAAGTGGGTGTAGAGGAAGTTCTCCTGGTGGTGGGCCAGGCACCACCCGGCCATGATCGACCCGCCGCGGGACACGATGCCGGTGACCCGCTCGGCGGTCAGCGGCACGTAGCGCAGCAGCACACCGGCGTGGATCGTCATGTAGTCGACGCCCTGCTCGCACTGCTCGACGACGGTGTCCCGGAAGATCTCCCAGGTCAACCGGTCGGCCTGACCGCCGACCTTCTCCAGCGCCTGGTAGATCGGCACGGTGCCGATCGGCACCGGGCTGTTGCGGATGATCCACTCGCGAGTGGTGTGGATGTCGTCGCCGGTGGAGAGGTCCATGACCGTGTCGGCGCCCCAGGTCACCGCGTGGGTGAGCTTGTCGACCTCCTCGGCGATCGAGGAGGTGACCGCGGAGTTGCCGATGTTGGCGTTGACCTTCACCAGGAACCGCCGGCCGATGATCATCGGCTCGGACTCGGGGTGGTTGACGTTGGCGGGGATGATCGCCCGTCCGGCGGCCACCTCGGTGCGGACCAGCTCGACGTCGCACTGCTCGCGCGCGGCGACGAAGCGCATCTCTGGGGTGATGATGCCGGCGCGGGCGTAGGCCAGCTGGGTGACGGTGCGCCCGGCGACCGCACGACGCGGCGCGCGCTGCTCGCCTCGCCAGCCGCCGGGCGCCTCGCCGCGCCGGATCGTGGCCCGGCCGTCGTCGAGGAGCTGGGGGCGGCGACCGGGGTAGGTCTCGGTGTCGCCGCGGTCCTCGATCCACGCCGCGCGGCGTGGTGGCAGCCCGACCGCCGGGTCGGCGCCCGGGCCCTCGGTGCAATAGCGGTCGAAGGTCTCGCCGTTGGTCAGGGCGACGCGGGTGCGGGGGACGGCGAGATCGCCGACCTCGATCCGGGTGTGGGCGGGGTGGACGGGCACGGTGGGGCTCCTTCGTGGTGGGGGTGGATGTGCGCGACCGGGCCCCGGCCGCGGCCGAGGGTCCAGTGCCGGCCGAGGCCCAGCTGGGCGACGACGTACGCCGCCGCGGACCGGGCCGCGGCGGGCAGGGCCAGTCCGTGGGCGAGGTGGGCGGCCAGGGCGGCCGAGTAGGTGCAGCCGGTGCCGTGGTCGTTGTCGGTGTCCACGACCGCGTGCTCGATCCGGACGGTGGGCCGGCTGGGCAGGCAGAGCTGGTCCGCCAGGCCGCCGCCGGTGCGGATCACCGGTGTGCCGTGGTCGCGGCCCAGCACGTCGTCCTCCTCGGCGTTCGGGGTGCTGACGGTGGCGACCGGCAGCAGGTGGCTGCGGTAGGCGCGCACCACCGACTCGTCCGCGAGCACCGCGCCCGAGGTGGCGACCAGGACCGGGTCGACCACGAGCAGGCGCCCGGCGCAGCGCTCGGCGACGAGGCGGACGATCTCGGGGTCGGCGAGCATCCCCGTCTTCACGGCGATCGGGTCCAGGTCCTCGAGCACGGCGTCGAGCTGGGCGGCCACGACGTCGAGCGGCACCGGGTGGATCGCGCGCACTCCGGTGGTGTCCTGGGCGGTGACCGCGGTGACGACGCAGGCGCCGTGGACACCGAGCGCGGAGAAGGTGGCCAGGTCGGCGGCGACTCCCGCGGCTCCGCCGGAGTCGGTGCCGGCGATCGTGACGACGACGGGCGGGTTCATGCCGTCACCGCCCGGAGCAGGGCCGCCGCGGTGGCGGCCGGGTCGTCGGCTCGCATCAGCGAGCCCATCACCGCGACACCGTGCGCACCGGCTCGCCGTGCGGCGGCGGCGTTCTCCGGGCCGATCCCGCCGAGCGCGAAGACCGGCAGGCGGTGGCCGGCCAGGGCACCGGACGGGAGCGGCGGGCCGTAGCCGGGCTTGCTCGGCGTCCGGGCGTACGGCGACAGCGTCGCCCACGACGCGCCCTGAGCGGCCGCCTGGCCCACCTCGGACCGGGAGTGGCAGGAGCGGCCCCACGCCAGGCCGCTCGCCCCGTCCGGGCGTGGCTGGCCGGCGGCGAGGTGCACGCCGGGGCAACCCGGCAGCGGCCGGCGGGCAGCAAGGACCGTCAGCCCGAGCGGAGCCAGCCGCAGGGCCAGCGTTGCCCGCCGGGCATCGTCGAGGTCGAGCTCACGCAGCACCACGTGGGTGATCCCGGCGTCCGCGCAGGACGCCAGCACCGACTCGAGGCCGCGGCCGGCTGGGACGAGCGTGCGGTCGGTGAGCACGAGCACCCGCGGCAGGGCCGTCATCGGACTCTCCCGGTCGTCGGGCTGGAGGCACGGGCGGAGGCACGGCGCGGGATCCGACCCGCCCCCCTGGCCAGGAGGCCGGCCTCGACGGCCAGGCGCATGGCCCGGGCCATCGTCACCGGGTCCTCCGCCCGGGTGACCGCGGTCGCCACCAGCACCGCGTCGCAGCCGAGCTCCATCGCGAGCGCGGCGTCGCTCGCGGTCCCGACTCCGGCGTCGAGCACCACCGGGACGTCGACCGCGGCGCGGACCGCCTCGATGGCGTGCGGGTTCAGCACGCCCAGTCCGGAGCCGATCGGCGACCCCAGCGGCATCACGGCGGCGCACCCGGCGTCGACCAGGCGCCGGGCGACCACCGGGTCGTCGTTCGTGTAGGGCAGCACCGTGAATCCGCGTCGGACCAGCTGCTCCGCGGCGTCCAGGAGCTCCACGACGTCGGGCAGCAGCGACGTCTCGTCGCCGATCACCTCCAGCTTCACCCAGTCCGTGCCGAGCGCCTCCCGGGCGAGCTCGGCGGTCAGCACCGCCTCGCCCGCGGACAGGCAACCGGCCGTGTTCGGCAGCAGCCGGATGCCGGCCCGCTGGAGGGTGGCCAGCAGCCCGCCCTCAGCCGGCGACGAGGTGCGCCGCATGGAGACGGTCACCAGCGCCGGCTCTGCGGCCGCGAGCAGCGGGTCGACCAGGGAGACGCGGGGCAGACCACCGGTGCCGAGGAAGAGTCGCGAGGGGAGCGTCTGCCCGCCGATCTCGAGGCTCATCCGCCCTGCACCGCCGTGACCAGCTCGACGACGTCGCCGTCGACGAGAGCGTGCCGTGACCAGTCGTCGCGGGGGACGACCTGCGCGTTGACGGCGACCGCGACACCGGAGGGGCGGCGATGGTCGAGCCGGAGGGCCAGCAGGTCCGCCACGGTGACCGCGGTCACCGCGACGACCTCACCGTTGAGTCTGATCGTCGTCATCGTCGTCCTCTCTCGAAGCGTCGGGGGTCGACCGCCGGCTCGACGGCCCCGGAGTCCAGGTGGTCCGCGACCAGCGCCGCCGTCAACGGCGCGAGCAGCACGCCGTGGCGGTAGTGCCCGGCCGCGAGCAGCACACCGTCGCGTCCGCTGGGGCCGATGAGCGGCAGCCCGTCGAGCGTCGCGGGGCGGTCGCGCGCTGCCGTCTCGACGAGCTCGGCCCGGTCGAGGGCGGGCCACAGCCGCCGGGCCGCCGTCAGCAGCCGCAGCACTCCGCCGGCGGTGACGATCGGCGGCGCCGCGTGCTCCTCGCTGGTCGCGCCGACGACGACCTCGCCGTCGTCGCGAGGAACCAGGTAGACCGGCTCGCCACCGATCCAGCCGCGGACCGTCCGGGTCGGTGGGTCGCTGCTGCGCAGCCGGAGGATCTCTCCGCGCACCCCGCGGACCAGCCCGGTCCAGGGCTCGGGCAACCGCGACCCCGTCGCGACGACCGTGACGTCCGGGCTCGCCGGGTCGTCGGGCACGACCGGCACCCTGCGCAGCAGCGCCGCGCAGACCGCGCGCGGGTCGACGCTCGACTCGGTCTCGATCAGTGCCCCGCCCGCGACCCGCGTCAACCCGGGCTCGAGGGCGGCGACGCCGCGACGGTCGAGCAGGTCGGCCGGCGTCGCGTGCCGGGCCAGCAGCGCGACCTGGCGCTCCACCTGTTGCAGGTCGCCGGCGTCGTACCCGACGAGGAGGGTGCCGCCCTGCCGTCGCTCGACGCGGAGCCGGTCGGCGAGCGCCGGCCACAGCGCCAGCGAGGCCGTCCCGAGCCGGAGCAGGTCCGCCTCGCCGTGCCACACCTCGGTGGCCGGGCTGAGCATCCCGGCGGCGGCGTAGGACGCACCGGCGGCCGGACTGCGGTCGACCACGGTCACGGCGTGGCCGCGCCGCTGCAGCTCCTCGGCGACGCTCAGGCCGACGATGCCGGCGCCGAGCACCCGGACGCGCAGCCCGCTCACGCGATCGCCGTGAGCAGCTCCTCTGCCGCCTGCACCGGATCCGGATGTCGCCAGAGCCCGCCGATCAGGGCGATGCCGTCGGCCCCGGCCGCCAGCGCGCTCGGCGCCCCGGCCGCGGTGATGCCGCCGATCGCCACCACGGGGAGCACGCCGGTGGCCGCCCGCAGCCCGGCGAGGCCGAGGGGCGCGGGCAGCCCGTCCTTGCTCGTGGTGGCGAACACCGGGCCGACGCCCGCGTAGTCCGCGCCGCCGGCGGCGGCCAGTTCCACCTCCGGCAGCGAGCGGCAGGTCGCGCCGATGACCAGCTCGGGCGCGAGCCGCCGGGCGGCCTCGACCGGGAGGTCGCGGGCGCCGAGGTGCACCCCGTCGGCGCCGGCGGCGACGGCGACGTCCACCCGGTCGTCGACGGTCACCACGGCACCGGCGGGCCGGACCGCGTCGACGACGATGCGGGCGAGCTCGACGAGCTGACGGGTGTCGGAGTCCTTGCACCGCACCTGGAAGCCGTCGACGCCGGCGGCCGCCAGCCGGGGCAGCAGCGAGAGGTCCTCGCGGCCGGAGACGAGGCAGGTCAGCAGGGGGACGGGACGCACGGATCGCTGCACGGTGGCTCCTTCGCTTCCTTCGCCGGTATGAGCCGGATCAGGTTCGACGGTCGGAGCGGCTACAGCTCCCTCTCAGCCCGCTGCCGCGGACTCCCGTGGGTGGATGCCAAGCACGCTAACAGAGCGGCCGGTGGTCAGTCACGGCTCGCTGCGGCCCGCCCTGCCCGTCGGCCGAAGAACGACCCCTCGCCGAGCTGGGTGCCCGAGCAGTAGCCGTTGCCGTCCTGGGCGATGTTGGAGGCGCAGGCCCCGGCAGCGAAGAGGCCGGGCACCTCGGTGCCGTCGTCGTGCAGGACCCGGCCGTCGAGGTCGGTGCGCAGCCCGCCGAGGGTGAACCCGGCGTAGAGCGCGGTGCCGAGGGTGAGGTCGAAGACGCCCCACGGGCCCTGGTCCTGCGGCGCGAGCCAGTCCGGGTGCTTGTGCAGGTCGGGGTCCTCGCCGCGGGCGGCGTGCTCGTTGTAGCGGGCCAGCGTGGCGACCAGCGACCCCTCGGGCAGCTTCAGCTCGCGCTCCATCTCCTCGACGGTCTCGAACCCGTCGAGGAGGGGGACCAGCCCCATCCGCTGCTCGGCCATGTGCTCGCTGTCGACGATGAGGTACGCCGCGGCGTCCGGCTGGTGCAGCACGTGGTACGACGTGCGGGCGTGGTAGCTGTCCTCGGCGACGAAGCGCCGGCCGAGCTTGTTGACGATCAGCCCCTTCACCAGCGACGAGGGCGGGTAGAACGGCGCGGTGATGAACGGCTCGTCCATGTGCTTGAGCTGACCGCCGACCGAGGCGCCGAGCCGGATGCCCAGCCCGTCGTCGTAGGTGGAGCCGAGCGTGAACAGCTTCGAGCCGAGGGCCGGGGTGTGCTCGCTGACCATGTCGGGGTTCATCACGAAGCCGCCGGCGGCGACGACCACCGCGTGCGCGCGCAGCACGCCGGTCTCGCCGAACGAGCGCCAGCCCACGCCGACGACGCTGCCGGAGTCGTCGGCGACCAGGTTCGTCACCCCGGTCTCGTAGCGGACGGCGACGCCGGCCTCGGCGAGCCGCTCGACGAGCAGGTCCATCACGAGCTTGGCGCCCTCGGTGTCCCCGGGCACCGGCACCTTGTGCCCGCGCGGGGCGGGCCGGGCCTGGTCGCGGTAGGGCCAGACCTTCTCGTTGCCGGTGAACATCAGGCCCTCGGTCTTCGGCTGGATCACCGCCTTGCCGGGGAAGAAGGACCGCTCGAACTCGAACCCGAGCGCCTCCAGCCAGTCGAAGTGCTCCACGGAGCCGTCGCAGTAGGCCCGGATCTTGTCGAGCTCGGGCTCCAGCGAGTTCGCGACGAGGTAGTCGTACATGTCGTCGGGGGTGTCGTCGTGGCCGGTGGCCACCTGCACGGCGGTGCCGCCGCCGAGGTAGAAGTGGCCGCCGGCCATGACCGTGGTGCCGCCGGGGACGGCGGCCCGCTCCAGCACCAGCACCCGCGCGCCGGCGCGGGCGGCCTCGAGGGCAGCGCAACCGCCGGCGATGCCGAGGCCGACGACCACGACGTCCCAGGTCTCGGCGTCGCCGGGCAGCGCGTCGGCGGGGAGGACGGCGGGCAGCGCGGTGCCCTTCGCCTCGCCCGGAAGGGGGGTGCTGGAGGTCATGGGCGCCAGCGTAGGGCCGAACTAGAACAAGTTCCAGTTCGATGGTCGATACACTGCGGCCCCGGAGGTCTCGGCAGGCTCGACCACCGGGATGCCCGCCGCCTACCGCCGAGGTGACATGAGCTTCGACGTCCACCAGCTCGACCTGTTCCTGCTGGTCGGGTCCGGGGTGCTGCTCCTCGCGGTGCTCGCGGTGCGCGCCTCGACCCGGGCCGGCCTCCCCAGCCTGCTGATCTACCTGCTGATGGGCGTGCTCCTGGGCGAGTCGGCGCTCGGCATCCAGTTCGAGGACGCCGAGCTGGCTCACGCGCTCGGCTTCGGTGCCCTCGTGGTGATCCTGGCCGAGGGTGGCCTCACCACCAACTGGCGCGAGATCAAGCCTTCGATGCGGCTCGGCGTCGCGCTCGCCACCATCGGCATGAGCGTCTCGGTGGCCGTGGTCGCCGTCTCTGCCCACTTCCTGCTCGGTCTCTCCTGGCAGATCGCGATCCTGCTGGGCGCGGCCACGTCCGCGACCGACGCGGCCGCGGTGTTCTCGGTGCTGCGCACGGTGCCGCTGCCCCGCCGGCTCACCGGCGCGCTCGAGGCGGAGTCGGGCCTCAACGACGCACCCACGATCGTGCTGGTGGTGCTGGTCTCCACCGGAGCCGCCGCCGAGCAGGGGCCGCTGGCGATGGGGCTGACCATCCTGTTCGAGCTGGTGGTGGGCGTGCTCGTCGGCCTGGGCGTCGGGTTCGGCGGCGGCTTCCTGATGCGGCGGGCGGCGCTGCCGTCCTCGGGCCTCTACCCGATCGCGGTGGTCTGCCTGACCGTCTTCGCCTACGGCGGCGGCGTCGCGCTGCACGCCTCCGGCTTCGCCGCCGTCTACGTCGCGGCGCTGGTGCTGGGCAACTCCGAGCTCCCGCACCGGGCGGCCACCCGCTCCTTCGCGGAGGGGATCGCCTGGATCGCGCAGATCGGCCTCTTCGTGATGCTCGGACTGCTCCTCTCGCCGAGCCGGATCACCTTCGAGATCGTCGGGCTGGCGCTCGCGGCCGGACTGATCCTCACCTACGTCGCGCGGCCGCTGTCGGTGCTGGCCAGCGCGGTCGTGCAGCCGATGCCGTGGCGCGAGCTGACGTTCCTGTCCTGGGCCGGGCTGCGCGGCGCGGTGCCGATCGTGTTCAGCACGATCCCCCTCGCGGAGGGTGTCGACGGCTCCCAGAAGCTCTTCGACATCGTCTTCGTGCTCGTCGTCATCTACACGCTGCTCACCGGACCCACGCTGCCGCTGGTGGCCCGGGTCCTCGGCGTGGCGACACGAGACGAACCGCGCGGCTACGAGCTCGAGGCCGCACCGCTGGAGCGGGTGGACGCCGACATGCTGCAGGTCTCGATCTCGCCCGGCTCGCGGATGCACGGCGTCGAGGTGGGAGAGCTGCGGCTGCCCAAGGGGGCCTCGGTGACCATGGTGATCCGGGACGGAGAGACGCTCGTGCCCGAGCGGCGTACCGTGCTGCGCCACGGCGACGACCTGCTGATCGTGACGCCGCGCCGGCTGCGGGAGCAGACCGAGGCCCGGCTGCGGCTGGTCAGCGTGCGCGGCCGGCTGGGCCGCTGGACCGACGAGAAGCCGCCGGCCTGACTGCTACTCGACGACCGGCCCGCACACCCGGGCGGGTGCCGCCGCGGCCACCGACTGCCGCCCCTTGCGCAGCTTGTCGAACTTGTCCCCGACGACGACCACGACGCCGGGGAAGGCGCTGCTGCGGGCGAGCACGGGGACCTTCTTGCCGAGGCGGCTGCGCACCAGCCGGACGGCGGGGTTGTCGGGCTCGTCGCTCCAGATCTGGGCCCGGGCGATGTCGGCGTCGTCGGGTGCGTTGCCCAGCTCGCCCTGGTCGAACCCCTGGTTGGCCAGCTTGCCCATGACGTCTCCGGCCAGGCCGGAGCGCTCGCCGGCGTTGAGCACGCTCACCGTGACCTGCTCGGGGAAGACCCGCTCGCCCTCGGCGATGTCGACCATCGTGCACACCTCGGGCTCGGTCTTCCCCGGGAACGGCTCGGTCACCGCGGACCAGCCCCAGACCGCCCCGACCGCCAGCAGCAGGGCGAGGACGACCATGGTGACGGTGGTCCTGGCCCCGGCCGAGAGCTGCTCAGCCAAGGCCGGCCTCCTGGGCGCCCGCGCGGGTCAACGAGTCGGCGATCGTGTGCACCCGCGCATGGAGGACGTGGCGCTGCTGCAGCGCCGCGCGCAGCGCCCGGTGCAGGCCCTCCTCGAGATAGAGCTCGCCGCGCCACTCGACCACGTGCGCGAACAGGTCGCCGTAGAACGTGGAGTCCTCGTCGAGCAGCGCGGCGAGCTGCAGGGTGTCCTTGGTGGTGACCAGCTGGTCGAGGCGGATCTGTCGCGGCGGCAGCGCAGCCCAGGCCCGGGAGGTCATCCCGTGCTCGGGGTAGGGGCGCCCGTCACCGACGCGCTTGAAGATCACGCGGCGAGTCTAGGCCGTGTCACCAGCCAGCACCCCCGGCCGCCTGCGGACCGACGCGGATCTCGCGGTCGGGCGGGCTCACCCGGTCACACGCACCAGCGCACCGAGTCGTCGACGAGGTCGGCCAACGCGTGGACCCCGCGCAGGTCGTCGCGCTCGGCCATCAGCCGGGCCAGCGCTCGCGAGTGCCGCAGCCGCAGCGCGCTCCCGCGGGCGGCGACGGGGTCGAGCTCGGTGCCGGCGTTGGTGGTGGGGTGTTCCATCGTTGCCTCCTCGGGGGACGGGGCGCCGGAGTGCGGCGCCGGTGCGGCCCGGTGTGGTGGGCCCAGGAGACACTGTGGACAGCCCAGATCGCCGGGAGGTTGACCCCTGGTTACGGGCTTGTCTCACTGACAGGTGATCCGGCTCACGCCGCCTCGCCCGCCCGCCTACGGTGCCTGGCGTGAACCACGACCTTCCCGGAGCCGACGCCGACACGGCGGCCATCTGCCAGCTCAAGTACCGCTACCTGCGCACCCTGGACACCAAGCAGTGGACGGAGTTCGAGGACTGCTTCGTGCCCGAGGTGACCGCCGACTACAACGGCCTGGTGTTCGCGGACCGGGCGAGCCTGGTGGGCTACATGCGCGAGCAGATGACCGAGGGCATGATCACGATGCACCAGGCACACCACCCGGAGATCACCGTGGACGGCGACCGGGCCACCGGCCGGTGGTACCTCCAGGACCGGGTGGTGGTGCCGGCGTTCTCGTTCATGCTCGAGGGGGCGGCGTTCTACGAGGACGCCTACGTGCGCACCCCGGACGGCTGGCGGGTCGCCCACACCGGCTACCGGCGTACCTTCGAGATGACCTACGACCTGCGCGACCTGCCCGGGCTGAAGGTGAAGGGCCCCGGCGAGCACACGCACGTCTGAAGCGAGCCGGGGCCGGTCACAGCGACGGGTCGGTCCAGGCGGTCTGCACGACCTCGACGCCGCGATCACGGGTGAGCAGCCGCCCCCGGCCCGGCGGCGAGGGCTGCGGGCGCAGGTTGCCCAGCAGCGGACCCTCCTCGGGGCTGCCCGACAGCATCAGGCCGGGCATGGCCAGGTCGCGCAGGGTCTGGATCACCGGCTCGTACATGGCCCGGGACGCACCACCGGAGCGGCGTGCGACGAACACGTGCAACCCCACGTCGCGCGCCTGGGCGAGCAGCGGTTGCAGCACCGCCAGCGGGGAGCTCTGCTGGGTCGCCACCAGGTCGTAGTCGTCGACCAGCACGAACACCTCGGCCCCCTGCCACCAGGTGCGGGCCCGGAGCTGCTCGGGGGTGACGTCGGGACCGGGCAGCCGGTTGGTGAGGTAGTCGGCGAGGTCGCCCAGGGCCGGGGCCGCCTGGGTCGCGGAGGTGAGGTAGTTGAGGAGGTACTCCTCGGGGACCTCGCCGAGCAGTGACCGGCGGTAGTCCACCAGGACCAGCTGCGCCTGCTTCGGGCCGTGGGTGCGCATCACCTCGTGCGCCAGGGAGCGCAGCAGCCCGCTCTTGCCCGAGCGGCCGTCGCCGAGCACCAGCAGGTGCGGCTCGGTCTCGGGGTCGAGCATGACCGGCGCCAGCTCCTTCTCGTTGATGCCGAGCACCAGCCCACGCTCGGGGTGGCCGGCGAGCGTCCGGACCTCGTCGAGGTCGATGCGCTCCGGGAGCAGCCGCAGCTTGGGTCCGCGCTGGCCGCGCCAGGCCGCGGCGGAGCGGGCGACCAGGTGGTCGACGCCGTCGCCGAGCGTCGCGGGATCGGGGTCGCCGTCGATGCGTGGCAGTGCCCCGAGGAAGTGCAGCTTGCCCGGCACCAGTCCGCGGCCGGGCCGCCCGGTCGGCACCAGCTGGGCGACCTTGCGGTCGATCTCGGAGTCCATCGGGTCGCCCAGGCGCAGCTCGAGGCGGGTGCCGAACAGGTCGCGCATCGCCGACCGGAAGTCGGACCAGCGGGCGGTCGCGGTGATCACGTGCAGCCCGAAGGTCAGGCCGCGGGTGGCCAGCTGCTGGATCTCCATCTCCAGGTCGTCGAACTCGGCCCGCAGGGTGCTCCAGCCGTCGACGACGAGGTAGACGTCGCCCCATCCGTCGTCGACCTGACCGCGGCGGCGCCGGGTGCGGTAGGTCTCGATGGAGTCGATGCCCTCGGCGCGGAAGAACGCCTCGCGGCGGTCGACGACGCCGCCCACCTCGGCGACGATGCGGCGTACGACGTCCGGTTCGGCCCGCGACCCCACGCCGGCGACGTGGGGCAGCTGGCCCATCGGGGCGAAGGTGCCGCCGCCGAAGTCGAGCACGAAGAACTGCGACTCCAGCGGGGTGGTGGTCAGCGACAGGCTGGTCAGGAGCGTGCGCAGCAGCGTGCTCTTGCCGGTGCGAGGACCACCCACCACCGCGGCGTGGCCGCCGGCTCCGGCCAGGTCGATGGTGAGGGTGTCGCGGCGCTGCTCGCGCGGGCGGTCGACGGTGCCGAGCGGGACCGTGAGACCGCCGACAGCCCGCCAGCTCGGCGAGACCAGACCGTCGTGGGGGTCCTCGACCAGGTCGCCGAACAGTCCGTCGAGGGTGTCGGGCACGTCGAGCGGCGGCAGCCACACCTGGTGGGCGGCCGGTCCGTGGCCGAGCATGCGGGCGACCGCGATGTCGAGCAGCGTCTCCTGGTCGTCCGCCGCGGGCGCGACCGGCTGTGGCTCCCGCTCCGGCTCCGGCTCGGGACGCTCGAGCTGCTGCACCTCGGCGACGGTGAACGGCAGGATGCCCTGGAGGTGCCCGCCGTCGTCGCGGCGCACCGGACGGGGGCCGGCGGGTGGCCCGGAGACGTAGGCCGCCTTGAACCGCACCATGCTCGTCGGATCGGGCTTGAGGTAGCCCAGGCCCGGCACCGCCGGCAGCTCGTAGGCGTCGGGGACGCCGAGCACGGTGCGCGACTCCTGGGCGCTGAAGGTGCGCAGGCCGATCCGGTAGGACAGGTGCGACTCCAGGCCGCGCAGCCGGCCCTCCTCCAGCCGCTGGGAGGCGAGCAACAGGTGCAGTCCCAGTGAGCGGCCCAGCCGGCCGATGGCGACGAACAGGTCGATGAACTCCGGCTTCGCCGACAGCATCTCGGAGAACTCGTCGACGACGATGAACAGCGACGGGAGAGGGGCGAGGTCCTCACCGGCGAGCCGGGCCCGCTCGTAGTCGCGCACGGAGGCGAAGTTGCCGGCCTCGCGGAGCAGCTCCTGGCGGCGCACCATCTCACCCGACAGGGCGTCCTGCATGCGGTCGACGAGCGTCAGCTCCTGGGCGAGGTTCGTGATCACCGCCGACACGTGCGGCATCTCCGACATGCCGGCGAAGGTGGCGCCGCCCTTGAAGTCGACCAGCACCATGTTCAGCTGCTCGGGCGAGTGGGTGAGCGCCAGCCCCAGCACCAGCGTGCGCAGGAACTCGGACTTGCCGGATCCGGTGGCGCCGATCACCAGGCCGTGCGGTCCCATGCCCTGCTGGGCCGACTCCTTGATGTCGAGGTGGATCGGGGCGCCGTTCTCGCCGACGCCGATCGGCACCCGCAACAGGTCGCGGGCCGGTCGCGGCCGCCAGCCGGCGGTGGGGTCGAGCCGGCGGACGTCGCCGAGTCCCATCAGCTCCATGAAGTCGGTGGGACCGGCGATGTCGGCGCCGGGGGTCTCGGCCGGCGAGCCCACCGAGACGGTGTGGAGCGGCGTGAGCCTGCGGGCGAACGCCTCGGCGGTCGCCAGGTCGCACTGGTCGGCCTTGGCGCGCACCGGCTCCTCGCGGACCCGCAGCGCCAGGACCGGGTGGGTCTCGGGGTCCGGGGCCGAGTCGGGATCGGGCAGGTCGAGCTGCAGGCGCAGGCGGGAGGGGTCGGTGAGCTCGTCCCAGCGCGAGGGGAGATCGATCAGGGTGACGCCGTGCAGGCCGTCGGGCGGGACGACGTGGTTGCCCGGCGGCAGCGTGGCCCCGTCGGTGAGCAGCAGCACGTGAGGGACGGCGGGCCGCTCGTCGGCTCCGAAGCGCGGCCGGTCGGCCAGGTCGGCGGGGAGCATGGCGGCCAGGTCGTCGAGGGAGGTGCTGACCATCCGCTTCGGCCCCAACGCATCGGTCTCGCGTCCGCTCAGCGCGTGGGGCAGCCACTTGACCCAGTCCCAGTGGGCCAGGGTGTGGTCGGAGGCGAGCACGGCGACCTGCAGCTGGTCGGGGGAGTGGAACGCGGTGGCCGAGCAGAGCAGGGCCCGGGCCAGGGAGCGGGCCTGCTGCTCGGGGCCACACACCTCGACCCGGTCGAAGGCTCGCAGGTCGACCGAGGCGGGGAGATCGGGCTGCAGCCGGTGCACGACCAACAGCCGGTGCAGAGCCGATGCGGCCGCCGGGTCGACCTGGTCGATCGGGGCGCTCTCCGGCGGCACCAGCTCCAGGGCCAGCGGCTGCGCGCACACGCCGTAGCGGATGTGGAAGGCCAGCGGGTCCGCCGAGCCGCGCTCCCAGACCCGGGTGCGGTCCTCGGCCAGGGCCGGAAGCGCCGCAGAGGACGGGTGCTGCCAGGTCAGGGCGCGGCGCTGCTGGTCGGCCGCGTCCCGGGCGACGGCGCGCACGCTCGCCAGGTAGCGGAGGTACTCCGTGCGGGAGCCGGTCACCTGCTGGTGGCGCTGCTTGCGCTGCCGGTCGATCTGCACCACGACGAACCCGAGCGTCGCGAACAGGAACATGCCCGCCGCGATGTAGCCGCGGCCGCCGCTGCCGCCGCCCATGGTGGCGACGAGCACGATCGAGCCGACGCTGCCCAGCATCGGGATCGCGTTCATCAGCACGCCGGCGGCGCCCTCGTGCTGCTGGATCTCGGGGGGCGGCTGGAGCTGCACCCGACCGGTGGGCACCTCCGGCGCTTCCACGCGAGGGCCACGAAGCGTCGTGCTCACGGTGGTGTCCCCCTGACCTCGCCCGGACGGCGCCGGTTGTGCCTCGGGCCGGCGCTCGCCGCCTGCCCGTGTGGGCCCGATGATAGGGGTCGATGGTGGGCTGGGGATGGGGCTGGCCCCGGGACAGCGACTACCCTGCCCGCGTCGGGCTCGAGATGGCCGGGAGGTGGGGGCGTGGTCGCAGCAGGCGAGCTGGCCGACGGGTTCGCGTTGAGCGTGCACGGCCCGGCCGGTGTCCTGGACCTACGCGTCCCTGCGGGCGCGCTGGTGCGTGACGTGGCCAGGGAGTACGCCGACCACGCGCGGCTCGGCGCCGAGCCTGCGCTGTGCACGCTCGCGGGCGCGCCGCTGCGACCCGGCAGCGCGCTGGCCGAGGCCGGGCTCCGCTCCGGTGCGGTCGTGGTGGTGACGCCGCCCAGCACGCCGGCGTCGGGCGTCCGTGCTCCGGGCGCTCGGACGGGTCGACCGGCCGGCCAGGCCGGGCGCACGGCGGGACGGCGGTCGCTCCTGCCGGCGGCCGTGGTCTGCGTCGTCGCCTCGGTGGCCGCGCTCGCTGGCGGCTGGCTGGCCGCGGTGTCGGATGACGAGACGCTCCGGGTGGCGACGGTGGCGGTGCTGGCAGTGGCGAGCCTGATCGGCGTGCTGCCCGGTGGCCGGCTGGCCCCGGCGAGGGCGGTCGCCGCGCCCGCCTTCGCCGCCGCGGCGACGCTCCCGATCGTCTGGGACACGCTCCCCGAGCGGGTGCCGACGGTCGTCGGGGTGTGTGCCCTGGCCGCGGCGGTGGTCGCGGCGGTGGCCCGCTCCTTCGACCGCAGGGCCGAGGAGGCTCTCGCGGTGTGGATCGTGGTCGGGTCGGGGATCTTCGTCATCACCGGGCTCGCGGCGCTGGCCGGCCTGCCCCCGAGAGCGGTGTGGGCGGTGCTGCTGGTGCTGGCGACACTGGCGGCCCGGGTGGTCCCGGGGTTCGCCGTGGACGTCCCCGACCAGCTGTTGGTCGACCTCGAGCGCCTGGCGGTGACCGCCTGGTCGGCGCGGGAGCGGCCCAGTGGCCGGCGGGGACGCACGATCGTGCGTCCGAAGGCCGTGGCGGCCGTCGCCGAGCGTGGCACCCGACTGGTGCTGGCCTCGTGCGCGGCGGTCCTCGGGGTGTCGCTGCTGGCCGCTCCGCTGCTGCTGGACTCCGCGACCTGGCCGCTGGACCGGCTCGGCGCGCGGATCCTGGTGGGTGCCGCGGGCGCGGGGCTGCTGCTGGCGGGTCGCAGCTATCGCCACCCGGTGGCCCGCGCCCTGCTCCGGCTGGCCGGGCTGGCCTGCTGGGGCTTCCTCCTGGCATCCCTGCTGCCGGGGCTAGACGGTGGACGGTCGACGGCCGTGGCGGTCGCGGCTCTCCTCGTCGGCGTGCTCCTGGTGGTCGTCGCGGTGGCCACCGGCCGTGGCTGGCGCTCGGCCTGGTGGTCGCGGCGCGCGGAGATCGCCGAGGGTCTGGCGGGTGCGGTGCTGGTCGCGTCGGTGCTCGTCGCGACCGGAGTTTTCCGCAAGATGTGGGAGTTGGCGTGGGTGAGGTTTAGCGCCTGATAGCCGGGGTAAGCCCTGCTTGTCGATCCCGGGGTCTGCTCAGGGGCTCCCGAGACTCGGCATCGTTGATCATCACCAGACCATCACCTGATATCTCGACGCGGTGTGGGTGCCGCCGGGGGAAATGGAGCAGAGCGCATGTCTCAGGGCGCAGCAGAGATGGGCCAGGGGGAGAGGACTCTCTCCCAGGCAGCCGGCATGGTTGCCGAGGCCAAGAAGGACTTCGACACGTTCAGCAAGACCCTCGACGGTCAGATCGCCGGCATGCGCGGCAAGTGGGCCGGCGGCGGCGCCGCAGCGTTCTTCAACCTCCACCAGGCGTGGACCGAGAAGCAGCAGATCATCGTCAACGCTCTCAACGAGTTCGAGAACTCGCTGCAGACGACCGAGCGCGACAACATCAACACCGACGAGACCCAGTCCGCGAACTACGCCCGCACCGCGGGCCGCCTCGGCGGCTGAGCCCGGTCGAGAGAGTCAGGAGAGATGACCATGAGCATGGACGGAATCCGCGTCAACCACGCCGGCCTCGACCAGGGTGCCGACGACCTCTACCGCACGGTCAAGCAGATCGACGACCGGCTCAACCGGCTCGAGAGCGAGCTGGCGCCGCTGCGCAGCGACTGGACCGGTAACGCCCAGCAGGCCTACACCTCCGCGAAGGCCAAGTGGGACAACGCCATCCTCGAGATGCGCAACCTGCTCGACGAGACCGGCCGCACGGTGCAGCAGTCCAACGCCGACTACAAGGCCGCCGACGCCCGGGGCGCGGCCGCCTTCGACATGTGAGCCGGCCTCGAGACCGAGACTCACACGTTTGACCGACGACACGGCCGGGCCGGGGTTTCCCCGGCCCGGCCGTGCGTCCGCTCACCGCTACCATCGCTGGCGCGCGGTGCCGACGGGCACCGCGCCCGCGCTCACTGTGACGAGGAGGCTCGATGACCCAGGCGCCTGCCAATGCCACCGGTCTGGTGCGGGTCACGGTGTCCTCCGGAACCCGCCGCGTCGACCTGGTCCTGCCCGGCACGATGCCGGTGGCCGAGCTGCTCCCGGAGCTCGCCCGCAGCGTCGGACTGCTCGACTCCTCGACGGTCTACGGCGGCTACCGCCTCAGCACCGCTGAGGGCCGCCGGCTCGCCGGAGACCTGGGCCTGACCGCCCAGGGCGTCGAGGACGGCGGCCTGCTGGCGGTCTCCGCCGGTGTCGACGAGCCGGCGCCGCGGGTCTACGACGACGTCGTCGAGGCGATGACCGACGTCGTGGAGCGCGAGCTCAAGCCCTGGCAGCCCGCGGCCGGGCGACGCACCGCGCTCGGGGCTGCCGGGCTGCTGATGGCGCTGGGTGCCACCGCCCTGCTGGTGCAGCGGGGCAGCCTGCTCGCCGCGGTCGCCGCCGCCGTCGCGGCCACCGCGCTGGTCGGGGGGGCGGTGGTGCTCTCCCGGGCCCAGCGCGAACCCGAGGCCGCCGTGGTCGTCGCCTGGATGGGGGCCGGGTACGCCGCGCTCGCGGGCCTGCTGCTGGTGACCGACGGCGACTTCTTCGCCCGGCCGGTCGCGGCCGCCGGGGCCGGGGCGCTGGGTGCCGGGTTCCTGGCCATGGTCGGCCTCGGCGCCGGACGCACCCTCGTGCTGCCGCCGGTCGTGATCGGGGCCGTCTTCTCCATCACCGGCCTGGTCATGGAGGTCGCCACGTTCGACGCCCCGGTGGTGCTGACCACGGCGCTCACCCTGGTCGTGCTGGCCGGCTCGCTGTTCCCCTGGCTGGCGTTGGGAGTGACCGGCACGTCGGTCGACCAGCTCTACTCCACCGCCGACATCACCGCCGACCCCTCCGAGGTCGACCCCGCCAAGATCAGTGCCGATGCCCGCATCGCGCACGAGATCCTGGTGGCGATCTCCGCGACCGTCGGACTGCTGCTGGTCCTGGTGGCGCCGCTGGCCGTCGCGCTGGGTCTCGCCGGCACCCTGCTCGCCGTGGTGGCGGCGCTCGTGGTCATGCTCCGCACCCGGCAGTACCGCACCGGCACCGAGGTGCTGGTCGGCCTGGTCTCCGGCATCGCGGGCCTGGCCGCGGTGGCGGTCTCGGTGCTCTGGCAGCACCCCGACTGGCGACCCACGACGGCCGTGGTGCTGGCTGCGACGGGCGGCCTGTTGCTCGCCACCACGCTGACTCCGGCCGCTCCCTCGGTGCGGCGCGGCCGGTTGGGTGACATCACCGAGTCGATCTGCCTGCTGAGCCTGGTCCCGCTGCTGGTGCTGGCCACCGGCGTCTTCTCCTCGATCCGGAGCTGAGCGGGGCGTGGCCACCAAGAAGGACCTCGTCGAGGCGTACTCGTTCAGCCGCCGGCGGCTGGTCACCGCCTTCGTCTCCGGCGCTCCCGGCGGCCGGGAGGTCGAGCCGGCCCGACCGGGGCGCAGTGTCGTCGGGGGGCTCGCCCTCTCGGTGCTGCTGATCGCCGGGGCGGCGATCGCCGGCATCTTCACCGGGCGGCCCGAGATCGACTGGAGCCAGCCGGGGATGTTCCTGTCCAAGGAGCGCGGCGCGCTCTACGTCGTGCTGCCCGACTCCGACTCGGAGCTGCGCCCGGTGATCAATGTGACCTCGGCGCAATTGATCCTGGGCGCCGAGGTCACCCCCGAGATCGTGGCCCAGGACGAGATCGAGCAGCAGCACGTCGGAGACGACATCGGCATCCTCGGTGCGCCCGCCGACGTGCCGTCCGCCGACAGTCTGGTGCCGTCCGGTTGGACCGCGTGCACCTCCCACGGCAAGGGCATCGCGGTCGAGATCGGCGGGAGCTCGACGGTCACGCCGGTGCCCCGCGGCGCGTTCACCGTGTCGGTCGGCGACGACACCTACGTGATCGCCCAGTCCCGCAGCAGCGCCACCGAGGAGACCGGCGCCTACGTCTACGCCGTGCCGGGCGACCAGGCCCAGCGCGACCGGGTGCTGAGCAGCCTCGCCCTGCCGAACACCAGTGCGGCGATGGCCGTCCCCGAGGCGTGGGTGGGGCTGTTCCCGCGTGGTGAGGCGTTCACGCTCGAGCCGTTCGGCATCGGCGACTTCGGGGCAGCGGTCGAGGGCCCGGGTCTCCCCGAGGGCGCCGAGCAGGGCGACTGGTTCCGTCTGGACGACGAGGACGAGGGTGGCTTCGTGCTGACCGAGCTCGGACCCGCGCCGCTCAGCGGTTTCGAGTTCACCCTCTACCGGGCGCTGGCCCAGGACAAGGCGGCGGAGCTCACGGTCAGCGAGATGTCGATGTCGCAGGGCGAGATCGATCTCGACGCCACGCGGTGGCCCGACCACCAGCTGGTGCCACCGTCCGACGAGCTGTGCGGACAGCTGGTCGCCGAGGAGGGAGCCCCGCCGCGGATCCTGCTCGCCACCGATCCGGAGGGGGCCGTCTCGGCGGTGGCCTCGGCGGCCAAGCCGAACGACGTCAGCCCGACCGTCGAGGACGGGTTCGGCGCCTACGTGCACTCGGCGGCCTGGGACGCCGGCGACGGCGGACTCCCGTTCCTGCTGACCTCCAAGCCCAGCCGTCACGAACTGGTCGGCTCGGGCGTCGCGACCCAGCTCGGCTACGACGACGTCGAGTCCCCGGTGGTCCCCGACACGTGGATCGAGCTGTTCCCCGACGGGGTGCCGTTGTCGATCGACGCGGCGCTCTGCCCACCGTCCGCCAGCACCGTCACCGGGAGCTCCTGCTCGTGACCTGCCGCGCCGCCGCCCGCCTCGCCGCGCTCCTCGTGGCAGGTGCCGCGCTCGTGCCGGTGGCACCGCTGTCGACCCTCCCGGCGGCGGCCGACCCGGCCGACGACCTGGTCTGCCTGGGTCTCGAGCCGGACACCGAGGTCGGCGCCGAGGCCGAGAGCGTGAGCCGTCCGCTGGTCCAGGTGCAGGTGCCCGCGGCGCAGCGCCTGCTCGAACGGCGCGGCACGCAGCCCGGTGAGGACTGGGCGATCGCGGTGCTCGACTCGGGCGTCGTCCACGGCGTCGACGTCGAGGCGGTCTATCCGGGCGGTGGCGCGCCCCCGGTCGACTACCACGGCACGGTCGTCGCGAACCTCGCGGCCGGTGCGCCCCGGCCCGACGGCGGTCTGGTCGGCGTGGCTCCGGGTGCCCGCGTACTCGACATCCGGGTCTTCGACGAGCAGGAGGACCCCTCCGGCGCCCCGCCCGGCGTGAACATGGACCGCCTGATCGAGGGGTTGGAGTGGGTCGTTGCCCGCGCCCGCTCGGGCGAAGGCACGCGGATCGCGGTCGCGGTCGTCGCCCACTGGATGGAGCGCGACGCCGACCTCCGGCGCGCGATCGACAAGGTGCTCGCCGAGGACATCGTGGTGGTCGCCGCCACTGGCAACCGCCCCGGCGAGGGCGAGCGCAACTACGACAAGATCGAGGTCGACGAGGCCGGCCGGCCCCTCCCGGGCGAGGACGTCGCCGACCTGGTCCAACCGGCCGGATACCCCGGGGTCCTGGGCGTGGGGGCCACCGCGGACGGCTCGACCGCCGACCTCCGTGCGGCGGTGCTGCAGAGCTCCGCGATCGACGTGGTGGTGCCCACCGCGGGGGCGGTGAGCCGTGGCCTCAACGGACAGTCGTGTGTGCTCGCCGGCGACGAGAACGTGGCGACGTCGTGGGCCGCGGCCGAGGTGGCCGGGGTCGTGGCGATGCTGCGCTCGGCCCACCCCGACGAGACCCGGCAGCAGATCGAGGCTCGGCTGCTGCACACCGCGAACGGCGTCGCCGACCGGCCCAGCGTGCTCACCGGCGCCGGCGTCGTGCAGTCGCTCGAGGCGATCGCGCGTCCGCTGAGCCCGGCCCCCGACGGCACGGTGGTCGCGCCGAGCCCGGCGGCGGAGATCCGGCCGGCCACCGCTCCCGCCCCCCGAACCGACGTCCTGGTCGAGCCGCGTCGACGGGCGGTCTGGGCGGGGCTGATCGGGGGCGGCGTGGTGCTGCTCGCCGTGGTGCTGCGGCCCCTGCTCGCCCGGCGGCGGGGGGCCTGACGCCGGGCGGCGCCGGGCCGAGACGACGAACGGCGCCGCGGTGAGCCGCGGCGCCGTACGCGATGGCGGAGGATAGGGGATTCGAACCCCTGAGGGCTGTTAACCCAACCCGCTTTCCAAGCGAGCGCCATAGGCCACTAGGCGAATCCTCCGCGGAGGAGCGTACCCGGCGGGCGAGGAGGGAGCGAATTGGGCCCGGCGTGGGTCCTGGGCCGCTCCGCGGCGGTGGCGCACCCCGGCTTGGTGGGCCCGCGCGGCTCACCTAGACTCTGGGCAACCCCCCGTGTGGCGGCACCTCACCCAACTCCCCCAGGGCCGGAAGGCAGCAAGGGTCAGTGAGCTCTGCCGGGTGCGCGGGGGGCCTCTGCATTTCCCGGTGCACGGGTGGTCTGCGGTTCCGTGTCGCGACCGGTCGGCCCCGGCCCGCTACCGGGTGTCGGTGTGCCTGGTTAGGGTTCATGCGTGGAGTCCCCCCTGGCGCTGTACCGCCGCTACCGACCCGAGACCTTCGCCGAGGTGATCGGGCAGGAGCACGTGACGGAGCCGCTGCGGGCCGCGCTGGCCAACAACCGGGTCAACCACGCCTACCTCTTCTCCGGCCCGCGAGGCTGCGGCAAGACCACCTCCGCGCGCATCCTGGCCCGCTCGCTCAACTGCGACCAGGCGCCGGTGGCCGACCCGTGCGGGGTGTGCGACAGCTGCCGTGACCTCGCCCGCGGCGGTCCCGGCTCGATCGACGTGATCGAGATCGACGCCGCCTCCCACGGTGGCGTCGACGACGCCCGCGACCTGCGTGAGAAGGCCTTCTTCGCCCCGGTGAAGAGCCGCTATAAGGTCTACATCATCGACGAGGCGCACATGGTGACCACGCAGGGCTTCAACGCCCTGCTGAAGCTGGTCGAGGAGCCCCCGCCCCACCTGCGGTTCATCTTCGCCACCACCGAGCCCGACAAGGTGCTGCCGACCATCCGGTCGCGCACCCACCACTACCCCTTCCGGCTGATCCCGCCGCGGCTGCTCTCCTCCTACCTCTCCGAGCTGTGTGAGAAGGAGGGGGTCCCGATCGAGCCGGCGGCGCTGCCGCTGGTGGTGCGGGCCGGTGCCGGGTCCGCGCGCGACACACTCTCGGTGCTCGACCAGCTGCTCGGCGGAGCCGGGCCCTCCGGGGTGACCCACGCGCTGGCGACCGGCCTGCTCGGCTACACCCCCGACAGCCTGCTCGACGAGGTCGTCGACGCCTTCGCCGCCGGTGACGGGTCAGCGGTCTTCGGGGTGGTCGACAAGGTCATCGAGACCGGGCAGGACCCCCGCCGATTCACCGAGGACCTGCTGCGACGGTTGCGCGACCTGGTGATCGTGGCCGCGGTGCCCGACGCGCCGGCCACCGGGCTGATCGACGTCTCCGAAGACGCCGGCGAGCGTCTCGTCGCCCAGGCCGCCCGGTTCGGGCCCGCCGAGCTGACCCGGGCCGCCGACCTCGTCGCGACCGGGCTGACCGAGATGCGCGGCGCCACCGCCCCCCGGCTGCTGCTCGAGCTGATCTGTGCCCGGGTGCTGTTGCCGGGCGCCGACCACACCACCGACGGCGTGCTGGCCCGCGTCGAGCGGCTCGAGAAGCGCGTCGCGGTCGCCGGCACGCCCAGCCCGGTCGCCGCCTCCCCGGCCACCCACGTGCCGGCGCAGGACCGCCCCCACCCGCTGCGCTCCCACGCCGACGACCCGGCCGAGCGGCCGCCGGCGCGCCCGGTCAGACCGGCCCCGGAGGCCCCTGTCGCGGGTCCGCCCCAGCCGCCGGCCGAGCAGCGCCCGCCCCAGACCGCTCCGCCCGCTGCGCCCGAGCCCGCTCCGGAGCGCCCGGCGCCATCCGAGCCGACGGCCGCGCCCGCGCCCGTCACCCCGCATCCTGCCCAGCCGGAGCCGGCAGCTCAGCCTTCCCCGGCTGCCCCGGCCGGCGGTGGCCTCTCGCTGGTCGAGGTGCGCCGGCTCTGGCCCGACATCGTCGAGGCCACCAAGCTGCGCCGCCGGGTCGCGTGGATGCACCTGACCCAGAACTGTCAGGTGGTCGGCGTCGACGGGCGCACGCTCACCCTGGGCTTCGTCAACGCCGGCGCCCGCGACTCGTTCGTCGGCGGCGGCTGCGACGAGATCCTGCGGCAGGCCGCCATCGACGTGGTCGGTGCCGACTGGCGCATCGAGACCATCGTCGACCCCGGGGCCAGGGCCGACGCGCCGGTGGTCACCCGGCCCGCTGCCGCGCCCGCCGAGCCCCCCGTCCAGGCCGCCCCCGGGGCTGCGCCGCCCGCCCCGCCCGCGGTCCCGGCGCCCGCCGAGACCGCCCGACCCGAGCCGCCACAGGCCCCGCCGTCGCCCGCGCCGCCGGCCGCCGCCGGTGGCGGCATGGCCGCCGCCCGCGACGCCATCGCCCGTGGCGGCAGCCGCCCCGACCGGGGCCCGGCCGAGCCCAGCCACGATCCCGACGCCGACGCCCGGCGCGACGACCTCGACGCCGACGTCGACCAGTTGGGCGGTGCCGAGCTGCTCGAGCGCGAGCTCGGCGCCCGGGTGATCGAGGAGATCCCGCACCAGTGAGACTGACGGTGCGCCCCCGGCGTACCGCGCCTGCCTTCCCGTCCGACCAGGAGTGACCCCGATGACCCAGAACCCCTTCGACGCCCTCGGCGGCGGCTTCGACATGAACGCGCTGCTGCAGCAGGCCCAGCAGATGCAGGAGCAGCTGCAGGCGGCCCAGGAGCAGCTGGCCGAGACCGTGGTCGACGGCACCGTCGCCGGCGGTGCGGTGACCGTCCGCGTCAACGGCATCGGCGAGCTGGTCGGTGTCGACATCAAGGCCGGCGGCTTCGACGGTGGCGACGCCGACGACCTCGCCGACCTCGGCGACATGATCGTCGCCGCCTACCGCGACGCCAAGGCGCAGGCGGACTCCCTCGCCGGCCAGACCCTCGGCCCGCTCGCGGGCGGTGGCGAGCCCGGCGGCGCCGGCGGCAACTCTCTCGGCTTCGGCGGCGGCCCTCTCGGCTTCGGCGGCTGAGCGTTGTACGAAGGCGTCGTCCAGGACCTCATCGACGAGCTCGGCAGGCTGCCCGGGGTGGGGCCCAAGGGTGCCCAGCGAATCGCCTTCCACCTGCTCCAGGCGGACCCCGTCGACGTGCGCCGGCTCGCCGACGTGCTCATCGAGGTCAAGAGCAGGGTGAAGTTCTGCAGCGTCTGCTTCAACGTCTCCCAAGAGGAGAAGTGCCGCATCTGCGCCGACCCGCGGCGCGACCCCTCGGTGCTGTGCGTCGTCGAGGAGTACAAAGACGTCGTCGCCATCGAGCGCACCCGCGAGTTCCGTGGGCGCTACCACGTGCTGGGCGGGGCCATCTCCCCGATCGACGGCATCGGTCCCGAGCAGCTGCGCATCCGTGAGCTGATGACCCGGCTGGCCGACGGCACCATCACCGAGACCATCTTGGCCACCGATCCCAACCTCGAGGGTGAGGCCACCGCGACCTATCTCACGCGCATGCTCAAGCCTCTTGGGTTGCGCGTCACGCGTCTGGCGAGTGGACTGCCGGTGGGTGGCGATCTCGAGTACGCCGACGAGGTCACCTTGGGCCGGGCGTTCGCAGGAAGGCGATCAGCTGATGACTGACCACATCCAGAGTGAGACCGAGGACTTCGCCCAGCAGATCGCCGACCAGGTCGAGAGCTTCCTGGTCGCGCTGCAGGCGATCTCGCGCGAGCAGGAGGGCGGCCGGGCGATCTCGCTGCTGCTGCTCGAGGTGAGCCAGGTGCTGCTCGCCGGCGCCCGGCTGGGCGCGCAGGCCGACTTCACGCCGGAGCAGGAGTACCAGCCCGACGTCGGGCCCGACCCCGACCTGGACCGGATGCGCGAGCGGCTCGGCGGCATCCTCGGACCGGTCGACGTCTATGCGTTCAACTTCGACCCCTACGACCCCCAGTTGGAGACCTCCCGGCTCTCCGACGACCTCACCAGCATCGCCAGTGAGGTGGCCAACGGGCTGCGCCACTACCGCGCCGGCAACGTGGCCGAGGCGCTGTGGTGGTGGCAGTTCTCCTACGTCTCCTCGTGGGGCAACAGCGCCAGCGCGGCGCTCCGGGCCCTGCAGTCGATCGTGACCCACAGCCGCCTGGACTCCCTGGTCGACCTCGACGCCGACCGGGTGGCGGTGGCCGAGGAGATCCTCGGCCACTGACCGGGGTCGGGGCCCACCCCTGAGATATCGTTCGGCCGCCGCAGCCGCCCCCGGTAGACTCGGCCGAGGTCGCAGCGCAGTGCCGCGCGTGCGTCGGACCCCCGGACGGGCCGGGGTGCAGGTCCGGGCCGGCGACCGTCGAACTCTCGAACCCGAGGACCAACCGTGGGCATTGTCGTGCAGAAGTACGGCGGGTCGTCCGTGGCCGACGCTGACGGCATCAAGCGGGTCGCGCAGCGCATCGTGAACACCCGCAAGGCCGGCCACGACGTCGTCGTAGTGGTCTCGGCGATGGGTGACACCACCGACGAGCTGCGCGACCTCGCCGAGCAGGTCTCGCCGCTGCCGCCGCCGCGTGAGCTGGACATGCTGCTCACCGCGGGCGAGCGGATCTCGATGGCGCTGCTGGCGATGGCGATCGCCCAGCTCGGCCACAAGGCCCAGTCGTTCACCGGAAGCCAGGCCGGCGTGATCACCGACTCGGTGCACGGGCGGGCCAAGATCATCGACATCACCCCCGGCCGCATCGAGAACGCCCTCCGTGACGGGGCGATCGCCATCGTGGCCGGCTTCCAGGGCGTCTCCCAGGACACCAAGGACGTCACCACGCTCGGCCGGGGCGCCTCCGACACCACGGCGGTGGCCCTGGCCGCCGCGCTCGGCGCGACGGTCTGCGAGATCTACAGCGACGTCGACGGCGTGTTCACCGCCGACCCCCGGATCGTGCCCACCGCGCGCAAGCTCGACCGCGTCTCCACCGAGGAGATGCTCGAGATGGCCGCCTCGGGTGCCAAGATCCTCCACCTGCGGTGCGTCGAGTACGCCCGCCGCCACGACATGCCGGTCCACGTGCGCTCCTCGTTCTCGAACAAGGAGGGCACCTGGATCGTCCCCGACGACGAGCAGGGAGACCAGCCCATGGAGCAGGCGATCATCTCCGGTGTCGCCCACGACCGGAGCCAGGCCAAGATCACCGTGGTCGGCGTGCCCGACAAGGTCGGTGAGGCAGCCCGCATCTTCGACGTGCTGGCCACCTCCGAGGTCAACATCGACATGGTGGTGCAGAACGTCTCCGCCGCCGCCACGGGGCTCACCGACATCTCGTTCACGGTGCCGCGTGAGGACGGCCAGCCCGCGATGGCGGCGCTGGCACGGATCCAGGACGAGGTCGGCTACGACCAGCTTCTCTACGACGACCGCATCGGCAAGGTGTCGCTGATCGGCGCGGGCATGCGCAGCCACCCCGGCATCACCGCGAAGTTCTTCGCCGCGCTCGCCTCCGCCGGCGTCAACATCGAGATGATCTCCACGTCCGAGATCCGGATCTCGGTGATCGTCGACGAAGCGGAGGTCGACGACGCGGTGCGCGCCGCGCACACCGCGTTCGGCCTCGACGCCGACGAGGTCGAGGCCGTCGTCTACGGCGGGACCGGCCGATGAACGCGCCCAACCGCGGGGTGCGGATCGGCGTCGTCGGTGCTACCGGCCAAGTCGGCGTCGCGATGCGCCAGATCCTCGAGGAGCGGGCGCTGCCGATCGAGGAGATCCGGTTCTTCGCCTCCGCCCGGTCCGCGGGCAAGGTGCTCCCGTTCGCCGGCCGCGAGATCGTCGTCGAGGACGCCGAGACCGCCGACCCGACCGGGCTCGACATCGCGCTGTTCTCGGCCGGCGCCACCACCTCGCGGGCTCAGGCGCCGCGGTTCGCCGCCGCCGGGGTGACGGTGGTCGACAACTCCTCGGCGTTCCGGATGGACCCCGACGTGCCGCTGGTGGTCTCCGAGGTCAACCCCGAGGCGATCGACGAGGCCCGCAAGGGCATCATCGCCAACCCGAACTGCACCACGATGGCCGCGATGCCGGTGCTCAAGCCGCTCCACGACGCGGCAGGGCTGGTGCGCCTGGTCGCATCGACCTATCAGGCGGTGTCGGGCAGCGGCGTCGCCGGCGTGGAGGAGCTCGCCGGCCAGGTGCGCGCGGCCGGCGACAAGGCCCGTGAGCTCGCCTACGACGGGTCGGCCGTCGCCTTCCCCGACCCGGTCAAGTACGTCGCGCCGATCGCCTACAACGTCGTGCCGCTCGCGGGCTCGATCGTCGACGACGGGCTCGACGAGACCGACGAGGAGCAGAAGCTGCGCAACGAGTCGCGCAAGATCCTCGGCATCCCCGGGCTGCGGGTCTCCGGCATCTGCGTGCGCGTCCCGGTCTTCACCGGTCACTCCCTGGCGATCAACGCCGAGTTCGCCGAGCCGATGACACCGGCGCGGGCCAAGGAGCTGCTCGGCGATGCTCCGGGCGTGGTGCTCGCCGACGTGCCGACCCCGTTGCAGGCCGCCGGGCAGGACCCGTCGTACGTCGGTCGCATCCGCACCGATCCCGGCGTCGACGGCGACCGTGGACTGGCGCTGTTCATCTCCAACGACAACCTCCGCAAGGGGGCGGCCCTCAACACGGTGCAGATCGCCGAGCTGCTCGCCGCTCGCCTGTGAGCGGTGCCACGCCCTAGCCGTCTGCGGGCTGGACGTACGTGGTCGTGACCCAGTGGGAGAGCGCGAACGTGGCGGCCCCGCAGACCGGGATCACGATCACCATCCACCACGCGAACAGCACGTCGACCAGGAACACCAGCGCGATCACGGTGAGCAGGCCGATGCCCAGGAAGCTGGTGCTGATGGGATCGCTGACCGCGAAGGCCCGCAGCAGTGCTCCGCCGACGAGCACCAGCGTGGCCAGGATCGCCAGCAGCAGGAAGAAGCCGGGATCGCCGCACGACGACGTGCCGCGCACCGCCTCGCAGGCCTGGAGCGACCCCCAGGTGGCCCCCACCAGCAGCAGGCCGGCGAAGGCGCCCGCGAACACCGCAGCGGCCATGCCGGTCAGCAGCGGGGCTCGGGGCGCGTCGTCGGTAGGCGCCGGCTCGGGCTCAGTCGCCGGCTCGGGCCGGGCGGGCGGCGGAGCGATGTCGGCAGCCTGGCTCTGACCGGCGGGCACCTCGTCGGCGAACAGCGGCGGGGCCTGCTCGGTCGGGGGTGCGGTCACCGGCTCGGGGGCGGCCGGGGGCGTGGTCACCGGCTCGGGGGCGGCCGGGGGCGCGTTCACCGGCTCGGGGAGCACGGTGGTCGCCTCCTCCTCACCGGTCGCGGCAGCGGGCAGCACCTCCGTGGGCTCGGTGGTCGCCTCGAGGTCGGCAGCGGACGCCTCGTCCGGAGCAACGGGCGGCTCGGGCGCCTGCCGTTGCTTGCGCCGCCGCCGCATTGAGAAGCCCAGCGTGGGCGGCTCGAGGGAGGGGCCCTCGGGCCGCTCGCGGTCGTCGTTCGACATGGCCACAGTGTGGCAGACCACACGTGCGGAGCCGGCTGGCTGCGCCGCGGCCCGGCCGGCGAATGCAGAACACCCGGACCCTCGTGGGGTCCGGGTGTCGCCGATGCCTGAGACATCACCTGGGTCGGGCTGACAGGATTTGAACCTGCGGCCTCCTCGTCCCGAACGAGGCGCGCTACCAAGCTGCGCCACAGCCCGATCCGGCGTCCGCTCCCGGGGGAGCAACCGCCGACGGGGAGCATACCCGAGGCCGGGCGGCGGCCCGCAATCGGCCCGGCCGAGGCGTCGATGCTTCCCCGACACGCCGCGAGAATACGGGAATCAGTGCCGGGTCGGCGTCAACGTCAGGAGGGTGGCCTCGGGGCGGCAGGCGACCCGGATCCGGGCGTAGGGGCTGGTGCCGAGGCCGGCACAGACGTGCAGCCAGGAGCTGCCCGGATCGCCGGGTCGGGAGTCGGCGGGGTGCCGGTGCAGGCCCCGGGCCCGCGCGGGCTCGAGGTCGCAGTTCGTGGTGAGCGCTCGGCCACCCGGCAGGCAGACCTGCCCGCCGTGGGTGTGGCCGGCGAGGATCGCGTCGTAGCCGTCGGCGGCGAACCGGTCCAGCACCCGCAGGTACGGCGCGTGGGCGACGCCCAGCCGGACGTCGGCCCCGGCATCGGCCGGGCCCGCGACGGCGTCGAGGTCGTCGTAGCCCAGGTGGGGGTCGTCGACCCCTGCGAACGCGAATCGCAGCCCGGCGACCTCGAGCGTCGCCCTGCGGTTGGTGAGGTCGAGCCAGCCGGCGCCGGTGAACTCCTCGCGCAGGTCCGGCCAGGGCAGCTGCCCCGAGGTGGTGTGCCGGGTGCCGTCGTCGGGCAGCAGGTAGCGCACGGGGTTGCGCAGCGTCGGCACGAAGTAGTCGTTGGACCCGAACACGAACACGCCGGGCGCGTCGAGCAGCGGCCCGAGTGCGTCGCGCACGACCGGCACCGACTCCCGATGCGCCAGGTTGTCGCCGGTGTCGACGACCAGGTCGGGGGCCAGGTCCCACAGTCCGCGCAGCCACTCCTGCTTGCGGTGCTGGCCCGGCGTCATGTGGATGTCGCTGAGGTGCAGCACCCGCAGCGGCGCCGCACCGGCCGGCAGCAGCGGCACCTCGACCCGCCGCAGCGTGTAGGCCCGCGCCTCGGCGGCGGCGTACGCGGTGAGTCCGGCGCCGGCGGCGACGCAGACCCCGAGCAGGCGGGCGAGCGGCGTCGGGATCACCGGGACAGGCTGCCACAATGGTCGTCATGAGTGCTCTCAAGGACCGGCTGCGCGGCGACCTGACGTCCGCGATGAAGGCGCGCGACGAGGTCCGCTCCTCGACGCTGCGGATGATCCTCACCGCGATCACCAACGCCGAGGTCGCCGGCAAGGAGCACCGCGAGCTCAGCGACGACGACGTTGTCGGGGTGCTCTCCAGCGAGGCGAAGAAGCGGCGCGAGGCCGCCGTGGCGTTCGAGGACGGCGGGCGCAAGGAGATGGCCGCCAAGGAGCGCGCCGAGGCCGCCGTGATCGCCGACTACCTGCCGGCCCAGCTCAGCGTCGAGGAGATCGCCGAGATCGTCGCGGCCGCGGTCGAGCAGAGCGGCGCGGCCGGTGAGGGCATGAAGGCGATGGGCAAGGTGATGGGCCTGGTCCAGCCGCAGGTCAAGGGCCGGGCCGACGGCGCGGCGGTGGCCGCCGAGGTGCGTCGCCAGCTCGGCTGAGCCCCCGCCCCGGTGGAGGGTCAGCGCCCGCCGCGACCGCCCCCGCCGCCGTTGCCTCGACCGCCGTTGCCTCCGCCACCGCCACCGTTGCCCTTGGGCTCGGGCCCGGCGGAGGTGTAGATCGTGATCGTGCTGCCGCTGCCGGCCTGTCCGCCGCCTCCAGGTGAGGTGAACGCGACGGTGCCGACCGGATAGCTGGAGTACTGGTCGCCGCCGAGGGAGACCGCGAACCCTGCCTCGGCCAGCACCGCCTGGGCCTCGTCGACACCCATGCCGCCCACGCTGGGCACCGTGGTCATCACGCCGGCGATGTCGTCGGCCGAGGGCGCCACGAAGTCCTGGTACTCCAGCGAGTCGTCGATCACCTGCATCGCGCCGCCCCACATCGGCCCGGCGAACCCGGAGCCGGAGGCGGTGGGGATGTAGGCGCCGCCGATGGTCTGGCCGGCGAGCGGGATCGGCTGGCCGTACTCGTTGGCGCCGGCGATCATCGCCGCGGTGGACAGCTGCGGGGTGTAGCCGACGAACCACACCGCCTTGCCGTCCTGGGTGGTGCCGGTCTTGGCGGCCGACGGCTGGTCGAGCGCGAGTCCTCGGGCCGCGCCGAAGCCGGAGCCCTCCTGCACGCCGCGCAGCACGTCGTTGACCGCGTCGGCCGTGGCCGGGGCGATGACCTGCTGGCAGGTGGCGGGGTACTCCTTGATCACGTTGCCGTCGGCGTCCTCAAGGGCGGTGACCGGTCGGGAGTCGCAGTGCAGCCCGCGACCGGCGAAGGTGGCGTAGGCCTCGGCCATCTCCAGCGGGCTCACGTCGGCCACGCCGAGGGTGAACGAGGGCACCATCTGGGTCGCCGGGTCGTCGAGGCCGATGCCCATCGCCTGCGCGAGCTCGTAGGGCTCGCACAGCCCGGTGTCGCGCTCGAGCTGGGCGAAGAACGTGTTCACCGACAGCTGGGTGCCCTGGTAGAGGTTGAAGGTGCCGTTGGACGTGGAGTTCGAGGGTGACCAGATCTCGCTGCTGGCGTAGTACTCGCCGTCGCAGACCTTGTAGTCGCGCATCGGGATGCTGATCGTCTCGGGGGCGTTGTAGGTGCGGTTGAGCGGGATGTCCTGGTTGATCGCCGCCGCCAGCACGAACGCCTTGAACGTCGACCCCGGCTGGAAGCCGTTGGAGTCGCCGTACTTCTTCGGCACCACGTAGTTGAGGAAGGTCTGCCCGGCGTCCTGGTCGGCGCCCATCGGGCGGGACTGGGCGAGCGCCCGCACCTCGCCGGAGCGTGGCTCGACCATGGCCAGACCCCCGATCGCGGAGTCCTGGGGGAAGACGTTGGCCCGCACCGAGTTGTCCGCGGCCTGCTGCATGTCCAGGTCGACCGTGGTGCGGATCGTCAGCCCGCCGGAGTAGATCAGGCGACGGCGCTCGGCCTTGGTGCGGCCGAGGCTGCGGTCGGCCATCAGGTAGCGCACCATGTAGTCGCAGAAGAAGGGGGCACTGGAGTCGACGCAGCCGTTCTCGTTGGGCTGCACGTTCAGCCCCAGCGGCTGGTCCTTGACCTTGGCGGCCCGCTCGCGGGAGATGACGTTGAGCTCGGCCATCCGGTCGAGCACCACGTTGCGGCGGGCCAGAGCGCGGTTGCGGTCGTTGGTCGGGTCGAGCGCGTCGGGACTCTTCACCAGCCCGGCCAGCAGCGCGGACTGGCGCAGGTCGAGCTGCTTGGCGTTGACGTTGAAGTAGTGCTTGGCCGCCGCCTGGATGCCGTAGGCCCCGTCGCCGAAGTAGGAGATGTTGAGGTAGCGCTCGAGGATCCAGTCCTTGGAGTAGCGCTCCTCGAGCGCGATGGCGTAGCGCAGCTCGCGCAGCTTGCGCGCATAGCTGTCGTCGATGGCCTCGGCCCGCTCCTCGTCCGTCTCGGCCTGCTGCAGCAGCGTCTGCTTCACGACCTGCTGGCTGATCGAGGAGCCACCCTGGACCACGCCGTCGTTGGCCTGGTTGGTGATGAACGCCCGCAGGGTGCCCTTGATGTCGAGCGCGCCGTGCTCGTAGAAGCGGTCGTCCTCGATCGCGACGATCGCCTTGACCATGATCCGCGAGACCTGGGTGAGCTCGACGTTGACCCGGTTCTGGACGAACAGGCTCGCGATCTGGTTGCCGTCGGCGTCGACCACCGTCGTGCGCTGCGGGAGTGACTCGGTCTCGAGCTCCTCGGGCAGCTCGTCCATCGTCTCGGCGATGCTCTTCGCGCCCATGCCGAGCACGCCGGCGAAGGGGATCGCGAGCCCGGCCACGACGACGCCGAGGACCGCGGCCACCACGGCCATCACGCCCAGGTGGGAGAGCACCCGGGAGGGCGAGAGTCGAGCGTCGGGAGGTGCGGCCATGCGCACCAGACTACGGGAGAGCGGGTGCGGAGGCCCCGCGCCGGCGACGGGCCACTACCACAGACCCGGCTAGGGCCATAGTCCTTTCGGGCTATACCACTTGGGTCGAAAGTGTCTGTCGGTGGACGCCGCGGGGTTCTTAACTTGGAGGACGAGGGGATTCACCCGGGTAGGCGTCATGGGGACGCGCACCTATTCCGGCAGATGTGGGGACATCATCATGTGGGTAGAGGACTGGACGCCGCGGGCGGCGTGCCGTGAGGCGCAGCCGGACCTGCTGTTCGTGCGCGGTGCCGAGCAGAACAAGGCCAAGCAGCTATGCAACGGGTGTCCCGTGCGCACCGAGTGCCTGGCCGAGGCGCTGGACAACCAGATCGAATGGGGGGTCTGGGGTGGCATGACCGAGCGGGAGCGTCGGGCGCTGCTGCGTCGGCGCCCCAACGCCTCCTGGCGCGTGGTCCTCGAGGCTGCGCGCGACGGCGGCGTGAAGGTCGACGCGACCGCTTGACCCGGACCCGGGCTCAGTCCGGGACAGGCCTCACCCGCCTGCGAGTAGTGCGCCCACCTGGCGCAACCCCTCGAGGTCGTGCACGTCGCCGGCCAGCGCCGGCACCACCGTGGTCGCCACGTCGGGGTGCGCTGCGGTGAACCGCGAGCGCAGTCGCGCCTCACGCTCGACCAGCCGGCTGCGGTCGGCGTGCAGCCGCAGCAGTCCGGCGGTCAACGACGAGGGGTCGGCGTCGCGCAGCCGGGATGCGGCGGCCATCGCCTCGTCCGCCGAGAGGGCTCCCGTCGGCGACGGTGAGGCGCGGTTGACGACCAGCCCCGCCAGCGGCATCGCGTCCTCGCTGAGCCGGTCGACGAAGTACGCCGCCTCGCGCAGCGCGTCGGGCTCGGGGGCGGCGACCACGACGAACGCGGTGCGCTCGTTCTGGAGCAGTGCGAACGTCTTCTCGGCGCGCGCCCGGAAGCCGCCGAAGAGCGTGTCGAAGGCCGTGACGAACGTCTGCATGTCGCGCAGCACCTGGGCGCCGAGGACCTTGGTGAGGGCCCCGGTGACCAGCGAGAGTCCCGCGGTCATCATCCGCGCTGGGCCGCGAGCGGGCGCCAGCAGCAGTCGGATGAAGCGCCCGTCGAGGAAGCTGGAGAGGCGTTCCGGGGCGTCGAGGAAGTCCAGCGCGGAGCGCGACGGCGGGGTGTCGACCACGATCAGGTCGTAGCTGCCGTCGGCCTGGGCGGCGCGGTGGATCTGGCCCAGCTTCTCCATCGCCATGTACTCCTGGGTGCCGGCGAAGGAGCTGGACAGCGCGACGTAGAAGGGGTTCTCGAGGATCTGCCTGGCCTTCTCCGGGGTGGCCTGGCTGAGCACGACCTCGTCGAAGGTGCGCTTCATGTCGAGCATCATCGCGTCGAGCCGGCCACCCGCGGCGGTGTCGACCCCCTGCACCGGTCGCGGGGTGTTGTCCAGCTCCTCGATGCCCATCGACTGCGCCAGCCGGCGGGCCGGGTCGATGGTGAGCACGACGACCTTGCGTCCCCGCTCGGCGGCGCGCAGGGCCAGCGCCGCCGAGGTGGTGGTCTTGCCGACACCGCCGGATCCGGTGCACACGACGATGCCGGTGCCCGGATCGTCGAGCAGCGCGTCGACGTCGAGCACAGGCGGCTCGTGGGTGCCGGGGGAGCCGGTGGTGCGCGGCCCGGTGCGGCTGCGGGGACGGGACGCCATCAGCCCAGCCCTCCTTCGCGGAGCTCGGCGGCGAGGTCGTAGAGCGACCCGAGGTCGATGCCGGCGGGCTCGCGGGCCAGCTCGAAGATCGGCACGCCGAGGCCCTGCACCACCTCGCGCTGGGCGTCCTCGAGTGCGCGCCGCTCGGCGTGGTCGGCCGCCTCGGCGAGCAGGCCGTCGAGGAGGGCCGGATCGTGCGCCACGCCCACCGACTCGAGGTCGGCGGCGACCCGGGCGCGGTCGAGGGTGCCCGCACGAGCGGCCGCCAGGTCGGCGGCGGCGAGGTCGCGCGGGCGGACCATGTTCACCACGACACCGCCGATGGGCAGCCCCACGGAGCGCAGCTCGGCGATCCCGTCGGCGGTCTCCTGGACCGGCATCTCCTCCAGCACGGTCACCAGGTGCACCAGGGTGCGGGGCGAGCGGAACAGCGTCATCACCGTGTCGGCCTGCGACTTGATCGGCCCGACCTTGGCCAGTCCGGCCAGCTCGCCGTTGACGTTGAGGAACTGGGCGATCCGGCCGGTGGGCGGGGCGTCGAGGACCACGGCGTCGTAGCGGGTGGCGCCCTTGTTGCGGCTGTTGCGCTGCACGGCCTCGAAGACCTTGCCGGTCAGCAGCACGTCGCGCACGCCGGGGGCGATCGTGGTGGCGAACTCGATCACGCCGAAGCGGTCGAGGGCCCGGCCCGCGCGGCCGAGCTTGTAGTACATGGCGAGGTACTCCATGAGGGCCGACTCGGGGTCGATGTGCAGCGCGTGCACGTGGCCGGGCAGGCCGTCGGCGCGGGGCAGTCCGCTGGCGATGCGCCGCTCCTCGTAGGGGAGCGGGTCGACGTCGAACATCCGGGCGATGCCCTGGCGGCCCTCGACCTCGCACAGCAGCACGTTGCGTCCGTGGGAGGCCAGTGCGAGCGCCAGCGCCGCGGCGACCGTCGACTTGCCGGTGCCACCCTTGCCGGTGACCACGTGCAGGCGGACGTGTGACCAGGCGGACGCTGCGGCGGAGGGGGCGCGCGCGCCGAACTCCTGCTTGCGGGTGGACACGTCTGGCAGCGTAGGCCCTCGAATCCAGCGGCGTCCTCGAAGCCGGGTCCTCGGAGCGGGGCCCGCGGCGATGGCCGCCGGCCATGGACACGGTCGGTTAACAGTCACTAACCTCGCCGGGAACCGGCAGGGAGGAGCCGAGATGGACAAGGTGGTGGGGTCGGCCGCCGAGGCGGTCGCCGACATCGGCGACGGGTCGACGCTCGCGGTCGGCGGCTTCGGGCTGTGCGGCATCCCGTCGGTGCTGATCGCGTCGCTGCTGGAGGCCGGCACGACCGACCTCGAGGTGGTCTCCAACAACGCCGGCGTCGACGGTTGGGGGCTGGGGCTGCTGCTGGGCGCCGGGCGGCTGCGGCGCGTCGTGGCGTCGTACGTCGGGGAGAACAAGGAGTTCGCCCGGCAGTACCTCTCCGGCGAGCTGGAGGTCGAGCTGACACCGCAGGGCACGCTGGCGGAGCGGATGCGGGCCGGCGGCTCGGGGATCCCGGCGTTCTTCACCGCGACCGGGGTCGGCACGCAGGTCGCCGACGGCGGGCTGCCCTGGCGGTACGACGAGCACGGCGAGGTGGTGGTCTCCTCACCGCCGAAGGAGGTGCGCACCTTCGACACGGCCGAGGGCCCGAAGGAGTTCGTGCTGGAGTCGGCGATCGTGGCCGACTTCGGGCTGGTCCGGGCCTGGAAGGGCGACCGGCACGGCAACCTGGTCTTCAAGGACTCCGCCCGCAACTTCAACCCGCTGGCCGCGATGTGCGGCCGGGTGACGATCGCCGAGGTCGAGGAGCTCGTCGAGCCGGGCGAGATCGACCCCAACCAGGTGCACACGCCCGGGGTCTTCGTGCAACGGGTGGTCGCGCTGACCCCCGAGCAGGCCGCCGACAAGCGGATCGAGCGCCGGACCGTCCGGCCGAAGGGGGAGCAGGCATGAGCTGGACCCGCGAGCAGATGGCGGCCCGGGCGGCGAGCGAGCTGTCCGACGGCTCCTACGTCAACCTCGGCATCGGGCTGCCGACGCTGGTGCCGAACTACGTCGCCGACGACGTCGAGCTGGTGCTGCAGTCCGAGAACGGCATCCTCGGCGTGGGCGCCTACCCGTTCGAGGGCGAGGAGAGCGCCGACCTGATCAACGCCGGGAAGGAGACCGTCACGCTGCGGCGGGGCGCCTCGTTCTTCGACTCGGCGACGAGCTTCGGGATGATCCGCGGCGGCAAGGTCGACGCGGCGATCCTCGGCGCGATGCAGGTCTCCGCACGCGGTGACATCGCGAACTGGATGATCCCCGGCAAGATGGTCAAGGGCATGGGCGGCGCGATGGACCTGGTGCACGGCGCCAAGCGGGTGATCGTGCTGATGGAGCACGTCGCCAAGGACGGCACCTTCAAGATCGTGCGCGAGTGCTCGCTGCCCTACACCGGCCGTGGGGTGGTGCAGCGCATCATCACCGACCTCTGCGTCGTCGACGTGACACCGGCGGGGCTGCGGCTCGTCGAGCTCGCCCCCGACGTCACCGAGGACGAGGTGCGCGAGAAGACCGAGCCCGAGCTGGTCTCCGCCCTGGTCTAGCCCGGCCGGCGGCGATGTCACACCGGGCGGCCTCGGCCGCGTCACCACGACATGAGCACACGCATCCAGCAGGCGGCGTCGGGTGCCCTCACCGCGTCGGCGTTCTACGTCGGCGGGTGGGGGACGTTCGCGCCCCGCTCGTTCTACGACGACTTCCCCGGGCTCAACCGCGCCTGGGTCGGTGGTGACGGCCCCTTCAACGAGCACCTGGTCCGCGACATCGGGTCGCTCTACCTCGCCCTGGGCGTGGCCGGCGTCCTCGCGCTCCGGTGGCGGCAGCGCGCCGCGACCACGATGCTGGGCGCGGCCTGGGTGGTGTTCTCGGTGCCGCACCTCGCCTACCACGTCGGGCACGTCGGGCACCTGCCCGAGGCCGACGCGGTCGCCGTGGTGGTGACGCTCGCGCTCACCCTGCTCCTGGCGCTGCTCGCGCTGCTGCCGACCCGCACTCGGGAGGAACGATGAGGATCGCGGTGGCCGGCGGCACCGGCGTGGTGGGGCGGCACGTCGTCGACGTGGCCTGGGAGCGCGGGCACGATGTGGTCGTGCTGGCCCGCGCGGAAGGGGTCGACCTCACCACCGGCCGCGGCCTCGCCGAACGGCTGACCGGGGTCGACGCCGTCGTCGACGTGACCAACGTGGCGACCCAGCGTCGCGAGGAGGCCGAGGCGTTCTTCCGGGCGGTGACCGGGACCCTGCTGGCCGCCGAGGCGGAGCAGGGGGTGGCCCACCACGTGGTGCTCTCGATCGTCGGGATCGACGAGGTGGGCCTCGGCTACTACGCGGGCAAGCGGCTGCAGGAGCGACTCGTGGCGGACGGGCCGGTGCCCTGGAGCGTGCTGCGGGCCACGCAGTTCCACGAGTTCGCCGAGCAGGTGCTCGGTTTCGCCCGGGTCGGCCCCGTGTCGCTGGTGCCCCGGATGCTCAGCCAGCCGGTGGCCGCCCGCGAGGTCGCCGAGGCCCTGGTCGACCGGGCGGCCGCCGGCCCGGGCGGCCGGGTGCCGGACCTCGCCGGCCCGCAGCAGCACGACGTCGTCCGGCTCGCGCGGCGGGTGGTCGGGGCTCGCGGGCTGCGGCGGGTCGTGGTGCCGGTTCCGGTGCCGGGCGAGGCCGGCCGGGCCGTGCGCTCCGGTGCGCTGACGCCCGCCACCGACGGCCCGCGCGGGCGGATCACCTTCGATCAGTGGCTGGTGGAGGCGTGAGCGTCGACGAGCTCGCCGCGGCGTACGACGTGGAGCGCCCGCGGCTGGTGCGGGTGGCCTACGCGATCCTCGGCAGCCACGCGGAGGCCGAGGACGTCGTCGCGGACTGCTGGCTGCGGCTGGTCGCCGCGCACGAGCGGGAGCCGGTGCGGGACGTGCCCGCCTGGGCGACGGTGGTGGTGGCCCGGGCCGCCCTCGACACGCTCCGCTCGGCCCGGGTCCGCCGTGAGACCTACGTCGGTCCGTGGCTGCCGGAGCCGCTGGTGGGGGCGCAGCCCGACGAGGCCGCCACGCCCGAGGACCGGGTGTCGCTGGACGAGTCCGTGCGCTACGCGCTGCTGGTGGTGCTCGAGCAGCTGACCCCGGCCGAGCGCACCGCCTGGGTGTTGCACGACGTGTTCGAGATGCCGTTCGCCGAGGTGGCGGCAGCGGTGGGGCGGACCCCGGAGGCGGTGCGTCAGCTCGCCCGCCGGGCCCGCGACCACGTCGCGGCGGCCACACCGCGGGTGAGCGTCGACCCGCGCACCCACGACCAGGTGCTCGGTGCCTTCCTCACCGCGGCCATGGGCGGCGACCTGGCCGGGCTGGTGCGGCTCCTGGACCCGTCGGTGGTGCTGACCAGCGACGGCGGCGGGGTCGTCTCCGCCGCCCGGCGGCCGGTCGTCGGGCCCGACAAGGTGGCCAGGTTCGTGGCGGGCATCGCCCGACGCGACGGGGAGGTACGTCTGGTGGAGGTCAACGGACGCACCGGCCTTGCGCTCTACCGCGAGGGCCGGCTCTACTCGGTGGCCTCGCTGACCGTCGACGGGGAGCTGGTCACCCGGGTCGACATCGTGTTGGCTCCCGACAAGCTCGCGGCGGTGTCGTCCGCGCTGGACGGCCCCGGCTGAGCAACGGCCGGGGCGGTGCGAGCCGCGGTGAGGACCCCCAGCGCCGCCACGGCACTCGCCAGCGCGAACACCGACAGGAACGGGTCGAGCCCGGCCCGGTCGGTGGCGGCGAAGACCACGCCCGAGACCGCGAGCGCCAGCGCGCCGCCCAGCGAGTCGGCGATCGAGAGCGCCGCGGAGTTGAAGCCGCGGTCGGTGTCGCCGGAGGCGGCCAGCATCGCGACGCCGGTGCGCGGGTAGCCGAACCCCATGCCACCGCCGGCCAGGACGTACGCCGCGACCGCGAGCAGTGCGGGCAGGTGGCCGGCCACCGTCAGCGCGAGGACCGCGGTGCCGGTCAGCACGAGGCCGGTGCCCCACCGCATCGCCGAGTGGTCGGTGACCCGCTCGCCGAGCCGGGCCTGCAGTTGACTCGCGGCGGCCCAGGTGAGCCCGACGCCGGTCAGCGCCAGGCCGGCGGTGCCCGGCGTCCAGCCCCAGCGCTCCTGGAGCACGAACACGATGTAGGCCTCGGCGCAGAAGAACGAGGCGCTGAGCAGCCCGCGGGTCCCGATCACCGCGGGCAGGCCGCGGCGGCCGACCAGTGAGCCGGGGGGTAGGAGGCGGCGCAGCGAGACGAGGGCGACCACGAGCGCCACGACCGCCAGCAGGGCCAGCGGGCCGTGCCCGGAGCCGAGCAGCTCCAGCGCGAGCACGGCGGTCGCCGCGAGCACCGCCCACGCGAGTCGGGACCGGGGGACGGGCTCCCCGGTGACCGGGCGGCCGGCTCGCCGCATGGCCGGGGCCACGAGCCCGGCTGCCAGCACGACCATCGCGACCGCCCCCAGGAACACCCACCGCCAACCGAGGGTGGCGGCGACGTAGGCTGCGAGCGCGGGCCCGAACAGCGACGGCAGCACCCATGCGGCGGCGAAGGCGGCGAAGATCCCCGGCTGGAGGACCGGCGGGAACACCAGTCCGACCAGCACGTAGAGGCAGACGGTGAGCGCGCCGCCGCCGAGCCCCTGCAGGACCCGGCCGGCGACCAGCACCTCCATCGTCGGCGCGGTGCCGCAGACCAGCAGTCCCAGGGAGAACAGCGCCAACCCGGCGGCCAGTGGCATGGCCGGCCCGCGCCGGTCGCTCCACCCGCCCGCGGCCACCATGCCGACCACGGCGCTGGCCAGCGGCGCGGCGAACGCGAACGCATAGAGGCCGACGCCGTCGAGGCGCCGCGCGACCGTCGGCATCACCGTGGTCACCGCCGTCGCCTCGAAGGCGACGAGCGCGCAGAGCGCGAACATGCCGACCGTGGTCACGGCGTACGCCGGCGACAGCAGGCGGGGCGCGGGGTCCACACGGGGCGCGGTCGAGGTCACGTCGGGAACCTAGAACCTCAAGTCCGGTGGAGATCAAGCGGGTTTCGGCCGTCGGTGGCCCGTCCTACCCTGCTGGCATGTGCCCGCCTTCCGAACCGGCCGCCGGGTCGAAAGGGCTCCCCGAGCTGCTGGTGCCCGACGCCGCCGCCTGGCGGACCTGGCTGGAGGAGAACCACGCCACCTCGCCCGGGGTGTGGCTGGTGATGACGAAGAAGGGCGGCACGACCACCGCGCTGACCTACGAGGAGGCGGTGCTCGCGGCCCTGTGCTTCGGCTGGATCGACGGTCAGGCCAAGAGTCGCGACGAGCAGACCAGGCTGCAGCGGCTGACCCCGCGGCGTCCGCGCAGCGTCTGGTCGGCGCTCAACGTCTCCCGCGTGGAGCGGCTCGAGCGCGAGGGGTTGATGACCGATGCCGGCCGCGCCGCGGTCGAGGAGGCCAAGGCCAACGGCCGCTGGGAGCTGGCGTACGGCGGGCCGGGCGGCGGCACGGTGCCCGACGACCTGGCCGCGGCGATCGCGGTCGAGCCGGAGGCGCAGCGGATGTTCGAGGTGCTCACCAGCACCAACCGCTTCGCGCTGATCTATCGCGTCAACGAGGCCAAGCGGGCCGAGACCCGGGAGCGCCGGATCCGGCAGTTCGTCGAGATGCTCGCGCGGCACGAGACGCCACACCCGCAGAAGCGGCGTCCCGACTGATCGCAGGACCGGCCGTGGGCCGCCCGCTCGGCGACGGCTCGCTGCCGGTCGGCGCGAACGAGACCCGACGAGGCCGGCGGGGGACATGGTGGGAACGGCCCATCCCCTCGGTGAACGGAGAAGTCATGTCGTCGCGTCGGTCCCGCACGCTCGGGCGAGCCTCGCTCGCGGTCCTCCTGGCCGGGCTGGTCGCCTGGCCGGTCGGGGCCGCGGGCAACCCGGCGGACCCGGCGCGCGAGGGATCGTCCGGCTGGTCCGTGCGTGATCTCGGCACCCTGCCCGGCCACGCCTCGAGCGAGGCCGCCGGCGTCGACCGCGGCATCGTCGTGGGCACCTCCTACGACGAGTCCCTGGCCAGCCGGGCGTTCGCCTACGACATCGGCACCGGCCGGATGCGCGACCTCGGCACCCTCGGCGGCGAGTCGAGCGGCGCGACGGCGATCGACGGCGACACCGTCGTGGGCTGGTCGGACCTCGCCGGGGGCGGGCAGCACGCGTTCGCCTTCGACCTCGAGGACGGCTCGATGCGCGACCTCGGAGCGCTGGACGACGGGCGCTACAGCGTCGCCGCGGACGTCGACGGCGAGATCGTGGTCGGCTCCTCCGATGGAGGCGGTCACTCCAGCCGCCCCTTCGCCTTCGACCTCGCCACCGGAGAGCTGACCGCACTCGCGCTGCTGCCAGGAGGGTCCTTCGGCCAGGCGCTCGGGGTCGACGGCGACCTGGTCGTGGGCTGGTCCGACGTGCCCGACGAGGGTGCGCGGGCCGTCGTCCACGACCTGTCGGCCGGCACCGTCATCCCGCTCGAGACGCTGTCCGGCGACGACGCCGGCTGGGCCTACGCGGTCGACGGCGGCACCGTCGTCGGCGAGTCCCTGACGACGATCGCGTCCGAGGCGTTCGTCTACGACGTGCGCACCGGCAGCGTGCGCGGGCTCGGCCTGCTGCTGCTCGGCGACCGGAGCGCGGCGTACGCCGTGGACGGTGGGCTGGTCGCCGGCCGGGCGAACGTCTACACCGAGGACGACGCCTTCTACTGGCACGCGGTGCTCCGCCCGGTGGGCCGTGGCTCCTGGAGTCGCCTGCCCGAACCGGCCGGCAGCTGGTCGAGCGAGGCCCACGGCATCGACGCCTCGACCGGGCAGACGCGGGTAGCGGGCACGCTGTCCACCCGGGACGGGGACCGCGCGGTGCTGTGGACCCGGCAGCCCGAGGTCACCGGCGCGCGTCCGGTCGTGAGGGGGACTCCGGCGGTCGGCAAGCGGCTCACGGTGCAGCGCGGCTCCTGGAGCCCGGCGGGGGTGACGCTGACCCAGCGCTGGCTGCGCGACGGGAAGGCGATCCGGGGCGCCACCGGCACCCGATACCGGGTGGTCCGCGCGGACCGCGGCCACCGGCTCAGCGTCGCCGTGACCGGCCACAAGGCGGGCTACTCGACCGCGACGATGACCTCGGCCCCGGTCAAGGTTCGTCGCTGAACCGTCTCCGTTGTCGGGTGGGCGTGGCAGCATGGGGTGCCAGGAACCTCGGGATCTGGAGTTGCCATGACGTCGTCGACCGCGCACACCCTCCGGCGGGCCACGCTCGCCGCCGTCCTGACGGGCACGCTGGCCCTGCCTGCCGGAGCCGCGGGCACCTCGTCCGATCCGGTGGGTTCTCGGGCGGAGAGTGCCGCCCCGCCGGTGACGGCGCTCAAGCCGGCCAAGGGCTGGAAAGTGCGTGAGCTGGGCGCTCTGCCCTGCGACGAGGACAGCCATGCCCTCGACGTCGACCGTGGCGTGGTCGTGGGCGCCTCCTACGCGGGCGAGGTGTGGGACCCCTTCGACGAGGAGGGCTACGACCTAGCCCACGCGTTCGCCTACGACGTCGCCCGTGGCCGGATGCGCGACCTCGGCAGCCTCGAAGGCAGCGGTCCTGACCGGTACTACGGGCGGATCAAAAGCGGCGCCACCGCGGTCGACAGTGGCACGGCCGTGGGCTGGTCCGGCACCGAAGAGGGCGACCGACACGCGGTCGCCTTCGACCTCGAGACGGGCGAGATCCGCGACCTCGGAACGCTGCCGGGGGGCACGTCGGCGATCGCCATGGCGATCGACGGCAACATCGTGGTGGGCACCTCGGACGGTACGTCGGACGGCACCCCGGACGGCACCGCCTTCACCGCCCACGCGTTCGCCTACGACCTCGACAGCGGCGAGATGGTCGACCTCGGCACCCTGCCTGGAGGCACGACCGCCCAGGCAGAGGGCGTCTCGGGCAGCCGGGTCGTCGGCACGTCGAGCACCGACGGCGACAAGGTCCCGCATGCGTTCGTCTACGAACTCGACACCGGTGTGATGACCGATCTCTTCGACGTCGTAGGCAAGGGGCCGAGGGAGGCGCACGACGTGAATGGAGACATCGTCGTCGGCGAACGCCTCGGCCGCCCGGGGTGGCCGCGGGTGCGCGAGGCGGGCCTGTTCGACCTTGCCACTGGCACCCTGCGCGGGTTGGGCGTGCTCAATGGCCCGAAGAGCGCGGCGTACGCCGTGGACGGCGGGCTCGTCGTCGGCTGGGCGGAGGCGCTCGTCGACGACAAGACCACGAGCAACCACGCGGTGGTCCGACCGGTCGAGGGCGGATCGTGGCGCGTGCTGCCGGACCCGCCCCATCGGTGGGAGGGGTCGAGCGAGGCGTACGGCATCGACAAGCGTCGCGCGGCCACGCACATCGTGGGCTCGGCGTGGACACGGACGAACACCCGTGCCGCTCTCTGGGCGGCTGGGCGCGTGGTGCGTGGCAAGCCGCCCGTGGTCAGGGGGCAGGCCTACATCGGCCACCGGCTCACGGTGCGGCGCGACTCGCTGCGGGGCTGGCGCCCCGCCGGGGTCAAGCTCCGGCTGCACTGGCTGCGCGGCGGCGAGGTCATCCCTGGAGAGACCCGGCGCACCTACCGCATCAGGCCCGCCGACCGCGACACCCAGATCAGCGTGCGGGTGACCGGCCGCAAGCCTGGCCATGCACCGACGACGATGACGTCGGAGTGCCTGACGGCGGAGAGGAACCGCCGTCACTCCGTCGCCAACCCGGCGGCGGGTGCCGTGCGTGACGCCCGGCGCGCTGGCAGCACGCAGGCGGCCAGGCCGGCCACGGCCGCGACCAGGACCACCAGGGCCAACTGACCCAGGGGCAGGCTCAGCCCCGCGTCCTCGACCAGCGGGGCGACCATCGCGCGCACCCCCACCCAGGCGAAGGCGATCCCGAGCGCGGTGCCGAGCAGGGTCGCGGTGACCGAGAGCAGCACCGCCTCCGCAGCCAGCGTGGTGCGCAACTGGCGCCGGGTCAGGCCGAGCGCCCGCAGCAGCGCGTGCTCGCGGCCGCGCTCGAGCACCGAGAGGCCGAGGGTGTTGCCGATGCCGATCAGCGCGATGACCACCGCGATGCCCAGCAGCGCCACCACCGAGCCGGTGAGCACGTCGAGCTGCAGGTCGACCCACGACCGCTGCCCGAGGCCGTTCGCGAGCTCGGCACCGGCCGTGGAGCCGAGCGCGTCGAGGTCGCCGCGAAGGTCCTCGGCGTCGGCCCCGTCGCTCGCCCGCACCCAGACCGCGCGCGGTGTGGCCGCCTCGCCGACCAGCGCGTCCAGGGACTCCGGCGCGACGACCGCGGCGGTGCCCCACCCCTCCCCGGCGCGCACCCGCAGCGTGCGCACCTGCTCGCCCACGACGACCTGCACGGCGTCGCCGTCGCTCACGTTGCCAGGTAGCGAGTCCCACGGCACCAGCACCTCGCCGCGCTGGGGCAGCACCTGCCCGGCGTCGCGGGCGACATCGGTGACCGCGGTGTCGTCGACGGCCAGCACCTGCAGCTCGCCCACTCCTCCCGAGAGCCGTGCGGTCGTGCCCTCGAGCAGCACCGCAGCGTCGACGCCGTCGATCGCGGCCACGTCGTCGAGCAGGGAGGCGGGCAGCGCGGCGCCGGTCGAGGTCAGCGAGGCGTCGACCGGGTACTGCGCGTCCATCTCGTCGTCGATCGCCGACCGCGAACTCGCCATCCCGGTCAGCACTGCCGTCGTCAGCGTCACCCCGACCAGCAGCGACGCCGTGGTCGCCGCGGTGCGGCGCGGGTTGCGCACCGCGTTCTCTCCTGCCAGCCGCCCCGCGCGGCCCAGCAGCCGACCGCCGGCGGCACCGACCAGCCGCACCAGCCGGGGCACCAGCACCGGACCGAGCAGCAGCACCCCCGTGAACGTCGCGGCGCCACCGGCGAGCATCGGCACCACCTCCTGCGCGGTGACCGCGACCCCGAGCAGGGCCACACCGACCGCGAGCACCACGCCGCCGAGTCCCAGCCGGACCCGCCCGGCGCCGGTGCGGACGTCGACCGCGCCGGCGGGCCGCAGCGCCTCGAGCGGCCCGACCGCGACCACCCGTCGGGTCGGCAGCCACGAGGCCGCCACCGTGGCGAGGACGCCGACCGCGAACGCTGCGAGGTACCACACCGGCGACGGCGTCGCCTCCCCGATCGTGCCGCTGGCGAACTGACCGCGGGCCAGGGCCGCCAGCCCGTAGCCGGCGCCGGTGCCGGCCAACAGGCCTACCGTCGCGGCGGCCACTCCCAGCGCGAGCCCCTCGACCCGCACCGACCGCAGCACCTGGCGCCGGGTGGCGCCGACGCAGCGCAGCAGCGCGAAGTCGCGAGCCCGCTGGGCGAACAGGATCGAGAAGGTGTTCGCGATCACCAGCACGGCGACGAACAGCGCGATCGCGGCGAACACCAGCAGCAGGGTCGCGACCACGTCGACCTCGTTGTTCAGCTGACGTTGTCGCTCGAGCACGAACTCGTCGGTGCTCTGCACGTTCGCACCGGTTGCGCCCTCGAGGGCGGTGACCTGCTCGCCGACGCTGCCGCGACCGTCGTACGCGACGCTGTCGATCCACATGCCGCGGACGAGCGGACGCAGGTCGTCCCACACCAGATAGATCGCCGCGCCGACGCTCGCCGATGGGGTGTCGACCAGGCCGACCACGGTGACGTCCGCGGCGCGGGCGCCGGTGCCGACCTGCACCCGATCGCCGACCTCGAGGTCCCGCGACTTCGCCGCGTTCGCGTCGGCTACCGCCTCGCCCTGCCGCGTGGGGAACCGGCCCTCGCGCAGCTCCTGCCAGCGCAGGGAGGCGTCGTCGGCGAGCGCGCCGACGTCGAGGCGGTCCTCGACCCGGCGGCCGTCCTCGGCCAGCGGCTGCATCGCCCAGCCGAGCACGGCGGCCTTCTCGCCGCGCTCCCGGGCCCGGTCGACCAGTTCGGCGGCCTCTTCACCGTCGAGCTCGGAGACCACCACGTCGGCGTTCTCGTAGGGCACGCCGACGCTGCCGACCAGGCCGTCCTTGGCGGCCGAGGCGAGGAGACCGGTCGCGACCACGAAGGCCACCCCGATGACCACCGCCAGCGCGGCGGCGACGAAGCGCCGAGTGTGTGTGCGCAGCGACGCGAACAGCACGGTTCTCACCGGGCACCTGCCTTCACACGCAGCGCCGCCAGGATCTCGTCGGCGGCCGGGTCGACCAGATGGGCACGGACCCGGCCGTCGGCGATCACGACCACGTCGTCGGCGTACGCCGCCGCGTCGAGCTCGTGGGTCACCATCACCACGGTCTGTCCCAGCTCGCGCACCGAGCGGCGCAGGAAGCCCAGCACCTCGGCGGACGACTCGCTGTCGAGGTTGCCGGTCGGCTCGTCGGCGAAGATGAGCGTCGGCCGACTGACCAGCGCGCGAGCGATCGCGACCCGCTGCTGCTGGCCCCCGGAGAGCTCGCCGGGGCGGTGCCCGAGCCGGTCGGCCAGACCGAGCACGCTCACGACGTGGTCGTACCACTCGCGCCGCTCGCCCTCGACCCGGCGACCCGCGAGCTCCAGCGGCAGCACGATGTTCTGGCCGGCGGTGAGCATCGGCAGCAGGTTGAAGGACTGGAACACGAAGCCGAGCTGCTCACGCCGGAACACCGTCAGCCGGGTGTCGTCGAGCGCCTGCAGCTCGGTGCCGGCGACGGAGACGGTGCCGGAGGTGGGTCGGTCGAGGCCGGCCAGGCAGTGCATCAGCGTCGACTTGCCGGAGCCCGAGGCGCCCATCACCGCGGTGAAGCGGCCGGCCGGCACGTCGAGGTCGACGCCGCGCAGGGCGTGCACGGCGGAGTCGCCGCGGCCGTAGGTGCGCGTCACCGCGCGGGCGGTCGCGGCCAGGGCGGCAGGCCGCGGGTCGGAGGTCGGGAAGGTGGGCGGGAGCGTCGTCTCGAGCATGGCTCCACGCTCGCCGAGCGGGCGTCCCCGGCGCGTCTTGCCGGGGACGGAACCTGCCGTCCACCGGCGGGTGGACCTCGCCTCCCGGCGTACGACCGTGGGTGGACGCCGACCCGGCGCCGGTCGGTCAGCCGGCGCGCACCAAGCCGGTCTCGTAGGCCAGCACCACGAGCTGCACCCGGTCGCGGGACCCGGTCTTGGCCAGCAGCCGGCCGATGTGGGTCTTCACCGTCGCCTCGGCGACCACCAGCTCGGCGGCGATCTCGGTGTTGGAGAGCCCGCGTGCGACCAGCACCAGCACCTCTTGCTCACGCTCGGTGAGGGTGGCGAGGCGGTCGTCGGCCGCCGGGGCCGCCGGGTCGGGCAGCGCGGCTGCGAAGTGGTCGAGCAGGCGCCGGGTGGTGCTCGGCGCGACCACGGCGTCGCCGGCGTGCACCGCCCGGATCGCGCCGAGCAGATCGGGCGGCGCGGCGTCCTTGAGCAGGAACGCCGCAGCGCCGGCCTTGATCGCGGCGAAGGCGTACTCGTCGAGGTCGAAGGTGGTCAGCACGATCACCCGTGGTCGCTCGCCGCGGGAGGCCAGCCAGCGGGTGGCCTCGACGCCGTCGAGCCGCGGCATTCGCACGTCCATCAGCACCACGTCGGCGCGGGTCGCGGCCAGTCTCTCCACGGCCTCGTGGCCGTCGCCGGCCTCGCCGACCACGGTCAGGTCGGGCTGGCTCTCGACCAGCATCCGGAAGCCGGCGCGGACCATCTGTTGGTCGTCGACCAGGAACACCCGGATCGGCTCGTCGGCAGGCGGAGCGGTCACAGCGGGATCCTCGCAGAGACCGTGAACCCACCGCCGAGGCGTGGTCCGGCGTCGAGGTCACCGCCGTGCACGGCGACCCGCTCGCGCATGCCGAGCAGGCCCAGCCCACGCCCGTCGTCGTCGGCAGCGGCGCCCCGGCCGTCGTCCTCGACCACCAGGCTCAGCGTGCCGGGCCGTCCGGGCAGGAGGCCGACGGCGACCCGGGCTGTGGCGCCGGGGCCGGCGTGCTTGCGCACGTTGGTCAGTGCCTCCTGCACGACCCGGTACGCCGTCAACGCCACGCCGTCGGGCACCGACGGCAGCGGGTCGGGCATGGTGAGCGACACCGTCATGCCACCGGCGCGGGCCTCGTCGACCAGCGCGGCCAGGTCCACCAGCCGCGGCTGTGGGCGGGTGTCGGGGGTGCCGGCCTCGGGCCCGCCCCGGAGCAGGCCGAGCATCCGGCGCATCTCGGTGAGCGCCTCGCGTCCGGTGATCGCGATCGTCTCCAGTGCCTCGGTGGCCAGCCGTGGCTCCTGCGCGGCGGCGTACCTCGCGCCGTCGGCCTGGACCACGATCACTGACAGGCCGTGCGCCACGACGTCGTGCATCTCGCGGGCGATCCGGGCCCGTTCGTCGGCGGCGGCCAGCTCGGCGCGTTGCGTCGCCTCGGCTTCCAGCCGCCGGCCGCGCTCGACCAGTGAGTCCTCGTAGGCGCTGCGTACTCGGGCCAGGCTGCCCAGCGCCCAGGAGGCGATGACGATCGTCGCCACCGTGATCGTGTAGGCGATCCAGCCGTCGAGGGTGACCGGCCCGGAGACACCGTCGGAGAGGCCGCGCAACCAGACGTACGCCGCGACGCCGGCGCCGCAGAACCCCACCAGGAGGGCGACCAGCGCCCACAGCGGCCTGGCGTATCGGGCGACGGCGTAGGTCGCGACCGGGAACGCCACCTGGTTCCACAGCGGGGTGTCGACGAGCAGCGCCTGGAGGGCGCTGGCGCCCGCCATGACGGCGAACACCGTCACCGGGTGGGTGCGCCGCCACAGCAGCGGCACGAGTTGGGCGAGGGCGAGCAGCGTCTCGGTGGCGTAGAGGCCGAGGGGGACGTAGGTGGCGACCGGCAGCAGCAGCCCCACCACGAGCAGCACGTCGAACCGGCGCTGTCCGGTCGGGCCGAGCCGCCACCGCGGCCGGGGTGGCCCGGGGTCGGTGGGGACGGGGCTCGCGACGGGCACGCACCCGAGCCTAGGACCGGTGCCGGGCCCCTCGCGTCCGACCGGGGGAGGAGCCGGATCCGTCCCGAGTAGGGTGCGGTGGCATGACCAAGTGGGAGTACCTGACCGCACCGATCCTGGTGCACGCCGCCAAGCAGATCCTCGACAACTTCGGGGCCGACGGATGGGAGCTCGTGCAGGTCGTGCCGGGCATGAACCCGGAGAACCTGGTGGGCTACTTCAAGCGCCCGGTGGCGTGATGACGCGCCCGATGACCGGCCCCGAGGAGCGGCTGGCCGCGATGGGCCTGACCGTGCCGGACGTGCCGGCGCCGGTCGCGTCCTACGTGCCGGCGGTGCGCACCGGCGACCTCGTGCTGACGTCGGGCCAGTTGCCGATGCGGATGGGCGAGCTGATCACCACCGGCAAGGTGGGCGGCGAGGTGACCGCCGAGGAGGCCTACGCCTGTGCCCAGCAGTGCGCGCTCAACGCGATCGCCGCGGTGAAGGCCGAGATCGGCGACCTGTCGCGGGTGGCGCGTGTGGTGAAGGTGGTCGCCTACGTCGCCTCCACGCCCGACTTCACCGGTCAGCCCGGCGTCGCGAACGGCGCCTCGGAGCTGCTCGGCGAGGTGTTCGGTGATGCCGGCCGCCACGCCCGGGCCGCGGTCGGGGTGCCGGTGCTGCCGCTGGACGCGCCGGTGGAGGTCGAGATCACCGTCGAGGTCTCCGACGCTCCGGGCGGCGCGGCGGCGGGGGTCTGAGCGTGGCGAAGGGGATCCCGTTGCCGCCGGTGGGCCTGCCCGAGCACCTCGCCAAGGTCGCGATGGAGTTCGCCGACGGCACCCGCACGGCCGCCGAGCCGCGCAACGCGGCGACCGTGGTGCTGCTGCGGCCGTCCGTCCAGGGGCCCGAGGTCTACCTGCTGCGCCGCCACACGACGATGGACTTCGCCGGCGGCATGTGCGTCTTCCCCGGCGGCGGGGTCGACCCGCGCGACTTCGACGCGTCGGTCGGCTGGGCCGGACCGACGCCGGCGGAGTGGGCGAGCTGGCTGGGCGTCGACGAGGAGACCGCCCGGGCGCTGGTCTGCGCGGCGGTGCGCGAGACGTTCGAGGAGTCCGGCGTGCTGCTGGCCGGGCCGTCGGAGCACACCGTCGTCGACGACACCACCGGCGACGACTGGGAGGCCGACCGGCACGCGCTCGAGTCGCGCGACCTGGCGATGACCGAGTTCCTCACCCGCCGCGGCCTGGTGCTGCGCACCGACCTGCTCGGGGTGTGGGGCGGCTGGCTGACGCCGGTGTTCGAGCCGAAGCGCTACCGCACCTGGTTCTTCGTGGCGGTGCTGCCGCCCGGGCAGCGCACCCGCGACGTCTCCACCGAGTCGGTCGACGTGACCTGGCTGCCGGCGCTCGCCGCGGCCGACGCGGCCGACGCCGAGGAGCTGATGATGCTACCGCCGACCTACCTCACCTGCCTCGAGATCGGCCAGTACGGCACCCCCGAAGCGGTGCTCGACGCCGCCCAGGGGCGCGAGGTCGAGATGTTCATGCCCGAGCTCGAGGAGGCCGGTGCCGAGGACGGGGCCGGCTGGACCCTGTCGATGCCCGACCACCTGCGGCCGCTGGTCGCGACCCGGCGTGGATGATCGGCGCGTGATCACTCCGTGGTGACGCCGATGAGCCCCTGGCAAGGCGGCAGGTTCGGAGACCGGGCCGAGTGCGTGCTCGCCCCGAACGCCGACTTCATGACCCTCGACGGCACCAACACCTGGGTGCTGCGCGAGCCCGGCGCCCGCCGCTCGGTGGTGATCGACCCGGGCCCGCTCGACGAGGGGCATCTCGACGCCGTGGCCGAGGCCGCGGGTGAGGTCGGGGTCGTGCTGCTCACCCACCACCACCACGACCACGCGGAGGCAGCCCGCGCCTTCGCCGAGCGCATGCGCTGCGGCGTGCGCGCGCTCGACCCGGCGTACCAGCTGGGCGACGAGGGGCTCGGCGACGGCGACGTGGTCGAGGTCGACGGGCTCGAGGTGCGGGTGGTCGGCACGCCCGGCCACACCGCCGACTCGCTCTCGTTCCTGCTCACCGCCGAGCAGGCGGTGCTCACCGGCGACACGGTGCTCGGCCGCGGCACGACCGTGGTGGCCCACCCCGACGGCCAGCTCGGCGCCTACCTCGACTCGCTGGACCGGCTGCACGCGCTCGCCGAGTCGCACGAGGTGACCCGCATCCTGCCCGGCCACGGCCCGCTGATCGGCGACGCGCTGGCCACGCTCGACTACTACATCGCCCACCGCCGCGAGCGGCTCGGCCAGGTCGAGGAGGCCGTCGCTCGCCTCGCCGCCGCCGACCACCCCGAGGGCATCGCCGTCGACGAGCTGCCGCGCCGGGTCGTCGAGATGGTCTATGCCGACGTCGACCCGGTGCTGTGGGGTGCCGCCGAGCTCTCGGTGCGCGCCCAGCTCGCCTACCTCACCGAGCGCGGCGGCCTGCTGTAGCGGTGGCGAGGCTGATCTGCCAGTACGCCGCGGGGTCGAGCGCGCGCGCGTCGGTCACCCGGAGCACCTCGCCGGTCGCCGGCCGCCACACCAGGAACCACGGCCGGGTGGCGATCAGCAACGTCTCGTCGTCGAGCCAGATCTCCTCGTGCAGCGGGAACCGGTCGCTGCCCCAGGTGAGCTCGCCGACGGTCTCGCCGGCATCGATCACACGCAATCCGTCTCGGTCCGATCGCACGGACGGGGACTGCTCCGGCTCGGGGGCGGCGGCCGCGGGCACCGGGCCGCGGCCGGGCACCCAGACGAAGGCGCCCGGGGAGCGCAGCCGGACGATGCGGGCCGCTCCGGTGCGCAGGTCGAGCACGACCACCCCGTCTCGCACCGGCCCGGCCCAGCGGCGTCCGTCGGGCGAGAGCTGCCCCGCACCGTAGGTGTCGGAGTAGCGCTGGGCCTCGGGCAGGCCGAGGTCGCCCAGGTTCAGCCGGCGCCACCCCCCTTCGGCCCCGGCGACGAGGAGCTCGAGCTCGGACCATCGCGTCACCGCGATGTTGATCGCCTCGATACGGGGGTTCACCACGACCGTGGCCCGACCGGGCAGGTCGTCGAGCAGCGACGGCAGGTCCGCGCCGGTCTCGGGCAGCCGCCACGGCAGACCGCTCGCGTCCGCCGCAGGAAGACGCGGCCAGGCCGCCGGACGCTGCCCGGCGAGGCTCACGCGCGTCGGCGGCGACGCCTCCGAGTCGGACGCCAGGCCGGTCGCCCGTCCCCCGTCCGACTCGCCGCGGGCTCGGTCACCGGTGCACGCGGTCAGCAGCAGCGCCATCACCAGGGCCAGTGCGCCGGCCGGCCCCCCGCCCCGCATCAGGGGCCCAGCAGGTCGGTGGCGAACGACGCGGCGTACCCCAGCGGCCAGCAGGCGATCCGGGAAAGGGTGCCGGTCTCGACGTCCCAGGCCACGAGGTACTCCTTGGGCGCGCCCTGCGGCAGCACCGTGAACAGCAGGGTCTCGTCGTCGAGCCAGGTGACGGGACGCAGCTCGTCGGCGTGCACGTAGTAGTCGTGGTCGTCGGGCACCGGCAGGTAGGCACGGGTGTCGAAGTCGTCGCGGTCCACGACCACCAGGCCGTCGCGGTCGCTCGCGCGTGTCGACTCCTCGACGACCAGGTTCGCGCGCGCGAACGCGATCGCCGAGCCGCCGACCGCGGGCCGCACCAGGCCTTCGAGCGGCCCGGACGCGGTCCGCCGCACCACCTCGCCGTCGCGCCGTTCGACGATCTCGCGGGTGTCGGTGCCGTGCACCACCGCGCCGTCGGGCGCCAGGGCGTACGCCGCATGGCCGCGCAGGAACGGCAGCGGCTCCTGCTCGCCGGTGCCGAGGCCGACGCGGACGCCGGTCCGGTGGTCGACGAGCACCAGCGACTCGCTGTCCGGAGCCCAGCTCAGCGAGGCCTCGAGGCTCACGCCCGGCACCTCGATCCGCTGCCAGGAGCCGCCGTCGACCGCGCGCCAGAACAGGCCGGAGGCGCCGACCGCCGCCACCCGCTGCCCGTCGGGCGAGAGCACCACGGTGCGCTGCTCGCCCAGCCCGTCGGGCAGGTCGAGCGAGGTCTGCAGGCCGTCGGTGCCCACCAGCAGGGTGCCCTCCTCGCCGTCGAGCAGCGCCACCGCCCGGGTCACCGGTCCCGCCGCCGTCACCGGCAGCACCCGTGGGACCCCGAGCTCGACGACGGGCAGCCCCTCGGCGCCGCGCGGGTCCCAGATCGGCTGCACCCGGTCGCGGGGGATCGCGGGAGCCACCTGCGCCTGGACCGCGTCGGCGGCGCCGGACGACGCCGGCTCGGCCGGGCGCTCCTGGGTGCGCGGGTCGCCACTCACCGCCTGCAGCGAGACGATCAGCGCCGCCACCGCGGCCACGGCCCCCAACGCCGAGGCCGCTCCTCGAGTCCGTACCCGGCGACGGTGGGCCTCGGTGAGCGCGGCCGCGGCCAGGCCCGGCGGTTCGATCGCGTCGGTGGCGCGGTCCAGGGCCTCGTGCAGGTTCAGGTCGCCCCAGGGGTCGGTGCGTGAGTCGGTCATCGGGTCCTCCCGACCAGGTCGAGCAGCTCGGGTGCGCCCTCGCGCAGCCGCGCCAGCGCGGCGGAGTTCTGGCTCTTCACGGTGCCGACGCTGACCCCCAGCGCCTCGGCGGTCTCGCGCTCGGACAGGTCGTCGAAGTGGCGCAGCACCACCACCGCCCGCTGCGAGGCGGTCAGCCGCGCCAGTGCCCGGCGTACCACCAGCGTCGCCTCGGGGTCGCCGGAGACCGCCGGCCCCTCGCCCGCGCCGGGGTCCGCGGCGACCACCTCGAGCCGGCGGCGGCGCCACCACGAGATGTTGTCGTGCACGACGATCCGGCGCGCGTACGCCGTGGGGTTGCCGGTGCGCAGCCTCGCCCACCGCAGCGCGACCTTGACCAGGGCCTCCTGCACGAGGTCCTGCGCGCGATGCAGGTCGTCGGTGAGGAGGTACGCCGAGCGGAGCAGCTGGCGCTCGGCGCCCGCCGCCCACTCCGTGAACTCCACGGAGAGCTCCTGTTCGTCCATCCGGCCCCCTTCGTGGTGTGAACGCTCCCACGACCGCGGATGGTTGGCACGGGTTGAACCCGCCCCAACCTCCCGCGCGGCCCCGGCCGTTCTCCCCCCGTGAGGACCATGTGGACCATCTGGGTCGCCGCCGCCGTGCTGCTGCTCGCCGCCTGCTCGCCCGGGGAGCCCGCCGCCCCGGAGGCGCCACCGGCCGGCACGCCCGAGGCCGCGCCGAGCGCGACCCCGGCGCGGCCTCCAGCCGTGCAGCGGCTCCCCGAGCGGTGGGCGTCGGTGCCGCTCCACGGCGGTCTTCCCCGGCGTGCGCCGGCCGATTCCGACGCCCTGCCCGACGTGCTCGGCGCCGGGGTCGCCGCGCGACTGGCCTACCACCCGACCGAGCGGTGGGAGGACCCCGTGGGTTGGGCGGGGGAGCAGGTGCTGTTCTGGGGGGTCGACGGTCGCTGGCGCGTGCTCGGCCTCGCGGACCTCGGCCTGCCGGATGCGTGGTGGCCGGGACCGGACACCTATGGACCGGGCCGGCTGTCGGCCGACGGCCGCCGCTGGGCCGCGCACACGAACGCGGGGGTCGTCTTCGTCGACCTGACCGAAGGCACCGTCAGGCACGTCGACTTCCCTCGCGGCAGCCGGATGGTGCGCTACGTGGAGTGGCTCCCGGGCAGGAACGCGGTGTCCGCCTACGGCCGGGCGCCCGGGCCCTCGCCCTACCGGACCTTCCACGTCACGCCTGGCGGCAAGGTGACCCCGGTGCCCTACACGGGTTGGCGCAGCCGCTTCGACACCGACGGCACGCCGGTCGAGCTGGTGAGCGACCCTCCGACCGGGCTGCGGGTCACTCGCTGGGAGGGCGGCACGCCGGAGCGGACCACCTGGGACCTCCCCCGGGACTTCCGGCGAGGGCGGCTGTGGGGGGTCTTCGGGGAGACCCACGTCGCGGTGTTCGAGCCTCCCCGGGGCGGCCTGGGCAGCACGATGATCTGGGTCTTCGACACGACCACCGGAGAGCCGGTCGCCCGGCTGCGGGTGCCGTTGACCTCCATCGAGGGCTGGCTGGACGCCGGGTCGCTGCTGCTCCTGGTGGACAGCCGGCGCCTGGTCGTGTGGCAGCCACTCACCGGTCGCTTCCTCCGGTCGACCGTGCTGCCCGGCCCCTACCCCGCGGAGGGGGAGTGGGCCGCCGCCACCGTCAGCCTGCCGTGACAGCGAGCCGGGGTGGTCAGGTCCGCCGGCGGCGGCGCCGGAGGAGCAGCGCGATGGCCAGCGCACCGGCGAGGACCCCGCCGCCGACCCACCACCGGGCAGCCCCGCCGTCGGAGCCGCCGGAGCCGTCCTCGCGCTCGGCCACGAACTCCGGGCGAGGGCGCTCGGTGACCTGGGGCTCGCCGGCCAGCAGGTCGGTCGCGACGGTGAGGACCTCGGGCACGTAGTCCAGCTGCACGAGCCCGACGTAGGCGGGCTCGGAGCCGTCCAGGGCCAGCACACCCAACTCGGGGTCGACGGTGACGACCGCGTGGTCGAGGTCCACCCAGTCGTGCACCGTCACCATGGCGGACCGCAGCGGTGCGGGCAGCGGCACCCACGGGGGTGTGCGGGCCGTCTGGTGGAAGGCGGTCGTCCTGGTCGTGCGGGCGTGGGTGACGTCGGTGCCGTCGGTCGTGGTCGACTCGGGGATGCCGCGGGCCGCGGGGGTGCTCTCCAGGACCCGGCCGTCCCAGGTGCGGACCTCGAGCAGCTCCGCGATCGCCACGGTGCCGTCGTCGGCGACCGCGTAGGTGGCGCCGCCCTCCGAGCGGTGGCCCGGGACCGGCTCGGAGACGTCGGAGCCGGGGGCCACCCGGCCCGCCACGGTGCGGTTCGCGAAGGCCGCCTCGCCGCGGCGCTGCCAGTCACGGACCGGATTGCCCCACCAGACCACCCACTGTGCGTCGGGTGAGAAGGACAGGCCGACCAGGCGCACTCCGTGGCCCTGGTCGATCGGCACGGTGCGCACGTCTCCGGAGACCAGGTCGACGATGCCGACGCCGGTGAGCGCATCGGGGCCGTCGCCCGCCACGGCGCGCGGATAGGCGAGCCGGGTGCCGTCGGCCGAGAGCGCGAGGGTGTCTGCGTCGGCGCTGCCGATCAGCGAGTGCCCGTCGGTGCCGAGCCGGCCGGGCAGCTCCAGGACCCGGTAGGCGCCGGACTCGGCGCCGACGCCGATCACCTGCACGCCGCGCTCGTCCTCGCGGTCGACGGCCATCACCACGGCCTGGGGCCCCACGGCCAGTGACTCCGCGACGGGTGCCTCCTCGTCGTTCTGGGGCACGGACAGGTACGCCGGGACGGCAGCGCTGCCGGAGTCGGCGGCGGCCGGGTGGGAGGCCGACGAGACGAGGGTCGTGAGCGTCGCGACCAGCGCGACCAGCGCGACGCCGACCGTCACGGCGGCGGCGAGCGCCCGGCGTACCGCTCGGTGGGTGGGGGTGCGGGCGGTCATGTCGAGGCTCCCTTGAGGCGTCGGCGCAGCCATGTCACGAAGGAGGCCACCGTGGCCACCGCGAACGCGAGCCCGGCGAGCACCAGCACCCAGCGCTCGTAGGACCACGGCCAGTCGGGCGCCGGTCGCTCGACGCTGGGGCGCTCTGCGGTCATCAGGCCGGTGGCGAGACTGAGCGTGTCGGGCACGCCGGGTTCCACGCTGCCGACGACCTCGGCGGCGCCGTCGGTGGAGAGCAGCAGCAGCTGGCCGTCGGTGTCGTCGGCGCTGCGGGTGCGGACCACGAGGTCATCGCCGAGAGTGCCGAGCACCTCGGCGCTGCCGCCTCCGACCGGCAGGTCGCCGTTCGCCTGGATCCTGCTCACCCGCCCCCGCGCGTCGATCAGCCCGACCTCGAGCTCGTCGCGCGTGCCGACCGCGAGCCCTCCGGAGGTGAGCACGGCGTGGCGGGGCCAGATGTCTCCGCGGACGGCCACGCCGCGCGGCTCGCCGCCCGTCCAGCGCACCAGCCGCCCCTCGTCCACCGCCCACACCTCGCCGGTGTCGTCGACGGCCAGCGTGGCCGACTCGTGGTCGCCCAGGCGCAGCGGCTGCGAGGTCGTCGCGCCCGGCGCCACCCGGCCGCCGGTCGGGAACTCCGCGCCCGAGCCGTCCGGGGTCCAGGTGCCCTGGTGCGCACCGACCCAGGCCAGCCAGGTGCTGCCCGGCGACCACGCGATCTGGCTGACCGCCGTGCCGTCGAACCCCGCGATCTCGACCGTGCGCAGGTCGCCGGTGACCAGGTCGAGCACCCGCAGGCCGCTGGGGATCGGCTCGGCGGCCGCTGCGTCGCGCGTCTCGAACGCCTCGTCTCCCTCGGGGTCGAGGGAGGCGTAGGAGTAGGCCAGTGAGCGGCCGTCGGGCGCGAGCGCGACCGTGGGCGGGGTGAACCCGTCGGCCACGTGTGAGTTGTTGCCACCGAAGTCGGGCAGGTCGAGCAGGTGGTAGTCACCCTCCGCGGCGTCGACCACGACCGGCAGCCCGGCCTCGGTGACCCAGGCGGCCGCGGCCACCCCCACCGCCAGGTCGTCGGTGACCTCGCCGCTCGACCAGGTGTCGTCCAGCCGGCGGTCCGACATCCGCTCCGGCACCGAGTAGAGCCGCTCGGGGACGCCGAGCGAGTCGGTGTCGGCGACCGGCGGCTGGTCGCGCTGCGGCAGCCAGGCGACCAGCCCACCGACGACCGCGAGCACGGCGGCGACGGCCGCCAGCGTCAGGGCCTGGTCACGTCGCCGGGCCCGCCGCCCGCGGGACCAGGTGTCGGCGGGCACCTCCACCACCGGCGCCACCTCGCCGAGCCGCTGCAGCTCCTCGCGCAGCCGGCCGGTCATGCGGAGCCTCCCGCGGGCTCGCCGACCAGCTCGGCCAGCTCGGGCGCCAGGGTGCGCAGCCGGGCCAGGGCCTGCCGGCCGATCGACTTCACCGTGCCGGCGCCGATGCCGAGCACCTCGGCGGCCTGCACCTCGGTGAGGTCCTCGAAGTAGCGCAGCACCAGCACGGTGCGCTGGCGCGTGGTGAGCCGGCCGAGTGCCTGCTCGAGGGTGAGCCGCAGGTCGGGGTCGGCGGCCGGCGTCGCGGCGTCGTACTGCTCCGGCAGCGCGTGCTCGCGCATCCGGCGCCGCGAACGCCACCAGGACACGTTCTGGGTGTAGAGGATGCGCCGCACGTAGGGCTCCGGGTCACCCTCGATGCGGTGCCAGCTCCTGGCGGCTTTGAAGAGCGCTGTCTGCACGAGGTCCTCCGCGAGGTGGGCGTCCCCGGTGAGGAGGTACGCCGTGCGCGACAGGGCAGGCGTGCGCGCCACCACGAAGGCGTTGAACCGCTCCTCGGCACTCGCCCCGGAGTGGTCGTCGTGAGCTGTGAACGGCACCCGAGCCCCCTTTCACTCCCTACGACGCACGCAGGAGCGACCTCGGGGGTCAGCCAAGCAGAAGAATCTCGCGGGAGGACCGTCAGCGGGCGCGGCGGCCCAGCCGCTCGACGTCCATGATCACGACCGAGCGCGGCTCGAGCCGCAGCCAGCCGCGGGAGGCGAAGTCGGCCAGCGCCTTGTTGACGGTCTCGCGGGAGGCGCCGACCAGCTGGGCGAGCTCCTCCTGGGTGAGGTCGTGGTGCACGTGCACGCCGTCGTCGGCGGTGCGGCCGAACCGGTCCGCGAGGTCGAGCAGCGCCTTGGCGACGCGACCGGGCACGTCGGAGAAGACCAGGTCGGCGACGACGTCGTTGGCCTTGCGCAGCCGGCCGGCCAGCTGGGAGAGCAGGCCACGGGCCACGACCGGGCGGCCGTCGAGCCACTTGAGGAGGTCTTCGTGGGAGAGCGAGGCGAACGAGGCGTCGGTGACGGCGGTGACCGTGGCCGAGCGCGGGCCCGGGTCGAACAGCGACAGCTCGCCGAACATCTGGCCGGGGCCGAGGATCGCCAGCAGGTTCTCGCGGCCGTCGGCGGAGGTGCGGCCGAGCTTCACCTTGCCGTCGAGGCAGATGTAGAGCCGGTCGCCGGAGTCGCCCTCGTGGAAGAGCACGTCACCGCGGCGCAGCCGGGTCTCGCTCATCGACGCCCGCAGGGCCGTGGCCGCCTCGTCGTCCAGCGCACTGAAGAGCGGTGCTTGGCGCAGCACGTCGTTGTCCACGGATCCTCCTCGTCGTTGCCTGACGCTCGTCAGACACTCGCAATCCTACTCAGTGCGATTGGTCACAGCGAAAAGGAGGGCTCGACACGGGGGTGTGTCGCCCAGCACACTGTGCGGTTCGTCCGGCCGTCTAGTCTGACTCCGTGCCCGCCCCCGAGACCCGCACCGGCCTGGTCCGCCGTGCCCGCAAGATCGACCGGGTGCTCGCGCAGACCTACCCCGAGGCCCGGTGCGAGCTCGACTTCGACGACCCGTTCCAGCTGCTCGTGGTCACGGTTCTCTCCGCGCAGACCACCGACAAGCGGGTCAACGCGGTGCGTCCCACGCTGTTCGCGGCCTACCCCGACCCCGCCGCCATGGCGGCCGCCGAGCGCGGACACCTGGAGCAGATCGTCGGCCCGCTGGGGTTCTTCCGGGCCAAGACCGAGGCGCTGCTCAAGCTCAGCCAGGCCCTCGTCGAGCGGTACGACGGCCAGGTGCCGCCGCGGCTGGCCGACCTGGTGACGCTCCCCGGCGTGGGCCGCAAGACCGCCAACGTGGTGCTCGGCAACGCTTTCGACGTCCCCGGCATCACCGTCGACACCCACTTCGGGCGGCTCGTGCGCCGCTTCGGCTGGACCGACGAGACCGACCCGGTCAAGGTCGAGCACGCGGTCGGCGAGCTGTTCCCCAAGCGCGACTGGACGATGCTCAGCCACCACCTGATCTGGCACGGCCGGCGCATCTGCCACGCCCGCAAGCCCGCCTGCGGCGCCTGTCCGGTCGCGCGCTGGTGCCCGGCGTACGGCGAGGGACCGACCGACCCCGACGAGGCCGCGAAGCTGGTCAAGACCGAGGGCCGGGCGTGAGGGGCCGTGTCGTTGCCGCGCTCGCCGCGGCGCTGCTGCTCTCCGCGCCGGTGTTGGCCGCCTGTGGCGACGACGGCGTCGCCCCACCGGGGGAGGCGAAGGTCGACGTCGACACCCCCGAGCTGCGCGAGCTCAAGGCCGCGGCCGGCGTCGAGGACTGCGCGCCCGGCACCGGGCAGCCGGTCGAGCAAGGGCTGCCGGAGGTGACGCTGGCCTGCTTCGGCGGCGGGCCCGACGTCGACCTGGCCGCCCTGCGTGGGCCGCTGGTGCTGAACTTCTGGGCGGCCTGGTGCGGCCCGTGCCGCGAGGAGATGCCGGTGATCCAGGCGTTCCACGAGCGGTTCGGCGACCGGGTCACGGTGATGGGCGTCGACTACAACGACCCGCAGCCGGAGCGGGCGATGCAGCTGGTGGGCGAGACCGGGGTCACCTACCCGCTGCTGGCCGACCCGCAGGAGCGGGTCGGCGGCTCGGGTTCCTTCGCGTTCCGCGGGCTTCCGCTGACGGCGTTCGTCGACGCCGACGGCCAAGTCGCCGGCATCGACGCGGGGGAGATCGAGTCGGTCGACGAGTTGGTCGACCTGGTGGAGCGGCACCTGGGCGTGGCCCTGTGACCGGCTCCACCGGAGGGCACCCCGGTCTGCCCGACTGGCTGCAGCCGGTGGCCGAGGCCGTCGACCGGATCGAGGCCGAGCACCTGACCCGGTTCGTGCCGCCCGAGGGCGCCGACGTGCGCCGCGGTGCGGTGCTGATGCTGTTCGGCGAGGGTGAGCGCGGCGGCGAGCTGCTGCTCACCGAGCGGGCCCACGACATGCGCTCCCACCCCGGCCAGGTGTCGTTCCCCGGCGGTGCGCTCGACCCGGGCGAGGGAGTGGTCGAGGCGGCGCTGCGCGAGGCCGAGGAGGAGGTCGGCGTGGTGCCGTCCTCGGTCGAGGTGTTCGGAGAGCTGCCCGAGCTGTGGCTGCCACCGAGCAACTTCGCGGTCACCCCGGTGCTCGGCTGGTGGCGCGAGCCGGGCCGGGTCGACGTGGTCAGCCGAGCCGAGGTGCACGCGATCCACCACGCGCCGATCGAGGAGCTGCTCGACCCGGAGCACCGGGTCACCGTGCGGCATCCCCGCGGCTACCGCAGCCCTGGCTTCCTGATCGGGCCCGAGAACGACGTCATCCTGTGGGGCTTCACCGGCGGCATCATCGCCCGGCTCTTCGACTTCCTCGGCTGGACCCGCCCCTGGGACGACACCCGGGTGCGCGACCTGCCGGAGTACATGCTCGCCGGCGACTCCCCGGCGCAGCGGGCCGCACGCTCCGGCATGCTCGACATCGAGGAGCCCGAGGGCCGCCAGGGGGGACCTTCGTGAACCTTCTCGACTGGCTGCTGCTCGTGCTGGTCTCCGCGTATGCCCTCTCCGGCTACTGGCAGGGCTTCGTCACGGGCGCCTTCGCGACCGCCGGGCTGCTGCTCGGTGGGCTCTTCGGGGTGTGGCTGGCGCCGCTGGCGCTCGGCGACGCCGCCCCGTCGCTGCTGGTCTCGCTCGGGGCGCTGTTCATCGTGATCCTCTCGGCCTCGCTCGGCCAGGCGGTCCTCCAGTACACCGGCGCCCGCATCCGCGACCGGATCACCTGGCATCCCGCCCGGGCGCTCGACGCCGTCGGCGGTGCGGCCCTGAGCGCCGCCGCCGTGCTGCTGGTCGCGTGGGCGCTCGGCGTGGCGATCTCCGGGTCGCGCATCGACGGCGTGACCCCGCTGGTGCGCGGGTCGAAGGTGCTCGAGCGGGTCGACGACGTGCTGCCCGCGGAGGCCGGTGGGGTGCTGCAGGCGTTCAACAACGTGGTCGGCGCGAGCTTCTTCCCCCGCTACCTCGAGCCGTTCGCGCCCGAGCGGATCGTCGAGGTGCGTCCCGGCGACGAGAAGATGCTGCGCGACCCCGACGTCGCGGCGGCGCAGGAGAGCGTGCTGAAGATCCGCGGCACCAACAGCTGCGGCCGGGGCATCGAGGGCAGCGGCTTCCTCTACGCCGACGACACGTTGATGACCAACGCCCACGTGGTGGCCGGGGTGAGCGACCCCCAGGTCGAGATCGACGGCAGCCTGGTGGCCGCGCAGGTGGTGCTCTACGACGAGGACCTCGACGTGGCGGTGCTCAAGCTCGAGGCGGGCGACGCGCCGTTCCTGCCGTTCGACCAGACCGCCGAGGCCGGTGACCCGGTCGCGGTGCTGGGCTATCCCGAGGACGGCCCGTTCTCCGCGGTCGCGGGGCGGGTCCGCGCCGAGCAACGGCTGCGCTCGCCCAACATCTACGGCGAGGACACCATCGTGCGCGAGGTGTTCTCGCTGCGCGGGGTGGTGCGGCCGGGCAACTCCGGTGGCCCGGTGGTCTCCGCCGACGGTGACGTGGTCGGCGTGGTCTTCGCGGCGTCGGTGACCGACTCCGAGACCGGCTACGCGCTCACCGCCGAGCAGGTGGCGCAGAGCGCCGAGACCGGCCGGCTCAGCGACGCCGAGGTGTCGACCGGAGGGTGCGCGGGTTAGTGACCCTTCAGCGCCGAGGGGATCTCCTTGCCCTGCCGGATCGCGGCCTCGGGGGCGCGTACCTGCTTGACCTTCTTCACCCCGAGGTAGCCCAGCAGCGCGGTGATCAGCAGGTAGAGGGCGAAGACGATCAGGAACGCCCAGTGGAGCGAGAGACCCGAGCCGTTCCAGTGGATGAAGTAGGCCAGCGAGACCGACAGCATGATGATCGCCAGCACTGCGACGAACCCGGCGGCGGCGAACAGGCCGATGCCGGTGCCGCCGGCCTTGAAGCTCACCTTGAGCTCTGACTTGGCGAGCTCGATCTCCTTCGACACCAGCGTGGAGATGTCGCGGCTCGCGTCGGCGACGAGACGTCCGATGGTGGGATCGGTGTCCTTGACCGGTTCGGTGGCCATGAGGCTCCTCGGTGCTGGTTCGAGTGCGGCTTCGAGTGCGGGTGGTGCTGCGGTGCTGACCCTACAGAACCGTGTCGGGCCCGGCGCCCGCTACCATCGGACCCGGTGAGCCGGGAAGTCTGGTCGGCACGTCGTCGATGCTGCCCACCGAGAGGTTCCCACCCGCCGTGACTTCCACGCCCCCCCAATCGAACGGCTCCCGTCGGGTGCTGTCTCGCCCCAGCTGGGGCGAGTACCAGCGCGTCGCCGACATCCTCCGCACCGAGACCATCGGCGGGGCGCTGCTCATCGCCGGCGCCGTGGTTGCGCTGCTGTGGGCCAACCTGCCCTTCGGCGACAGCTACTTCGAGCTGCGCGACTGGCACGTCGGCGGCGACGTGCTGGGTCTGCACCTCGACCTGAGCCTCGGTCACTGGGCCGCCGACGGGCTTCTCGCGGTCTTCTTCTTCCTGGTCGGCCTGGAGCTGAAGAAGGAGTTCGTCGCGGGCGACCTGCGCAGCTTCGACCGGGCGATCGTGCCGGTGGCCGCGGCGTTCGGCGGGGTCATGGTGCCCGCGCTCATCTACACGGTGATCAACCTGGCCGCCGGCGGCGAGACGTTGCGGGGCTGGGCCATCCCGGCGGCCACGGACATCGCGTTCGCGGTGGCGGTGCTCGCGGTGATCGGCTCCCGGCTGCCCTCGCCGCTGCGGCTGTTCCTGCTCACGCTGGCGGTCGTCGACGACCTGATCGCGATCGCGATCATCGCGATCTTCTACACCAGCGAGCTCAAGCCCGAGATGCTGCTGTTGTCCGTCGTGCCGATCGCGGCGTTCGCGCTCGTGGTGCAGAAGGCGTCCGCGTTCGTCGGCACCCGGCGCTGGGTCGCCTACGTGCTGCTGCTCCCGCTCGCGGCCGTCGCGTGGGCGCTGTTCCTCGAGTCGGGGGTGCACGCGACCATCGCCGGCGTGGTGCTCGGCTTCACGGTCCCGGTGCTGCGCAAGCAGCACCCGGTCGACTCCGGACCCGGCCTGGCCGAGGTGCTCGAGCACCGGGTGCGCCCGATCTCGGCCGGGTTCTGCGTGCCGGTCTTCGCGTTCTTCTCCGCCGGGGTCTCGCTCAGCGAGGGCGGCGGGTTCGGTGCCCTGGTCGAGGACTCGGTCGTCTGGGGCGTGGTGCTGGGCCTGGTGCTCGGCAAGCCGATCGGCATCATGGCCTCGACCTGGCTGATCACCCGCACCCGCCACGCCAACCTCGACCCTGACATCACCTGGCGCGACCTGCTCGGCATGACCCTGCTCGCCGGCATCGGCTTCACGGTCTCGCTGCTGATCTCCGAGCTCAGCTTCGGCACCGAGTCGGCGCACTACGACCACGCGAAGATCGCGATCCTGGCCGCCTCGGTGATCGCGGCCGGCCTGGCGAGCCTCGTGCTCGTGCCGCGCAACCGCTACTACCGCGACCTGGCCGAGCGGGAGAGCGTCGACACCGACCACGACAGCGTGCCGGACCTGTTCGACAGCTTCCCCACCGACCCGAACCGCCAGTAGGACGCCCAAACGCCGAGTCGGCGCCCCTGCGTCTGCAGAAGCGCCGACTCGGCGTCAGGTGAACCGCTGGGAGAGGGGGCGGGTCAGGCCTCGTCGGAGCGGCCCGAGGTGAGCCGGCCCGAGATCAAGTCCATCACCGTGGAGTCGGCCAGCGTGGTGACGTCGCCGACCTCGCGGTTCTCGGCGACGTCGCGCAGCAACCGGCGCATGATCTTGCCGGAGCGGGTCTTCGGCAGCTCGGGCACCACCATGATCTGGCGCGGGGTGGCGATCGGGCCGATCTCCTTGCGCACGTGACCCCGGAGCTCGGCGACGATGTCGTCGCCCCCGTCGCCGGCCTCGTCGCGCAGGATCACGAACGCGCAGACCGCCTGCCCGGTGTCCTCGTCCTTCGCGCCCACCACCGCGGCCTCGGCGACCTTCGGGTGCGAGACCAGCGCCGACTCGATCTCGGTGGTCGAGAGCCGGTGGCCGGAGACGTTCATGACGTCGTCGACCCGGCCGAGCACCCAGATGTCGCCGTCCTCGTCCTTCTTCGCGCCGTCACCGGCGAAGTAGTAGGCGCCGCGCTCCGCGGTGGCCGGGAACCGCGACCAGTAGGTGTCCTTGAACCGCTGGTCGTCACCCCAGATCGTGCGCAGCATCGAGGGCCACGGCTTGCTGAGCACCAGGTAGCCCCCGGAGCCGTCGGGCACCGGGTGGCCCTCGTCGTTGACCACCTCGGCGGCGACACCGGGGATCGCGGTCATCGCCGAGCCCGGCTTGCCGGCGGTGACGCCGGGCAGCGGGGAGATCATGATCGCGCCGGTCTCGGTCTGCCACCAGGTGTCGACCACCGGCGTGCGGTTGCCGCCGATGACCTCGCGGTACCACACGTAGGCCTCGGGGTTGATCGGCTCGCCCACCGACCCGAGGATGCGCAACGACGACATGTCGTGACGGTCGGGGATCTCGCGGCCCTGCTTCATGAACGAGCGGATCGCGGTCGGTGCGGTGTAGAAGATCGTCACGCCGTACTGCTCGATGATCTTCCACCAGCGGCCGCGCTCGGGGCTGTCGGGCGTGCCCTCGTAGAGCACCTGGGTGGCCCCGTTGGCCAGCGGCCCGTAGACGATGTAGCTGTGGCCGGTGACCCACCCGATGTCGGCGGTGCACCAGTAGACGTCGGTCTCGGGCTTGAGGTCGAAGACCGCCCAGTGGGTGTAGGCGCAGCCGGTCAGGTAGCCGCCGGTCGTGTGCAGGATGCCCTTCGGCTTGCCGGTGGTTCCGGAGGTGTACATGACGTAGAGCGGGTGCTCGGAGTCGAAGAACTCGCACTCGTGCTCGGCCGAGGCGCCGTCGACGGCGTCGTGCCACCACACGTCGACGCCGTCCTCCCAGCTGCCCTCCGCGAGCTCCTGGCCGGTACGCCGCACCACGAGGACCTTCTCGACGCGGTGCCCGTTGTCGGCGGCCTTGACGCGTGCCTCGTCGACCGCGGGCTTCAGCGCCGACGCGGAGCCGCGCCGGTAGCCGCCGTCGGCGGTGACGACGACCTTGGCCTGGCAGTCGGCGAGCCGGGAGGCGAGCGCGTCGGAGGAGAAGCCGCCGAACACGACCGTGTGGGGGGCGCCGAGACGCGCGCAGGCGAGCATCGTCACGATCGCCTCGGGGATCATCGGCAGATAGATCGCGACCCGGTCGCCGGCGCGCACGCCCAGCTCGGTGAGCGCGTTCGCGGCCTTGTTGACCTCCTGCTGCAGGTCGGCGTAGGTCAGCGAGCGGGTGTCGTCCTCGGGCTCACCCACCCAGTGGATGGCCACCTTGTCGCCGCGGCCGGCCTCGACGTGCCGGTCGACGCAGTTGTAGGCGGCGTTGAGCTTGCCGCCGACGAACCACTTGGCGAACGGCGGGTCGTCCCAGTCCAGGACCCGGTCCCACTTCTGGTGCCAGTCGAGGCGCTCGGCCTGCTCGGCCCAGAAGGCCTCCGGGTCGGCGGCGGCCCGCTCGTAGGCCTCCGCGGTGAGGTTCGCGCTGGCCGCGAGCTCGGCCGGCGGCTCGAACCGCCGCTCCTCGTGGCTCAGGTTCGACAGCGTCTCTTCGGTCACGATCACTCCTCGTATCTGGAACCGCCGCGACACCCCGGAGGGTGCCGCGGCGGGCGGGCCGGAAGCCCGGCGTGGTGTGGAATGCCGCCTCGCGGCCAGCCTAGGACCCTGTGGGGCAGGTCACCACAGGGCCCCAGGGACTGTGGGTCAGGCGATCTCCTCGCCTGCCGCGTGCTTGGCCACCAGGTCGGTGCGGCCGGGGTAGCGGATCTCCTCGACCAGCTCCTGCATCACCGGGCTGGGCTTCTTGGTGAACTGGGAGACGATGATCGTCACCGCGAAGTTGATCAGCATGCCGATGGTGCCGAACCCGGTCTCCGGGATGCTCCAGAGGCCGTCGCTGTTGCCCCAGATGTCGACGGTCCAGATCATGTAGGCCATCGTCACCGAGAGCCCGACGACCATGCCGGCCGTGGCGCCTGCGGCGGTGCACTTCTTCCAGAAGATGCCGAGCACCAGGATCGGGAAGAAGCTCGCACACGCCAGCCCGAAGGCCAAGGCGACCACCTGGGCCACGAATCCGGGAGGGTTGATGCCGAGGTAGCCGGCGACCAGGATCGCGCCGGCCATCGCGATGCGGCCGACCATCAGCTGCTTCGCCTCGGTGGCGGCGGGGTTGATCTTCTTGTAGTAGACGTCGTTGGCGACCGAGGAGGAGATCACCAGCAGCAGCCCGGAGGCGGTGGACAGCGCGGCGGCGAGGGCCCCCGCGGCGACCAGGCCCACGATCGGGGCCGGGAGGCCGCCGATCTCGGGTGCGGCCAGCACCATGATGTCGTTGTTGATGACGACCTCGGTGGTGTAGTCGATCACCCCGTTGTTGTTGGCGTCGGCGACGGCGCCGCCGTCGGCGCCGGTGATCAGCCCGACGTCGGCCCAGGTGTTGAACCAGCCCGGCACGTCGGCCAGCGCCGTCCCGTCGAGGTCCTTGATGACCTGCAGCTTGCTGAACGCCGCGATCGAGGGGGCGGTGGTGTAGAGCAGCGAGATGAAGAACAGCGCCCAGAGCGCGGAGTAGCGCGCCGCGCGCACGCTCTTGGCGGTGTAGAAGCGCACGATCACGTGCGGCAGGCCCGCGGTGCCGAACATCAGCGCCGCGGTGATCAGCACCATGTTCGTCATCGAGGTCTGGGTGAACGCCTCGGTGTACGCCGCGATGCCGAGGTCCTGCTGCAGACCGTCGAGCTCGCCGAGGATCTGGCCGAAGCCGATCTGCGGGACCGGGATGTCGCTGAGCTCGGCGGAGATCGCCACCGCGGGGATCAGGTAGGCCACGATCAGGACGCTGTACTGGGCGACCTGGGTCCAGGTGATGCCCTTCATGCCGCCGAGCACGGCGTAGAAGAAGACGATCGCCATGCCGATGACGACGCCGGTGGTGGTGCCGACGCCCAGGAACCGCTGGAAGACCAGGCCGACGCCGGCCATCTGGCCCGCGACGTAGACGAACGACACGACGATCGCGCAGACCACCGCGACCAGGCGGGCGCTCTCGGAGTACCGGTCACCCACGAAGTCGGGGATCGTGTACTTGCCGAACTTGCGCAGGTACGGCGCGAGCAGCAGCGCCAGCAGCACGTAGCCGCCGGTCCAGCCCATCAGGTAGACCGACCCGGCGTAGCCGTTGCCCGCGAGGGCGATGATGCCGGCCATCGAGATGAACGACGCCGCGCTCATCCAGTCCGCCGCGATCGCGGCGCCGTTGGCCGGGGCCGGGATGCCGCCGCCGGCGACGTAGAAGCCGGAGGTGCTGCTCACCCGGCTCGCGTAGGCGATGTAGATGTAGATGCCGAACGTGATGAGGACGAAGACGAGCGTCCAGGTCTGGATGTCGGTCACGAGTGGTGCACCTCCTCGCCGTAGCCGTCGATGTCGATCCCGTGCTTCTGGTCGAGCTTGTCCATGCGCCACACGTAGATGGCGATGAGCACGACGAAGGTGATGATCGAGCCCTGCTGGGCGAACCAGAACCCGAGCGGGAAGCCGGCGATCTCGATCTCGTTGAGCGGCTCGACGAAGATGATCCCGGCGCCGAAGGACACCAGCGCCCAGACCGTGAGCAAGACGGCCATCAACCGTAGGTTGGAGCGCCAGTACGACTGGCGCGCTGCTTCGTCCATGGGGTTCTCTCCTCCAGGGGCGGGTGGATGTGCGGATGGATGAGCGGATGGAGCTGGGGCACCGACACCCGGAATCGGCTCGGGTGAGGCAAGCAACCCGCCGTGTCGCCGGTCAAGGCCGAGATGTGACTCAGGTCACCTGCTGCGGTCAGTGGCGTGGATCACGCGGCGAACGGTCGCCGCGCGGCCCGGCGGGCGCTCGCAGGGGCCATAGACGCCTCGACGTGACCGTTGGTCGCGCCGGACCGACCGTTCGTCGTGTCCGGCCCGCTGCGAACGGTCATCTCGCGGGTCGTGGGCATGGCGTGACCGCGGTCACGGTTCGTAGAGTCGCCGCATGGCAGCCTCAGGTGACCTCGCAGCGACCTCCGTGCCGACCTCCCGGAACGGGCGCGTCCGCACCCGACGGGCACCGGACCCCGCGCGGCGCCGGCTCGCGCTCGCGGTCGGGATGGTCGTGCTCGGCTCGTTCCTGCCGTGGATCTACACCTCCCTGGGCTCGCTGTCCGGGGTGCGCGGCGGCGGGCTGTGGACCTTCTACTTCGCGATGCTCGGCCTGGCCGGGGCGCTGATCCCCTCCCGTCGGGCGGCCGCGGTGCAGGCCGGGCTGATGGCGGCGCCGGCGCTGGTGCTGCCGGTCTGGCAGGTGCTGCACGTGGCCGGACTGGTCGGCTTCAGCGGCTGGCTCCCCGGGCCCGGCCTGCTGATGGTCTTCGCCGGCGGCGTCGTCGCAGCCGGTGCCGCCCGCGCCCTGTGGCGCGGCGCGGTCGCTCCCGCCTGATCACGCTCCGGCGGGAGGCGTCCGGCCGTGAGGCCGTGAGCCCCGTGAGGCTGTGAGGACAAGTTGACGTCGCGGAGACTCCGGCGCGCGCCGGGGTGTTACGTCGACTGCCGACGATGGCTGGGTCGTCCCCTCTCGAGGAGCACCCATGACCGTCACGAGCCAGCCCGGCACGCCGGCCACCACGTCCCCCGCCGGCCCTCCCGCCCCCGTCCGCGCCCGGCGTACCGGCCGCTGGATCGACCGCTGGGAGCCTGAGGACGAGCAGTTCTGGGAGGCGACCGGCCGCCGCGTCGCCCGCCGCAACCTGCTCTGGTCGATCTTCGCCGAGCACCTCGGCTTCTCGGTGTGGCTGATCTGGAGCGTGAGCTCGGCGTTCCTGGTGGCGCTCGGCTTCGACTACAGCCCCCAGCAGCTCTTTCTGCTGGTCGCCCTGCCCAACCTGGTCGGCTCGCTGCTCCGGCTGCCCTACACGTTCGCGGTGCCGAAGTTCGGCGGCCGCAACTGGACCATGGTGAGCGCGGGCCTGCTGCTGGTGCCGACGCTGGGCTTCGCGTACGCCGTGCAGCACCCCGGCACCCCGTTCTGGGTGTTCTGCCTTATCGCGGCGACCGCGGGGCTGGGCGGCGGCAACTTCGCCAGCTCGATGGCCAACATCAACTTCTTCTACCCCGCGGCCAAGAAGGGCGCCGCGCTCGGGCTCAACGCCGCGGGCGGCAACCTGGGCGTCTCGCTGATCCAGCTCTTCCTGCCCGTCATCGTCGGCGGTGCCGGCATCTTCGGCATGGTCAAGGCCAGCGAGGGTGGCATCCACCTGGAGCGCGCGGCCTGGGTCTACGCCGGGCTCGCGGTCGTGGCGACCCTCGCGGCGTACCTCTTCATGGACAACCTCGGCACCGCCGTCTCCCGCCCCCGCGAGCAGCTGCAGGTGCTGCGCCACCGCCAGACCTGGCTGATGTCGTTCCTCTACATCGGCACGTTCGGCTCGTTCATCGGCTACTCCGCGGCGATGCCGCTGCTGATCAAGCTGAACTTCTGGGTGCCCGACCCGGCCCCGCTGGGCACCGGGATCTACTTCGCCTACTACGCGTTCCTCGGCGCGCTGGTCGGCTCCGCCACCCGGCCGTTCGGCGGCTGGCTGGCCGACCGGTTCGGTGGCGCGCGGATCACGCTCGCCGCGTTCGGGCTGATGATCGTCAGCACGCTGGCGGTGCTGTGGACGCTGACCCAGCTGACCCCGAACCCCACCCAGGACCCGGCCATCGCGACCGACAACCAGTCCTGGTTCCCGTGGTTCCTGGCGTTCTTCCTGGTCGTGTTCGCCGCCACCGGTGTCGGCAACGGCTCGACCTACAAGATGATCCCCGCGATCTGGCGGGGCGAGGCGGAGCGGGAGACCACCCCGGGCACCCCCGAGCGCGCCTCCGCGCTGGCGCTGGCGACCAAGCAGGCCTCCGCGGCGATCGGCGTGATCGGCGCGGTGGGCGCCGTCGGCGGCTTCCTGATCCCGCTCGCGTTCAGCTCGCCGTGGGTGGACAACCCGATGGAGGCCACCAAGGGCGCGTTCACGGTCTTCACCGCCTTCTACGTGGTGTGCGCGCTGGTCACCTACGCCGTCTACCTGCGGGCCCCCGCCCGGGCCCGGGCCCGCGGCCTGGTCGCCGCCGAGGTCTGAGCCCCCCGATGACCCAGACCCACTGTCCCTACTGCTCGCTGCAGTGTGGCATGACGCTCGCCCGCAGCGGGCGCACCCTCCAGGTGCAGCCGTGGCCGGAGTTCCCGGTCAACGAGGGCGCGCTGTGCCGCAAGGGCTGGACCGCGACCGGGCTCCGCGGGCACCGCGAACGGCTCACCACGCCGCTGGTGCGCGACCGCGCCACCGGCGAGCTGCGCGCGGCCGGCTGGGACGAGGCACTCGACCTGGTCGCGCAGCGGCTCATCGCGCTGCGGGAGCAGCACGGACCGGACGCGGTCGGGGTCTTCGGCGGCGGCGGGCTCACCAACGAGAAGGCCTACTCGCTCGGCAAGCTCGCCCGGGTCGCGCTCGGCACCAGCCAGATCGACTACAACGGCCGGTGGTGCATGTCGTCGGCCGCGTCGGCCGGCAACCGGGCGTTCGGCGTGGACCGGGGGCTGCCGTTCCCGCTGGCCGACATCGAGCAGACCGACGTGGTCGTGCTGGTCGGCTCCAACCTCGCCGAGACCATGCCGCCCGCCGCCCGGCACCTCGACCGGCTGCGCGAGCGCGGCGGCACGGTCGTGGTCGTCGATCCCCGGCGCACCCCCACCGCCGAGCGCGCCGACCTGTTCCTGCAGCCGGTGCCCGGCACCGACCTGGCCCTCGCGCTCGGACTGCTGCACCTGGTCGACGCGATCGGCGCGGTCGACGAGGAGTACGTCGCCGCCCGCACCAACGGCTTCGAGCAGGTACGCCGCTCGGTCGCCGCCTGGTGGCCCGAGCGGGTCGAGCGGGTCACCGGCGTCGCCACCGACGAGCTGCGGGCGCTGGCCCGGCTGCTCGCGGGGTCCGATGGCCGGCGGCCGCGGGCGATGGTGCTGACCGCTCGCGGCGCCGAGCAGCACAGCCAGGGCAGCGACACGGTGCTGGCCTGGATCAACCTCGCGCTGGCGCTCGGGCTGCCCGGCCGGCCGTTCGCCGGCTACGGCTGCCTCACCGGGCAGGGCAACGGCCAGGGCGGCCGCGAGCACGGCCAGAAGGCCGACCAGCTGCCCGGCTACCGGATGATCGACGACCCCGCGGCCCGCGACCACGTGGCCGCCGTGTGGGGGGTTCCCGCCGCGTCGCTGCCCGGCCCCGGCCGCTCGGCGTACGAGATGCTCGACGCGCTGGGCACCGACGGCGGGCCCCGCGCGCTGCTGGTCTTCGCCAGCAACATCGCGGTCTCCGCGCCCAACGCCACCCACGTCGCCGACCGGCTGGCGGCCCTGGACCTGCTGGTCGTGGCGGACCTGGTGATGTCGGAGACCGCCGCCCTGGCCGACGTCGTGCTGCCGGTGACCCAGTGGGCCGAGGAGACCGGCACGATGACCAACCTCGAGGGCCGGGTGATCCTGCGCGAGCGGGCGGTCGCCCCGCCCGAGGGCGTGCGCGACGAGCTGGAGGTGATCGCCGACCTGGCGGCGCGGGTGGGCTCGCCGGTGCCGTTCAGCGCCGACCCGGCCGAGGTCTTCGCCGAGCTGGGCCGGGCGTCGGCGGGTGGGCCGGCGGACTACGCGGGCATCGACTACGAGCGCATCCGCGCCGAGCACGGGGTGTTCTGGCCGTGCCCGGCCCCGCTGGACGGGCGCAGCCACCCCGGCACGCCGCGGCTGTTCGCCGACACCTTCCCCACGCCCGACGGCCGCGCCCGCTGCCACGTCGTCGAGCACCGGGGCGCCGCCGAGCAGCCCTGCCCGGAGTTCCCGGTGCACCTGACCACCGGCCGGGTGCTCGCGCAGTACCAGTCCGGTGCCCAGACGCGGCGCGTCCGCGACCTGCCCGACGAGGGGGTGTTCGTCGAGCTGCACCCGATGCTCGCGACCCGCGTCGGCGCCTACGACGGCGAGCCGCTCACGGTGACCACCCGCCGCGGCACGCTGACCGCGCCCGCCCGGGTGGTCGACTGGATCCGGCCCGACACCGTGTTCGTCCCGTTCCACTGGGTCGGGGCCAACCGGCTCACCAACGACGCGCTCGACCCGGCCAGCCGGATGCCCGAGTTCAAGGTCTGTGCGGCCTCCGTCGCGCCGCTGGCGGCGGGCCGGCGCCGGAGCCCCGAGACCGTGGGGGCGGCCCGATGAGGTCGCCGGGGCGCGTCGTCGTGATCGGGGCCGGGATGGCGGCGGTGCGGCTGGCCGAGCAGCTGGTCTCGGCCGGGGCCCGCTCGATCACGGTGCTCGGCGACGAGGACCACCTGCCCTACAACCGGATCCTGCTGTCCGCGGTGCTCGAGGGCACCCACCGGGCCGAGACGCTGACCCTGCGCGACGCCGAGTGGTACGCCGCCCACGGCGTCGACCTGCGGCTCGGCGTCCGCGTGCTCGACGTGGACCGGGCGGCCCGCGAGGTGCTGCTCGCCGACGGCGACCGGGTGCCCTACGACCGGGTGGTGCTGGCCACCGGCAGCATCCCCACGCTGCCTCCGATCCGGGGGCTGGTGCGCATGGACGGCCGGCTGCACGAGCGGGTGCACGCGTTCCGCAGCCTCGACGACTGCCGGCGCCTCTGCGCGGTGCTCGACCGGTGGGACGCGCTCGGCGTCACCACCGAGCGGCGCGCGGTCGTGGTCGGCGGCGGCCTGCTGGGGCTCCAGGTGGCCCGCGCCCTCGGCGTCCGCGGGGTGCGGACCGAGCTGGTCGAGGGCGGCGAGCACCTGCTGCGCAGCCAGGTCGGCCCGCAGGCCGGCGGGGTCATCGCGCGCGAGCTGCGCCGGCTCGGCACCACCGTCTACACCGGCGCCCGCGCGGTCCGGCTCGGTGAGACCGACGGGCCGGAAGGGGGGCGCGGTGCGCTGCGGCTCGACAACGGTTACGTCCTCGACACCGACCTGGTCGTGCTCACCGCCGGCGGTCGGCCCTCCACCGCGCTGGCCCGCCGCGCCGGCCTCACCGTGCGCCGCGGCGTCGTCGTCGACGACCGGCTGCGCTCGGTCGACGACGAGCGGGTGCACGCGATCGGCGACTGCGCGGAGCCCCCGGGTCTGGCACAGGGCCGCACCAGCGGGTTCGTGCCACCGGCCTGGGAGCAGGCCGGCGAGCTCGCCGTCCACCTCACCGGAGGCGAGGCCGGCTACACCGGCACCAGGTCGGTGGCCCGGCTGCGCGCCAGCGACCTCGACGTCGCCGTCCTCGGCGACCCCGAGCACGCCGAGGGCCAGGTCGTCGAGGTCACCAACCCGCTCGCCGGCTCGCACCGCCAGCTCGTGGTGCACGAGGGCCGCATCGTCGCGGCCACCCTCGTCGGCGACCTCTCCCGGATCGGCCTGATCACCCAGTACTACGACCGCGGCAGCGTGCTCGGGCCGGGAGAGCCCGGTGCGCTGCTGATGGCCGACCGGCCCACCCGGCCCGCGGCCCTCCCCGACGACGCGGAGGTCTGCGCCTGCGCCGGGGTCGCTGCGGGCGCCATCCGCGCCTGCTCCTCCCTCGAGGAGGTGCGCGACCGCACCCGGGCCACCACCGGCTGCGGCGGCTGCGCCGCCTCGGTCCGCCAACTGCTCGCCACCCGCCCCTCGCTCGTCCCTGCGAAAGGTTCACCCTCGTGATGGCACATCTGCGCAAGACGCTCGTCGTCGTCGGCCACGGCATGGTCGGCCACCGGTTCACCCAGGCCGCGATCGAACGCGGCCTGACCGAGACCTACGACGTGGTGGTGGTCGGTGCCGAGCCGCGACCGGCCTACGACCGGGTCGCGCTCACCTCGTTCTTCGAGGTCGGCGCCGACGCGCTCTCCCTGCTGCCCGAGGGCGAGTACGACGACCCGCGGGTGCGGCTGGTGACCGGTGTCGAGGCCGTCGGGCTGGACCGCGACGCCCGCACGGTCTCGCTCTCCGACGGCTCCGAGCTCGCCTACGACGAGCTGGTGCTGGCCACCGGGGCGGCGCCGTTCGTGCCGCCGGTGCCGGGCCACGACCTGCCGGGCTGCTTCGTCTACCGCACGATCGAGGACCTCGAGGCGATCCGCGAGGCCGCCGGTTCGGCCAGGGTCGGGGCGGTCGTCGGCGGGGGCCTGCTCGGGCTCGAGGCGGCCAACGCGTTGGCCCAGCTCGGCCTCGAGACCCACGTGGTCGAGATGGCGCCCCGGCTGATGGCGGTGCAGGTCGACGACGCCGGCGGTGCCACGCTGCGCCGGCACATCGAGAGCCTGGGACTCACCGTGCACACGGGGGCGATGACCAGCGCCGTCGTCGAGCGCGACGGCCGCGCGGCGGGGCTGGAACTGAAGGACGCGGACCCGGTCGAGGCCGAGGTCGTCGTGTTCTCGGCCGGCATCCGCCCGCGCGACCAGCTGGCCCGCACCGCCGGGCTCGAGGTCGCCGAGCGCGGCGGCGTCCTGGTCGACGAGCAGTGCCGCTCCAGCGACCGGCACGTGTGGGCGATCGGCGAGTGCGCCGCGCCGGCCGGGCGGATGTACGGCCTGGTCGCCCCCGGCTACACGATGGCCGAGGTCGTCGTCGACGCCCTGCTCGGCGGCCCCGGCGCCTTCACCGGCGCCGACATGTCGACGAAGCTGAAGCTGCTCGGCGTCGACGTCGCCAGCTTCGGTGACGCGTTCGCCGCCACCGAGGGCGCCCTCGAGCTGGTCTTCGCCGACGCCGTCGCCGGGGTCTACAAGAAGCTCGTGGTCAGCGACGACGGCAAGCGCCTGCTCGGCGGCGTGCTGGTCGGCGACGCCTCGGCGTACGGCCTGCTCCGGCCGATGGTGAGCAGCGGCATCGAGCTGCCGGAGAACCCCGAGGGGCTGATCCTGCCCGCCGCCCGGGCCTCGGCAGGCTCGGCGACCGACGCGATGCCCGACGAGGCGGTGGTCTGCTCCTGCAACAACGTCACCAAGGGCGACATCCTCGACCGGGTCGCCCGTGACGACGAGCCCTGCGCCGACGCGGCCTGCGTCACGAAGTGCTCCCGCGCCGGCAGCACCTGCGGGTCGTGCAAGCCCGTGGTGAAGAAGCTGGTCGAGGACCACTTCGCCGCGGTCGGCAAGGTCGTCGACAAGAGCCTGTGCGAGCACTTCCCGCTGACCCGGCAGGAGCTGTTCGAGGTCGTCGCCGTGCACGGCTACACCCGCTTCGACGACATCGTCGCCGGACACGGCCGCGGCCGCGGCTGCGACATCTGCAAGCCGGCGGTCGCCTCGATCCTGGCCAGCCAGCTGAACGGGCACGTGCTCGACAAGGACACCCGCACGCTGCAGGACACCAACGACGCGTTCCTGGCCAACATCCAGAAGAACGGCACCTACTCGGTCGTCCCGCGGATCCCCGGCGGCGAGATCACCCCGGAGAAGCTGATCGTGATCGGCGAGGTGGCCCGCGACTTCGACCTCTACACCAAGATCACCGGCGGTCAGCGGATCGACCTGTTCGGTGCCCGGGTCGAGCAGCTGCCGGCGATCTGGCGGCGGCTGGTCGACGCCGGCTTCGAGTCCGGGCACGCCTACGGCAAGTCGCTGCGTACCGTGAAGTCCTGCGTCGGCTCCACCTGGTGCCGCTACGGCGTGCAGGACTCCGTGCAGCTGGCGATCGACCTCGAGCTGCGCTACCGGGGGCTGCGGTCGCCGCACAAGCTCAAGGGCGGCGTCTCCGGCTGTGCCCGCGAGTGCGCCGAGGCCCGCGCGAAGGACTTCGGGGTGATCGCCACCGAGAAGGGCTGGAACCTCTACGTCGCCGGCAACGGCGGCGCGAACCCTGCGCACGCCCGGCTGCTGGCCGGCGACCTCGACACCGAGACCCTGGTGCGCTATCTGGACCGGTTCCTCATGTACTACATCCGCACCGCGGACCGGCTGCAGCGCACCGCCGCCTGGGTGGACAGTCTCGACGGCGGCCTGGACCGGGTGCGCGAGGTCGTCGTCGACGACGCGCTGGGGCTCGGGACGGAGCTGGAGGAGGCGATGGCCCGCCACGTCGACACCTACTTCGACGAGTGGAAGGCCACCCTCGACGACCCCGACAAGCTGGCCCGGTTCGTCTCGTTCCTCAACGCCCCCGACGTGCCCGACCCGCACATCAGCTTCACCACCGAGCGCGACCAGGTGCGACCCGCGGAGCCCGACGGTCCGGTGGTGCTCGGCACCACCATCGGTGTGGGTGCCCCCGTCGGCTCGGGGGTGGCCCGATGAGCGCGGGCGAGGCGACCGCGGTGGACCTGCTCGGCGCGCCGGAGGACGCCCGCACCTGGGAGCCGGTGTGCCGGCTCCACGACCTCGAGGTCGAGGGCGGGGCGGCGGTGCTGGTCCGGGGAGAGGCGGTGGCGGTGTTCCGCACCCACGACGACCGCGTGTTCGCGCTGAGCAACTACGATCCGTATGCCCGGGCGTCGGTGCTGTCCCGTGGCATCGTGGGCACCAAGGGCGGGGCCGGCAACGGGGCCGGCGAGGAGCGACCGTTCGTGGCGTCCCCGATGCACAAGCAGGCCTTCGACCTGCGCACCGGGCAGTGCCTCGACGACGCGACGGTCCGGGTCCCGGCCTACGCCGTGCGCGTGGCCGACGGAACGGTCCTCGTGGGGCCGCTTCGCGAGCACACCGATGGAGCAGCACAAGGAGCCTCGGCCGAGGCCGCGGACGAGGGAGGCTGAGTGACGCACCCGCCGGTGGCACCCGCGACCCCGCCCGGCGGCCCCGCCACGCCGACCCCGGGGCCGCTGTCCGGCTACCGGATCGGGGTGACGGCCGCCCGCAAGGTCGAGGAGCAGATCGCGCTGCTGGAGCGGCGCGGCGCCGCCGTCGAGTGGGCTCCGGCGCTGTCGGTCGACCCGAACCAGGTCGACGACGCCTCGCTGCGGGCCGCCACCGAGGAGGTGCTCAGCCGTCCGGTCGACATGTTCGTCGCCACCACCGGCATCGGCATGAAGGCCTGGCTGGACGCCGCCGAGTCGTGGGGGATGCTCGAGGACCTGCTGGGCGCGATCCGCGCCGCCGAGATCCTGGCCCGCGGGCCGAAGTCGGTCGGCGCGCTGCGCCGCCGCGGCCTGCGCGAGCTGTGGGCGCCGGAGTCGGAGTGCTTCGAGGACGTGCTCGAGCACCTGCGCGGCCGTGACCTGCAGGGTCGCCGGATCGTCGTCCAGGAGCACGGCCAGTCGCTGTCGATGGTGGCCCACGCGCTCCGTCGCCAGGGCGCCGACGTCACCACGGTCACCGTCTATCGGGTCGCCTCGGCCGACGACCCCGAGCCGATGTTCGCGATGATCGACCTGATCGCCGACCGGCACCTCGACGCGGTCACCTTCACCTCCGCGCCCGCGGTCGCCGCGCTGATGGAGGCCGCCGGGGTGGTCGGCCGCCGCGACGAGGTGGTCACCGCCTTCCAGGCCGACGTGGTCGCGGCCTGTGTCGGGCCGGTGACCTCCGCGGCCTTCGAGCTGTGGGGGGTGCCGACCGTCTTCCCCGAGCGCTCGCGGCTCGCGGCGATGGTCAAGCTGCTCGAGACCGAGCTGCCCTCGCGCGGCCGCGGCATCCAGGTCGAGGTCGCCGGCCACGTGCTGCTGCTGCACGGCGGCCTCGACGGGCCCGACGGCACCGTGCTGCTCGACGGCGTCGAGGTCAGGTTGTCGCCGGCTCCGCTCGCGGTCCTCCAGGCGCTGCTGGTCAACCCCGGCACCGTCGTCTCGCGGCGCGAGCTGCTCGCGGCGCTGCCCAGTGGCACCGCCGGCTCCGAGCACGCCGTCGAGATGGCCGTGGCCCGGCTGCGCGCCGCGCTCGGCACCCGCGTGGTGCAGACGGTGGTCAAGCGCGGCTACCGGCTCGCGGTGACGGTGTGACCGCCGAGACCCGGCTGGTCACCGTCGCCCACGGCACCCGGCTGGCCGCCGGCAACGAGGTCGCCCGCCAGGTGACCGCCGCCGCCGGGGAGAGCCTCGGGATGGCGGCGGTCTGCTCGTACGTCGAGTTGAGCGAGCCGCTCTTCGCCGACGTGCTCGCCGGGTCCTCCGCCCCGACCGTGGCGGTGCCGCTGCTGCTCTCGACCGGCTTCCACCTGCGCACCGACCTGCCGGCCGCCGTCGCCGGGGCCGGCGGTCCGGTCACGCTCGGCCCCTCGCTCGGGCCCGACCCGCTGTTGGCCCAGGCCCAGGTCGCGCGGCTGGTGCAGGCCGGCGCGCGTCCGGGGCAGCCGCTGGTGCTGGTCGCGGCCGGCTCCAGCGACCCGCTGGCCACCGACGACCTGCGGGCGGCCGCCTCGATGCTCGCCGAGGCCTGGGGCGGCGAGGTCCGGCTGGCCACGCTGAGCGGCCTGGGGGAGCGCCCCGCGCAGGTCGTGCGCGCCGGCGACGCGGTGTCGCCGTACCTGCTGGCGGACGGGTTCTTCGCCGAGCGCTGCCGCGACGGCGCGCTGGCCGCGGGCGCCGCCATGGTCGCCGAGGTGCTGGGGCCGCACCCGCTGGTGGTCGACCTGGTGGTGCGCAGGGCCCGCTCGCTCCTCGCGTGACGAGGGTGTGAACGCGCGCTCACGCCATCGCGCCGACCCGTGTGAGCACAAGTTCACCGACCCGGGACACGAGGGTGCTTCCGGCGTCACCGGCGCGACCGAGGGTCGAGGCATGGACAAGCACCTTCTCGAGACCAGCCTCACCCTCGTCGACGGCGCCGACGCCTCGCTGACGCCGCGCTTCTACGCGATCCTCTTCGAGCGGTATCCCCAGGTGCGGCCGATGTTCGGCGCCGACACCGGGCCGCAGGCCGCCATGCTGCGCAGCGCGATCGTCGCGGTGCTCGAGCACCTGGAGGACGCCGACTGGCTCTCCGACACGCTCGGCCGGCTCGGCGCCAAGCACGCGGCGTACGGCGTCACCGCACCGATGTACGACGCGGTGGCCGAGTGCATGCTCGCCGCCATGGCCGAGCTGGGCGGGGACGCCTGGACACCGCAGATGAGCATGGCCTGGGCGGAGGCACTGGGGGCCGTGGCCGGGCTGATGCTGGCGGGCTATCCGGCGGAGGCGGCCGCCGGCTGAGCAGTCTGCTGGGTCACCGCGCGCCCGTTCGCCCGCGTGCCGAGCGCCGTGTCGATATCGTTATCCACGTGCAGTCGACCCTGAGTGCGGTCATCGTCCCGATCCCCGGGGCGGAGCGCACGGTCGCCGCACACCGGGCCCGTCACGACCGGGCGTCCTCGTGGGGGGTGCCGGCGCACGTCACCGTGCTGTATCCGTTCGTGCCGCCGGCGGCCATCGACCAGGACGTGCTCACCCGGGTCGCCCGCGCGGTCGAGGCCGTGCCGCGCTTCGACGTCGCCTTCGAGCGCTCGGAGTGGTTCGGCGACAGCGTGCTGTGGCTGGCCCCGGAGCCGTCGGCTCCGTTCGAGGAGCTCACGGCGGTGCTCAGCGACGCCTTCCCCGAGCACCCGCCCTACGGCGGCGCGTTCGAGGAGGTCGTTCCGCACCTGACCGTCGGCCACGACGCCGAGCTCGCCGAGCTGCTCCGGGCCGAGGCCGCCGTGCGGGCGGGCCTGCCGGTGCGCGGCCGGGTCGACGCGGTGCAGGTGTGGGCCGGCAGCCAGGCTCCCGGCACCTGGGCCTGCCTGGCCCACGCCCCGTTGGGCTGAGCCCGCCCCCGCCGATCAGCCCGGGGTCGCGGCCTCACGCACGGCGTCGGCCACCGCGGGCGCGACGCGGGCGTCGAAGACCGAGGGCACGATGTAGCTGGCGTTGAGCTCCGAGGGCGAGACTGCGTCGGCGATCGCGGACGCGGCCGCGAGCATCACCTCCTGGGTGATGTCGTGGGTGCCGGCGTCGAGCATCCCGCGGAAGAACCCCGGGAAGGCCAGCACGTTGTTGATCTGGTTGGGGTAGTCGGAGCGGCCGGTCGCGACCACTGCCGCGTGCTGCCCGGCGGCGACCGGGTCGACCTCCGGGTCGGGGTTGGCCAGCGCGAAGACGATCGCGTCGTCGGCCATCGTGGCGATGTCGTCGCCGGTGAGCAGGTTCGGCGCCGACACGCCGATGAAGACGTCCGCTCCGGTCATGGCCTGCTCGAGCGGGCCGGCGTAGCAGTCCTGGTTGGTGTGGTCGGCGATCCACTGCCGCGCGGGGTCGAGGTTCTCCTGCCCTCGGTGCACCGAGCCGCTGCGGCCACACGCCACGATGTCCCGCGCGCCCTGGGCGTGCAGCAGCTCGATGATCGCGTGCCCGGCCGCCCCCACTCCGCTGACGACGATGCGCACCTCGCTCAGCTTCTTGCCCACGACCCGCAGGGCGTTGGTGAGGGCGGCGAGCACCACGATCGCCGTACCGTGCTGGTCGTCGTGGAAGACCGGGATGTCCAGCTCCGCACGCAGCCGCGCCTCGATCTCGAAGCAGCGGGGCGCGGCGATGTCCTCGAGGTTGATGCCGCCGTAGCCGGGAGCGATCGCCTTGACGATCTCGATGATCTTCTCGGTGTCCTGGGTGTCGAGGCAGACCGGCCACGCGTCGACCCCGGCGAACTGCTTGAAGAGCGCCGCCTTGCCCTCCATGACCGGCAGCGCCGCTGCGGGGCCCAGGTTGCCGAGCCCCAGGACGGCCGAGCCGTCGGTCACCACGGCGACCGTGTTGCGCTTGATCGTGAGCCGGCGGGCGTCCTCCGGGTTCTTGGCGATGGCCAGGCACACCCTGGCGACTCCCGGCGTGTAGGCGCGCGAGAGGTCGTCGCGGTGCTTGAGCGGCACCTTCGGCACGACCTCGAGCTTGCCGCCGAGGTGCAGCAGGAAGGTGCGGTCGCTGACGTTCCGGACCGTCGCCCCGTCCACGCGGTTGAGGGCCTCGGTGATCACGTCGGCGTGGTCGAGGTCCGAGGCGTCGCAGGTGACGTCGACGACGAGTCGGTCCGCGACGGACTCGGCCACGTCGAGGGCGGTCACCGAGCCTCCCGCTCCGGTCACCGCGGCGACCACGTCTCCGGTGGCCCGTGACGACGAGGGCACCTCCATCCGGACGGTGATCGAGTAGCCGGGACTGGGAGTGGCCATGACGCCCCTTCGGTCGGGTAGGTGCCGCTCCGGCGCCGAGGCGCCGGGCCGAGCTCAGGCAGGTGCCGGCCGAGCGTAGCGCCGGTCCTCGCCCTTGCCGCCAAGTCTCTCCTCGACGCGGGGTCGGCGGGCGAAGTCCAGCTCAGTCGGTCTGCGCGCCCCAACCCGGGCTCGGCGCCGGCCCGCCCCACGGGAGGCGCGCGGCGTTCAGCCGTTGGGAGCGCACCAGCCTGCCGGTGAAGAACCTAGCTTCGCGAGGAGCCGGGCTCGGAGTCATCCTCGACCAGTTTCTCGAGAGACCGGACCTCCTCGTCGGCGGCGCGGCGCTCCTGCGGCGACATTGCCTGGCGTTGGTCGACGTAGCGGCGCGTTGCGCCCATGGTGAGCTCGTGGAACTGGGGGTCGTCGGCCAAGGCACGCATGTCGAGCGTCCCCTGGAGCGTCTGCTCGATCCGTCGGCCCAAGGGTGTGCCAGCGTACTGTCTGGCAAGGACCTCGAGGCCCCGGCGCAACTGTGCTGCCCCAGCCCGGTCATGGGTGAAGGACTCGAAGCTCGAACTGGGGTCGGTCAATCGATGCTCCACACGGTGAGCTCGCCGCCGGGGCCAGAGACGATCCGCTCCTTGCTGGGCCCCACAAGCGACCAGGACTCGAACGCTGCCGATGGTGCGGCGGTGACCCGGGCGTCGCGCACCACGCAGACCAGCCCACCGTCGGGTGTGGGCTCGAACTCCGTGATGGGGAGCCCGATGAGCGTCTGCAGCTGAGCCGCGATCTGCTCCTGATCGCCGTTCGCGGTGCTCCACCGTTGGTCGCCGACACTGAGGGCGTACTCGTCCTCCATGCGCAGCACCGCGCCCTCCTCGGTGATGAGGTCGAGATAGTAGGAGAGCTCGACCCGGGCCAGCGTCTGGCCGACCAACGTGGGCGTCATGGGTTCCAGCCTTCCGGTATGGGATACGTGCCGTCAGGGTTGCGCGGGATGTGCGTGTGGGAGTTCGGGCCGGGCTTCCCGTCCAGTCCGATGGGCTGTCCGTGCTCGTTGTATGCACGAGGAAGAGAGGTCGCCGCACGCGTCGGCGAGGTCGCGGCATACCTGCTTGAGGTCCTTGAGCGCATCCTCTGCCACCGGGATCTCGGGACTGCGCTGGCCGGCCAGCAGCCCGAGGGCCGTGTCGACGTAGCTGGGCAGGCGATCGAGGCTCCGCTCCGCGTTCGCCCAGGTCGTGCTGGCCTCACGAAGTCGTGCGGTGTCCGCATTGGGCCAGGCGAAGCCCTCCAGGTGCGTGACGATCTCGTCCCAGAAGTCCGGGGTGTCGCTCGGGTTGCCGCCGAGGGCGCTGGGTGGGGTGTACGCCGGAACGTCCACCGGCCCGTCGCCCGCGCGGGCGGCGGGGCTGTCGTACATCGGCCGTGGCCTGTTGTAGACCGATGCAGCGTTGGCTCTGCGATGGTTCTCGATGGAGGCGGCGGTCAGCATGCCCACGGTGGCAAGGGCGTCGACGAGATCGTCGATGGCGCCGACGACCTCGGCCGCGGCCTCGTCGTACTGCTCGGCGAACTCGATCGAGGTGCTGTCGTCGCCGGCCATGCCGGCGTACCCGGCCAAGTCTGCGGTGAGCGTGTCGTAGGAGAGTGCGGCGAGACGGTTGCCGCTGTAGAGCGCCTCGCTGGCCGAGTCGTACCCGCCGCCCTCGACGTCAATCCTCACCGCAGCTGCTCCCACATCTTCAGGTTCGTGGTGGCGGCGCTTGTGTAGTTGTCGTGGGCCTGACGGGCGGCAGCGCGAAGGTCGGCGAGCGCCTGACGCATCGCCCGCATCCCGTCGTCCCACTCGCGTTGAGCCTCGGCCTGGGCGTCCGCGGCAAGGCCCTCCCACACCTCGTGGAGCTGCCGCATCTGGCCCTCGATCCGATCGGTCAAGGCCGCGAGGTTGCGCTCACAACGCTCCAGGTCGGCGATGACCGCGTCCAGTTCGTCGCTGTCGATCTGAAACCGGCCCACATCACCCACTGCGGCTCACCCGACGTCAGCCCCGGCCGAGCTCCAGCGTCTCGGGGGTGTGCAGCCGCACCATGAACCGGCCGGTGTGCGGCGGCACCCGCCGGGCCGTCATCAGGCTGACCACCACCATCGTGGTCAACGCCAGCGGCACGCTCCACGCGGCCGGCTGCTCCACCAACACCCCGGCCCAGCCGTGGTCGCCGGACCAGGCGAGGGTGATCCCGGCCGCGACGCCCGACCCGAGCCCGCCGACCGCCAGGCCGGCCACCGCGCCGGCGTCGGTCAGTCGCCGCCACCAGATGCCGAGCAGCAGCAGCGGGCAGAAAGTGGACGCCGCCACCGCGAACGCCAGCCCGACGGTCTTCGCCACCCCGACGTGGGGGGCGCTCACGGCCACCAGGCACGGCAGTAGCACCGCCAGCACCGCCCCCACCCGGAACGCGGTGATGCCGTCGAGCCGACGGCCTCCGAAGGCGCGGCCGGTCACGTCCTGGCTGAGAACCCCGGCGACCGCGATCACCAGGCCCGACGAGGTCGACAGGAAGGCCGCGAACGCGCCCGCGGTCACCAGCCCGGTGAGCACGTCGCCGGTGATGCCGCCGACCATCAGCCTGGGCAGCTCGAGCACCAGCACGTCGGTGCGGCCCGAGGCGGCCAGCTCCGCGGCGTACACCCGCCCCAGCGCGCCGTAGATCGGCGGCAGCAGGTAGAACGCGCCGAGCAGGGCGAGCACCACCAGCGTCGTGCGGCGCGCCCCCGCACCGTCGGGGTTGGTGTAGAAGCGCACCACCACGTGCGGCAGCCCCATCGTGCCCAGGAACGTCGCCAGGATCAGCGAGTAGGTGACGTAGAGCCCCTGGCCCCCGGCCGGAGCCAGCGGCACCGACCAGTCGCCGGCGGCGCCCGCCGAGCCCGTGCCCGGGGAGCCGTCGCCCAGCCAGATCGCCACGAGCACCGCCGCCGGGATCAGCAGCGCCGTCAGCTTCAGCCAGTACTGGAAGGCCTGCACGAACGTGATGCTGCGCATCCCGCCGGACGCCGTGTTGACCAGCACCACCAGCCCGACGATCACGGGCCCCACCCAGGTCGGCGCACCGATCGCCGAGCGCAGCGTCAACCCCGCACCCTGGAACTGCGGCAGCAGGTAGAGCCAGCCGATCGCCACGACCAGCAGCGAACACACCGCCCGCACCGCCCGCGACCCCAGCCTGGCCTCGGCGAAGTCCGGCAGCGTGTAGGCGCCCGAACGCCGCAGCGGCGCCGCCACCAGCACCAGCAGCACGAGATAGCCGGCGGTCCAGCCGATCGGGTACCAGAGCATGTCGGCGCCGAAGGTCAGCACCAACCCCGCCACACCCAGGAACGACGCCGCCGAGAGGTACTCGCCACCGATTGCCGAGGCGTTCAGCCGCGGCGCCACCGTGCGTGAGGCCACCAGGAAGTCGCTGGTGGTCCGGGAGAACCGCAGCCCCCACGTGCCGATCAGCAAGGTGGCCAACGTGACCAGGACGATCGCGACGATGCCCGGGGCCGCGTCGCCGGCGCTCACCGCTCACCACCTTCGAGCAGCTCGGCGAAGTGCTGCTCGTTGCGCTCGGCGCGCCGCACGTAGTACCACCCCAGCGCCAGCAGGAACGGATAGACCGCGACCCCGAGCACCAGCCAGGGAAGGGGGACGCCGAAGAGCCGCCAGTCGGTCACCTCCGGGGCCAGGTGGAACAGCAACGGCAGCGATCCCAGCCCCAGCGTCAGGGCCAGCAACACTCGGATCGCCAGCCGCAGCTGCTCGCGCAGCAGCGATCCCATGTAGACCCCCCCGAGCCGGGTCTCGGCGTCGATGTCCCCGGACCGAGCCGCCGGCGGAGTGCGCCGGGACGGACCGGTGACCCGGACCCGCTCCCTCACGAGTCGCCGGCCCGGCGCAGCAGCAGCTCGCGCAGTTGCCGGGTGTGCCGCCGGCTGACGCCCAGCTCGGTGCGGTGCGGCCCGACCACGACCGTGCACCGGCCGGCGTCCATCCGCACCTCCACCACGTGCGCCAGCGACACCAGCAGCGACCGGTGGATGCGCACGAACCCGGCCGGACCCCACTCCTCCTCGAGCGTCGACAGCGGCGTGCGCAGCAGGTGCGAGCCCGACGGGGTGTGCAGCCGCGCGTAGTCGCCCTGCGCCTCGACGTGGGTGATGTCGGAGCGGTTCACGAACCGGGTGACGCCGCCCAGCTCCACCGGGATCTGGGTGTCATGGGAGACCGCCGCCCGGTCGCCGCCGTCGACCACCCGGCGTACCGCCTCGGCGAGGCGGTCCGCGCGCACCGGCTTGAGCACGTAGTCGACCGCCTGCAGCTCGAACGCCTCCACGGCGTGCGCCTCGTGGGCGGTGACGAAGACGATCGGCGGCGGATGCCGGAACCGCGAGAGCACCTGCGCCAGCTCGAGCCCGGTGAGCCCGGGCATCTGGATGTCGAGGAAGACCGCGTCGACATCGATCTCGTGCAACACCCGCAGCGCCTCGGTGGCCGAGTCGCAGGTGAGCACGTCGCCGATCCGCGGGTCGCGGCCCAGCAGCCACGACAGCTCGTCGAGCGCGGGCCTCTCGTCGTCGATGACCAGCACCTTCAGGCCGCTGACCACACCGCCGGCGGCACTGCCGACCGAGCCGTTCACGTGTGCACCCCCGCAGCGAACTTCGGCACCCTGACCACGACCTTAGTGCCCGCGCCGGGGGCGGTCTCGACGACGAGGCCGTAGTCGTCGCCGAAAGCGTTGCGCAGCCGGGCGTCGACGTTGCCCAGGCCGACCGAGTCGAGCTCGGTGTCGCCCGCGAGCGCACGGCGCACCTTCTCGGGGTCCTCGCCCGCGCCGTCGTCCTCCACCTCGATCACGCACTCCTGCCCTCGGTCGAGGGCGACGATGCGGATCCGGCCGCCACCCTCCGCCGCCTCGAGGCCGTGCCGGACGGCGTTCTCGACGAGCGGCTGGATGCACAGGAAGGGTACGGCGACCGGCAGCACCTCGGGGGCGATGCTGAGCATCACGCGCAGCCGATCGCCGAACCGGGCCTGCTCGAGCAGCAGGTAGCGCTCGACCGAGCGCAGCTCCTCGGCCAGCGTCGTGTACTCCCCGTGCCGGCGGAACGAGTAGCGGGTGAAGTCGGCGAACTCCAGCAGCAGCTCCCTGGCCCGGTCGGGGTCGGTGCGCACGAACGAGGCGATCGCGCCCAGGGAGTTGTAGATGAAGTGCGGGCTGATCTGGGCCCGCAGCGCCCGGACCTCCGCCTCCATCAGCCGGGTGCGGGAGGCGTCGAGCTCGGCCAGCTCCAGCTGGCCGGAGATCCACCGCGCGACCTCGTCGGAGGCGCGCGCCAGTCCGGCGGTGGGCGAAGGGGTGAAGACCTGCAGGGTGCCGACGATGCGCTCCTCGACCAGCAACGGCGAGGCGATCGCCGACCGCACCGGGCAGCCGGCCACCGCGCACGGCAGGTCGTCGCGGTCGAAGACCCGGGTACCGCCGCGGTCCAGCGTCAGCGCGGCCAGCCGGCCGGCCGCCGGCGCGTGGTGCTGTCCGGTGCCGTCCCACGCCAGCGCGGTCTCGGTGTCGGTGAGCGCCATCGCGGGCGTGCCCAGCAGCGCGCGCAGGTGGCGGATCGAGCGCTCGGCGCTCTCGCGGGTCAGCCCCGACCTCAGCGAGGGCGCCGCCAGCGAGGCAGTGTGCAAGGTGCGGAACGTCGCCCGCTCGGCCTCACTGCCCAGATGGGTACGCCGGCGCTGCCGCCACCACAGCGGGCTCACCGCACACCTCCCTCCATGCCGCGGACCCAACCACGCGCCGCCCCCGATGTCGAGGATGCGGCCGATCGGCCCCGCTCACCCTGCGTGGTCGTGCTCCAGGCTCCGGCCGTTCCCGGGCTGCGCGGGCCGGGCGTTGCCGGCGAACCGGTCGGTCACCGCCGCCACCTGCTGGGCCGACCAGGTCACCGGCTCGGTGGCGACCAGCCACCGCACCCCCTCGGTGCACGGCGGGGTGGTCAGCGACCCGGCGTAACGGACCGTGCCCAGGGCCCGAGGCAGCAGACCCCGCAGCCGCACCGGGTCGGTGACGGAGCTGGTGTCCCCTTCGGCGGTGGGCAGGGCGTCGAGCACCGGCTGCACCGCCGCGGAGGCCGCACCCTCCTCGACCAGGACCCCCAGCACCGCCAGGTCGCCGCCCGCCTCCTGGTGCACCAGGTGGATCTCGGCGGCAGCCGGCTCCCCGTCGACCAGGTGCTCGCTGGGGGTGTGCACGTGCCACTGCAACAGCTGCCAGGTGCGCCCCTCGAACCGCATCGTCGCGGCCCCGTCGGCCATCGGCGTCACCTGATAGGTGTGACCGTTGTCGAGGACCTCGACGGCCGAGGCCGGGTAGTCGAGCGCCGGGTCGGGCAGCGTCACCGGTTCGGTGCCGGTGAGGTCGACCGGCGACTGGGCGCGCCCGCTGGCGCACGCGGCGTACGCCGGGTCGAGCTCGCCCCAGGCGGCCGGGTCGGCGTAGTCCCAGTGGGCGGGGGAGTCCTCGTGCCCGGCGGGTTCCGGCGCCGCCTCGCCGGCGTCCCCCGAGCCGCCGCAGCCGGCGGCGGCGAGGACGAGCGCGACGACGAGGCAGGAGAGTCGGCGGGGCACCCCCGTGACGCTAGTGGCCGGCCGGGCCCCGGGCAGCGGACCCGAGGGAAACGCCGCTGGTGGTGCGGACCGGTCAGCCTGGATGCCGGCTCAGCGGAAGTCGATGAGCAGCAGCCCGGAGTCGCCGTCGGTCGGGGGCTCGATGGCCGGGTCGTGTGGCCGCTGCCGCTCGATCTGGAGACCCTCCGGCTCCGGCAGGTCGACGACCCGGGCCCGGTAGCAGCGCACCAGGTAGGGCAGCTGCATGCCGTCCATGCCGCGGCCGTACTCGTCGTAGAACTGCACGGTGCGGGCCAGCACGTCGGCCCGCCCCTCTTCGTCGAGGACCGCGACGTGGCTGCGCGAGAGGGCCAGGTCGGCGATGGTGTCGCGGGTGACGGTCTGCCAGGTGCGGAACGAGGCGTCCTCGACGAACCCGAACAGCCCGGAGACGACCAGCGGTTCCGCCGGATCGTCGCGAAGGTCCTGCTGACCGACGACGGCGCCGAGCCGGCGGACCCACGGGATGCGGGTGTCGCGCTGGTTCCAGACCAGCGACAGCGCGCCGCCGGGCTTCAGCACCCGGGCGATCTCGGGCAACGCGCGAGCGTGGTCGAACCAGTGGAACGACTGGGCGGCGACGACCACGTCGAAGGAGCGGTCACCAGCGGGGATGTCCTCCGCCGACGACACCGAGGTGCGCACCCCGGGCAGGTCGCGGGTGAGGATCTCGAGCATGGCGGGGTCGGGGTCGGTGGCGTGCACGTCGTGGCCGAGCTCGACGAGCGAGCGGGTCAGCTTGCCGGTGCCGGCGCCCAGCTCGAGGACGGTCAGCGGGCTGCGCCCGGTCAGCCATGCCGCGGCCTCGGCCGGATAGGAGGGGCGGCCGCGGTCGTAGGCGTCGGCGACCGCGCCGAACGCGCGCGCTGGGACGGGATGCTGCTCGCTCATCGTGCCCGAGGCTACCCGCCACGAGTGCCCAGCGGGGGAGGCTCGTAGCCTTGCCCTCCATGAGCGGCCCCGACACCCAGACCGGTCCAGAAAACGGTCGGGGCGCCGTCGACCCGTTGGCCCGGCTGACCGCCCTCGAGGGGGTGCCGTCGGCCTACGCGGCCGTCCGCGACGGCATCGACGTGATGCTCCGCGACCGGGGGCTGCGGCGCACCTCCCCCGAGACCACCGCCGAGTCGCTGCTGCGCGGCGCCCACGCCAGCGCGGTGCTGGAGGGCTCGGGCTCCACCCTGGCCGAGGTGCGCGACGGGAGCGGCGACGAGATCGCCGCCGACGCGGTGCGGCTCTCGACGGTGCTGCTCTCCCTGGTACCGCTGCTGGACTCCGCGCCACTCCAGGCGCTGGCCCGGCTGCACACGGTGGCCGCCACCGGACGGCTGCCCGAGGAGCGGCTCGGCCGCCCGCGGGACGCCGAGGCGGCGGAGCGGCTGCGCGGCCTCGGGTCGCTGCTGACCGCCCGGACCACCGCCCCGGCGCTGCTGGTCGCCGCGATCGTGCACGCCGAGCTGCACACCATCGCTCCGTTCGGCTCGCACAACGGCATCGTCGCTCGCGCGGCCGAGCGGCTCGTGCTGGTGGCCCGCGGGGTCGACGAGAAGTCGCTGGTCGTGCCGGAGGCCGGGCACCTCGCCCTGCGCGCGGCGTACGAGTCGAACCTGCGCGGCTACGCGAGCGGCGGTCGGGCCGGGGTGCACGCGTGGGTGCTGTACGCGGCGGAGGCGTACGCGGCCGGGGCCGAGGCGAGCCCGCTGCGACGGGCCGCGGAGTAGGGAGTCGCGCCGAAGAGGTGCAGACAAGCGAGCGGCACTCGAGTCGGTGGGATTCGAGTGCCGCCGCTGACACGTGAACCGCTGGTTACCAAGCGTGCATCTCGTCTGCTGCCCCGGGGAGTTCCCGTGTGGCTCGCGCCCAGCTGATGGGTGGATCGCCGCGTGGGTACCCGATTCACGTGCGCGTCTGAAGTTGTCGTACCCCTGTTGTACGCCCGTTTCGGCCCGGGTTCAACCCCTTCGCACGAAGCGGCCCGGGCGTGTCTTCTCAGGCCTCGACCCGGCGTCGGCGCACGTTCGCCCACACCACGCCGCCGACGGCGACGACGCCACCGACCGCAAGCGCGGCGAGGGTCGGCCGGGCCGGCGGCATCGGCACCCGGCTGCGCAGGGCGACCGGCTTGGTGAAGACCAGGACCGGCCAGCCGCGGGCCGCGGCGGCCTTGCGCAGCTCGCGGTCGGGGTTGACCGCGAACGGGTGGCCGACCTCCTCGAGCATCGGGACGTCGGTGGAGGAGTCGCTGTAGGCGTAGCAGTCGTCGAGGTCGTAGCCGCGCAGCTGGGCCAGCTCCCGGATCGCCCGGGCCTTCTCCTCGGCGTAGGCGTAGTAGGCGATGCCGCCGGTGTACTTGTCGTCCTCGATCTCCATCTGGGTGGCGATCACGTGGTCGGCACCGAGCATCTCCCCGATCGGCTCGACCACCTCGGCGCCGGAGGCGGAGACGATGACGACGTCGCGCCCGGCCAGCCGGTGCTCCTCGATCAGCGAGACCGCCTCGTCGTAGACCAGCGGGTCGACGATGTGGTGGAGGGTCTCGGCGACGATCTCGCGGACCGTGGCGACGTCCCAGCCGGCGCACAGCTGCGACATGAACTGCCGCATCTTCTCCATCTGGTCGTGGTCGGCGCCGCCGACGAGGTAGACGAACTGGGCGTACGCCGAGCGCAGCACCGCCCGCCGCGAGATCAGCCCCCCGGCCTGGAAGGGCTTGCTGAAGGCCAGCGTGCTGGACTTGGCGATGATCGTCTTGTCCAGGTCGAAGAAGGCCGCGGTGGGGCGGGGCGCCATGGCCTCATGGTAGGGGCCGCGCCGTAGCGACGTCGTTCCACCGCTCTTCCACAGCGACGGTGTGCCGCGGCCTCTCCACAGGCGACCCGGCCGGCTCCTTCCCTGCGTGCCGGGTGGCCGGGCACGGTCGGTCCATGGCCCGTACCTCCTCCGTCTCCGCCCCCCGGCCCGGCCCGCAGTCCGGCGAGCAACCCGAGCCGTCGGCGCGGGCCCGGCTCCGGCCGGGCCCCGCCGGGGCTCCCCTGGTCGTCACTCGCGACGAGTCGCTGCTCGACGAGCTGCTCCGGCTGGCCGCCGCGGCCGGGGTGACTCCCGAGCTGGTGTCCGACGGTGGTGCCGCGCTCCGGCCGTGGGCGTCGGCGCCGCTGGTGCTGGTCGGCGCCGACCTCGCCGGTGAGGTCGGCGCCCTGGCCCCGGCCCGACGGTCCGGGGTGTTCGTGGTCGGCTGGGCCCCGGTGCCGCAAGAGACGTTCCGACACGCGCTGGAGGTCGGGGCCGAGAGCATCGTCGACCTGCCCGGGTCCACGGTGTGGCTCTCCGAGCGGCTCACCGACCTCGACGACGACCTGCGAAGACCGGGCCGGATGGTCGGTGTGGTGGGCGGCTCGGGTGGGGCCGGCGCCTCGACCTTCGCCTGCGCGCTGGGCCAGGTGGCGGCCCGCGAGGGTGCGACGCTCGTCGTGGACGCCGACCCGTGGGGCCCCGGCCTCGACCGGATGCTCGGCCTGGAGGACCTCGACGGCATCCGCTGGGACGCCTTGCACCATGCGACCGGCCGGGTCAGCGCCCGCTCGCTGCGCGAAGCCCTGCCGCGGCGCGGTTCGCTCGGGGTGCTCACCTTCCAGGCCGGCGCGGCGTCCACGCTGTCCACGGTCGCGGCGCGCGACACCCTGGCCGCGGCGCGACGCGGCCACGACGTGGTGGTCGTCGACCTGCCGAGATCACCCGATCCCCTGGTGCGTGAGGTGGTCGACCGCTGCGACGCGCTGCTGGTCGTCGTCGCGCCGACGCTGGTCGGGGTCGCGTCCGCGGCGAGGCTGTCCTCTCGGCTCGGCGACGCCCCGGGCGCCAGGCTGGTGCTGCGTGGCCGCGGGGTCGCCGAGCACGAGGTCGCCGCGGTGACCGGGCTGCCGGTCGCCGCGACGATGCCCGACCAACGCGGCCTCGCTGAGGCGCTCGACCTGGGGTTGGGGCCGGTGCGATCCCGCAGAGGCCCGCTCGCCCGTGCGGCGGCCACCGTGCTCGCCGGGCTCGGGCCCGTCGCGGCATGAGTGGTCCGGTGAGCGGGCCGGCTCCCCGGCCCGTCGAGGGTCTGCCGCGGAGTGTCCTGGACCAGGTGCGCGACCGGCTGGCCAGCCACCCCGGCGACCTGACCCCGCACCGGGTGGCCGAGGCGCTGCGCGCCACCGGACGCCCCGTGGCCGACACCGAGGTGCTCGCGGTCCACGAGGCCCTGCGCCGCGACGTGCTGGGGGCGGGCCCGCTGGAGCCGCTGCTGCGGCTGCCCGGCGTGACCGACGTGCTCGTCAACGGAGCCGACCAGGTGTTCCTCGACCGCGGCGAGGGCCTCGAGCCGGCCGCGGCGGGGTTCAGCGACGACGACGCGGTGCGTCGGCTGGCCCAGCGGCTCGCGGCGCTGGCCGGGCGCCGGCTCGACGACGCCAGCCCCTATGTCGACGTCCGCCTCCCCGACGGGTCGCGGCTGCACGCCGTGCTCGCTCCGCTGGCCCGGCCCGGCACGCTGCTCTCGCTGCGGGTGCCGCACCGCACGGTGTTCACGCTCGACGACCTCGTCGCCGCCGGAGGACTGACCTCGCGGGGGGCCGAACTGCTCAAGGGAGTGGTCGAGCGCCGCCTGGCGTTCCTGGTGACCGGGGGCACCGGCACCGGCAAGACGACCCTGCTCGCCGCGCTGCTCTCGCTGGTGGCGCCCCAGGAGCGCCTGGTCCTGGTCGAGGACAGCTCCGAGCTGCGACCGAGCCATCCCCACGTGGTCGCCCTCGAGGCTCGTCCGGCCAACCTCGAGGGGGCCGGCGCGGTCGACGTCCGCACCCTGGTGCGGCAGGCGCTGCGGATGCGTCCCGACCGGCTGGTGGTCGGCGAGGTGCGCGGAGCCGAGGTGGTCGACCTGATGGCGGCGATGAACACCGGTCACGAGGGCGGCTGCGGCACCCTCCACGCCAACTCCGCCGCCGACGTCCCGGCCCGGGTCGAGGCCCTGGCGCTGGCGGCCGGACTCGGGCGGGCCGCCGCGCACAGTCAGCTCGCGGCGGCGGTCGACGTCGTCGTGCACCTGGCTCGCGGGCGCGACGGGCGTCGTCGTCTCGCGCAGGTCGGGGTGCCGGTCCGCGAGCCCGACGGGCTGGTGCGCATCGACCCGGCGGCGACCTTCGGAGCCGACGGCCGGGTCCACCCCGGCCCGGGCCTGGACCGTCTCGACCGGCTCCTGTGTGGCGAGGAGGGGGCGTGATCGCTCTCGCGGCTGCCTGCGCGGCCCTGGCCGGGTGGCTCCTGGTGCCGCCGGCGCCGGTGCTCCGGTCGGGGTCGGGGCGCTCGGTGCGGGCGCCGGTGCTGGTCGCGGCCGCTCCGGTGCTGGCGATGGCTGCCGTGGGTGGGTCGGCCCGGCTGTTGCTGCTCGCCGGGGTGCTGGGGGCGGCTGCGGCGTCCGGCCTGCTGCTCGTGCGGCAGCGACGGGCCCGGCTCCGTGCGGCGGCCACGTCGGCCCGGGTCCTCGAGTCGTGTGAGGAGCTGGCGGCCGAGCTGGCGGCCGGGCGTCCACCGGGCGCGGCGCTCTCCCGGGCCGCCGAGGGCTGGTCGGCGCTGACGCCGGCGGCGGCCGCGTTCGCGGTCGGCTCCGACGTGCCCGCTGCGCTCCGCTCGCTCGCCGCGGCACCCGGTGCCCACGACCTGCGGGTCGTCGCGGCCGCGTGGCAGGTGTCGCAGCGCACCGGTCAGGGTCTCGGGCAGACGATCCGCGGTGTCGCCGACGACCTGAGGGCTGCCGCGGCCACCCGGCGGGTGGTCGACGCCGAGCTCGCCTCGGCCCGGGCGACGGCCCGCCTGGTCGCGGCACTGCCGGTCGCGGCGCTGACGATGGGGTCGGGTTCGGGCGGCGACCCCTGGGCCTTCCTGCTCGGACACCCGGTGGGCCTGGCATGCCTGGCCGCGGGGCTGGCCTTCGGGGTCGCCGGCCTGGCCTGGATCGAGGCGCTGGCTCGCGGCGTGGACCGGCCGGGGTGAGCGCGGTGCTCGCCTGGGCCGCCGGGGCGTCGGCCGCCGTGGCCGTGGCCCTCGCGCTGCCCGCACCACCGGTCGTGCGGCGGTGGACCGATCGGCCGGTGCCGCGGGCCCGCCCGGTCGCCGCCGACGGGCTGTTGCATCGGCTGCGGTGGTGCTGGGCGGGCCTCGGCGGCGTGGCCGGCGCCTCGTTCGTGGGCGGAACCGCCGGGCTGCTGGCAGGGGCGGCGCTGGCTGTCGCGGTCTGGGTGGTCGTCGGTCGCGCCGAGCCGCCCGAGGTCCGGCGGCGCCGGGAGCGCGTCGCCGCCGACCTGCCACATGTGGTGCGGCTGCTCGCGGCGGCCCTGCGCGCCGGCGCCGCGCCGGGAGAGGCGGTGCACGCGGTGGCCGTGGCCCTGCCCGGCCCTGCGGCCGACCTGCTCGCGGCCAGCGCGGCGCGGCTGGCGTTGGGGGTCGATCCGGTGCGGGTGTGGGAGTCGCTGGCCGCCGAGCCGGGGCTGGCCCCGCTCGGCCGGGCGCTGGCCAGGGCGCAGGCCACGGGTGCGCCGGTGACCGCGACCGTCGACCGGTTGGCCGACGACCTCGCCCGCCATGCCCGGGCCGGCGTCGAGGACCGAGCCCGGGCCGTGGGCGTCAAGGCTGCGGTGCCGCTGGGGCTGTGCCTGCTCCCGGCGTTCCTGCTGCTGGGCATCGTCCCGCTGGTCGCCGGGCTGGCCGGGAGCCTCGGCGGTTGAGCCGGGGCTGAGCCTCTCCACACTGCCCCGCCGGGCAGGGTTGTGCACAGCCGCCTTCGGCTGCCCTGCCACCGCCGGGCGGTCCGGCGCAGGCTCGAGCGCAGTCGGCCGCAGCCCGTGGCCCGAACCAGGAGGATCGCTCGTGACCTCACTTCGCACCCTGCCCGCACCGGCCTCCCGCCCCGCACGCCGCGCCGCCCTGCGCGAGCGTCAGGACGGCATCACCACCGCCGAGTACGCCGTCGGCACCGCGGCCGGCGCCGGCCTGGCGGGCCTGCTCTACAAGCTGCTGACCGGTGGCTTCGGAGACCAGTTGCTCAAGACCCTGTTCGACCACGTGCTCGGGCTGCTCGGCATCGGGTGAGCGTCGGTGTCCTCCGAGCCTGAGCGGGTGGGTCGACCCGCCCGCAGACCCGACCAGAGGGGGGCCGCGACCGCCGAGCTGGCCATGGTGCTGCCGCTGCTGGTCGCCGTCACGGTCGGCCTGGTCTGGCTGCTCGCGGTCGGCGCCGCGCAGGTGCGGGTCGTCGACGCGGCGCGCGAGACCGCCCGGGCGGCGGCTCGAGGAGACACCGATGCGGCCGCGGTCGCCCGGGGGCGCGAGGTGGCGCCCCCGGGCGGGCGGATCGCGCTGACCCGCGGTGACGGCGAGGTCCGTGCCGTGGTCACCGCCACCGTGGCCGGCCCGGGTGGCCTGTTCGACTTCCTGCCGGGAGTCGAGGTCGATGCCGAGGCGGTCGCCGCCGACGAGGACCAGACGTGAGCAGGGCCGGCGAGCGGGGGTCGGCGACCCTGTTCGCCGTGTCCTGCCTCGCGCTGCTGTTGCTGCTGGGCGCTGCGCTGTCGGTGGTGGCTGCGCTGTTCGTGGCGCACCGCTCCGCTCAGTCGGCGGCCGACCTGGCGGCACTCGCCGCGGCAGCCGCGGCCGGGCGGGGTGGCGACGCCTGCGCGGCGGGGGCCGCGGTGGCGAGGGCCAACGAGGCGAGCCTGGTCTCGTGCGCACCGGCGGGGCGCGAGGTCACGGTCGAGGTGGAGGTCGACGGTCCGCGCTGGCTGGGGCAGTCCTCGGATCTTCGGGCGCTCGCGCGGGCCGGCCCGGCGGGCTGAGCCGACTCCGGCGCCGGTTCAGGAGTCGGTCTGCCGGTCGCTGTTGTCGCGCTCCACCTCGTCGAGCTTGCGGGAGAGCTCGCCCAGTCGGGCCCGCTCCCGCCGCTGGGCCAGGGTGCGCTTGGCGCCGAACTTCGCCAGCGCCAGACCGAGCATCACCGCCAGCCCGGCGGCCACGCCGAGGAAGAACGTCGTGAGCGCCGCGATGTCGGTGCCCAGGAACTCGACGCTGCCGCTGGCGGTGCCGACCGCGCCCACGATCAGCAGCGCGCCGGCGACGACCAGGACCAGGCCGATGATCAACATGGGGGGACAGTATCGCGAGGCCCGGCGGGGGGAGCCCCCTCGAGCAGCACGTCGAGCAGGCGCACCGCTGCGGCCTTGTCGAGCGGGTTGTTCTGGTTGCCGCATTTGGGGGACTGGATGCAGGAGGGGCAGCCCTCGTCGCACCCGCAGGCCGCGATCGCCTCTCGGGTGGCGGTGAGCCAGGCGGCCGCGGCCGCGAACCCGCGCTCGGCGAAGCCGGCGCCGCCGGGGTGGCCGTCGTGCACGAAGACCGTGAGCCGGCCCGTGTCGGGGTGCAGCGCGGTCGAGACGCCTCCGATGTCCCACCGGTCGCAGGTGGCGAACAGTGGCAGCAGTCCGATGGAGCAGTGCTCGGCGGCGTGGGCGGCTCCGGGCAGGTCGGCCTGGGCGAGCCCGCCCTCCTCCAGGGCGTGCTGGGGCACGGTCCACCAGACCGCCGTGGTGCGCAGGGACCGGACGGGCAGGTCGAGGGGCTCCTCGCCGATCACCTCGCCACCCGGTTGGCGACGCTTGAGGAACGAGACCACCTGGTGGGAGACCTCGACGTCGCCGAACGCCAGCCGGCACCCGCCCCAGTCGCGGTGCTCACGCTCGGCGACGATGGTGATCTCGGTCGTCTCCCGCGCGGAGGTGGAGTAGTCGGGATCGCTGCGCTCCATCACGGCGACGTGCTGCTCGAGGTCGAGCGAGTGCACCAGCCAGCTCTCGCCGCGGTGCACGTAGACGGCGCCGGGGTGGGCGGTGCCGTGGGCGCGGGCGGCGTCGACGGTGCCGATCACCCGGCCGGTGGCGTCCTCGACCAGCTGCACCGGGGCGCCGCCCGCCGAGCGGATGTCTGTGAGGTCGGCGGCTCGTCGCCGATCGGTCCAGAACCAGCCACGGGGACGACGCCGCAGCAGGCCGGCACCGGCCAGCTGCTCGACCACCTCGGCTGCCGTCGGGCCGAACAGCTCCAGGTCGGCAGGGGTCAACGGTGCCTCCTGGGCGGCGGCGCACAGATGCGGGCCCAGGACGTAGGGGTTGCCGGGGTCGAAGACCGAGGCCTCCACCGGGCGGCCGAGCAGCGCCTCGGGGTGGTGCACCAGGTAGGTGTCGAGCGGGTCGTCGCGGGCGACCAGCACGCCGACGGCGTCCTGGGCGCCGCGTCCGGCCCGGCCCAGCTGCTGCCACAGGGCGGCCCTGGTGCCGGGGAAGCCGGCCATCAGCACCGCGTCGAGGCCGCTGATGTCGATGCCGAGCTCGAGGGCGTTCGTGGCCGCGAGGCCGGTGAGCTCCCCGCCGCGCAGCGCGGCCTCGATGGCCCGCCGCTCCTCGGGGAGGTAGCCGCCCCGGTAGGAGGCCACCTGGCCGGGGAGGGACGGGTCGACCTCTGCCAGGAGGGAGGCGGCGGTGAGCGCGACCTGCTCGGCCCCGCGCCTGGAGCGCACGAACGCGAGCGTTCGCACCCCCTCGGCCACCAGATCGGCCAGCAGATCGGCGGTCTCGGAGGAGGCGGCTCGGCGCACCGGGGCACCGTTCTCGCCTGTGTGTGCGGTGAACGGGGGCTCCCACAGCGCGAGCGCCACCCGCCCACGAGGGGAGGAGTCACCGGTGACCGCGAGCACGTCGAGCCCGGTGAGCCGGCCAGCGGCGACCTCGGGGTCGGCCACGGTGGCGGAGGCCAGCACGAAGGTCGGGTCGGCGCCGTAGGAGGCGCAGACCCGGCGCAGACGACGGAGCACGTGGGAGACATGGGCGCCGAAGACTCCGCGGTAGTGGTGGCACTCGTCGACGACGACGTAGCGCAACGACCCCAGGAACCGCGACCACCGGTCGTGGGCCGGCAGCAGCGAGCGGTGCAGCATGTCGGGGTTGGTGAGGACGTATTCGGCGTGGTCGCGGGTCCAGTCACGCTCCTCGCGGCTGGAGTCACCGTCGTGGGTCGCCGCCCGGACGTCGAGGCCGAGCCCGCGGACGGCCGCGAGCTGATCGTGCGCGAGCGCCTTGGTGGGAGCGAGGTAGAGCACGCCTCCGCCACGCTGGCCGCGCGCCCCCCGGGCGTCGAGCACGTCGCTGAGGGCGGGCAGCTGGTAGGCCAGCGACTTGCCCGAGGCGGTGCCCGTGGCGAGCACGACGTGCTGCCCCGCGTGAGCGGCATCGGCGGCCGCGGCCTGGTGTCGCCAGGGCCGGGTCACCCCTCGGGCGCCGAACGCGGCGACCACGTCGGGCCGAGCCCACCGGGGCCAGTCGGCGCAGGCACCGTCACGAGCGGGGAGGACCTCGAGGTGGGTGAGCCGGCCCTCGCGCCCCGGCACCGCGGCCAGCCGGTCGACCAGACCGCTGCCGTGGTCGGCCACCGGCCGGATCAGCACCTCACTCACCGGTCCAGTCTGGCAGGGGCGACCGACAGCGACTTTTCTGCAGCCTCCTGCAAGCGGTGCTCCACACCGGCTGACGGGTCCTTGTGCGCGGTTTCGCTTCGCGTGATTACATATTCCAGGTCGAGTGTCGAGATCCAACCGGGCCCGGCACCGGCAGATGCCTCAACCGCAGCTCTGGGGAGACCACGTGGACCTGACTCTTGCGACGCGCGACGTCGATGGGACGACCATCGTTGCCGTCGGCGGCGAGATCGACGTCTACACCGCGCCCAAGTTGCGCGACAAGATCACCGAGCTGGTGGCCGACGGCGTCTACCACCTCGTCATCGACATGGAGAACGTCGAGTTCCTCGACTCCACCGGGCTGGGCGTCCTGGTCGGTGGGCTGAAGAAGGTGCGGGCCCACGACGGCTCGCTGCACCTGGTGTGCACCCAGGACCGACTGCTCAAGATCTTCCGCATCACCGGCCTGGCGAAGGTGTTCGTGATCCACGACTCCGCCGAGGCGGCGCTCGCCCACAGCTGACGCCGGCGAGGAGCTCACGATGGCCGCCGGCGACTGGAAGGACATGTTCCTGGCGGCCTGCGCCGGTGACGTGCCGCTGGTCCGGCACCACCTCGAGCACGGCGTCGATCCCGACCACGTGCACCCGGAGTTCCAGTCGACGGCGCTGGTCGCCTGCCTCCTGGCCGGGCAGGCCGGTGCCGCCGAGGCGCTGCTGGACCACGGCGCCGACCCGCTGCTGGTCTCGCCGCTCGAGGCGTTGACCCCGGTGCAGGCCGCACACCAGGCAGGAGCCGCCGCCGTCGTGGCGCGACTGGTCGCTGCGGGAGCCCCGACCCCGACCCCGTCGACGACGACGAGTCGGCGAGGCGGCCGGTTCGCCCGGATCCGCCGAGCCTCCTAGCGCCACCGGCCGGCCGGGCCAAGGGGCTTTCGTCCCGGCCGGTCACCGGTTCCGGGGTCCGGGGTCCCGATCCGGTCGGTTCCCTTCTGCTGACGCCGCGCCGTGTGGTACCACGAGCACGCGTCCGGCCCCCGAAGCGTGCGTAGAATCCGGGCCGAACGTGTCCGGAATCACAATGTCGATTCGGCAGGAGGCAGTACATGACCGGGATCCATCCCGCGGTCGTGGATCTCTCGGGTGGTGACATCGTCCTCGTCCTCGTCGTCGCGCTGATCAGCCTCGGCGCGCTCGCGATGGCAGTGATGTTCCGCCAAGAGGTCCTCGCGGCCGATGAGGGCACCGAGAACATGAAGAACATCGCGCATGCGGTGCAGGAGGGGGCGAACGCCTACCTGACCCGGCAGTTCCGGACGCTGGGAGTCTTCGCCGCGATCGCGTTCTTCGCGCTGCTGGCGCTCCCGGCCGACGACGCCCTGCTGCGCATCTTCCGTTCGGTGTTCTTCCTGGTGGGTGCCGGCTTCTCGGCCTCCATCGGCTACCTCGGCATGTGGCTGGCGGTCCGTGCCAATCTGCGGGTGGCCGCGGCGGCGACCTCCACCGGTCGCGACCCGGCGATGAACGTCGCCTTCCGCACCGGTGCGTTCGTGGGCATGGCGACCGTGGGTCTGGGCCTGCTCGGCGCGTCGATGGTGGTGCTGTTCTTCCAGGGCGACGCGCCCGTCGTGCTCGAGGGCTTCGGCTTCGGCGCGGCGCTGCTGGCGATGTTCATGAGGGTCGGCGGCGGCATCTTCACCAAGGCTGCCGACGTCGGTGCCGACCTGGTCGGCAAGGTCGAGCAGGGCATCCCCGAGGACGACCCCCGCAACGCCGCCACCATCGCCGACAACGTCGGTGACAACGTCGGTGACTGTGCCGGCATGGCCGCCGACCTCTTCGAGTCCTACGCCGTGACGCTGGTCGCCGCGCTGATCCTCGGCTCCCAGGCCTTCGGCGAGGCCGGCCTGGTCTTCCCGCTGCTCGTCCCGGCCATCGGCGCGCTCACGGCGGTCGCCGGTGTCTACCTCACCCGGCCCCGGCCCGGCGAGAACGGCCTGAAGACCATCAACCGAGCGTTCTACATCTCCGCCGGCGTCGGGGCGGTCGCCACCACGATCCTCTCCTTCGTCTACCTGCCGACCAGCTTCGACGAGCTCGAGGGTGCCGGCCGGAGCGCTCTCGACAGCGCGTTCGGCTACTCCGCCCCCGACGGCAACCCGGCGCTGATCGCCGCGGTCGCGGTGATCATCGGCATCGTGCTGGCCGCGGCCATCCTGGCGCTCACCGGCTACTACACCGGCACCGAGCACGAGCCGGTCAAGGGGGTGGGGCGCACCTCGCTCACCGGTGCCGCGACCGTGATCCTCTCCGGTCTCTCGGTCGGCTTCGAGTCCGCGGTCTACACCACCCTGGTGATCGGCGCGGCGGTCTTCGGCGCGTTCCTGCTCGGCGGCGGCTCGCTGTCGATCGCCCTGTTCGCCGTGGCCCTGGCCGGCTGCGGACTGCTGACCACCGTCGGCGTGATCGTCGCGATGGACACCTTCGGCCCGGTCTCCGACAACGCCCAGGGCATCGCCGAGATGTCCGGCGACATCAGCCCCGAGGGCGCGCAGATCCTCACCGAGCTCGACGCGGTCGGCAACACCACCAAGGCGGTCACCAAGGGCATTGCGATCGCCACCGCGGTGCTGGCCGCGAGCGCGCTGTTCGGCTCCTACATCGGCACCGCGCTGGACGAGATCACCGAGGCGCGGCCCGGCCGCGACGAGACCATCAGCTTCTTCGTGTTCAGCCCCGACGTCCTGGTCGGGCTGCTCATCGGCGTCGCGGTCGTGTTCCTCTTCTCGGGGCTGGCGATCAACGCGGTCGGCCGCGCCGCCGGTGCCGTCGTCTACGAGGTCCGCCGGCAGTTCCGGGAGATCCCCGGCATCATGGACGGCACCGGCCGTCCGGAGTACGGCAAGGTCGTCGACATCGTCACCCGCGACTCTCTGCGCGAGCTCTCCACGCCGGGCATCCTGGCGATCCTCTCCCCGATCGCGGTCGGCTTCGGCCTCGGGGTCGGTCCGCTCGCCGGCTTCCTGGCCGGTGCCATCGGCGCCGGCACGCTGATGGCGGTCTTCCTCGCCAACTCCGGTGGCGCCTGGGACAACGCCAAGAAGCTGGTCGAGGACGGCAACCACGGCGGCAAGGGCTCCGAGGCGCACGCCGCCACGGTCATCGGTGACACCGTCGGCGACCCGTTCAAGGACACCGCCGGCCCGGCCATCAACCCGCTGCTCAAGGTGATGAACCTGGTCTCGCTGCTGATCGTCGGAGCCGTGGTCAGCCTCACCGTCGGCGAGGACAGCAACCGGCCGGTGTCGATCCTGATCGCGCTGCTGGCGTTCGCCGGCATCGTGATCGCGGTGATCATCTCCAAGCGGCGCGAGCACGTGCTCCACGACGAGCCGGGCGACCCGGCCTCGCCGCCGCCCGTGCCGCCGGCGTCCGACCCGACGCCGTTCCACACGCCGAGCGACGGGCCGGTCGACGAGCGGGGCGCGCAGCACACGCCCTGACCGAGCAGCACGCGCACGACGGCCCGCCCGGTCGAACCGGGCGGGCCGTCTTGTTCTCTCGGGACCGGGTCAGCGGCGCACGGTGAGCACCACGGCCTTCGCCTTCGAGCCGCGCAGCGTGGTCGACCCCGCGTAGGTCACCTTGAGCCGGTGCTTGCCCGGCTTCAACCGCGGCAGGGTCACCGAGGCGCGGCCCTCGTGCGATGCCTTCATCGTCATCGCCTTGAGCTTCTTGCCGCCCTCGAGCACAGTCACCTTGCCCGTGGGGGCAGCGCCGCCGCCGCGCGGGCTCACGATCACCTTCAGCACCGCCCGCTGCCCCCGGGCCACGACCTTGCGGGCGAGGACGGCGCGGGTGGTCGTGGGCGACTGCTGCACCGTGACCGGCGCGCTCGTGCTGGTGCCCGGTGCGTAGCCGGTCCGTGTGCCCGTCGCCCGCACGGCCAGGTCGCTGCCGACGTCCTGGGCCGCCACCCGGTAGGAGCGTCCGGTGGCACCCGGGATCGCCAGGCCGTCGCGCAGCCACTGGAACGACGTGGTGATCGTGCCGCTGCCCGACCATGCGGGGTCGAGGGCCTCGAGCAGGCTGCCGACCCTGCCCTTGCCCGTGGTGCGCACCGGGGTGGTCGCGGTGGGGGCGTCACCCGGCTCGACCGAGACCGGTGAGCTGGTCGCGATGCCCGTCGCCGACCCCTTCTTGCCGGTGACCTTGAACGCGACCTGCTTGCCGGCGTCCTCGACGGTGAGCAGGTAGGTCTTCGTGGTGGCGCCCGTGATCGGGGCGCCGTTGCGGAGCCACTGGTAGGCGTTCTCGACGCCGTCGGCGTCCCACGTCGGGTCGCTGCCGGTGAGCTGCTGGCCGACCTTGGCGGTGCCCGTCACGGTGGGCTGGGCCGTGGCCTGGGGGGTCTGGTCCTCCTGGCCGATGAACGGGATCGGCAGCGCGTTGGTGATGTACTCCAGCGGCAGCAGACCGAGCAGGGTGCCGGTGACCCTGGCCGCTACCGCGCAGCCCTGCTGCATCTCGGTCGGCACGTACTCCCACATGCCCTCGGTGCCGGCGATCGGCGACCCGTTGCACAGCCACTCGATGTCGGTGCTGACCCCGGGCAGGCTCCACTCCGGTTGGCTGACGCTGAGCAGCTGGCCCACCTGGCCGAGACCGCTGAGCAGGGGGGCGACCAGCAGCTGCAATTGGTCGAGGAACAGCGCGTCCGCGGCCGGCGCGGCAGCCGGTGGTCGCTCGGGTTCGGCCGCCGTGGCGCCGGTGGTGCCGGCCGCGAGGGCGGTGCTGAGCACGGCCCCGGCGGCCAGGCCGGTGGTCAGTCGTCGAGCGGTGTGCAGGTGGTTCATGTTTCCCTCCCCATCGGGTGCCGCCTCAGCGGCGCTTCCTCTCTTCACGATCGTGAGCGTCACCGGCTTCGAGGTGGACCCGGCGATCGCGGTGTCGCCGGTGAACGCCGCGGTGAGGCGGTGCTTGCCGGGCTTGAGCTTGGGCACGACCGCGACCGCGCTCAGGGCGCGCTGGACCATGTGCATGTATAGACCTCCCCATGGCTTCCCTCGGGCCTGCCCGAGGTCTTCCTGCGCTCCGCAGTGCGCTCGCAGGCTCCTCCCCAGCGGAATGTAAGGGCCGAAAGTCCCGGTTTGTCCGGGTTCGGTGTACTGCCCGTCACTGGTCCAGACAGCCCGTGGCGCGCCCCGCGCGGCGATGCTGCGGCCGGCCTCTACGCTCGAAACGTGACACCCACCCCCACTGTCGAGCTGCCGACGCGCCTGCGCGCCGCGTTGATCGCTGCCGGCTTCACCTATCGCCAGGTCGCCGAGGTGCTGGGTGGCTCCGCACACGACGCGCTGGGCCGCAACGAGACCACCCCCGCCTTGCGCCGCACGACCGGAGGGTCGCCTGTCGAGACCCTGATCCGGCTGTTCCTCCTGCAGACCGCCGTCTCCCTGGACGCGGCCGAGGCCGCCCTGCCGGGGCTCGTCGACCGGATGGCCGTGGAGGGGCTGCTCGACCAGAGCGTCGGCGAGGTCGCCGCCCGCCTCGACGTGCGCCCGTACGCCGTCGGGGACGGCGACGGGGACGACGACCTGTGGGTGCTCAGCGACCTGACCCCCGGCCTGGACGGCGGCCCGCAACGGGTGGGCGCCGACCACGTGCTCGGCATCAGCCCGGCGTCCACGTCACTGGCGCAGCTCACGATCCGTGACCGCGCCGCCACCGCGCTCGACCTCGGCACCGGTTGCGGGGTGCAGGCGCTGCACCTCGCCCGGCACTGCGACCGCGTGGTCGCCACCGACGTGAACCCCCGCGCGCTGTGGATGACCCGGTTCAACCTGCAGCTCAACGACCTCGGCCGCGGCGTCGAGGTTCGGGACGGGTCGTTCTTCGAGCCGGTGCGCGAGGAGCGGTTCGACCTGCTCGTCACCAATCCGCCGTTCGTGATCTCCCCCGGCGACGGCGAGCGGCTGGTCTACCGCGACTCGGGCCTGCCCGGCGACCGGGTCGTCGAGGACATCGTCCGCGCCGCCCCCGACCACCTCACCGAGGGCGGCTGGTGCCAGGTGCTGGCCAACTGGGTGATCGCCGACGGGCAGCCCTGGGAGGACCGGCTCGGCCGCTGGATCGCCGCCGACTGCGACGCCTTCGTGGTGCAGCGCGAGGTGCTCGACCCCGCGGCGTACGTCGAGCTGTGGCTCAAGGACGCCGGCCAGCACGGCGCGTCGGACTACCTGGTGCGCTACGACACCTGGCTGTCGTGGCTGGAGGAGCAGCGGGTGGCCGGCATCGGGTTCGGCTGGATCAACCTGCGCCGCCGGCCCGCCTCCGCTGCCGGCAGCGGCGCCTGCACCTTCCTCGACTGGCCCTACGAGGTCGAGCAGCCCGTCGCGCCCGCCGTGCGGGAGTGGGGGGACGCCGTGGGCCTCGCCGTCGACGCCGACCTGCGCCTGCGCGCCCGGCCCGACGTGCGCCAGGAGACGGTCGGCCCTGTGGGGGCCGAGGACCCCGAGGTGATCGTGCTGCGCCAGCAGCGCGGGCTGCGGCGGGCCCGCCAGGTCGACACCGTCGAGGCGGCGCTCGTCGGCGCGTGCGACGGTGAGCTGACCGTCGGGCAGATCCTCGACGCCGTGGCCCAGCTCCTCGGCCGGGACCCGGCGGCCACCCGCGACACCTACCTCCCGGTGGTGCGGGAGCTGGTCGTCGAGGGCTTCCTCACGGCCGCCGCCGGTTGAGCCGGGTCGTCCTCACAGGCGGGAGCGCGCTGGCCGGCTGTGCCGACGCGCTACCGTGAGCGGCCGTGAGCCCCAGCGGCCCACCCACCCCAGCAGCCCACCACCGCCGACAGCCGTGCGCGGTGGTCCCAGCAAGGAAGAGCACCTCGTGGCACACAAGTTGGTGATCGTCGAGTCCCCGGCGAAGGCCCGCACCATCGGCGGGTACCTCGGCTCGGGGTACGTCGTCGAGTCCTCCATCGGCCACATCCGCGACCTCCCGCAGAGCGCCGCGGACACCCCGGCCAAGATCAAGGACAAGCCGTGGGGGCGGCTTGCCGTCGACGTCGACAACGGGTTCGAGCCCTACTACGTCGTGCCACGCGACAAGAAGGCGCACATCTCGAAGCTGAAGTCGCTGCTCAAGGACGCCGACGAGCTCTACCTCGCCACCGATGAGGACCGCGAGGGCGAGGCGATCGCCTGGCATCTCCTCGACGAGCTGAAGCCGAAGAACATCCCGGTCAAGCGGATGGTCTTCCACGAGATCACCAAGCCCGCCATCCAGGCCGCCGCCGAGAACCCGCGCGAGCTGGCGATGGACCTCGTCGAGGCGCAGGAGACCCGCCGCATCCTGGACCGCCTCTACGGCTACGAGGTCTCCCCGGTGCTGTGGAAGAAGGTCATGTCCGGCCTCTCCGCCGGCCGGGTGCAGTCGGTCGCGACCCGCCTGGTCGTCGACCGGGAGCGCGAGCGGATGAAGTTCCGGGTCGCCTCCTACTGGGACCTCGAGGGCACCTTCGACGCCGGCTCCAAGCACGACCAGCGGATGTTCCCCGCGAAGCTGCACTCCGTCGACGGCGCGCGGGTCGCCCGCGGCTCCGACTTCGGCCCCGACGGCCTGCTGAAGGCCTCGGCCGACGGCAAGGTCGTGCACCTGGACCGGCAGCGGGCCGAGGGGCTGGCCGCGGCGCTGCAGGAGTCGACGTACGACGTGCGCTCGGTGGAGTCCAAGCCCTACCGCCGCTCGCCCTACGCGCCGTTCCGCACGACGACGCTGCAGCAGGAGGCCAGCCGCAAGCTCGGCATGAGCGCCAGCGTGACCATGTCGGTCGCGCAGCGCCTCTACGAGAACGGCTTCATCACCTACATGCGGACCGACTCCACCACGCTGTCCGACGCCGCCGTCGGCGCGGCGCGGGCGCAGGTGCGCGAGCTCTACGGCGCGGAGTACCTCCCCGACGCGCCGCGCACCTACGCGTCGAAGGTGAAGAACGCTCAGGAGGCGCACGAGGCGATCCGCCCCGCCGGCGAGACGTTCCGCACGCCCGCGCAGACCGGGCTGACCGGCGAGCAGTTCCGTCTCTACGAGCTGATCTGGATGCGCACGGTCGCCTCCCAGATGAAGGACGCGGTCGGCCAGTCGGTGACGATCCGCCTCGGTGGCACCGCCGGCACCGGCGAGGACGTCGTGTTCTCCGCGTCCGGCCGGGTGATCACCTTCCACGGCTTCCTCAAGGCCTACGTCGAGGGCACCGACGAGGGCGCGGCCAAGGACGACGCCGAGACCCGGCTGCCCGCGCTGGCCGAGGGCGACCCGGTCACCGCGGCCAAGGTCGCGGCGTCCGGCCACGAGACCAAGCCGCCGTCGCGCTACACCGAGGCGACCCTGATCAAGGAGCTCGAGGACCGCGAGATCGGGCGGCCGTCGACCTACGCCTCGATCATCGGCACGATCCTCAACCGCGGCTACGTCTACAAGAAGGGCACCGCGCTGGTGCCGGCGTGGCTGGCGTTCTCGGTGGTGCGGTTGCTCGAGGAGCACTTCTCGCGGCAGATCTCCTACGAGTTCACCGCGGTGCTCGAGGACGTCCTCGACGAGATCGCCGCCGGCCGCGCCGACCGCGTGACCGAGCTGGCGGAGTTCTACTGGGGCTCCGACAAGGTGGTCGGCCTGAAGCGGCTGGTCGACGAGCTCGGCGAGATCGACGCCCGCGAGCTGGCGACGTTCCCGGTCGGTGGCGAGGACTCCGGCGTGGTGCTGCGGGTCGGCCGCTACGGCCCCTACCTCGAGGGACCCGGCGACGACGGCACCCCCGCGGGCAAGCGCGCCAACGTGCCCGACGACCTGCCGCCCGACGAGCTGACGCTGGAGAAGGCGACCGAGCTGTTCGCGAACCCGGCCGGCGAGGAGATCCACCTCGGCAAGCACCCCGAGACCGGGCTCGAGATCGTGGCGAAGAACGGCCGGTTCGGCCCCTACGTCACCGAGCTGCTGCCCGAGGACGCCCCGAAGTCGGCGAAGCCGCGCACCGGCTCGCTGTTCAAGTCGATGTCGCTCGACACGGTCTCGCTCGACGACGCCGTCAAGCTGCTCTCGCTGCCTCGAGTGGTCGGCGCCGATCCCGAGACCGGCGACGAGATCACCGCGCAGAACGGCCGTTACGGGCCCTACCTGAAGAAGGGCACCGACTCGCGGTCGCTGACCTCGGAGGAGCAGCTGTTCACGGTCACCCTCGACGAGGCGCTGCGCATCTACGCCCAGCCGAAGCAGCGCGGCCGGGCCGCCGCGGCGCCGCCGCTGAAGGAGCTCGGCAACGACCCGGTCTCCGGGCAGCCGATCGTGGTGAAGTCGGGCCGCTTCGGCGAGTACGTCACCGACGGCGAGTACAACGCCACGCTCCGCAAGGACGACGCGGTCGAGACGCTCACCCTCGAGCGGGCCGCCGAGCTGCTCGCCGAGCGGCGCGAGCGCGGCCCGGCGAAGAAGGCGGCCAAGAAGGGCGCGAAGAAGGCGCCCGCGAAGAAGGCCGCCAAGAAGAGCACCACGAAGAAGACGGCCGCGAAGAAGACCACCAAGAAGGCCGCCGCGAAGAAGGCCTGACGGCTGCGCGCAGGCCCGGCGTTGGCCGCTGTCGGACCCACCTCGTAGGTTCGTCGCGTGCACTCCTCGCCCGTCTACGCCGCCTCCGGCGCCTTCGTGTGCTTCGAGGGCGGGGAGGGCGCCGGCAAGTCCACCCAGTCCCGGCTGCTGCGCGACTGGCTGGTCGAGCAGGGCCACCCGGTGCTGCTGACCTTCGAGCCGGGTGACACCGAGGTCGGACGCCGGGTGCGGCAGATCGTCCTCGACCCGGCCACTGGCGAGCTCTCGCACCGCACCGAGGCGCTGCTCTACGCCGCCGACAAGTCCGAGCACGTCGACACGGTCGTGCTGCCCGCGCTGGCCCGGGGCGAGGTGGTCGTCACCGACCGTTACGTCGACTCCACGCTCGCCTACCAGGGGGCCGGCCGTGACCTCGACGCCGGCGAGCTCGAGTCGGTGGCCCGGTGGGCCACCGGCGACCTGCGGCCCCACCTGACCGTGGTCCTCGACCTGGCGCCCGAGGCGGGCCTGTCCCGGTTCACCGAGCGCGACCGCATCGAGGGCGAGTCGCTGGAGTTCCACACCCGGGTGCGCGAGGCGTTCCTGCGGCTCGCGGCCGCCGACCCCGGCCACTACCTGGTGCTCGACGCCCGGGCGCCGGTCGAGGAGATCGCGGAGGCGGTGCGCGACCGCGTGCGGCCGCTGCTCGGCCAGGCGGCCCACGTCGACCACGGAGCCGCGCGATGACCACGCTGCCGCGGCCGGCCACGGTCTGGGACTCCCTGGTCGGCCAGCAGCGCCCCGTCGAAGCCCTGCGCGGCGCCGCGTCCGGACAGGGGATGAGCCATGCCTGGCTGTTCACCGGACCGCCGGGGTCCGGCCGCTCCAACGCGGCGATCGCGTTCGCGGCGGCGCTCCAGTGTCCCGACCAGGGCTGCGGCGACTGCCACGACTGCCGCACCGTGCTCGGCGGCTCGCACGGCGACGTCACGGTGGTCCGCACCGAGAAGCTCTCCATCGGCGTCGACGAGGTGCGCGAGCTGGTCCGCCGCTCGGCGCTGGCCCCGGTCGGCCGCCGCTGGCAGGTGCTGGTCGTCGAGGACGCCGACCGGCTGACCGACCAAGCCTGCAACGCGCTGCTCAAGGCCATCGAGGAGCCCACCGACCGCACGGTCTGGATGCTCTGCGCGCCCACCGTCGAGGACGTGCTGCCCACGATCCGCTCGCGGTGCCGACTGGTCACGCTCGCCACGCCGGCGCCGGCCGACGTGGCGGCGTTCCTCTCCCGCATCGACGACGTGCCCGACGCGCTCGCCTCGTACGCCGCCCGCGCCAGCCAGGGCCACATCGGCCGGGCCCGCGCTCTGGCCCGCGACGAGGCGACCCGCAACCGGCGCCGCGAGGTGGTCTCGCTGCCGGCCCGGCTGACCACGCTCGGAGCGTGCATGACCGCCGCGGCCAACCTGCACGACGTCACCAAGGAGGAGGCCGACCAGCTCACCGGCGAGCTCGACGCGCGCGAGAAGGTCGACCTCGACAGCGCCTACGGAGTCGTCGAGCGCGGTCGCCGCCCCCGGGAGTACGCACCCGCGTTGCGCGACCTCGAGAAGGGCCAGAAGACGCGTGCCAAGCGGCGCCACCTCGACGTGGTCGACCGCGCCCTGATGGACCTCGTCTCGGTCTATCGCGACGCGATCGCGGTGGCGACCGGCGCCCACGGACTGCTGGTCAACGAGGAGATCCGCGGCGACGTCGACCTGCTGGTCCGCACCTCCACCCCCGAGCTGAACCTGCGCCGCATCGACGCGATCTTCGCCGCGCGCGAGCAGATGCTGGAGTTCAACGTGCCGGTCGCGCTGGCGCTCGAGTCGATGATGGTGGCGCTGCAGGTGCCCGAGGGGAGCCGGCGATGATGCGACGTCCGGTCGTGGTCGCGGTCGTGGTGCTCATCGTGGTGGCCATGGTGCTGGCCGCCGGTGCCGTGGCGATCACCGGTCTGCTGGCCGACGACGGCGGTGGGCCCGACCGCCCCGACCAGCCGGTGCGCACCACCCCGGCGGCCGACGCGACGGTGGCGCCCGAGCCCGGCCTCGAGCCGTTCTACTCCCAGAGCCTCGAGTGGAGCGAGTGCGAGGCGTTCTGGTGCAGCCAGGTGCGGGTGCCGCTCGACTACGCCGACCCCGGCGGCGAGACCATCGACCTGGCGGTGCTGATGGTGCCCGCGCGCGACCCCGAGGCCCGGATCGCCTCGCTCGTGGTCAACCCCGGCGGACCCGGTGCTCCCGGCACCAGCTACGCCGCGCAGGCCGCTCTCGCGTTCCGGGCGCCGCTGCTCGACCGCTTCGACGTCGTCGGCTTCGACCCGCGCGGCACCGGCAGCAGCGCGCCGGTCGACTGCCTCACCGACGAGCAGCTCGACGACTACCTCGCCGGCGACCCCGACCCCGACACCGCCGAGGAGCAGCAGGAGTTCGTCGCCTGGTCGGTCGAGCTCGGCCGCGGCTGCGCCGAGCGCTCCGGCGACCTGGCGGCCCACGTCTCGACCGTCGAGGCGGCCCGCGACCTCGACGTGCTGCGCGCGGTGCTGGGGGAGTCCACGCTGACCTACTTCGGCGCGTCGTACGGCACCAAGCTCGGCGCGACCTACGCCGACCTGTTCCCCGACCGGGTGGGCCGGCTGGTGCTCGACGGCGCGGTCGACCCGGCGCTGCCCGCGCGCGAGCTGAGCCTCGGCCAGGCCGAGGGGTTCGAGACCGCGCTGCGCGCCTATGTCGGCGACTGCGTCGAGAGCGACGACGACTGCTTCCTCGGTGACTCCGTCGACGAGGGCGTGGGCAGGATCCGCGAGTTCCTCGACTCGGTCGACGACGAGCCGCTCGAGACGGGCGGCGAGCGCGACCTCGCGGTCGGCAACGCCTTCTACGGCATCGTGGCGCCGCTCTACAACCGTGACTACTGGTTCCTGCTCTCCCAGGCTCTGCAGCGCGGCCTCGACGGCGACGGCTCGATGCTGCTTGAGCTCTCCGACCTCTACAGCTCGCGGGGGCCGGGGGGCTACCTCGACAACAGCTCCGAGGCGATCTACGCGATCAACTGCCTCGACGACCCGTGGTCGATCCCGGCGGCCGAGGTGCCGGCGCAGTACGCCGACTTCGAGCGGGCCTCGCCCACGTTCGGGCGGGTCTTCGCCTGGGGCCTCACCGGGTGCGAGGGCATCGAGGTCGAGGCGGCCGAGGAGCCGCCGGTGATCGATGCGCCGGGGACCGACCCGATCCTGGTGATCGGCACCACCCGCGACCCGGCGACCCCGATGGCCTGGGCCGAGGCGCTGGCCGATCAGCTCGAGTCGGGCGTGCTGGTGCGGCGCGACGGCGACGGCCACACCGGCTACAACATGGGCAACGCCTGCGTCGACGATGCGGTCGAGTCCTACCTCGTCGACGGTGGCGTGCCCGAGGACGGGCTCAGCTGCTGAGCGGCGCCGGAGTGCCTCTCACCTGGGGGCGACGGGCTCCGCGATGTCCTGGATCCGCCGGGTGGCCAGCTCGATCATCAGCGCGGCCGCGGGCGAGAGCGCCGCGTCGGCGCGGTGCACGATCGCGAACGTGTCGTACTGCCGCGGCCGCAGCGAGACCCACCCCGCCCGCGGGGCCAGGCGGGGGAGGAGCTGCTCGGCGGCGCCCTTGGGGACGACCGAGTCGGCCAGCCCCTTGCCGACCAGCTCGACCGCGGTCTCGACGTCCTCGACCTCGATCCGGGTCTGCGGGTTGCGGCCGGTCTCGTGCAGCATCCGGCGCAGCACCATCCGGGTGGAGTCGGTGGCCCGCCAGGTGGTCTCCGACATCACCAGCGAGGCCAGCGACAGCCGGTGTGCGGTGACCGGGGTCTCCAGCCGGGCCGGGTCGGCGCTGATGTAGACCAGCTCGTCGCGGGCCACCGGGGTCACGCTCATGCCTTCGCTGGTGACCGACGGCACCGCGAGCATCGCGGCCTCGATCCGCCCGCGCCGCAGCTCCTCCTGCACGTCGGTGGAGTTCTGGCCGACCAGCTCCACGCGCACGCCGGGGTAGCGCGCGAGCACGTCGGCGACCAGATCGGCCCCGGCGTAGAGCCGGGCGGTGCCGAACATGCCGAACCGGATGGTGCCGGTCTCGAAGGAGCGCACCGAGGCGACCGCGCGCCTGGCCTCGTCGACGGCGGCCAGTGCGTTCTCGGCGTACGGGCGCAGGGTGTCGCCGACGGTGGTCGGCACCACGCCCCGGCCGACCCTCCGGAACAGCTGGACGCCGAGCGACTTCTCCAGGGCGCGGATCTGCTCGGAGACCGAGGGCTGGGCATAGCCGAGCTGCTCGGCGGCGGCGGTGAGCGACCCGTGTTCGTAGGCGGCCAGGAAGCAGCGCAGCTGATGCAGCGAAAGCATAGGAACAACCTAGAGCAGGGGCTGGCAAGTGAGGCTAGGCCTATGTGCCGGAGTCGGTCATGCTGGAGGTCACGCCCTGTGACCCGATCCCCGAGAGGACCCGCCGTGTTCGTCCACGAGTGCACCGCCTGCCAGAAGCGGCAGCTCATCTTCCCGACCCAGTTCCTGCGGGTCGACGGCGGACAGGGTGGCCCGGTCGCCACCTTCCAGTGCTGGTGCGGGTCCGAGCAGCACGCTCCGATCGGCTGGACCCCCGCCCCGAAGACCGACGTGACGCTGGCCGCCTGAGCCACCCCTCACGGGTGCGGCGTTGTCGCGATCGCCGCACCCTGCCGGTGAAGGTCGGCGCCGGTTTCGCCCCCCCGAGGCGGCGTCCGTATACTTCCCCGGGTTGCCCGGCACCGGTCAGTGACCAGCCGGGCAGCGCGCCGCCTTAGCTCAGTCGGTAGAGCGATTCACTCGTAATGAATAGGTCGTCGGTTCGATTCCGACAGGCGGCTCCAGCAGAAACGGCCCCTGACCTGGGGAAACTCAAGTCCGGGGCCGTTTCCGTTCCGCGCGGATCGCGCCGAAAAGCAACGGTTACTCTACGTTTTCGACGCGGATCGTGCATCCGGCGGGGTCTCCGGGCCCTGGCCGAGAAGCGCTCCGACGTAGGGACGCACATCGATGACCGGCCGTCTGGACCGGTCGATGTAGTGCCGGTGAGTGACCCCGCCCTGGGCGTGCCCGAGGGCCGAAGCCGCCAGGTCCGTGCCGACTTCGTAGTAGAGGACCGTCGCCAGACCGCGTCGCAGCGTGTGTGGCGTGACGCCCACCCACTCGGTCTCCGCAACGTCGCCGCGGAGTCGCGTCCTGATGTTGTTGGGCCACAGCCAAGTCCCGGCCTGCTCGGATGCGAAGACGGGGTCCATCTGTCGCCGCCACTTGGTCCGCTTCCGGCGCTCCAGGAGCATGTCGACGATCGCCGGGTGGAGGGCCAGGTTGCGATACGAGTTGGGTGTCTTCGGGATCGGGGACCATTCGAGCGTCGGGTGCCCCTCGTACGGCTCGACGAGTGTCCCCTCGACGCTCAGATAGGGGATTTCTGCGGCAAGGTTGAGGTCGATGTTCCGCAGGCCGAGCGCCTCGCCGATCCGCAGCCCGGTCCCGGCGATGAGCAGGCTCATCTCGTAGACGTCACGAGAGCGCGGCCGTCCGCCGCGGCCGGTCGGGGCGCACCTCTGCTCCACCGTGGTGGGCCGGTAGCCGGTGAGCGTGGCGGCCGTAGTGGCTCTGGTGGACACGGATGCTCCTTCGGTGGTCTTCGATGGCACGCCCCACTGCGTGGACCTGGTCAATGCCGTGAGGGACGGTTTGCGGTCACCCAGTTGGTGTGCGCGTGCTGGTACTTGCCGCACCGGCACCGCTGACGGCTGAAGGCGAGGGCGATGTGGACTGGATGGCGCCTGACCGGTCGACCGGGGGCGAGATAGGCCCCACCTCTTGGCACCGCAGGTCGGAGAATCCGCGTAGCGCCCAAGCCTTCGCCACGCTTCTCCGCACCGCCGATGTTCCGTGGTCTGGGGCGTCGCTTGCGCTTGAACGGGTCGTGCAAGACCACGTCGCCACCGCAAGAGGTCGCAAGTGGGTGTGTGTTGCGCACCGCTTCCTCAACACGACCATGCTCGAGCCGGTCGCCTCGCCACAGCAGCGTCTTCGCGGGGGCGTCAGAGCGACAACGACGTCGGCGGCGAACTCGCGGACGCCGGCGGCTGCAGCGAGAGTCGCTGGGGCGGAGTCCCTGCGTCCGAGGGGCGAGTGGCCCCTCGGTGGTTCGGAACAGGCCGTCCTAGGTCGACCTGCTCTTGAGATGGCCAAGGTGGTTGGGGCTGCGATCAGCGGTCGCATCACGCGGGATCCGCGATTGTCCGCCGGACGTCGGTCGCGGCATGTGCGCATTCGGAGGTCAGGGCCGCCAGGAAGAACGCGATTACCTCGTCGCGGCCGCCGTGCTCGTCGATCGCCTGTGCGACCAGGCTGAGGCAGTGCTCGTCGATCTCGCCTTCCACGACAGTCTCGTGAACCCGGCCGGAGGTGAGGCAGGCGATCCTCACGGTGCTGATGGGCGACCCGATGCACGACGTGCCGTACGCCGAGGTGGCCAGCCATCTGCCGCCGCGCACCGCGTGGTGCCCGGCTGCTCGGATGTCGTCCCTACCTTGCCTCTGACCGATGGCGTTGGTGGTTGTCATGCCTGGTCTCTGTGCGGGGACGTCAAGATGACGCACCACCGCCCCCGCACCGGCGCCCCAACACCCTCTGAGGTTCCCCCCGGACCGTAGAGGCATCGACAATGAGGATCGAGATGCCAGAGAA
>NZ_QZVR01000015.1 GCF_003660455.1 Nocardioides ferulae | reverse complement strand
GGCATCCACGACGGGCGCCTCACCCTGCCCTTGACAGCGGGCACCTACATATCAGCGAGAGGTCGGCGGGGGCTGGGCCAGGACGCCGCGGACGGCGTGCTCGAGGGCGTGCCGGGCGACGGGGTCGTCGACCCGGTCGCGGGCGAGCAGCAGGGCGGAGGGCAGCTCGACCAGGCAGCTGCGCACCAGCGCCACCGCGGCCGGGTCCGTCGCCGTCCAGACCCGCTCGGCGAGCTCGGTGATCAGCGCGCCGAGCGCCCGGCGCAGCGCACGCAGCCGCTCGCGGTCCTCCGGCCCGACCTCGCCCTCGGCGAGGTCGCGGGGGGTCACGGCCAGGAGCAGCCGGGCCGCCGGTTCGTCGTGGTGCACGTAGTCGGCCGGGGCGAGCGCCGCCGCGACGACGGCGTCCCGGGGGCTGCCCTCGGCCAGCGCCCGCTCGACGGCGCGCCGCTGGAAGGCGAGGAACCGCTCAGCCTCTCGGGCCCAGACCCGCGCCAGGATCACGTCCCGCGACCCGAACGCGTGGTAGAGCGCCCCCGTGGAGGCCCCGGAGCGGCTGCTCAGCGCCCGGATCGTCAACCCGCCGGTGCCCTGCTCGACCCAGAGGTGCAGGGCGTGGTCGAGCAGTGCGTCGCGGTCGTGCTCCCTCGGGCGCGCCATCGGGCGTGACCGCCGGGCTCAGGCCGGGGGCTGGCGCAGCGCGGCGACGACCCCGGCGTACATCGTGGACTTGATCGTGCCGAGCGTCGCGCGGTCCTTGCCCGCCAGGTCACGCACCCGGGAGGCGGCGGCCTCGGCCAGCTGCTCGAGGGGCGCGACGGCGTCGACCAGGCCGGCGTCTCGCGCCTCGGGGCCGGGGAAGCGCCGGGCGGTGGTCATCGAGTCGACGGCCGCGCGCGGGGTGAGCTTGGCGGTGATTAGTGCGCTCATACCGGGCGTGAAGGGGATGTGGATGTCGACCTCGGGGAAGCAGAAGAAGCCGCGGTCCTCGCGCATCACCCGGTGGTCGTGGGCCATCGCGAGCATCGCACCGGCTCCGAACGCGTGACCGTTGATCGCGGCGACCGTGGCCACGGGGAGGGTGAGGACCCGCTCGAACAGCGCGTGCACCCGCTGCACGTAGCCGCCCAGCTGGTCGGGGTGCGCGCCGAGCCAGTCGAGGTCGAGCCCGTTGGAGTAGAACTTGCCGCCGCCGGTGGTGACCAACACCGCGGGCTGGTCGCTGGCCGCGACCTCCTCGAGACACTCCTCCAGCGAGGTCAGCAGCGCCGGCGAGAAGCGGTTCTCGTCGTCGCCGAGGTCGAGGGTCCAGACCGGACCGTCCTGGGTGAGCGTGGGCATGGGCCCTCCTTGCCGTCTGTATGGTCGGACGGCAACTTATCAGAACAAGCGCTCTATAACCCGGCCGGGGCTACCGGATCGCCTCGCCCTCACCCTCGACCTCGCCGTCACCCTCGTCCTTCCCGCCATCCTCGGCCTCCCCGTCACCCTCGGCCCCGTCACCCTCGGAGTCGTCCGGGTCCTCCAGCGGCGCCTTCTCCTTCAGCACGGCGTCCACGTCGTTGAACTCGTCGACCGCGCTGAGCGCCTCCATCCGCTCGATCACCGCCGGCGGCAGGTAGTCGTCGACCACGACCATCCGGTTCACCGGGTCGAGCTCGACGATGAGCTGCCAGGCGTCGAGACGCCCCTTCAGGACGCGAGTGAAGAGGTCACGACGCTTCTCGATCATGCGCAGGTACTTCGTGCCCCAGCTGCGGTGCATCGGGTTCGGCGAGGCGGCCAGCTCCTCGAGCAGTGGCGCGCAGTCCTTCAGCCCACGCTCCTGGTCGGCGAGGACGTCCTTGATCAGGCTCGGGTCGGCGGCCGCCAGGATCCCGTCCAGCTCGTCGTAGGTGTCGTCGCAGGCCACGAGGCTCTTGCGGAACGCCGCGAACCCCTCGACATAGCTGTCGCTGAACGCAGCGGAGTCACGGACGGCGTCGGCGAACGGGCCCCACGGTGCCGCGATCTCGGGGTCGAGCAACCCCGGGTGCAGCTCGAGCTCGGCGAGCAGCTCGTCACGCGACTGCGCCTCGGCCCGGAACGCCTCCAGCCGCCGGACGATCACCGGCGCGTCGACCGCGGCCCGCTGATCCTCGGCGAAGGTGTCGTAGACCGCTCGCTGCACCTTGACGTTGGCATCGGTCGCGGCGTCGACCAGAGCGCCCAGCTCGTGCAGCTGCACGTGGAGCTCCTCGACCTTCTCCTCCGACGGCCCCTCGAACTTCACCGCCTCGCCGGCCTGGGCAGTGGCACAGCCCGCGAGGAGGAGGGAGATGCCGGCGGCGGCGAGCGCGAGGCGGGGCGAGCGGAGTCGAGCGGCGGTCCGAGACATGACCACATCGTTCCGACGGGGCGCGCTCGCGAAACCTGGTCTGGACCCCGGCGCGGTCGACCCCGCAGGTCGCGCCCGGGTCAGATGACGCGCTGTCCTCGACGTAGCCGTCGCCTCATGTCGCGCAGCACCAGTCGGGCGTGCGCGTGGCGCAGCGGACGCGGCACCAGCCGGTAGACCGGCGGGAAAACCCGCCAGAACAGGTCATAGAGCAGCTGGTCGCGACGCGACCAGGGCAGCGCCAGCAGGCCGCGGGTGCGGGGATCGAGGTTGCCGCGGGTCATCAGGCTCTGCAACGGGATCAGCGGCCGCAGCAGCCACGGCGACCCGGAGGTCGAGAGCAGCTGCTTGGCGTAGCACTGCACCTGCGGGTCCGCCTCGAGCCGCAGCAGCGACTCCTCCCAGTAGGTCTCGAACTCGGCCCGGGTCTGCGGCCACATCTCGGGTCGCACCTGGAGCGCGGTGCCGAAGACCCACGCGTCGCGATAGACCCGCTCCCGCGTGGCGTCGTCCATCCGGCCCCAGACCCGTTCGTAGAGCGTCTCGCCGTTGCGGGCCAGGGTCGCGGCGACCCACAGCTGCAGGTCGGGGTCGAACGCGCTGTAGCGACCCTGCGAGCGCACCGGGGCGTGGGCCCGGTTGACCAGACGGGCGACGGTACGCCGCTCCTCCTCGCTGCCGAGCGTCATCACGAAGACGTAGGTCAGGGTGGTCCGCAGCCGGTCCACCGGCCGCTGGAGGGTGGTGCTGTGCTCGGCGACGCCGAGTCCGACGCCCTTCATCGCCAGCTGGTACATGACCGTGGAGCCGGCACCGAGCATCAGCAGCTGCTCGCCCACGAAGTGGTCGAGGCCGAAGGCCGCGTCCCGGGGATCGGGCGATCCCGCCCCGGCGCCCGGACGGGCCGGCGGGCGGGCGTCGACAGGGGACACAGGCGGCGCGGGCTGGGACACGGTGGACACTGGAGCCTCCGAGAGCTCGACGACAATGTGCAACAGTTCACCAGAAGTCGTTGCATTGATGCAAGGGGTGGGAGTGGCAGACCAGGCCGTGGGCGAGACCGCGCTGCTCGAGGCGGCGCTGGCGCAGTTCGCGCTGACCGGCGTCCGGCGCACCAGCACCGACGACATCGCCCGTCGCGCCGGGGTCAACCGGGCCACGCTCTACCGACGCCTGGGCAGCAAGGAGCAGATCGTCGCGGCCGCCCTGCTGCACGAGTCCTCGAAGGTGCTGGCGCGGATCGAGGCGGCGATCGGCGACGTCCCGGCGCCCGGAGACCCGGCGGCGGCAGGCTTCGACCGGATCGGCTACGTGGTCCGGTTCTTCGCCACCACGCTGGCCGAGCTGCGCGGCAGCGCGCTCCTGCGGCAGCTGCTCGAGGTCGACCGCGAGGACACCCTGGCCGGCCTGACCGTGCGTGCCGGCGACGTGCTGGAGCTCTCCTCGCACCTGGTGGCCGATCGCGTCCGGGCCCTACGCCTGCTCAGCGCCGAGGAGCCGCCGGCAGACGACCAGCGCGACGACGTCCCGCTGCTGGCCGTCACCCTCGCCAGGCTCGCCCAGTCGCTGGTGCTCACCGTCGACGGGCCGCCGCGCCTCGACACCGACCAGCAGGTGCGCGACTACGCCGAGCTCGTGATCGCGCCGATGATCCTGCGCTGAACCCCCACCCCGTCGCCCGCTCGGCGGTCCAGACCAGCAACGGCCTCCGGTGAGAACCGGATGCACTCGGGGTCGGACCGGGGGAAAACCCGGATGCGCCGGGGCTCTCCTAGTGCTGAGGTGAAAGTCATGCACCGCCAGATCGCCGGCAAGCTCACCGGCCGCATCAGCAAGTGGGTCGTGCTCGTCGCCGTGCTGCTCGTCGCGGGCATCATGAGCGGGTTCGCAGGCAAGCTCACCGACGTCCAGAACAACGAGACCGAGTCCTGGCTGCCGGACAGCGCCGAGTCGACGCGGGCGTTCGAGAAGCTCGAGGCGTTCCAGGACCCCTACGACGTCGGCACCACCGTCGTCTACTACAAGCAGGCCGGCCTCGACGAGACCGACCTGGCCGCGATCGAGGCGCAGGCGACCGAGCTCGAGGGCATCGAAGGCGTCACGGAGGTCCTCACGCCCCAGCGGGCCCGGGCCGCCGGCGTCCCGGCCCCGTTCGTGTCCGAGGACGGGCAGGTGGCCAAGCTGCAGTTCACCGTCAACTACGGCGACAAGCTGTGGGAGGAGCTGCCCGACCTCAAGGACCGGCTCGACGAGATCACGGCGATCGACGGCGTCGACACCTACCTGGCCGGCGCGGGCGGCCAGAGCGCGGACGCCGCCACGATCTTCACCTCGTTCGACGGCAAGCTGCTGATGTTCACTCTGGGCGTCGTCGTCCTGATCCTGCTCGTCAGCTACCGCAGCCCGCTGCTGTGGGCGCTGCCCATCATCAGTGCCGGCGTCGGGCTGATGACGACGATGGGCCTGCTCTACTTCCTGGCGAAGTACGCGGGACTGACGGTCAACGGGCAGACCCAGTTCATCTTGACGGTGCTGGTGATCGGGGCAGGCACCGACTACGCGCTGCTGCTGGTGGCCCGCTACCGCGAGGAGCTCCGGCGGCACGAGGACCGGCACGAGGCGATGGCGTTCGCCCTACACCGGGCCGCACCGGCGATCCTGGCCAGCGCCGCCACCGTGGTGGTCGGGCTGCTGTGCCTGACGTTCGCCGAGCTGAACTCCACCGCCGGCATGGGGCCCGCCAACGCCATCGGCGTCGCGGTGACCTTCGTGGTGATGGTGACCCTGCTGCCCGCGCTGCTCGTGATCTGCGGGCGGTGGGTCTTCTGGCCGCTCGTCCCCCGGTTCGGGTCCGAGGAGCCCACCGCCTCCGGGCTCTGGGCCCGCGTCGGACGCGGGATCGCGCCGCGTCCGCGGATGGTGTGGATCGGCACCACCGTGGTCCTCGGCGTCCTCTGCCTGGGCTTCCTGCGCCTGGACACCTCCGGCATCCCGAGCGAGGAGCAGTACACCACCGAGCAGGACTCCGTCACCGGGCAGACCATCCTCATCGAGCACGGTCTGGTCGACGCCAGCACGCCGGTCCAGGTCGTCGCCGACGAGGACGGCGCCGAGGCCGTCGTCGCCGCGATGTCGGAGGTCGAAGGCATCGCCGACCCCGTCGTCGTGGGCACCCAGGACGGTGTCTCGCTGATCGTCGCCGAGCTCACCAGCGACCCGTACTCCGACGCCGCCTTCGAGGCCGTCGAGGACGTGCGCGCCGCGACCCACGACGTGGCCGGTGCCGACGCGCTCACGACCGGCATGTCCGCGGTGACCCTCGACGTCGAGGAGGCCGCCGCGCGGGACAACCTGGTGATCATCCCGATCGTCCTGCTGGCCGTCCTGCTCATCCTGATCGGCCTGTTGCGGTCGCTGCTGTCCCCGCTGATCCTGATCGGCACCGTCATCGTCTCGTTCGGGGCGGCGCTCGGCATCTCCGGGCTCGTCTTCGACTTCATCTACGGCCACGAGCACACCGACACCGGCTACCCGCTCTTCACGTTCGTGTTCCTGGTCGCCCTGGGCATCGACTACAACATCTTCTTGATGACCCGGGTCCGCGAGGAGACCGTCGCCCACGGGACCCGCCGCGCCTCCGTGATCGCCCTGTCGTCGACGGGCGGCGTGATCACCTCGGCCGGGGTCGTGCTCGCGGCGACCTTCGCGATGCTGGCCACGATGCCGATGACGTTCACCCTCCAACTCGGCACGACCATCGCCTTGGGTGTCCTGCTCGACACGATGATCGTCCGGTCGGTGCTGGTCACCGCGATCAACCTCGACCTCGGCGGCAGGATCTGGTGGCCGAGCAGGCTGGACCGTGGCGGTGCCGGCCCCACGCCGCCGGGCGCCCAGGCGGTGCCGCAGCCCCGGCAGCCGGGCAAGGAGTCGGCCGAGCTGACGCACTGAGCCACCGGTGCCGCCGGTGGGGCGGCGGTCCCGGCGAGTGGGCCGGATCGCCCGCCGGGGCCACACGGAACTAGCCTGAAGGGGATGACCACCCCGCCGAGCGCACCGCCCGCCGCCGAGCCGGCGCCCACGCCCCAGCAGGTACGCCGCGCCCTCGCGCGCGCCGAGCGGGGGGCGGCGCTCGACCTGGCCGAGGCCACCGCGCTGCTGGCCGCCCGCGGCGAGCAGCTGACCCGGCTCTGTGCCGCCGCGGCGACCGTGCGCGACGCCGGCCTGACGGCGGCGGGCCGGGTGGTCGACGGCCACGGCGTCGTGACCTACTCGCCGAAGGTGTTCATCCCGGTCACCCGGCTGTGCCGGGACCGCTGCCACTACTGCACGTTCGTGGAGACCCCCGCCCAGGCGGCCCGCGACGGCCGCGAGCCCTACCTCTCCCCCGACGAGATCCTCGCGATCGCCGGCGAGGGCGCCGCCCTGGGCTGCCTCGAGGCACTCTTCACGCTGGGCGACCGGCCCGAGGACCGGTGGCCCGAGGCCCGGGCCTGGCTCGACGAGCGCGGCTACGACTCCACGCTGGCCTACGTGCGCGCGATGGCGGTGCGGGTGCTGGAGGAGACCGGCCTGCTCCCCCACCTCAACCCCGGCGTGATGACCTGGGAGGAGATGAACCGGCTCAAGCCGGTGTCCCCCTCGATGGGCATGATGCTCGAGACCACCTCACGACGGCTGTTCGAGGAGAAGGGGCAGCCGCACTTCGGCTCCCCCGACAAGGACCCGGCGGTCCGGCTGCGGGTGCTCGAGGACGCCGGCCGGCTGTCGATCCCGTTCACCACCGGCCTCCTGGTCGGCATCGGCGAGACGCTCACCGAGCGGGCCGAGACGATCTTCGCCCTGCGCCAGGTCTCGCGCGCCTTCGGCGCCGTGCAGGAGGTCATCGTCCAGAACTTCCGGGCCAAGCCCGACACGGCGATGCGGCACGCCGGAGACCTCGGCCTCGACGAGTACCGCGCCGCCATCGCGGTCACCCGGATCGTGCTCGGCCCGAAGGCGCGGGTGCAGGCGCCCCCCAACCTCGTGGACCTCCAGGAGTGCCGGCTCCTGCTCGGCGCCGGGGTGGACGACTGGGGCGGGGTCTCGCCGCTGACCCCCGACCACGTGAACCCCGAGCGGCCCTGGCCGTCGCTGGAGCGGCTGCGGGCCGTCACCGCCGAGTGCGGCCTCGAGCTCGCGCCGCGACTGACCGTGCACCCGGAGTACGTGCGGGCCGGCGAGCCCTGGCTGGACCCGCGGGTCTCCGCCCACGTCGCCGCCCTGGCCACCCCGGAGGGCCTCGCGCGCCCCGGCGTACGACCGAGCGGCCTGCCGTGGCAGGAGCCCGACGGCGGGTTCGCGGGGCTGCAGACCAGCACCGGCCGCACGGACCTCTTCGCGGCCGTCGACACCGAGGGCCGCACCCACGACCGGCGCTCGGACTTCGCGGACGTGTACGGCGACTGGGACCAGGTGCGTGCCGCGGCGACGGCGACGGGCGGCGCGGCGCTGCTGCACAGCGAGGGCCGCACCGCTCTGGCGGCCGCCGAACGCGACCCGGGCAACCTGTCCGCCGAGCACGCGCTGACGCTGATCACCGCCGAGGGCGAGCTGCTCGACCAGGTCTGCCGCCTCGCCGACGACCTGCGCCGCGACGCCGTCGGCGACGACGTCACCTACGTGGTGAACCGCAACATCAACTTCACCAACGTCTGCTACGTCGGCTGCCGGTTCTGCGCGTTCGCCCAGCGCCGCAGCGACGCCGACGCCTACTCGCTCTCGCTCGACGAGGTGGCGGACCGGGCCGAGGAGGCCTGGGGCCTGGGCGCCACCGAGGTGTGCATGCAGGGCGGCATCGACCCGGAGCTGCCGGCGACGGCGTACTTCGACCTGGTCGCGGCGGTGAAGGCGCGGGTGCCCGGCATGCACGTGCACGCGTTCTCGCCGATGGAGGTGGTCAACGGCACCGCCCGCACCGGCCTGTCGATCGAGGAGTTCCTGCTGCGCGCCAAGGAGGCCGGGCTGGGCTCGCTGCCCGGCACCGCCGCCGAGATCCTCGACGACGAGGTGCGGTGGGTGCTGACCAAGGGCAAGCTGCCCACCCGCACCTGGGTCGAGGTGGTCGGCACCGCACACCGGGTGGGCCTCCCCACGACGTCGACGATGATGTACGGCCACGTCGACCACCCCCGGCACTGGGTGGGCCACCTGCGGCTGCTGGCCGACCTGCAGGACCGGACCGGCGGCTTCACCGAGTTCGTGCCGCTGCCGTTCGTGCACACCTCCGCGCCGCTCTATCTCGCCGGCGTCGCCCGTCCCGGACCGACCCTGCGAGACAACCTGGCCGTGCACGCCCTGGCCCGGATCATGCTGCACGGCCGCATCCACAACATCCAGACCTCGTGGGTCAAGCTCGGCGTCGAGGGCACCCGTGCGATGCTGCGGGCCGGCGCCAACGACCTCGGCGGCACCCTGATGGAGGAGACGATCTCGCGGATGGCCGGCTCCGAGCACGGGTCGGCCAAGACCGTCGCCGAGCTGGTCGAGATCGGCGCGGGCATCGGCCGACCGGTCCGCGAGCGCACCACCACCTACGACTTGGCGGCCGACCGGGGTAAAGTCCGGGCGACTTCCTGATCCGGCGCCGGAGCCGGCGTACGAGGGACGGGCAATGGGGTATCCGAAGGTAGGCGACGAGTACGGCGGTCGCTACCGGATCGTGCACCTGATCGGGCACGGCGGCATGGGCGCGGTCTACGAGGCGACCGACAAGGTGCTCAACCGCGCCGTCGCGCTGAAGGTCGTGCTTCCCTCGCTCACCATCGACGAGGACTTCCACGCCCGGTTCGCCCGTGAGGCGTCGGTGCTGGCCCGCATCCGCTCGCGCAACATCGTCGGCATCCACGAGTACGGCCAGCACGACGACACCGTCTTCTTCGTCACCGACCTCTACCGCGACGGCGACCTGCGGCACTGGATCTCCGAGCACGGCCCGCTCGACAAGCGCGCGGCGCTGGTCCTGGTCGCCCAGGTGTGCGAGGCGCTCGCCGACGCGCACGCGGCCGGGGTCATCCACCGCGACGTGAAGCCCGGCAACGTCCTGCTCTGGCAGCGCCCCGAGGGGCTGGTGCCCTATCTGTGCGACTTCGGCATCGCGCTGGACGGCAACGAGAAGGACCGCGGACTCACCCGCACCGGCACCCTGGTCGGCAGCCCCGCCTACATGGCCCCCGAGCGGCACTTCGGGCACCCCGCCGACGAACGCGGCGACGTCTACTCCGCCGGCTGCCTGCTGTGGTCGGCGCTGGCCGGTGACGCGCCCTACAGCGGCACCGACTTCCAGATGATCAACGCCCACATCAACTCCCCGGTGCCGCAGCTCGACACCGGGGAGCCGCTCGACGATCGGATCGACGCCGTGCTGGCGGCCGCGCTGCACAAGGACCCCGAACAGCGGGTGCCGACCGCGGCGGCGCTGCGCACGATGCTGCTCGACGTGGTGCGCGAGATCGACACCGGCACGCTCCCGGTCGCCGGCCCGCTCACCGACACCGTCATTGGCTCCGTCGCGGGCGAGGGGTCCCGCCCCGCGGGTGCGCTCGACGACGAGCCGCCCACCCGGGTCCCTGGGCAGCCGCCGGTCGAGGACCACACCGCTGTCCGGCCGGCCCCGCTGTCCCCGGTCCCGTCGGCCCCGCCCGGCCCGGCCCCCACCACCCCGCCGGCCGCACCCGCCGCCGCTCGCGTCGAGGAGCGGCTCGACCCGGCGACCACCGGTCCGTCCACGCGGCGACACGGTGCGAGCCGGCGCCGGCGCGGCGCGCTGATCGGTGGCGTCGCCGCCGCCGTGATGCTCGTGGCCGGCACCACCGCGGCGCTGGTGGCGGTTGGCGGCGACGACGACGAGCCGAGCGCCACCAACCCCGGCACGGCCGAGCCCACCCCCACGGAGAGCCCGAGCGCCACTCCCCCGCCGGCCCCCCGGCCGCCGCGCGTCGCCGCACGTCCGGCGTACCGGGCCGTGGCGTTCCGGGTGACCGCCCCCCAGACCCCCGACGAGGTCACGACCCGTCTCGAGTACGACGCCGGCGAGGGGTGGCAGCCGACGCCGGCCCGGTTCCAGGTGAAGACCGCGGAGGGCGGCCGACGAGTGTGCGTGCGGACCCGCGCGGTCGCGGTCGCCGACGGCGCCGAGACCGCCGGTCGGGCCGTGCGGGCCTGCGGGAGAGCCGAGCCGCGCACCCTGCGCCTGTTCCGCACCCCCGGCACGTGCGTGCCGGAGGCCGGCGTGGCCTACCCCTGCCAGTGGTACGGCGTGGAGGTCGCCGGCTACGCGAGCGGCGCGGCACCGCAGGTGCGCATCCGCCCGATCGGCACCGAGGGCTGGCGGTGCCCCGACTCCGGCTGCCAGGCGGTGGAGGTCGGCGACGACGGCCGTGGCGAGATCGAGCGGTACTTCCGCATGTACGTCGATGCCGGCGTCTGGGAGGTCGACGTCGACGGAATCCGCACGTCAGGCCGCCTCTACTACCGCTGATCGCACGCCCGGGAACCATCCTGCGACTGAGTACGTCTCAGAACTTTTTGGGGCAAGTGTGGTTTAGACCGGCTGCCGTGGTGGGTAGACCTGAGGAGTCCCCGCCGAGCCGAACAGGCGCGCGGGCCACCCGAGACCGTGACCACTGATCGCAGGAACGGAGCTCCACATGCCGATCGCGCCGGCCAACGCAGGCACCGACGCCGACCGCACGCTCTCCCGCACCGAGCGCTCCGAGCGCACCGCCGAGCTGCTCCAGCGTGCCAACGCCACCACCGACCCCGACGAGCGCCAGGAGCTGCTCGAGCGGGTCATCCTGATCAACCGTCGCGTCGCCGAGGCCGTCGCCACCCGCTACCGCGGGCGCGGCGTCACCGACGAAGACCTCTGCCAGACCGCCTACGAGGGCCTGATCAAGGCGGTCCACCGTTTCGACCCGACCCACGAGCGCGACCTGCTCGCCTACGCGGTGCCGACCATCCGCGGCGAGCTGCAGCGCCACTTCCGCGACCACGGCTGGACGGTGCGTCCCCCGCGGCGCATCCAGGAGCTGCAGGCACGGATCAACCAGACCTCCGAGGCGCTCTCCCACGACCTCGGTCGCGAGCCCACCACCGAGGAGCTGCTCGCCGAGCTCGAGATCTCCGAGCGGGAGTACGACGAGGCGGTGCTCGCGTTCGGCTGCTTCCAGCCCAGCTCCCTCGACCAGCCGGTCACCGGCACGTCCGCGGCCACCGTGGGCGAGCTGATCGAAGACGAGGACCGCGACCGCGAGGCCAGCGAGGCCCGGGTGCGGCTCGCGCCCGTCGTCCGCTCGCTCTCGCCGCGCGACAAGCGCATCCTCTACCTGCGCTTCTTCGAGGACCGCACCCAAGAAGAGATCGGCAACGACCTCGGCGTCACGCAGATGCAGGTCTCGAGGCTGCTCAGCCGCATCCTCGGCCAGCTGCGCGAGCAGGTCTCCTAGACACCCGGTCACGCACCGGGGACGGCCGGGCTCCGCTCAGCGGAGCCCGGCCGCTGCCGTCTCCGCGGCCTCCAGCGACTTGCCTCGCCGTTCCGGCAGCCCCCAGGCCGCGCCGGCCGCCAGCAGGAAGAACGCGCAGAACACGCTGAACAGCAGCGGCTCGCCGCCCAGGTCGAGCAGCGGCGGCACCGACAGGGGTGCGATCACCGAGGCGATCCGACCGAAGCCGGCCGCCCAGCCGGTGCCGGTGCCGCGCAGCGCGGTCGGGTAGACCTCGGGCGAGATCGCATAGAGGGCTCCCCAGGCGCCCAGGTTGAAGAACGACAGCGCCATGCCGAAGGCGACCGTGGTCAGCTCCGCGTCGGCGGACCCGAAGGCCAGCGCCGAGCCGGCCGACCCCAGCAGGAACAGCGACAGGGTGGGGCGACGGCCCCACACCTCGACCAGCACCGCCGCGACCGCATAGCCGGGCAGCTGCGCCAGCGTGATCACCAGGGTGTACTCGAACGAGCGCACCAGGTCCAGGCCGGAGGCCACCAGCAGGGTCGGGATCCAGATGAACGCGCCGTAGTAGGAGAAGTTCACCCCGAACCAGACCGCCCACAACGACGCGGTGTGGCGGCGGACCCCGGGCGCCCACAGCGCCGACGGGCCGGGCGCGTCGGTGGCCCGCCCGGACACCTCCTCCGGGGTGGCCACCTGGTCCGCGGTGGGGGGTGCGACGCCGGCGGAGGCCTCGAACCGGCGCACCGCAGCCTCCGCCTCGGCGTACCGGCCCCGGCTCTCCAGGAACCGCACCGACTCGGGCAGGCCGTAGCGGACCACCAATGCGTAGGCCGCCGGCACCGCGCCGAGCGCGAACGCCCACCGCCAGCCGTCGTCGGACTCCGGGACGACGAGGTAGCCGATCACGGCGGCCAGCAGCCAACCGACCGCCCAGAACGACTCGAGCAGCACCACGACCCGCCCCCGGATGCGGGCCGGGGCGAACTCGCTGACCAGCGTGGACGCCACCGGCAGCTCGGCGCCCAGGCCGAGCCCGATCAGGAACCGGAAGACCAGCAGCGCCCCCACCGACCAGGAGAGCGCGGCGGCGCCGGTGGCCAGGCCATAGACCAGCAGGGTGAGCGCGAAGACCTGGCGGCGGCCGACCCGGTCGGCGAGCAGTCCGCCCACGCTCGCTCCGATCGCCATGCCCACGAACCCGATCGAGGCGATCCACGACAAGGTGGTGTCGTCGAGACTCCACTGCGCCGCGAGCGCGGCCATCACGAAGCTGATCAGGCCGACGTCCATCGCGTCGAGCGCCCACCCGACGCCGGACCCGACGACGAGCTTGCGGTGCTCACCGGTCAGCGGCAGCGCGTCGAGGCGCTCGTGGCGGGTCCTGGCGGCCATGCCTGGACCCTAGCCGGGCGCCCGGTCCGCTCCCGATGCGGCGTCCACCGGACGTGTGAGGTGGTCCAACGCCGAGCGCGGCCACGGCTTCATCAGCTCCGACCGCGGGCCCCCGGATCCGCGCAGAGCCTGGCCGCGGCTCACTCCCACTCGATGGTGCCCGGGGGCTTGGAGGTGACGTCGACGGTGACCCGGTTGACCTCGCTCACCTCGTTGGTGATGCGGGTCGAGATGCGCTCGAGCACGTCGTAGGGCAGCCGCGCCCAGTCGGCGGTCATGGCGTCCTCGGAGGTGACCGGACGCAGCACGACCGGGTGGCCGTAGGTGCGCCCGTCGCCCTGCACGCCGACCGAGCGGACGTCGGCCAGCAGCACCACGGGCATCTGCCAGATGTCGCGGTCCAAGCCGGCTCGGGTCATCTCCTCGCGGGCGATCGCGTCGGCCTGGCGCAGGATGTCGAGGCGCTCGCGGGTGACCTCGCCGATGATCCGGATGCCGAGACCCGGCCCCGGGAACGGCTGCCGGTGCACGATCTCCGGCGGCAGTCCCAGCTGCTCGCCGACCTGTCGCACCTCGTCCTTGAACAGCGTGCGCAGCGGCTCGACCAGCTCGAACTCGAGGTCGTCGGGCAGCCCGCCGACATTGTGGTGCGACTTGATGTTGGAGGTGCCGGCACCGCCGCCGGACTCGACCACGTCGGGATAGAGCGTGCCCTGCACCAGGAACGCGACCTTGTCGCCGCTGGCGGCGGCGTCGGCCAGCACCTCGACCTCGGCCGCCTCGAAGACCCGGATGAACTCCCGGCCGATGACCTTGCGCTTCTGCTCCGGGTCGCTGATGCCGGCCAGCGCGTCGAGGAACTGCTTCTCGGCGTCGACCACCTTGAGGTCGACGCCGGTCGCGGCGACGAAGTCGCGCTCGACCTGCTCGGTCTCGCCCTGCCGCATCAGGCCGTGGTCGACGTAGACGCAGGTGAGCCGGTCGCCGATGGCCCGCTGCACGATCGCGGCGGCCACCGCGGAGTCGACGCCGCCGGAGAGGCCGCAGATCGCGCGGCCGCGGTCGCCGATCTGGGCACGGATCGACTCGATCTGCTCCTCGACGATGTTGACCATCGTCCAGGTCGGCCGGCAGCCGGCGATGCGGTGCAGGAAGTGCTCGAGCACCTTCTGGCCGTGCTCGGTGTGCAGCACCTCGGGGTGCCACTGCACACCGGCCAGCCCACGCCCGACGTCCTCGAAGGCCGCGACGGGGGTGCCCTCGGTGGAGGCCAGCACCGTGAACCCCTCGGGGGCCGCGGTCACCGAATCGCCGTGCGACATCCACACCGTGTGCTCGGCCGGGACCTCGGTGAGCAGGGTGCCGGGCTCGCTCACCGCGACGCGGGTGCGGCCGTACTCGCGGGCGCCGGTGGGTGCCACCTCCCCGCCGAGCCCGCGGGCCATCAGCTGGAAGCCGTAGCACATGCCGAAGACGGGGGTGCCGGCGGTGAACAGCGAGCTGTCGATGCCGGGCGCCCCCTCGGCGTACACCGAGGACGGGCCTCCGGAGAGGACGATCGCCTTGGGGCGGCGGGCCAGCATCTCCTCGACCGGCATGGTGTGCGGGACGATCTCGGAGTAGACCCGTGCCTCCCGCACCCGCCGGGCGATCAGCTGGGCGTACTGCGCACCGAAGTCGACCACCAGCACCAGGTCGTGCTCTGCCAGCTCCGTCACCGCGCCACCTCCGTCATGGGGCCTCCGTCATGGGGCCTCGGTCATCTGACAGAGCCTATCGGCGCCCGGCGGCGCCCCCGACGCTGGCCGAGGCCGCTCCCTGCCCGCTCCCGCTCGCTCCTCACGTTCCTGCTGTCCGGAGGGTGCTGGAACGACGCAGACGTGAGGAGCGGGGTGGGGGCAGCGGCCCGTGAAATGCACCAGGGCCCGGCCGGGGAGGGAGGGTGGCCGGGCCCTGATCGTCCACGCACTGCGAACAGAGCCTGGACCGAGAGACCCGGCCCTTGGGAGGGAGCATGACTGCCGGGTCCGACCTCTCAACGAGGTCCCGGAGCGAGGGTTACGCCGGCACCGGGAACGGGTTTCGCCGAGGCCCGGACAATGGTCTGGACCGGTGTCCGGTGTTGCCTGCGGGGTCGACTTCACACGCGTTCTTGACGCATCCCACGCGTTGCAGCGCGTGGGATGCGCGGGGATCGCCGGATATCCGGCGATCCCTCCGCCCGCCCGAGAGCCGGCCGTCAGCTGACGCCGACCACCGGCAGCCGCAGGGCGGCCGGGGCGTGCGGCGGGACGGCCAGGCTCTTCGGCGGCACCGGCGCGATCCGGACGTAGCCGGCCCCGAGCGGTGGCCGCGGGTCGGGCTCGCCCTTGTTGGGCCACATCGACATCGCCCGCTCGGCCTGGGCGGTGATCGTCAGCGACGGGTTCACCCCCAGGTTCGCGGTGATCGCCGATCCGTCGGCGACATGCAGGCCAGGGTGGCCGTAGACGCGCTGGTAGGGGTCGATCACGCCGGTCTCGGGCGAGTCGCCGATCGCGCACCCGCCGAGGAAGTGGGCGGTGAGCGGGCGGTTGAACGGCTCGCCGATGTTGCCGCCGGGCACCCCCCCGATCAGCCGGGCGATGGACCGCGCCGCCTTGTTGGCCGCCGGGATCCAGGTGGGGTTGGGCACGCCGTGCCCCTGCTCGGAGGTCAGATAGCGCCGCTTCGTCAGCGGGATCCGCTTGGTGTAGGTCGTGATCGAGTTGTCCAGGCTCTGCATCACCAGCGCGATCACCGTGCGCTCCGACCAGTGCTTGAGGTCGTAGAGGTCCGGCACGTTGCGGCGCTGCTTCCAGATCTCCTTCAGCCAGGTCTGCCAGCGTGGCGCGGGCCCGTCGCCGTCGGTGAGCACGGTCTGCATCAGCGACATGAAGTTGCTGCCCTTGCCGTAGCGGACCGGCTCGATGTGGGTGTCGGGATCGGGATGGAAGCTGGAGGTGATCGCGATGCCCTGGCTGTAGTCCACGCTCAGGTCCGGAGCGATCGCGCCCAGGATCGACTCGGAGTTCGTGCGCGAGAGGTAGCCCAGCCGCTGGGAGAGCCGCGGCAGATAGCCTTCGTCGCGCATCCGGTGCAGCAGCCGCTGGGTGCCGAGCGAGGCGGCCGCCAGCACGACCTGCTCGGCGGTCAGCACCCGGCGTACCGACGGCCGGTCGGTCTTGGCCTTGGTGAACCGGATGTGCACGTCGTATCCCCCGCCCGCGCGCGGCTGGATGCGGGTCACCGTCGTCAGCGGCATCACCCGGGCCCCGTTGCGCTCGGCGAGGTAGAGGTAGTTCTTGACCAGGGTGTTCTTGGCGTTGTGCCGGCAGCCGGTCATGCACTCGCCGCAGCCGATGCAGGTGTTGCGCGCCGGGCCGGCGCCCCCGAAGAACGGGTCGGCCACCTCGCTGCCCGGCTCGGCCTGCTCACCGCCCGGGCCGCCGAAGAACACGCCCACGGGGGTCGGGTGGAAGGTGTCGCCCACGCCCATCTCGACCGCGACCTTCTCCATCACCTCGTCGGAGGGGGTGCGCAGCGGGTTCTCGACGACGCCGAGCATCCGCTTGGCCTGGTCGTAGTAGGGAGCCAGCTCGGACTTCCAGTCGGTGATGTGGCTCCACTGGGGATCGGTGTAGAACGCCGGGAGCGGCTCGTAGAGCGTGTTCGCGTAGACCAGCGAGCCGCCGCCGACGCCGGCACCGGAGACGATCAGGCAGTCCTTGAGCGCGTCGATGCGCTGGATGCCGTAGCAGCCCAGCCGCGGCTGGAACAGGTAGCGATCCACCTGGAACGAGGTCGCCGGGAAGTCCTCGTCCCGGAAGCGCGCGCCGGCCTCGATGACGCCGACGCGGTAGCCCTTCTCGGTCAGCCGCAGCGCCGTGACCGAGCCACCGAAGCCGGAGCCGACGACCAGGACGTCGTAGTCGAATGCGTCACTCATGCTCATCCTTCGGTGCCTCGGGGTCCCCGCGGCATCGTGGGCGCGGAGGAGCGGAGCGGGGGAGCCCCGCGACGTCGTGGGGTGGGGTTCATGCTCGTCCCAGCTTCTTCATCAGCCGCAGGTTCGCGGTCATCACCTTCGCGTACGCCGCGTCGGACATGCCGAGCATCGGCGCGAACCGGATCAGCCGCTGGGTCGCCACCGACTGCGACTCGGTGTAGCGGTGGATCCCCTCGCTGCCCTGCCGGCGGCCCATGCCGGACTCGCGCATGCCGCCCATCGGCGAGTCGACGCTGGCGAACGTGGCCCCGAACGCCTCGTTGATGTTGACGGTGCCGCACTTGATCTGGGCCGCGAGCTCGCGGGCCCGCTTGCCGTCCTGGCTGTAGATCGAGGCGTTCAGGCCGTACTGGCCCTCGTTGGCGCGGGCCACCGCGTCGGCCTCGTCGTGGAAGCGGTAGACCGAGATGACCGGGCCGAACGTCTCGTCGCCGAAGCAGGCCATGTCGGGGGTGACGCCTTCGAGGATGGTCGGCTCGTACATGAACGGACCCAGGTCGGGGCGGGCCCGACCGCCGGCGCGCACCCGGGCACCCTTGGCGACCGCCTCGTCGACGTGGTGGACCACCGCGTCGAGCTGGTCGGCGCTGATCAGCGAGCCCATATCGGTGCCCCAGTCGAGCGAGGCGCCCAGCGTCATCGCCTGGGTGCGGGCGGCGAACCGCTCGAGGAACCGGTCGTAGATCGCGTCGGCGACGAACATCCGCTCCATCGAGACGCACAGCTGGCCGGCGTTGGAGAACGCCGCTCGCACGGCGCCCTCGGCGGCCTTCTCGATGTCGGCGTCGCGCAGCACCAGGATCGGGTTCTTGCCGCCGAGCTCGAGCGAGCAGCCGATCAGCCGGTCGGCGCACTGCTTGGCGATCAGCTTGCCGGTGGCGGTGGAGCCGGTGAAGCAGATGTAGTCGGCGCGGGAGATGATCGAGGTGCCGACCTTCGAGCCCGGACCGGCGACGACCTGCCAGAGGTCCTTCGGGAAGCCGGCCTCCTCGAGCAGCTGCGCGCCCAGCAGCGCCGAGAGCATGGTCTGGGAGTCGGGCTTGGTGACCACCGCATTGCCGGCCAGCAACGCCGGGAGGCCGTCGCACAGCGCCATCGTGAACGGGTAGTTCCACGGCGAGATGATGCCGACGACGCCCTTGGCGACCCGGTTGACCTCGACCCGGGTGAGCCCCGGGACGACGCCGAGCTTGCGCTGGGTGTCGAGGTGCTCGTGGGCGGTGCGCCCGTAGTAGCGGGCGGTGAGCGCGATGTGCAGCGGCTCGTCGAAGGCGTGCTTGCGGGCCTTGCCGGACTCCCACACGATCAGGTCGATGATCTCGTCCTGCCGGTCGAGCACGAGGTCGTGCAGGCGCAGCAGCAGCGCGGCCCGGTGGTCCAGCGAGGTGCGCGCCCACGCCGCCTGGGCCCGGCGGGCCCGGTCGAAGGCCTCCGCCACGTCACGGTCGGTGGACTGCGGGATGTTGGCCAGCGGCGCGCCGTTGATCGGCGAGTGCACCTGGCGGGTCTCCCCCGAGGAGGCCAGGATCCGGCGGGTGAGGGAGTCGACGTACTCGGGCTCGAGGGCGTACGCCGCGCGCGGGTCGTGCTCGGGGTCGTGGGGTCCCTCGACGACCGGGCCGCCGGCGTGGCTGGGGGTGGGGGCGCTCATGGGTACCGAGGGTATGTGACGGGGGTCTCCCTGCCTACCCTCGGGTAGCCCAGTGTCGGGTTTGACACATCACCTTGTGCTGTAAACCGATCTGCGCTGCTCCCCGGGAGCCGACCGACGCTCACATGCCCGGCGTGGTCGGGTAGATCGACTTCAGCTCGGTGTAGTGGGCCAGCCCCTCGGGGCCGAACTCACGCCCGATGCCGGAGGCCTTGTGGCCGCCGAACGGGGCCGCGAAGTCCATCGTGTAGGTGTTCACACCGTAGGTTCCGGCGCGAACCCGGCGGGCGACGTCGAGCCCGGCCTCCTGGTCCCCGGTCCAGACCGTGCCCGCCAGCCCGTAGTCGGAGTCGTTGGCGATCCGGACCGCGTCGTCGACGTCGTCGAAGGGGATCACCGACAGCACCGGCCCGAAGATCTCCTCTCGGGCGATCCGCATCCGGTTGTCGACGTCGGCGAAGACGGTGGGCCGGACGTACCAGCCGCGGTCCAGACCATCGGGGCGGCCGTTGCCGCCGACCACCACCCGGGCACCCTCCTCCTGGCCCAGCGCGATGTACTTCTCGACCCGCTCCTGCTGGCGCTGGGCCACCATCGGCCCCACCTCGGTCGCGGGGTCCATCGGGTCACCGACCGCCATCGACGAGACGGTCTCGGCGAGCGCGTCGACCACCGCGGCGTAGTTGCGGCGCGAGGCCAGGATGCGGGTCTGCGCCACACACGCCTGGCCGGAGTTCATCAGCCCGATGAACTTCAGACCCTCCATCGTGGCGCCCAGGTCGGCGTCGTCGAGCACGATCGCCGCGGACTTGCCGCCCAGCTCGAGGCTGACCCGCTTGAGCTGCTCGCCGCACACGGAGGCGATCTTGCGGCCGGCCGCCGTGGAGCCGGTGAAGGCCACCTTGTCCACGCCGGGGTGGGCGACCAGGTGCTCCCCGACCTCGCGGCCGGCGGCGACGAAGTTGACCACGCCGTCGGGGACGCCGGCCTCGGCGAGCAGCTCGGCCATCAGGTAGGCGTCCAGCGGCGTCTCCGGCGCGGGCTTGACGACCACCGTGCAGCCGGCGAGCAGCGCCGGCACCACCTTCGACATCGTCGTGAACTGCGGGACGTTCCACGGCGGGATCGCGGCGACGACGCCGACCGGCTCGCGGCGCACGATGACGTCGGCGCCCAGCGCCCCCGGGCGGGTCTCCTCCCACGGGAACTCCCGGGCAATGCCGAGGAACGCCTCCACCATCATCCACGGCGCCGGCGCCTGGGCCAGGTTCGAGAACGACGTCGGCGAGCCCATCTCGAGGCTGATCAGGTCGGCCATCTCGGCCAGCCGTGCGGCGTAGAGACCGGAGAACGCCTGCACCACCTCGATCCGCTCCTGCGGGCTCATCCGCGGCCACGGGCCGGTGTCGAAGGCCTGGCGCGCCGCCGCCACGGCGGCGTCCACGTCGGCCGGGCTGCCGGCCGGGACCGTCGCCACGACCTCCTCGGTGTGCGGCGAGACCACCTGGAGCGTCTCGGCAGTGGCCGGCGCCCGCCAGGTCCCGCCGATGAAGAAGGCGTCGCGGTCCAGGGTCTGGGTCATGGAGTCTCTCTCTCGTCGCGGATGCTCAGGGGGCGGTGGCGAACCAGTCGCCGAAGCCGCTGGGGTCGTGGCGGCCGATGGCGAAGTGCTCGAACAGCCCCCAGCCCTCGGCGCCGTCGCAGGTGGCCCGGCCGACGTGGTCGACGCAGCCGAACATGAACCGCCCCCGGACCGCCTCGTCGGTCATGTCGTAGTTGCGGCGGGCGACGTGGCCCGGACCGAACCACTGTCCGTGCGTCCAGTCGGGGTCGCCGCCGTAGCCGCCGCCGACGTGCAGCGGCACCGGAAGCAGCGACTCGACCTCGAGCACGACCGGCTTGCCGTCGGGCGCGGTGCACCGGATGGTCGCACCGGTGGGCGTGCGGGTCCCCGCGGCGTACCGGATGTCCACCAGCGGCCAGCCGAGCTGCTCGACGCGCCCGTCGCGCCAGATCCGGCTGCAGTCGTTGAGGGTGCGGAACCCCGACGGGTCCTCCTGGAGGATCAGCACCACCGCGAAGTCGTCGAAGCGCAGCGGCACGTAGAGCCACCACATGCCGTCGAACGGCGGCGACGCCGGCGCGCCGGCCGGCTCGGGCTCGCCCACCGGCCGGATGCCCCAGGAGCGGTCGCGGGTGCCGACCCAGCGGTCGGGGGTCACCGCGATCTCCTCGCCGTCGACCACGACCGCCCCGCTCCAGGTGCCGACCTGGGCGAAGCGCTGCGCGTCGAGGGTGACCCGGCTGCCGGAGCGCATCACGTGCGGCTGCTCCTGGACGACGTCGAAGGAGCCCTCCCAGGTCAGGTCGCAGGCGATGCCCTCGGTCTCCTCCAGCACCACCCGCAGCCGGCGCAGCGGCTCGGCGATCTCGACCCGGTAGGGGCCGACGTGCGGGTTCATCCGGTCACCGTCGATCGGGTCGCCGAGCTGCAGCGACACCTGACGGTCGCCGCGGCGTAGCAGCACGAACGCGTCCTTGGTGCCCAGGTTGGGGTAGTAGCCGGCGCCGGTGATCAAGAACAGGTCACCGGTGCGGTCGTGGGCGTTGAAGTACCACCGGTCGTAGAAGTTGCGGTCGCTGGAGCCGACCCACTCCACCGGGAGCGGGACCTGGTGGAGGGGGTATTCGTCGAGGGGGCCGACCATCAGGCGCCGACCTCTCCGAGCAGCTGCTCGAACAGCGGCCGGTGGTGGAAGAGGCCCTCCACCTCGGCGGGCCGTTCGATCTCGCCGAAGTGGATCTGCCGGGCGCCGGTGCGCATGAACACCACCCCCCACTGCACGGCCGCGTGCAGCAGGTGCCAGCCGAAGTCGGCCAGCTCGACGCCGGTGAGCTGCTGGTACGTCGTCCGCACGTCGTCGGCGCGCAGGAAATGCGGCATGCCGGGCAGCTCCAGCAGCCCGGTGATGGTCTCGAAGACCCGGTGCGCGAACACCATCCATGCGAGGTCCGCCTCGCGCGGGCCGAGCGCGGCCATCTCCCAGTCGAGCACGCCCACCGGGGCGAAGTCGCGGTAGAGGACGTTGCCGATGCGGGAGTCGCCCCAGCACAGCACCGTCTCGCGCTCGACCGGCGGGTGCGCCGCGAGCCAGGCCAGGCCATGCTCCACCAGCGGCGAGCGGCCGACGTCGGGGACGGCGAAGTCGTACCAGGCGCGGGTGCGGGCCAGGTTGCGGCGCAGCGGCGTCTCGCCGGCGTGGCCGGACCTGCCGGCGTCGAGGAACCCGAAGGTCTCGACGGCGTCGGGGATGCCGTGCAGCCCGGCGACCACCGCCACCGTGTTGTCCTGCAGCCGCCGCTGCTGCTCGGGGGTGGCGTCGAAGAGCCAGTTGTCGCCGAAGTTGTAGGGCAGCACGTCCTGCGGCACCCGGCCCTCGAGCCGGTCCATGAGGAAGAACGGGGTGCCGATCACGTCACCGGTGGGCTCCAGCCAGCGCACCTGGGGCACCGGCACCCCGGTGGTCTCGGCGACGATGCGCATCGCGTCGTACTGGTCGGCGAGCCGGTACGCCGGGAACACCGGGACGTCGTCGGCCGACGGCGCGATGCGGGCGACGTAGCGGCCGGTCCTGCGGCGGCCGCCGTCGGTCCAGGACGCGTCGAGCGGGAGGGTCTCCGAGGACATCCCGTTGGCGTCGGAGCCTCCGTGGATCTCCACGACCGGGTCGGCGCCGGGTGGCAGATCGGTGGCCAGCCAGGCCGCGATCGGGGCGGCGAGCTCCGCCGCGTCGCGGCTGGTGCGCTGCAGCTTGGTGTCGGGCGGGGGCGGAGCCTGGGTCACCGCGGCCTCCTGGGCGACGTCGGCGTCACGGAGTGTGACGTGGGTCTCAGACCGCGCCAGCATGGGTGGAACAGGTTCTAGCTGTCAACGAGCCGTCCCGCTGGGCCCGGGTCGCCGCACCCGCCCGTCACTCACCCGAAGTCGCTCACCTTCACCCGCGCCTCGTCGGCCTCCTGGTCGGTGAGCATCCGCTGGCTCTGCCGCTCCGCCTCCACCCGGCGCAGGTAGTGGTCGACCTCGTCCGCGGTGCGCGCGTCGTCCCAGCCCAGCTCGGCGGCCATCAGCCGGGCGGCGTGCGGGGCGGCGCCCACCCCGCGGTCGAAGGTCTCGATCGAGACCGGCAACCGGCGGGTGAGCAGGTCGTCGAGGTGGCGGGCGCCCTCGTGGGTGACGGCGTAGACCACCTCGGCGGCCAGGTAGTCCTCCGCGCCCGGCAGCGGCTCGCCCAGCTCGGGCCGCTCGGCGACCAGGTCGAGCAGGTCGTCGACGAGGCCACCGAAGCGTCCGAGCAGGTGGTCGATGCGGGCCACGTGCAGCCCGGAGCGCCGGGCCAGCTGCACCCGCTGGTTGGAGCGGGTCTCCCAGCCCTCCGCCCCCACCAGCCGCACCCGGTCGGTGATCGACTCGCGCACCGGCAGGCTGCCGGCGCTGCTCAGGGAGTGTGCGGCGGCGTCCACGGCGTCCGTGGCCATCACGCGGTACGTCGTGAGCTTGCCGCCGGCGATCAGCACCAGGCCCGGCACCGGCATCACCACGGTGTGCTCGCGGGAGAACCGGCTGGTCGACTCGGACTCGCCGCGCAGCAGCGGCCGGAGCCCGGCGTAGACGCCCTCGACGTCGTCGTGGTCCAGCGGCTCCTTGAGCAGCCGGTTGACGTGGCCGAGCACGTAGTCGATGTCGGTGCGGCTGGCCGCCGGGTGCGCCTTGTCGAGGTTCCACGGGGTGTCGGTGGTGCCGATGATCCAGTGCCGGCCCCACGGGATGACGAACAGCACCGAGCTGGCGGTGCGGGTGATGAAGCCCGCCTCGGAGCGGATCCGGTCGCGGGGCACCACCAGGTGGATGCCCTTGCTGGCCTGCACGTTGAGCGCGCCGCGGCCGCCGACCATCTGTTGGATCTCGTCGGTCCAGACGCCGGCCGCGTTGACGACGACCTTGGCTCGGATCTCGAGCTCGCGTCCCGTGGCCAGGTCACGCGCGCGCACGCCCACCACGCGCTCGCCCTCGCGCAGGAAGCCGACCACCTTGGTGCGGGTGGCGACGTGCGCGCCGTGGCCGGCGGCGGTGCGGGCCACGGTCAGCACCAGCCGCGCGTCGTCGACCTGGCAGTCGTAGTAGCGGATCGCTCCGGAGATCTGGTCGACCCGGAAGTCGGGCGCGATCCGGGCGACCTGGCGGCGGAACAGGTGGCGGTGCTTCGGCACGCCCATGTCGTACTTGCCGGCCATCGCCATCGCGTCGTAGATCGCCAGGCCGGCGCCGATGTAGGGGCGCTCCCAGCCGGCGTGGGTCAACGGGAAGAGGAACGGCACCGGCCGCACCAGGTGCGGGGCGAGCCGGGTCAGCAGCAGGCCGCGCTCCTGCAGCGCCTCGCGGACCAGCCGGAAGTCCATCATCTCCAGGTAGCGCAGGCCGCCGTGCACGAGCTTGCTGCTGCGGCTGCTGGTGCCGCTGGCCAGGTCGCGCTGCTCGAGCAGGCCGGTGCTCAGCCCACGGGTCACGGCGTCGAGCGCGGTGCCGACGCCGGTGATGCCTCCGCCGACCACGAGGACGTCGAGCTCGGTGGCTGCCATCGCGGCCAGGGCGGCCTCTCGGTTCTGCGGGCTGAGGGCGGTCGAGTGGGCCATGCCGCCAGTCTCCCAGGCCGGCGGGCGGCGCGGGCCTGATCGGCCTTGGCGTGTGTCGCTGCCGACAGTCGGCCCGATCCGGCAACTTCGAGGCCGCGCCCGGCGTCACCCTTGCGCAGAGGCCACGCGCCTCGGCCAGGACCGGCGGTGAGGGAGGCGACGGAGATGACCGCGACCACGCGGACCGGCAGCGCCCGCCGGCGAGCTTCGGCCGCCGCGTCGACGCTGCTGGTGGCGGCGGGCTCGGTCCTCGGCCTGCTCACCGGCTGCGACGGCGACGATCCCCTCGCCGACGCGTCCGTCGACGATCCGGCCGCCACGGCCCCGGCCGCCCCGGCTGCCCCGGCGTCCCGGCCGAGAGGCGACGGGCCCGCCCCGGAGGATCCCGCGCCACGCGAGGCATCGCTGCTGTTCGGTGGCGACCTGCTCTGGCACGACACGGTGTGGCTCAGCGCCGAGGCCGACGCCGCGGCGGCCGGTGCGAGCGGCCTGGACCTCGACCCGATGTTCGCCGATCTCCGCGGCCCGGTGCGCGCGGCGGACCTCGCCGTCTGCCACGAGGAGGTGCCGTTCGCCGCCCCCGGCGCGGCGTACCAGAGCTATCCGGTGTTCGCCGCTCCCCCGGCGATCGCCGGCTGGCTCGGCGACTTCGGCTGGGACGCCTGTGTGACCACCTCCAACCACAGCCTCGACCAGGGGTACGACGGACTCGTGCGCACCGCGGACCTGCTCGACGCCGCGGGGGTGCGGCCGGTCGGCACGTTCCGCAGCGCCGCCGAGCGGCGCCGGCCGGTCGTGCTGACCACCGACGACGGGGTGCGGGTCGGACTGGTCGCCGGCACCTACGGCCTCAACGGCTTCCCGCTGCCGGAGGGCCGGGAGTGGTCGGTGTCGCTGTGGGACGCCGAGAACCTGCTCGCCCAGGCGCGTGCGGCCCGCGACGCCGGGGCGGACGTCGTGGTGGTGGCACTGCACGGCGGCACGGAGTACGACCACCTCCCCAACGCCGACCAGGTCGCGCTCGTCGACCGGCTGACCCGCTCCCCCGACGTCGACCTGGTGGTCGGCGAGCACGCCCACGTGGTGCAGCCGGTGACGAAGGTCAACGGCACCTGGGTGGCCTACGGGATGGGCAACATGGTCGCCCAGCAGGAGGCGACCCGGCCGGCGACCTACCAGGGCATCGCGGTGGAGTTCACCTTCACCGAGCGGCCGGGCGGCGGGTTCGCGGTGAGCGAGGCGGCGTACCTGCCGATCAGCTGGGGGCACTGGCCCAGCGCCGGGCCGCTGCGGGTGCGCCGCGTGGTCGCCGCCCTCGAGCGGACGCCCGGCGACCCCGGGCTGCTGGCCGCCCGCCGCGACATCGCCGCCGCCGTGCACGGCCTCGGCCGCACCCCCGGCCTGGTCGAGCGCTGACCCGGCCATGCGGCCGACGTGCAGCCCGTGCGGAGTCCGGCCTGGGCCGCGTCAGGCCCGCACCCGTGGCCCGAGCGAGGCGCGGTGGTCGCTGATCATGGTGTGCGTGGCCCGGGTCTGCGCGACCACCTCCGGGTCGAGGTCGGCGATGGCGAGCCCCTCCTCCTCGCCGAGCCGGGCGATCGGGCGGCCCTCGGGGTCGAAGACGGCCGATCCGCCGATGAACTCGAACGCCCCGCAGCGGCCGGTGAGCCCGGACAGCACGACGTACATGCCGTTCTCGACGGCGCGGGCGGCGTAGTAGAGGTCGCGGCGGTGGGCGCCGCCGGGGAAGTACGCCGCGGAGCACAGGTAGCCGACGGCCCCGTCGCGGGCCGCGGCCTGGGCGTGCTCGGGGAAGCAGCCGTCGTAGCAGATCGACAGGCCGAGGTCGAGGCCGTCGACGGTGATCGAGGTGCCGTGGTCGCCGACGCCGAAGAAGGTGCGTTCGAGGCCGTCGAGGTGCTGCTTGTCGTACGGCGCGAGCGCGGCGCCGCCGGGCCGGACCACGATCTGCGACAGGCGGCGCTCAGAGTCGCGGGTCAGGGCGGTGCCGACGACGACCGTGACGCCGGCCGCGGCCTCCTCGCGGAGCGGGTCCAACCACGCGGCGTCGAGCTCCGCGGCGTCCGGCAGCGGGCCGTCGAACGCGGCGACGTCGTAGCCGGTCAGGAACGCCTCGGGCAGCACGAGGACCCGGACGTCCTGGGTGGCGGCGAGCCGGGTGAGCCGTGCGGCCGTGCGGACGTTCGCCTCGAGGTCGCCGCTGACGGCGACCGCCTGCCCGGCCGCGACCCTCACCCGACCACGACCTCCACGCGCTGGAACTCCTTCAGCTCGGTGTAGCCGGTGGTGGCCATCGAGCGCTTCAGGGCCCCGATCAGGTTCATCGTGCCGTCGGCGACCCGCGACGGCCCGAACAGGATCTCCTCGAGGGTGCCGACGGTGTCGAACTCGACCCGCTGGCCGCGCGGCAGCTGCGAGTGGTGCGCCTCGGCCCCCCAGTGGAAGCCGCGGCCGGGGGCGTCGGTGGCCCGGGCGAACGGGGAGCCGACCATCGCCGCGTCGGCCCCGCAGGCGATCGCCTTGGCCAGGTCGCCGGACATGCCGATCGACCCGTCGGCGATCACGTGCACGTAGCGGCCGCCGGACTCGTCGAGGTAGTCGCGGCGCGCCGCCGCGACGTCGGCCACGGCGGAGGCCATCGGGACCGCCACGCCCAGCACGGTGCGGGTGGTGTGGGCGGCGCCGCCGCCGAACCCGACCAGGACGCCGGCCGCGCCGGTGCGCATCAGGTGGAGGGCGGCCTGGTGGGTGGCGCAGCCGCCCACGATCACCGGCACGTCGAGCTCGTAGATGAACTCCTTGAGGTTCAACGGCTCGGCCTGCGAGGAGACGTGCTCGGCGGAGACGGTGGTGCCGCGGATGACGAACATGTCGACACCGGCGTCGACCACGGTCTTCGCGAACTCCTTGGTGCGCTGGGGTGAGAGCGCGCCGGCGACGGTCACCCCGGCCTCGCGCACCTCGCGCAGCCGCTCGGCGATCAGCTCGGCCTTCACCGGCTCGGTGTAGATCTGCTGCATCCGGCGGGTCGCCTCGTCGCCGTGCAGCTGCGCGACCTCCTCGAGCAGCAAGGAGGGGTCCTCGTAGCGGGTCCACAGGCCCTCGAGGTTCAGCACCCCCAGCCCACCGAAGCGGCCGAAGGCGATCGCGGTCGCCGGCGACATCACCGAGTCCATCGGCGCGGCCAGCACCGGGATCTCGAACCGGTAGGCGTCGATCTGCCAGTCGGTGCTGACCTCCTCGGGGTCGCGGGTGCGCCGGGAGGGCACGATCGCGATGTCGTCGAAGGAGTAGGCGCGGCGGCCGCGCTTGGCACGGCCGATCTCGATGTCGGTCACCGGAGCAGCCTATCCGTGGCCCCGGACGGCTCCGCCGGTGCGCCCGTCGGCCCGACAGGCGCTCGCGCCTCGGCCGGCCTGGCTCAACCCTGCTCAGCGTCCGGTGTAGTTGGGGGCCTCGACGGTCATCTGGACGCCGTGCGGGTGGCTCTCGCTCAGCGACGCCTGGGTGATCCGCACGAACCGGCCCTTCTCCTGCAGCTCCCGGACCGTGCGCGCGCCGACGTAGAACATCGACTGGGTCAGCCCCCCGACCAGCTGGTGGGCGACCGCGGACAGCGGCCCACGGTAGGCCACCTGCCCCTCGATGCCCTCGGGCACGATCATGTCGTCGCTGGAGACCTCGGCCTGGAAGTAGCGGTCCTTGGAGTAGGACTTCTTGCCGCGGCTCGACATCGCACCCAGCGAGCCCATGCCGCGGTAGGACTTGAACTGCTTGCCGCCCACGAAGACCAGCTCGCCAGGCGACTCGTCGCAGCCGGCGAGCAGCGAACCGACCATCACCGCGTCGGCGCCGGCGACCAGCGCCTTGGCGATCTCGCCGGAGTGCTTCATGCCGCCGTCGGCGATCACCGGCACACCCGCCGGCTTGCAGGCCAGCGATGCCTCGTAGACCGCGGTGACCTGGGGGACGCCCACGCCGGTCACCACCCGGGTGGTGCAGATCGAGCCCGGCCCGACCCCGACCTTGACCGCGTCGGAGCCCGCGTCGACGAACGCCTGCGCGCCCTCGCGGGTGGCGACGTTGCCGCCGATGACCTGCACGTGCCGGGTCGCCGGGTCGGTCTTGAGCCGCTTGACCATCTCGAGCAGCATCCGCACGTTGCCGTGGGCGGTGTCGGCGACCAGCACGTCGACCCCGGCCTCGACCAGCGTGGTGGCCCGCTCCCAGGCGTCGCCGAAGTAGCCGATCGCGGCGCCGACCATCAGTCGGCCCTGGGCGTCGTTGGAGGCGTGCGGGAACTGCTCGGAGCGGACGAAGTCCTTGACGGTGATCAGCCCGCCGAGCCGGCCGTCGGCGTCGACCAGCGGCAGCCGCTCCTTCTTGTGGCGGCGCAGCAGCGCCGTGGCCTCCTCGCGGTCGATGCCGACCGGCGCGGTGATCAGGCCCTCGTCGGTCATCACCTCCGCGACCTTGGTGGTCGCCCACTCCGCCACCGGCGTGAACCGCAGGTCGCGGTTGGTCACGATGCCGAGCAGCCGGTTGTCGGCGTCGACCACGGGCAGGCCGGAGACGCGGTACTCGCCGCAGCGGCGGTCGAGGTCCTCGAGCGTGGCGTCGGGGCCGATCGTGACCGGGTTGGGGATGATCCCGGTCTGGGTGCGCTTGACCAGGTCGACCTGGTAGGCCTGGTCGGCGATCGACAGGTTGCGGTGCAGCACGCCCAGCCCGCCGTGGCGGGCCATCGCGATCGCCATCCGCGACTCGGTGACGGTGTCCATCGCCGCGCTCACCAACGGCACCCGCAGCGAGATCTCGCGGGTCAGCCGCGAGGTCGTGTCGATCTCGGTGGGCGCCAGGTCGGAGTAGCCCGGCAGCAGCAGGACGTCGTCGTAGGTCAGACCCAGGGCAGCGAACTTCTCGGGCAGCTCCACGCCCGCATCGTACCGGCCGGGTCAGGCCGACACCGGCCGCAGGTCGCGCACGGGCACCCGCACCGTGAGCATGTCGGCGGCCATCCGGATCCGGCCGCGCAGTCCGGTGGCGAGCACCATCGGCAGCGCGGCCTGGTTGTCGGCGCGGGTGGTCAACACGATCTCCCCGGCGCCGAGGTCGTGCGCGAGCCGGGCCCCCTCGAGGAGCAGCCGGGTGCCGATCCCGCGTCGCTGCCACCCGGGGTCGACCCGCAGCGTCACCGGCCGCGCCGCAGGCTCGTCGGGCGCCGGCGCGCGCACCACGGCCACCCCCACCACTGTCTCGTCGGCCACGGCGGAGACCGTGTCGCCGTCGCGGACCAGGGAGACCGTGGTGCCGCCGCCCATCCGCCTGCCCGACGGCCCTGGCAACCCTGGCGCCACGGCGTACGCCGGGTGGCTGCGGCCGAGCACGTCGCCGACCAGGTCGGCGATGGCCGCGCCGCGGGCGTGCTCGGTCGCGGTGAACGGTGCCTTCCGGTGCACCTGCACGACGACGTCACCGACGGTCATCTCCATCACGTCGAGGGTCTCGGTGCCGCCGGGCGGGTCCGCCTCGGCGTCGAAGAGCTGAGCCACCACCTCGGGGAACGACGCGGGCTGGGCCAGGATCGACCGGGCGGCCCGCACGTAGCGGGCCGGCTGGTCGGTCAGCGCCGCCTCCGTGCAGGGGGCGGCCACCACGGTGTGGCCGCCGGCGCCCTGGACCAGCTCGGTCAGCCGGTCGACCCCCCAGTCGTCAGGGGTGCGCAGCACCAGCTCGTCGGTGACCGCCTCGATGCCGGGGAAGATCTGCAGGCCGAGGATGTTGACGCCCGCGACGCCGCAGTCGTGCGCCAGGCCGGCGAGTGCGCCGGGTCGGTCGGGAAGGGTGGTGCGGACTCTCCAGAGCATGGCGCCTCCTTGGGTGTGGGGGTCGGTGGTGGTGGCCGGGGTGACCGGCTCGAGGCCACTGTGCGTGCACCGGATTTCGCAACCTGGTCACCGGTGTTTCCGGGGCATGTCCGAGGCACCGACAAACCCGCGAGCGCCGCGCGGACGCCGTCCGCCATGCTGGAGGCATGCACCGCCGTCTCCTCCAGGCCCCCGCCTGGGTGGGGTGGCGGCACCTGCCGCCGGTGGTCGCCGTGTCGGTCGTGCTGATCCGGCTGGTGGGGCTGGCCCGGCCCCTGCGCGCGGACGAGGCGGGCTTCCTGCTGGTCGCCCGGGCCTGGGAGCCGGGCGCGGAGACCCTCTACGGCCCCTACTTCGTCGACCGCCCACCGAGCCTGGTGGCCGTGGTCGCCGCGGCCGACGCGCTCGCGGGGCCGATGACGCTGCGGGTCGTGGGTGCGCTGGGGTGCGGGCTCACCGTGCTGCTCGCCGCCCGGGTGGCCGCCCTGGTCGGGGGCCGTGCGGCGGTGGGCTGGGCCACGCTGGCCACCGGCGCCCTCCTCGTCACGCCCCAGCTCAACGTCGTCGCGGTGAAGGGAGAGGTGCTGGCGCTGCCCCTGGTGCTGGGCGCGGTGCTCGCGGCCCTGCTGGCCCTGCGCGCGTCGTCCACCTCGCTGCTCACCGCGTCCCTGCACGCCGCGCTCGCCGGGGTGCTGGGCGCGCTCGCGGTGGGCCTGAAGCAGAACCTGGTCGGCGGCCTGGTGTTCGCCGGCGTCCTGCTCCTCGCCGCCCCGTTCGCCGACCCGTCACCGATTCCCGCAGACACGCCGGGTGGGCGTGAACGGTCGACGGGTCGGCGGCTGGTCGGGCTGCTGGCCGCCCTGGCCGCCGGCGCCCTGGTGCCGGTGCTGGCCACCGTCGCCTGGGCGGTCGGAGCGGGCGTGCACCTCGACACGCTCTGGTACACCGTCGTCGGCTTCCGCTCCGAGGCCTCTTCCGTGCTCACCTCCGAGAGCATGGACGCTCCCGCCCGGCGGGCGCTGCTGCTGCTCCTGGTCGCCGTGGGCACCGGGCTGGCTCCACTGCTGGCCGCGCTCCTGCTCGGCGTACGCCGGGCCTGGCGGGCGGCCGCCCCGGTCACCGCCGCCGCGCTGGCGATGATCACGGTCGACCTGGCCGGGGTGGCCGGCGGCGGCAGTTTCTGGCGCGACTACCTCTTCCCGCTGGTGCCCGGGGCGGTGCTGGCCGTGGCGCTGCTGAGCCCGCGGCCCTCCGCGGTCGGGAAGTGGGCTCGCGGCCTGGTGCTCGCGACCGCCGGCTCGGCCGTGGTCTCGCTGGTCGTCTGGGTCGGCTGGAACGCCACCGGGCAGCAGGAGCTGGACGAGGTCGCCAGCGGCTCCGCGCTCGCGGACTCGGCCCGGCCCGGCGACACCCTCGTCGTCTACGGCGGCCGGCCGGACCTGCAGCTCGAGACCGGCATGCCCTCGCCGTACCGCTTCCTGTGGAGCCTGCCGATGCGCACGCTCGACCCGGACCGCGCCGAGCTGCGGGCACTGCTGTCCGGCCCCGACGCCCCGACCTGGCTCGTCGAGTGGGTGCCGTTCTCCTCGTGGAACCCAGCCGTCGGCCCACCGCTCGAGCGCACCGTCGAGGAGCGGTACGTCGAGCACGGCGCCGTCTGCGGCGATGGCCGCCGGCTGTTCCTGCTGCGCGGAGTGGAGCGTCCCGCCCCGCTCCCCGACTGCTGAGCCTCGTGGTTCCCGGGTCGATCCGGGATCGGTCGATCAACCTCCATCGTCGTGCACCCGATCGGTGGGTGATGGGTCCTCGCTGACCTGCCACTCATGGTCGGTGAAATGCGCTCGACCCGCCACAACTGGTGACAGAAGTGACGGGTCGAGCTCTGCTGGCCCACCACGAGTGGCAGGTCAGCGGGTTGTGTCAGTGGCCGTGACCGTGCCCGTGGCCGTGGCCCGCGGCGGGAGCGTCGTCCTCCTCCTCGGGCTTCTCGACGACCAGCGTCTCGGTCGTGAGCAGCATGCCCGCGATCGAGGTCGCGTTGACCAGCGCGGAGCGGGTCACCTTGACCGGGTCGAGGACGCCCTGGGCGACCAGGTCGCCGTACTCCTCGGTGGCGGCGTTGTAGCCGTTGCCGAGACCGGCCTCGCGGACCTTGGCGACCACGACGTAGCCCTCGACGCCACCGTTCTCGGCGATCCAGCGCAGCGGCTCGTCGACCGAGCGACGGACGATGCGCACGCCGGCCGCCTCGTCGCCCTCGAGCCCGAGGTCGCCCTCCAGCACCGACGCGGCGTGCACCAGAGCAGAGCCACCGCCAGCGACGATGCCCTCCTCGATCGCGGCGCGGGTCGCGGAGACGGCGTCCTCGATGCGGTGCTTCTTCTCCTTCAGCTCCACCTCGGTGGCGGCGCCGACCTTGATCACGCAGACACCGCCGGCGAGCTTCGCGAGGCGCTCCTGGAGCTTCTCGCGGTCCCAGTCGGAGTCGGTGTTCTCGATCTCGGCCTTGATCTGGTTGACCCGGCCCTCGACGGCGGCGTGGTCGCCCGCGCCGTCGACGATCGTGGTGTCGTCCTTGGTGACCACCACGCGCCGGGCCTGGCCGAGCACCTCGAGGCCGACCTGGTCGAGCTTGAGGCCGACCTCGGGGGCGATGACCTGGCCGCCGGTGAGGATCGCGATGTCCTGCAGCATCGCCTTGCGGCGGTCGCCGAAGGCGGGGGCCTTGACCGCGACCGCGTTGAAGGTGCCGCGGATCTTGTTCACGACCAGCGTCGAGAGCGCCTCGCCCTCGACGTCCTCGGCGATGATGAACAGCGGCTTGCCGGCGGCGATGACCTTCTCCAGCAGCGGCAGCAGCTCGGAGATCGCCGAGATCTTCCCCTGGTGCAGGAGGATGTACGGGTCGTCGAGGACCGCCTCCATGCGCTCGGGGTCGGTGACGAAGTACTGCGAGATGTAGCCCTTGTCGAACTGCATGCCCTCGGTGAAGTCGAGCTCGGTGCCCATGGTGTTGGACTCCTCGACGGTGATCACACCGTCCTTGCCGACCTTGTCGAAGGCCTCGGCGAGCAGCTCGCCGATGTGGCTGTCGCGGCTGGAGATCGTGGCCACCGAGGCCATGTCCTCCTTCGAGTCGACCTCGCGGGCCGCCTCGCGCAGCGCGTCGCCGACCGCCTCGGCGGCGAGGTCCATGCCGCGCTTGAGGCCCATCGGGTTGACGCCGGCGGCGACCGCGCGCAGGCCCTCGTGCACCATCGCCTGGGCGAGCACGGTGGCGGTGGTGGTGCCGTCACCGGCGATGTCGTTGGTCTTGGTGGCAACCTCCTTGGTCAGCTGCGCACCGAGGTTCTCGAACGGGTCGTCCAGCTCGACCTCACGCGCGACGGTGACACCGTCGTTGGTGATGGTCGGGGCGCCCCACTTCTTGTCCAGGACGACGTAGCGGCCCTTGGGGCCGAGCGTCACCTTGACCGCGTTGGCGAGCGCGTCGACTCCGCGCTCCAGCGCGCGGCGGGCGTGCTCGTCGAACTCCAGGATCTTGGGCATGGTTCTCCTTCAGCGGGTCCAGCAACGAGTTCGGGCCGCCCGCCCACGGCATGCACGAGGCAAGCCGCAGGCGGACGACCCGGGGAAATCAGGAAACGATCGCGAGGACGTCGCGCGCCGAGAGGATGAGGAACTCCTCGCCGGAGTACTTCACCTCGGTGCCGCCGTACTTGCTGTAGATGACCTTGTCGCCCACGGAGATGTCCATGGGGATGCGCTCGTCGCCGTCCTCGTTGAAGCGGCCGGGGCCGACGGCCACGACCTCACCCTCCTGGGGCTTCTCCTTGGCGGTGTCCGGGATGACCAGGCCGGAGGCCGTGGTCTGCTCGGCGTCGAGCGGCTTGACGACGATGCGGTCCTCGAGGGGCTTGATGTTGACCGACACGGTGTCGACCTCCACTTTCTGAATACGTCTGTTGGTAGTCGTCGGTGGTGACGCCTGCGTGTTCGGTACGCCGTCGCGGGGGTCGTACGTCGCAGCGCGTGCGTTGGCACACTCCTACCGAGAGTGCCAACGACGAAACTAGCACTCCCCTCGTCGGAGTGCCAGCGGGGGCCCCTCTCACCCCGCGGGCGACCTGACAGGATCGACGGATGGACCTCGACGCCTTCCGCTGGCTGCTCACCGACGACGGCCAGCGCCTGCTGGCGGACGCCGAGGAGCTGGCGGACGCCGACCCGTTGCGCGCCCACGCCACCCTGCGGCGCGTCGCCGAGCCGGAGCGGGTCGCCGTGGCCCTCACCCAGGCCGGGCTGCGTCGCAAGGCCGTGGCCAAGTTCGGCGACCTGGCCGCCCGGATGTACTTCACCCCCGACGGGCTCGAGCAGGCCACCCGGCAGCGCGTCGCCACCCACCGGGCGGCCCGGCTGCAGGCCTTCGAGGCCGCCAGCGTCATCGACCTCGGCTGCGGGATCGGCGGCGACCTGGTCGCGTTCGCCCAGGCGGGACTGGTCGCCGCCGGCATCGACCTCGACCCCGAGCGGGTCGCCGTCGCCGAGGCCAACCTCGCCGCACTGGGGCTCGACGGCGCGGTCACCGTCGCCGACGCGACCCGGGTCGACACCAGCCCGTTCGACGTCGCGTTCGCCGACCCGGCCCGCCGCAGCCCCCGCGGGCGCACCTTCGAGGCCGCCGACTGGACCCCGCCCTGGCCGTTCGTCGAACGCCTCCTCGCCCGCGACGCCTGCGTGAAGACAGCCCCCGGCATCCCGCACGACCTCGTGCCGCCCGGGGTGGAGGCCGAGTGGGTCAGCGACCACGGCGAGGTCAAGGAGGCGGCACTGTGGTCGGGCCGGCTGGCCACCACCACCCGTCGTGCCACCGTGATCCCCGCCGCCGGTGCCGGCCGGCGCGGCGAGCACGGCCTGGCCACACTCACCGCCGAGGACGACCCGGGCGCCGGCGTGGTGCCGCTGGGACGGTTCCTGCTCGAGCCCGACGGCGCGGTGATCCGCGCCGGCCTGGTCACCGCGGTCGCGGCGGCGGTCGACGGCGGCCTGGTCGACGAGCACCTCGCCTACGTCACCACCGACACCACCGACCTCGACCTGCTGGAGACCCCGTTCGCCCGCGCCTACGAGGTGCTCGAGGAGCTCCCCTACCGCGAGAAGCCGCTGCGCGCCGCCCTCCTGACGCGAGGCATCGGGTCGCTGACCATCAAGAAGCGCGGTGTCGACATCGTCCCCGAGGAGCTGCGCCAGCGCCTCCAGCTGCGCGGCGACCAGACGGCCACGCTCGTGCTCACCCGCGTGGCCGGTCATGGGACCGCGCTGCTGGTGCGGCCGCTCTGATCGGACTGTCTCGGGGTTGGTGTGGACGCCGCTGCGCGGGGCTTTCCGCTGCGCGCGGGGCTTCGGGGTGTTGGTGAGGACCGGGGGCGTGTGTGGGTGGGGCGGGTCGGCTGCGCCGGAGGGGCCCGCTCGGCCAAACCACCCGCTCCGCTCGTTCCTCACGGAGCGGGGGCCAGGCCCATCCACGGCCTCGGGGCCCCTCCGGCTCCGCCGCCCCACCCCGCGCCCGGCGCCGGGCTCACCGACCCCGGAAAGAAGGGGGTTCGCGGCTACGCCGCGATGACCCGGCCAACCCATGACCCGCGCCGCCCTGCGCCCCGGGGCGGATGACCACCCCGAGACATCAGGTGTCGCGGATCATCGGGCCGCGACCTCCGCCGACCCGTCCGGCATTCCCGGAGGAGCGAAGCGGGGGAGGGAATGGCTGACGGGTCGGGACACGCCCCACCAACGGGGAGGTGACCGCCGACGGTGACCAAGCGGGGGTTGGTCTGAAGCCCACCCCAAGGCGACCGCGAGACTCTCACCCATCCCACTGCCCCGCGACCCCAGACCACGGCGAGCTGCCTACCCACCACGAGCGGCGGGTCGGTGCCACATTCCCCACCATGAGCGGCGGGTCGGCGCCTCATCACCAACCACGAGCGACAGGTCAACACCCCTTCACCCACCACGTGGCAGGTCACCGGGTGAACACCCACCACGCGTGGCAGGTCAGCGCCTCATCACCAACCACGAGCGACAGGTCAGCGCGCACCGAACACGCCGAGACGCCCGGAAGCCCGGGCGGGGATTCCGCCCGGGCTTCCGGATGAGGTGGTGCTAGGTGCTTCTCGGTGGTGCGGGTTCAGACGAGCGCGGCCTCACGCTGGGTGGTCTCGACGGTGGAGATCCGCTTGGCGTGCCAGAAGCCGAGCAGCGCGAGGACCAGCATGGCGCCGGCACCGACGAAGGAGGCGATGGCGGCGAAGCCGGCGATCGTGCCCATGGTGGCGAAGGCGTAGCCGTAGAGCAGCAGGCCGCGGAGGGTGTTGCCCATGAAGAGCGACTCACGCAGGTCCATCCAGGCCTGAGCCTCGGCCTTCTCCTCCTCGGTGGCGTCGGGGTTCTCGGCGATGGCGGCCATCAGGGCACGGCCCTGCGAGCTGGCCTCCTCGTAGGTCACGGGCTCGCCGGCGAGCGCCTCACCGGAGGAGTTCATGTGGGCGAGGATGTAGTTGTCGGCGAAGGCCTTGGCCTCGGGGCCGCTGTCGAGCGGGCTGCCGGCGAACTCCTCGAGCTCGGCGCGGTCGGACTCGGAGAGGCTCTCCAGGGCGGGGCCCTCCGGCATGGTGATGTCCTGAGCAGCGAACTGCTCCTCGACCTGGTCGGCGATGAAGGTGTTGGCCCAGGTGAGCAGGCCACCCGCGACGAGGAGGACGGCGGCCAGCGCGAGGCCGACCCAAGAGACGAGCTTGTCGAGTGCAGAGCGCACGGTGACTCCTAAGGAACGGACGGTGACCCGGCGTCACCGTTCATGTCCTTAACGGTAGAAATTTCCAGCACTCTCGTAGAGAGCCCTAGGTCATGGGTCCTCGGGACGAGAGCCCCCCGTTGCTCGGGACCTCTCGCGGGCCTTCGCCCGGGATCGCGGCGGCAGCGAGGTGCACCCGCGCGAGGGGATGACCGCGCAGCGGCTCGGCGACCAGCCGCCAGACCTCGGCGGCCAGGCCGGGCTCGGCGCCGCGCGCCCTCAGCACCCGGGCCAGCCACTCGCGCACCTCGACCACGATCGTCTCGTCACCGGTCACCAACGACGACGCCAGGCAGCCGAGCAGGTGGTCGACGAACCCCGGCAGCTCGGCCTGCCAGGTCCCGCGCGCCTGCGGGTGGCGTGCGGCGAGCGCCCGGACGACGTACGGCGTGATCTCGTCGTGGTAGTCGAGGATCCAGCGCGCCTCGAGCTCGGCGGGCCCGGGCTCGCGGGGTGGCTGGGGGGTCAGCCGCGGCGGCAGCGTCTCGAGCAGCCGGCACAGCTCCTCGCTGCTGTCGGCGAGGCCGGCCGCCCCGAGCGCGGTGGCCCGCCGCTCGTCGCCGGCGAAGGCCGGCCCGCCCGCGACCACCGGGACGCCGATCGCGCGCAGGTGGTCGAACAGCGCGCGGTGGGTGGCCAGCGACGAGGTGAGCGCGGCGTCGACGACGACGGCGCGCGGCTTGCGGGTGAGCACGGTACGCAGCAGCTCGTCGGTGCCGGCAGCGCTGAGCGTGCGCACCCGGTAGCCCGCCGTGGCCAACCGCTCGGCGACGACCACGGCGCCGAGGGTGTGCCGCTCCCCGTCGAGGCCGGCGACCACGACCAGGGGCGCTTCCGGCGGTGGGGCGGGGGTGAACGAGCACAGCCAGTGCACGATGCCCTCGTTGACGTCGGCGGCCGCCTTCTGCTGCTCCGCCGTCCAGGCGCCGTCGAGCCACAGCTCGGTGAGGCGGGCCTGAGCGGGGACGACGAGCCGCTCGATGATCGACAGCGGTGCCTGGCCACGCTGCCGCAACTGCTTGGCAACCTCGAGGGCGGCGTGCCGGTCGGCCGCGGTCAGGGCAGCCCAGTACGCCTGGCGGGCCTGGTCCATGGACCTGTTCTTCCCCGATCCGCGGCCAGGCTAACCCCCGGCGGGCCGGACGGCGTCAGGCGTCCGGGTCAGGCGTCGCCGAGGCCGGCGCGCTCGGCCCCGATGGTGGTGTCGGGGCCGTGACCGGTGTGGACGACGGTCTCGTCGGGCAGCGCGAACAGCCGGGCCCGGATGGAGGCCTTGATCTGGTCCTCGTCGGAGAACGACCGGCCGGTCGCCCCGGGGCCGCCCTGGAAGAGCGTGTCGCCGGTGAACACGCAGCCCAGGTCGGGTGCGTGGAAGCAGACCGCGCCGGGCGCGTGACCGGGGGTGTGCAGGGCGCGCAGGGTGGTGCCGCCGACGGCGATCTCGAAGCCGTCGGCCAGGTCGACGTCCCACAGGCGTCCGTCGGTGGCGTCGGGGCCACCGTGGGTGAGCTCCCACAGCGGCCGGTCGTCGGGGTGCAGCAGGACGGGTGCCCCCGAGCCGCCGTTGGCGCGCTCGCGGAGCGCCGGCGCGACGCGGCAGTGGTCGTCGTGTGCGTGGGTGAGCAGGATCGCCTTGATCGTGCGCTCCCCCACCACCGCGAGGATGTCGTCGACGGAGTGGGGTGCGTCGATCACCACGCACTCGGTGTCGTCGCCGACCACCCAGACGTTGTTGTCGACATCGAAGGTCTGACCGTCCAGGCTGAAGGTGCCGGAGGTGACGGTGTGGTCGACGCGGGCGCCGGTGGAGCCGGCCATCAGAGCACCACCACCGAGCGCAGCACCTCACCGTGGTGCATCTTCTCGAACGCGGCCTCGACGTCGCCGATGCCGATCTCCTCGCTGACGAACCCGTCGAGGTCGAGCCGGCCCTGGCGGTAGAGGTCGACCAGCATCGGGAAGTCCCGCGAGGGCAGGCAGTCGCCGTACCAGCTGGACTTCAGCGCCCCGCCGCGGCCGAAGACGTCGATCAGCGGCAGGTCGGGCACCTTCATCTCCGGGGTGGGGACGCCGACGAGCACCACGGTGCCGGCGAGGTCGCGGGCGTAGAACGCCTGCTTCCAGGTCTCGGGGCGGCCGACCGCCTCGATCACGACGTCGGCCCCCTCGGCCCCCTCATAGGTGGCGGCGCAGATGCGCTTGATCTCCTCGACCGGGTCGCTCTGGGAGGAGTCGACGGTGTGGGTCGCCCCCATCTCGACGGCCTTGGCGAGCTTCTTCGCGTCGATGTCGACGGCGATGACCGGACTGGCTCCGGCCAGCGCGGAGCCGGCGACGGCGGCCACCCCCACCCCTCCGCAACCGATCACGGCGACGCTCTTGCCCCGGGTCACCGCGCCGGTGTTGATCGCCGCGCCGATGCCGGCCATCACGCCGCAGCCGAGCAGCCCGACCGCGGCCGGGCGCGCCTCGGCGTCGACCTTGGTGCACTGGCCGGCCGCGACCAGCGTCTTCTCGGCGAACGCGCCGATGCCCAGGGCCGGGGACAGCTCGGCGCCGGCGTCGGGACCGTCGGCCAGCGTCATCTTCTGGGTGGCGTTGTGGGTGGCGAAGCAGTAGTGCAGGTCGCCGCGCTTGCAGGCGCGGCACTCCCCGCAGACCGCGCGCCAGTTGAGCACCACGAAGTCGCCGGGCGCGACCCCGGTGACGTCGGGCCCGACGGCCTCGACGACGCCGGCGGCCTCGTGGCCGAGCAGGAACGGGAAGTCGTCGTTGATGCCGCCCTCGCGATAGTGCAGGTCGGTGTGGCAGACCCCGCAGGTCGAGATCTTCACGACCGCCTCGCCCGGGCCGGGGTCGGGGACGTTGATCGTGACCACCTCGACGGGGGCGCCCTTGGTCCGGGCGACGACGGCCTTCACCTGCTGCATGCGTGCTCCTCTGGATGCGTCGGGGCCGACCGGGCTCGCGACCGGCGGCGGCACTGCCACCCTACGGATGCGGCCGCGGGGCCGCCCGGCTCCGTCCCGGACGTCTCGTCCCGGGGTGGGTGCATCCGATCCGCAGGTCGGTCCAGAGGGCCGCCGAAAGTCGGTGTCCCCCAGGGGGTGCCGCCCGCTAGCGTTCCGTCACGTGTTCGGAGCCCTCGGTCGCCTGGTGTCCCGTCGTCCCTGGTTCGTGATCGCCGCGTGGGTGGTGCTCGCCGGAGTGGTCGTCTCGATGGCCCCCCAGCTGCAGACCACCACCGAGGAGTCGGAGTTCCTGCCCGACCACTACGAGTCGGTCCAGGCCATGGAGCTGCAGTCCGAGAAGTTCCCGGGCGCCACGACCCCCGCCGCCATCTTGGTCTTCGAGCGCGAGGACGGCGAGCCGCTCGCCGAGGAGGACCAGGCCACGGTCGCGCGAGTGGCCGAGGAGCTGGGGCCCAGGCTCGGCGAGGAGACGTTCGTCCAGCAGGTCGTCACGGTCAGCCCCGAGGGCCGGCCCAACGTCTCCGAGGACGGCCTGGTGCAGATCGGCATCATCGGTCTCGCCGAGGGGGCGACCGGCTTCGACCCGCAGGCGTTCGAGGACGCCGAGCAGCTGCGCGAGGACCTCGAGCCGCTGCTCGACGACACCGGCCTCGAGGTCGCCACCACCGGGTCGGTGCCGCAGGGGCTCGACTCCCAGGAGTCCAGCGAGCAGACGCTCGCGATCGTGGCCGTCGCCACCGTGGTGCTGATCGTGCTGCTGCTCGCGATCATCTTCCGCAGCGTGATCATCTGCCTGCTGCCGATCGTCGTGGTCACCTTGGTCTCGATGGTCGCCACCGGCCTGATCGCCTGGGCCAACGAGGCGTTCGACCTCAAGGCCGACTCCTCGATCGAGACGATCCTCGTCGTCGTCCTCTACGGCATCGGCACCGACTACATCCTGTTCTTCCTGTTCCGCTACCGCGAGCGGCTGCGGCAGGGCGAGGAGACCCGGGCCTCGGTGGTGCACGCGCTCGAACGCGCCGGCGAGGCGATCGCCTCGGCCGGCGGCGCGGTGATCGTCGCGTTCCTGGCCCTGCTGCTCAGCTCGCTGAGCATCTTCCGGGCGATCGGGCCGGCGCTGGCGATCGCCGTGGGCGTCACGCTGCTGGCCGCCCTGACCCTGGTGCCGGCCCTCGCCACCGTGCTCGGTCGGGCCATGTTCTGGCCCGCCCGCAAGTGGCGGGCCGAGCCCGAGGCCGCCCGCTTCGGCTCGGTCGGCGAGTCGCTGGGCCGGCGTCCGGCCGTCTTCGCCGCGGTGTCCGGGCTGGTGATGGCCGCCCTGGCCACGTTCGCGCTCGGGTTCAACCCGTCGTTCGACTTCACCTCCAGCCTGCCCGACGACGTCGAGTCGACCACGGCGCTGGAGACCTTCCAGGACCACTTCGCCGCCGGTGCGAGCGAGCCCGTGCCGGTGCTGCTGACCTCCGACGACCCGCTCGACCCGGCGGCGCTCGAGCAGTTCGGCGCCGCGCTCGCCGAGGCCGAGGGGGTGGACCAGGTCTACCCCGGCCAGCCGTCGCAGGACGGCACGGCCGCACAGTTCAGCCTGATCCTCGACAGCGACCCCGCCTCCGACGAGGCCCTGCGCGACGTGAAGGGTCCGATCCGCGACGCGGCGCACGACGCCGCCCCCGACGGCACCGAGGCGCTGGTGGGCGGCACCCCGTCGGTCTTCGCCGACCTGCAGGACGCCATGGCCCGCGACTACTCGATCGTGTTCCCGGTCGCGGCGGTGATCATCATGCTGATCCTGGCCCTGCTGCTGCGCAGCCTGGTCGCGCCGTGGTACCTCATGGCGGCGGTCGGCCTCGGGTTCGCCGCCACGCTGGGCGCGACCGTGATCGTGTTCCAGCACCTGATGGGCGAGGCCGGCCTGATCTTCATGCTGCCGATCTACATCTATCTGTTCGTGACCGCCCTCGGCACCGACTACAACATCTTGATGATCGCCCGGTTGCGGGAGGAGGCCCGCGACGGCAAGAACCCGCGCGACGCCGCCGCCCAGGCGGTCAAGCACGCCGGCCCCACGATCGTGGCCGCCGGGGTCATCCTGGCCGGCACGTTCGCCTCGCTGATGCTGGGCGGCAACACCCTGCTGCTGTCGATGGGCTTCGCGCTCTCCTGCGGCATCGCGATCGTCGCGTTCGTGATGTCGATCTTCTTCACCCCCGCCCTCACCGCGCTCATCGGCCACGCGGCCTGGTGGCCCGGCCACGGCGACGAGGAGAAGCCGCACGAGCTCAGCCGGGTCGACTGATCACGATCCACCCACTCCGAGCGGTCCGGATGTCCTGGTCCGGTCGGTCGGGGCGCTGCAACCTTCGCTCCCCCGTTCGCGTCCTGCAGGTGTCAGCAACCACGGCACCCAGGGGACTCCATGCAGGCCACCACGAGGGCGAAGCCCGGTGACGGCGCCGTGAGCGCCCGTGACCGGCGGGACGCCGACTTCACCGACTACCTGCAGGCCCGCCAGCCCGCGCTGCTGCGCACGGCGTACCTGCTCACCGGCGACCGGCACGAGGCCGAGGACCTGCTGCAGACCTCGCTGGCCAAGCTCTACCTGAGCTGGGACAAGGTCCGCGACCGCGGCGCGCTCGACGGCTACGCCCGGCGGATCCTGGTCAACGAGCACAACTCGCTGTGGCGGCGGGCCTGGAAGCGCAAGGAGCACGCCACCGACGAGGTGCCGGAGCCGCAGCCGGTGCTCGACGCCTACGACGAGGGCGAGAGCGGCGCACTCTGGGCGCTGGTGCAGACCCTGCCCCGCAAGGCGCGCGCCGTGGTGGTGCTGCGCTACTACGAACAGCTCACCGAGGCCGAGACCGCCGACCTGCTCGGCGTCAGCGTCGGCACCGTGAAGTCACAGACCAGCCGGGCCCTGGCCGCACTGCGGTCGCGGGTGCCCGCCGAGCTCCGGGAGGAGGAGCGATGAACGACCACGACACCCTGGAGCAGCGCCTGGAGCGCACCCTCGCCACGAGGGCCGACCGGCTGCACGACGCCCCGTTCGGGCTGGCCGAGGTGCGCGGCAGGGCGCACACGATCCGGCGCCGGCGGCGGATGACGACCGCGGTGGTCGCCGCCGCCGCGGTGGCCGCGATCGCGGTGCCGGTGGGGCTCACCGCCGGTGGTGACGCCTCCCGCACTGAGCCACTGCCGCCCGCGGTGCCCCCGGCCGTGGGCACGGTCGGGTTGACCATCGACGTGGCGGCGGGCGAACCGCCCGCGGCGCCCTACCTCCGCGTCGACGACGAGGTCCTCATCGACGGCGACCGAGAGCTGCCGCTCGACACGCCGTTCTCGCAGGTGGTGCCTTGGGACGACGGCTACCTCGCGCTCGGCCCGGGCGAGCCGCTCGGCGACGACTGGAGCGTCCACGCCTTCCGGCTCGACGCCGACTTCCGCATCGTCGACGACCTCGGACCGGCCGGTCCGGTCGTGGTCGGCTCCCCCGACGGCTCCCGGGTGGCCTGGGTCGAGCTGACCGAGGCCACCATCGGCCGCGAGGCGACCGTGGCGGTCTCCACCGACGGCGCCGACCCGGTGCGCACGCCGGTCGGGCTCGCGTTCAGCGGGATCCCCGCCGGGATGCTGCCCGACGCCGTGGTCTACGAGGGTGATGAGGGCGATGGCCCACGGCACCGGCTGGTGCCGTTCGACGGGAGCGACCCCGTCGAGCTCCCCGGACTGCTCAAGGTCTGGGACGCCTCACCGGCCAGCGGCCTGCTCGCCGTCCAGACCGACTACCTCGACCTGCGCAGCCAGCAGTGCTCGGGCGTCATCGAGGCCGACGCGGCCGAGCCGCTGTGGTCGCGCTGCGACCTGCGGCTGGAGGACCTCAGCCCCGACGGCTCCCTGGTGATCGGCTATGCGGGCGATGCGGTGCCGACCCACGACAACCTGTCGATCCTCGACGCCCGCACGGGCGACCCGGTGGTCACCTTCGACGGCACCCGCGGCGGCCCTGTGGCCCAGCTGGTCGAGGCGGCCTGGGAGGACGACGACCACGTGCTGGCCGTGGTGCAGGAGGACACCACCCAGGTGATCCTGCGCCTCGGCGTCGACGGCAGCGCCGAACGGGTGAGCCCGCCCGACCGGGTCGAGGGGCTGGAGACCGAGTTCTTCCTGCTGCACCGGCCGTTCGAGTGAGCCGCACCGAGGTGCTGGCCGGCGCTCAGCCGGCCAGCACCTCGGTGACCGGCATGCTCGAGTCGGCCGGCAGGTCGAGACTGGACGCGGTGCGCCCGCGGGCGACCATCTCGGCGCCCAGCGCCGCGACCATCGCGCCGTTGTCGGTGCACAGCCCCGGCCGCGGCACCCGTACCCGGATGCCGAGCCCGGCGGCCCGCTCCTCGGCCATCGCCCGCAGCCGCGAGTTCGCGGCCACGCCGCCGCCGATGAGGAGGTCCTCGATGCCCTCGCTGCGCGCGGCGTCCAGCGCCTTGCGGACCAGCACGTCGCAGACCGCCTCCTGGAAGCTGGCGGCCACGTCGGCCACCGGCACGGGCTCACCGGACCGCTCACGGGCCTCGACCCAGCGGGCCACCGCGGTCTTCAGGCCGGAGAACGAGAAGTCGAAGCGGTGCCGCTCCAGGTCGCGGCGCGAAGTCAGCCCACGCGGGAAGTCGACGTAGACGCTGCTGCCCTCGCGGGCCACCCGGTCGATGTGCGGCCCGCCCGGGAACGGCAGGCCCAGCAGCCTGGCCACCTTGTCGAAGGCCTCGCCCGCGGCGTCGTCGATGGTCGAGCCCATCGGCTGCACTCCGGTGGTGACGTCGGTGACCCGCAGCAGGCTGGAGTGGCCGCCGCTGACCAGCATCGCCAGACACGGCTCGGGCAGCGGCCCGTGCTCGAGCTGGTCGACCGCGACATGCGCGGCGAGGTGGTTCACGCCGTAGATCGGCTTACCGAGCGCCAGCGCCAGCGCCTTCGCGGCCGCCACCCCCACCAGCAGCGCACCGGCCAACCCGGGCCCGCTGGTCACCGCGATCGCGTCGACGTCGTGCAGCCGGACACCGGCGGTCTCGCAGGCCCGTTCGACCGTCGGCACCATCGCCTCCAGGTGCGCGCGGCTGGCCACCTCGGGGACGACGCCGCCGAACCGGGCGTGCTCGTCGACGCTGCTCGCCACCGCGTCGGCCAGCAGCGTCCGGCCGCGGACGATGCCGACACCGGTCTCGTCGCAGGAGGTCTCGATGCCCAGGACCAGGGGGCCGTCGGGTTCACTCACGGGGCCATTGTGGCGGGCGGCCGGTCGCAGCCGGGACCCAGGGAGAGGCACAGCACGACGGCGGTGGTGCCGTCGGCGTAGTAGCGCGGTCGCCGGTCGACCTCGACGAACCCCGCGGCGGCGTAGAACGACTTCGCGGCCGCGTTGTTCTCGCGGACCTCCAGCAGCAGCCGGTCGGCGCCGCCGGCCCGGGCCAGCGTCACCACCTCGGCGAGCAGGGCCGAGGCCACGCCATGCCGACGGTACGCCGACGCGACGGCGATGCGCTGCAGCTCCGAGAGGTCGACGACGACGCTCACCACGGCGTGGCCGACGACGCTGCCCCCGACCTCCGCCACCAGGTAGTGCACGGTCGGCACGTCGCCGGCGAGACCGGCGGCCACCAGCCCCTCGGACCAGGCGTCGGCACCCAGGTTCTCCGCCTCCGAGGCGGCCACCGCGGCGACGTCGTCGGGCCCCGCCGCGCGGACCAGCACGGCGCCGGCCGGGGTCACGAGACCCGCTTGGGGGTGCCCGGCATGGTCGCGTCGGGCCGGCGCAGATACATCGGCTCGGGGTCGTGCAGCTCGGCCCGCTCGCCCGCCACCGCGCGGGCCAGCCAGCCGGCGCTCGGCCGGGACGGGCCGACCGCGTGCGGGAACGAGTCGGGGTAGAGCAGCGCACCCTCCCCCACGACGGGGCCGTCGGTGGCCAGCTGCGCCGGCCGGTCGACCACCGGCCCGGACAGCCGCGCGCCCGTCCCGTCGTACCGCGCGAGGTAGACCTCCTTGCGGCGGGCGTCGGTCGCCACCGCGAACTCCGTGCCCTCGTCGGGGGCCCCCAGCGCGCCGGTGTCGACCGCCTCCACCGCGAGCACGTCGAGCGAGCACACGCCGTAGACGGGGATCTCGAGCACGTGCGCCAGGGTGCGCGCGGTCACCAGCCCGACCCGGAGCCCGGTGAACGGCCCCGGCCCGACACCCACGGCGAGAGCGGTGAGGTCCTGGCGCACCAGCCCGCACCGCTCCAGCGCCTCCGCGATCAGCGGGGCGAGCTGCTCGCCGTGCTTCATCGCCCGCTCGGAGGTCAGCTCGACCAGCACCCGCTCGGGGTCGTCGCGGTCGGTGATGGCGACGCTGACCTGCGGGGTGGCGGTGTCGAAGGCGAGCAGCACGGGACGAGGCTAACCGCGGCCCCGCAACCGGTTCAGGCCGGCTCCACCGCCTGCTCCACGACCGGGTGGTCGTGGCCGATCCGGGCCAGGTGGGCGTCGATCTCCGAGAGCCCGGGCAGGGCGGAGTCGAGGTCCCACCAGGTGAGCTGGCGGCCGTGGTCGTCGGCCCATGGGTCCGGCAGCCGCTCCAGGCGGGTGCGGAAGAGCGCGAGGTGCTCGATGCGACGCTCGTGACCCAGCTGCACGGTGGCCGCGCCGACGAACTCCACGCCGTCGCCCGGGTCGACCTCGAGGCCGGTCTCCTCGCGCAGGCAGCGCACCGCGGTCTCCCGTGGCGTCTCCTCGTCGGGGACGCTGCCGCCGGACAGCTCCCACTCGCCGCTCCAGGTGTTGCGCACCAGCAGGGTGCGCCCGGCGTGCTCGACCACCATCAGCGAGAGCACCAGCGGAATCGACGGGTCGAGGTCGCCGAGCTCGTGCTCCTCGCACCGGCGGAAGTCGAGCAGCAGGTTCTCGTTGCGCTTGGCCGCCAACGGCGCCCGATGGCTCGGCGGAGGGTCGAGCCGGTTCCAGCGTGGGCCGATCGGCGTCATCAGCACCCGCCGAGGATCGAGCTCGGGGTCGAGCGCCGCCTCGTCGTCGGCCAGCGCCCGGATGATGCGCACCTCCAACCGGGAGTCGTTGAGCCCCTCGGCGACCCCCTCGCCCCACTCGACCACGGTCACCGCGTCGTCGAGCGAGGCGTCCAGGTCGAGGTCGTCGAGCTCGTCGATGCCGCCGAGCCGGTAGGCGTCGACGTGCACCAACACCGGCCCCTCCACCAACGACGGGTGCTCGCGGGCGATCACGAACGTCGGCGAGGTCACGTCGCCACGCACCCGCAGCCCGGCCCCCAGCCCCTGGGTGAAGGTGGTCTTGCCGGCACCCAGCTCGCCGCTGAGCACGATCAGGTCGCCCGGCGCCAGCTGGTCGGCCAGCGAGGAGCCCAGCTCGCGCATCGCGTCGGCGTCCGGCACGTCGAACAGGAACGTGCGCAGCGGACGGCGCAGCTCGACGTTGGGGCTGGCCCGCCGGATCTCCCGGAACCCCTGCCGCTCCCAGAAGCGGATCGTGCGCGGCAGCTCCTCGCGGGCCACCACGGTGAGGTCGTCGAAGCCGTGCGAGGCGTAGACGGCCGCGTCGATCAACGCCCGCGCGATGCCGTGCCCCTGGGCGCTGGGCCGCACCCCGAACCGGCGCAGGTACATCGTGTCGCCGACCGGGTCGAGCACCAGCGCGCCGACGTCCTGGCCCTCGTGGGTCGCGATCAGCCCGCCGCCCGCGGCCATCATCGCCGCCAGCTGCTCCTCGGTCTCGGTGAGCGCGGCGGCCGGCGGGTCCAGCGGCGGCCGGGCCGCGAACGCCTCGAGCACCACCGCCCGCACCTCGGCGGCGGCCTCCGCGCCCACCCGGCGTACGTCGACGCTCACCGCACCCGCCCCTCCGCCTCGGCCAGCAGCTTCTCGAGCTCGGCGTTGACCTGCGCGTGGCGCTCGAGGATCACCATGTGGCCAGCCCGCTCGTACTCGACGAGGCGGGAGCCGGGGATCTGCGCGTGCAGCTTGCGGCTGTGGCCGATCGAGGTCAGCCGGTCGCGGTCGCCGCAGACGATCAGGGTGGGCACCTGCCCGATCACCTGCACCGCGTGGAACTTGTCGAGCGACCCGAACGCCGGGAAGAACTCGGCCACCACCTCGAACGGCGTGGCCGACAGCATCTCGTCGACGAACTCGACGTAGGGGCCCGGCACGTCGTCGCCGAACGCGAACAGGTCGGTGGTCACCATCGCCACCGACTTGCCCGCGCGGCGCACCGCGTCGACGGTGGCGTGGCGGCGGGCCAGCGTCGCGATGGTGCGCTGCGCCACCGGCAGGCCGAGCTTGGCCGGCAGTACCGGCATCAGCAGCCGGCCCACGTCGAGCCCCCCGGCGGTCGTCGAGATCAGGCCGACGCCCACCACCCGGTCGCCGAAGAAGTCGGGGTACTGCTCGGCGAACGCCACGATGGTCATGCCGCCCATCGAGTGGCCGACCAGCACCACCGGTCCCTCGGGCACCACCTCGTCGAGCACCCGCCGCAGGTCGTGGCCGAGCTGGTCGATCGTGGCGTTCTCGAGGCTCGATCGGCCGGACCGGCCGTGTGAGCGCTGGTCGTAGAAGACCGAGCGGACCCGGCCGCGCAGCGCCGCCCGCTGGAAGTGCCAGCAGTCGAGGTTGAGCGAGTAGCCGTGGCAGAACACCACGGTCACCGGGCTCCGCGCCGACTCCGGCTCGTCGACCTCGACGTGCAGCGGCACGCCGTCGTCGGCCACCACCGTCAGCGGAGCCGAGCGCAGCTCGCCGAGCGGGATCGGCTCCCCCGGCCGCTGCGAGATCCTGTGGCGCTGGCGGACCACGCCGTACGCCGCTCCGGCGACCGCCACACCGGCGGCACCGGCCACGGTCCCGATGATCCGTCCGCGCATGCTCATGGTTGGCTCCTGCTCCTCAGGCGGACCCGGCCGACTCGGCGGGCTCGGCGCCCAGGTAGCGCCTGGGCATCCGGCCCCCGATCCGGGTCACGATCTCGTAGCTGATGGTTCCGCTGGCCTCGGCCCAGTGCTGGGCCGTGGGCTCGCCGTCGCGACCCGGCCCGAACAGCACCACCTCGTCGCCGCGGCCGGGTCGCTGCGGCCCGTCGAGCAGCCCGACGTCGGGGCGCAGCTCGACCATGAACTGGTCCATGCAGATGCGGCCGCGGATCGGGCTGCGGTGACCGGCGACGCCGACCTCGGCGGAGCGCACGCCGGGCCCGCTGGCGTGCCGCGGCACCCCGTCGCCGTAGCCGACCGGCACCAGGCCGAGCGTGGTGGCCCGGTCGGCGACCCAGGTGTGGCCGTAGGAGACGCCGTCGCCGGCGGCGACGTCCTTGACCATCGCCAGCTCGGCCCGCACGGTCATCGCGGGGACCAGGTCCAGCGGCGCGGGGTGGCCGGGAGCGGGGTCGAGCCCGTAGGAGGCGAGCCCGAAGCGCACCAGGTCGAACCGGGCCGACGGGCGCAGCAGCCCGGCGGCGGAGTTGGCCAGGTGGCGTACCTCGGGGCGCAGCCCGGCGGCCTCGGCGACCGCCAGGGCGTCGCGGAAGACCGCCTCCTGCGCGGCGTTGGCCGGGTGCGCCGGCTCGTCGGAGCAGGCGAAGTGCGACCAGATGCCGGTCACCCGCCAGCGGCCCGCGCGCTCGCCGTCCCGGGCGGCGGCGACCAGCTCGGGCCAGTGGGCGATCGGGGCGCCGCCGCGGGACAGCCCGGTGTCGACCTTCAGCTGCACCCGGGCCGGCCGACCGGCCCGAGCGACGTCGGCCGCGATCTCGGCCAGCTCGTCGGTGGAGTACGCCGTGACGTCGATGCCGGCGGCGATCGCCGGGGCGTGGTCCTCGCCGGGGACGGCCAGCCAGGCGAGCACCGGACCGCTGTCGCCGGCGGCGCGCAGGGCCAGCGCCTCGTCGAGCGTGGCCACCCCGAGCCAGTCCGAGCCGGCCGCCCTGGCCGCCCGGGTGACCTCGAGCATGCCGTGGCCGTAGCCGTCGGCCTTCACGACGGTCATCGTGGGCACCCCGACCAGGTCGCGCAGCCCGGCGACGTTGTGCCGGATCGCGTCGAGGTCGACGACGATCTCGGCGCGGGGGTGGCTCATGGCCGTCCATTCTTCCAGCCCGCGCCACGGGCGGTGCGGGTGACCCGCGGTGCGGACGCCCGCGCGGGCGGGTCAGCCGGGGAGGCCGCGCACCGCAGCGGGGATCGCCCGCGCCACGTCGCCCGCCACCAGTGGGCCCCCGTCGGAGGCCAGCGTCGCGGCGGCACCGTGCAGCCAGGACCCCACCGACGCGGCGTCGAAACAGTCCAGGCCCGCGGCCAGCAGCGCCCCGATCAGGCCGCCGAGCACGTCGCCGGCACCGGCGGTGGCCAGCCACGGCAGACCCGTGGTCGTGGCCCGCACCCGTCCGCCCGGCTCGGCGATCAGGGTGTGGCGGCCCTTGAGCAGCACCACCGACTCGAACCGGTCGGCGGCCTCGCGGACGTGGCGCAGCGGGGCCGCCTCGACCTCGGCGCGGTCGACCCCGCTCATCCGGGCCAGCTCGCCCGCATGCGGGGTGAGCACGGCGGGCGCGGGCAGCGGCCCGCTCACGTGGGCCAGGGCGTCGGCGTCGACGACCACCGGCACCGGACCGGACAGCTCGTCGGCGAACGCCGCCGCCAGCTCCGCACCGGCCCCGTCGCCACCCCCCGAGCCGACCACCCAGGCCTGGACCCGGCCCTCCCCGACGACCTCGGGATGCGCGGCCCGCACCCGCGCGCCCACCTCGCCCGGACCGGCGTACCGGACCATGCCGGCGAGTCCGCTGGCCGCGCCGGCGACGCTGAGCAGCGCGGCGCCGGGGTACTGCGTCGAACCGGCCCGGACGCCGACCACGCCGCGGGTGTACTTGTGCGCGTCGGGCGCCGGCCGGGGCAGCAGCCGGGCGACGTCGTCGGGTTGCAGCGCCTCGACGGGAGCAGGAGGCAGGGCGAGCCCGATGTCGACCAGGTGCACGCTCCCGCAGGCCGCGGCCGCCGGGTCGACCAGGTGGCAGGGCTTGAGGGTGCCGAAGGTCACCGTGAGCGCGGCCCGCACGTGCGGACCGGCCAGCTCGCCGGTGTCGACACCCACCCCGGAGGGGGTGTCGACGGCCACGACCGGCACCCCGGCCACCCGTTCGAGCGCCGCGACCACGTCCGGTCGGAGTCCCGGTGTGCCGCCGATCCCGACGATCCCGTCGACGACGACGTCGTAGGTCCCGGCCCGCCCGGGTCGGGTGCCTGAGGACGCGCCATGGCGCGTCGTGGGGCACACGACCCGACCGCCGGCGGAGCGCAGCGCCGCCAGCCCGGCCTCGTGCACGCGGTCGGACAACAGGTGGGCGTCGACCAACGCACCGCGGCGGGCCAGCACCGCGCCGGCGTGCAACGCGTCTCCCCCGTTGTTGCCGGCGCCGACGAGCAGCAGCACCCGGCGGCCGTAGGCGCCGCGCAACAGGTCGATCACGGCGTACGCCAGGCCGGTCGCGGCCCGCTGCATCAGCGCGCCATCCGGCAGCACCGCCAGCAGCTCCTCCTCAGCGGCCCGCACCTGCGCGACCGTGTGTGCGCTCCTCATGCCGGCCACGCTAGTGCCGCGCTGCTCGGCGTGGCATGGGGAGCGGCTACGACTCCAGGATCACCACGGCCGAGGCGACCCCGGCGTCGTGGGAGAGCGAGAGGTGCACGTGGGCCGCGCCGGCGGCCTCGACGGCGGCCGCGACCGTGCCCCGCAGGAGCAACCGCGGCCGGCCGGACGACTCGTTGACCACCTCGCAGTCGTGCCAGGCCAGACCCTGCGGGGCTCCCAGCGCCTTGGCGAGAGCCTCCTTGGCCGCGAACCGCGCGGCCAGCGACATCAACGGCCGCGCCGCCTCGGCCTCGGTGAACAGCCGCTGCCGCAGCGCGGGGGTGCGTTCGAGGGTCTCCGCGAACCGGTCGATGCCGACCACGTCGATGCCGACGCCGATCACCGCCACCGCGCACCGCCCGTGGGGAGTGCGCGGTCGCCCCCGCGACCCGATCGGGCGGCGACCGTCATTCGACCGTGACGGACTTGGCCAGGTTGCGCGGCTGGTCGACGTCGTGGCCCATCGCGCTGGCCAGCTCGCAGGCGAACAGCTGCAGCGGCACCACCGCGACCAGCGGCTGGAGCAGCACCGGCACCCGCGGCAGCCGCACCAGGTCGTCGGCGTACGGCTCGATGGAGGTGTCGCCCTCCTCGGCCAGGCAGATCGTGCGCGCCCCGCGGGCCCGCACCTCCTGGATGCCGCTGACCATCTTGTCGTGCAACTGGTCGCGGCCCTCGGGCGGCACCACGCACAGCACCGGCATGCCGTCCTCGACCAGCGCGATCGGGCCGTGCTTGAGCTCGCCGGCGGCGAACCCCTCGGCGTGCAGGTAGGCCAGCTCCTTGAGCTTCAGCGCGCCCTCGAGCGCCACCGGATAACCGGCGTGGCGGCCCAGGAACAGCACCGACCGGGTGTCGACGTGCGAGCGGGCCAGCGCGTAGACGGACTCGGCGTCGGCGAGCACCCGCTCGATGTGGGCGGGCATCCCCTCGAGCTGCTCCATGACCTCGGCGATCTCGTCACCGAACCTGGTGCCCTTGACCTGGGCGAGGTAGAGCGCCAGCAGGTAGCAGGCCACCAGTTGGGTGAGGAACCCCTTGGTGGAGGCGACCCCGATCTCGGGGCCGGCGTGGGTGTAGATCACCGCGTCGGACTCACGCGGGATCGTCGAGCCGTTGGTGTTGCAGATCGCCAGCACCTTCGAGCGCTGGCTGCGGGCGTGGCGGATCGCCTGCAGGGTGTCGGCGGTCTCGCCGGACTGGCTGATCGCGACCACGAGCGTGGAGTAGTCGAGGATCGGGTCGCGGTAGCGGAACTCCGAGGCCAGCTCGACCTCGACCGGCACCCGACACCAGTGCTCGATGGCGTACTTGGCGACCATGCCGGCGTAGAAGGAGGTGCCGCAGGCGATGATGATGATCTTGTCGATGTCGCGCAGCTCCTGGTCGGAGAGGCGCATCTCGTCCAGCTGCAGCTGACCGGTGCGGCTGTGCCGGCCGAGGAGCGAGTCGGCCACGGCGCGGGGTTGCTCGAAGATCTCCTTGCGCATGAACCAGTCGTGGCCGTCCTTCTCGGCCGCCGAGAGGTCCCAGTCGACGTGGAAGCGCTTCGCCGCGGCGGGGGTGCCGTCGAATCCGGTCACCTCGACCCCCTCGCGGCTGATCGTCACGACCTGGTCCTGACCGAGCTCGAGCGCCTCGCGGGTGTGCTCGATGAACGCGGCGACGTCGGAGCCGAGGAAGTTCTCGCCCTCCCCGAGCCCCACGACGAGCGGCGAGTTGCGGCGTGCGGCCACCACCCGGTCCGGGTCGTGAGCGTCGACCGCGACCAGGGTGAACGCGCCGTCGAGGCGCTGGCAGACCCGCTGCATGGCGGTGGTGAGGTCGACGCCGGAGGCCACCTGCAGCTCCAGCAGGTGGGCGACGGTCTCGGTGTCGGTCTCGGAGAGCAGCTGGTGACCGTCGGACTCGAGCGCGGCTCGCAGGGCGTGGAAGTTCTCGATGATGCCGTTGTGCACCAGCGCCACCCGCCCGGCGTGCCCGAGGTGCGGGTGGGCGTTGACGTCGTTGGGTGCTCCATGGGTGGCCCAGCGGGTATGACCGACGGCGGTGGTCGACTCGGGCAGCGGGTCGTCGGCGATGGCCTTCTCGAGGTTCGCGAGCTTGCCGGCCCGTTTGCGGGTGACCAGCTCTCCGTCGGCGACGAGCGCGATGCCCGCCGAGTCGTAGCCGCGGTACTCCAGCCGCCGCAGTCCCTCGACGACGACGCCCTGGGCGGGGCGCTGGCCGACGTACCCGACGATTCCGCACATGCGGTGAATCCTATGTCCGGACGCCCTGCGGCCCGTGGACCCGGTGGCTGCAACAATCGACACCATGCCCTCTGTCGGCGCGAGCCACCTCGACGGCCTGCAGCAGAACCACCCGCATCCGGCAGCCGAGGAGGCGGGGCGGGAGGCGTCTCCCTACATCGAGCTGGACCGAGCGGCCTGGGCGTCGCTGGCGCGGGAGACCGAGAGCCCGCTGACCGAGGCCGAGCTGACCCGGCTGCGTGGCCTCGGCGATGCGCTCGACCTCGACGAGGTGCAGGAGGTCTACCTGCCGCTCTCGCGCCTGCTCAGCCTGTACGTCGAGTCGGCCGGCCGGCTGCACCGCAAGCAGGAGGACTTCCTGCACCGCCGCACCCCGCCGCGGACGCCGTTCGTGATCGGCGTCGCCGGGTCGGTCGCTGTCGGCAAGTCGACCACGGCCCGGGTGCTGCAGCAGATGCTCGCCCACTGGCCCGAGCACCCGAACGTCGCGCTGGTCACCACCGACGGCTTCCTCTACCCGAACGCAGAGCTGGAGCGCCGCGGCATCCTGCAGCGCAAGGGGTTCCCGGAGTCCTACGACCGGCGGGCGTTGCTCAAGTTCGTGGTCGACATCAAGTCGGGCAGGGACGAGGTGGAGGCGCCTGTCTACTCCCACCTGGTCTACGACGTGGTGCCCGACGAGAAGATCCTGGTGAAGCGGCCCGACATCGTGATCGTCGAGGGCCTCAACGTGCTCCAGCCGGCGCGGGTGCGCGACGACGGCCGCACCAGTCTGGCGGTCAGCGACTTCTTCGACTTCAGCGTGTACGTCGACGCCGGCCGCGACAAGATCCGCCGTTGGTACGTCGAACGGTTCCTGCGGCTGCGCGAGACCGCGTTCCGCGACCCCGGCTCCTACTTCGCCCGCTACGGCGCGATGTCGCACGACGAGGCGGTCGCCGAGGCCGAGCGCATCTGGGACGGCATCAACGGCCCCAACCTGGTCGAGAACATCCTCCCCACCCGGTCCCGGGCGACGCTGGTGATGCGCAAGGACTGGGACCACTCGGTGCGCTACGTGCGGCTCAGGAAGCTGTGACGGTCACGCCGAGCGGGTGACCGTTGTGCGGTGAAGTGCGTCGCTCGCCGCGGAGTTGTCACCTCGTTCTCCTGCGGAGCACACCCACCCCCTCCTAGGGTGCGCGGGTAGGGCGGTGCCGTGTGGCCCGGCCCGCACTCAGGGGGGAAGTGCATGATTCGTCGCGCCCGCATCGGCCTGTCATCCATCGTGCTGCTGCTCTGCGCACCGCTGCTGGGGGCCGTCTCCGTAGCCCCCGCCGCAGCGGCGCCCGCGGGCACCGCGGTGCCCGCCCAGGAGCTCGCCGGCGACACCGTCTGGACCGCGGACGGGAGCCCCTACGTGCTCACTGGCCCCGTGGTCGTTCCCGAGGCGGTCACCCTCACGATCGAGGCTGGCGTCGAGGTCCAGCTGGGCGCCGGGTACTCCGCCTCGAGCGCGTCGGCCTTCCGGGTAGCCGGTTCTGTGGAGGCGGTCGGCACTGCGGCCACCCCGGTCAGCATCGTCAAGTCAGCGGACGCCAACTGGAACCAGAACGTGTTCGAGACGGTCGCTGCCTCTGCCGAGGTCAGCCTGTCCCAGCTGCGGGTCCGCTCGGCGTCGGGCACGGTGAGTCTCTGGTCTCACGGGCCGAACGAGACCCCGATGGCATTCTCGTCCTTCTCGCTGACCGACTCGCAGCTCGTCTCGACAGCGGTTCGGCTCGACACCTCCGCAGGCGTGGTGAGCATCGAGCGGAACGCCTTCATCGACGGTTCGCTCGGGATCACCGACCCCTCGGAGACCGCGATCTCACTCCAGGACAACCGCTTCCGCCGCTCCGGACTGGACTGCGCCGGAGCCGGCCGGCTGACCGCGACCGGGAACACGTTCGAGCGAGGGACCTACTCGTACTCGACCCCCAGGGTGACCAGCCTGGGCGACTGCCGACTCGACGTCAGTGGCAACTACTGGGAGGTCCCCGACCAGCAGGTGCCCGACAGACTGCAGGGCGCCGGCCGCATCGTGTTCCAGTCGACGGCCGATGCCCCGACCGACCAGACACCGGTGCTGGCCCCGGCCGCACACCTCGGGACCGACTTCACCTTCGACGACTTCGGGCGCGCGGTGCTGACCGTCCGTCCCGGGTCAGATGGTGGCGCCACCGCGACGCTCCGAGCGGTGGCACGGATCCGCGACACGGGGGAGCGCTTCGACGAGGAGATCGAGGCCCACGAGGTGGTCCTGGACTCGGGGCGCGATGGGGGCGAGCCGGTGCAGATCGTCTTCGACAGCCTCGAGCCCGGCACCATGTATCGCATCGAGAGCACCGTGACCAATCACCGAGGTCCCGGCTCCACGGAGCGGACGGAGTCGTTCCTCGCCCCCTCCCGAACACCCGCACCCCCGCCGGACGGCGGCACCACCGTCCGCGGCGTCCTCACAACCGACACCATATGGACCCTCGAGCACAGCCCCTATGAGTTCTCCGGGACGGTCGAGGTGCCCGAAGGCGTGACGCTCACCATCGAACCGGGGGTCACCCTGCGACCGCGGTTGAACGCGTACGGCGGCTCCCTGGTCAACCCGATGTTCCGCATCGCCGGCGCCCTCGACGTCCAGGGGACGCGAGAGGAGCCGGTTGCCATCGACGCAGGCCCAAGTGGCTGGTCGTGGCTGCACATTCTCGACTCGCTGGCGGGCAGCACTACCGGGCAGATCGACCTGGCCGGCATCGTGACCCGGGGCGCTCGTCCGATAGAGCTCTGGTCCACGCTCGAGGGTGCTGACCCAGCAGGCTTCGCCTCGTTCCGATTCGTCGACTCCACTGTCGACGCCACGGTGCGCCTCGACTCCGGCCACGGCTCCATCGAGTTGGCTCGCAACGCCTTTCTCGGCTCCGACGTCACGATCTCGAACCCCACACCCGACACCGTGACTATCAGCGACAACCGCTTCCGTTCCACTCGATTCGCCTGCCAAGACGCCGGTCGACTCGCCCTCGCGGGCAACACGTTCGAACGCACCTCGGTGCTGGTCAGCGAGGACGACTGCGTCATCGACGCTCCCGGCAACGACTGGGAGGGAGGTGAGCCGCAGATGCAGGGCGGGTCCCGCATCGTTGCGACCCCAGTCGCCAACGGTGCGACCCATGCGACCCCGTCGCTGCCTCCGGCCATGCACAGCCAGAGCTATGCGATCGACGCCTACGGACGCGCTGTCCTGACGGTCCACCTGGCATCGGCCGGAGGGCTCGACACGACGGTCACGGCGACCGCGGTGAACCGCGAGACCGACGACGCGGGTGCCGTGGAGTTCACGCAGACCCAGCAGCAGCCATCACGAGGCGGCGGCACGCTCGTCTTCGTCTTCGACGACCTGACCCCTGGGGGTTTGTACCGGCTGACCAGCCGCACGGCCAACGCCGAGGGTGAGGGAGCCAGCCTAGAGACCGAGTCGTTCCTCGCGCCCGAACCTGGTGATGAGGAGCCTCCTCCCGGCGGCGGAACCGCCGTGTCGGGCCAGGTCACGAAGGACACGACTTGGACGCTCGCCAACAGCCCCTACGTCCTCAACGACACGGTCGAGGTGCCGGAGGGCGTCACGCTGACCATCGAGCCCGGGGTGGTGATCCGGCCACGCTACGACGACGCCCGGGGTGGTTACCGAGCGCAGCCGATGTTCAGGGTCGCAGGACGTCTCCTGGTGGCCGGCACCCAGCAGCAGCGGGTCCGGATCACGGGCGCTGACCCCAACTGCTGCTCGGTAGCGCTGTTCGGCAGGCTGGGCACGGCTGAGTCCGCTGAGATCGCCATCAGCGGTCTGGAGCTTGTCGATCGCGGCTTCCAGTGGTGGCACTGGGATACCGAGCCCGGCGACTGGCTGGACCGTTTCGTCCTCACCGACTCCCGTGTCACCCCCTCGATGAGGCTCGACGGCGGGGCAACGGAACTCGAGCTTGCCCGCAACGTCTTCGACCACGCAGAGGTCTCGATTCACAACCCGCGGCCCGATCACCTGGTCGTGACGGACAACCGGGTCCGCGACGGGGCACTCTCCTGCGAGGGCGAGGGACGCCTCGTGGCCGGAGGCAACACCTTCGAACGCTCGACGTACGTCCAGGCAGCCGACGACTGCGTCCTCGAGATCACCGACAACTACTGGGAAGCGCCATCCGTGGAGGTGCCCGACCGTATCTACGGCGGCGCCCGCGTCATCTACCGCCCGGTCTCGACGGCCCCGAGCTCGATGACTCCTGCCGTGGCACCCGACAACCCCTCCGTCTGGCACCGGGTCGGCGATGATGGCGCCGTCACGGCGTTCGTCGCGCCGAGCTCCGACGGTGGCCGCGCCGCCGACCTTGTAATGGAGGTCGAGGATCGCGAGGCGGGGAGCGTCATCGCCACCAGGCGAGTCGCACAGGGCCCCGGCTGGACCACGAGGGAGTTCGCCCTCTCCGATCTCACGCCCGGCACGCTCTACCGGGTCTCGGCACACGCAGTGAACGAGCTGGGCAGCTCTATGGCCAGTCGCAGCGAGTCGTTCCTTGCGCCAGAACCGCCGCCGGGCGGCGAGACGAACCCGCCACCGGACTCCGGCGGTGGCGGCGGCGGCGGCGGCACTCCCCCACCCAGCGGGGGTGGCGGAGGTGGCGGCGGCGGCGGCGCAAGCCCGCCTCCCACCCAGCCTCCGTTGTCTCCCACGGCAGTGCGAGCCGAGCGCGGCGATGGCGCCGTCACGGTGTCCTGGTCCCCGGGCGGGCAGCAGCCGGTGACCGGCTACCGAGTCGTGGCCTCACCCGGAGGGGCCTCGGTCGACGTCGGGGGCTCGACGACGAGTGCAACGGTCCACGGCCTTCAGAACGGTACGAGCTACACCTTCACGGTCACTGCGACGAACTCGGCGGGAAGCAGTGCGCCCTCAGCACCCTCCGCAGCAGTCACGCCGGCCGGACTCCCGACCACCCCCGGTGCGGGAAACCTGGTGCCGGGCGATCGCGAGGTCCGTGTGTCCTGGACCGCTGCTGACGGGAACGGCGCGGAGATCTCGAACTATGTCGTCACGGCGGAACCGGGGAACCGGACCGTGCAGGTGGCCGCGATCGCCAGTTCCGCCACGGTGGGGGGTCTCGAGAACGGGACCTCGTACTCCTTCTCCGTGGCTGCGGTGAACGAGGTGGGCACGGGCACGTCGACGGCGCTGGGTCAGGCCACGCCCCTCGGCGCCCCGGCGGCCCCTGAGGGCGTGGCGGTGAGCCGTCGCGATGGGGCGCTCCTCGTTGCTTGGCGCCCTGGTTCCGAGGCAGCAGCAGCCGTCACGGGCTACCGCATCACCGCCACGCCCGGCGACCACACGCTGGAGGTGAGTTCTGAACGGACCCAGGCCGAGCTGTCTGGGCTGCGGAACGGGACCGCCTACACGGTCTCTGTGACGGCGATCGGTGAGTTCGGCGACAGTGAGCCCGCTTCCGCGACGGAGCCCGTGACGCCAGCAGGCGTGCCGGGGCGCGTGACACGGCCGACGGTCCTCCTCGAGGGCCGGAAGGCAGTGCTGACCTGGACAGCTCCTCGCTCCAACGGTGCCGAGATCGTGGAGTACGTCGTCACGTCGAACAGGGGACACGAGAGGACCGTCGGCTCCGATCGGTTGCAGATCGCGATCCGGGGGCTGCCTGCTGATGTGTCACACCGCTTCCGCGTCGTGGCTGTCAACGAGATGGGTCGGTCCCGTCCCAGCCGTTGGACGGTCCCCGTGCGCCGCTGAGAAGACGACCCGGCCTGTGCCGGCGCGGCAGCGTCGGCACAGCTCAACCCGTCATCGGGCTGCGACCCGTTCCAACACCTTCTGCACGTCCAGGCACCGCTCGACCACCCGGTAGCCCAGCGCCTCGTTGACCGCGTTCATCGGGGCGTTGACGCCGGCGTTGCTGGTCTCGACGTAGGCGCAGTCGGGGAACAGTTCGAGCAGGCGGCGGTGGCTGGCCAGCTTCATGCCCAGGCCGAGTCGGTGCCCGCGGTGCTCGGGCAGGACCAGGGTTCCGCCCACCTCGGCGTGGCCGGGGTCGGCGATGGTGACCGCGAGCTCGGTGAAGCCGCAGGCCCGCCCGTCGGGGGTCACCCCGAGGGCCCCGAACCACACCTTGCCGATCGCCACCATCCGCTCCTCGTGTTCGCGCAGGCGGTCGGCCGTCCACTCGAAGTCCTGCACGTCCAGGTCACCCGAGGGGATCTCGTCGGCGAAGCGGCCCATGAGATGACAGAAGTCGTCGACCCATCGCTCCGGCAGGGTGGCCTCGAACAACTCGACGCGGTAGCCACCGAGCCCGGCGGTGACCTGCTCGTCGAGCGCCGGCCAGAGCCCCGGCGCGGTGGCCAGGTCGCAGGCCTTGGTCTCCTCACGGCTGGCGACGGGGTAGCCCCGGGCGGCCGCGAACAGCGACCCGGCGCTGTCCCCCTCCAGGGGTGCGTACGCCGTGCCGACCAACGTGGTGCGCCCGTCGGCGACCGCCCGGTCCTCCAACGCCCTCAGCAGCGCGCCCCCGACGCCGTGGCGCCGATGGTCGGGCAGCACCTGCACGTCGAGCTCGGCGAGGTGGGTGTTGTCGAGCAGGAACCGCACCAACAGCCCGGCGCCCACGACGCGCCCGTCGAGCTCGGCGACCAGCAGGGTGCGGCCGAGGTCGCGACGTGGCATCGGCAGGGCGGTGCGCGACACCTCCCACGCGGGCCATCCGACCAGGGGCCGCTCGGCCGTCGAGGCGGCCCCGACCTCCCACCACTGACGCAGCAACGTCTCGTCGGCGGGGTCGATCTCGTTGACGGTCACGTGGCTCACGGACCGTGACGCTACGAGAGGGCGAGCCTCTCGCGCACCACATTTGCCAGCCGGTCGGCCACACCCTGGGCCTGCTCCTGGGTGGACGCCTCGACCATCACGCGCACCAGTGCCTCGGTGCCGGAGGGGCGCAGCAGCACCCGGCCGGCGTCACCGAGCCCGGCCTCCTCCTCGGCGACGGCGGCGGCGAGCAGCGGGTCGTCGTCTGCGCGGGTCTTGTCGACCCCGGGCACGTTGACGAGCACCTGCGGGAAGCGGGTGACGACGGAGGCGAGCGAGGCCAGGCTCTGCCCGGTCTCGGCCATCCGCTCGAGCACGTGGAGGGCGGTGAGCAGGCCGTCGCCGGTGGTGGCGAACTCGCTCATGATCACGTGGCCGGACTGCTCGCCGCCGAGGGTGTAGCCGGAGACCCGCATCGCCTCGAGCACGTAGCGGTCACCGACCTTGGTCTGGCGCACGCCGAGCCCGGCGTCCTTCATCGCCCGGACGAAGCCGAGGTTGCTCATCACGGTCGCGACGACGGTGTCGCGCGCCAGCCGGCCCGAGGAGGCCATGCCGAGCGCGAGGATCGCGAGGATCTGGTCGCCGTCGACGACCGCGCCGCCGGCATCGACCGCGAGGCAGCGGTCGGCGTCGCCGTCGACCGCGAACCCGGCGTCGGCGCCGTGGGCGACCACGGCCTCGCGCAGGTTGTCGAGGTGGGTGGAGCCGTAGCCGTCGTTGATGTTGAGCCCGTCGGGCTCGACGCCGATCGCGATCACCTCGGCGCCGGCTTCGGCGAGCGCGAGCGGACCGGCCTGGTACGCCGCGCCGTGGGCGCAGTCGAGGACCACCTTCAGGCCGGCGAGGGGCTTGGTCAGCGTGCCGACCAGGTGGGCGACGTACTCCTCGACGGGTGTGGCGTAGGGGGTGACCCGCCCGACGTCACCGCCGAGGGGGCGGACCCACTCCTCGTCGAGGTGCTGCTCGATCTCCTTCTCGACGGTGTCGTCGAGCTTGAGGCCGCCGCGGGCGAGGAACTTGATGCCGTTGTCGGGCATCGGGTTGTGCGAGGCGCTGATGACGACGCCGAGGTCGGCGCCGAGCGCCTGGGTCATGTAGGCGACCGCGGGGGTGGGCAGCACCCGCAGCCGCAGCACGTCGACACCGGCCGAGGCGAGGCCGGCGACGACGGCGTGCTCGAGGAACTGCCCCGAGATGCGGGTGTCGCGGCCGACCACGGCGCGGGGGCGGTGGCCGGCGAACTCGCCCCGGTCGGCGAGGACCCGGGCGGCGGCGACCGAGAGGTCCAGGGCCAGCTCTGCGGTCAGGTGACCGTTCGCCAGACCCCGGACCCCGTCGGTGCCGAAGATGCGCGTCATGCGCGGTGGATCAGCGCTTGCTGAACTGCGGTGCCTTGCGGGCCTTCTTGAGACCGGCCTTCTTGCGCTCGATGACGCGGGCGTCGCGGGTCAGCAGGCCGGCCTTCTTCAGCACCGGGCGGTTGGCCTCGACGTCGACGGCGTTCAGGGCCCGGGCCACGCCGAGACGCAGCGCGCCGGCCTGGCCGGTGATGCCGCCGCCGTGCACGCGGGCGATCACGTCGAAGCGGCCCTCGAGCTGGGTGGTCACGAAGGGCTCGTTGACGACCTGCTGGTGCAGCTTGTTCGGGAAGTAGGACTCCAGGGTGCGACCGTTCACGGTCCACTCGCCGGTGCCGGGCACGAGGCGGACGCGGGCGACGGCCTCCTTGCGGCGGCCGGTCGCGTTCGCCGGGGCGATGGTCGCGGGACGCTCGGCGGCGTCGGCGGACGGGGCGCTCTCGGAGCTGTAGGCAACGCCGCGCTCGTCGACCTCGTAGGTCGTCTCTTCGACCTCGGTGGTGTCAGCCACTGTTCTCGTTCCTCACTCAGACTGTCTGTGGATGCTGGGATGCTCGGGGATGCAGGACTACTGCGAGATCTGGGTGATCTCGAAGGGGACGGCCTTCTGGGCCTCGTGGGGGTGGTTCGGCCCGGAGTAGACCTTGAGCTTCTTCAGCATCTGACGGCCGAGCTTGTTCTTCGGCAGCATGCCCCACACGGCGTTCTCGATCGCCTTGCGGGCGTCCTTCTCCAGCAGCTCACCGATCGGGGTGGCCGAGAGTCCGCCCGGGTAGCCCGAGTGGCGGTAGGCCATCTTCTTGGTCTTCTTCTGACCCGTCAGGGCCACCTTCTCCGCGTTGACGACGATGACGAAGTCACCGGTGTCGACGTGCGGGGCGAAGATCGGCTTGTGCTTGCCTCGCAGGAGGTTGGCAGACTGGACGGCGAGGCGTCCGAGGATCACGTCGGTGGCGTCGATGACGTACCACTCACGCGTGATGTCGCCGGGCTTCGGGCTGTACGTGCGCACGGTCGATGAGCCTTCTCGTTCGTAGGGCCCGGGCAGGATGTGTCCTGCCGGGTGGTGGTGCCGAGCCTTCTGACGAACACGGCCCGGCTCACTCGCGGCGGTGCGCGAGGTCCGGGACTGCACCCCGACCCGTGGAGTGTCGAACGGGTTCAGAGCGCGGCAGGAGGCCCGACCGTCAAAGATACGGGTCGGTCGCGGGGCCGGTCAAAACGCGGCTGGACCGCTCGCGGCGCCGCCGGGGAGCGGGGGGGCGCCGACCGCGGGACGGACACCGGGTTCGCGACCCCTCCCCCCGGCGGTTTAGGTTGGGGGCGTGACAGACTCTCTCACCGTCCGCGACAACCGCACCGGACAGGAGTACGACCTCCCGATCACCGACGGCACCATCAAGGCCGCGGACCTCGGGAAGATCCGGCCGAGCGACGACACCCCGGGCCTTGCGGTCTACGACCCCGGCTTCGTCAACACCGCCTCCTGCCGCAGCGCGGTCACCTTCATCGACGGCGACCAGGGCATCCTGGAGTACCGCGGCTACCCGATCGAGCAGCTGGCCGAGAAGTCCAGCTTCCTCGAGGTGGCCTACCTGCTGATCCACGGATCACTGCCATCCAAGGCGGAGTACGACGCGTGGGTGCACGAGATCACCTACCACACCTTCGTCCACGAGAACGTCAAGAGCTTCATGCAGGGCTTCCGCTACGACGCCCATCCGATGGGCATGCTGATGGCCTCCGTCGGTGCTCTGTCGACGTTCTATCCCGACGCCCGCAACATCAGCGACGCCGAGAACCGCCACATGCAGATCGTGCGGATGATCGCGAAGATGCCGACGCTCGGCGCATGGTCGTTCCGCCACGCCCAGGGCAAGCCGTACGTCTACCCCGACAACGACCTCGGCTACACCGCGAACTTCCTCTCGATGCTGTTCAAGATGAGCGAGTCGAAGTACGACGCCGACCCGCGGCTGGTGCACGCGCTCGACGTGCTGTTCATCCTGCACGCCGACCACGAGCAGAACTGCTCGACCAACGCGGTGCGCTCGGTGGGCTCCTCGCAGGTCGACCCGTACTCCGCGGTGGCCGCGGGCGTCGCCGCGCTCTACGGCCCGCTGCACGGCGGCGCCAACGAGGCGGTGCTGCGGATGCTGCGGCGGATCGGCACCAAGGAGAACATCCCCGACTTCATCAAGGGCGTGAAGGACGGCAACGAGCGGTTGATGGGCTTCGGCCACCGGGTCTACAAGAACTACGACCCGCGGGCGAAGATCATCAAGCAGGCCGCCGACGACGTGTTCGAGGTCGTGGGGGTCAACCCGCTGCTGGAGATCGCGCTGGAGCTGGAGAAGATCGCCCTCGAGGACGAGTACTTCGTCTCGCGCAAGCTCTACCCGAACGTCGACTTCTACTCCGGCCTGATCTACGAGGCGCTGCAGTTCCCGCCGGAGATGTTCACGGTCCTGTTCGCGATCGGCCGCACGCCGGGCTGGCTGGCCCAGTGGCTGGAGCTGGTCCAGGACAAGGAGCAGAAGATCGCGCGCCCCAAGCAGATCTACACCGGTGAGCGTGGCCTGACGTTCGTGCCCGCCGCCGAACGCTGGTCGTGAGCACCGTCGAGAGCCCCGCCGCGCCCGCGGCGGGGCTCTCGTCGTCTCCGGCCGGCGTCGTGTGGGACTTCGGCAACGTGCTGGTCGACTGGGACCCGCTGCCGGCGATCGCGGCCGGGGTCGGCGAGGAGGAGGCCCGACGGTTCCTGGACGCCGACGACTTCGACTTCATGGCGTGGAACTACCTGCAGGACGCCGGCCGCTCCTGGGCCGAGGCCGAGGCCGAGGTCGCCCGCACCCACCCGCACTGGGCCGCGCACGCTCGCGCCTACCGCGCCCACTTCACCGCCTCGCTGCGGGGCGCCGTGCCGGGAACACCCGACCTGGTCCGCGAGCTGCACGCTGCGGGGGTGCGCCAGTTCGGGCTGACCAACTGGTCGCACGAGCTCTATCCGCACGCCCCGACGACCTTCGACTTCCTCGGCCTCCTCGAGGACGTGGTGGTGTCGGGCACCGAGCGGGTCGCGAAGCCCAACCCGGCGGTGTTCGAGGTGGTGCGGCTGCGCACCGGGCTGCCGATGCCGCGACTGGTGTTCGTCGACGACCGTCGCGACAACGTCGTCGCGGCGACCGCGGCGGGCATGGACGCTGTGGTCTTCACCAGCGCCGAGCGGCTGCGGCTCGAGCTCCGCGATCGGGGCCTCCCCGTCTAGTGGTCGCCACCGAGTGACGCGAAAGGCACCTCCCGGCCGGGCCGAGAGGTGCCTTTCACGTCACTGGGCGGTCAGCGTCGGGCCACCACCACCGAGGTGCGGGTCTTGGGGCCGCGCTGCGGGTCGACGACCACCGTCACCCGGCTGCCGTCGCCCGGCGCCCGACCGGTGAGCCGCAGCGCTGCCGTCCGGGAACCGCCCGCGGCGAGCCGGACCGAGCCCGTGGCGAGGGTCCGGCCGCTCTTGCGCACGGTGACCTTGCCGCTGCCCGGCATCGAGGAGACGACCTGCATCCGCAACTTGCCCGCGCGCAGCGCCGCCCGGGGGGTGACCACCGCGGTGGTGCCGCCCGGCCGGACTGTGATCGTGGCGGTCGCGCTGTTGTTGCCGGGGTCGGCGTCGACCGAGACCGAGCTGATCGTCGCGGTGTTGGTCACCACGACCGGGTCGTCGGTGCCCATCTTCTCGGTGGTGGTGCGGTCACCGAGGCACTCCAGGTCGATGAGCGCGTTCTTGGCCGAGCCGCTGGTGTTCCAGAGCCGGAACGCCCGCGCCTTGAGCCTGGGGTCGTTGCCCAGCGGGGTGATGCCGGGAGGCAGCAGCCAGGTGGCCACGATGCCCTTGGCGTCGTCGGGGCAGATCACCTGCTCCTCGACCGGGGAACCGGTGGGGATGCTGACGGTCCGCTCGACATGGGTGAGCACGAGGTCGTGGCTGTGGCCCTGCACCGAACCGAGGGTGGTGCGCAGGCAGTGCGCGGAGAACGTGGCCGTGGTGGGGGCGGTGACGTCGAGCGTGAACGTCCAGCCCGAGCCGTTCTTCTCGGAGCCGACCAGCCTGGCGGCACCGCCGGAGAGCGCGTAGCCCGGGACGATCGCCGTGGTGCCGGTCGGGCAGGTCACCGACGCGGTGTGCCGGCCGACGGCGTACGCCGCGGTGGCGGTGACCGGTGTCGGGTCGACCGACAGCGGGTGCCGGTGCCCGTCCGCGTGGCCGGTCTGCCTGTCGGCGACCTCGGTGTGGGAGGGCAGGCAGACGATGAACGCCTTGGCCTGGACGCGGCCGGTGGCGTGGTTGCTCACGACGGCCTTCCACGCGCCGGGGCCGGTGGCCGCGGAGCTGAGCACCCGGACGTCGTGGAAGGTGCCGGTGTCCTGGTCGACGTGGTCGATGCGGATCGAGCCGTCGGAGACGAAGTCGCCGGGCTCGCAGCTCTCGGTGATGCTGCGGGTCTGGCCGGGCTCGAGGTCGACGTGCTGCTCGACCTTGTACGGCGTGAGCCAGTGGTGGGCCTGCGGGTGCGACGACGGGCCCGCACCGGCGACCGGGTTGGCGACCACCGTGATCGTGATCGTCCGGCTCTCCCCGACGGTCAGGTCGCCGAGCGAGCAGGTCACCACACCGGCGGCCTGGGTGCAGGGGGCGGAGGCGGAGACGTAGGTGACGCCGGCCGGGAGCTCGTCGCGGACGACGACGTCGGTCGCGGTGGCGGCACCGATGTTGCGCGCGGTGAGCGTGTAGGTGAGCGTGTCGCCACCCTGGGGCGAGGCCGTGGACGCGGTCTTGGTGATCGTGACGTCGGAGCGCTCCTCCGGCGGGTCCGGGGTGTCACCGGGGACGCACACGGTGGACGGGAAGAGGCGCAGGTGGGTCTCCCGAGTCGAGGCGAAGGAGGCTGCGATCACCTGCCCGATCGTGTGGGCGGTGTTGGCCACGACGTGCGCGTTCGGGGCCAGGATGCTGCCGCCCCACGCGGAGCCCCAGTTCAGGGTCACGGAGGTGGCGGTGGGGAAGTTGAACAGCAGCCCGGCGAACGGGGCCATGTTGTCGTCGTGGGCCTGCTGCCAGCCGCCGCCGACCTTCAGCCAGGTCTGCCCGGCGAAGGTGGCGCTGCCGCCGGGCACGTTGACCAGGGCGAACGAGCCGGCGGGCACGTCGATGCCGAGGTGCTTGTTCGCTGCCTGGGCGGGGGTGAGCGTGAAGACGTTGACCTGGGGGTCGGTGCCGGTGAGCACCGCGGCCTGGTTGCCACCCGTCAGGCCGGTCGTGACGGTGCCGGTGTCGGGCAGCGCGCCCCACGCGGTCGACACCGACCGCAGGTGGGCGAACGCGGCGGCGAAGTCGATCGGGTTGGTGGCGAGATAGGCCCCGCCGCCGTTGAAGTTCACGCCGGTCTGCGGGGTGAGGTAGGCACTCCCCGCGTGGAGGTTGAAGCTGCCGTGCGCGCCGGCGACGACCAGGGCAGGGTCGCCCGGGGCATGGGTGAGCCGGGTGCCGACCGGCATCCCGCCGGCTGGCAGGTTGCCGCCGTAGGCGATCGACCCCTCCGACTCCGAGCTGCGGGTGCCGTCGCCCTCGACGAACTCGGTCCACCCGGTGGCGGCACCGAGCGGGTGCACGGTGTCGGTGCAGGTGACCACGGTGGCCGGTGCGGCGCCGGCGAGCGCCGCGGCCGGCAGCATCGTGGCGACCAGCGCGCCGGCGGCGAGGCCAGCCACACCAGCCCTGCGGACCAGGCCGAGATGGATCGGGACGGCGCGCTGCCGGAGCCTGGGCAGACGGAACGTGCTCATGTGCAACTCCCTCGACGTGGCCTGGCTCGGCAGCCTGCGCGACGACCGACCCGGTGACACGGGTCACCGTGCCAGCCTCGCCGCACCCGCTCGAGGGGGTGCGGCGCACTGTTCCCGACAGGTGGTCGAGGCGTTGTCCGTCTGTGGGGTGTCTGTGGTGGAGCCGTTGCCCGGCCCAGCGGGTCGCTAGACCAGCCGGACCGGGCGCCGACCTCACACGATCGACCGGTCGTGGCCCTCCCAGAACGGCGCCCGCAGCTCGCGCTTGAGGATCTTGCCGGTGGGGTTGCGCGGCAGTGCCTCGACCACGTCGACGCTCTTGGGGCACTTGAAGTGGGCCAGCCGCTCGCGGCAGAACTCGATGATCTCGGCCTCGGTCGCCGAGGCGCCGGGCTTGCAGGCCACCACCGCCTTGACGGTCTCGCCCCAGGTGTCGTCGGGGACGCCGATCACGGCGACCTCCATCAGGGCCGGGTGCTCGGCCAGCACCCGCTCGACCTCGGGCGAGTAGATGTTCTCCCCGCCGCTGATGATCATGTCCTTGATCCGGTCCTGCACGTAGACGAAGCCCTCGGCGTCGACTCGGCCCATGTCGCCGGTGCGGAACCAGCCGTCGTCCACGAGCACCTTCGCCGTCTCCTCGGGCTTGCCGAGGAACCCCTTCATCACCTGCTTGCTGCGCAGCCAGAGCTCGCCGTGCTCACCGACCGGCACGTCGGCGAGCGTGCCCGGGTCGACCACGCGCACCTCGGTGCCCGGGATCGGCTTGCCGGCCGAGACCAGCACCTCGGTGCGGCCGGACGCCAGGGCGTCGCGATGCTCCTCGGGCATCAGGTGGGTGGCCACACCTGCGACCTCGGTGAGCCCGTAGACCTGGATGAAGTCGGTGTCGGGCCAGGCCTCCATGGCGGCGCGCAGCAGCGGGAGCGGCATGGGCGCGGCGCCGTAGGTGTAGGTCTTCAGCGCACCGAACAGCTTCACCGCGTCCGGCCCCGACTGCAGCACCTGCGCCAGTACGGCGGGCACCAGGAAGGTGCGGTTCGCGCCGTTCAGGATCGCGCCGGCGAGCGAGGCGCCGTCGGGGTCGCGGGTCATCACGCTGGGGATGCCGTCGTGGATGCCGAACAGCACGTACGATGACCCGCCGACGTGGAACAGCGGCATCGCCACCATCGACTTGTCGCCGGGCTCGAAGACCCAGCCGTCGTGGGCGTTGAGGGTGTGCTCGACCATGTTGGTGTGGGTGAGCATCACCCCCTTCGGCCGGCCGGTGGTGCCGGAGGAGTACATCACCAGGCAGACGTCACCGGGGTCGACGTCGGCGGGACGCGCCACCGGCGCCGACGACGCCAGCCACGCCTCGTAGGGGTCGGCCTCGCCGCCCTCGGGGGTCACCTCGATGACCTCCCGCACGTTGGTGAGCCGATCGCGGATCTGCTCGATCGCCGGCAGCAGCTCGGTGCCGACCACCAGCACCTGCGCCCCGCTGTCGTTGACCGCGTAGTCGATCTCGTCGCCGGCGAGGCGCCAGTTGATGATCGCGTTCGCGGCACCGAGCGACCCGGCGGCCAGGTGATCTCGACGCAGGCGGGGTGGTTCTTGTCGAGGAAGGCGACCACGTCGCCGCGGCCGATGCCGAGCGCCTGCAGGCCGCCCGCGGCCCGGCGTACCCGGTCGTTCCACTGCGCCCAGGTCCAGCTGCGGGAGAGGTAGGTCATCGCCTCGGCGTCCGGCGTGTGCTCGGCCCAGTGGGCGAGCCGGTCGTCGACGAACCGGGGCCGGGGCGCGGAGCTGACCGGGACCTCGGGGGCGGCGGTGGCGTTCATGCGGCTCCTGTGCGACTCGGGATGGACGTGAGGGTGCGCCCGCAGTGTGACTCAGCACACACCCCGACTCAAGGACCTGCGGGCCGCTTTCTTCGCGACCGCCCAGCGCGGTCTCAGCATGATCACAGGCGTGCCGGGCACTCTCGTGGCATGGACGAGCGACCCGACCACCCCGGCGCCACGCCGGACGAGACCCCCCGCCCCGAGGCCACGGCGGACTGGCCGGACACGACACCGTTCGGACCGGCACCTACCTATCCGACCCAGCCGCCACCCAACTGGACGCCGCCCGCGCCGCGGCGGCGCCGGAGCACGGGCCTGGCCGCGGCCGTGGTCGCCGCGGCGTTGGTCGTGGGCGGCGGGGCCGGCTTCGGCGGGGCGGCGCTGTGGTCGGTGGTCGACGACGACACCGACTCCGGCAGCGGCAGTTCCGGCGCCCGGACCACCGCCCAGGTCGCCGAGACCAGCGACGAGCCGGCCGCGGAGGGGTCCGTGGAGGCCGTGGCCCAGCAGGTGCTGCCCTCGGTGGTCAAGATCGACGTGGCGGGGCCGTCCGGCTCCGGATCCGGCTCGGGCATCATCCTCAGCTCCGACGGCCAGATCCTCACCAACGAGCACGTCGTCGGCGACGTGGGCGAGGGCGGCACGATCCGGGTCTCCTTCGGCGACGGCTCGACGGCCCCGGCCGAGGTGCTCGGCACCGACCCGCTGACCGACACCGCGGTGATCCAGGCCCAGGACGTCGACGGGCTCACCCCGGTGACGCTCGGCAGCTCCGGCGACCTCGACGTCGGCGAGACCGTCGTCGCGATCGGCTCGCCGTTCGGCCTGGAGTCCACGGTCACCAGCGGCATCGTCAGCGCGCTGAACCGTCCGGTCGACGTCGGCCCGGCCGGCGAGGGCAACACCACGACCTATCCGGCGATCCAGACCGACGCGGCGATCAACCCCGGCAACAGCGGTGGGCCGCTGGTCAACATGGCCGGCCACGTGGTCGGCATCAACGCCTCGATCCGCACCGACGCCTCGACCTTCGGCGGGCAGCAGGGCGGATCGATCGGCCTGGGCTTCGCCATCCCCATCGACGCGGTGATGCCGATCGTCGAGCAGATGGCCGCGGGCGAGGAGCCGACCCACGCCCGCCTCGGCATCACCGTCTCCGACAACTCCGAGCAGGCCGAGACGCCGGAGGGGCTCGACGACGACGCGATGGCGGCCGCCCCCGGCGCCCTGGTGCAGGAGATCGGCGACGGGTCGACCGCCGAGGAGGCCGGCCTCGAGGCCGGCGACGTCATCATCCGCGTCGACGACACCCTGATCACCAGCGCCGACTCCCTGGTCGCGACGATCCGCTCCTACCGGCCCGGGGACGAGGTGGAGGTCGCCTACCTGCGCGGCGACGAGCCCGAGCAGACCGTGACGCTCACCCTCGACTCCGACGCCGAGGAGTCCGGGCGGGCCGGCTGACGGCACCGCCGCAGCGACCTGGCCCCGCCACCGCGGATCCCGCGGACCAAGGTGGCGGGGTCAGCCCACGTCCGCACCGGCCGGCCCGAGCCGCCGCTGGAACTCGCCCAGGCGCGCCACCGGCCGGAACCCGAGCCGCTCGTTGACCGCGACCATCGGCGCGTTCACCTCGGCGTTGTAGGTGATCAGCCGCTCCACCCCCGGCCGGATCTCCTGCAGCAGCCGCAGGTTCGCGACCTTGACCGCGAGCCCGAGCCGGTGTCCGCGGTCGGCGCGGCGCACGAGCGTGCCCCACTGATAGGCGCGATCCGGCTCGTGCACCGTGGTGGCCAGGTCGGTGTAGGCGACCACCTCGCCGGCGGCGTCGAGAGCGACGGTGTTGAGCTTGGTGCGGCCCTGTCGAGCGGCGGTCTCCTCGGCCTCCCGCACCAGCGCGGGGTCGGCGCTCTCCGGCTCGACATGGAGATCGCCGGTCGGCGCCTCGGTCATCAGCGATGCGTTCAGCCGGGCCCAGCTCTCCAGCAGCTCCTCGGGCACCGGACCGACCCACGACCGCAGCGTGTACGCCGTGTGGTGCGGCGCCGCCTCGGCCGCCAGCTCGTCGAGCACGGCCGGGTCGACGGGCAGCCGCAGCTCCCGCTTGACGTCGCCGAGCGCGAGGTGGAACCCGGTCGCGCGGGCGAACTCCGGCCCCGGCTGCCCCTCGCCGGCCGCTCCCCCGGCCTCGGGCCAGGTGGCCTCGGCGTACAGGACCGTGCGGCCGCGCTCCCGCGCGATGCGCTCGACGTGGGCGAGCATCGCCCGCCCGTGGCCGCGGCGCCGGTGGTCGGGGTGGGTGTGGACGCCGATCTCGGCGCGGTCGAGGTTGTCCTGGAGCGGGGTGCGCACCCAGCCGACGCACACCGGAGGGCCGGTGGGGTCGTCGGCCAGGTGCCCGCTGTAGCTGGCCGACCAGCCGCGCTGTCCGTTCGACTGGGCGGCGACCCGCAGCTCCTCGAGCTGCCACGGCGAGGCGAGCCCCGCGAGCCCGTGGGTCTCGGCGGCCAGGTAGACCGCGTGCCAGGCGTCGAAGGCGGCGACGTCGTGCGGGTCGACCTCGACGATCCGCAGCAGGCTCGAGGCGGTCATCGCACCCGCTCCACGCGCCGCTCGTCCCAGACCGGGCCGTCGGACTCGTAGACCCGGCCGTCGGCGCCGTAGACGAGGAACCGGTCGAAGCCGCGCGCGAACCACCGGTCGTGGGTCACCGCGAGCACGGTGCCCTCGAACGCCTCCAGGCCCTCCTCGAGCGCCTCGGCGGACTGCACGTCGAGGTTGTCGGTGGGCTCGTCGAGCAGCAGCAGCGTGGCCCCGGACAGCTCGAGCAGCAGGATCTGGAACCGCGCCTGCTGCCCGCCCGAGAGCGACTCGAACCGCTGCTCGGCGGACGCGCTGAGCTCGTAGCGGTCCAGGACCCGGCTGGCCTGCTCCCGGCCCATGCCGTCGCGGTGGTCGTCGCCGCGGTGCAGGATCTCCAGCAGCGTGCGGCCGATCAGCTCGGGGTGCTCGTGGGTCTGCACGAACCAGCCGGGCCGCACCCGGGCGCCGAGCTTGGCCAGCCCGCGGTGCCGGACCGGCTCGATCGGCTCGGCGTCGCTGACGGGGAGATGCTCCACGTCGGGGTCGCTGCCGCCGGCGGCCAGCAGCCGCAGGAAGTGCGACTTGCCCGAGCCGTTGGACCCGAGCACCGCGACCCGCTCGCCGTACCAGATCTCGAGGTCGAAGGGCTGCATCAGGCCGGTGAGCTCGAGGCCCTCGCAGACCACGGCCCGCTTGCCGGTGCGGCCGCCGCGCAGCCGCATCGAGACCTGTTGCTCACGCGGCTGCTCGGTCGGTGGGCCGGCCTCCTCGAACTTGCGCAGCCGGGTCTGTGCCGCCTGGTAGCGGCTGGCCATGTCGGCGTTGTAGGCGGCCTTCTGCTTGTACATCAGCATCTGGGCGCGCAGCTTCGCGTGCTCCTCGTCCCAGCGCTTGCGCTGCTCCTCGAAGCGCGCGAACCGGTCGCGCCGGGCCTGGTGGTAGGAGGCGAAGCCGCCCGGGTGCACCCAGACCCGGTTGCCGGCCGAGCCCAGCTCGACGGTGACCACCCTGGTCGCGGTGTTGGCGAGCAGCTCGCGGTCGTGGCTGATGAACAGGATCGTCTTGGCCGACTCGCGGATCCGCTGTTCGAGCCAGATCTTGCCAGGCACGTCGAGGAAGTTGTCGGGCTCGTCGAGCAGCAGCACTTCGTCGGGACCGCGCAGCAGGTACTCGAGCACCAGCCGCTTCTGCTCCCCGCCCGACAGGGTGCGCAGCTCGCGGTACTTCGCCCGCTCGAAGGGCACCCCGAGCCCGGCGATCGTGCACACGTCCCAGGTGACCTCGAGGTCGTAGCCGCCGGCGTCGGCGTACTCGGCCAGCGCGGTGGCGTAGCGCAGCTGGGTGGGCTCGTCGTCGCGATCCATCAGCGCGAGCTCGCAGGCATCGACGTCGGCGGCGGCGGCCCGCACCCGGCGCGGGGCGACGCTGAGCAGCAGGTCGGCGACGGTCGGCTCGCCCCCGGCGGTCGAGCCTGCCGAGAGCCCGGCGTCGACCATCTGCCGCATCACCCCGAGCCCGCCGGAGCGGGTGACGGCCCCGGCGTGGGGGGCCAGCTCACCGGTGACGATGCGCAGCAGCGTGGTCTTGCCGGCGCCGTTGGCGCCGACCAGGGCGACCTTGGCGCCCTCGCCGACCCGGAACGAGACGTCGTCCAGCAGCACCCGCCCGTCCGGCAGTTCGTAGCGCACTCCGGCGACGTCCACGTGTCCCACGGGGGACGATTCTCCGCCACGCGGCCCGGCGCGGCATCCGGTTTACGACGCTGAGGCCTGGGGTACCGGCGTCGGTCGCGCCGCCTAGACTGCGGACATGACGCAGGGGGTGGAGAGCGAGGTCGCGCCCGCGGCGGCCCCCGCGCCTTGCACCCGTCGCCCGGTCCGCGCTCTCGCGATGACGCTGTACGCCGCGGCGCTGCTGGCGTGGTCGGGCACGCTCGGCATCCCGAACGACACCGTGCAGGTCTTCGTCTGGTTGTGGCTGGGCACGATCGCCTGGAACGTCGAGGCACCGCCGCGCTACCACCTGGGGTTCCTGCGCGACTGGTCGCTGCCGGTGCTGGGGCTGGTCGTCTACTTCTTCAGCCGCGGCCTGACCGACGAGCTCGGGCTGCCGGTGCACATCATGATGCCGATCGAGTTCGACACCTGGCTCGGCGGCGGCACCACCCCCACGGCCCGCCTCCAGGAGGCGTGGTGCGGCGACCCGTGCCTGAAGACCAGCGAGCCGCGGTGGTACGACCTGGTCTTCACGACCGTCTACGCCACCCACTTCCTGGCCGGGCTGACCATCGCGGCCGTGCTGTGGGTGCGCAACCGGGTCGAGTGGCTGCGCTGGATGCGTCGCTACCTGGCGATCAACTTCGGTGCGCTGGCGATCTACATCGCCTACCCGATGATGCCGCCGTGGATGGCCTCGGAGGAGGGCCACCTCGCCGAGGACGTCACCCGGATCACCAGCCGTGGCTGGGCCGACATCGGTCTCGACCGGTTCAACATGATCCTGCACGGCGTCGGCAACCCGGTGGCCGCGATGCCGTCCCTGCACGCCGGCATCACGTTCCTGATCGCCGGCTACGCGATCGCCCGGCTGCGCTCCCCGCTGCGCTGGCTGCTCGCGGCGTACCCGCTCCTGATGTCGGTGACGCTGGTCTACTACGCCGAGCACTACGTCATCGACATCCTCGCCGGCGCCCTGCTGGCCGGGCTGGTGATGGTCACCTGCACGCTCTGGGAGCGTTCGCGAGGCGACTGAGGGCCTCGCGCCGGGCGACGCCGCTCAGGGGGCTGCGACTCCGGGGAGCAACCAGTCCGGCTCCGGATCGACCAGGAGTCGCGCAAGCCCTCGTGCGCTCCACCTATGCTCCCGCGACGTGACGAGTCCCCGTGCCGTGCCGGCGTACGAGGTACGCCTGGCGCGGCCCGGAGAAGAGTCGGCGATCTGCGCCGTCTGCCGCGCGGGCTTCACGGCATCGTCGCGGGGCCTGCTCTCGCCGGCGAGGATCGAGCGACAGGCCGATGAGTACTACAACCCGGCTCGGGTGCGCGGGGAGATCCTCACGGCCGCAGACTCCAGCAGTTGGCAGGGGTACGTCGTCGCCGTCTCCGAGGCGGGCGAGGTCCTGGGCGCCGCGGGCGGCGGGGTCCTCGACCACGCGGTCGGCCACGTCTACGTGCTCTACCTCGACCTCGGCCTGCGGGGGCGGGGCATCGGCACGGCACTGCTGGACTTCGTCACCGACCAGCAGAGGTCCGCAGGTGCCACCGAGCAGTGGGTGTCGGTCACCGAGGGCAACGACCTCGGCATCCCCTTCTACCTCGCTCGAGGCTTCATCCAGCGAGAGCGAGTGCCGTTCACCTTCGCCGACGACGGGACGGTCGAGGCGCACTCGCTGCGGATGAGCCGCGCGATCTGAGACTCTCGGCTCAGGCGACGAACTCGGTGGGCTCGTCGGTCCTGGCGTGGCGAGGCGCGGCGCGTCGACTGAGACCAGCGCCACACGTCCCGCGGGACGATCCCTTGCCTGCGGCTGGTTGAAAGTTGCATGACCAACGCGCTTGCCCTCTCGCCCGACGCCCAGGACCTGCTCTTCCGCGAGGCCCGCACGGCCAACGCCTTCACCGACGAGCCGGTGACCGACGAGCAGGTCGCGGCGATCTACGACCTGGTGAAGTACGCCCCCACCGCGATGAACACCCAGCCGCTGCGGGTCGTGCTGGTCCGCGACGGCGAGCCGCGCGAGCGGCTGCTCAAGCACATGTCGGAGGGCAACCGCGAGAAGACCGGCGCCGCGCCGCTGGTCGCCGTGCTGGCCGCCGACACCGACTTCCACGAGCACCTCCCCCGCACCTTCCCGCACTTCGCCGGCGCCAAGGACCTCTTCGCCGACGACGCCGCACGCGAGCAGGCCGCCCGGTTCAACGCGACGCTGCAGGTCGGCTACTTCCTGCTCGGCGTCCGCGCCGCCGGCCTCGCCGCAGGCCCGATGGGCGGCTTCGACGCCGCCGCGCTCGACGCCGACCTCTTGGCCGGCACCACGCTGAAGTCGCTGCTGGTCGTCAACATCGGCCACCCGGCCGAGAACGCCTGGTTCGACCGGCTCCCCCGCCTCGAGCTCGACGAGGTCGTCCGCGAGGCCTGAGTCAGTCCTGGATGCTCTTCGACCACAGGTTGATGCCGGCGTCCACGGCGTCGCGGTCGATCGCGGCCAGCTCGTCGGCGGTGAGCTCGGGGCCGGCCAGCGCGTCGAGGTTGGCGTCGAGCTGCTCGACCGACGAGGCACCGATCACCAGTGAGGTGACCCGCGGGTCCCGCAGCGCCCACTGCAGCGCGAGCTGGGCCAGCTTCTGGCCGCGCGCGGCCGCGATGTCGTTGAGCCGCCGCACGTGGCCCAGCACCCGGTCGTCGAGGTGCTCGGCCGGCAGCGAGCCACCGACCCGCGCGGCCCGCGAGTCGGCGGGGACACCGTCCAGGTAGCGGTCGGTCAGCAGCCCCTGGGCGAGCGGGCTGAACGCGATGCAGCCCATCCCCTGCTCCTCCAGCTCGTCGAGCAGGTCCTCCTCGATCCAGCGGTTGAGCATGGAGTACGACGGCTGGTGGATCAGCAGCGGCGTGCCGAGGTCGCGGGCGATCGCGGCGGCCTCGCGGGTCTTGGCGGCGGAGTACGACGAGATGCCGACGTAGAGCGCCCGGCCCGAGCGCACCGCGTGGTCCAGCGCCCCCATCGTCTCCTCGAGCGGGGTCTCGGGGTCGAACCGGTGGCTGTAGAAGATGTCGACGTAGTCGAGGCCCATCCGGGCCAGCGACTGGTCCAGCGAGGCCAGGACGTACTTCCGTGAGCCGCCGCCCTGACCGTAGGGGCCCGGCCACATGTCGTAGCCGGCTTTGGACGAGATCACCAGCTCGTCGCGCAGCCCGGCGAAGTCGTCGCGCAGGTAGCGGCCGAAGTTCTCCTCGGCGCGGCCGTAGGGCGGGCCGTAGTTGTTGGCGAGGTCGAAGTGGGTCACGCCGCGGTCGAAGGCGCGCCGCAGGATCGCCCGCTGGGTCTCCTCGGGCCGGTCGGTGCCGAAGTTCTGCCAGAGCCCGAGCGAGATCATCGGCAGCTGCAGCCCGCTGCGCCCGGTGAAGCGGTACTCCATCCCGGTGGCGGCGGTGTCGTAGCGGTTCTCGGCAGGGGTCCAGGCGGTCATGCCCCCACCCTGCCACCGGTCCGGTCGTGGGTCGGTCGATCGGGGATCAGCACGGTGTGATCGCCGCGACCATCCGCAGCGCCAGCTCGCGGTAGTGCGCCGCCACCTCGTCCGGCGTACGCGTCAGGCCCTCGTGGTACCACCGCGCCACGTCGATGCCCAGCGACAGCACGGCGCCGGCGCTCATCCGGGCGTCGTCGGTGGCGAACACCCCGGCGGCCACGCCGCGCTCGACCAGCTCGCGGACCGCGGCGTCCATCCGGTGCCGCAGCCGGTCGATCTCGGCGCGGTGGTCGGGCGCCAGCGCGGCCAGCTCGTAGTTCACGATGCGCGCGGTGGTGTGCTCGACGGCGTGGTGGCGCACGAAGTCCTCGACCAGCCGGGCCAGCTGCGTCGCTGGGTCGGGCGAGGAGCCGATCGCCGCCTCGATGATCCGCAGCGTCCGCTCGTGCCCCTCGCGAGAGATCTCGTGCAGCAGCTCCTCCTTCGAGGCGTAGTGCACGTAGAGCGCGGCCGGGCTCATCCCGGCGGCGGAGGCGATGTCGCGGGTGGTGGTGCCGTGGAAGCCCCGGGCGGCGAACGACGCGACGGCCGCGGCCACCAGGCGCTGCCGGGCCGGGGCCCCGGCCGTCGTCGCCTGCGCTGCCATGCCCCTCCCTCCGGTCGACTCCCGACGGTTGACGTGCCGGGTGACCGCAGGGTAAGCAAGCGCTTAGTCATTCGGCAACCGCCCAGGAGGAGCCTCCGTGCCCGTGCCCCACCCGCAGCACCCCCTCCCCCTCGGACTCGGCTCGTGAACGGCCTGGCCGGCAAGGTCGCCGTGGTGACCGGCGCCAGCCGCGGCATCGGCCTGGGCATCGCGCAGCGCTTGGTCGCCGAGGGCGCCCGGGTCTGCGTCACCGCCCGCAAGCCCGAGGCGCTGGCGGAGGCCGTCGCGGCCCTCGGCGGGCCCGAGCACGCGATCGGGGTCGCCGGCAACGCCGCGGACGCCGACCACCGCGAGGAGACCGTGGCCCGCACGCTCCAGACCTTCGGCCGGCTCGACCTGCTGGTCAACAACACCGGCATCAACCCGGTCTTCGGCCCGCTGATGCAGCTCGACCTCGAGGCCGCTCGCAAGATCGTCGAGGTCAACTGCCTGGCCGCCCTGGCCTGGGTGCAGGCGGCCCACCGCTCCTGGATGGCCGAGCACGGCGGCGCGGTGGTCAACGTCGCCTCCGTCGCCGGGGTCAGGACCGCGCCCGGCATCGCGATGTACGGCGCGAGCAAGGCGATGCTGATCAGCCTCACCGAGGACCTCGCCGTCGAGCTCGGTCCGAAGGTGCGGGTCAATGCGGTCGCCCCCGCGGTGGTCAAGACCCGGTTCGCGACGGCGCTCTACGAGGGCCGCGAGTCCGAGGTCGCCGACGCCTACCCGCTCAAGCGGCTCGGCGTCCCCGAGGACGTCGCCGGCGCGGTCGCCTTCCTGCTCTCCGAGGACGCCGGCTGGGTCACCGGCCAGACGATGGTCCTCGACGGCGGCGTCACCCTGACCGGCGGCAGCTGAGCCCTTCCCCCATCACTCGCCAACACGACCAGTCACCGGACTCTGGAGCCACCCATGCACTTCGCCTACGACGAGCGCACCGAAGAGCTGCGCTCGACCCTGCTCGCCTTCATGGACGAGCACGTCTACCCCGCCGAGGAGGTCTTCCACACCCAGCTCGGCGAGCTCGACGACCGCTGGGCGTGGACCCGCACCCCGGTGCTGCGCGAGCTGCAGGACCAGGCCCGCGCCCGGGGCCTGTGGAACCTCTTCCTCCCCCGCGAGCACGGCGACCTCGGCGCCGAGCTCACCAACCTGCAGTACGCCCCGCTCGCCGAGATCAGCGGGCGCAGCGGCCACCTCGCGCCGGCCGCGATGAACTGCGCGGCGCCGGACACCGGCAACATGGAGGTGCTGACGATGTTCGGCACCCCCGAGCAGCAGGAGCGCTGGCTGCGGCCGCTGCTCGACGGCCGGATCCGCTCGGCGTTCGCGATGACCGAGCCCGACGTGGCCTCCTCCGACGCCACCAACATCGGCACCCGCATCGAGCGCGACGGCGACGAGTACGTCGTCAACGGGCGCAAGTGGTGGATCACCGGCGCGATGAACCCCGACGCCGAGATCTTCATCGTCATGGGCAAGACCGACCCCGAGGCCTCGCGACACCGCCAGCAGTCGATGCTGCTGGTCCCCCGCGACACCCCCGGCCTGACCGTGGTGCGCGGCATGGAGGTCTTCGGCTACGACGACCACAGCCACGGCGGCCACGCCGAGCTGCTCTTCGAGGACGTGCGGGTCCCCGCGTCGTACCTCATCGGCGAGGAGGGGCAGGGCTTCGCGATCGCCCAGGCCCGGCTGGGTCCCGGCCGGATCCACCACTGCATGCGCGCGATCGGGGTCGCCGAGCGGGCCATCGAGTTGATGTGCCGCCGGGTCGAAGACCGGGTGGCGTTCGGCCGCAAGCTGTCCGAGCAGGGGGTGGTCCGTGACTGGATCGCCGAGTCGCGGGTGCGCGTGGAGCAGCTGCGGCTGCTGGTGCTCAAGACCGCCTGGCTGATGGACACCGTCGGCAACAAGGGCGCGCACACCGAGATCCAGGCGATCAAGATCGCCACGCCGCGCACGGTCGAGTGGATCATGGACAAGGCGATCCAGGCCCACGGTGCCGGTGGCCTGTCGCAGGACTTCCCGCTGGCCGAGTCGTTCGCCGGCATCCGCACCCTGCGGTTCGCCGACGGACCCGACGAGGTGCACAAGAACTCGCTGGCCAAGGCCGAGATCCGTCGGCACGCCGGCTGACCGGCAGCACCGACCGAGGAGCACACGTGGACCTGAGCCTGACCGAGGAGCAGGAGAGCTTCCGCCGCCTGGCGCGGGAGTTCCTCGACCGCGAGGCGGTGCCACACCGCGCCCGGTGGGACCGTGACGAGCAGGTCGACACCGCGATCATCCCCAGGATGGCCGAGCTGGGGTTCTTCGGCCTGACCATCCCCGAGGAGTACGGCGGGCTGGGCGGCGACTACGTCACCTACGTGCTGGCGATGGAGGAGCTGGGCCGCGCCGACTCGGCCCTGCGCGGCATCGTGTCGGTCTCCAACGGCCTGGTCGGCAAGTCGGTGCTCGGCTTCGGCACCGAGGAGCAGAAGCGGGCCTGGCTGCCCGGCATTGCCGACGGCACCGTCCTCGGCTGCTTCGGCCTCACCGAGCCCGACACCGGCTCGGACGCGGGCAGCCTGTCCTCGCGGGCCCGCCGGGACGGCTCGGACTACCTGATCACCGGGCGCAAGCTGTTCATCACCAACGGCACCTGGGCCGACGTCGCGCTCGTCTTCGCGCGCACCGGCGGCCCGGGCCCCCGCGGCATCAGCGCCTTCCTGGTGCCCACCGATGCGCCCGGGTTCGAGGCCCGCGAGGTGAAGGGCAAGCTCGGGCTGCGCGGCCAGGCCACCGCCGAGTTGTTCCTCGACGACGTCCGGGTGCCCGAGTCGGCCCGGCTCGGCGAGGAGGGCCAGGGCTTCAAGATCGCGATGACCACGCTCGACAAGGGCCGCGTCTCGGTCGCCGCGGGCTGCGTCGGCATCGTGCAGGGCTGTCTGGAGGCGTCGGTGCAGTACGCCACGAGCCGCACCCAGTTCGGCAAGCCGATCGCCGGGTTCCAGCTGGTGCAGGACATGATCGCCGACATCTCGCTGGACGCCGACGCCGCACGGCTGCTGGTGTGGCGCTGCGCCGACCTGGTCGACCGCGGCCAGCCGTTCGGCATCGCGGCGTCCAAGGCGAAGCTGTTCGCCTCCGAGGCCGCCGTGCGCGCCGCGAACCTCGCGGTCCAGGTGCACGGCGGCGCGGGCTACGTCGACGACTACCCGGTCGCGAAGTACCTCCGCGACGCCCGCGTGATGACGCTCTACGAAGGCACCAGCCAGGTGCAGAAGCTGCTGATCGGGCGCGCCGAGACCGGCATCAGCGCCTTCGTCTGACCCGCGTCCCGACGCCACCACCCAGAGGAGAACCCGTGACCCAGCTCGACCCGCGGCTCGACCCCGAGCTCGCCGTCGTCCTGCAGATGCTCGCCGGCGCCGGCACTCCGGCGATGCACGAGGGCAGCGCCGAGGAGGCCCGGGCCGCCTTCCGCACGCTCGCCGTCGACCTGCGCGACCCGTCGGTGCTGCCCGAGGTCGCCGAGGTGCGCGACCTGACCGTCCCCGGCGGGGAGGGCGAGCGCCCCGCGCGCCTCTACCGGCCGGCGGCCGGCGAGCTGCCCACGGTGCTGCTCTTCCACGGCGGCGGCTGGGTGATCGGCGACCTGGACACCCACGACCTGATGGCGCGCACCCTCGCGACCGCGTGCGAGGCGGTCGTGGTCTCGGTCGACTACCGGCTGGCCCCCGAGCACCCGTTCCCGGCCGCGGTCGACGACGCCTTGGCGGCGACCCGTTGGGCCGCCGCCCACCTGGCCGAGCTGGGCGGCGACGGGCGGCTCGCGGTCGCCGGTGACAGCGCCGGCGGCAACCTGGCGGCGGTCACCGCGCAGGCCATGCGCGACGAGGGCGTGCCGTTGGCCGGCCAACTGCTCGTCTATCCGGGCACCGACTTCACCAGCGACCACCCCTCCCGCGCCGAGAACGCCGAGGGCTACTTCCTCGACCAGGCCACGATGCTGTGGTTCGCCGCCCAGTACGTCGGCCACCTGGGCCCGGAGCAGCTGACCGACCCGAGGCTCTCGCCACTGCGCGGCGACGTCACCGGTGTCGCTCCCGCCGTCGTGGTGGTCGCCCAGTTCGACCCGCTGCGCGACGAGGGCACGGCGTACGCCGAGGCGTTGCGCGCGGCCGGCGTGCCGGTCTCGCTCGAGCACTTCGACGGGCTGATCCACGGCTTCGTCGACATGGGCCGCTGGTCGAAGGCGGCCCAGGCCGCGGTCGACGAGACCTGCCGCCTCTTCCGCGACGTGCTGCACGGCTGAGCCCTAAGGCCGCCGACCGGTCAACCGTTCCCCGACACGCCGCGAAATGGCGTGAATCGGTGACGCCTCGGCGTCCAGCCCGGAGCGATAGCCTGGCGGGTATGGATGCCGAGGTGCCGCGCCCCGACCAGCTGCGCATCTCCGACGACGACCGGCACCGCACCGCGGAGTTCCTCCGCGAGGCGGCGGGCGAGGGTCGGATCGACCTCGATGAGCTCGACGAGCGGCTCGATGCGACGTACGCCGCGAAGGTCTACGCCGACCTGGTGCCGGTCGTGATCGACCTGCCCGACGCCGGCAGCGTCGTCCCGGGCGCACCGGGGATGCTGCCGGTCCCCGCCCCCGGGCAGCCGCCGGCGCTGCAGCACCCGATGTACGCCGGCCTCCCGCAGCCGACCAGCAGCCTGGCGGTGATGAGCGGCCAGGACCGCAAGGGTGCCTGGCTGGTGGGGCCCACCCACAACGCGCTCACGCTGATGGGCGGGATCACCATCGACCTGCGCGAGGCGGTCTTCGCCACCCCCGAGGTGGTGATCAACGCCAACGCGGTGATGGGCGCCGTCGACGTGCACGTCAACGCCTGGACCCGCGTGGTGGTCGAGGGGGTCGGCATCATGGGCGCCTTCGAGGAGGGCCGGGCCAAGGTCGCGCCCGAGATCGGGCCGCACTCCCCGCTGGTGCGGGTCAAGGGCGTGGCGCTGATGGGGGCGGTGACGGTGACCCGCAAGCCGATGCCGGGCGAGAAGCGCCGGCGACTGGGCCGCTCCTGAACGACGGCTAGCTGCGCCCCACCGCGAGCAGGGCCAGTCCGAGCAGCAGCTTGTCGCGGGGGTCGGCGAGGCTGCGCCCGGTGAGCTGCTCGATCTGCTTCATCCGGTAGATGACGGTGTTGCGGTGGCAGTAGAGCTCGGCGGCGGCGTGGGTCGGTGACCCGTCGTGGCGCAGCAGCGCCGCCAGCGTGTCGAGCAGCGTGTGGGCCTGCGGGCCCGGCTGGGCGAGCACCGGCCCGAGCGTCTGCGCGAGCAGCAGCGGCGCGACCTGGGGGCTGCCGGCCAGCAGCACCTCGGGCAGCCGCTCGGAGACCGCGACCACGTCGCGGGCACCGCGGGGCAGGGTGTCGGCCGCCCGCGAGGCGAGCTGGAAGGCGGTCGCGAAGCCGGCGAGGCCGTCGGCGCTGGCCACCCCCATCCGGCCCGGGGCATGCGGCACGAACAGCTCGACCAGGCCCTGCTCGTCGGGCAGGGGTCCGGCGAGCAGCCCGAAGTAGACACCGGCGCGCACATGCCAGCGCGCGGTCACGCCGAGCCGGTCGAGCCGGTCCTCGACGGGGCCCAGCGCGTCGTCGAGCGGTCCGTCGTGCAGCGAGACCACACAGGCGATCGGGTCCTCCGCACCGACGTCGAGCGCGGCCCTGGCCTCCTCGGCGAAGTCGGGGTCCGCGCCGCGGCCCTCCAGCAGTCCGTCGAGCGCGGCCTGCTGCCGCTGGAGGTCCTGGCGCTGCAGCCGGGCGCTCTCGCGGCGGTAGGCGTCGATGAGGACGGCGTTCTGCACGTCGAGGTTCGACCACACCGTGCTCGCCGCGGCGAGCAGCACCGGGTCGTCGATGCCGGCGGCCGGGTCGCCGGCGGCGCGCGCGACCAGCGCCTCCCAGAGCACCCGTGCGCCGAGCGTGTAGGCGTTGAGCACCACCTCGAGGGGAACGCCCTGCCGAGCCCGGCGGCGGCCCGCGTCGCGCCACACGTCGCGCGGCGGGACGCCGGCGTCGCGGCGGCCGGAGAGCACCTCGAGGCCACGCCTGATGTGCAGCCGGGTGCTCTCGCGGACGTCGACGCGCAACTCCGGGCCGACCCGGTCGTAGATCTCCGCGTCGCGCTCGAACAGCATCAGCGTGATGCTGTCGGCGATCGCGTCGGAGCGGTCCAGCAGCGAGGCCCACGCCCGCTGCACGGCCTCGGCGGGGGCCGGGTGGGCGGCGGGGCCGCGCCGCCCGGCGGACGTCCCGGTCGGGTGCGCCGGCGCCGGGCCGGCGGGGTGGACCGAGGGACGCATGGGGCCACGTTCGCACTGCGTGCACAAACCTGGCTAGCCCCGACCACGGTTCACAGCGCCCGATCCAACCCATTCTGGGCGCTACGCCCAATGCGCATCCTGTGCGCTGCGACCAAGGTGTTCCCCGTCACACCGATGGAGACGACCAGTCCCGCACAGATCCGGAGGCACGGTGCCCGACCTGCTCACGCTCGACGGTGTCACCGTCACCTTCGGCGGGCTGACCGCTCTGCGCGACGTCGCGCTGCGGGTCGGCCCGCACGAGGTGCTCGGCGTGATCGGGCCCAACGGGGCGGGTAAGACCACCCTGTTCAACGTCGCCTGCGGCTTCGTGGTGCCCGACCGGGGGCAGGTCTCGTGGGAGGGCCGCACCCTGGCCAAGGTCCGCCCGCACGACCTCGCCGGGCTCGGCCTCGCCCGGACCATGCAGGGGCTCGGGCTCTTCGACCGGGTCACCGTGCTGGAGAACGTCATGGTGGGCGCCGACCGGCACGCCCGCGCCGGCTTCCTGGCCTCCCTGCTCGGCCTGGGCCGCGCTTCGCGCGACGAGCGGGCACTGCGGGAGCGGGCCCGGGCGGCGCTGGCCGACCTCGGCGTCGAGGCCTACGCCGACCGCTACCCGCCGAGCCTCCCCTACCCGGTCCGCAAACGGGTCGCCTTGGCCCGGGCCCTGGTCGCGGAGCCCCGGCTGTTGCTGCTCGACGAGCCCGCCAGCGGCCTCTCCGCCGACGACCTCGACGAGCTCGCCGCCCTGGTCCGCGGTCTCACCGACCGGATGTCGGTGATGCTGGTCGAGCACCACATGGACCTCGTCATGTCGGTCTGCGACCGGATCACCGTGCTCGACTTCGGCCGGGTGATCGCCGACGGCACCCCGGCCCAGGTGCGCGAGGACCCCGCCGTGCTGGCGGCCTACCTCGGCGACACCGTCGCGGCCACCGGACCCGCCTCGCCCGACGGGCCGGACCGAGACCCCGGGACGGTGGCCTGAGATGCTCCAGATCCGCGACCTGACCGTCGACTACGGCCCGGTGCGGGCCCTGGCCGGGGTCTCCTTCTCCGCCGGAGGCGGCGCCATCACCGCCGTGCTGGGCGCCAACGGCGCCGGCAAGACCACCCTGCTGCGCACGGTCTCCGGCCTGCACCGCGCCGAGTCCGGCACGATCACCTTCGACGAGCACCGGCTCGACCGGGTGGCCGCGGAGCGGATGCCCGCGCTCGGCCTCGCCCATGTGCCCGAGGGCCGCGGCGTCATCGCCGAGCTCACCGTCGAGGAGAACCTGCGGCTGGGGGGCCTGGCCCGGGGCCGGGTCTCCCGCGGCGAGCTGGACCGGGTGCTCGAGCTGTTCCCCGCCCTGGCCGACCGCCGCTCGGCGACCGCCCACGTGCTCTCCGGCGGCGAGCGGCAGATGCTGGTGATCGGCCGGGCCCTGATGAGCCGGCCGACGATGCTGCTGCTCGACGAGCCCTCGCTCGGCCTGGCCCCGCGCGTGGTCGCCCAGATCTTCGCGCTGCTGCGCCGCCTGGTGACCGACGAGGGGCTGGGCGTGGTGCTGGTGGAGCAGAACGCCCGCAGCGCGCTGTCGGTCGCCGACCGCGGCGTGGTCCTCGACCTCGGCCGGGTGGTCGCCGACGAGCCGGCGGCCGTGCTGGCCGACGACGACCAGCTCCGACACGCCTACCTCGGCTTCTGAGAAGGAGAGACGTGCAACAGCTGCTCAACACCCTGCTCGGGGGGCTCACGCTCGGCATGGTCTATGCCGCGTTCGCCCTTGCGCTGGTGATGATCTGGCGCTCGACGCGGATCGTGAACTTCGCCCAGGCGCCGATGGCGATGGTCACCACGTTCATCGCGCTCTCGGTCATCGACGCCGGGCACTCCTACTGGCTCGGCTTCGCCGCCGCGCTGCTCTCGGGCCTCGTGCTCGGCGCGGTGGTCGAGCGGGTGCTGGTGCGACCGGTGGAGGGCGGCCCCGAGATCAACGCGGTGATCCTCACCCTCGGGCTGTTCATCGTGCTGCACGCACTGGCCTCGGTGATCTTCGGCAACCGGTTCCGCAGCTTCCCCGCCCCGTTCGGGGTGCGCGGGATCGAGGTGGGCGACACCACGATCGCGCTGACCACCTCGGGGGTCTTCACGATCCTCGCGGTGCTCGCGGTGATGGGGTTGCTCGTGCTGCTGTTCCGGTTCACCGACATCGGGCTGCGGATGCGCGCCGCCGCCCACGAGCCGGAGGTGGCCCGGCTGCTCGGCGTACGAGTGGGCCGGATGCTCACGCTGGGCTGGGCGCTGGCCTCCCTGGTCGGCTCGCTCGCCGGCCTCCTGATCGCCAGCGGCAGCCTGGTGCACCCCTCCTACATGGACTCGGTCGTGGTCTACGGCTTCGTCGCCGCGGTGCTCGGGGGCCTGGACAGCCCGCTCGGGGCGGTGCTCGGGGGCCTCCTGCTCGGCCTGTCCCTGAGCCTGGTCAGCGGCTACGTCGGCTCACAGCTGGTCGCGCTGGCCGCGCTCGGCATCCTCGTCGTCGTCCTGCTGCTGCGCCCCGGCGGCCTGTTCGCCCCGGCCGCGGCGAGGAGGGTCTGATGCCGGCTCCGACGAGAACGGCGGCGCTCACCTGGTGGCGCCACTCCCTGCTCGGCCGGCACCTGCTGGTCGCCGCCCTCGGGCTGCTGGTGGTCGTGGCGGTGCTCGAGAGCGTCAGCGACTTCCGCAACGTGCAGCTGGCCTCGATGGCCTACCTCGGCATCGCCGCCGGCGGACTCACGGTGCTCACCGGGCTCAACGGGCAGCTCTCGCTGGGCCACGGCGCGCTGATGGCGGTGGGCGCCTACACCACCGCGCTCTGCCTGCCGGGCCCGGACGCCGTGGTGCCGCTGCCGGTCGCGGTCCTGGCCTCGGTGCTGGTGACGCTGCTGGTCGGGGCCCTGGTCGGGGTGGCCGCCGCCCGGCTGCACGGTCCCTACCTGGCTGGCGCCACCTTGGCCCTCGCGGTCGCGGTGCCCGGCCTGGCCCTCTTCTTCGAGGAGCGGCTGGGCGGCGAGCAGGGGCTGCGCGTGGCGCTCCCCGAGATCCCCGCATGGGTGCTCGACCTGGCCTTCTTCGTCACCGGCCAGGAGCTCACCCGCAGCCGCTACGTCGCCTACCTGGGCTGGCTCACCCTCCTCGTCACGTTCGTGCTGCTCGCCAACCTCTCCCGCAGCCGGGTGGGCCGGCGCTGGCGCGCGGTCCGCGACGGCGAGGTCGCCGCCGAGCTCGCCGGCATCCGGCTCGGCCAGGCCCGGGTCTCGGCGTTCGTGGTCAGCGCGGCGGCGGCCGGCGCGGCCGGCGCGATGATGGCGATCAGCGTCCGCCTGGCCGCACCCAGCGGCTTCACGCTGACGCTCAGCCTCACCCTGCTGACCGCCGTCGTCCTCGGCGGCCTGGGCAGCCTGGCCGGCGCCCTGGTCGGGGCCGCCCTGCTCACGTTCCTGCCCCAGCTGGTCACCCGGATCGGCACCGACGCCGGCCTCTCCGACATCCAGGCCGCCGAGCTCTCCCCGCTGGTCTACGGGCTGGTCATGGTGCTCGTGGTCCTGCTCGCCCCCGCGGGGCTGGTCGGCACGCTCCGCCTGGCGCTGCTCCGCCGCCGCGCCCGCCGGCCCGCGAGCCCGGTCGCCGGCATCCCCGACCCGCGCCACATCCCCGATTCGCCGGGCCCCTCCGACTCCCCCGGCCGGCCGGCCGGCCAGACGCACGACCCCGCCACCACCTCGAAGGGACACACATCATGAAGACACGGCTCCGGAGGACCGCGCCGCTCGTCGGCGTACTCGCGTCCGCCGTCCTGCTCGCCGGCTGCGGCGCGGGCGGGCGCGACGACGAGGGAGGCGAGGAGGGAGGAGGTGGCGGCGCGACCGACGTCGGCGTCACCGAGGACTCCGTCACCGTCGGCGCGCACTTCCCGCTGACCGGGGTCGCCGCCCCGGGCTACAGCGAGATCCCGACGGGCGCCCAGGCCTACTTCGACTTCGTCAACGCCCAGGGCGGCGTGCACGGCCGCGAGATCGAGTACATCGTCAAGGACGACGGCTACAACCCCACCAACACCAGCACCGTGACCAACGAGCTGGTGCTCCAGGAGGAGATCTTCGCGATGGTGGGCGGGCTCGGCACGCCCACCCACAGCGCGGTCGTCGACTTCCTGCGCGACGAGGGCGTGCCCGACCTGTTCGTCTCCTCCGGCTCGCTGATGTGGGGCGACGACCCGGACAGCTACCCGACGACGTTCGGCTGGCAGACCGACTACGAGAGCGAGGGCAAGATCATCGGCCAGTACGTCGCCGAGAACATGCCCGACGCCAAGGTCGGGCTCTTCCTCCAGGACGACGACTTCGGCGAGGACGCCGAGAAGGGCGTGCGGCAGTTCCTCGACGACCAGATCGTCGGGGTCGAGCGCTACACCTCCGGCAACACCGACGTGGCCCCGCAGATCACCGGCCTCCAGGCCAGCGGCGCGGACCTGGTGCTCGGCTTCACCACTCCCTCCTACACCGCGCTCGCCAAGCTGGTCTCGCTGACCACCGGGTTCACGCCGAAGTGGTTCTTCAGCAACGTCGGCTCCGACTCCGCCCTGGTCGGCTCGCTGCTCGAGCGGTTCTCCGAGGGGGCGGTCAGCGGCGGCGGCGGTGCGCTGGACGGCACGATGACCACCGAGTACCTCGCCGGCGTCGACCAGCCCGACGACCCGTGGGTGCAGCTGTGGCAGCAGGTGTGGGAGGAGCACGGCGAGAAGGGCAAGCTCACCAACTACCGCATCTACGGCATGTCCCAGGCCTACACGTTCGTGCAGGCGCTGCAGGCGGCCGGTGAGGACCTCACCCGCGAGGGCCTGGTCGAGGCGCTGCAGGAGTCCGGTGCCGACTTCGCCGGCCCGCACCTCGCGCCGTACCGCTACGGCGAGGACAGCCACCTCGGCATCTCCGGGATGCGACTGGTCGAGCTCACGGGCGGCAGCTCCGAGCCGCTGACGCCGGTGCTGGTCACCGACATCGGCGACGCACCCATCGAGGAGGACTCCTCCGGGCAGGCCGACGACGCCCCGCCGGAGGGTGGGGTCCCGACCGAGTGACCTGACGGTGCGCGGGAGGTGCGGCGCGGCTCACGAGCCCCGCCGCACCTCCAGCACCCGGAAGCCCTTGGCGCTGGCCAGCCGCACCGTCGGCCAGCCCTGCTCGCCCAGCCACCGCTGCAGCGAGTCGGCGCCGAGGTTCTTGCCCACCACCAGCACCGCCCGGCCCCCCGGCGCCAGCCGGGGCAGCCAGTCCAGCAGCAGCGCGTGCAGCGCCTCCTTGCCGATCCGGATCGGCGGGTTCGACCAGATCTCGTCGAACACCGCGTCGGCCGGCACCCCGTCGGGCGTCGTGGCCGTGAACCGATCGGCCACCCCGAGGGCGGCCGCGTTCTCGTTCGCCAGCAGCACCGCCCGCTCGTTGACGTCGACGCCGGTGACCTGCGCGGTCGGGGCGGCCACCGCGACGGCGAGACCGATCGCGCCGTAGCCGCAGCCCAGGTCGAGCACCCGGCCGCCGGCCGGTGGATCCGTCTCGCGGAACAGCACCGCGGTGCCGACGTCGACGCGGCCCTGCGCGAAGACCCCGGAGCCGCTGACCAGCGCCAGCTCCCGCCCCCAGACCAGGGCGCGCACCGGCATCCGGCGGAACGGCACCGAGGGGTCGGCGGAGAAGTAGTGCTCGTCCATCAGCCGTCCCGTCGGGCCCGGGTCTGGCCGGCCCGCGCGGCCAGCAGCTCGTCGGCCGGGTAGCGCACCTCTTCGAGGGTGAGCCCGTGGGCGTGGGCGACAGTCACCGCCGAGTCGCGCACCCCGGCGCGCAGCACCTCGCCGGCCCACGAGACCGGACGCCGCCCCTCCCCCACCACGAGCAGGCAGCCGACCAGCGCGCGCACCATGCTGTGGCAGAACGCGTCGGCCCGGACCCCGGCGACGGCCACCCCGGCGTCGTCGCGCTCCCACGACAGGTCCAGCAGGGTGCGGATCGTGGTGGCGCCCTCGCGCCGCTTGCAGAACGCCGCGAAGTCGTGCTCGCCGACGAGCGCCGCGGCGGCCTCGTTCATCGCGGCCAGGTCGAGCCGGCGCGGCCAGGCCAGCACCCACCCCCGGGTGAGCGGGTCCACGGCGGCGGGCAGGTCGACGACCCGGTAGGCGTAGCGGCGCCACAGCGCGGAGAAGCGGGCGTCGAACCCGGCCGGCGCCTCGGCCACCCGGCGTACCCGGACGTCGGGTGGGAGCAGGCCGTTGAGCCGGCGCAGCAGCGCCTCGGGAGGCGGGTCGGTCGAGCGCCCCGCCGCCGCGACGAGCAGGTCGGCGTCCACGTCGGCGTGCGTGACCTGCCCGCGCGCGTGCACCCCGGTGTCGGTGCGGCCCGCGCAGACCACCGGCACGGCGTCGACGCGCAGCACCGTGGCCAGCGCCCGGGTCAGCTCGCCCTCGACGGTGCGCAGGCCCGGCTGGGCCGCCCAGCCGTGGAAGTCGCCGCCGTCGTAGGCGAGGTCGATCCGCAGGCGCACCGCGCCATCCTCCCAGATCCGCGCGGATGGGAGGCGACCCGGCCGGGCACCGGGTGGGCATGTCGTGGGCACACATCGGGACCTCGGGGTGGAGCTACGACCACTGGGCGGGCGTGCTCTACCCGCCCGGCCTGCCCAGCGCCCGCCGCCGCGACGTCTACACCGCCCACTTCGACACCGTCGAGCTGAACGCCAGCTTCTACCGGTGGCCGCGCGAGCAGACCTTCGCCTCGTGGAACTCCGCCCTGCCACCCGGCTTCACGATGACGGTCAAGGCACCCCGTGGGCTGACCCACGCCCGGCGGCTGCGCGACGAGGACGGCGTGTGGCGCGACCGGCTGGTGCGCAGCTGGCACGCCCTCCGCGACCGGAGAGGGGTCCTCCTGGTGCAACTGCACCCTGCCCACGAGCGCGACGACGCCCGCCTGGACTGGTTCCTGGCCTCGCTGCCGGAGTGGATGCGGGTGGCCGTCGAGTTCCGCCACCCCAGCTGGCACGCCGACGAGGTGTTCGCGCTGCTCGAGCGGCGCGGCGCGGCGTACGTCGTGATGAGCGGCGCGGGCCTGCCCTGCGTGCTGCGGGCCACCGCCCCGTTCGTCTACGTGCGGCTGCACGGCCCCAGCCACGACCAGCTCTACGCCGGCTCCTACTCCGACGCCGACCTCGGCTGGTGGGCCGACCGCGTCCGCGAGTGGCAGGGGCAGGGCCGGGAGGTCTTCGCCTACTTCAACAACGACGGCGAGGGGCACGCGGTGCGCAACGCGGACACGCTGCGGCACCTGCTCGGGCAGCCCGTGCCGGGCTGAGCCTCACAGCTCCGCGCGGTACGGCGGGTCGGCGCCGGGCCGCGAGACGGTGACCGCCGCTGCCCGGGCGGCGTGGGCGAGCACCTCGGCGATGTCCTCGCGGCCCAGCTCGGGCAGCGCCTCGTGCCCTGTCGCGCCCAGCAGCTCGCGCTCCCAGAGTGCGTCGACGAGCGCCGCACCGAACGTGTCGCCGGCACCGATGGTGTCGGCGACCCGCACACGCGGCGCGGAGACGTCGACGGTTCCGGTCCGCCCGATCCAGGTGGCCCCCTCTCCGCCTCGGGTGACGACCACGGCGCCCGCGCCCAGGTCGAGCAGCCGCCCCGCGGCGGTGGGCAGGTCGGCGTCGGGGTAGAGGGTGGCGAGGTCCTCGTCGCTGGCCTTGACCAGGTCGGCGAGCCGGACCACGCGCTGCACGGCCTCGACCAGCTCCGGCCCGTCGCCGGTGACGTCCGGGCGGGCGTTGACGTCGTAGGTCACCGTGCTGCGCGGGCGCAGTCGTTCGACGAGGGCGACGACGTCGTCGGCCCCCGGTGCGAGCACCGCGCCGAGCGAGCAGACGTGGACGACCAACGGGGCCGGGGCGGTCGGCACCGTGGGTAGCCGCCAGTCGAGGTCGAACTGATAGCTGGCGGCGCCGTCGTCACCGATGGTGGCCACCGCGCAGGAGCTTCGCGGCACGACGGCCGGATCCGCCGCGAGCCGCACCCCGGCGGTGCGCAGGTGGGCGCCGAGCAGCCGTCCGTGGTCGTCGTCGGCGAAGGCGGTGGCGAGCCGGACCGGCCGGCCGAGCCTGGCCAGGGCGACGGCGACGTTGGCGGCGCTACCTCCGGGGTAGGCGGTGCGGCCGCCGTCTCCGGCCACCACGATGTCGACCAGCGCCTCCCCGACCACCAGTGCGTCGCGCTCGTCGGGCTCTCCGGTGTCGCTCACCCCTCTTGCTTAGCGCATCGGACCACGCCGCCGCGGGCGAACCCCCGCACCGGCGGCCAGAGGACGCCGGCGGACGGGCAGGGGACGGGCTTCTAGGCTGGGGACATGCCCGACTCCCCCGCCCGGTCGCTCGCTCTGGTGATCGATCCGTCCTCCGACGTGGCGCCGTTCGAGCAGCTGCGCGCGCAGGTGGCCGGCCGGGCGGCGAGCGGCGAGCTGCCGGCCGGCACCCGGCTCCCGACGGTCCGGGCCCTCGCGGAGGCGCTGGGGCTGGCCACGAACACCGTCGCGAAGGCCTACCGCCACCTGGAGGCCGACGGGGTGGTGAGCACCGAGGGCCGCCGCGGCACCTTCGTGACCGGCTCCACCGCCGGTGGGTCCTCCGAAGCCGTGAGCGCAGCGGGGGCGTACGCCGCGTCGGCCCGCCGGCTCGGGCTCACCCTCGCAGAGGCCGAGAAGCTGCTCCGGCAGGCCTGGTGACCCGGCGGCCGGCCGACCGCGACCGCAGCCGTCTCCACAACGGCCGGTGCCGCCGGGCCCTGTGGAGCAGCCCGGCGCGGAGCCGTCGGGTGTCGGTCGGCTCCGCCAGGGTGGGCCACCGAGCCCCCGAGGAGGAACGATGACCCCGACCGACCCGATCCTGGCCAAGGTGCGCAAGCTGCTGGCCCTGGCCGAGGACCCCGCGGCCACCAGCCACGAGGCCGAGACCTACACCGCCAAGGCGGCCCAGCTGATCGCCGACTACGGCATCGACCGGGCGCTGCTCGCGCAGGCCGACCCCGGCAGCGACCCGGTGGGCGACCTCGTGGTCTCCCTCGACGCGCCGTACGCCGTCGACAAGGCCGAGCTGCTCTCGACGGTCGCGGCGCGGCTGCGCTGCGTGGCGGTGCAGCGCACCAGCCGAGGCGCCGGCGGCAAGGAGCTGTCGATGCACCTGTTCGGTCACGCCTCCGACCTCGAGCGGGCCGAGCTGCTGTTCACCAGTCTGCTGCTGCAGTCGGCCCAGGGCCTGGCCCGCACGCCGGTGCCCGCGTGGGAGCACAAGGCGGCGTTCCGCCGCTCCTGGCTGGCGGGCTTCCGCGGGGCCGTCGGGGCCAGGCTCCTGGCTGCCGAGCAGCGCGCGGCCGACCGTGCGGATGCTCGCTTCGCCGAGGGCGGCACCACGACCGCGGTGGTCCTGGCCGATCGCACCGCCCAGGTCGAGGCGGCCATGCACGACACCTATCCCGATCTGCGCACCGCACGGCCCCGGGTGCTGTCGGGCTCGGGGGGCGCGGCCGGGTGGGCGGCCGGCCACCGCGCGGACCTCGGCGACGGGCCGGCGCGGGTGGGTGGCGGGCGGACCGCTCTGGGCGGTTGAGGGCGGGCCGGCGAAATGGCAGGAGGCCCGCCACCCTGTCGGGCTGGCGGGCCTCCTGGCGGTCGACCTGGTGGGTCAGGCCTTGTCGGCGTCCTCGTCGGCCACCGGGGCCTCCTCGGCGACGACGCTCTCCTCCGGAGAGGCCTCGTCGGTGAGCTCGGTCGGGGGCTCCTCGACCGCGGTCTCCTGCGCGGCAGGAGCCTCGGCCGGCTTCTCGGCCGGCTTCTCGGCCGGCTTGGCCTTGGCCGCCTTCGGCGAGGGGTTGTAGGGCTCGGTGACGAGCTCGATCACGGCCATCGGCGCGTTGTCTCCCTTGCGGGGGCCGATCTTGGTGATCCGGGTGTAGCCACCCGGACGCTCGGCGAAGCCGGGCCCGATCTCGGTGAACAGCACGTGCACCACCGACTTGTCGCGGATGGTCTTGAGGACCTCGCGCCGGCTGTGCAGGTCGCCCTTCTTCGCCTTGGTGATCAGCTTCTCGGCGTAGGGGCGCAGCGTGCGCGCCTTGGCCTCGGTGGTGGTGATCCGGCCGTGCTCGAACAGGGCGGTGGCCAGGTTGGCCAGGATCAGCCGCTGGTGGGCGGGGCTGCCGCCGAGGCGGGCGCCCTTCTTCGGGGTGGGCATCGATCTCTCTCATTTCTCTCCGGCCGTATCAGGTACCGGAGTAGTGGGGCGTTTCAGGCACACGTGCCGATGGTGCGTGCATCGCAAGGCGGAGGAGGGAAGGCGGCCCGGGTTTGGCCGTCGACCGACGACAACGCCGCGAGGTGCGCGCCAGCGGTGCGTGTGTCAGTACTGTTCGTCCTCGACGAAGGCATCGTCGTCATCGTCGCCGTAGGCGGCGAGGGCGGCGTGCGGGTCGAAGCCGGGGGCGCTGTCCTTGAGCGACAGGCCCATCTCGACCAGCTTGGCCTTGACCTCGTCGATCGACTTCGCGCCGAAGTTGCGGATGTCGAGCAGGTCCTGCTCCGAGCGGCTGATGAGCTCACCCACGGTGTGGATGCCCTCGCGCTTGAGGCAGTTGTAGGAGCGCACGGTCAGCTGCAGGTCCTCGACCGGGAGGGCGAGGTCGGCGGCGAGCTGCTCGTCGACGGGCGAGGGGCCGATGTCGATGCCCTCGGCCTCGACGTTGAGCTCACGGGCCAGGCCGAACAGCTCGACCAGGGTCTTGCCGGCCGACGCGAGGGCGTCGCGGGGACGGATCGACGGCTTGGTCTCGACGTCGATGACGAGCTTGTCGAAGTCGGTGCGCTGCTCGACACGGGTGGCCTCGACCTTGTAGGTCACCTTGAGCACCGGGCTGTAGATCGAGTCGACCGGGACCCGGCCGATCTCGTTGTCGGCGCCCTTGTTCTGGACCGCGCTGACGTAGCCGCGGCCCCGCTCGACGACCAGCTCCATCTCGAGCTTGCCCGAGTCGGAGAGCGTGGCGATCTTGAGGTCGGGGTTGTGCACCTCGACACCGGCCGGGGGCGCGATGTCGGCGGCGGTCACGTCGCCGGCACCGGACTTGCGCAGGTACATGGTGACCGGCTCGTCGTGCTCGGAGGAGACGACGAGGCCCTTGAGGTTGAGGATGATCTCGGTGACGTCCTCCTTGACGCCCTCCACGGTGGAGAACTCGTGGAGCACGTTGTCGATCTTGATGCTGGTGACGGCGGCACCGGGGATCGACGACAGGAGGGTGCGACGCAGCGAGTTGCCGAGGGTGTAGCCGAAGCCGGGCTCGAGCGGCTCGATCACGAACCGGGAACGGAACTCGTCGACGGACTCTTCCGACAGGGTGGGGCGCTGTGCGATGAGCACTGGTTCTTTCCTTTCCGGGCCCACCCGCTATTTGACAGGCCCAGAGTGCAGTGGTGACGGAAGGAGCTGAAGCATCCCGCCGGGGCTTCTCCTGCGACCCCGCCGCGGACGGGTCCACGTGGACCGGTTGCCCGGATCGGGGTCTGGGGCGGAGCCCCAGCGGGGGTACACGGGGGCGGAGCCCCCGTGGGGTTACTTCTTGGAGTAGAACTCGACGATCAGCTGTTCCTGGACCGGGAGGTCGATCTGCGCCCGGGTCGGCACCTGGTGGACGAGGATCCGCATCCGGGAGGGGATGGCCTCGAGCCAGGCCGGGACGACGCGCTCGCCGTGGGTCTCGCGAGCCACGATGAACGGGGTCATCTCCAGCGACTTCTCCCGGACGTCGATGACGTCGTGGGCGGTCACCTGGAAGGACGGGATGTCGACCTTCTTGCCGTTGACCCGGAAGTGGCCGTGGGTGACCAGCTGGCGGGCGTGGCGGCGGGTCCGGGCGAAGCCGGCGCGGTAGACCACGTTGTCGAGGCGGCACTCCAGCAGCTGGAGCAGGTTGTCACCGGTCTTGCCGGGACGCCGCGATGCCTCGACGTAGTAGTTGTGGAACTGGCGCTCGAGCACGCCGTAGGTGAAGCGGGCCTTCTGCTTCTCCTGGAGCTGCGAGCGGTACTCGCTCTCCTTGATCCGCGCGCGGCCGTGCTGGCCGGGCGGGTAGGGGCGGCGCTCGTACGCAGCGTCGCCACCGACGAGGTCGACACCGAGGCGGCGCGACTTGCGGGTCATGGGTCCGGTGTAGCGGGCCATGTCAGTCTCTCCTTCTGCTCTCGGTGGTCAGACGCGCCGGCGCTTGGGCGGGCGGCAGCCGTTGTGGGGGGTGGGGGTGACGTCCTGGATGGTGCCGACCTCGAGGCCGATCGCACCCAGGGAGCGGATCGCGGTCTCGCGGCCCGAGCCCGGGCCCTTGACGAAGACGTCGATCTTCTTCATGCCGTGCTCCATCGCCCGTCGCCCGGCGGCCTCGGCGGCCATCTGCGCGGCGAACGGGGTGGACTTGCGCGAGCCCTTGAAGCCGACGGTGCCGGCGGAGGCCCACGAGATCACCGCGCCGGTGGGGTCGGTGATGGTGACGATGGTGTTGTTGAACGTGCTCTTGATGTGGGCTTCGCCCTGAGCGATGTTCTTCTTCTCCTTGCGGCGCACCTTCTTGGCGCCGGCCGCGGTGCGGCTCTTGGGAGGCATTCAGTTACTCCTGAGGGTCTGGTCTGGGGTGCTGCGAACGAGACGGTGAGCCGCGCCGGGGCGCAGGATCACTTGGCCTTCTTCTTGCCGGCAACCGTGCGCTTGGGGCCCTTGCGGGTGCGCGCGTTGGTCTTGGTGCGCTGTCCGCGGACCGGGAGGCCCATGCGGTGCCGGCGACCCTGGTAGCTGCCGATCTCGATCTTGCGGCGGATGTCGGCCTGCACCTCACGGCGCAGGTCACCCTCGATCTTGAAGTTGCCCTCGATCTCGTCGCGGAGCTTGACCAGCTCCTCGTCGCCCAGCTGGTGGACGCGCAGGTCGGGGTTGACCCCGGTGGCCTGCAGCACCTGCTGAGCGCGGGTACGGCCGATGCCGTAGATGTAGGTGAGTGCGATCTCGATGCGCTTGTCGCGCGGGAGGTCGACACCAACGAGGCGTGCCATGGAGGCGGTGTCCCTTCGGTTGCTCGCAGAGGTTTCTGGTCGTGCCGCGTCCCGTCCCTCGTCGGACGGGCTCCGGCCTGCTGCTCCGGAGGTGGTTTGGCGGGTCGTCCGGCTGCTGCCGGCGAGCCGCTAAGCGGTCACGTGGTCGATGTTCAGTTGTGCCTGCCGGGGCGTTCACACGCTCCGGCGGCGACTAGCCCTGGCGCTGCTTGTGACGCGGGTTCTCGCAGATCACCATGACGCGGCCGTGGCGACGGATCACCTTGCACTTGTCACAGATGGGCTTGACGCTGGGGTTGACCTTCACGGGAGGTCCTTTCGGGTGTCGGCTGCGCGGCACGCACCAGGACCCGACCCGAGGGCCGAGCCACTGTGCGGCTGCCTACTTGTAGCGGTAGACGATCCGGCCGCGAGTCAGGTCGTAGGGAGACAGCTCCACCACCACACGGTCCTCGGGGAGGATCCGGATGTAGTGCTGGCGCATCTTGCCGCTGATGTGGGCGAGGACCTTGTGCCCGTTGCTCAGCTCCACTCGGAACATGGCGTTGGGAAGGGCCTCCACGACGGTGCCCTCGATCTCGATCACGCCTTCTTTCTTCGGCATGTCCTCCGCAATCTGTCGGTTGGTTGTCTACCTTTGGTGCTCCGCCGGCGGAGCCGGCGGGTGGCCCGGGAACCTCCGGCCCGCTGGACCGGTGGACCTCGTGCGGCCGCTTGGGCACCTCATCCCGAGCGCACGACTCATCCGCTCACTTCAGCGTTGGAGGCGTGACTCGAGCAGCCGCGAGGCACCACGAAGCAGACCCACGTTGGGCCGACACGCCAGTTTAGTGGCATTCGTCGCTGAATCTCTAATCGGGCGGCGCGGCCCGGTGGCGGCCGCTCAGCCCGCGAGCAGCCGCAGCGTCTCCTCGCGTGCCGCGCTGGCCGCCGGGTCGGCGCCGCTGAACGCACCCGCCACCGGGTGCAGCATCACCTCGTCGACTGCGTACGCCGAGGCGAGCTCGCCGATGCGGGCGCGGGCCTCGTCGGGGGCGCCGATCACCCACCGCTGCGCCATCGCCTCGAGCAGCGGCTGGTGCTGTGGCGGCACCGGGAGGCGCTCGGCGTCCTCGACGAGGTGCTGCGGCAGCAGGGGCGCGCCGGTGCGCAGCGAGAGCATCGCGAGCAGCTGGGGCAGGGCCAGCCGGTCTGCCTCCGCGTGGGTCGGCGCGACGACCGCGTTCACGGTGAGGAAGGTGCGCGGCTCGGCCAGCTCGGCCGAGGGCTGGAACCGCGACCGGTAGAGCTCCAGCGCCTCCGCGGTGCCCTGGCCGGAGAAGTGGTGGGCGAACACGTAGGGCATCCCCTTCTCCGCGGCCAGCCGTGCGGAGTAGTCCGAGGATCCGAGCAGCCAGATGGTCGGGACCGACGAGGCGACCGGGGTCGCCCGGAGCGGGTGCGTGCGCCCTGCCACGGACAGCCCCACTCCGCCGGGCTCCATCATCGCCAGCACGTTGTCGACGTACTCCGGGAACCGGCTCACGGCCTGGTCGTCGACGCCGCCGGCTCCGTGTCGCAGCGCGTAGCTGGTCACGGGGTCCGACCCGGGCGCCCGGCCGATGCCGAGGTCGATCCGGCCCGGGTGCGCGGCCTCGAGGAGGGCGAACTGCTCGGCGATCACCAACGGGGCGTGGTTGGGCAGCATCACCCCACCCGAGCCGACCCTGATCCGCGACGTGGCCGCGGCCACCATCGCGATCAGCAGGGGCGGGTTGGTGGCCGCGACCGCCGGCATGTTGTGGTGCTCGGCCAGCCAGTAGCGGCGGTAGCCGAGCTCGTCGGCGACCCGCGCCAGGCGGACCGTGGCTGCGAGCGCATCGGCGGTGGTCTGGTCGCTGCGGACCGGGACCAGGTCGAGCACGGAGAGGGTCGGCGTCGTCACCCCGACCTCAGCAGTCAGCGCTCGTCGGATATTCCGTGCTCGGAGTCTGCCGGCTTGGGTGCCGGCGGCGTGGAGTCGGTGGCGGCGACCTCGACCTTCTCGTCGCGCTTGGTCTTGGCCAGGCTGGCGAACGCGGTGAGACCGAGGGTCACCAGGATCACGACGAGACTGATCTCGGTCGGCACCTCCCAGCTGAGCACCTCGCTCTTGTAGAGCGCGTGGATGAACAGCTTCACGCCGATCCAGGCCAGGATGAACGCGAGTCCGAGCGAGAGGTAGACCAGGCGCTCGAGCAGCCCACCGATGAGGAAGTAGAGCTGCCGCAGGCCCATCAGCGCGAACACGTTCGCGGTGAAGACCAGGTAGGGCTCCTGGGTGATGCCGAAGATCGCCGGGATGGAGTCCAGGGCGAACAGCACGTCGGTGGTACCGAGCGCGATGATCACGATCAGCATCGGCGAGGCGAAACGGACGCCGTTGTCCCGGTAGAAGAGCTTCAGGCCCATCCACTTGTCGCCCACGTTGAGGTGGTTCTGGGCGAACGTGACGACCCGGGAGTCCTCGGGGTGCTCCTCCTCGTGCTTGCGGTAGGAGCGCACCAGGTTCACCGCGGTGTAGACCAGGAACGCACCGAAGATGTAGAAGACCCAGCTGAAGTTCTCGACCAGCGTGTAGCCGATCGCGATGAAGATGCCGCGGAAGACCAGCGCCAGGATGATGCCCACCATCAGGGCTTCCTGCTGGTACTTGCGGGGCACCTTCAGAGCTGCCATCAGCACGATGAACACGAACAGGTTGTCGACCGAGAGGCTCTTCTCGACGACGAAGCCGGTGAAGTAGTCCAACCCGTAGGTCGAGCCGTGGAACCAGATGGTCCACAGCCCGAACGCGCCGGCGGCGGCCATGTAGACGATGAACCAGATCGTCGACTCCCGCATCGTCGGCTCGTGCGGGTTGCGGGCGATGACGATCACGTCGAAGAGCAGCACCGCGCAGGTGACGGTGAGCGTGATGGTCCATTCGAGACCGGAGACTTCCACAGGGTTCCTCCTGAAGGGGACGGCAGCGCGCCAGAGGTCTCTCCCGCCGCGATCGCGACCCGCGGTGCCGGACCGGCTCAAGGCACCGGACGTGCTGACGACTCCGCGACGGTAGGGATACTCCCCTCCTGCGGCCACCATCCTTGCACGGCGCTCCCAACGGCTCGCCGGCGCGGCGCCTCCGGCGGGGTCAGCCGCCGTACGCCGCCCCGAGCTCGCGGAGCCGGGCCTCGCCGCCGTCGAGCGCGGTGAGCACCCACGCGCCACGCTCGGTGAGCACGAAGGTGTGCTCGTAGTGGGCCGCCCAACTGCCGTCGCGGGTGACCACGGTCCAGTCGTCGTCGAGGAGGTCGGTCTGCTTGCCGCCGAGCGTCACCATCGGCTCGACCGCGAGCGCCAGCCCGCGCACCAGCTTGGGGCCGCGGCCGGCCCTCCCGTAGTTGGGCACGTCCGGCGGCTGGTGCATGGCGGAGCCGATGCCGTGGCCGGTGTAGTCCTCGAGGATGCCGTAGCCGCCCTGGGAGCGGACGTGCTGCTCGACGGCGTGGGAGATGTCGGAGACCCGGCCTCCCAGCCGCGCGGCCGCGATGCCGCGCCACATCGCCTCCTCGGTGACCCGCATCAGCTCGGTCACCTCGGCGGGCACACCGCCGACGGCGACGGTGATCGCGGCGTCGCCGTGCCAGCCGTCGACGATCGCTCCGCAGTCGATCGAGACGACGTCGCCGTCGGCCAGCACCCGGTCACCGGGGATGCCGTGCACCACCTCGTCGTTGACCGAGGCGCAGATGGACGCCGGGAACCCCTGGTAGCCCTGGAAGGAGGGCGTCGCGCCCCGGGAGCGGATGCTGTCCTCGGCCAGCGCGTCCAGGTCGGCGGTGCTCACTCCGGCGCGGACGGCGGCACGCAGCGTCTCCAGGGTCTCCCCCACGACCAGCCCGGCGCGGCGCATCGCCAGGATCTGCTCCGGGGTCTTGATCTCGATCCCTCGGTCACGCAGGCCCACGGCGCCGCCCCGCTAGCTCTCGGGGACGGCGTCCAGCGCGTCGAGGAGGCGCCGGGTGACCTCGGCGACCTCGCCCATGCCGTCGATCTCGTGGCAGATGCCGCGCTGCCGGTAGACCTCGATCAACGGCGCGGTCTGCTCGGCGTAGACGTCCTGCCGGTGCCGCACGACGTCCTCGGTGTCGTCGGCGCGTCCCTCGACCTGGGCGCGCTGGATCAGGCGCGTGACGACCTCGTCCTTGTCGACGGTCAGGCACAGCACGGCGTCGAGGGCGTGCCCCGCCGCCGAGAGCATGTCGTCGAGCTCCTCGACCTGGGCCAGCGTGCGCGGGTAGCCGTCGAGCAGGAAGCCGTTCGCGGCGTCCGGTTCGGCGATCCGGTTGCGCACCATCAGGTTGGTGACCTCATCGGGCACGTACTCTCCCGCGTCCATGAACCGCTTGGCCTCGACCCCGAGCTCGGTGCCTTCGGAGACGTTGGCGCGGAAGATGTCGCCGGTGGAGATCGCCGGGATGTCGAAGTGCTCGGCGATGAACTTCGCCTGGGTGCCCTTCCCTGCCCCCGGCGGGCCCATGATGATCAGTCTCATTGTTACCGCAGGAATCCTTCGTAGTTGCGCTGCTGGAGCTGGCTCTCGATCTGCTTCACCGTGTCGAGCGCGACGCCCACCATGATCAGGATGGAGGTGCCGCCGAACGGGAAGTTCTGGTTCGCGTTGATCAGCACCAGCGCGATGAGCGGGATGAGCGAGATGAGACCGAGGTAGAGAGCGCCTGGCAGCGTGATGCGGGACAGGACGTAGGACAGGTAGTCCTCGGTCGGCTTGCCCGCCCGGATCCCGGGGATGAAGCCGCCGTACTTCTTCATGTTGTCGGCCACCTCGTTGGGGTTGAAGGTGATCGACACGTAGAAGTAGGTGAAGAAGATGATGAGCGCGAAGAACGTCGCCATGTAGAGCGGGTGGCTGCCGTCGACGAAGTACTTGCTGATCAGCCGCACCCAGTCGGCGCTGCTGTTCTGGTTGAACTGGACGGCCATCGCCGGCAGGTAGAGCAGCGAGGAGGCGAAGATGACCGGGATGATGCCGGCCTGGTTGACCTTCAGCGGGATGTAGGTCGAGCTGCCGCCGAACATCTTGCGGCCCACCATCCGGCGGGCGTACTGCACCGGGATGCGGCGCTGTGCCTGCTCGATGAAGATGACGCCGGCGATGATCGTCAGACCGATCGCCATCACCACCGCGAACACGAACCAGCCCTGCTGCTGCTGGACGTCCCACAGCGAGGCGGGGAAGGTGGCGACCACCTGGGTGAAGATCAGCAGCGACATGCCGTTGCCGACACCGCGCTCGGTGATCAGCTCACCCAGCCACATGATCACGGCGGTGCCCGCGGTCATCGTGATGACCATGACCATGAAGGTCTGCGTGCCGTCGTCGTGGAGCAGCGGGAAGCGCTCGGAGTCGCAGTTCTGCAGCAGGTTGCCCGACCGGGCCAGGGCGACGATGCCGGTGGCCTGCAGCAGCGCGAGCCCGAGGGTGAGGTAGCGGGTGTACTGGGTGATCTTCGTCTGCCCGGCCTGACCCTCCTTCTTGAGGGCCTCGAGCCGGGGGATGACCACCACCAGCAGCTGCAGGATGATGCTCGCGGTGATGTAGGGCATGATCCCCAGCGCGAACACCGTCAGTTGGAGCAGTGCGCCACCGGAGAACATGTTGATCAGGCTGTACAGGCCCGAGTTCTCCTGCTGGTTCAGGCACTCCTGGACGTTCGCGACGTGGACGCCCGGCGCGGGGATCTGGGATCCGGCGCGGAAGATCACGAGGATCATCAGGACGAAGAGCAGCTTGCGCCGGAGGTCCGGAGTCCGGAAAGCGTTCGCGAACGCGCTCAGCACGGGATCCTCTTTCTACAGCGGTTACAGGTCCGCGGCGCAGCGGCCCGGGACGCCGGGAAGCCTAACAGGACCTGTCGGACGGTCGTGATGCGCCACAGGGGCGCGGCCGGGACCACCTGTCGGCGGTCCGTCCGCGCCCCTGGCGCACTACATGCGGGAGGTGGCGTCACACGACCGTGGTCGTGCCGCCCGCCTCCTCGATCTTCTGCTTGGCCGAGGCCGAGAACGCGTTCGCGCTCACCTCGACCTTGACGGTGATGTCGCCCTGGCCGAGCACCTTGACCGGCTGGTTGCGGCGCACCGCGCCGCGGGCCACGAGCTCGTCGACGGTGACGGCGCCACCCTCGGGGAACAGCTCGTTGATCCGGTCCAGGTTCACGACCTGGAACTCGACCTTGAACGGGTTCTTGAAGCCCTTCAGCTTCGGCAGCCGCATGTGCAGCGGCATCTGGCCACCCTCGAAGGCGGCCGGCACCTGGTAGCGGGCCTTGGTGCCCTTGGTGCCTCGGCCCGCGGTCTTGCCCTTCGAGGCCTCACCGCGACCCACACGGGTCTTGGCGGTCTTGGCACCCGGGGCGGGTCGCAGGTGGTGCAGCTTGAGCGTCATGTCACTCGACCTCCTCGACCGTCACCAGGTGACGGACGGTGTTGACCATGCCGCGGATCTCCGGGCGGTCTTCCTTCACGACAACGTCGCCGATCCGCTTGAGACCGAGCGTGCGCAGGGTCTCGCGCTGGTTGGCCTTGATGCCGACCGTGCCCCGCTTCTGCTTGACCTTGAGCTGCGCCATCAGGAAGACACCCCCGGAGCGGTCGCCGGCACCTCGGCCCGCGCCTTGAGGATCGCCGCCGGCGTGACCTCCTCGACGGTCAGCCCGCGTCGCGCGGCGACCTGCTCGGGCTGCTCGAGCATGCGGAGCGCTTCGACGGTCGCGTGCACGATGTTGATCTGGTTCGACGATCCGAGCGACTTGCTCAGGATGTCGTGGATGCCGGCACACTCGAGCACCGCACGCACCGGACCACCGGCGATGACACCGGTACCGGGCGAGGCGGGACGAAGCATGACGACGCCGGCCGCCTTCTCGCCCTGCACGGGGTGCGGGATGGTGCCCTGGATGCGGGGAACGCGGAAGAAGTGCTTCTTCGCCTCCTCCACGCCCTTGGCGATGGCGGCCGGGACCTCCTTCGCCTTGCCGTAGCCGACGCCGACGAGACCGTCACCGTCACCGACGACCACGAGGGCGGTGAAGCTGAAACGCCGACCACCCTTCACGACCTTGGCGACACGGTTGATCGCAACGACGCGCTCGATGTAGGCGGTCTTCTCGGCGCCCTGGCCACGACGATCGTCGCGGCCGCCTCGGCGCTCGCCACCGCGCTGTCCGCGCTGGGCTCCGCTCATGAGACTGTTCCTCTTCTCTTCAATGCAGTAAGTCGGGGGACCACGGGGGTGTCCCCCGTGCGCCAAGCGATCAGAAGCTGAGGCCGCCCTCGCGGGCGCCGTCGGCCAGGGCCGCGACGCGACCGTGGTACTTGTTGCCGGCGCGGTCGAAGACCACGCCGTCGATGCCGGCGGACTTGGCGCGCTCGGCGACGAGCTCACCGACCCGCTTGGCCTTGGCCGACTTGTCGCCCTCGAGGGAGCGCAGCTCCGACTCCATGGTCGAGGCGGACACCAGGGTCCGGCCGACCAGGTCGTCGACGACCTGCACGGAGATGTGCTTGGCGGAGCGGGTCACGACCAGGCGCGGACGCTCGGCAGTGCCGTGGACGCGCTTGCGGCCACGAGCCTGCCGGCGCAGCCGCGCCTTGACACGGGAGGCGGTGTGCTTCCGGTTGGACAGCGAGATCGCCATGATCACTTACCAGCCTTTCCGACCTTGCGGCGGATGTGCTCACCCGCGTAGCGAACGCCCTTGCCCTTGTAGGGCTCGGGCTTGCGCAGCTTGCGGATGTTCGCGGCCACCTCGCCCACGAGCTGCTTGTCGATGCCCTGGACGCCGAGGCGAGTGGGGCCGTCGACGGTGAAGGTGATGCCTTCGGGGGCGTCGAAGGTGATCGAGTGGGAGTAGCCGAGCTGGAACTCCAGCTGGGTCGGGCCCTTGGACAGGACCCGGTAGCCCACGCCCACGATCTCGAGACGCTTCTCGTAGCCGTCGGTCACCCCGACGACCATGTTGTTGACCAGCGTCCGGCTCAGACCGTGCAGCGCCTTGCTGCGGCGGTCGTCGTCGGGCCGCTTGACCTCGAGGACACCGTCGCCCTTCTCGATCGTGATCGGGGCGGCGATGGTGTGGTTCAGGGTGCCCTTGGGCCCCTTCACGGTCACCTGCTGGCCCTCGATCGAGACGTCGACGCCGGACGGGACCGGGACGGGGAGCTTGCCGATGCGCGACATGCTTATCTCTCTCCTTCTCGGTCTCTCGTCACCAGACGTAGGCGAGGACTTCCCCACCCACGCCCTTCTGGTTGGCCTGTCGGTCGGTCAGCAGGCCCTGGCTGGTCGAGATGATCGCGACCCCCAGGCCGCCGAGCACCTTCGGGAGCCCCGTGGACTTGGCGTAGACCCGCAGGCCCGGCTTGCTGATGCGGCGCACGCCGGCGATGGAACGCTCGCGGCTGCGGCCGTACTTGAGGGTGATCGTGAGCGTCTTGCCCACCTGGCCCTCGGTCGGCTCCTGCACCTCGAAGGAGGTGATGTACCCCTCCTGCTGGAGGATCTCGGCCACGCCCTGCTTGAGCTTGCTGTAGGGCATCGACACCGAGTCGTGGTACGCCTGGTTGGCGTTGCGCAGACGGGTGAGCATGTCTGCGATCGGGTCAGTCATCGTCATGAGTGGTTCTTTCCCTGCGGTTTCGACTCGTTCGCGACGAGCCGACCTGCAGCTATCGAGTTCATCGGACCGCAACCACGGTCCGGGGGGTAGTCGGGGGACGGAGCCCCCCGCCGTTTACCAGGAGGACTTGGTGACGCCGGGCAGCTCGCCGCGGTGGGCCATCTCCCGCAGGCAGATCCGGCACAGGCCGAACTTGCGGTAGACCGCACGGGGACGGCCGCAGCGCTGGCAGCGGGTGTACCCCTGCACCTTGAACTTCGGCTTGCGAGCAGCCTTGACCTTCAGGGCAGTCTTCGCCATGTCAGTTCTCCTTGAACGGGAAGCCGAGCTGCTTGAGCAGCGCCCGACCCTGGTCGTCGTTGGTGGCCGTGGTGACGACCGTGATGTCCATGCCCCGGGAGCGGTCGATCCGGTCCTGGTTGATCTCGTGGAACATGACCTGCTCGGTCAGCCCGAACGTGTAGTTGCCCCGTCCGTCGAACTGGTTGGGGTTCAGGCCACGGAAGTCACGGATGCGCGGCAGCGCCAGCGACAGCAGCCGGTCGAGGAACTCCCACATCCGGTCGCCGCGCAGCGTGACGTGTGCGCCGATCGGCATCCCCTCGCGGAGCTTGAACTGCGCGATGGACTTGCGGGCGCGGGTCACGGTCGGCTTCTGGCCGGTGATCGCGGTGAGGTCGCGCACCGCGCCCTCGATCAGCTTGGAGTCGCGAGCGGCCTCGCCGACACCCATGTTGACCACGATCTTGGTCAGGCCGGGCACCTGCATGACGTTCTTGATGTCGAAATCGGCCTGCAGCGCGGGGAGGATCTCCTCGCGGTAGCGGGTCTTCAGACGCGGTGCGACACGCGTCGTGGAGGTCTCGGTCATCAGATTTCCTTGCCGGTCTTGCGCGAGATGCGCACGCTGCGCTCAGCCTTGTACGTCGAGCCGTCCGGGCGGCGCTTGGTGACCTCGTCGCGGCGGAAGCCGATCCGGGTCACGCCGTCGCCCTCGACGAGCATCACGTTGGAGACGTGGATCGGGGCCTCGGTGGTGATGATGCCGCCGGTGTTGCCGGCCCGACCGCCCTGGTTCACCACCTTCGTGTGCCGCTTGATGCGGTTCACGCCCTCGACGATGACCCGCTGCTCCTCGCGGAGCACCGAGATCACCTTGCCCTCGGCGCCCTTGTCCTTGCCGGCGATCACCTTGACGGTGTCGCCCTTCTTGATGTTCACCGGGCTCTTCGAGCTCTTCTGGGACTTGTTGGCCATGACTCAGAGCACCTCCGGCGCCAGCGAGATGATCTTCATGAACTTCTTCTCGCGCAGCTCACGACCGACGGGGCCGAAGATGCGGGTGCCCCGCGGCTCGCCGTCGTTCTTGAGGATCACCGCGGCGTTCTCGTCGAAGCGGATGTAGGAACCGTCGGGACGGCGACGCTCCTTGACGGTGCGAACGACAACGGCCTTGACGACGTCGCCCTTCTTGACGTTGCCACCGGGGATCGCGTCCTTCACGGTGGCGACGATGACGTCGCCGATACCGGCGTAGCGCCGACCCGAGCCGCCGAGCACCCGGATGCAGAGGATCTCCTTCGCACCCGTGTTGTCGGCGACCTTGAGTCGCGACTCCTGCTGGATCACTGTTCTCTCCTTGTCACCACGGTTCTCGGTGCGGATCCGAGCCTGTGGGAACTAATACGTCCCGGCTGCGCCGGGGCTGTCTGGTCTGTTTCGTCGAACCAAGCTCGCTTCGCTCGCGTCCGAGGAGTTACTTGGCCTTCTCCAGGACCTCGATGACGCGCCAGCGCTTGGTGGCCGACAGGGGCCGGGTCTCCATGAGCAGCACCCGGTCGCCGATGCCGCACTCGTTGGCCTCGTCGTGCGCCTTGAGCTTGGACGTGCGGCGCATGACCTTGCCGTAGAGCGCGTGCTTGACGCGGTCCTCGACGGTCACGACGACGGTCTTGTCCATCTTGTCGCTGACCACGATGCCCTCGCGGACCTTGCGCGAGTTGCGCTCGACCTTCTGCTCGGTCGCGTTCTCGCTCATGCGGCACCGTCCTCGTTCTCGTCGCTGCCCGGGGTGTTGCGGATGCCGAGCTCGCGCTCACGCACCACGGTGTAGATCCGGGCGATGTCCTTCTTGACCGTGCGCAGACGGCCGTGGCTCTCCAGCTGACCGGTGGCGGCCTGGAACCGGAGGTTGAACAGCTCCTCCTTGGCCTCGCGGAGCTTCGCCTCGAGGTCGACGGCGTTCAGCTCGTCGAGCTCGTGGGCGGCCATTCCCTGACCAGCCATCAGAATTCACCTGCTTCACGGGTCACGAACCGGCACTTCATGGGGAGCTTGTGCATCGCCCGACGCATCGCCTCACGGGCGACGTCCTCGGTGACACCGGACAGCTCGAACATGACGCGGCCCGGCTTGACGTTGGCGATCCACCACTCCGGCGAGCCCTTGCCGGAGCCCATGCGGGTCTCGGCGGGCTTCTTGGTGAGCGGTCGGTCCGGGTAGATGTTGATCCAGACCTTGCCGCCACGCTTGATGTGGCGGGTCATCGCGATACGCGCGGACTCGATCTGGCGGTTGGTGACGTAGTGGCCCTCGACCGCCTGGATGCCGAACTCGCCGAACGCGAGCTTCGTGCCACCCTTGGCCGCACCCGTCCGCTTGGGGTGGTGCTGCTTGCGGTGCTTGACCCGACGGGGCATCAGCATGGGTCAGCCCTCCTGTCCGGACTCGGCGGGAGCGGTAGCGGCGGCCTCGGCCGGCGCCTGGCTCGCTGGGGTCTCGGTGCCGCGGTCGGCGCGCGTGGGACGGTCACCGCGCGAGCCACGGCTCGGACGGTCCCCACCCCGCGTCGGACGACCACCGCGACCGGGAACCCCGGCGCGGGCGGCAGCCTGGGCCTGGCGCTCGGCACGGGTGCCGGCGACCTCGCCCTTGTAGATCCAGACCTTCACGCCGATCCGGCCGAAGGTCGTGCGGGCCTCGTAGAAGCCGTAGTCGATGTCGGCACGCAGCGTGTGCAGCGGGACGCGGCCCTCGCGGTAGAACTCGGTGCGCGACATCTCGGCGCCGTTGAGCCGACCCGAGCACTGGATCCGGATGCCCTTGGCACCCGAGCGCATCGTGGTCTGCATCGCCTTGCGCATGGCGCGACGGAACTGCACGCGGCCCGAGAGCTGCTCGGCGACACCCTGGGCGACCAGCTGAGCGTCGACCTCGGGGTTCTTCACCTCGAGGATGTTCAGCTGCACCTGCTTGCCGGTGAGCTTCTCCAGCTCGCCGCGGATGCGGTCCGCCTCGGCGCCGCGGCGACCGATCACGATGCCCGGACGCGCGGTGTGGATGTCCACCCGGACGCGCTCACGGGTGCGCTCGATCTCGACGCGGGAGATGCCGGCGCGCTCCATGCCCTTGCTGAGCAGCTTGCGGATCGCGACGTCCTCGCCGACGTAGGACTTGTACAGCTTGTCGGCGTACCAGCGGCTCTTGTGGTCGGTCGAGATGCCGAGTCGGAAGCCGTTCGGGTTGATCTTCTGGCCCATCAGGCACTCTTCCTCTTCTTGGTCGACGCCTTGTTCTCCGCCACGACGGCCGCCGGTTGCACGACCAGGGTGATGTGGCTGGTGCGCTTGTTGATCCGGGTGGCCCGGCCCTGGGCGCGGGGGCGCCAGCGCTTCATCGTGGGGCCCTCGTCGACCTGGGCGACCGAGACCATCAGGTCGCCGCGGTCGAGACCCTCGGTGGTCTCGGCGTTGGCGATGGCGCTCTCGAGCACCTTGTAGACGGTCTCCGAGGCGGCCTGCGGTGCGAACTGCAGCAGCGCCAGGGCGTCGTCGACGGGCAGACCGCGGACCATGTCGACGACACGGCGGGCCTTGAGGGGGGTGATCCGCGTGTAGCGGGCGCTGGCGAACGCGCCCGGCTGGTCGCCGAGCAGCGACTCGCGGCGCGCGCTCACGCGCTGGCGGTCGGTGGTGCTCATCGACGGCGTCCCTTCCGGTCTTCCTTCACGTGCCCGCGGTAGGTGCGGGTGGGGGCGAACTCGCCGAGCTTGTGGCCGACCATCGAGTCGGTCACGAACACCGGCACGTGCTTGCGACCGTCGTGCACCGCGATCGTGTGGCCGATCATGGCCGGGACGATCATCGAGCGGCGCGACCAGGTCTTGATCACGTTGTGGCTGCCCTTGTCGTTCTCCGCGTCCACCTTCTTCATGAGGTGGCCGTCGACGAAGGGGCCCTTCTTCAGGCTGCGAGGCATGTCAGTTACTTCCTACCCTTGCCGGACTTGCGACGGCGGATGATCTGGGAGTCGCTGGCCTTGCGCTTGCGCGTGCGGCCCTCGGGCTTGCCCCAGGGCGAGACCGGGTGGCGACCACCGGAGGTCTTGCCCTCACCACCGCCGTGCGGGTGGTCGACGGGGTTCATGACGACACCGCGGACGGTCGGGCGCTTGCCCTTCCACCGCATCCGGCCGGCCTTGCCCCAGTTGATGTTGGACTGCTCGGCGTTGCCGACCTCGCCGACGGTGGCGCGGCAGCGCACGTCGACGAAGCGCATCTCGCCGGACGGCATGCGCAGCGTGGCGCGGCTGCCCTCACGGGCGACGAGCTGGGCCGAGTTGCCGGCCGAGCGGGCGATCTTCGCCCCGCCGCCGGGACGCAGCTCCACGCAGTGCACGGTGGTGCCCACGGGGATGTTGCGCAGCGGCAGGTTGTTGCCGGGCTTGATGTCGGCGTTCGGACCCGACTCGACCTGGATGCCCTGGCGCAGGTCCTTCGGCGCGACGATGTAGCGCTTCTCGCCGTCGGCGTAGTGCAGCAGCGCGATCCGAGCGGTGCGGTTGGGGTCGTACTCGATGTGCGCGACCTTGGCCGGCACCCCGTCCTTGTCGTAGCGACGGAAGTCGATGATCCGGTAGGCCCGCTTGTGGCCGCCGCCCTGGTGCCGGGTGGTGATCCGGCCCTGGTTGTTGCGGCCGCCCTTCTTGGGCAGCGGACGGGTCAGGGACTTCTCGGGGGTGGTGCGCGTGATCTCGACGAAGTCGGCGACCGACGAGCCGCGTCGGCCCGGCGTGGTCGGCTTGTACTTGCGGATAGCCATGTTCAGTCCTCGTTAGTCCAGCTGCCCGGTCAGGAGACCGGACCCCCGAAGATGTCGATGCGGTGGCCCTCGGCGAGGCTGACGATCGCCCGCTTGGTGTTGGCGCGGCGGCCGATCCCGTAGCGGGTGCGGCGCGCCTTGCCCTGGCGGTTGATCGTGTTGACCGAGGTGACCTTGACGTTGAACACCTTCTCGACCGCGATCTTGATCTCGGTCTTGTTGGCGTCCGGGCGCACCAGGAAGGTGTACTTGTTGGCGTCGAGGAGGCCGTAGCTCTTCTCCGACACCACCGGCGCGATCAGGATGTCGCGGTGGTCCTTGTGCAGGGTGCTCACTTCTCGGTCTCCTCGGCGGTCGCGGACTTGCCGTTCACGAACTGCTCGTAAGCGCCCTGGGTGAAGACCACGTCGTCGGAGGCCAGCACGTCGTAGGTGTTGAGCTGGTCGACCGCCACGATGTGCACCTGGGGTGCGTTGCGCAGCGAGAGCCAGGTGACGGCGTCGGTGCGCTCGAGCACCACGAGGAAGCGGTCGCGGTCCGACAGCCCGGCGAGGGCGGCCAGGCCGGCCTTCGTGGAGGGCTTGTCGCCGGTGACCAGCGACTCGACCACGTGGATCCGGTCGTTGCGAGCCCGGTCGGACAGGGCTCCGCGCAGGGCGGCGGCCTTCATCTTCTTGGGGGTGCGCTGGTCGTACTTGCGCGGCTGCGGGCCGTGGACGGTGCCACCGCCGGCGAACTGCGGCGCGCGGGTCGAGCCCTGGCGGGCGCGGCCGGTGCCCTTCTGCTTGTAGGGCTTGCGGCCACCACCGCGCACCTCCCCGCGGGTCTTCGTCGAGTGCGACCCCTGGCGGGCGGCGGCCTGCTGGGCCACGACCACCTGGTGGATCAGCGGGATGTTGACCTCGACGTCGAAGATCTCCGCCGGGAGGTCGACCTTGACGGTCTTGACCTTGGTCTGGGACTTGGTAGCCATGCTCAGGCCTCCTGCGTCTTCTTGGCAGCCGAGCGGAGCACGACCAGGCCGCCCTTGGGGCCGGGGACGGCGCCCTTGAGCAGGATCAGGCCCTTCTCGGTGTCGACCGAGTGCACGGTGACGTTCTGGGTGGTGACGGTGTCGTGACCCATCCGGCCGGCCATCCGCACGCCCTTGAAGACGCGGCCCGGGGTGGCGCACGCGCCGATCGAGCCGGGCTTGCGGTGGTTGCGGTGGGCGCCGTGCGAGGCGGACACGCCGGCGAAGCCGTGACGCTTCATCACACCGGCGAAGCCCTTGCCCTTGCTGGTGCCGGTGACGTCGATGTCCTCGCCCGCGGCGAAGGTGTCGACGGCCAGCTCCTGCCCGACCTCGTAGGAGGCGGCGTCGGCGGTGCGGATCTCGACCAGGTGACGACGGGGGGTCGTCCCGGCCTTGGCGAAGTGACCGGACTGCGGCTTGTTCACCTTGCGGCCCTCGATCTCGCCGAACCCGACCTGGACGGCGTTGTAGCCGTCGGTCTCGGGCTTGCGGATCTGGGTGACCACGTTGGTGGACGCGGCGATCACGGTCACCGGGACGATGCGGTTGTTCTCGTCCCAGAGCTGGGTCATGCCGAGCTTGGTGCCCAGCAGGCCCTTCACGTTGCGTTCGATAGTCATGGCTCGCAACCTCAGAGCTTGATCTCGATGTCGACACCGGCGGGCAGGTCCAGCCGCATCAGCGAGTCGACGGTCTTCGGCGTGGGGTCGATGATGTCGATGAGGCGCTTGTGGGTGCGCATCTCGAAGTGCTCGCGGGAGTCCTTGTACTTGTGGGGCGAGCGGATCACGACGTAGACGTTCTTCTCGGTCGGCAGCGGCACGGGGCCGGCGACGCGAGCACCCGTACGGGTGACGGTGTCCACGATCTTGCGCGCCGAGGTGTCGATCACCTCGTGGTCATAGGCCTTGAGCCTGATGCGGATCTTCTGTCCCGCCATAGGTCTCTCTCGTCCTTGTCATCAGTGCCGCGTGCTGGTCACGACGCGATCTCGGGTGAGACCGCACCGCCCGTGCTCCACCACTCCGAGCCGTTCCCCGCCTGAGCTCCGACCCCCGCGGTCGGGCGTGTCGCTCAGTCTGGGCGCAGCACGAGGCCGGGGCCTCGCTGTTCGTTTCTTTGGTGGCGCCCGACGGGTTCGTCGGGCTGATCGGGTCTCCTGGTCGGCACGGGCGCACGCCGGACCACCGAACTCACGGGAGACGCGATTCAATAGTCAAGATTGTGGCCGTGCCCCGGCGACCCGCCGAAGCAACCGGACCATCTTGGCAGAGATCAGGCCCGAGTCCAAATCGGTTGGGGAGCCCCATACCGACACCTGACAGGATACTCGGGACACGGTCGCCGCGGCCCGCTGCCGCCCCTCGGGAAGGACGCCATGCCCGACAGCTTCGAGCACGATCCCGGGGCCTACCCGCCGCCCGGAGGCGCCGTGCCGCCGGCCTCTGCTGCGTACCCCCCGCCCGCCGCGTACCCGCCCCCCGGCGCGGCGTACCCGCCCCCCGGCGCCGCGTACCCGCCCCCCCGCGCCGCCTATCCCCCGCCGGGTGCCCCGTACCCCCCGCCGAGCGCGCCCCACGGGTGGCCGGCGCCGCTCGCCGCCGCGCACAAGCCCGGAGCCATCCCACTGCGTCCGTTGGGGCTCGGCGACCTCTACGACGGGGCGTTCCGCATCATCCGCTTCAACCCCCGCGCCACCGTCGGGTCCGCGGTCCTCGTGGCGGCCGTGGCGATGTCGGTGCCGGTGCTGGTCACCGCCGTGCTGACCTGGGCGGTGAACCTGTCCCTGGACTCCTCCGACATGAGCGACGCCGACGCGGCCGGCCTGATCGGCTCGTTCGGCGCCCTCGGGCTGGGCACGCTGCTCCAGGGCCTGGGCATGATCCTGGTCACGGGCATGGTCGCCCACGTCGCCTCCGCGGCCGCCATCGGCCGCCGGCTCTCCCTCGGCGAGGCCTGGACGGCCACCCGGGGCAAGCGCTGGCGGCTGCTGGGGCTGGCGTTCCTGCTCGGGACGCTGGGCAGCCTGGCGCTGGTCCTCTACGCCGGCCTGTGGGTGCTGCTCGCGCTGGCGGACCCCGACGCCGTGGGCTACGTGGTCTTCGGGGTGGTCACGCTGCCGCTCTTCGCCGTCCTCATGTCCTGGTTCTGGATCCGCGTCTACTACCTCCCGGTGCCGGCGCTGATGCTCGAGGAGGTCGGCGTGTTCCGGGCGGTCGGGCGCGGCTTCGCCCTCACCCGCCGGCAGTTCTGGCGCACCTTCGGCATCGGGCTGCTGACGATCCTCATCGCCAGCGCCGCCAGCTATGCCCTGGCCCTGCCGCTGTCCTTCGCCGGGCCGCTGATCATGGTCGCCACCGGACCCGAGTACGCCGTGCTCGCCCTGATGGTGGTGCAGGCGCTCTCGTCGGTGGCCTCGGCGGCCTTCATCACGCCGTTCACCTCCACGGTCACCGCGCTGCAGTACCTCGACCAGCGGATGCGCAAGGAGGGCTACGACGTCGAGCTCCTGGCCCGCTCGGGCGTCGCCCCGTCGTGACCGGCCCTCTTCTCGGCATGCTCGGCGAGCCGCCCCTGGTGCCCACCCCCGACGAGGCCCGCTCGTCACTGCGCGAGGAGCTGCTCCGCCCGGAGTACCACGAGACCAACCTGGTGGCCCGGCTGCTGCGCTGGCTGCAACGCCAGGTGGACCGGGGCCTGCAGGCGGCCGCCGACCTCCCCTCCCTCTCCCAGGTCGCGGCGGTGGTGGTGCTGGCCCTGCTGGTCACCGCGCTGGCGTGGCTGCTCTCCCGGGCCCGCCGCACGCCGCGGGCCCGGCCGGCTGCTGGTCCGATGCTGGGTGCCGAGCGGCTCGACGCCGCCCAGCTGCGCGCCCGGGCGGAGGCGGCGCTGGCCGCGGGCCGGCCGGCGCAGGCCCTGGTCGACGCGTTCCGGTCCCTGGCGGTGCGCCAGGTCGAGCGCGGGCGTCTCGACGACGCACCCGGCGCCACCGCGCACGAGGTGGCGCGAGCGCTGGAGGCCGAGTTCCCCGACCACCGGGCCGCGCTGCGCCGGGCGGCGCTGCTGTTCGACGAGGTGCTCTACGGCCATCACCCGGCGACCGCGGAGCAGGCGCGCTCGGTGCTCGACCTCGACGACCGGATGGCGGTGCTGCGGTGAACACCTCCGCCACGGCGCGCCCCGGTCCCGACCGGTGGCGCCGCTGGCGGGCGCCCCTGCTGATCGGGAGCGCCGTGGCGGCGGCGATCACGCTCGTCGTGCTCTCCGCCGGGGGGCCCCGCACCTCCGAGCCTCTCGACCCGGACAACCCCGGCCCGGACGGCGCGCGCGCGGTGGCCCGGGTGCTGGCCGACCAGGGGGTCGAGGTGCACGTCGTCCGAGGCGAGGAGGAGCTGCGCGAGACCCGCCCCGGCCCCGGCACCACCGTGCTGGTCACCGCCACCTGGGCGCTGGGCGCCAGCACCGCCGAAGAGCTGCGGGGGCACAGTCAGGACGCCCGGCTGGTGGTGGCCGGCGCCGACGTCGGCGCCACCCGGGCACTCGGTCTGGGCCCGGCACCATCCTCCAGCGGGGCCCGTGGGGTGACCGCCCGCTGCGACGACCCGGCCCTCGAGGAGCTCCTCGGCGGGCTGACCCTCAGCGTCGACGCGGCGCTGGCCTACCCCGGCCGCGGCTGCTTCGGCGTGACGGACGGCGCGCTGCTGGCCGAGCGCGACGGCGTGCTGCTCCTCGGCGCCGCGGAGGCGCTCACCAACGACCAGGTGCTGCGTGCCGACAACGCGGCGCTGGCGCTGCGCCTGCTCGGCCGTGACCCGCAGCTGGTCTGGTACGTCCCGGACCCTGCCGACCTGAACGCCGACGACGGGGTGTCGCTGGGCAGCCTCCTCCCGCCGTGGCTGGCACCGGCCCTGCTGCTGGCGCTCGCGGCCGTCGCCGCCCTCGCGCTGTGGCGCGGCCGTCGGCTCGGCCCGCTGGTGACGGAGCCGCTGCCGGTGACGGTGCGGGCCATCGAGACCACGCTGGGCCGGGGACGGATGTATCGCAAGGCCGGCGACCGTCGGCACGCCGCCGAGGCGCTGCGCGAGGCCACCCGGGATCGCGTCGGCGCCCGGCTGCGGCTGGGTCGGGTCGACGCCGACACGCTCGTCGCCGCGGTCGCGGCGGGCACCGGGCGGCCGGCGGGCGAGGTCGCCGCACTACTCTCCCCCGCCGCCCCCTCCCCCGCCACCGACGACGACCTGATCAGACTGGCCGGCGAGCTGGCCACACTCGAGGAAGAGGTACGCCGCCCATGACCGAGCACCACCCGGAGGACCGCCCCGAGGGACCCGACGAGCCCGCGCCCACCGCCGACGAGGCCCGCGAGCGGCTCGGCGCCGTGCGGGAGGAGGTCGCCAAGGCCGTGGTCGGCCAGGACGCCGCGGTCAGCGGGCTGATGGTCGCACTGCTGTGCGGCGGCCACGTGCTGATGGAGGGCGTGCCCGGGGTGGCCAAGACCCTGCTCGTGCGCAGCCTGTCCGCGGCGCTCGCGGTGCGCACCCGACGGGTGCAGTTCACCCCCGACCTGATGCCCGGCGACATCACCGGGTCGATGGTCATCGACAACGAGCAGGGCGAGCTGGTCTTCCGCGAGGGGCCGCTGTTCACGAACCTGCTGCTCGCCGACGAGATCAACCGCACCCCGCCGAAGACCCAGTCGGCGCTGCTGGAGGCCATGGAGGAGGGGTCGGTGTCCGTCGACGGGACGACCCGCCCGCTGCCGCGGCCGTTCCTGGTGGCGGCGACCCAGAACCCCGTCGAGTACGAAGGCACCTACCCGCTGCCCGAGGCCCAGCTGGACCGGTTCCTGCTCAAGGTGGTGCTGCCGGTGCCCGAGCGCGACGACGAGCTCGAGATCCTGCGCCGGCACGCCACGGGCTTCGACCCTCGCGACGTCGCCGGCGCCGGGGTGAGCGCCGTGGCCGGGGCCGCCGACATCGCCGCCGGCCAGCGCGCCGTCGGCACCGTGCAGGTCGCGCCCGAGGTGGCGGCGTACATCGTCGACATCGCCCGGGCCACGCGGGTCTCGCCGTCGCTGGAGCTGGGGGTCAGCCCGCGCGGCGCCACCGCCCTGCTGCGCGCCAGCCGGGCCTGGGCCTGGCTGAACGGCCGCGACTTCGTCACCCCCGACGACGTGAAGGCGCTGGCACAGGCCGCCCTGGTGCACCGGCTCGGGCTGCGCCCCGAGGCCGAGCTCGAGGGCGTCGACGTCGGCCAGGTGCTGGGCGCAGCCCTGTCGTCGGTCCCGGTGCCCCGGTGACCGGTCACGAGCCGGCCCGCTGATGGCGATCACCGGCCGGGTCCCGGTCCTGGTGCTGCTCGGGATCGGCCCGCTGCTGCTGTTCCCATCGTTCGCGACCGCCTGGGTGTGGCTGCTCACCGTCGCCGCACTGGTGGGCCTGGACGTCGCCCTGGCGCCGCGGCCGCAGCGGCTGGAGGTGGCGCGCCGGCCGACCCAGGCGGTGCGCGTCGGCACGCCGGCGGCGTCGGAGCTGGTGGTCGAGAACCCGACCGACCGCCCCCTCCGGGGAACGCTGCGCGACGCCTGGCAGCCCACGGCCGGCGCCAGCGGCAACCGCCACCGGGTGGTCCTGGCCGCGGGTGACCGGGTGCGGCTGCGCACCCCGCTACTCCCCCACCGGCGCGGCGACCTGCGTGCCGCCGGGGTGACGGTGCGGGCCACCGGCCCGCTGGGCCTCGGAGCCCGGCAGCACACCCGGGAGGTGCCGGGCGTGGTGCGCGCGCTGCCGGCGTTCGAGTCCCGCAAGCACCTGCCCTCGAGGCTGGCCCGGCTGCGCGAGCTGGACGGACGCTCGGCGGTCCGGGTGCGCGGCCAGGGCACCGAGTTCGACTCGCTGCGCGAGTACGTCCGCGGTGACGACGTGCGCTCGATCGACTGGCGGGCCAGCGCCCGCAGCCGGGGCGTCGTGGTCCGCACCTGGCAGCCCGAGCGGGACCGCCGGGTGGTGTTGGTGCTCGACACCTCCCGCACGTCGGCGGCCAGGGTGCCCGACGTGCCGCTGCTCGACGCGACCATGGACGCCGCGCTGCTGCTCGGCGCGCTGGCCGCCCGTGCCGGTGACCGCGTCGACCTGGTCGCCGGCGACCGGCGGGTGCGCACCCGGCTCCGCTCGGCCGGGACCCGCGCCGTCCCCGAGCTCCAGGAGGCGATGGCCGACCTCGAGCCGGTGCTCGCCGAGGCCGACTGGACCGCGCTCGCGGGCGCGGTCAGCGGCCTGGGCAGACAACGTGCGCTGGTGGTCCTGCTCACCGCGCTGGAGCCCTCGGTGGTCGAGGAGGGGCTGCTGGCGGTCCTGCCGACCCTGACCCGCCACCACCGGGTGGTGCTCGCCGCGGTCCGCGACCCCGAGCTGGAGCAGCTGGCGGCCGCTCGCGGCGACCTCGAGCAGACCTACGCCGCCGCGGCCGCGGAGCAGGTGCTCGCGCGGCGTCGGCACACCGCGGCGACGCTGCGGGCGCTGGGCCTCGACGTCGTCGACGCCGACGCCGAGCGGCTGGCCCCCGCGCTGGCCGACCACTACCTGCTGCTGAAGTCGCGCGGCCTGCTGTAGCGCTCAGTCCGCGGTCGCGACCCGGTCCTCGAGCAGCATCGCGTCGACGTCCCCGGTGTGCCCCGCCTGGACGGCACGGCGTCCCAGCACGAACACGAAGCCGAAGAAGACCAGCTCCGCGAGCACCCCGATCCCGACCCGGGCCCAGGTCGGCAGCGGCGAGGGCGTGACGAAGGCCTCGATCACGCCGCTCACGAACAGCACGGCGACCAGTCCGAGCGCGACCGTCCCCGCGGTGCGGCCCTCCCGGGCCATCGCCGTGGCTCGGGGCACCCCCCGTGGCTCGACCCACGACCAGAACAGGCGCAGTCCCACACCGCCGGCCACGAAGACCGCGGTCAGCTCCAGCAGGCCGTGGGGCAGCAGCAACCCCCAGAAGTGCTGGCCGTGGTCGTGTCGGTGCATGATCGAGCCGATCACCGCCAGGTTCGCCAGGTTCTGGAACAGCAGGTAGGCCACGGGCAGCCCGAGCACCCCCAGCCCGAGGCAGAGCGCGGTCACCCAGGCGTTGTTGACCCAGACCTGGGCGGCGAAGTGGCTGGCGGCGTGCTCGCTGTAGTAGCCCTCGAAGTCCTCGTTGACCAGGCTGTCGACCTCGGCCGGGGAGAGCAGGCTCTGCTCGACGACCGGGTTGTCCAGCAGCCACCACATCATCACCGCGGTGACCACGACGTTCGCCGCCATCGTGGCCAGCCACCACCAGCGCAACCGGTAGAGCGCGGCGGGGAACCGCTGACCGAAGAAGCGGGCGACGCCGGCCCAGGTGCCGCTGCGGGTGCCGACCGAACGGTGCCGGGCCCGGGCCAGCAGCGAGGAGAGATAGGTGACCAGCGCCGGGTCGGGCGCGGAGGTGCGGACCACCGAGAGGTGGGTGGCCACCTGCTGGTAGCGGTCGACCAGCTCGTCGGCCTCGGCGCCTCCGAGCCGCCGCCGACGGACCAGCTGCTCGAGACGCTGCCAGTCCCCGGCGTGGGCGAGCACGTAGGCGTCCAGGTCCACGCAGGCGAGCCTATGCTGCCGGGGTGCCGCCCTCCACCGCGCCGGAGCACGCCACGCTCACCGCGGACGACCTCGTCACCGGCGAGGCCGTCGCGCTCGACCTGCCGCCGGCCGGTGTCGGCCCCCGGATCGCGTCCGGGCTGATCGACGTGGTCGCCACCCTCGCCCTGCTGGTCGGCATGGTGATGCTCACGATGGCTGCCGCGCTGCGCACCGACGCGGCGCTGACCTGGGTGGCCTGGATCGGCTCGCTCGCGACGGTGTTCCTGGTCTTCCCGACGGCCCTGGAGACCCTCACCCGCGGACGCTCGCTCGGCAAGCTCGCCCTGGGGCTGCGCACGGTGCGCGACGACGCCGGCCCGATCTCCTTCCAGCACGCCTTCGTGCGCGCGTTGGTGGGCATCGTGGAGATCTACGCGCTGTCCGGCGCCCCGGCCTTCTTCTCGGCGATCCTCAGCCACCGCGGCAAGCGGCTGGGCGACTACGCGGCGGGCACCTACGTGGTGCGCGAGCGGGCCCGGCTGCGGCTGCCCCCTCCGACGCCGATGCCGCCCCCGCTGGCCGGCTGGGCCCGCCGAGCCGACATCGCCCCGCTGCCCCCGGGACTGGCCCTGGCGGTGCGGCAGCTGCTCGGTCGCGCCGCGGCCCTCGACGCCGCCGCGCGCTCCGCGGTGGCCGGCCGGCTCGCCGGCCAGGTCGCGGCGTACGTCGCCCCGCCGCCGCCGCCGGGCACCCCACCCGAGGCGTTCCTGGCCGCGGTGATCGCGGCCAGGCGCGAACGGGACACCGCCCGGCTGGCCCGCGAGGCCGAGCTGCGCCGGCGGCTGACCGGCCGACGCGGTCCAGACCGCTTCGCATCCGGCCCGGAGGGCGCGTCCCGCCGGCCGGGCGGGGAGGCACCCTAGCGAGAGATCCACGCGGGGACAACGACTTCCGGCGGTGCCGGACCCACCAGCCCCCCGGGCAATATCGCCCACCTGCTGCGTTACAGCATCGTTACGACACCCGGTTGACGGCGGGAAGAGTAAACGTTTGCATCGGTAGTTGACGGACGCCGGTCCAGCCATAAGGCGAGGCGGACGTGACGACAAGGCAGAGAGGGATACGCATGCGAGCACGCAAGATTCGTCCCGGGATCGCCGCCGCAGCCGCACTGGCTGTCGCGGGCATGGTCCTGGCCGGCTGCGCCGAGGATGAGGGCGACGAAGGCACCAACACCGCCGAGGGCACCTCCCCCGGTGAGGGCAAGGCGGGGTGTGAACAACTGGTCCAGTTCGGCGACCTGACGGGTGAAGAGGTCAGCCTCTACACCTCCATCGTCGCCCCGGAGGACCAGCCCCACATCGACTCCTACGACCTGTTCGAGGAGTGCACGGGCGCCACCGTCAACTACGAAGGCTCCAAGGAGTTCGAGGCCCAGCTGGTGGTGCGCGCGAAGTCCGGCAACCCGCCGGACCTCGCCTACATCCCCCAGCCCGGCCTGCTGAACACGCTGGTCACCGACACCGACGCCGTCGTCGCCGCCCCCGGGCCGGTCGAGGAGAACGTCGACGAGTTCTTCGGTGAGGACTGGAAGGCCTACGGCACCGTCGACGGCACGTTCTACGCCGCTCCCCTGGGCGCCAACGTCAAGTCGCTGGTGTGGTACTCCCCGAGCATGTTCGCCGACAACGGCTGGGAGATCCCCCAGACCTGGGACGACATGATCGCGCTGTCCGACCAGATCGCCGACGAGGGCAAGGTCAAGCCCTGGTGCGCCGGCATCGAGTCCGGCGAGGCCACCGGCTGGCCGGCCACCGACTGGCTCGAGGACGTGCTGCTGCGCACCGGCGGCCCCGACGTCTACGACCAGTGGATGAACCACGAGATCCCGTTCAACGACGACGCCGTGGTCGAGGGCCTCGACACCGTGGGCGACATCCTCAAGAACGAGGACTACGTCAACGGTGGGTTCGGTGACGTGAAGTCGATCGCCACCACCGCCTTCCAGGACGGCGGTCTGCCGATCGTCGACGGCAAGTGCGCGATGCACCGCCAGGCGAACTTCTACGCCGCGAACTGGCCCGAGGGCACCAACGTGGCCGAGGACGGCGACGTGTTCGCGTTCTACCTCCCGCCGATCGGCGAGGACTTCGGCAACCCGGTCCTCGGTGGCGGCGAGTTCGTGGCCGCGTTCAACGACAACACCGTCACCCAGGCGTTCCAGACCTACCTGTCCAGCGACGTGTGGGCCAACGAGAAGGCCAAGGCCACCCCGGCCGGCGGTTGGGTCTCGGCGAACAACGGTCTCGACACCGCGAACCTGGTCAGCCCGATCGACCAGCTCTCCGCGGAGATCCTGGCCGACCCGGACGCCACCTTCCGGTTCGACGCCTCGGACCTGATGCCGGGTGAGGTCGGCGCCGGCTCGTTCTGGCGCGAGATGACCGCCTGGATCACCGGGCAGTCCACCGAGGAGAGCCTCGAGAAGATCGAGTCCTCCTGGCCGTGACCGGTGCGGCCTCGGCCGGCCGCTGAGCCGACCGGGGCCTCCCGTCACACCAAACCCGCAACACACGTCGCGGTCCCCGGGTCCACCCGGGGACCGCGACGCCCCGGCCCCTGTTCCTCCGCCACCGCCGCCCGACTCGGCCGCCGCCGCGCTGCGGCCCCCGCGCACCCGGAGTTCCGATGCCCGTTGAGCACGACCTGGACCCCACCGGCCCCGCCCCGGCAAGCGAATCGCCCCCCGGATCTTCGAGCGGAGAAGGCAGTTCGCTGCTGACCCGACTCCTCCCCATCCTCACCTTCGTGGTGACGCCGGTGGTCATCGTCGTCCTGCTGATCGTGCTGGCCACGCTGGCCGGTTCGATCGAGATCGACACCGTCAGCGGCAAGTTCCTCCAGATGTTCATCGCGGTCGCGCTGTTCGTGGTCGTGGTCGGCGGCATCCTGCTGATGACCTCGCGGATGCGCTCACGCTCCGGTGAACTCGTCCAGACCGCCGCCTTCGTGCTACCTGCGGTGCTGCTGATCTGTCTCGGCCTGCTCTATCCGGCCATCAACAACATCTACCAGTCGTTCTTCGACCGGCGTGGCGACGAGTTCGTCGGCTGGGACAACTACCGCGAGGTGTTCACCGACGAGGCGCTGCTGCTGGTGCTGCGCAACACCGCCCTGTGGGTGGCGCTGGTGCCGGTCCTCTCCACGCTGATCGGTCTCGTCTACGCCGTCCTCGTCGACCGCTCGCCGTTCGAGAAGTTCGCCAAGGCGCTGATCTTCCTGCCGATGGCGATCTCCCTGGTCGGAGCCTCGATCATCTGGAAGTTCGTCTACGACTACCGGGCCACCGAGAACGACCAGATCGGCCTGGCCAACCAGGTGTTGAAGAGCCTGGGCTTCGACACCTATCGGTTCCTGCTCACCGAGCCGTGGAACAACCTGTTCCTGATCGTGATCATGGTCTGGGTGCAGGCCGGGTTCGCGATGACGATCCTGTCGGCCTCGATCAAGGCCATCCCCGACGACATCGTCGAGGCCGCCCGGCTCGACGGCGTGGGCGGTCTGAAGATGTTCCGCTACATCACCGTGCCGAGCATCCGGCCCTCGCTGATCGTCGTGCTGACCACGATCAGCATCACCACGCTGAAGGTCTTCGACATCGTCCGCACCACCACCGGCGGCAACTACGACACCAGCGTGCTCGCCTACGAGTACTACGTGCAGAGCTTCCGGTCCTTCGACCAGGGTCTCGGTGCCGCGCTGGCGACCCTGATCTTCGTGCTGGTGCTCCCGATCGTGATCTACAACATCCGTCAGATGCGCAAGCTGGAGGCACGATGACAACCACGAACCCCCCGGCCGGGGTCGTCACCGGCGCGATCGCCAAGGAGTCCGCTGCCTCCACCGCCAAGAAGGCGCTGACCAACCCCTGGGCCTCGTTGGCCGCGGTCGTCATCGCGGTGCTGTGGACCGTCCCCACGGCCGGCCTGCTGATCTCCTCGTTCCGTCCCGAGAACGAGGTCAAGGGCAGCGGCTGGTGGACGGGCCTGGGCGGGCCCTACACCCTCGAGAACTACCGCGAGGTGCTCACCGGCGGCAGCAGCGCCGAGTTCGGCACCTACGTGATCAACTCGATCGTGATCACGCTGCCGTCCGTGTTGATCCCGATCACCCTGGCGACCCTCGCGGCCTACGCCTTCGCATGGATGCGCTTCCCGGGTCGCAACCTGCTGTTCATCGGCGTCTTCGCGCTCCAGATCGTGCCGATCCAGATCACGATGATCCCGCTGCTCAGCGCCTACGTGAAGCCGCCCTTCAACCTGATCTCACTGGCCGGCGGCGAGGCGCCCGGCGGAGGTTTCTACACGATCTGGCTCTCCCACTCGATCTTCGCGCTCCCGCTGGCGATCTACCTGCTGCACAACTTCATGCGCGAGATCCCCGGCGAGCTGATCGAGTCGGCCCGCGTCGACGGCGCCGGCCACGTGCAGATCTTCAGCCGGATCATGCTGCCGCTGATGATGCCCGCCATCGCCGCGTTCGGCATCTTCCAGTTCCTGTGGGTGTGGAACGACCTGCTGGTGGCGCTGGTCTTCGGTGGCGGCAGCCTCGACATCTCGCCGGTCACCGTCCGTCTGGCCGAGCTCTCCGGAACTCGCGGGGCCGATTGGCACCTGCTGTCCGCGGGCGCGTTCGTGTCGCTGGTCGTCCCGCTGATCGTGTTCCTCTCCCTGCAGCGCTACTTCGTCCGCGGCCTGCTCGCGGGCAGCGTCAAGGGCTAGGAACCGTGGCCGGAACAGCCGGCCGAGCCCCCCTACCGGACCCGGTCTGCGAACCAGGCGTACGAGGCCTTCGGCGTGCGCGTCTGGTCGTCGGGGTCGACGTGCACGATGCCGAACGTCTTCGTGTAGCCCTCTGCCCACTCGAAGTTGTCGAGCAGGGTCCACACGAAGTAGGCGCGGACGTCGGCCCCGGCGGCGCGGGCGCGCTCGGTGGCGTCGATGTGACCGCGCAGGTAGTCGATCCGGTCCTGGTCGTCGATGGTGCGCCCGTCAGGCCCGTCGACCACCTCGTCGGCGTAGGCGGCACCGTTCTCGGTGACGATGAGAGGCAGGCCGGAGCGGCGGTGGGTCTCCACGAGCAGCTCCTCGAGACCGCGGGGCTCGACCTCCCAGCCGATGTCGGTGCGGGGCTCGCGGACCACGAACGCGACCGGGTCGACGCCCGGGTAGGCGCCGGCCTCGGGGTGCGCCTCGCCGGCGGGCAGCCCCTCGGGCAGGTCCGGGCGCACGGGCGTGTAGTAGTTGATCCCCATCCAGTCGGCGGAGCCGCGGACCAGCTCGAGGTCGCCGTCGCGGACCAGCTCGGGGTCGCGCAGCACCGGTGCGACCGACAGCAGTCCCTCGTCGTAGGCGCCGTCGACGAGCGGGCCCAGCCAGACCCGGTTGCGCACGGCGTCGACGCCGTCGGCGACCCGCTCGGCCTCGGGTCGCTCGGGCCAGATGGGCGCCAGGTTCAGCGCGATGCCGACGTCGCCGGCGTTGGCCTCGTGCAGTCGGGCGGCGGCGAGGCCGTGGGCGAGGTTGAGGTGGTGGGCCGCCCGGTGGGCGTCGCCGCCCTCCCGCCGGCCCGGGGCGTGCACGCCGCCGGCGTAGCCGAGGTAGGCGGCACACCACGGCTCGTTGAGGGTGGTCCACAGCCCCACCCGGTCGCCGAGGCGCTCGTGCACGACCATCGCGTAGTCGGCGAAGGCCTCGGCGGTGTCACGCACCAGCCAGCCGCCGGCGTCCTCGAGCGCCTGCGGCAGATCCCAGTGGTAGAGCGTGGGCGAGGGGCCCACCCCGCGGGCGAGCAGCGAGTCGACGAGCCGGTCGTAGTAGTCCAGGCCGCGCGTCTCGACCCGGCCACGGCCCTCCGGGAGCACCCGCGGCCACGCGATCGAGAAGCGGTACCAGTCGACGCCGAGCCCGGCGAGCAGGTCGGCGTCCTCGTCGAAGCGGTGGTAGGAGTCGCAGGCCACCGCGCCGTCGGAGGCGTCCTTGATCGCGCCGGGGCGCTCGGTGAAGGTGTCCCAGATCGAGCGGCCGCGGCCGTCTTCGGCGACCGCCCCCTCCACCTGGTAGGACGCGGTCGCGGTGCCGAAGGAGAGGGGCCCGGCGGCGGGCAGGCGGGTCGTCATGGACACCAACCTATTGCCTCGCGCGGTGCCGCACGAAGGGGCCGGCCGTGACCAGCATCAAGGACGTCGCCCGCGAGGTGCACATGTCCACCGCGACCGTGTCGCGGGCGCTGCGCGGCCTGCCCGGGGTCTCCGAGCAGACCCGCGCCAGGGTGATGGAGACCGCGCTGCGCCTCGGCTACGTCGCCTCCCCCAGCGCAGCCGGGCTGGCCAGCGGACAGACCCGCACAGTCGCCGTGGTCGTGCCGTTCGTGACGCAGTGGTTCTTCTCCTCGGTGGTGCACGCCGCCGAGCAGGTGCTGCGCGGTCACGGCTACGACCTGCTGCTCTACAACCTCGCCGGCGACCACGACGCCCGGCACCGGGTCTTCCAGACGCACCTGCTGCGCAAGCGGGTCGACGCGGTGCTGATCCTGGCCCTCACCCCCAGCCAGGACGAGCAGGACTGGCTCGCGCGGCTCGGCCTCCCGGTGGCGGTGGTCGGCAGCGAGGTGCCGGGCTGGGCCAGCGTAGGCATCGACGACGAGCAGGCCGCGCGAACCGCGGTCGAGCACCTGCTCGGGCTCGGTCACCGCCGCATCGCCTACGTCGGTGGCAACACCGAGCACGCCCTCGACTTCACCGCGCCCATCGGGAGGCAGCGCGGCTACCGGGGGGCCCTGGCCGAGGCCGGGATCGATCCGGACCCCGGTCTCGAGGCCGACAGCGACTTCACCGTGACCGGCGGCTACCAGGCCGGCTTGGCGTTGCTCGGTCGCCGGCCGCGCCCGACGGCGGTCTTCGCCGCCTCCGACGAGATGGCGATCGGGGTGCTGCACGCGGCCCGGACGCTCCACCTGCGCGTGCCCGACGACGTCTCGGTGATCGGACTCGACGACCACGAGATGGCCGCGTTCTTCGACCTGAGCACGGTCGCCCAGCCGGTGCAGGAGCAGGGCAGACTGGCCGCCCAGGCGGTGCTCGCGGCGCTGGGACAGCTCGGCGCCGAATCGGGACCGGCCGCCCACGACCGGATCGTGCTGGCGACCCGACTGGTGCCGCGCGGCAGCACCGGACCGGTGGGCCTGGCGACCTGCTGACTAGGGCGAGTCGACCCGCCGGTAGCACAGGTCGGTGATCTGCCGCCCCGCGTTGCGCCCCTTGCGCTCGAACTTGGTCACCGGTCGCTCCTCCCAGCGGGCGACCGGGCCCCCGGCCAACCGGGGCTCGGCGTCGAGCACCTCGCGCATCTGCGCGGCGTACTGCTCCCAGTCGGTGGCCAGCCGCCAGGCCGCGCCGGGCGCGAGCCGCGAGGCCGCGAGCGCGGCGAATCGGGGCCCGACCAACCGCCGCTTGTGATGGCGCGCCTTGTGCCAGGGGTCGGGGAAGAACGTCCACAGCTCGGCCACCGATCCGGCAGCGAAGAGGTGCTCCAACGACCAGACCGCGTCGACCGAGCAGAGCCGGACGTTCTCCGCACCCGCGTCGGCGAGCCGGCCGAGCGTCTCGGCCACCCCCGGACGCCACACCTCGAAGGCGACCACGTCGAGGTCCGGGTGTCCCGCGGCCAGCGCTGCCGTCGCCTCTCCGACACCGGAGCCGATCTCCACGACCAGCGGCGCTTCGCGTCCGAAGACCTCGGGCCAGGAGAACCCGGGCCGGTCCATGGCCTCCTCGGGCACCACCCAGCGCGCCGCGTGCGCCTCCCAGGCGGCGGCCTGCGAGGTGCTGAACCGGCTGCCCCGTCGGGAGTAGGTCAGCACCTCGCGCATCCGGCGTCCGTCGTCGGTCAGCCGGTGGTGGGGTCGGGCCGGGCGGACGCCGGCAGGCTCCTCCTGCATGAGGACCATCCTCTCCCAGCCGGCAGGGTCCCTGGCCGCCGGGCCCTTGGGCCCTACAGCCGCCCTGCGCGCCGGACCTAGCCTCCAAGTGAACCGCCGGGAGGAAAGAGACGATGAACCAGACAGTCAGCATCACCCATGAAGTGGGCCGCCACCTCGCCGTGACCACCTTCGAGTGGCACCACGAGGAGCTGGGCGACCGGATGGCCGCCGCCTTCGGCACCGTGGCCAGGTTCCTGACCGAGCACGGGATCGCCATCACCGGCCCCGCGGTCGGCTTCTACCATCGGATCGACGGGGGGCTCTTCCGGGCCTCGGCCGGGTTCGTGGTCGACGAAGAGGTGGTCGGCGACGGGGTGGTGGAACCGCTCGTGCTCCCGACCGGCGACGCGCTGACCACCTTGCACATCGGCCCGTACGAACGGTTGCCCGAGACCTACACCGTGCTGCAGGACCACGCCGCCGCCCGCGAGCTCGTGCTCAACCAGGAGGTGATGTGGGAGGAGTACTACTCCGACCACGCGGCCCCCGCTGAGCAGGCTCGCACCCGCGTCTACTGGCCGATCGTCGCCCAGCACGCGCGCTCCGACGCGATGGCCTGAGACCGGCCGCGGGAACGGCGAAGGGCCCCCAGCCTTGCGGCTGGGGGCCCTTCGCTGTGTGTCAGACGACCCGGTCGACCGAGCCTGCCGAGATCACTTGGTGATCTTGGTGACCCGACCGGCGCCGACGGTGCGGCCGCCCTCGCGGATCGCGAACCGCAGACCCTCGTCCATCGCGATCGGCTGGATCAGCTCGACGGCCATCTCGGTGTTGTCACCGGGCATCACCATCTCGGTGCCCTCGGGCAGGGTCACGACGCCCGTCACGTCCGTGGTGCGGAAGTAGAACTGCGGGCGGTAGTTGTTGAAGAACGGCGTGTGCCGGCCGCCCTCCTCCTTCGAGAGGATGTAGACCGAGGCCTCGAAGTTGGTGTGCGGGGTCGTGGTGCCCGGCTTGGCGAGAACCATGCCGCGCTCGACGTCCTCGCGCTTGGTGCCGCGAAGCAGCAGACCGACGTTCTCACCGGCCTGACCCTCGTCGAGCAGCTTGCGGAACATCTCGACACCGGTGACCGTGGTCTTCGCCGAGGTGTCGCGGATGCCGAGGATCTCGATCTCCTCGCCGACCTTGACGATGCCGCGCTCGATGCGGCCGGTGACGACCGTGCCACGACCGGTGATCGTGAAGACGTCCTCGACCGGCATCAGGAACGGCTTGTCGGTGTCGCGCGCCGGGGTCGGGATGTAGTCGTCGACGGCCTGCATCAGCTCGGCGATCGAGTCGCCCCACTTGGCGTCGCCGTTGAGGGCCGGGAACGCGGCCACGCGCACGACCGGGATGTCGTCGCCCGGGAACTCGTACTCGCTGAGGAGCTCGCGCACCTCCATCTCGACGAGCTCGATGAGCTCCTCGTCGTCGACCATGTCGCACTTGTTGAGCGCGACGACCAGAGCCGGCACGCCGACCTGGCGGGCGAGGAGCACGTGCTCGCGGGTCTGCGGCATCGGGCCGTCGGTGGCGGCCACCACCAGGATCGCGCCGTCCATCTGCGCCGCGCCGGTGATCATGTTCTTGATGTAGTCGGCGTGACCGGGGCAGTCGACGTGCGCGTAGTGGCGCCCCTCGGTCTGGTACTCGACGTGCGCGATCGAGATCGTGATGCCGCGCTGCCGCTCCTCGGGCGCCTTGTCGATCTCGTCGAACGGCGTGAAGGGGTTCAGGTCCGGGTACTTGTCGTGCAGGACCTTGGTGATCGCTGCGGTCAGCGTCGTCTTGCCGTGGTCGATGTGACCGATGGTGCCGATGTTGACGTGCGGCTTGGTCCGCTCGAACTTCGCCTTAGCCACGGTGGGCTCCTCCTGGTGTGTGTGTTACTTGACTCGTACTAGCAGTGGTGGTGCGAGGTTCCGCTGCGCTATTCGCCGCGAACCTTCTTGATGATCTCGTCGGCGATGTTCGAAGGAACCTCGGCGTACGAGTCGAACTCCATCGAGTACGAAGCCTGGCCGGAGGTCTTCGACCTCAGGTCGCCAACGTACCCGAACATCTCGGACAGCGGCACGAGGGCGGAGACGACCATGTCGCCGTGCCGCTCCTCCTGCGCCTGAATGTGGCCGCGCCGGCTGTTGATGTCACCGATGACCGTGCCGAGGAAGTTCTCGGGCGTGGTCACCTCGACCGCGAACATCGGCTCGAGCAGCACCGGCTTGGCCATCCGGGCGGCCTCCTTGAAGGCCTGGTTGCCGGCGATCTTGAAGGCCAACTCGGAGGAGTCGACGTCGTGGTAGGCGCCGTCCTCGAGGGTGAACTTCACGTCGACCATCGGGTAGCCGGCGAGCACGCCGAACTCCATGGCCTCCTGGCCGCCCTGGTCGACCGAGGGGATGTACTCGCGCGGCACGCGACCACCGGAGACGTTGTTCTCGAACACGTAGCCCGCGCCGACACCGGTCTCGGGGTCGATGTTGGGGCCGAGCGAGACGACGACCTTCGCGAACTGGCCGGAGCCACCGGTCTGCTTCTTGTGGGTGTAGCTGTGGTTCTTGACCTCCTTGCGGAGGGTCTCCCGGTAGGCCACCTGGGGCTTGCCGACGGTGGCCTCGACGCGGAACTCGCGCTTCATCCGGTCGACCAGGATCTCCAGGTGGAGCTCGCCCATGCCGGCGATGATCGTCTGACCGGTCTCCTCGTCGGACTTGACCGTGAAGGTCGGGTCCTCGTCGGAGAGCCGCTGGATCGCCATGCCCAGCTTCTCCTGGTCGCTCTTGGTCTTGGGCTCGATCGCGACCTCGATCACCGGGGCCGGGAACGTCATCGACTCGAGGACGACCTGGTTCTGCTGGTCGCACAGGGTGTGGCCGGTCTTGGTGTCCTTCAGGCCCATCACGGCCACGATCTGGCCGGCGCCGACCGAGGCGATCTCCTCACGCTTGTTCGCGTGCATCTGGTAGACCTTGCCGATCCGCTCCTTGCGGCCGTTGACCGAGTTGACCACGGTCGAACCGGCCTCGAGCTTGCCGGAGTAGACCCGGACGTAGATCAGCTTGCCCAGGTGCGGGTCGGAGGCGATCTTGTAGGCCAGGCCGGAGAACGGCTCGTCGTCGGAGGGCTTGCGGGCGATCTCGGTCTCCTCGTCACCGGGCTTGTGACCGATGATCGCGTCGATGTCGAGCGGCGAGGGGAGGAACTTCACGACCGCGTCGAGCAGCGGCTGGACGCCCTTGTTCTTGAACGCGGTGCCGCACAGCACCGGGTTGACCCGGTCGGCCAGCGTGGCCCGGCGGATCGCGGCCTCGAGCTCCTCGACGGTGAACTCCTCACCCTCGAGGTACTTCTCCATGATCGCGTCGTCGGCCTCGGCGAGCGTCTCGAGGAACTTCTCGCGGTACTCGGCGGCCTTGTCGGCCAGCTCGGCCGGGATCTCCTCGACCTCGTAGTCCTCACCCATCTTGGTCTCGCCGCGCCAGGTGAGGGCGCGCATGCCGACCAGGTCGACGACGCCGAGGAAGTCGGACTCGGCGCCGATCGGGATCTGCAGGACCAGCGGGGTGGAGTTGAGGCGGTCGACCATCATGTCGACGCAGCGGAAGAAGTCCGCGCCGGTGCGGTCGAGCTTGTTGACGAAGCACATCCGGGGGACGGAGTACTTGTTCGCCTGGCGCCACACGGTCATCGTCTGCGGCTCGACGCCGGCGACACCGTCGAAGACGGCCACCGCGCCGTCGAGCACCCGCAGCGAGCGCTCGACCTCGGCGGTGAAGTCGACGTGCCCGGGGGTGTCGATGATGTTGATCTGGTGGTTCTTCCACCAGCAGGTCGTCGCGGCGGACGTGATCGTGATGCCGCGCTCCTGCTCCTGCTCCATCCAGTCCATCGTGGCGCCGCCCTCGTGGACCTCACCGATCTTGTAGGTGATCCCCGTGTAGAACAGGATCCGCTCGGTGGTGGTGGTCTTGCCGGCGTCGATGTGCGCCATGATGCCGATGTTGCGGACCTTGTTGAGGTCCGTGGTGATGTCGACAGCCACTAAGTCTCAGTCCTTCGAAAGTTGGGCCTGCTGATTGGGCCGGGGCAGGTGTGGGCCGGAGCCGGCGGGTGACGCCGGCCCCGGGCCGGTCACCAGCGGTAGTGGGCGAAGGCCTTGTTGGACTCGGCCATCTTGTGGGTGTCCTCGCGCTTCTTCACCGCGGCACCGAGGCCGTTGGAGGCGTCGAGGATCTCGTTCATGAGCCGCTCGGCCATCGTCTTCTCGCGACGGTCCTGGGCGTAGCCGACCAGCCAGCGCAGCGCGAGCGTGGTGCCGCGGGTGCCCTTGACCTCGATCGGGACCTGGTAGGTCGCACCGCCGACGCGGCGGGACTTGACCTCGATGGCGGGCTTGACGTTGTCGAGCGCGCGCTTGAGCGTCACGACCGGGTCGGTGCCGGTCTTCTCGCGGCAGCCCTCGAGCGCGGTGTAGACGATGCGCTGCGCGACCTGCTTCTTGCCGTCCTGCAGCACCTTGGAGACGAGCTGGGTGACCAGCTGCGACCCGTAGACCGGGTCGACGTCGATCGGCCGCTTGGGAGCGGGACCCTTGCGCGGCATATCAGCTCTTCTCCTTCTTGGCTCCGTAGCGGCTGCGAGCCTGCTTGCGGTTCTTCACGCCCTGGGTGTCGAGCGTGCCGCGGATGATCTTGTAGCGGACACCGGGGAGGTCCTTGACCCGGCCACCGCGCACGAGCACGATCGAGTGCTCCTGGAGGTTGTGGCCGACGCCCGGGATGTAGGCCGTGACCTCGACGCCGCTGGAGAGGCGCACACGGGCGACCTTGCGCAGGGCGGAGTTCGGCTTCTTGGGGGTCGTGGTGTAGACGCGGGTGCACACACCGCGTCGCTGGGGCGAACCCTTGAGGGCAGGCGTCTTGTTCTTCGACACCTTGTCCTGGCGGCCCTTGCGGACCAACTGCTGGATGGTGGGCACCGGGCGGTTCCCCTTCTTCGTGGCTCTCAGTGCTCGGCGATCTGCCGCGCACGGTGGTGATGCTGCGTGTCCGGGCGGTGCTGGTTCAACCGGCGCCGCTCGCCCCCGAGGTCGGGCGTGTCGCCCACCGTGAGACTGGTCCTCGGCAGGAGCTGACGTGGGGATGTGTCGACGGCCTGATCCGCCTACAGTTTCCGAGCACGCGCAACGGCCTGGTTGTCCCAGACACGAGGAAAAAGGCTACCCGGCCCGTTAGCAGGGGTCAAAACGGCCCGCAAGCCCCCTCGGGCGGGCGCGTCGAGCCTGGTGAAGACCGCCACGGCGAGCAGGGCCCCGAGAATCGTCAGCGCGCCACCGATTACCAGGGTCCAGCGGGCACCGAGGCTCTCCCCGATCCAGCCGATGATCGGCGACCCGATCGGCGTGCCGCCCATCACGATCGTCATGTAGAGCGCCATCACCCGGCCCCGGAAGGCGGGGTCGGACTCGAGCTGCAGGGTCGCGTTGGCGGAGTTGAGCAGGGTCAGCGTGAAGAAGCCGATCACCGGGGCGAACACCGCGAACGTGACGTAGTTGGGCAGCACCCCGGCCACGATCTCGGCGACACCGAACCCGAGCGCCGCCCCGACCAGCAGCCGCAGCCGGATGCGCACCCTCCGGGCCGCCAGCAGCGCCCCCGTCAGCGATCCCACGGCCAGCGCGGAGCCGAGCAGGCCGAACTCGCTGGCCCCCTTGCCGTAGACCTCGGTGGCCATCAGCGCCGAGGTGATCTGGAAGTTCATGCCGAAGGTGCCGGCGAAGAAGACCATGATCAGCACCAGGACCATGCGTGGCTGGCTGCGCACGTAGGCGACCCCCTCGCGCAGCGCGCCCGGCACCCGGGCGACCGGGTCCGGCGAGTGCAGCAGCCGGATGTCCATGCGCTGGAGCTGCCAGATCACCGCCCCGTAGGACAGGGCGTTGAGCAGGATCACCCAGCCGGTGGCGGTGGCACCGCCGCCGAGCGCGCCGATCATCAGGCCCGCGATCGCCGGCCCGAGCAGCCGGGCCGCGTTGAACGTCGCCGAGTTCAGGCCCACCGCGTTCGTGAGGTCGTCGGGCTCCACCATCTCGGAGACGAACGACTGCCGGGCGGGACCGTCGAACGCCGCGCCGATCCCGAACACGAACGCGATCAGGTAGACGTGCCAGATCTCGGCGGCCCCGGTGACCGCGATCACGCCGAGCGCCAACGAGGCCAGCGCCATGGTGAGCTGGGTCAGCTGCAGCAGCCGGCGCTTGGGGAAGCGGTCGGCGACCACCCCGGCGTACGGCGAGAGCAGCAGCACCGGCAGGAACTGCAGCCCGGTGGTGATGCCGAGCGCGGTCCCGTTGCCCCCCGGGAGCGTGAGCACCAGCCAGTCCTGCGCGACCCGTTGCATCCAGGTGCCGGTGTTCGACACCGCACTCCCGGCGACGTACTTGCGGTAGTTGGGGTTCGCGAGCGAGCGGAAGGTGGGGCTCAAGTGGTTCTCAGTCCTCCTGGGCGAGTCGTTGGAGCAGCGGGGCGGCCTTGCGGAGCAGGGCGCGCTCGTCGGGCGCGAGGCCGCGTAGCCGGCAGGCCAGCCACTCGTCGCGGCGGGCACGGTCGGCCAGCAGGGTCCGGCGGCCGAGGTCGGACAGCGCCACCACGACCTGCCGCCCGTCGGTGTCGTGTGGGCGGCGCGCGACGTAGCCGCCCTCCTCGAGGGCGTTCACCATGCGCGTCATGCTCGGCGGCTGCACCCGCTCGTGGGCGGCCAGCTCTCCCAAGGTGAGGTCGCCGCTGCGGTGCAGCGCCCCGAGCACGGCCATCGCGTTCATGCTGAGCTCGTTGGCGGGGTCGCGCTCGACCGCCAGCCGGCGCCGCAGCCGCATCACGGCGAGCCGCAGCTCGGAGGCGAGGCCGGCGTCGCTGCGGACGGTCTGCTGGGCGGAAGGCATATCGTTAGCGTAACTCATTACTTCTGCTAAGGATTCCCGCAAATGACGGACGGCCCGGGTGAGCATGGTCACCCGGGCCGTCGGCGACCGGCTCAGCTGAGCGCGTCGGTGATCGGGTCGATCCCGAAGTAGACCAGGAACAGCGCCGCGATCAGCCACAGCAGCGGGTGCACCTCGGGGGCCTTGCCGCGGACCACCTTGATCAGCACGAACGCGAGGAAGCCGGCGCCGATCCCGACCGAGATCGAATAGGTGAACGGCATCAGCACGATCGTGAGGAACGCCGGGATGGCGATCTCGGCGTCGGCCCACTCGATGCCGCGGACCTGCTGCATCATCAAGAAGCCGACCAGCACCAGCGCCGGAACCGCGGCCTCGGAGGGGATCATCCCGACCAGCGGCGCGGCCACCATCGAGCACAGGAACAGCACGCCGGTCACCACCGACGCGAGGCCGGTGCGGGCCCCCTCCCCCACACCCGACGCGGACTCGATGTAGGAGGTGTTCGACGAGACGCCGGCCGCGCCGCCCGCGGCCGCCGCGATCGAGTCGACGACCAGGATCCGCCGGGTGCTCGGCGGCGCCCCCTCCTCGTCGAGCAGGTCCGCCTCGGCGCCGATCGCGGTCATCGTGCCCATCGTGTCGAAGAAGTCGGCCAGCATGAGCGTGAAGACCAGGAGCATCGCGGTGACGATGCCGGCGGAGGAGAACGAGCCGAGCAGCGAGAACTCGCCGACCGTGCCGAAGTCGGGCATCGCGAACAGGTCGTCGGGCCAGGCCGGGACCGTCAGGCCCCAGCCGGTCGGGTTCTCGGCGCCCGCACGGCCCAGGTCGAGCAGCGCCTCGACGACCACCGCCACGACCGTGGTGAGCACGATCGAGAGCAGGATCGCGCCGCGCACCCCGCGCACCCACAGCGTGATCACCAGCACCAGTCCGAGCGCGAAGACCACCACCGGCCAGCCCTCGAGCTGTCCACCGAGACCCAGCTGGACCGGCACGGTCGAGTTCGCCGCGTCGGGGACGCGGCGCACGAAGCCGGCGTCGACGAACCCGATCAGCGCGATGAACAGGCCGATGCCCACCGAGATCGCGATCTTCAGCTGCGCCGGCACCGCGTGGAAGACCGCCTCCCGGAAGCCGGTCAGCACCAGCACCAGGATGACCAGTCCCTCGATCACGACCAGGCCCATCGCGTCGGCCCAGGTCATCTGCGAGGCGATCGAGAACGCCACGAACGCGTTCAGGCCCAGCCCCGTGGCCAGCGCCAGCGGGAAGTTGGCGACCACCCCCATCAGGATCGTCATCACGCCGGCGACCAGGGCGGTGCCCGCGGCGATCATCGCGATGTTCGCCCCGGGCTCGGTGCCGCCGCCGAGGACCTGCCCGTCGGCGTCGGTCGCGTAGCCGAGGATCAGCGGGTTCAGCACGATGATGTAGGCCATCGTGAAGAACGTGACGATGCCGCCGCGCACCTCACGGCCGACGGTGGAGCCGCGCTGGCTGATCTTGAAGAAGCGGTCGACGACCGAGGACTCAGGACTCGTGGTGCTCACGGGGCGGCAGCATAGAGCCCCGCGCCGCCCGTGACGCCGGTGCACTAGCGTGGCCGTGTGGAGTTGCGCGACGAGCAGCCGGATCGGCACGAGATCGGCAACCGGACCTTCTTCGTCGCCGACGTCGAACCGCTCGACGTCGACGGCGTGCGCACCGTCGAGGTCGGCACCCTGCTGTGGCTGGTCGCCTTCGTCGCCCTGCTGCCGTTCTACGGCAGCCTCGAGGACGACGGCCGGCTGTGGTGGCTGTGGACCTGCCTGGCCGGCTTCGGGCTCGGCGCGTTCGGCGTGGAGTACTGCCGCCGGCGGCGCAAGGCGCGCGAGGCCGCGCGGCGGCACTGACCAGGAGGCTCAGCCGAGCGGGGTCACCCCAGCGGGTCGAGGTCGTCGAGGCTGATCGTGTCGACGACCGGCTCCGGCAGCGGCTGCGGCTCGTGCCGCTTGGCCAGCCGCACCTCCGAGTGCGCCCCGCAGCCGTGGTCGAACGAGACCACTCGTCCGTCGTCGTTGGCGTCACCGTTGGCGCAGACGCCGAACAGCTCCGAGAGCGGCCCGTTCAGGCGGGTCAGGAACCCGCAGGTGTGGCACTGGTCGGGCGCGGACTGGGCGAGGGGCGAGCCCGGCCCCGCGTCGCCGTCGTACCACCGCTGCGCGGCGAGCTCGCGGCCCTCGGGCGAGAGCGTGCGCACCCGGCCGAGCCCGAGGTCCTTCGCGACCGTGCGGATCTGGGCCTTCTCGTCCGGGTCGAGCGGGTCGTCGCCGAATGCGTAGGTCGGCACCAGCCGCGGGTCGTCGTCGGCGACCGGCAGCAGGTCGCCCGGCGAGAGGTCGCCGGGCTGGATGCGCTCGCGGTAGGGGACCCACGGCGGGGCGACGATGGCCTCGTCGCCGGGAACGAGCACCATCTCGTCGATCGTGACGTGCTTCTGCCGGGGGGCCCGGGCCACGGTCACCGACCAGCGCCACCCGACGTAGCCGGGGCGGGTGCAGGCGAACTGGTGGGTGACGACGCGCTCGCCCTCGACCACGTGGCCGAGGTGCTCACCGACGTCGGCGGCGTCGACCTCCTCGACCAGCGCGGCACGAGCCGCGTCCACCGCGGCCACGGCAGCGGCGTCGGGCTTGGGGCGCACGAGAGTCATCACGCGCGAAATCATGACCCATGGCGGGCATCCCTGTCAGGCCGGGCCGTGTCCTGGTGACCTCCGACCCCCCGGAAGGGGGCAGGATGGTGCCCATGAGCGATCCGCGACCGGACTCCCCCGGCCGGGGCCTCGGCACGTCGGCGCGGGCCACCGCGCGGGGCGTGCGCGGGGCCGCGCGGGCCACCGGACGGGCCGGCCGCTACACCGTCCAGCAGGCGCGCCGCGCCGCCAGCGCCCAGGGCGCCGGCAAGTCCGGGCTGAACCGCCTGCTCGAGATGCACGCGTTCAACACCGCCGGCGACGCCGCGGTGGCGATCTCCCTGGCCGGCACCCTGTTCTTCCAGGTGCCGACCGGCGAGGCCCGGGGCCAGGTCGCGCTGTTCCTCGGCCTGACCATGCTCCCGTTCGCGATCGTCGCGCCGCTGATCGGTCCGTTCCTCGACCGGTTCAGCCACGGCCGGCGGTGGGCCATCGGCACCACGATGGCGGTGCGCGCCTTCCTCTGCTGGGTGCTGGCCGGGGCGGTGGCCACCGAGTCGGTGTGGCTGTTCCCGGCGGCGCTGGGGGTGCTGGTCGCCTCGAAGGCCTACGGAGTCACCCGGGCCGCGGCCGTGCCCCGGCTGCTGCCCGAGGAGTTCACGCTGGTCAAGGCGAACGGCCGGGTGTCGCTGTCGGGCGTGGTCGGGACCGTCGTGTCCGCGCCGATCGCGGGCCTCGCGGCCACCGTCGGCTCCGAGTGGGCGCTGCGCTACGCCTTCGTGCTGTTCGTGATCGCCACCATCGCCGCGATCCGGCTGCCCGCCCAGGTCGACTCCAGCGCCGGCGAGGAGGAGATGGTCTTCCTGGGCGGCGCGAGCACCGGCCGCAAGGGGCGGCGGAAGGTGCGCATCCCGGGGCCGGTCGCGTTCGCGCTGCGCGCCAACTGCGGTCCGCGCTGGCTCTCGGGGTTCCTCACGATGTTCATGGCCTTCCTGCTCCGGGAGAACCCGATCGGCGGCTGGAGCACCGAGTGGCTGCTGGCGCTCGTCATCGGCGCCGCCGGCCTGGGCAACACCCTGGGCATCGTCACCGCGTCGCTGGTGAAGAAGATCAACCCCGCCGTCACCGTGGTGGTCACGCTCGTCGCCGCGGCCTCGATGGCGCTGGTCGCCGCGCTGTTCTACGGCGTGCTGACCGCGGCGCTGCTGGGCCTGACCGCGGGCCTGGCGCAGTACCTCGCCAAGGTCTCGCTGGACTCGACGATCCAGCGCCACGTGCACGAGCGCGTGCAGACCAGTGCCTTCGCGCGCAGCGACACCCTGCTCCAGCTGGCCTGGGTGGCCGGCGGGTTCGTCGGCATCGCGCTGCCCCTGGACCCACCGCGCCTCGGTCTCGGCGTGGCCGCGGCCGCCCTGGCCGCCTGGACCGTGTTCGTGCTCGCCAACGGCCCGCGCAACGCGGCCCGGGCCCGGCCCGTCGCCTCCGACGGCACCGCGCACGGCGTCGCCGAGGGCGTCAGGTAGGCCCGGTCAGAGTTCGAGCTCGTCGGCGAGCGCCCGCAGCACCTTCGCCACCGGGGCGGCGGTGCGGCCATCGGGGTGGTGACCGCGCCGGTAGCTCTCGCCGACGCCGTCGAGCATCCGGATCAGGTCCTCGACGATCGGGACCATCTCCTCGGGGCGCTTGCGACGGGCGTGCGACTGCGCCCGCGCGACCTTCGGCGGGGCGTCGAGGACGCGCACCTGCAGGGCCTGGTCGCCGCGCCGTCCCTGGGCGATGCCGAACTCCACCCGGGTGCCGGCCTTGAGCGTGGTCACGCCCTCGGGGAGCGCCTCGGACCGCACGTAGACGTCGGGACCGTCGGGCTGCGAGAGGAAGCCGAAGCCCTTCTCGGCGTCGAACCACTTGACCTTGCCAGTGGGCACGGCTGATCTCTCCTACGAGTGCGTTGGACCGCGCAGCTGCTCTGCGCCGCCCAAGCCTAGGCCCGGGCTGCCGGGGGTCGCCAACCAGATGCCGCTGCACGAACGCCTGTCACTGCGGAGACGGGTGGGGCACAATGGACGGTCCCCTCCGCTGGCGGCGGGGGACCGGACGCGCCGAGAGGAGTGTGGAGTCGACATGGCAGGCAAGCTGGGACCGACGCTGGCGCGGCCGGCCGTGGCGCTGCTCGCGGCCGCGGCCATGCTGACGCCCGCCGCAGCCCCGTCCGCCGCCGCCCCCGCCTCTCCCGCCCCGGCTGCCAAGGCGGGACCCACCCACCTCTATCTGGTCACGCTGGTCGGTCCCGGCGCCGCGGACGACGACCGGCTGCCCGGACCGCTGGCCCGCTTCCGCGCCCATCAGCAGCAGACGAACGCCCTCGCCGCGGTCGGCGCCCCGGCCCCGGTCTACCGGTGGACCACGGCGCTCAACGGTGTCGCCGTCCGGCTGACCGCGCGCCAGGCCGACGAGCTGGCCGCGCAGCCCGGCGTGGCGCTGGTCGAGCGCGACCGCGTGCACCGGCTCGCCGCCGCCGAGCGGGTGGCCACCCAGCCCCAGCCCCGGGCGCGCACCCGCGGTGGCGCCGGGGTCGTGGTCGGGGTCGTCGACACCGGCATCGACCCCGACAGTCCACTGTTCAGCGACGCGCCGGGCCTGGGACGCCGACCGGCCGACTTCGACGGCGACTGCCAGCCCGGGGAGCAGTTCAGCACCAGCAGCTGCGACGCGAAGCTGGTCTCCGCCCGGTGGTACGCCGCCGGGTTCGGCGAGGAGCGGGTCCGCAGCACCGACGCGCTCTCCGTCCGCGACGACCACGGCCACGGCACCCAGGTGGCCTCACTGGCCGCCGGCAACCCCGGTCTGACCGTGCGGGTCGCCGGGCGGCGCTACGGCCGGTTCTCCGGCACCGCCCCGCAGGCCCGGGTCGCCGCCTACAAGGCCTGCTGGACCGCGCCCGACCCCGCCGACGACGGCTGCTCCACGGCCGACCTGGTCAGCGCCGTCGACGACGCGGTCGCCGACGGCGTCGACGTGCTGACCCTCGCGGTCTCCGCCTCCGGCGAGCTCGACACGCTCCAGCGCGCCCTGCTCGGCGCGGCCGAGTCCGACGTCGTCGTGGTCGCCGCCGCCGGCAACGCCGGAGCCCGCCGTTTCGCCGGCCACCCGAGCCCGTGGGTGACCACGGTGGGCGCCGCGACCCGGGCCCGCCGGCTGGGCCGGGTGACCGCCCCCGGCCTGACCCTGACCGGAGCCAGCGCCGCCCGCGCCGCGGTCGGCCCGGCGCGCCTGGTGGTGGGTGCCGACGCGCCCGCCCCCGGCGCCCAGAGAGACGACGCCCGGATCTGCGCCCCCGGCTCGCTCGACGCCGCCCGGGTCGCCGGGGCCGTCGTCCTCTGCGAGCGCGGCCAGGTCGGGCGGGTGGACAAGTCGGCCGCCGTGCACCGCGCCGACGGCGTGGGCATGGTGCTCGCCAATGTCGGGCCCGGCTCCACCTACCCCGACTTCCACAGCGTCCCGACCGTGCATCTCGACCGGTCCGGGGCCGAGCGCCTGCGCAGCTGGCTGGCCGAGCACCCCGCGGGCCGGGTGCGGGTGGAGCCCGCCGGCCGGCAGCGCAGCGTGCCCGGGGTGGCGCCCTGGTCCAGTGGCGGCGACCCGGCCGCCAGCGTGGTGAAGCCCGACCTGGTCGCAGGTGGCGTCGGCGTGGTCGCGGCGGTGCCGGCCCGGGTCCGCGCCGACCGCTGGGACGTCCTCACCGGCACCTCCGCGGCGGCCGCCCGGGTGGCCGGCGCCGCCGCCCTGATCCGCTCCCGGCACCCCGACTGGCCGGCCACCACCGTCCGCTCGGCGCTGGTCGGCTCCGCCGGCCGGGTCCGGGCCACCTCCGTGCTGCGCTCCGGTGCGGGCAGCGTGAACGCAGCCCGCGCCAACCGCCCCGGTCTGGTGCACGAGCTGGACGCCGGCGACTACCGCGCCTGGCTCGAAGGTGGCCGGGTGCGGCTCAACACCCCCTCGGTCCTGCTGCGCCCCGGCACCACCGAGGGCCCGACGCACGGTCACGAACACCCTGCCGCGGGCCCGCTACTTCTCCGTCGACGTCAGGGGCTTCGCCCACCACACGGTCACCGTCACCCCGGCCGCCGTCCGACTCGGCCCTGGCGAGAGCGCGAACTACACCATCCGCGTGGACGACACCGCGACCGTGCGCCCGGTCGACGACGGCTGGGTGGTCTGGCGCGGTGCCACCGGCACGGTGACCCGGGTGCCGGTGCTGCTCGGGCGCTGAGCCCGGAGCGTCCCGGCCGCCTCAGCCCTCGCGGGAGACGCTCATCTCGCGGTCGCCGAACCGCACCCGGTCGCCGTCGGCCAGGCTGGTCCCGCGTCCGGCGGGCAGCGGACGCGCCGCGCCCTGCCGCACCAGGAAGGTGCCGTTGGTCGAGCCGCGATCGAGCACCACCAGCACGCCGTCGTCGGCGACCTGCAGCTGGGCGTGCGTCTTCGACAGCGACATGTCCTGCGACCGCAGCGGCATCAGGTGGCGCACCGGCTCACCCGGGCGCGGCTCGGGGCGCCGGCCGACCAGGGTGAGGCCCTCCACCACCAGCGACTCGCCGGTGTCGAAGCTGACCCGCCACCGGGTGGCCGCGTTCGGACGCTGCCCGGCCTCGCGCTCGGCCGTGGTCTCGGCCCGGCGCCGGCCGCCACGAGTGCGGTGCCCGCCCGGGCGGGACGCAGGCGACGCCGTTCCGGGCGGGGCGGCGTGGGCCCCCGGCGCCCCGGACGGCGGAGGCGGGGGCGGCGACGTCGGTGCGGGCAGCAGCGGCCACCCCAGCCGCTGCCGCTTGCCGGGGGCCGCTGGAGGTTCGCCGGGGGGCGGTCCCGGTGGGCCCGCAGGCGCCGGGACCGGTGCCCGAGGGGTGGCTGGGACCGACGGGGGCGAGGCGGCCACCGGGGTCGCTGGGATCGACGGCGGCGTGGCGGCCACCGGGGTCGCCGGGGTCGCCGGCATCATCGGCATCGAGGGGGCCGGCATCAGCCGCATCGCGGTCAGGTTGACGACCTGCTGGGTCGCCGCCTCCGCCTCGACCTCCTCGACGGGAGGTGGCCGCTCGTCGACGACCAGGCCGTGGGCGAGCAGGTCGTGCACGCCGCGGCGGCGCCCGGAGCGATCGGCGAGCGCGGTCCAGGCGAGGGCTGCGGTCGCCAGACCCAGGGTGGGCAGCGCGGCCGCACCGAGCAGCAGGGTGCGCAACAGCGCCGCCGGCACGCCCACCGGACGGCCGGTCGCCGGATCCACCAGCCTGAGCCCGAGCGCGGCCTTGCCGAGCGAGGTGCCGCGCAGGCCCAGCGCCAGCGCCGAGGCCAGGCCCACCGCCGCCACCACGCCGGCCACCACGGCGACCGTGGTCCAGACGTCGTCGAGCAGGAGGTACGCAGCGGCGCCCGCGGCGGCGTACAGGCCCCAGGCGGCCAGCCGGTCGACGACGAACGCGTAGAAGCGCCGGTCCACGGGCGCGGGCGGGAGCTCGGACATCGGTTCCACGGGCGGGTCAGGGGTTGGTGACGTGGACGGTCACGCCGTCGCCGAGGTCGATGACCGCACCGGGAAGGAGTTGGACCGGGATGCCCGGACGCAGCTCCTCCGGTCCGAGTCCTGGCTGGACCACCACGGTGCCGTTGGTCGAGCCCAGGTCGGTCGCCACCGCGAGACCGTGGTCGGCGCCGGCGCCCGGTCGCACCTCGACGTGGGTCGCCGAGATCTCCTGGTGCAGGCTCGGCACGGTGACCAGCCGCGGCTGGTCGTGCGGCTCGAAGCGGCGGGCCTCGGGGGCGCGGCCGATCACCACCGGGCGGTCGACATCGACGGTCTCGCCGTGCGAGAACGCCAACCGCGCGACCGGCCGGCTCGTCGCCGGCGACGGCTCCACCGCAGGCCCACGGCCGGTCTCGGTCAGGCCGTCGTGGTCGCCCGCCTGATCGGCGTCGAAGGCCGGTGGCGGGAACGGGGGCGGAGGCGGCACCGCGGCACCGCCCGGGGCCGGCGGCGGCACCGGAGGCAGGTCGTCGGGCTCGGGCAGCACCACGACCGGCTCGGTGAGCAGCTCCTCGACCAGGTCGAGTCCGCTGGCCTCCTGCGGCGCGGGCTCCGGCTCGGGCTCGGGGACCCGGAGCGCTTCGGGCAGCGGCTCGGGGAGTGGCTCGGGAACGGCCGCGGCGGCCGGCTGCTGGAGGCGCGAGACCCGGACCAGCCCGTCGCCGGCGGGCAGCTGCGGCCCGGCGGCGACCGGTTCGGCGACCAACACCATCTCCTGGACGGTGGCGAACGTGCGCTCGACCCAGGTGACGGCCGCATCGCCGTCGACGGCCACGGTCTCGCCGTCGGCGGTGAACGAGGCCCGCACCGGTCCGCGCAACAGCGCGGTGACCGCCGAGCGCGCCGGGTCGCGCCGGCCGACCAGCGCGAAGGCCGGCAGGCCGCGCAGCCCGTCGGCCAGCACCGCGTCGAGGACCTCGTCGAACCCGGCGCCGGCGTCCACCGCGGACCAGGTCGCGGCGGCTCGCTGCCGCTGCGACGGCGGCAGCAACACGACCACGTGCGGTCCGAGGACGGCGTACCAGTCCCCGGGCTGGAAGGACCGGGCGGCGCCTTCGCGCTCCCAGGTGCTCGGCTCGCTCACGGCAACGCTCCCAGCTTCTCCTCGAGGCTCCCGCGCTGACGCTCGGCGTCGTAGGCGTCCTGACGGACCAATCCCACCACATCGACCACGACCGCCGTCGCGTTGTCCCTGCCGCCCGCGGCCACCGCGGCCGCGACGACGGCGTCCGCGGCGTCGCGGGGGTCCTCCAGGCGACCCAGGATCTCGGCGATCTCGGCCGCCTCGAGCATGCCGCTGACCCCGTCGGAGCAGAGCAGCAGCCGCTCGGCGGACGGCAGCGGCAGCAGGAAGTAGTCGGCCCGGGCGTCGTTGCGGTGCTCGGGGACGCCGAGGGCGCGGGTGATCACGTGCCGCTCCGGGTGCACCGCGGCGTCGGCCTCGGTGATCGCCCCCGAGTCGACCAGCTCCTGCACGAGGCTGTGGTCGACGCTGACCTGGTCGAGCTCGCCGTCACGGAACCGGTAGGCCCGGGAGTCGCCGAGGTTCGCGAGCAGCCACTGCGGGGTGCCGGCGTCCTCGACCAGCATCGCGACGACCGCGGTGGTGCCGGCCCGGAAGCCGGTGGCTCCCCGGGCGCGCTGCGCGGCGGCGTACTCGACGATCCGGCCTTGGCAGGCCTGGAGCGTCTCGGCGATCACGGCGGCGCCGTGCTCGGGGTCGTAGCCGTTCGTGGCCAGCCGGCCGAACTCCTCGACCACGATCCGGCTGGCGACGTCGCCTCCGTCGTGGCCGCCCATGCCGTCGGCGACCACGAAGACCGGCGGGGTCGCGAGGTAGGAGTCCTCGTTGACCTCGCGCACCAGGCCTACGTCGCTCGCCGCGCCATGGTGGAGCTCGACGGCGGTCACCGCCGCCGCTCCGCCTGCGCGGGGACGGGGGATAGCGTTGGGGGGATGGCCAGGTCGAGCGGCTTCCGATCCCTCGCCGACCAGCTGCGTGGCTGGTCGGACGATCGGCTGTCCCGACTGCTCCTCGAGCGTCCCGATCTCGCCACTCCCGCCCCTCACGACTCCGGCCAGCTGGCCTCGCGTGCGGCCACCCGGTCATCTGTTCTGCGTGCTCTCGACGGGCTGAACCGGCTCGAGCTCTTCGTCCTTGATGCCCTCGTCGTCGCCGGCCAAACCACACGTTCGGGCCTGACCGACATCGTCCGGGCGGACCCGGAGTCTGTCAGCACCGCGCTGGACCACCTGCTGGACCTCGCCCTGGCGTGGGAGTCAACCACGGGTCTGCGTGCGCTGACAGGGGTCGCCGACGGGCTCGCGGGAGTCCGCGAGGCGCCGGTCAGCGGCCTGCGGCCGCGGTCGGCGGAGCCACCGTCCGTCGCGGAGGTGGGCCGGCGGCTGGCGGAGATCTCGGCGCCGGCCCGGGCCCTGCTCGAGCACGTGGCCGAGCAGGGTGGCGAGGCGACGACGGGCACCTCGCGCCACACCGTGCTGCCCGACGAGGCCGCGACACCGGCCGAGGAGCTGCTGTCACGCCAGCTGCTGGTGCCCCGCGGCGGTGGCGTGGTGGTGCTGCCCGGAGAGGTCGGTCTCGCCCTCCGCGGCGGGTGCACCACCGTCGAGCCCGTCGACGACCTGCCCGAGCTGGCGACCTCGGAGCGCTCGGCCGCCCTGGTCGACCGTGCGGCCGCGGGCGCGGCCTTCGAGGCGGTACGCCGGGTCGAGCTGCTGCTGGACCACTGGAGCACGACGCCTCCCGGCGCGCTGCGCAACGGCGGGTTGGCGGTCCGCGACCTGAAGGCGGCGGCGCTGCACCTGCACGTCGACGAGGCGACCGCGGCGCTGCTGGTCGAGGCGGCGTCCGCCGCCGGGCTGCTCGCGACGGGGTCCGGCGCCGACGGCACCGCGTCGTGGCTGCCGACCGACGCCTTCGATGCCTGGCTGGCCACCGAGCCGGCCGAGCGGTGGCTCACGTTGGTGCGGGCCTGGCGCGACAGCCCGCGGATGCCGGCACTGGTGGGCACCCGGGATCCGCAGGGCCGCACCTGGAACGCCCTGACCCCGGATCTGGCGAGCCGGATGCTGCCGGAGACCCGGGCGATGGTGCTGGCCGCGCTGGCGGAGCTGGCGCCGGGTCTCACGCTGGCCGCGGGCACCGGACCGCCGTCGCTCGTCGCTCGGCTGTCCTGGCAGCGGCCGCGCCGGCCACGCACCCGTGCCGACCAGGTGGCGTGGACGCTGGCCGAGGCCGCGGCGCTCGGGGTGACCGGGCTCGACGCCGTCTCCTCCCCCGCCCGCGCCTGGCTGGCCGGCGACGACGCCGCGGCCCGCGCCGGGCTCGCGGAGCTGATGCCGTCGCCGGTCGACCACGTGCTGGTGCAGGCCGACCTGACCGCGGTGGCCCCGGGCCCGTTGGAGTCGTCGCTGGCTCGGCGGCTGCAGCTGGTGGCCGATGTCGAGTCCCGTGGCGGCGCGACCGTCTACCGGTTCTCGCCGGGGTCGGTGCGGCGGGCGCTCGACCTGGGCTGGTCGGCGGTCGAGGTGCACGACTTCCTCGCGTCGGTGTCGCGGACGCCGGTGCCGCAGCCGCTGAGCTATCTCGTCGACGACACCGCGCGCACCTTCGGGGCGATCCGGGTCGGCGCCGCGGAGGCGTTCCTGCGGGCCGACGACGAGGCGTCGCTGACCGAGCTGCTGCACCATCCGAAGGCCGCGTCGCTCGGGCTGCGCCGGATCGCGCCGACCGTGCTGGTCTGCGACACCCCGATCGACGTGCTGCTCCCCCGGCTGCGCGAGCTCGGCGCGGCACCCGTCGTGGAGGCGGCGGACGGGACCGTGCGGGTGGCCCGACCGGACCAGCTGCGGGCGCGGACGCCGCGCGAGCACCGACGAGGCGGGGCCGCCGTGGGGCGCGCCCGCGACGCAGCGCGGGTGTCTGCGGTGGTCACCGCGGTGCGGGCCGGCGACCGGGTCGCGGAGACCCGTCCCGCGGCTCCTGCTGCGCCGCTGTCTCCGAGCGGCTCGCTGGCGCTGCTGCGCGAGGCCGTCGAGACCGGCCGGCCGGTGCTGATCCGCTACGTCGACAACCACGGCAGCAGCAGCGAGCGGGTGGTGGAGCCGAAGACCGTGGAGGGCGGGCGGCTCACCGCGTTCGACCGGCGCAGCGACGACGTGCGCACGTTCGCCGTCCACCGGATCACGACGGTCAGCCCGGTGGAGGAGCGTCCGTAGAATCGAGGGCGTGGACTTCCTCCGGTACGCCGACCAGTCGGCGGGGCTGCTCAACGCGGACCTGCCCGACGTCGACGCGCTCGTTGCGTACCTCGCCGGCCGGGAGTGGCTGCACGCAGTCAGCACCGACCGCGACTGCATCGTGTTGCGGCGGTTCCAGCGCGAGCTGCGCCCGGTGTTCGAGGCGTCCGCCGCGGACGACGCGCAGCAGGTGGTCGACCTGCTCAACGAGCTGCTAGTGCGCCACCCGATCACACCGCGGATCGCCTCCCACGACGGGCAGGACCTCCACCTGCACGCCGCGTCGAAGTCGGCCTCGGTCGCCGAGCTTCTGATGGGCGAGGCGCTGATGGGACTGGCCTCGCTGGTGATCGACCTGGGTCCGACCCGGATGGGCGTGTGCGCGGCTACTCCGTGCACGAACGTCTTCGTCGACACCTCCCCGAACGCCTCGCGCCGCTACTGCTCGGACCGGTGCTCCTCGCGGGCCAACGTCGCGGCGTACCGCGCCCGTCAACGGGCCGAGGCCACCGCATGAGCACGAGGACCGCATGAACGACGGCCCCCTGATCGTCCAGTCCGACAAGACGCTGCTGCTGGAGGTCGAGCACGAGCGCGCCTCGGACTGCCGCAAGGCGATCGCACCGTTCGCGGAGCTGGAACGCTCTCCGGAGCACGTGCACACCTATCGGCTCACGCCGTTGGGGCTGTGGAACGCGCGGGCCGCGGGGCACGACGCCGAGCAGGTGGTCGACACGCTGCTGGAGTACAGCCGCTACGCCGTGCCGCACGCGCTGTTGGTCGACGTGGCCGAGACGATGGCCCGCTACGGCCGGCTGCGGCTGGAGAAGCACCCCACCCATGGGCTGGTGCTGTCGTCGACCGACCGGCCGGTGCTCGAAGAGGTGCTGCGGGCGAAGAAGGTGCAGGGCATGCTCGGCGCCCGCATCGACGACGACGCGGTCGCCGTGCACCCCTCCGAGCGCGGCAATCTCAAGCAGGCGCTGCTGAAGCTGGGCTGGCCGGCCGAGGACTTCGCCGGCTACGTCGACGGCGAGGCGCATGCGATCGCGCTGGCCGAGGACGGGTGGCACCTGCGCGACTACCAGCGGCAGGCCGCGGAGTCGTTCTGGCACGGCGGTTCGGGGGTGGTGGTGCTGCCCTGTGGGGCCGGCAAGACCCTGGTCGGTGCGGCCGCGATGGCGCAGGCGCAGGCGACGACGCTGATCCTGGTGACCAACACGGTCTCGGCGCGCCAGTGGAAGGACGAGCTGGTGCGGCGCACCTCGCTGACCGAGGACGAGATCGGCGAGTACTCCGGCGCGGTCAAGGAGATCCGGCCGGTGACGATCGCGACGTACCAGGTGCTGACGACCAAGCGGAAGGGCGTCTATCCGCACCTGGAGCTGCTGGACGCCCGCGACTGGGGCCTGATCGTCTATGACGAGGTGCACCTGCTGCCGGCCCCGATCTTCCGGATGACCGCCGACCTGCAGGCGCGGCGGCGGATCGGGCTGACCGCGACGCTGGTGCGCGAGGACGGCCGCGAGGGCGACGTGTTCTCGCTGATCGGGCCCAAGCGCTACGACGCCCCGTGGAAGGACATCGAGGCGCAGGGCTGGATCGCGCCCGCGGACTGTGTCGAGGTGCGGGTCACCCTGCCGACGGCCGAGCGGCTCGCCTACGCGACGGCCGAGCCGGAGGAGCGCTATCGGCTGGCGTCGTGCACCCACCACAAGATCGACGTGGTGCGCGACCTGGTCGCCCAGCACCCTGGCCAGCCCACATTGGTGATCGGGCAGTACATCGAGCAGCTCGACGAGCTCGCCGAGAAGCTCGACGCTCCCGTCATCAAGGGCGACACCCCCGTGAAGGAGCGGCAGCGGCTGTTCCAGGCGTTCCGCACCGGCGAAGTCGGCCTGCTGGTGGTCTCGAAGGTCGCGAACTTCTCCATCGACCTGCCCTCGGCCGAGGTCGCGATCCAGGTGTCGGGCTCGTTCGGGTCGCGCCAGGAGGAGGCCCAGCGGCTGGGCCGGCTGCTGCGACCCAAGAGCGAGGGCAAGACCGCGCACTTCTACACGGTGGTCTCCCGCGACACCGTCGACGCCGACTTCGCGCAGAACCGGCAGCGGTTCCTGGCCGAGCAGGGGTACGCCTACCGGATCGTGGACGCCGACGACCTGCGGGACCTGACCACCTGAGCGCACCCCCAGGTGAACTCCACCCCTCCGGGTGGTGTATCGGGGCGTCGGGGCGGGCATCGGTGGATGACCCGACTTCCCCTGGAGGGCTCATGTCGACCACCTCGCTCCACGAGCACGACCTGTCCGCCTCGCCGCTGCGTGCCTCCGCCGGACACTGGCGACGACTCCTGGCCACCGGCTCGGACTGGGGCACCGCCGCCCGCCTGGCCCTCGGCACCTGCGCGCTCGTCGCGGCGGCCGTGCTGGCGGTGCTCACCTGAGGCGCCGCAGGGCTCACCCGACCTTCGTCAGTGTTCGCTCGGCGCCCCACCACGGGCGGGGCAGCCGACCACCTGGGAGCCGGCTTCGACAGCGTCAGCGGGCGTAGTACCGGGTACGAGTGGGTGCGTCATCGAGGGCAACTGGACGGCGGCATCCACTTCGCGTCGACACCACAGCTGCGACAGGACAACCCGCGGGTGCTCTTCCAGAGCATCATCCACGACGGTCTCATCGGCAGGGAGCACCTGGACCGGTTCCGCTACACCGTCGATGTTCAACGCGAGCAACTCCTGCTGACCCCCTTCGCAGGATCCTGATCGGAACCAGCCGTTCAGCTCAGCCGGTGAGGGCGCTTCGGATGCGGTCGAGGGCTGCGTGGAGGTCGGGGGCGCGAC
>NZ_QZVR01000014.1 GCF_003660455.1 Nocardioides ferulae | reverse complement strand
GGGGCGATCTGCACGCCGGCGCGCTTCAGCACCGCGCAGATCGGCTCGACCCCGACCTCCCGCCCATCGACCACGTCGTGGCGATGGGCATCGATGTAGGCCACTACCTGCTGGTGGGGCGGTCGAGCTCCGCCGCGAAGAAAGCCGCCGAGGTGCGCAAAATGTGATTTGCTCGCCGCAGCTCGCGGTTCTCCTGCTCGAGCTTGGCGATCCGCTCCGCCTCGGCGGTCGTGGTGCCCGGACGGACACCTCCGTCGACCTCGGCTTGGCGGACCCAGTTGCGCAGCGTCTCCGGGTGCATGCCGAGCTGCTCGGCCACCCGCGCGATCGCGCCCTGCTTCGTCGCCGGGTCCGCCCGGAGCTCCACGGCCATCCGGGTGGCACGCTCACGCAGCTCGTCGGGGTACTTCCTGGGTGCTGCCATGACTCTCATCCTCCATGGATTGAGAGCCTCCACCAGACCCGGGGCGATTCACGGTCATGCGGAAGAGCAGGTTGTCTCGGATGATCCCGGCGTTGTTCACCAGGACCGTCGGCTCCCCCAACTGCGTGACGATCTGCTCGACGCCGTCCTGGACGGCCTGCTCGTCGCTGACGTCGACGCGGACCGCCAGGCCCCGACCGCCTGCCGCCTCGATCTCCTCGACCACGGCCTGACACGCCGGCTCGTCGCGGTCGGCCACCGCGACAGCGAGTCCGTCGGAGGCCAGTCGGCGGGCGATGTCCGCACCGGTCACGATCGCCACCCGTTCCATGGTGGTGGACTTGTTCATGTGAAACCATCTCTAACGTTGAGGTGACGGGGACGGAGCTCGTCAAGCGACGGCTCAGACCGCGCAACGCTGAGCCTGGCTGGCGCGAACAGCGTCAGGTCGCGCGCCGGTATGTCGATGCTCACGGGCGCCCGAGTGCTCGGCGGGCAAGCTCCAGGTACCGTTCCACCGCGTCCCCCGGCGAGTCGTGAGCCTGGCCAGGGTCGCCCGCGGCACGCAACCGGTGGTCGATGCCCGCGGAGACGACGGCGATCTTGTAGTACGCCAGCGCCATGTGGAAGTCCCAGTGGGCGATGGTGACGCCGCCTGCGGCTTCGTACTGCGCGGCGAGTGTGGGCACGTCCGGCAGCCGCGGGCTCGACCACGCACCCGGGGCGCCGAGAATGAGATCGAATCCCGCGTTCGAGCTCACTGGCGGCTGAGCTCGGTCGCAGCGGGGTCACCGTCAACACCTTGTGCCCGGGTTGGGTGGAAACCGACCTGGTCAGCGACCTGCACTCCGACGAGCGGTTCCAGCAGCGCGTCGTGCGGCGTACCCCTGTCCGACGTTGGGGGGTCCCGGCCGATATGACGGCCGCCGCCGTCTTCCTGTCGGGTCCCGGGTCGGCGTTCATGACCGGACAGACCCTCGTGGTCGACGGCGGCCTCTCCGCGACCTGGTGAGTGGACCAACCACCCGCCGGCTGTTCGCCGGCGATGAGCACGTTCAGGCGAGGGCGTCCTGAGGGAGCGCGGCACGCGACAGAGTGCCGGTCGCATGCCGTTCAGCGGCCCTGGCGGCCACGTCCCCGTCGGAACAGAAGCCGGTCTGCCGACGCTTGAGGCACAACAAGCCCAGCAGCGTCCGGTCCTCCTCTACGACAGCGAGCCGCCGCTCGCCTCTGGCTACCAGCCACCGGCGCACGTCCTCAAGCGGGACGTCTGGGGCGACGGTGCGGTTGGTCAGGGTCGCAAGCGGCAGCGCCAGCGCGCCGTCGTCAACGTCCGCCTCGAGGTCCTCGCGCACCAGCGTGCCCAGCAGACTGGGCCCTCGGGTGAGGAGGAGCATGTGAACATGCTCGTCGGCGAAAGCGGCCCGCGCCCCGCCGACTGTCACCTCCGCGGGCATTGTCCATGGCCGGCGGACGAGCGCCTCGGCGACCGTCCTCCGGTCGGCGGCGTCGTCGTGTCCCGCCTGGATCGGCCGAACGGTGTCCCCCTTCACGGGAGGACGGAGCGATGAGGGGCGGGAACGGTCCTGACGGCGTGGACGCCCGGCCCTTGCCGTATCGAACCTGCCGCCGACCCCAGACAGGCAGGTGACTTACGCCTGAGAACTCCGTAGCTGCCCCCCCGGCGGTGCGGCACTAGGAGGGCCCCACAGCCACCGTGCTGGGCTCGACGGCGATCGAGTCGAGCCCTGTCCGGTGCACGTTGCGCCGCTGGACGGGGATGTAGTAGACGCTGGGGTTGGTGCCCATCTCCGGCTGCAGCTGTTGGGCGCCCTGCTCGCGGATGAGCCGGGAGACCTCCGAGTCGGGGTCGTTGAGATCACCGACGAAGCGTGCCCGCGCAGGGCACGTCTCGATGCACATCGGAAGGGCGCCGGCGTCGATGCGGTCCATGCAGAAGTCACACTTCTCGACTGTGCCGCGCACTCCCGAGGTGACCGCCGAGGAGCCGAGCGCATGGTCGGTGGGGCGTTTGGCCGGCTTCTCGTTGAAGACACGAACCCCGTAGGGACAGGCTTGGATGCACGAGCGGCAACCGATGCAGTCCTCAGTGTGGATCGCGACAATGCCGTCTTCGCGCTTGTAGGTAGCGCCGGTAGGACACACCGGCAGGCACGCCGGGTCCTCACAGTGCTGACATGCCATGGGCAGGAACGACAGGGTGGGGTGCTCGACGGTGCCTCCGACCTGGTCGATCTCGTCTCCCTCGACCGTGAGCACCCGGTTCCACCAGGTCCCTTCGGGGAGGTTGTTCTTTATCTTGCAGGCCACCGAACACGTCTGGCATCCGATGCAGCGGTTGAGGTCGATCACCATGCCCCACCGGCGGGGCCGTGCCCCATTCTGGGTCTTCGCCTTGGACATCGTCACTTCTCCTTCACGAGGGTCGGGGCGCCGCGCCGCTGGGCTTCTGGCATGACCGGGATGGCGGCCGCGTCGGCCTTGACCGCCTCGACCAGGACATCGAAGAACGAGCAGCTGTAGTGGCGGACGTTGGCCTGTTCGTGGGTCAGCTCCTGGTAACCGCCGGCGAGGAATTGGTGACGTTGCCAGCCCTTGTTGATGTTGCACGTGGAGTCGGGGAACGCGTTGTTGGTGCGCACCTTGAGGTAAGCCTCGCCCCGGTCGTTGAACACCTTGACCACGTCGCCGTCGACCAGGCCCCGGGCGGCCATCTCGCGATCGTTGAGCTCGACCAACGGCTCGGGGTCCATCTCGCGCAGGACGGGCACCTCGTAGTAGGTGCTGTGTACCCGGAACCGAGAGTGTCGCTGATTGAGCACCAACGGGTACTTGGCGAACTTCGGGTTGTCCCGCCACGCTTCGAAAGGCGGCTCGAAGTGCGGCAGCGGGTCGACGCCGTGGGTCACCGGGATCCGCAATGAGGGCATGGACTCGGGGTAGTTGACGATGACTCCCTCGGCGTAGAACTCCGCCTTCCCCGAGGGAGTCATGAACCCGCCGTCGCTCAACGGGATGTAGCCAGAGTCAAAGAGCCGGGCGACGCCGTCGCGGCGGAACTCTTCGGCGACCTCGGGCCGCTGCAGAGCCGTGGCAATGTTGTCGACGATCCGGTCGATCCACACCGTCGGGCTCTCGGAGAAGTATTGACCGACGCCGAGCCGCTGGGCCAGCGCGCCGAAGATCTCGTAGTCCGAGCGGGCCTGTCCGACGTTGGCGATGGCCTTCTGCTGACGCATGAGGAAGGGGTGCATGCCTGCGCAGAGGTCGTCGTTCTCGAACCAGCTCGTCACCGGCAGCACGATGTCGGCCATCCGCGCCGTGTCGTTCATGACCATCTCCATGCTGACGACCAGCTCGACGTTCTCCTCCGAGAGCATCTCGTTTCGGATGCGGTTCTGGTTGGGGAAGTTGCTCACGAAGTTCGAGCAGTTGAAAATGAGCGCCTTGACGGGCCAGTCCACCGGTTCAGGTGTGCTCGACCGTGGCCCGGCGAAGGGGTTGCTGGGGTCGGCGGGGACCCACTGCTGGGTTACCCCCTTGGCGACGGCGTCGTAGAGCAACAGGTAGTTGAGCTTGGCCGTGTGGTTGCCGGTCGGCATGGTCCACTCATCGAGCACCCCGGGGGTGAAGATGATGCTAATCGCGGTTCCGCCCATCAGCGAGCCGAACGGTGTGGCCCCCGGCTTGCCGATCTGCCCGCTGATGACACCCAGCGTGGCGATGCCGCGGCCGACTAGGTCGGCGTTGTCCCAGCGGTCGATACCCATGCCGGAGTAGATGAACGACGGCCCGGCGGTGGCGTAGCGGCGGGCGACCTCACGCACAAGCGCGGGCTCGACGTCGGTGACGTCCCACATCGCCTCCGGGCTGTGCTCGGCTGCGGCGTCGGCAAGGAGCTGGAAGGCGGGCCGAACCGTGACCGCCCCCTGGGGCGTCTGTACCTGGTAGGTGCCGAAGATCGCCGTCGTCGCCGTGTTGGGGTCGGCCGGGACGGGCACACCGGTGCTCGGGTCAAGGGCGAGCACAACGGGTTCCGCGGTCGGGTCCAAGTCGCTGGCCCGCAGGAACAGCCCGTTGTCCTCACGCACCAGGTAGGTCGCCACCGTGTGCGCGCGCAGGTAGGTCTCATCGTAGAGCCGTTCCTCGATGACGGTGTTGACCATCGACATGGCCAGGGCGCTGTCCGACCCCGGTCGAGGCCGCACCCAGATGTGGGCCTTGCTGGCTGCCTCGGAGAACCGTGGATCGATCACGATGAGCTTGGCACCGTTGTCGAGGGCGTCGGCGAAGAAGTGCCAGTTGTGCACCTGGGACTCGGTGACGTTGGTGCCCCACGCGATGATGGTCCGGGCATTGGCGATGTCCTCGGGCTGATGGGCTAGCATCCAGGCGGCCATGCCGCTGGCCAGGTTGGCCGCCACCTGAGTCTCGCCGGTGGCTAGGCCGAGGTCGATCGAGTCGGCCGCGAGGGTCGCCCCCAGCACGTTGGCCATGCGGTGCGCCGCACCGGCAAGCGCCCCGTTGATGAGTGCATAACTCCCGGACAGCGGCGCGAAGCAGACCGCCTTGTCACCATAGCGCTCGCGCACGCCGGTGAGCTTGGCCGCGATCTCGTCGAGCGCCTCCTCCCAAGAGATCTCCTCCCACAGGTTCTCCCCACGCTTCCCGGCCCGGCGCAGCGGCGTCGTGATGCGGTCGGTGCCGTATACCCGCTGCGGGTGGCTCAGCCCGCGCAGGCAAATACGGTTGTAGCGGGAGTCGGGGAACGGTGCCGCGGTGGTCTCGACGAGCTTGCCGTCTCGCACGTGCGCGTAGAGGCGGCAGTTCATCCAGCAGTTGGGGGTGCACGCGGAGGCGAAGACCTGCTCGCCTTCTGCGGGCAACAGCGGCAGAGGTGCTGTCAGTGCCATGGGAACAACTCCGATGTTGTGGGGGGATCGAGGGATGCCGGTTCAGCCGAGAGGGCTGACCTTGACGCCAGCGCACAGCTGGGCATAGCGGAACTGCAGGCTGCCGGCCACGCTGAGGGCGCCACCGATGGCAAGCAGGGCAGGACCTGCTGCCGTAGCGGCGAAAGCGATGAGGGTGAGGACGACAGGCACGCCGAACCCAATCAGCACGCTGGTCCAGAAGTGGGCGGCCATCCCACCCCGCAGCAAGCGGTGCAGTCCGGCCCGAGCCGCAGGAGTGTGCTCGTGCGCACGATCGAGGACGTACATGTGGGTGATCCCCAGCGTGGCCACCAGGCCGACAAGGAAGCCGACACCGAGCTCGGTCCGCACGTCCTCCAGCCGTCCGTTGACGGCGAGGACGAACAGCGTCAACCCCAGTGAAGAGGTCAGCGCATGAGCGATGAACTGCGCCGGCACCAGCGCCGAGTGCCACAGGCGGATCGAGATCGACTCATAGAGCACCATGCCGGGATAGGCTATGATCACGGCCGCTGCGGCGAAGGAGATGGCGATCATCACCTGAGCCGTCAGGTTTGCTTCCAGGAATGGTTCGTCCGTCCAGGGCAACGCCCCGAACCAGCCGGGGAGCAGATAGAGCGCGCCGATGATCAGGAAGACGAAGTCAGCGAGCGCCCCCCGCGCGATCCACGACCGGTCAGGGCGTTTCAACGCCTTTAGCACCCGTTCCGGCCTGCCCAGGTCCAGGATCAAGATCAGTCCGCCGATCCCAACCAGGACCAGGCCCACGACGTCGAGCAGGGACAGTCCCAGCACGGTTCCGGTGTCGGTGAGCGAGAACGCGTGACGCACCATGAAGGTGCCCGCCCCCAGCCCCATGGCCCAGAACCACAGCGCATGCGGTCCCCGCCAGTGTGGCTGTGGGACAAGGTGTGGTGCGAACCGGTCGTAGGTCCGCTCCCGTTCGATCAACGTCGGTTTTGCCATACCCGCCTCCGGTCCGCCGTGGCCGGCCTCGCCGGCACTCCATCCCACAGTCCGCGCAGGAGGGCGCCGGCGATATGGACCTTGGTCCCGAGTCGCCCTCCGAAGTGCCCGCCCTTCGACACCGGCCCCGAGTAGTCTGCGTTGCGGAACGGATGCGCGTGAGGGGCGACGCCCCCCTGGTGGCTCTGTCGGCTGCACAGGAAGAACGCAACAAGTGGCAACGAGGAGAGGCGAGCGTCTTGGTGGACCATGCGGAGTACTTGCCCGGCATCTATCAGGAGTTCAGAGAGCGCTACCCGGGTGTGGCGAGCGCCCAGGACACGCTGGCGCAAGAGATGGCAAGTGCGACACCTTTCGACGATCGAACTGTCCGACTACTGAAGCTCGCCCTTGCTGTGGGAGCCCAGTCGGAGGGGGCCGTCAGGTCGAACACCCGCAAGGCCCTCGCACTGGGCGCCAGCGCGGATGAGTTGCGGGCGGTGGCGATGCTGGCGGTGACGACCTGTGGGTTCCCCACCGCGGTCGCCGGGCTGGGGTGGATCGACGACGTCGACTCCGCCCCGACATCTGGCGGCTGACCGGCCGCGTAGGGACGTCTGCCGGAGGGCAGGCTTCCGATGACTCCCCACGGTCCTTCGGGAATCGAGCCAGCCGCATGCTGTCGAGGGTCAGACGGGCCGCTGGCCGCTAGAAGCCAAAGAGCGGCGACACACCTGGGGGCACGGGACTGGTGGCAGCGTGTTGCCACCAGCGGTTCTCGCTTTCTCCGACCAGACGGGTCGACGGCTGCCCTACCATGGAGTCGTGATCGAGGTGCAGGACCTCCGGCTGGACCCCGAGAGCCGACGCGTGTGGCGCGGTCGCGAGGAGGTAGAACTCTCCCGCAAGGAGTTCGACCTTCTTCACGCGCTCATCTCTCGGGGGTGTCAGATGGTCTGTGTAAGCGGTCGGTCCCAGCGAAGGATTGATGATGAGTGCTGTGACCGAAGGGACCGGGCGACCGGACTACAAGAAGGCTGCTGCGGCGGCACGGGCTGAACGGGCGGACCGGCCGGGTGCGAGGGCTGCGGCTGAGCTCGCCGCGTCGGGTGCTTTCGATGAGCTGTTCGCGAAGATCGATTCCGGCGAGATCGAGCTGACTGGCGATGGTGGGTTCATCCCCGGGCTGATCAAGGCCACCCTCGAACGCGGTTTGCAGGCCGAGCTCACCAGCCACCTGGGCTATGAGAAGGGCGCACCGGAGGCGTCGGCGGTAGCGAACTCACGCAACGGCACGACGCCGAAGACAGTCGCGACCCAGACCGGTGAGGTGGATCTGGCGATCCCGCGTGACCGCGACGGCACGTTCACCCCGGTGCTGGTCCCCAAGGGCAGCCGACGGCTCTCCGGGCTCGACGACATGATCATCAGCCTCTACGCCGGCGGGATGACGGTGCGCGACATCGCCCACCACCTGTCCTCCACGATCGGGACCGAGCTGTCGCACGAGACGATCTCGAACATCACCGACGCGATCGCCGAGGAGATCTTGGAGTGGCAAGCCCGGCCGCTCGAGGCGTTCTACCCCGTGGTCTACCTCGACGCGATCGTGGTCAAGGTCCGCGACGGCGCGCACGTGATCAACAAATCCGCTCACATCGCGGTCGGTGTCGACATGGACGGCGTCAAGCACGTCCTGGGCATCTGGATCCAGACCGCTGAAGGGGCGAAGTTCTGGGCCGGGGTGTGCGCCGAGCTCGCCAACCGCGGCGTGAGGGACGTGCTCATCGTGTGCTGCGACGGCCTCACCGGCCTGCCCGAGGCGATCGAGGCGACCTGGGCTCAGGCGACCGTGCAGACCTGCGTGGTGCACCTGATCCGTGCCTCGATGCGGTTCGTTTCCTACAGCGACCGCAAGGCGGTGGCGAAGGCGTTGAGGCCGATCTACACCGCCACCAACGACAAGACCGCCCGAGACTCGTTCGCGGCGTTCCAGGACTCGGTCTGGGGCAAGAAGTACCCCCACGCCGTGGCGACCTGGGACGCAGCCTGGGAGCGGTTCATCCCGTTCCTGGCGTTCCCGCCCGAGCTGAGGCGGGTGATCTACACGACCAACAGCATCGAGTCGCTGAACTACCAGCTGCGCAAGGTCACCAAGAACCGCGGACACTTCCCCAACGACGAGGCCGTCGTGAAACTGCTGTGGCTGGCGATCTGCAACATCGAAGACAAGCGGGCCCGCGAACGCGCCAAGGACCGCGGCAAGCCCGCCGCCGACCGCAAGGCCAAGGGCCGCCTCGTAGAGGGCCAGGTCGTGACGAACTGGAAGCAGGCCCTGGCCCAACTCGCGATCGCCTACCCCGACCGCATCAACCCCTACCTCTAAGACCCACAACCAACGAGACCGATCGCTTACACAGAAATCTTGACAAGCTCCATCTCTCGCGCCGGGGACATCGTCACCCGCGAGGAGCTCATGCGCGATGTCTGGGGCACCACGTTTTGGACCTCCTCCAAGACCATCGATGTCCACCTGGGCTGGCTGCGCCGCAAGCTGGGTGACGATCCTCGTCACCCGCACCTGATCACGACGATCCGCAGCAGGGGCCTCCGCTTCGAGCCCCATCCGCCGAGCTGACCTCTATCCTGCTGACCGCGTCTGCATCGCGCAGCTCACCTCAACCGAGTTTGGCCTGCAAAGCCGGGCCTGGGGAGTCGGCGATGCAGGGGCGCCCTGGCACGGGTCTGGGCAACACCGAGCACCTTTCGGCGGTCGAGTTGAGCGTGCCCCGCCTCCCCGCAATGCGGCCAGCTCGTTGGACCACTCATGGGCCGGGTGGGCTGTCGACGACACGGGTGAGCGGCACCCACTCACTATGTAAGGCGTCGGCAAGTCGCACGAGTGCAACCGTTGTGCCCAGTTCTAGGACTGTGGCTTCGAGCCAATCGCCGTCCCCCTCGGGGGCCACCCACACCGCCTGATTCCTTGTGACCACCCAGCGAGTGTGACATCTGAGGCCCTCCATGGGCAGACCACGCGGAGGTTTTCGCCGAGGGGCGGAAGCACACTCTGCGCACAGTCGGGGCCGCTGTGGAGGTGGACGCCCGGACACGCGGCGCCCGCCAAGACACCGCCCGACAGCCGCATCGGCCATCGACCTTGCAGAACTGACAGGCGTGCCACATCCACCCGCTACCCGCCGGCCCAAGTACCGCGCAGCTACGTGCGTTCGTGCACGCATGTAGTCTCTGAGCATGCCCGTCCACGTGAGAAGGCAAGAGGAGCGCTCGGCGTCAACACGGCGAGCGCTGCTCGATGCCACCGTGTCATGCCTCGCGGAACTCGGATATGCGGGAACCACCAGTGCCGCGGTCGCGGCCCGGGCGGGCCTCTCACGTGGTGCACAGTTGCACCACTTCGGAACCCGCGACCAGTTGGTCGTCTCCGCCGTCGAGCACTTGGCGCAGGAGCGCCTACGCCGCGTCCGAGAGCAGATGGAGCTGCTTGGGCCCCCTTCCACCGGAGCCCAAGGTGTAGGGGGCGCAGAGCAGCGCGAGACGGCTCTACGGTTGCTGGCGGAGGCGCTCTCTGGGCCCCTGTACGCCGCGAGCCTGGAGTTGTGGGTTGCCGCTCGGGCGCATCAGGCCCTGCGGGACCATCTCGTTCCGGCCGAAGACCGCGTCAACGCCGAGTTGGCCAAGATCTGCCGCACCTACGTCACCGCGGACCCCACAGAGATCCGGCTCACCCTCGACCTCCTCCTCGGAAGAGGAGTCAGCGGACTGTTGACTCCCCATCCAGGCCCTCGGCAGGCGGAGGCTCTCACTGCCTGGGCACTGCGTCTGCAGGGAGCCCCGCGTGGCTGACATGCATACGCTGCTGGCTATGTGGTCGGAGAAGTTCGTTGGCTACCCCGACGGCGCCGAACTGCCGGTCCACCACGACCACTGCCTGGGGTGCGGGCCGCACAACCCCCACGGGCATCATCTCCGGGCCGTTCGAGAGGGCGACGGCGTCGAGGCATGGCATGAGTTCGACGCCCGCCACGTAGGTGCGCCCGGCATTGTCCATGGCGGCGCGGTCGCTACCGTTGTCGACGACCTTTACGGCTGCTTGCTGTTCCTCGAGGGCGGGCCGGCGGTCACCCGCCAGCTGACGATCGAATACCTGGCGCCGGTACTCATCGGAACGACGTACCACCTGAGAGCCGACGTGGCCCGCCGAGACGGACGCAAGCTGTTCCTCACCGCCAGCGGGATCGGGCCGGGCGGTAGCGCTGTCGTCTCTTCGACGGCTGTCTTCGTCAAAGTCGGCGCGGAGCATTTTGCTCAGGGCACCACGACGCAGCCTAGTGACTAAGCCCCAGCTCCGATGCGAGGCACAATCGCGCCAACAGAACCTGCGCCTCGCCCGCCTCCCAGGGCTCACCGTGCACCGTCGCAACCGGAGGTTGCCGCAGCCGATCTAGTCTCTCAGTCCAATCACTCTGGAGGGCTTCGATGCGAACTGTTCCCAGTCACACTGCCGTCAAGTTGAGTGCTGCGGCCGAGCTGTTCGCCGAGCACGGTGTCGACCAGACGAAGATGGAAGACATCGCGGCTGCCACCACCATCCCCAAGGCGACGCTGTACTACTACTTCGCTGGCAAGGAGCAGATCCTCGCGTTCTTGTTCCGCGACGCCCTGGATCGCGTCGCCGACGAAGTGGCCATCGCGGTTGAGTCGGAGGGATCCGCAGCGGCCCGGCTAGCCGAGGTTATCCGGGCCCAGCTGCGGGTGATGGCCGAGCAACCGGCGGTCTGCCGGGCCTTGGTGGGCGAGCTCGGTCGGGCCGGCCGGATTCCTGAGATCGCAGCAATGATCCATTCGGCTTACTACCAGCCAGTGCAGTCGCTGATCGAAGACGGCGTAGTTGACGGCTCGCTGCGTCAGGTGCCCGACCCGGGGTCGGTCGCGATGGCGGTCTTCGGTGCGGTCACCATCAGCGCCCTGTCCTACCTCGTGAGCGCCCAGGACCTGGACCAGGAGCGCCTCGCGAGCGCGGTGACGACCCTGGTCCTCGACGGCGTACGTTCACACTGATCCCCAGCCCCGTGCCCTTCCGGCGCCTTGAAGAACCGTCGCCAGGTCTGCCGCGACGTCGGTGGTCACCTGACTGCCCTCGCTCGCGACTTCTCGAGTCAATCATCTTGGTTTGGCGTCCGCTGCAGATCGCAGCAACACCGGTCTCTTCCCGAGCGCCCGGTCGCGACAACCAGAGCACCACCGGCCCAAGCACCAACCCGGATAGTCGACCGACTCCACGGCATCGTTATCCGCGCCGGCCGCAGGCGCCCAGAATCTCGACAAGAGGCCCGGCCCCTCAGGGAATCGCAAGGGAGCCGGCGCCTCCCGGCCGGGCCGCCCAGCCCGGCCCAGCCTGGCCCAGCGTTCCACCCGAGCCAGCCCGCCGCGCTCTGCCTGCGCGGAGGAACTCGCCGGCGGGCACCCTGGGATAGCCCCACCTAGGCGAGGGGCCGCCTCACCCGTCGGGGGCTTACATGCATGCGCGCCTGCATGTAGGCTTACGGGGATCCGGGCGCTCCTCTCGACCCGTCCGCGTCCGGCGGGGGTGACCCATGTACTTCGGGCCTGTCTGGCGGCCATTGGCGGACCTGCTCTCGGACGCCGTGTGGCATACGGTGTGGTGGATCTATGGCGGAATGGTCGCCTTTGGGAGTTGCTGGCTGATCGGGTGCGGGGGCTACCGCGCCTGGCAGCAATGGGATCGTGACTGGATTGCGCGGCGAGAGCAACGACGAGCGAGCCGGGTCGACAGAGATGTCGCGCGCGGCCTGCGCGAGGTCGAGGAGTTCCTGCGACTTCAGTGCCCTGCCCCGGTGAACGAACTTCACCGGGGCAGGCGGCCGAGGGTGCCCCGGGGCCACCGCCGACCGCGGCCGCCTCGATAAGCGTGCGAGCGGGCGGAGATGACGTCCCACAGCGAGCGTCTGCCTAACGCGGTCGGCGAGCGCTCTCCCTGACGGCGGGGAGTGGACATGCATCCACACATGGTGAGGTTGGCCGCTGGTACCGCTGACGGCTGACGGCTGACGGTGGTGCTAACCAGCCCCTCGTGCGCGCGCCCTGAGTGCACTCTCGTGCTGGCTGGGGGCGCGGGCCCACTACTTGCCGATGGACTCGTTACGTGGCGTCGCCTCGCTGTCCTGATGGTCGGTGAGCATGCGCAGGAGCCGGTCACCCTCGACATCGAGGTCGGGCAGGAGCCGGTCCAGCCAGCGCGGTAGCCACCAAGCCTTGTCGCCGAACAGTGCCATCAGCGCCGGAGTCAACGTGATGCGCACCAAGAAGGCGTCGATAAGGATGCCGGCCGCGAGCGCGAACCCGATCTGCTTGATCATGACGTCGTGGCTGAAGATGAAACCGGCGAACACTGAGACCATGATGACCGCGGCGGCGACGACGACTCGGCTGGCCTGGTCGAAGCCGTGCACCACGCCGGCTTCGCCGTGGTGGCCATGAACGTGGGACTCGCGCATCGAGGAGACCAGAAAGACCTGGTAGTCCATCGCCAACCCGTAGAGGATCCCGGTAACGATGACCGGGATGAAGCTGAACAACGGCCCGCCGGTGTCGATCCCCACCAGCCAGCCGAGCCACCCCCAAGAGAACACCGCGGTGGTCACCCCAAAGGTGGCCAGGATACTGAGTAGGAAACCGAGCGTGGCTTGGATCGGTACGACGAGTGACCGGAAGACCACCAGCAGAATCAGCAGCGACAGGCCGACGATTATGGCCAGGTAGAGCGGGACGATTTCGGCGAGTCGGTCGGACATGTCGATGCCAATCGCGGTGAAGCCGGTGACACCCACCTCGACGTCATACTCCTGCGCGACAGCCGAGCTGGGTGAACGAAGGGCCTTGACGAGGTCGGCGGTGGCCTCGTCATCGGGGCCCGAGGTGGGGATGACGCTGAGCACCGCCATCTGCCCGTCCTGACTGGTTCCCACAGGTACCGCGGCCACCACCTCATCGCGCTGCTGTAATCGCTGCGTGACCGCCCCCAGGGTCTGGGCGTCCACGGCAGCGCCCTTGGAGGACTCCACGGTCACCAGCAACGGCCCGTTGAACCCCTCTCCGAACCCCAGGGTGACCAGCTCGTAGCTCTGCCGGGCGGCCGTGTCGGTGTTCGCGGTCGCGCCCGTCGGCAATCCCAGGTCCATGCTTGCTGCGGGGGCAGCTCCCATGCCCAGGACCGCGACCACACCGAGGATCACCGGCCAGCGGAACCGCAGCACCGCTTTGACCCACCGGTCCGCCACAGAGTGGGCGCCCTGGCCATCCCCTCGTTGGCTGTGTCCCTTGGCCCGAGTCTTGGCGGAGACGATCCGCTCTCCGATCAGCCCAAGTAGGGCTGGCAACAGGCTAAGGGCGATGAGGACGGCGAGCAGGACCGTGGCCGCGGCGACCAGGGCCATGGTGGTGAGCATCGAGATGCCGATGACGGTGAGCGCGACCAGCGCCACGAGCACAGTGAGACCGGCGAACAGCACGGCGCTGCCCGCGGTCCCAACGGCCCGGCCAGCTGCCTCGCGGGCGTCCAGGCCGCGGTCGATGATCAGTCGCCGCTGCCGGTTGACCACGAACAACGCATAGTCGATACCCACGGCGAGGCCGATCATCAACGCCAGGACCGGGGTGGCGGTGTTCATCTCCACCGACGTCGACAAGGCGAAGGCCGTCCCCACGCCCACCCCGACGCCGACCAAGGCGGTGACCAAGGGGAGGCCGGCGGCGATGAGCGAGCCGAGTGTGAGGACGAGGACCACGGCCGCGACCGCGAGCCCGACCACCTCGGCGGCGCCGACTGGGATCTCGATCGCCTTCAACGAGTCGCTGGGCAGTACCTGCAGACCGGTTCCCTGCTCGGCATCCTCGACCACCTCCAACACCGCAGAGACCTGCTCGTTTGTCAGGGACGTGGACGGCACGGTGAACTGGAACTGGAACAGCGCCACCGGCGCCCGGGTCGAGACCAGCACACCCGGCACCGGCGCCCCATCCAGGACCAGCGGCCGATACGGCGGCGGTGCCGGGTCTGGCCCATCGGCTTGCTGAGGCTGCGAGTCAGCAGCACCCTGCGCGTTCCCCGGTGGGGCGGCTTCCGGTCCGGCCGACGGCTGACCCTGGCCCTGGCTCAAGTCAGCCGGGTTGACGACCTGCTCCAACTCGTAGACCTTCCGCACGGTCTCGGCGAGCGCGGTCATCCTCTCCGGTGTCTCCAACCGTTCACCGTCCGGGACGGTGAACACCACGCTGGCCTGGCCGCCCGAAGCCTGCGGTAGCTCCGCGGCGACGCGGTCCAGGACCTGTTGGGCCTCCGTGTTGTCGATCTTCATCTCCGAGGTCACCTTCACCCCGTTGAACACCAACGCAGCCACCACTGTAGCCAGCACCAACACCCACCCCACGATGAATGGCCAGGGCCTGCCGTAGCAGCCGCGGCCGAGGCGGTACAAGAACGTGGACATTGGGGCTGCTCCTCGGGATTGATGTGCGTGCGGGTCAGAAGCCCGTACGGAGATGCATGAAGACCTCGGTCAAGAACTCGTCGAACTCCACGGCGTCGCGACTCGGCAGATCGCCAGGAAGGCGGACGTCGACGAGCCCCTCGAGCGCGGAGGAGACCATGCCGTAGACGGCGCCGACGAGCAGAGTGAGATAGGAAGCCGGATAGCGTCCCGCCGCCACGGAGACCATCCGCTCCTCGACCTCCAACCGCATCCGGTGCTGGACGTGGTACACGTGGGGCTCCAATGAGGGATACGCCCGCGCCAACGTCAAGACCTCCCGCATCCGGGACAGCCCCGTCGTCGTCAGCTGCAGCCGCAGCACGACCTCGACCGCATCCAGCAACGGTCGGCCCTCCGACACGTCCTCGAGTGCGTCGGCGGCAGCCTCGATACCGGCGTAGGCGACTGCTGCCACCGCCGCCTCCTTGCAGGGATAGTGATTCGCGAACGTACGGCGCGAGTACCCAGCCATCTCCGCGACCTCGTCTATCACGAACCCGCCCAGGCCGCGTTCCTTCGCCAGGTGGAAGGCAGCCTCGGCAAGCGCCTGCGCGGTCGCCGCGCGCTTCCTCCCCCTCAGGCCTTCGATCACGGCACCAGCCTCCCAGGCGATTGCCGAACAGGCAAGATTGCCCATCGCGCACATTCACCCCTCCTAGTCGCGGCAGCCGACCGGCCAACGCGAGTCACGGAAGTGGGTCCCGGGCGACGAACGCACCGACGGTCGGCGGCATGAGGCCGACGCTTCTGGGCACCATGAGTCGCATGGCTGCCGACTGGCGTCGGCGCAGTAGCGGCCCCAGCCGAGTCTCGAGCTGAGCCAAGGGGGCATTCCGACGACAGAAGGAGCTCGTTGTGAACGAGGGCTGGCCGGTCCCTGGGGCCCACGCTGGGGTGGCCAGCTTTGGCCTGCGTTTGATTGCTGGATCCATTGTCGCCTCGGCCACGCTTCCGTGGCTCGCAGACTGGAACCGCCGCCATACCTTCGGCCCCGAGTACGGGCCACACGCCCGCTGGCACGGCACGTCGGAGGTCGTCAGCGCGACAACGGAAGGACTCGTGGCGCTCTGGCTGCTGCATAGCCGCCGGCCGCACGACCCCTCCTCTGAACGACTCATCACCGCCGCCGCACTACTGCCGATCGCCCGCTGGGCACCTTTCAACCTGACCCTGTTCATACCCGACACCTCACCCTACGATCAGCACCGCATCCCCCAGCGGATCCTGGGAATGCCGGCCGCGCTGATGAGCCAGGATCTGATCGCCGTCACAGCAGCTCTCGGTCTCATCATGAGACGAGCCGCGCGGCGAACGTGACGGCCCACCGTCGGCGGCCGCCGACGACCGCCAACCTGCTCGGTGGCCGCTCTGAGCCAAGCCGCGGACGACCCTCGACTCCGACAGGGGTCTCGACCTGAGCGGTTGGGTGTGTTGTACTCGCAGTACAAACGCGCCGTTGCAAACGAGAGTTTGCCTCTGGGGTCCTTGGCCTGATGGGAATCACCACCTTCGCAGCAAGCCTCAGGCGAGTTGCGCCAGTCCCCGACAGGAGTGCAGCGGCGTGGACGGGCGCCTCCGCAGAAGGCACACGATGAACACCACCTGGAGAGTGCCGATGAGCAGTCAGCAACTGACCTACAGCCCGTTCGATCCCGACATCATCGTCGACCCCTATCCCATCTATCGAGAGCTCCGCAATGAAGCCCCCGCCTACTGGTCGGTGCAGGCGAACACCTGGGTGCTCAGCCGCTACAACGACGTCTGCGCAGCTCTCGCCGACCCGGCGACGTACTCCTCGGCGTCGGGGATCTTCCCGACCCCTCCCGGGGTGGACATGACCCAGTTGTTCCTGCCCATGCTCATCATGACGGACCCGCCGCGGCACACCGCGCTGCGCAAGATCGTCAGCAAGGCGTTCACCCCCCGGCGGATCAACGCACTGGAGCCGCACATCCACACCATCGTCGACGACCTTCTAAACGAGTCCCCAGATTCGGGCGGATGGGACTTCGTCTCCAGATTCGCCGGCCCCCTCCCCGCCATCGTGATCGCCGACATGCTCGGCGTACCACGGGCCGACCGCGACCGGTTCCGCATCTGGTCCACCACCCTCATCCAGTCCAACCCCACCCGTGGCGAGTTCGGCCCCGGACTCGACGCCGCCGCATCGCTGTACGAGTACTTCTCAGGGTTTCTCGCGGAACGACGCGCGCGCCCGCAGGACGACCTCATGAGCGCGCTGGTCCAGGCCGACGCCGACGGCGAACGCCTCACCGAGGAGGAACTCCTCGGGTTCTGCCTGCTGCTGCTCGTGGCCGGACACGAGACCACCACGAACCTGCTCTCCAACAGCGCGGTCGTGCTCGCTCAGCATGCCGATAGCCGCCGGCAGCTGGCGGACCGCCCAGACCTCGTCCCCGGCGCCGTCGAAGAGCTGCTGCGCTACGACTCCCCCGTCCAGGGCCTCTCGCGCACCCTGACCCGCCCGGTCGACCTGCACGGACAAGACATGGCGACTGGCCAGACCGTGCTGCTTCTGTTCGGATCCGCCAACCGCGACGACCAAGTCTTCGCCAAGGCGGATCAGTTCGACCTGCATCGCGCACCAGAACGGCAGGTCGCGTTCGGACGCGGGATCCACTTCTGCCTCGGCGCGGCGCTGGCACGTCTCGAAGCGCGCATCGCCCTGCAGACGCTCCTGGCCCGCCAGCCGGACTGGGATGTCGACCTGGACTCGGCCGTTCGACTCCGCTCCGGCCCCATCCGCGGCTATGTGTCCCTGCCCTTGGGATAGCTCAGGTCCGCGCCAGATCAGGTGCGGGCGGCAGCCCGCCCGTCAGCGGCCCACCGACGCCCGCTCTTCACCTCCTCGTGCTCGACGCTCCATCGCCGCTATACCTCGTTTGTGCAGCAGCCACCCGCCGACGAGCAGTAGCGCACCGAACGCCAGGAACCCGAGGTCCCACGACAGCGGGGAACCGACGTCGTCGCGCACGTGGTGCACACCGAGGAGGTGATGATCCACGATTCCCTCAACCAGGTTGAACATCCCCCACCCCGCCAGAACGAGGCCGAAGTGGAAGGACCAACTCGGAGCGAAACGGCCTTCACGCCAAGCCTTGATCGCCGCGATCGATCCAGCCAGGACCAAGACCCACGTCGCCATATGGAAGAAGCCGTCAGCCAAGGTGTTCACTTCCAGGCCCGCCACGGTGTCCGCCGGATATTCCTCCACGTGGCTGACCATGTGATGCCACTGAAGTATCTGGTGCAGAACGATGCCGTCTATGAAGCCGCCGAATCCTAGACCGTAGAGCAGACCCGAGACCTTCGAAGGCATCCGCGGACGCCGTCGCCCTTCTGTATCCGTATCCACGTCTAACATGTACCCGACGGGCACCTGATCATGCCGGCGACCCTCCGTGGAGGGAGCGGACTCAGAGCGGTCGACAGCCAAGAACTCGCAGCGAGAATCTCCCTTCCGGAGCCTCCGTTCCACGCCTCGCCAGCTCGCGGAGTTTGCCGACCTCGCCGCGGCGCCCACCCCAGGCGGTCTCACAGTTGACCAGCATGCCCGAGCAGGCCTTGACCGACCAGGTCCTCAGCATGGACGCGATGACGACGAATCCGACCCAGCCATGGCGATCGGCGTCGCGCGTCTCACCTGGAGGAGGCCCGCGGACTCGCGGTCGACCTCCACAAGCACCTGAACGCCGCCCGCAACGCCACCGCGCACATCATCAGCCAGGGCGTCGACGTCGGACAGGAGTCGATGCCTTGGGACCAGCCCTGACCTGGTGGTCCCCTGCCCTGGGTGAACCGCGGCGCCTGAGGCCCGCAATATCTCTTCGCACTCGGTGATCGCCCAAGCGGGTCGACCTTCCTTTGGTGACCGAGACATGACCCCGGTCAACCAAGGAGCTGCCCATGAGCACGCCCACCGATTCTCCCTCCTCCGCGGCCGACCGTGACCCGGTTCAGGAGGCCCGCAACCACCTCGAGCAGGCCCGGGCCGCGCTCGACCGCCTCCGCGAGGTCCTGCCCCCGTCGAGCAGCAGGCCCCCGCAAGACACGGGAGGCGGTGAGCCGACATGACCACCGACATCGCTCTGCAAGCCGCAGACGCAGTCTTCACGGCCGAGCAGGCCGTGGGACGCGCCCGCCGGGTCGTCGACGAGCTGCACACCACGATCAACTCCGCGCTCCGGGTTCTGGATGACGCTGAGCTCGACTCGGCCAGGGCCCGCCTCAGTGACCGTGGCGACCACTACCTCGAGGCAGCCGGCGAGCACCTGGACGGGCTGCAGACGCGGTGTGAAGATGCCAAGCACCTCATCCACGGTGTCTACGGCCATCTGGACCTTGCCGTCCAAGCTCTTGCTGCGCTGGGCGATCTGCTCTCCGCTGCCGACGGGCTCGATTCCGCGGTCGTCGCCGATCTGGCTGACCTTAGACCGAGAATCGCGGTGGTCAGCGAGATGGTCATCCTCGCCAAGCCAGTTGCGCGCGCAGCGGTTCGGCACGTCGAGAGCGCCCGCGCCGCGGCGCGCCAGGCAACGCCGGCATCGCTACTGGAGCCGGTCACCCTCGAGCGGAGCATCGCGACGGCCGGCAAGGAGCTCGGCCGCGCCGACGAGGACGTGCGCCTGCTTGAGAACGTCGTCGACCACGCCGCGGCCAACGCCCGGCAGTCGGTCGGCATCGCTAGCGAGATCACCGACAACGCTCGCCAGCGGATGGCCGAGCAGGGCCGCGATCAGGTGCCTCGTCAGGTGGCCCCGGCCAGCGGGTCGCCGGCGCGGTAGGCGGGAGTACGTGCATGGACCTCGATCAGGGTGGCCGCCAGCTGGCTGGCCTCGTCCTCGATGCCGCCGGCCGCGGGCAGCACGACCAGGTCACCGGCCTGATCGCGCCGCTGGACGCCGAACAGCTGCGGTCGCTGGTGGGCGTCCTGGCCGTCCAGGTCGACCAGACCATGCCGGCGGCGCCGGCAACCGGCCCGGCTGCGGTGTGCGAGCTGGCCATCAACGCGGCTGCGCCGATGTTTGGCACCACCCCGGAGGCGGTTCTGAGCGCCGAGCGCAGCCGTCCGGTCAGCGATGCCCGCGCCGTGGCCATGACCGCCGCCCGCGAGGTCGGCCTGTCCCTGCCGGCGATCGCCGAGCACTTCAACAAGGACCACGGTTCGGTGATCCACGCCGTGCGCCGCACCGCCGAGCGACCCCCGCTGGCCGACGCCGCGGCCCGGGTCAGTGAGCACGTCAACGACCGCTACACCGCCCGGCTCCCCCACCCCGAGGCCACGGTGGTCAGCCTCCACCAGGATCCGCCGGCGTCGACCTTCGAGCCTGATGGCCCGGTCGAGCATGCCGTCGTGGCGGCCGCGGAGGCCTTCGGCACCACGCCCGAGGTCCTCCTGGGTACCGACCGCAGCCGGGCGGCAGCGGACGCCCGTGCGGTGGCGATGACGGCGGCCCGCATCCACGGGCACAGTCTGCCGACGATCGCGCGTCTCTTCGACCGCGACCACACGACCGTGCTCCACGCGACCCGGCGCATCGAGAAGACCCCACCGCTGCGCGACTTGGCCGATAAGATTGCGGCCGAGCTCCCCGAGGAGCCGGCCGGCGCCGGCACGAGCGGGGCAGATGTCGTCGAGCAGGTCCCCGAGCCCGGCTACCGCTCCCCCGGCGCTCGGGCGCAGGAGCGCGCGGTTCCGGTCGCCGGCGAGCGTCCGCAGCCGAGGGTCGCCCGGTGAAGGCCGTCATCGGCCTCGCGGCCGCGGCGATCGCCGTGCTCACCGCCGGTGGCATCCAGGCCGCCCTCCCCGGCGCTTCCACGGGCCCCGACCCGTCCGAGGGCAAGGCCACCCAGGTCCGGGTGACCGCCGTGGTCGACGGGGACACGCTGCGAATCGAGGACCTCGGCGGCCGCGAGCTCGGCCGAGTCCGCCTGCTCGGCATCGACGCCCCCGAAGTCGCCCACCCGCCGGCGCCGGCGGAGTGCTACGCCGACCAGGCAACCGACCTGCTCGAGGAGCTCGCGCCGGTCGGCAGCACCGTCCAGCTTGTCACCGACAGCGGCCAGCCCGACCGCGACCGGTACGACCGGCTGCTGCGCTACGTCGACCACGCCGGCGTCGACGTAGCCCAAGAGCTCCTGGCGCGCGGCGCCGCACGCCGCTACGAGGCTGCCGAGGACCTCGCCCGCGAAGAGTCGTACTCCGCGGCCGCCGACGATGCCCAGGACGCCGACAGCGGCCTGTGGGGCACCTGCTGAGGGACGGCCAGGCATGGACGAGCAACGGCCGCGAAGACGCTGGCCCGCTGGTGCTACCGCCGGGGCGTCGACGAGCGCGTCCTCGGCCGCGGTGAACAGCTGCTCAAAGCCGCGGTCGACCAGGCGCTCGGACGACCGGCGCCGACGCACGTCGAGCAGGCGCTGTGGCAACAGACCGCCACGCTGCTGCGCCAGCGGCACGACTGGGACCGCGACCACCAGGTGACTCCCCGGCCGACCGCGGCGTGCCTGCCCTGCGCCGTGGCGGTCGAGGGGTGCCCCACCCACGCCGACCGGCGCTGTCGTGCCTGCGGTGGCCACTGCACCGCATCGTCGTCGACGAGGGCTTCGACACCCACCCGTGCTGCGATCACCCGAGCGGGACCGGTTTCCACGGCGTCCTCGAACACACGGCACAGATGCTGGGCGGCGACGCTGCTGGCCCAGCCGGCCTAAGCCAGTGCCCCACGGCTTTCAATCCAGTCAGACCGCGGTGATCGCCCGGGCACTCGGTCCGCACATAGGTGAGCAGGAGGACCGGCGCAGCCGGTGCCGGTCCACGGGATCCATGGGAGTTCACGTGAGTGACGCCGCTCGCGAGGAAGCCGCGCTCGAGGAAGAGGCGCGACAACGCGCCGAGGAGATCAGGGCCAGCGAGGAGGCAGCCGCCCAGGCCGCGGCCGCCGACACCAGCCTCTCCCCCGACGCCGAGATCGCACAGGTCCACCGGTCCGGCCGCCAGCACGACCACACCGACACCGCCGCCTACCAGCGGCCCCAGCTCGGCCGCCGCCGCGGCCCACGCCGATAGGAGGCCCCGATGGCTACCGCACTCGCGCCGACAACCGGACCCTCGACCGTCCGCTGGGTCGACTGCTCACACAAGCTGGGATCGCTGCCCTGCATGAACCACAAGCCGCACGAGGGCGACGGCCGCGGCTGCGTGCACCACTCCACGTCCGGCTTCCAGGACGACGAGTAACCCGCCGCCGGCCGCCGCACCGCCAGAGAACAGCCTCAGCCGTGCACCAGGTGCAGCCGCGGCCGCTGAGGCTGCTCGACGGCCGTCTCCAAGCGCTGCATCCGCTCGAGCGTCATCGGGTGCCCGTAGCGCCGCAGCAGACCTGCCAGCACGGGACCGAGGCCGAGCGAGAGCACGAACTGGTCGGCCTCGGCCTCCGTATGGAGCTCGATCCGCCGGCCGGCCGCCGGCACCAGATAGGTCAGCGCGATGACGGCGCCCCCGAGCAGACCGGCCCAGGCCCGGTCCTCGACGACCGACTGCAGCACGCAGATAGCTCCCACGGCGCCGCGCAGCGTCCAGGCCAGCCGCATGAACGGAAGCCAGGCGAAGGCCCGGCCGACGCCGCGGAACGTCGCCACCATCACCCGCCACGGCGTCGTCGCCGCGAGGACGGCCAACTCCAGTCTCGGCCGGATCGCCTGGCGCCGGCCGACCGCATGAGCCAGCGCGGCGGCCGCCTCCGTGTCGGTCACATCGCCGCGGTACGTCGCCTCGACCAGCCCAGGGCTGACCACCACGGTGCGCCGGCCGATCGCCACCGCCACCGGGGTGCTCGGCCGCTGTACCCGGCGCACCAACAGCGAGGCCACGTCGACGCCGCGGCCGCCGAGCTCGGCCAGCACCGGCGCCATCACCCGGAACTCGGCCTCCGTCGCCGGCCGCGACCTGGTCAACGCCGCGACCGCAGGCTCGTGCAGCTGCCCCAGCGCCAGCGCGACCAGCACGCCGCACGCAGCCATGAACGCCACCAGGCCCAGCGCCGGCGGGAGCAGGGCGCACACCACCACGGTGAGGACGAAGCTCACCAGCAGTGCCGACGCCAGCGTCACGGGTCTCAGCACGGTCATCGGGAACCTCATCTCGACCCTCCTCCATCTTGCAGCACTAGTGCGGATCTCTTGACTTTGCTCGCGGTGATCGTCCGGCAACCGCCGAACGACATAGGCGAACGAGACCAGTTTGTGCCCAGGTGCCGACAGCACCCCGAGTTATCCACAGCCCGCTGCTCGGCGCTGCGGGCGCGCGGCCGGGACGTGGGTTCATGGGCCAGACCGACCTCCGACCGAAAGGAACACCCGTGGACACCCTCAACGCTGACGCCACCTGGGACCGCCTCGGCTCGATCGCTCAGCTGCTGCACCAGGCCGCTGCCCAGGTGTGGAGCGACGCCGGCGAGGCCGCCCCCGACTCCCCGCTCCACGACCTCGGGCTAGGTGTCTACCTCGCGCACTCCCAGGCCAGCGCCCTGCTGCCCGACGACTACGAGCTACCCGACGTCGACCCGCTCCCCGACCTCGAGGAACGAACGCCCCTGCAGCTGCTCACCGAGGCCGAGGAGCTGACCCGCCCGCTACCGCTGCACCAGCCGGACATGGTCCACGGCTCGCAGCTGGTCGTCGACCTGTGCGACCTCATCCGGGAAGCCCGCGGCCTTGGCTACTGACCTGCGCCTGGCGTACGCCGACATCGACGAGGAGCTCTTCGACGTCGACCAGATCCCGATGACCTCGCGTGACGTACGCACCGTCGGCGAGATGCTCTTCGACGTCGACTACCTGGCCCGCCAGCTGCTCATGGACGTCGACGGCGATGACGCCGGCACGCTCCTGCGGAGCTGGCCGACGATAGTCGCGGCCGCGGAGGACCTGTGGGCCTCGCTACCGGGTCGCCGACCTGGCGTCGACGAGTGCGATCGGCCCATCACCAGCCTGTCGGCGCAAGCCTCGACCATCGCGTCCAGCCTGTCCGGCCGGAAGGCCTGGCCAGGTCCGGGCCCGACCAACCCCCGCGTCGACCAGATGACCCAGAATCTCCTCAACGCCGCGGCTCTGGTGCGCCGCTACAGCGCCGAGGTCCCGCACGAGCAGACCGAGGCCCACCGCGACCTCGAGGCAGCCCGGACCAGAGTCATGCACGGTCTCTACCTGACCGCCCACGCCGTCATCGTCGCCCTGCACGAAAACGGCCGCGACCGCGTCAACGACGCCCGCGGCTCGGGCCGCCGGGTCCAGCTGGCCCAGCACCACTCCCCCTACGCGATCGCACCCACCGGGGTCTGGGTAGACCGGATGTCTGCGTGCGAGAACACTGCGCGCAGCTACCTGACCGACCGGTTCGCCCAGACACTCGCCGGCGAGGCGATCCGGCCCGTCGACGACCCCGGCCGCCTGGCACAGGCCCTGGCCAACTGGGACATCCAGTCCCACCGCGCGCTGGCCCGCGACCTCGCGCCGGCCAACCTCCTGCTCATCACCCGCACCCAAGGACTCGTCGCCGGCGCCAGCATGGTGCTCGTCGACGCGGCCGCCACCGCCGGCATCCTCGAGACCTCGGACCGCCTGGTCCCCGCGATCGTCGAAGCAGGCCGCTCCTGGAGCAACCTAGCCGGCCGCTGGGGCGACCTTGCTCCCCCGGGCGCTCGCCTCGAGGAGCCGTTGGCGCGCGCGGCCGCGGAGGTCCGCGCCGCGTACCGCCAGATCACCCACAACACCACCACGCTCCCGGCGCCGGAAGTCATCGCCACCCGGCCAGGACTCCCCCAAGCCGCCCTTGCGACCCTCCGTGCGATCAGGGCCGGCGCCGAGCTCGCGCACGTCGTCGCCGAGAAAGGCAACACGGCAGGTCTCACCGGGCCTGCACGGGCACTCTCGATCCGCGCCCACAACGACATCGAAGCCGGCTTGGTCGTTAATCCGCCGGAAGGCGACGTCGTCTGGGTCAGTCCGGCCGACATCCTTGCCCGCCGCAACGTACCGATACCGCGACCAGTGCGGGAGTCCCTGCGTACAGCGAGTGCAACGACGGTATCCGCCAGTGCAACGGCTGCAGCAACTGCTGACCTGACCATCGCCAACGGCCCCGATCGATCGCTCGATGTCGCGGCAACTTCCCCGGCCCTGAACCCGCTGCCCACGCGTCGACGCTCGCTGCTCGAGCCGGCCTTTACACCCCCACAACGGTTCGGCGGTGCCCAATCACGATGAGGAACCTATGTCCAAGACCACCCTTGCCACGGCTACCACTCCACGCGGAGGCGCCGGGCGATCCGTCCAGCGGCATCGCACAACCGCTGCCCAGGGTCACTTCGGACCCGTTCCTTCTGCGTTGATCGCTGCGGCCGCCTTCCTTCCCCTAGGTGACCGTAAGCAGTCACCGGCGAGACAACGGAGTGGATGCACGATGGCACGACCGACAGCAGCACAGAAACAAGCACGTGAAGCGGCAGAACGCGCTCGCAAAGCCCGCGATACAAGCGCCGACCGACAGGTAGAAACCCCGGCGTTGTCGCCGGTGACGGCGGGCTACGACCCGCTCCTGACCATCGAAGAGGTCTCAGAGTGGCTCGGGATTCCCAGAGGCACGCTCTACCAGTGGCGCACCCGCAAGCAGGGCCCTCGGGCCATCAAAGTCGGCGGAGCTCTTCGCTACCGACGCACCGAGGTGGACACCTACCTGGACCAACACACAGATCCCCGAACTGCCTAGCACGCATACCCTCTAGCGAACGACCGCGCAACGCGCCATCCGGAAGGCCCGCATGATCGGCAAGTACCCGTTCGGGATCGACCAGCCCGCATCGAGTGAGGCCGGCTGATGCCGCGCCCGCCGATGCCGCCAGGCACCTGGGGCACGATCGGCGTCTCCAAGACCGCCGCCGGCACCCATGAGGCCTCCGCTAACTATGTGTACTTCAGTGGCCGAGTGGCACGCGTCCGCGCCCGCGCTGACAGCGCCCAGGCTGCTCGCACCGCTCTGATCCGGAAGCTCCAAGAGCTCAACGGCGCCGAGGCCAGCGAGAACGAACTCACTCCGCTGACCACGGTGGCTGAACTCGCAGTCTTCTGGCTGCGAGAGAAAGAGGCGCAGCAAGTGGCTACGAACTCCCTCAAGGCATACCGCAGCACGGTGAACAACCAGATCGTGCCCGTGATCGGAGAGCGACGGCTGCGCGATTGCCGGACGAGCACCCTTGACCGCGTCGTCAAAGATCGAGCCGCCCTTGGCTTCAGCCCCACCATGCTCCGCAAGGTCCTCCACGGAATGTTCGCCGTGGCCGTCCGTCACGACGTCATGGCCTCGAACCCGGTGCGGGACGTTGCGCGTATATCGAAACCGCGACGCGAGATCGAGTACCTCGACATGGACCAGATCCAGGACATCCGCAGCCTCGTCGCAGAGTCGACCAGCAGCAAGCGACCGGGCCCACGGCCGACCACCGATCTCATGGACGCTGTCGACCTCATCCTGGGTACCGGCTGTCGCATCGGCGAGATCGGCGCGCTTATCTACTCCGAGATCGATCTGGCAGCCACACATCCCACACTTACCGTGTCCGGAACCATCATCACCGAGACCGGTGTGGGCACCTTCCGGCAACCGTGGACCAAGTCCAGCGCCGGCTACCGCACCCTGTTCCTACCACCGTTCGCCGTCGGGATCCTGCTACGGCGCCAGGTTGAGAACCACGCCAACCCGCACGGCGCTGTGTTCCCGACCCGCCGCGGAACCTGGCGGCAGATCTCAAACTGGGAACGGATGTGGAACCAGGTGGTCGACGACACCGCCTACGACTGGGTCACCTTCCACACCTTCCGCAGGTCGGTGGCCACCCTCATTGACCGTGAAGTGGGAATCGACGCTGCCCAGGCCCAGCTCGGTCACGAAGACAGCGACATCACCCGCGACTTCTACGTTCACAAGGCCACGGTCGCGCCCGATCTGACCGTCCATCTCGAGAAGTTCCGGCCCTCTACCTGACCGTCGCCCCACGAAGTCCCCCCGCACGGGAGCGCTCGATACCCGGCGTGCACTCTGCCCCGCGCAGAGCGTTCTCGAGGTCTTGGCCGCGAGCGTTACTGGCCTGTTTCTGGACAGTTTCGTCATCAGATTCAAATCTCAGAGGGCCCCTGCCTGGACGTTTATCCAGGTCAGAGGCCCTCTTCTGGCTCCCCCGGTTGGACTCGAACCAACAACCCTCCGGTTAACAGCCGAATGCTCTGCCAGTTGAGCTACAGGGGATCGCGGTGCAGCGCGCACAGGTTAGCAAGGCGGCGAGGCCGAGAAAAATCGGGGACGGCTCGACCCGGGAGACCGGGGTCAGTCGATGCCCACGTCGCGCACGGCCTGGGCCAGCGCCGCCTCGGCGGCGTCCCGCACCTCGGGGTCGTCGGGGTCGACGCCCTCGTCGAACTCGTAGACCCAGGTCACCTCGCGCGCCCCGGTCGGCGCGCGGCGCGCGACCACCCGCACGCCCCGGCGACCGTGGATCGGCACGTGCCGCTGCAGCAGCACGGTGGTGGTGACCCGCTCGCGCAACAGCTCCAGGAGCCGGCCCGGCTCCTCGATGCTCAGCAGGTGCTCGGGCCGGGGAGCGCCCCAGGTGCCGACCTCGCTGACCCTCAGCTCGGCCGAGTCACGGTCCCAGTCGGCGGCCTGCACCTGCTCCCAGGGGATCCGGTCGGCGTCGCCGCCGTCGCTGGCCAGGTAGAGCGCCTCGCGGGTGCCGGCCACCGCGCCGTCGGTGGCCCGGGCCCACGCGAGCACCCGCTCCCCACGCCGCACCTCGATGGGCGGTCGCTCTCGCTTCGGCAGCACCCTCATCCCGCTCCTCCTCCTCGCGTCCTGTCGCCGGACCGTGCGCTCACTGGTCTCCCACGGTGCGCTCGCGCAGCATCCGCCGGTGCTGCTCCAGGGCGGCGAGCTCGCCGAACATCCGGTTGTAGTCGGCGGCGTCGTCGACGGGGTTGGTGCGCTGCAGGCGCGACTTCACCTCGGCGATCCGGCGCAGGGCGGTGAGCTCGAGCAGCCGGAAGACGTGCACGGCGACGTACGCCGCGTCGGGCTCCTTGGCGGTCGGCAGCGGCTCGACGGCGAGCTCGGTCACCAGCGAGGCCAGCCGCGGGTCGCCCGCGGCGTCGCGGATGCGCGGCGCCCAGCCGGCGTCGCCGGAGCCCACGCTGGGCCCGCCGGCCGCGGCGACCAGCTCCCAGACCGCGCGGTAGGTGGGGTGGGTGAAGTCGTCGGAGCCGACCTCGGCGGTGGTGCGGCCGATCGCCATCGGGTGCTGCAGCACCAGCTTCAGCGTCTCGCGCTCGATCTTGAACCGGGGGTCCCGCAGGTCGGGCAGCGGCCGACGCGGCGCCTCCGGGGCCGCCGGCACGGGCGCCGCGTCCCGTCCGGCAGCCTGCTGCCCCGGCCGTGCGTGGCGTTCGGGGCCCCGCGCGTCGCGGCCACCCCGCGCGGCGGCCCGGCGTACCTCAGCGAGAACTGAAGCCTCGTCGTTGTCGTACCCGACCATTCCGGCGAGCTCGCGGGCGAAGTTGTTGACCTTGGACGTGTCTCGAATCGAAGCGACGAGACGAGCCCCTTCACGCACAGCATCGACCCGCCCATCAGCGCGGTCGAGATCGTACTTCTTGACGACGTTCGAGAGCACGAACCGGTAGAGCGGCACCCGGCGGGCGACCAGCTCCCGGACCGCGCCGTCGCCCTTCTTCAGCCGCAGGTCGCACGGGTCGAGGCCGTCGGGCTCGACGGCAACGTAGGTCTGGGAGACGAAGTTCTGGTCGCCGTCGAAGGCACGCAACGCCGCCTTCTGCCCGGCGGCGTCGCCGTCGAAGGTGAAGATGACCTCGCCGCGGAACTCCTCGTGGTCGTTGAGGAAACGGCGCAGCACCCGGGCGTGGTCGTCGCCGAAGGCGGTGCCACAGGTGGCCACCGCGGTGGGCACGCCCGCCAGGTGGCAGGCCATCACGTCGGTGTAGCCCTCGACCACCACCGCCTGCGAGCTGCGGGCGATGTCGCGCCGCGCCAGGTCGAGGCCGTAGAGCACCTGGCTCTTCTTGTAGATCGGCGTCTCGGCGGTGTTGAGGTACTTCGCGTCGATCCGGTCGTCGTCGAAGATGCGCCGCGCGCCGAAACCGATCGTGTCGCCGCTCGCATCGCGGATCGGCCACAGCAGCCGCCCCCGGAACCGGTCGTAGGGCGAGCGGCCGAGCGCCACGAGTCCCCCGACGACCATCTCCTCCTGGGTGAAGCCCTTCTGCCGCAGGTGGCCCAGCAGCGCCTCGCCGTCGCGGGGAGCGAAGCCGATGCCGAACGTGGCGGCGGCGTCCTGGTCGAAGCCGCGCTCGTGCAGGAACTGGCGGGCGACCATCGCGTCGGGCGAGGTGAGCTGGTCGGCGTAGAACTCCTGCGCCACCCGGTGCGCCTCGATCAGCCGGGTCCGCGGCGGTCCCTTCGGGCGCTCCTCCCGCCCCTGGCCGGGCAGACCCTCCTCGCGGCGCAGCTGCACGCCGTACTTGTCGGCCAGCCGCTCGACGGCCTCGCCGAACGTGAGCCCGTCGATCTTCATCACGAAGCTGATCACGTCGCCGCCCTCGCCACAGCCGAAGCAGTGGTAGAAGCCGCGGCTGGGCGTGACGTGGAAGGACGGGGACTTCTCGTCGTGGAAGGGGCACAGGCCCTTCTGCGAGCCGCCGCCGGCGTTGCGCAGCGTCACGTAGGAGGAGACGACGTCGTCGATGCGCGCCTTCTCGCGCACCTCGGTGATGCTCTCCTCACGGATCCGGCCGGCCACGGTGGCGATCCTACGGTCCGCCGCTCCCACCGGGTCGGTCAGTAGGCCCCGCGCATCACGTTCGCGAGCGGCTCCCCCGCCGCGAAGCGGTGCAGCTGGTCGCGCACGAGCCGGTAGGCCCGCGGCCACATCGCGCTGCTCGCACCACCCACGTGCGGCGAGATCAACAGGTTCGGCGCCGACCACAGCGGGCTCTCCGCCGGCAGCGGCTCGGTGTCGGCCACGTCGATCGCGGCACGCAGCCGGCCGGACCGCAACGTGGCCACCAGGGCGGCGGTGTCGACGACGGCGCCGCGGGCCACGTTGACCAGCAGGGCGTCGTCCTTCATCCGGGCCAGGAACGCCGCGTCGACCAGGCCCCGCGTCTCGTCGGTGAGCGGCACGATGAGGATCACCACGTCGGCCAGTGGCAGCAGGTCCGGCAGCTCCGACCAGGCGTGCACCCCCTCGCGGGCGCTCCGGGCCACCCGCACCACCTCGACCTCGAAGGGCAGCAGCCGAGCCTCGATCGCGGCGCCGATCGCTCCATGGCCGACCAGCAGCACCCGGCGGTCGGCCAGCGCCGGGCGCCACTGGGGCGACCACTCGCGCCGGTCCTGGCCGCGCACGAACTCGGGGATGCCACGGAGGGCGGCCAGCACCAGCGTCAGGGTCAGCTCGGCGGTCGAGGTGTCGTGGATGCCGCGACCGTTGCAGAGGCTGACCTCCTCCGGCACCATCGCCCGCACGTTGTCGACCCCGGCGGAGAGCGTCTGCACCACCTGCAGCCCGGTCATCCGCGGCAGCACCTCGCCCACGTCGGGGCTCATCCGGTAGGGGGTGACGTAGAACGCCACCTCCCCGACGCTCGCCGGCACCGCGCGGGCGGGGTCGACCACCTCGTAGCGCAAGCCGGTGGGCGGATCACCGAGCTCGGCAGGCTCGAACGGCAACCAGACCAGTGGGGCGCTCATGGCACCGACCCTAGTGAGCCGCAGAGCCGCCGATGCCAGGCGACCGCACTCGCGTCGGTGAGCGAGGCGACCTGGTCGACGACCACCCGGAGCCGGCCGGCGTCGTCGGCGGCCTCGCGCCAGTCGTCGGCGAACGGACGCTGGAGCCCGTCGGGAGCGCGGCGTGCCAGTTCGGTCACCAGCTCGGCGAGCAGCTCACGCTGGCGCCCCATGAGCGCGACTCTGTCCTCGGCCTGCATGACGTAGCGGGCCGCCACCCCCTTGAGCACGGCGATCTCCAGCCGGGTGGCCTCGGGAACGACCAGGTCGGCCCGGTAGCGCACGAACGGGCCCTCGGCGGCCGCGAAGGTGGCGTGCTGCACGTCGCCGCAGAAGCGGCCGATCAGGTCGCTGGTGAGGTTCTTCAGGGCCGCCAGGCTGCGTCGGCTGCCGTCGTACGCCGAGCGCGGCCAGCTGTCCTGCTGCTGCAGGCCGGCGAGGACCGTGTCGAGGAGTGCGTCGTCGGCTCCGGGGACGTACCACGCACGGACGGTCTCCCAGACCGCCGGCCAGTCGACGGTGGTCAGGTCGACGCGGCCGGCGACGATGCCGTCCTCGACGTCGTGCACGGAGTAGGCGACGTCGTCGGCGAGGTCCATCACCTGCGCCTCGAGGCAGCGACGGCTGCCCGACCCGTCGGCGGGGGCGGGGGCGCGCAGCCAGTCGAAGACGGGACGGTCGTCGTCGTAGACGCCGAACTTGAGCACGGTGCGCGGCGACCCGTCGGCGTGCACGCCACGGGGGGTCTCGGCGGCCGACCGCGGCCAGGGGTACTTCGTGCAGGCGTCGAGAGTGGCGCGTGTGAGGTTCAGGCCCACCGAGACACCGTCGGCGTCGAACGTCTTCGCCTCCAGCCTGGTCAACAGCCGCAGGGTCTGCGCGTTGCCCTCGAAGCCGCCGCAGGGCTCACTTAACTGGGCCAGCACCCGCTCGCCGTTGTGGCCGAACGGCGGGTGGCCGAGGTCGTGGGCGAGCGCCGCGGTCTCGGCGATGTCGGGCTGGCTGCCCAACGCCCGGGAGAGATCGCGGGCCACCTGGGCCACCTCGAGGCTGTGGGTGAGCCGGTTGCGCACGAAGTCGTCGGTCTGGGGGCCGACGACCTGGGTCTTGGCAGCCAAACGCCGCGAGGCCGCGGCGTGGACGACGCGGGCCCGGTCACGCTCGAAGGGCGTGCGCTCGGGAGCAGCCACGCGCTTGGGCGGCTCGGGCACCAGTCGCTCGCGGGCGGCCTCGTCGTACAGCTCCAGTGACTCCATCTCGGCGCGAGACTACTGGGCGGCACCCCCTCCGGACGTCGCTCCAGGGGCGTTTGGTCCTCGGCGATGTGGGGAAGGACACCCGCGACCACACTCGGGACCAGGGGGGCCGCACATGAGCTATGACGTTCTCGTCGGCGAGCTGCGCGCAGCGGCTGCGCTTCACCAGGGGGTCATCGACGGCCTGGGGTCACAGGCCGTCGACCTGTCGGGCAACGACCCCACCGTCCTCGGCCACGTCGAGCTGGCCGCCTGGCTCACGGCCGTCGCCGACCAGTGCGAGAAGGCGCACCAGGCGCTCACCGACGGGCAGACCTCGCTGGCGGACGGCCTGGAGACCGCCGCCGCGGACTACGAGTCCACCGACGAGGCGGTCGGCCTGGACTTCCTCAGCCCGTTCACCGGTGAGCCCCTGTTCCCCAGCATGGGGAACTCGTCCGGGTCGCCCACGCCGGGAGCCGAGAGATGAGCCTCCCCGCCGGGGCCGCGCTCGGCTCCACCACCGACCCGAAGAAGCTCATCGTCGGAGAGCCCACCAAGGTCGAGGCGGCAGCCACCCTCCTGTCCGACGAGGCACGACGGGTGTCGGGCCTCGCCGACGACGTCGACGCGATCACGACGCCGGGCTGGGAGGGCGGCCTCGGCCAGCCGGCGTACGCCGCGTCGTTCGCCGACGAGCAGGCCAAGTGGCGTGCCTACGTCGAGCTCCTCGAGGCCGCCGGCACCTCCATCTCGACCTATGCCGGGGCACTGACCACGGCGCAGGCCCGGGCCGCCGACGCCATCGCCAAGTGGGAGGAGGGCGAGCAGGCCACCGCCGACGCGGTCGCGGCCTACAACGCCGCCGTCGAGGCCTACAACGCGAGCCAGTGCCGGCCCCCGCTCACGGTGCCCAGCATCGGCGGCGGCACCACCGTCGTGCCCACGATCGGCCCCGCTCACCCCGGCACCTTCGTCGACCCGGGTGAGGCGCTGCGCGAGGAGGCACAGCAGATCCTCGACGACGCCCGCACGGCGCTCGACGAGGCGGGCGCCGCCGCCCTCAAGGAGCTCGGCATCCTGGAGGGCGGGCGCACCGAGGGCTCCGACGACCTGCTCGGCGCCGACGGCTCGGCGGAGGGCCCCAGCTTCAACTGGCCCTGGTGGGAGGACACCTTCGGCAAGGACCCCCGCAAGGGCGAGGACGGCAAGTACGACGACCCGCACGAGAGCCCGTTCGAGCTCAGCCTCGGCTCGCTCGAGGGTGAGGCCTGGGTCTACCAGGCGGAGGGAGAGTTCGAGGACTACTACGGCGACGTGCACGTCACCGGCGAAGGCACGGTCACCGTCCTCGGTGCGGACGGCTCGGCGGAGGCGACCATCAACAGCGAGGGCCTCTTCCTCAACCTCGACGGCACCGCGACCCTGGTCGGCGCCGAGGGAGAGGTCAAGGGCGAGTACGGGCCCGGCGAGGTGACGCTGTCCGGCGCGGCGTCCGTCGAGGCGACCGCCGGCGGACACGCCACCATCGACTCGACCGGGGTGCATACGGGCGGTGAGGCCTTCGCCGGCGGCAAGATCGAGGGGGGACTCGCCGCGGAGGTGGCCGGGGTCGGCAGCGAGGTGGAGGCGGAGGGGTGGTACGGCGTGGGGGTCAGCGGCCACGCCGACGTCGGGTTCGACGACGGCAAGCTCACTCTGGGCGGCTCCGGCGGTGTCGCCTTGGGCCTGGGCGGCAAGATCGAGGGCAGCATCACCCTCGACTTCCCCGAGATCTGGGAGACCGGCGGAGACCTGATCGACGCAATCGGAGGAGTCCTCGGATGACGACCGACGCCGCACTGCCCGTCCCGCTGCGGCTCCAGCTCCCGGGCCCCGAGTGGCGAGCGGTCGACCCGGCCGCCTGGGGCGTCAGCAACGCCGCACTGCTCGCCGTCCGCGGGGGCCTGGACGGCGACTACGTGCCGACCATCGCCGTCTCGGGCGACTGGCGCAACGACGGCACACCGATCGAGGCGATCGCCGACGAGTCTCTCGCCAAGCTCCGCGCCGAGGGGGCCACCGACGTGGAGCTGATCAAGCGACGGGTGACCGGCGGCGAGCACACCCCCAGCGTCGCGCAGTCGATCGGCGCCACGGTCGTGGTCGACGGCCGACGCTTCGACGTCCGGCAGGCGCAGGTGGTCGCCGGCCTGATCGACGTCGACGACCCGACGAAGCGGGTCGTGGTCATCTACACGCTCAGCTGCACCTACCAGCAGCTGCCGGCGATGGGGCCCGAGTTCCAGCGATTCGTCGCCAGCATCCGAGTGGTTCCCGACGACGACGTCACCTGGGACGACGCCGGGTCAGGCGATCAGCGGTAGCCGAGCAGCAGGAGCACGACGGCCACGACGCCGCCCACGAGCAGGCCGCCCAGCGTCAGCGCCGCGATCGCGATGGCACCCTTCTCGATGCCGCCGCGTCGGAGCTGGAGGCCGAGCTGGCCGGCGACGCCGTTGATGAGGTCACGACCTTCCTCGGAGTCGAACTGGAAGTCCGCCTGGACGCCGAAGCGTCCGTGCTCGTCGAAGGCCCACACCGTCTGGTGTCCGAACTCGATGACCCGCCCGACCTGGCGCTCGGCCGACGCGGCGATCCGCGGGGTGCCGGCCACCCACTCCACGGTGCGGGCGTCGTCGGTGATCGTGTAGCTGCGGTCATCGCGCACCCGCACATGATGGACGTAGGCCTTCTGCAGGCCCGCCGCGTTCAGCAGGCCGATCCATCGTGCGTCCACGACGTCCAGGGCGACCGAGAAGCCCTCGTCGTCCGGCCGCACGACGTACGGCGTGCCCTCCGCAGCCCGAGCCACCGCCGCTGCGAACTCCTGGGCGAGCGCCGTCGTCACGAGGCACCACCCTCCGGGGCCTTGACCTGGCCGATCTCGGACTCGAAGTTGATGATCTCGCCGTCGACCGAGGTGACCTCGACCCACACGTCGAGCTCGTCGACTCCGGCGGTCAGCAGGCAGGTCACCTTGTCACCCACCTCGTCCTCGAGCCCCTCGGGGCAGTCGATGTCGTCGGGGGCCTGACCGGCCTCGGCGGTGATCTGCTCAATCAGCGCCTCCTCGAGCCGCTCCTCGCTGATGAAGCGGTTGGGCCCGGCCGAGACCTCGGTCGTGCAACCGGCCATGGCCGGAGCCACGAGCAGAGCCAGGACAAGCACCAGGGTCGGCCGAAGACGGCCGGCGACCGGTCGGGGCCCCCGAGACGGGCGCAGGGTAGGCATGTGCGTCTCCTTCGATGCGCAGGACACGCACATCATGACCGGCCGCCGGCCCGCCCAAACCCGAGGCCCGTCGGCCTCTCAGTACGTCGTGACGTGGACGTGGTCGTAGTGGTTGGCGGTCGCGGACCCCCGGTCCGACATGCCCCGCCACCCCTCGCCGGAGCGCTCCACCGACCAGATCTTCTGGGAGTAGATGAGGTAGCTGACCCCGAGCTCGGCGTAGTGGGCGCGGATGAACTCCGCGACCTCCCAGCCGAGGGCGCCGCTGACCATGATGTCGACCGCGATGCCCTGCCCGTGCTCACCGTCGCTGCGGAACGTGCCGTAGGTGGTGATGGTGGGGAACGCGGCGCAGACGGCCTGGTGGACCTTGACGATGTTGGGGCTGACGCCGCTCGGGACCGAGGTGCCGTTGGTGCAGTCGGCGCCGAGGCCGGCGACCGGCTCCTCGTCGCTGAGGTAGCCGGCGGTGACCCAGCGGGCCACGCCGTCCAGCACGATCTCCTCGCGGCCCAACAGGCTGCGGCCGGTGACCAGGACCTTCTCGCCCTCGTCGAGGACGCCGACCTTGGTGGCGCTCTCGGCGGGGGTGGTCCACAGGTTGAGCGCGGCGGTGGTCCACAGCCGGGTCTCGGCCTTGCCGATGGCGGCCCGGGTGGCCGCAGGCGCGGTGAGCAACTCGACCTGGGTCGGCTTCTCGACCCGCTCGATGCGCGAGCCGGCACGCGAGAGCACGACCTGTCGCTCCGGGACGGCGGGCGGGTCGATCTGTCCGCCCGCGCTGGCGGCGACGTCCTGCGCGAGCAGGTCGCCCGGCACCGGGTCGGCACCGAGCACGCCGAGACTCACGACGGAGGCGGTGGCCAGGAGCGCGACGGGGCCGGCGACCAGCACGGCACGGGGCTTGCGGCGGGCATTGGTCTCCCGCTTGTGGCGATGCTCTGCCACAGCGTTGGGTCCTTTGCTGTTGCGAACGGGGGCGGCGCCGAGGTCACGAGATGGTCACGGTGGTCCGGCGCGGGACTCACCAAACCACAGGTCGGCAGGCGAGCCCAATCCTTGAGCGTTAAAACATCCGTGTCGCTGCTCACGCCGGGGCGGGCCGTCAGCCGCCCGAACCGGCAGCGGCGTCCTCCGGCACGGCACATCCGGCACCGTCCGCGTCGTCCAGCCAGCCCTCGGGCAGCGCCACCCGCTCACGCGGCGACCCCTGACGACCCCGCGGAGCACCGAGCTCGTGCACCGGGAACGGCTCGGCGGGGTCGAGCTGGGCCAGCAGCCCGTCGAGCTCGGACAGCGTCTGCACCAACGCGAGCGAGCGGCGCAGGTCGCCACCGGCCCGGAACCCCTTGAGGTACCACGAGACGTGCTTGCGGAACTCCTTGCAACCGCGCTCCTCCCCCATGTGCTGGGCGAGCAGCTCGGCGTGGCGGTGCATCATCGCCGCGACCTCGCCGAGGGTGGGCAGGGTGGAGACCCGCTCCCCCGCGAACGCCGCCGCGAGGTCGCGGAACAGCCAGGGCCGGCCCAGGCAGCCGCGCCCGACGACGACCCCCGCGGCACCGGTCTGCTCGACCATGCGCACCGCGTCGGCGGCCTCCCAGATGTCGCCGTTGCCGAGCACCGGGATGTCGACATGGGCGACCAGCTCGCCGATCGCCTCCCAGTCGGCGGTGCCGGAGTAGGCCTGCGCCACGGTGCGACCGTGCAGCGCGATCGCCGCGCAGCCGGACTCCTGGGCGATCCGCCCGGCGTCGAGGAAGGTCAGGTGCGCCTCGTCGATGCCCTTGCGGGTCTTCATGGTCACCGGGACGTCGTACGGTGTGGCCGCCGCGACGGCGTGCTCGAGGATCGCGGCCAGCAGGCCGCGCTTCCACGGGAGTGCTCCGCCGCCCCCCTTGCGGGTGACCTTCGGCACGGGGCAGCCGAAGTTCAAGTCGATGTGGGCGACGCCGTACTCGGCGCAGAGGATCTCGGCGGCCTTGCCGACATAGGCCGGGTCGGTGCCGTAGAGCTGCACCGAGCGCCGGGTCTCGGCCTCGTCGAAGACGAGCATGTCGCGAGTGTGCTGGTCGCCCTCGACCAGCCCGCGGGAGGTGATCATCTCGCAGACGTAGAGGCCCGCGCCCTGTTCCGCGCACAGCCGCCGGAAGGCGGCGTTGGTGACCCCGGCCATCGGCGCCAGCACCACCGGGGTCTCGACGCGCAGCGACCCCAGCGTCAGCGAGTCGGGCAGAGCGGGCATGGGGGCCATTCTCCCGGACGCCCGTGAGGGCCCCAAACCGTCGGCGTCAGCGGGCGCCGCCCCGACCGCCGTTCGGCCCCTTCGACCTCTCACCGTCCGCCGGCGTGCCCCGCTTCGCCAGCGGCTGGATCCGACCGGTCCAGGTGATCGGGTTGAACTCCTCGTGCGGGCGGAAGCTCACGCCCTCGAGCCGCCCGGAGTCAGGCACCAGGTAGACCAGGCAGACGTCGATCCGGTCGCCGGACTCGAACTTCTTCGGGAACGGAGTGCTCGGGCAGGCCGCGAAGCGGTCGGCGAATCGGGATGACTCGATCAGCCGATTCCGGTCGTCGATGACGTAGAGCGGCACTCGCTGGCCGCCCAGGTCGGAGTCGCCGACGTTGCGGATCCTGGCGGTGACGAAGTAGGGCCGCGGCTCGGTGACCTGCTCGTCGAGCTGCCACCCCTCGAACGACTCCTCCAGCGTGGTGCGCAGCAGCTCTTCGACCTTCACCTCGATGACGCCCGTCAGGTTCTGCCGGGGCCGCCAGGCCACAACGGCCGACTCGTCGAGCGGGAGTTCGCTGCCGGGCTCGGTCAGCTCCACCCCGTCGGGCACCGGGAGGTACGCCGGCGGGCTGGGCTCGGCGGTGGGAGTGCCGGTCGGGGTGCTGGTCGTCGAGCCGTCAGGTGTGGCCACCGGCGCCGGAGTGTCCTCGGCGCCGGCGTCGTCGTCGCCCGAGCACGCGCTCAGCGTGAGCGCCGCGAGCAGCGCGACGGCCAGTCGGTGCCGGAGGCCGGGTCGGCTTGTGCGGACGCTCATGCGGAGATTGTGCCCCGGGTCACACCCCGGTGACTCAGCAACCGACGAGCCGCTCGGCGAAGTAGGCGGTGATCCGGTCCAGGCCGACCCGCTCCTGCTGCATGCTGTCGCGCTCGCGCACGGTCACCGCGTGGTCCTCGAGGGTGTCGAAGTCGACGGTCACGCAGTAGGGGGTGCCGATCTCGTCCTGGCGGCGGTAGCGCCGGCCGATGGCGCCGGAGTCGTCGAAGTCGACGCTCCAGTTGCGGCGCAGCTCGGCGGCCAGGTCGCGGGCCTTCGGCGAGAGGTCGGCGTTGCGGCTCAGCGGCAGCACCGCCATCTTCACCGGCGCGAGCCGGGGGTCGAGCCGGAGCACGGTGCGCTTGTCGACGCCGCCCTTGGTGTTGGGGGCCTCGTCCTCGGAGTAGGCCTCGACCAGGAAGGTCATCAGGCTGCGCGAGAGCCCGGCCGCCGGCTCGATGACGTAGGGCACGTAGCGCTCGTTCGTGGCCTGGTCGTAGTAGCTCAGGTCCTGGCCGGAGTGCTGGGCGTGGGTGGAGAGGTCGAAGTCGGTGCGGTTGGCGATGCCCTCGAGCTCACCCCACTCCGAGCCGGCGAACCGGAAGCGGTACTCGATGTCGACGGTGCGCTTGGAGTAGTGCGAGAGCTTCTCGCTCGGGTGCTCGTAGTGGCGCAGGTTGTCGGGCGAGATGCCGAGGTCGACGTACCACCGGGTGCGCTCGTCGATCCAGTACTGGTGCCACTCCTCGTCCTCGCCGGGCTTGACGAAGAACTCCATCTCCATCTGCTCGAACTCGCGGGTGCGGAAGATGAAGTTGCCCGGCGTGATCTCGTTGCGGAAGCTCTTGCCGATCTGGGCGATGCCGAACGGCGGCTTCGACCGGCTGCTGGTCACCACGTTGGCGAAGTTGAGGAAGATGCCCTGAGCGGTCTCGGGACGCAGGTAGTGCAGGCCGGTCTCGTCCTCGACCGGACCGAGGAAGGTCTTCAGGAGGCCGGAGAACTGCCGCGGCTCGGTCCAGGCGCCGCGGGTGCCGCAGTTGGGGCAGGGGATGTCGGCGAAGGCGACGGCGTCGGGGTCGTCGAGCCCCTTGCGCTCGGCGTACTCCTCCTGGATGTGGTCGGCGCGGAACCGCTTGTGGCAGGACTGGCACTCGGTCAACGGGTCGGAGAACGTCTCGACGTGACCGCTGGCGTCCCAGGTCTGGCGGGGCAGGATCACGCTGGAGTCCAGGCCGACGACGTCGTCGCGGCCCTGCACCATCGCCTTCCACCACTGGCGCTTGATGTTGTCCTTGAGCTCGACGCCGAGCGGGCCGTAGTCCCACGCCGAGCGGGTGCCGCCGTAGATCTCGCCGCACGGGTAGACGAAGCCCCGACGCTTGGCGAGGGAGACGACGAGGTCGACGGTGGATGCGGGCGGCTTGGCCACTTCGGGGATGCTCCTGCGGTCACGGCCGGCCGGCTGCCGGCCCCGGGCGGACGGGGAAGCCTTCAGCCTAACGAGCGCGCGCGATCGACGTTCAACGAGGTGCCGGGCTCGACCGGCTCGTAGGCGCTGGGCTCGTCGAGGGCTCGACTGAGCAGCGGCACCGCGCCGAGCTTGACGTCGTAGGACGACAGCGCGCGGCGATAGGCGCCGACGTTCTCCCAGGTGGTGGTGAGCACCCACAGCTCGGGCTCGTCGAGGTTCCGGCCGATCTGGGCCGACACGAACCCGGGCCGGGCGGCCAGCGTGGCGCGAGCGGCCTCGAGGTCGGCACGGAAGACCTCGGCCTCGTCATCGGACACGCGGAACCTCGACACCACCAGCACCCCGGCAGCCTAGTGCCCACCATCACGCCCGACCTACGCACCGGCGACCCCGACTTGAAAATCATTCTCACCAGGTGTGAGAATGATTCTCATGCGATCCCGCCTGTCCCTCCCCGCTGCCGCAGCCGCGCTGACCCTCACCGTGACCGGGTGCGGCGCCCTCACCGAGGACGACGCGGCGGCGCCTGACTCCCGGACCATCGCCGTGGGTCTCTACCCCCTGGAGTACGTCGCCTCCCGGGTCGCCGGCGACGGGTTCGGCGTCGAGAACCTCACGGCCCCCGGCGCCGAGCCGCACGACGCCGAGCTCGGCATCGGGCAGACCGCGGACGTCGCGAACGCCGCACTGCTGGTCTACGTGGGCGGCCTGCAGCCCGGCGTCGACGAGGCCGCCGAGGAGACCGCCGAGGGCCGGCTGCTCGACGTGGCCGAGGTCGTGGACCTGGTGCCGTTCGCCGAGAGCGACCACGACGAGGACGAGCACGCCGAAGACGAGGACCACGACCACGGCGAGGAGGACCCGCACTTCTGGCACGACCCGCTGCGGATGGCCGAGGTCGGCGACGCGGTCGCCGAGCAGCTGGCCGAGATCGACCCCGACAACGCCGCGGACTACCGGGCGAACGCGGAGACGTTGCGGGCCGACCTGGAGGCGCTGGACCGGGAGTTCGCCGAGGCGCTCGCCGGCTGCGAGGTGACCACGGTGGTCACCAACCACGACGCGTTCGGCTACCTGGCCAAGTACGGCCTCCACCTCGAGTCGATCAACGGCATCTCCCCCAACTCCGAGCCGACACCGGCCGCGCTGGCCGACCTGGCCGACCTGATCGAGGAGGAGGGCGTCACCACGGTGTTCTCGGAGACCCTGGTCAGCCCCGACGTCGCCGAGACCCTGGCCCGCGACGCCGGGGTCGAGACGGGGGTGCTCGACACCGTCGAGGGGCTCTCCGACGAGACCTCCGGAGAGGACTACCTTTCCCTCATGCGCCAGAACCTCACCGCGCTGCGGGAGGCGAACCGCTGTTGAGCAGCTCGCCCAGCGACCCGAGCGTCCCCGACTCTCCCGTCATCGACCTGCGCGACGGCGCGGTCGTCATCGCCGGCCGTCCCGTGCTGCGGCGCGTCGACCTGACCGTGCGGTCAGGTGAGTTCGTCACGCTGCTCGGCCCCAACGGCTCCGGCAAGTCGACGCTGGTGCGGGCACTGACCGGCCTGCGGCCGTTGGCCCGCGGCACCCTCACGCTCTTCGGCACCCCCCTGGAGTCGTTCCGCGACTGGCACCGGCTCGGGTTCGTGCCGCAGCGCGCGGGGGCAGCGAGCGGAGTCCCGACCTCGGTGCGCGAGGTGGTGGCGTCGGGCCGGCTGACCCGCCGTCGCGGGCTGCGCCCGGCGAGCCGCGCCGACCGGGCCGCCGTCGAGTCGGCCCTCGAGCTCGTCGGCCTCGCCGACCGGGCCAAGGACAGCGTCGCCACGCTCTCGGGCGGTCAGCAGCAGCGGGTGCTCATCGCCCGGGCCCTGGCCGGCGGACCCGACCTGTTCTTCCTCGACGAGCCGACCGCCGGGGTCGACCTGCCCAACCAGCAGGCGCTCGCCGGGGCCCTGCACGCCCTGTCCGAGGCCGGGAGCACGATCGTGCTCGTGACCCACGAGCTCGGCCCACTGGCGCCGCTGGTCGACCGCACCGTGGTGCTGCGCGACGGGTGCAAGGTCTACGACGGGCCACCGCTGGCCGTCGACGACGCGCACGGCCACCACCACCCCGAGGCGGGCCGGCACGACCACCACCCCGGAGTGATCGCCCCGATGGACCGACGGGACGAGGAGGTGACCTGGTGATCGAGCTGCTGCGCGAACCCTTCATGCAGCGGGCCCTGCTGGCCGCGCTGGTGACCGGGCTGGCCGCCCCGGTGATCGGCACCTATCTGGTGCAGCGCCGGCTCGCGCTGCTCGGCGACGGTCTCGGCCACGTCGCGGTCACCGGCGTGGCCCTGGGACTGTGGACGGGGTTCGCCCCGACCTGGACGGCGGTGGCGGTGGCGGTGCTCGGCGCCGTCGCGATCGAGGCCATCCGCGACCGCGGTCACACCAGCGGCGACCTGGCGCTCGCGCTGCTCTTCTACGGCGGTCTCGCCGGAGGCGTGATGATCACCGGTCTGGCCGAGCAGGGCGCCGTCACCCTCCAGCGCTACCTCTTCGGCTCGATCACCTCGATCTCGATCAGCGACATCTGGTTCACGCTGGGCCTGGCCCTGGTCATCGTGGTGCTCGGCCTCGGCCTGCTGCCCCAGCTGTTCACGGTGGCGCAGGACCAGGACTTCGCCAAGGTGGCCGGGCTGAACGTCCGGGGCTACAACCTGCTGGTCGCGGTGCTGGCCGCGGTGACGGTGACGGTCGCGATGCGCACGGTCGGGCTGCTCCTGGTCTCGGCGCTGATGATCGTGCCGGTGGCCGCCTCACAGCAGCTGGCCCGCTCGTTCCGCGCCACGATCGGCGGTGCGGTCGCGGTGGGCGCCGGTGCGGGGGTCGGCGGCCTGCTGGTCGCGGCGTACCTCTCCGAGGAGCACGACCTGACCGTGGCCCCCGGCCCGGCGATCGTGCTGCTGGCCCTGGCCTGCTTCGTGGCGACCTGGCCGGTCGGGGTGCTGCTGCGCCGACGGCAGCGCCGGCGCCGGCCCTTCCCGGCGCTCCCCACCGACGAGCACCTCGTCATCGACGCCCACGACCACGTGCACGGCCCCGACTGCGGCCACCCGGCGATCCCCCACGGCGACCACGTCGACTACGTGCACGACGGCCATCGCCATGCACCGCACGGAGAGCACTATGACGAGCACTGAGCCCCCGGCCGAGAGCGCTCCCCTGCGGCCGACCCGGCAACGCCGGGCCGTGTCGGAGGCCCTGGCCGCGTGCGACGACTTCCGCTCCGCCCAGGAGATCCACGAACTGCTGGGCCGTCGCGGAGACCCGGTGGGTCTCGCCACGGTCTACCGCACCCTCCAGCGGCTCGCGGACGCCGGGGAGGTCGACATGCTGCGCACCGAGGACGGCGAGGCGGTCTATCGCCGTTGCTCGGGCAGCCACCACCACCACCTGGTGTGCCGCTCGTGCGGCGCCACGGTGGAGGTCGAGGGCCCCGCGGTCGAGCGCTGGACGCGCGCGATCGCCGATCGGCACGGGTTCGCCGACGTGAGCCACACCCTGGAGATCTTCGGCACCTGCCCGACCTGCGCGGAGTCCTGACCCGAGTGGGTCAGGCGCTCGGCACGGCCCGGGCCGGCTGCTGATCGATGGGCAGCCGGATCCGGAAGACGCTGCCTCGACCGAGCTCGCTCTCCACCTCGATCCGTCCGCCGTGGCCCTCGACGATCGCCTTGGCGATCGACAGGCCCAGGCCGACTCCTTGGATCGAGCGCTCCTCGGCCTCCCGCGAGCGGAAGAACCGCTGGAACAGCAGCTTGCGGTCGGCCGGGGCGATGCCGATGCCGGAGTCGCGGACGCTCAGCTCGACCCGGCTGCCGTCCTGGGTCAGCGCCACGTCCACTCGGCCGCCGGGCAGGGTGTACTTGACGGCATTGCTGAGCAGGTTGTCGACCACCTGGGCGAACCGCTCCCCGTCGACCAGGGTCGTGAGCGTCTCTGGGGTGGCACAGGTGAGCTCGATCCCTGCCTGGCGCGCCGCCGGCTCAGCCGCGCGCACACACTCCCGGACGATCTCGGCCAGGTCCTGCGGCGCGCGCACCAGCTTCACCGTCCCCTCGTCGAGCTGGGCGGTGTGCAGGAGGTCGCCCACCAGCCGCCGAAGCCGGTCGGCGTTGCGCTCGACCACGTGGAGCTGGTCGAGCGCCTGCGGGTCGAGGTCCTCGCGCTCGAGCAGCAACTGCAGGTAGCCCACGATCGAGGTGAGCGGCGTCCGCAGCTCGTGGCTCACCGACGCCACGAACTCGTCCTTGACCTGGAGCGCCTGCATGAAGTCGGTGACGTCCTTGTAGGCGAGCGCCGCCCCGACCAGCTCGCCGTGGGGGTCCCGCACGCTCCGCGAGGAGACCGACAGTGCCCGACGGGTGCGGGGGTCCTCACCGACCCAGATCCGCTCGTCGTCGAACTCCTCGCCCCGGGTGGCTCGGAAGCTCGGCATCTGCTCGCGGGTCAACGGCGTCTGGCCGTCCGGCCCGAAGACCATGCCCAGCTGACCGGCCACTCCCCCGTGCCCCTGGGGGAACGCCAGCCGCATGAAGTCGCGGTGCCGCCGGTTCATGCCGGTGTAGCCCCCGGACCGGTCGAGCAGCACCAGGCCCACGTCGACGGTGTCGAGGATCGCCTCGGAGACCCGGCGCTGGTGCTCGATCACCGCCAGCGCCTCGGCGAGCTCGACCCGGCGTCGCTCGGCCTCATCGCGTTCGATGCGCACCCGCTCCAGGCCCAGGGCGACCGCCAGCCCGACCCAGCCGGCGATCACCGCGATCATCAGCGCCCGGGAGAGCTCCAGCGACGTCACGCCGTGCACCGCCAGCCCCGGGCCGGACGCCAGCACCAGCACCGCGAGGGCGCCGAGCAGCGCCCCACGGCGGCCGAACTGCCGACCCAACCACAGCGCCGGCACCACGACGAGGATTCCCGCCGCGGAGCCGCTCGGGGTCAGCCGGACCAGCCCCAGAGCGGCGATGTCGAAGAGCGGCACGAGCGCATGGGCCGCCAGGGGCAGGCGCGCCCATGGCAGCGCGAACGTCAGCGCCCACACGACGACGGTCAGCGCCAGGCCCGTCATCGGCCAGGTGACCTGGGCAGTGAAGGCGTCACGGACCGCGAAGTCGACCAGGACGAACATGACGAGGCTGCCTTGGAGCAGGCGTGGATCGGGCTCACCGGTCAGCAGCAACCCCCGGGCGGCCTCGGCGGGGCGCAGCGCTCCGAGTCCGCGCATCCGGCCCCCCAATCGCTCCTCCATGCGAGGGACCACCTTCGCAGATCGGCCAAGGCCACGCAGCGAAGTGATGTGACTGACGTCTCCCCACCGGATTCTGCGACGCCGGCCCGCTCAGCGTGCGCTGCCGTACCTCCGGTCCCGACGGGCGTAGGTGTCGATCGCCGCCCACAGATGGCGCCGGTCGACGTCGGGCCAGAGGACGTCGGAGAACACGAACTCGCTGTACGCCGCCTGCCACAGCATGAAGTTCGACAGCCGCTGCTCGCCGGAGGTGCGCCACACCAGGTCGGCGTCGGGGAGCTCGGGCACGTAGAGGTGCCGGGCGAACACCTTCTCGTCCACCTTGTCCGGGTTCAGACGCCCCTCGGCGACCGCCCGGGCGATCGACCGGGCCGCGTCGGCGACCTCCGCCCGGCCCCCGTAGTTCACGCACATCGTCAGCGTCAGCACGTCGTTGTCGCGGGTCAGCTCCTCGGCGACCTGCAGTTCACGGACCACCGACTTCCACAGCCGCGGTGCCCGGCCGGCCCACCGCACGCGGACGCCGAGCTCGTGCATCTCGTCGCGTCGGCGCCGGATGACGTCCCGGTTGAAGCCCATCAGGAAGCGCACCTCCTCCGGGGAGCGAGACCAGTTCTCAGTGGAGAACGCGTAGGCCGAGATCGCCTTCACGCCGATCTCGATCGCGCCCTCGACGACGTCGAACAGCGAGCTCTCGCCCTGCTCGTGCCCAGCGGTGCGGGGCAGGCCGCGCTCCTTGGCCCACCGGCCGTTGCCGTCCATGACGATCGCCACGTGCCGCGGGACCAGCTCACGGGGCACCTGTGGCGGGGTCTCTCCCGAGGGGTGGGGGGTGGGTGGCCGGACCGCGCGTCTCACGGCCGGCAGCCTACGGCGCCGGGCTCAGCGCTCGACGTAGGCCATCGAGCGGAGCCCGCGCTCGAGGTGCCAGGCGAGGTACGCCGCGACAAGGGTGCTGGCCTCCTTCAGGTGCCGTGGGTCGGCGGCCTCGACCACGGGCCAGTCACCGGCCAGCAGCGCGCCGAGGACCACGACGGTCTCGTTGGCGGGGCTGGCCGAGCCCGGGACCCGGCAGGTCGCGCACAGCACGCCGCCCATCGACGGGTTGAACCACCGGTGGGGGCCCTCCAGGCCGCAGCGCGCGCAGTGGGCGAAGGACGGCGCGTAGCCCGCGACCGCCAGCGAGCGCAGCAGGTAGGAGTCGAGCACCTGCCCCGGCTTCCGCTCGCCGGAGGCCATCGCCCGCAGCCCGCCGACCAGGAGCAGGAACTGCTGGACCGATGGCTCCCGCTCCTCGGCGGCCAGCCGCTCGGCGGTCTCGAGCATCACGGTGCCGGCGGTGTAGCGGTCGTACTCGCTGCCGAGTCCCGCCGAGAAGGGGCTCAGCGTCTCGGCCTGGGTGATCGTGTCGAGGCTGCGGCCCTCGGCCAGCTGCAGGTCGACGTGGGTGAACGGCTCCAGCCGCGACCCGAAGCGAGAGGTGGTCCGCCGGACTCCGCGCGCGACCGCACGCACCCGGCCGTGCTGGCGGGTGAGCAGCGTGATGATCCGGTCGGCCTCGCCCAGCTTGTGGGTGCGCAGCACGATCGCCTCGTCGCGGTAGAGCGGCACCCGGCCATTGTGCCAACCCCGGACCGCCGGAGCCGGCTCCGGCTCAACCGCCGGCGCGGCGGCGGCGCTGCGCCTTCCAGCACCCGAGCGCGAAGGTGGACGCCTCGTGGTTGAGCCGCTCGGGGCGGCTGCGCCACTCCACGATGCTGCGGGCCTTGACGAACGTCGCGTGCGGCAGCTCGTCGGCGAGCATCGCCGCGTCGGCGGCGGGATGGATCGGGTCGGCCGGATGGCCGACGACCAGGGCGGGGGCGCGGATGCCGCGCCGCTCCTTCGCCGACGGCGCGATCCGGCCGAAGAAGATGCCGTGCACGGCTGCGCCGAGGGCGGCCGGGCGCTGGTCGCAGGTGTCGAGACCGATGCCGACCCAGAACGGCACGATGCCGCGCGGCACCGGTCGGGTCAGCCGACGCACCGCGTTGACGGTGAACGGCAGGAACCGGGCGGCGAACAGCAACGGTCCGAACGCGAGGATGCCCGCCTCCAGGGCGTTGTTGAGGACCGGCATCTCCAAGATCAGCCCGCGCACCCGCGCCGGTGCGAGCACCGCCACCTCCAGCGACACGTTCGCTCCCAGCGAGGTTCCGCCGATCACCGCCTGCGGCGCGCCGAGGTGGTCCAGCAGCGCGACCACCTGCTCGGCGAACGCGGTCATCGAGTAGAGCAGCGGGTCGGCGGGACGGTCGGAGCGGCCGTGTCCCAGCAGGTCGAGGGTCACCACGTGCAGCCCTTCGGCGGCCAGCGCCCGGGCCAGGGGCTGGTGCATCCGGCGTGGCATCAGCTGCCCGTGCAGCAGGACCACCCAGGCGTCTCCGGAGCCGTACTCGGTGTACTCGAGCCGGTCGCGACCGGAGTCGGTCTCGACGAAGAACTGACCGATGCGCTCGGAGACCAGCATGTCGCGCAGCGTAGCCGCCTTCGGGCCGGGCCACACGGGCGTGTAGGGCAGGTCCGGCAAAAGCCACACCGTAGACGCCCTGATGCTCGACACTGGACCGGTGGAGAAGGTGACCGCTCGGGCCGTCGGCTGGCCGGTCACGCTCCTCGTACTGCTGGCGATCCTCGCGGTCGGAACCACCTCGGTGATCCTCTCCCACGAGGGCGCTCCGGTCGCCACCTTCTGGCCCGCCGCGGGGATCACGGTCGCGCTGTTCTGCTTCTCCCCCCACCGCCGGTGGCCGCTGCTCTGGCTGCTCGTCGTCGGGCTGAGCGTCGTCGCGAACGCGGCGGGCGGACGCGAGATCCCGGCCGCGGTGCTCTACGGCGTCGGCAACGCGACCGAGGCGGTCGTCGCCGGCTACGTGCTGCGCCAGGCCACGGACCGCCCACGTCTGGAGGGCCAGGACGACTTCCTGCGCCTGCTGCTGGCTTCCGTTGTCGGCGGCGCGACCGCCGCCGTGTTCATCGGCGCCGCGCCGCTGCTCGGCTGGTCCGACGGCGCGGTCCTGGCCACGTTCGGGTCGATCGTGGCCTCCCACGGCGCCGCGGTGTTGGTGCTGGTCCCCGTGGCGCTCACCTTCGGTCAGGAGCGCCGGCGGGGACGTGGTGCCGAGCTGGCCGTCCAGTGCGCGGCGCTCGGTCTCACCACCCTGCTCGTCTTCGGCCCCGAGCAGCACCTCCCGCTGACCTTCGTACCGCTGCTGTTCCCGGTCTGGGCGGCGCTCCGGTTCGACGTGCGGGTGGTGAGCTGGCAGTTGGCCTTCCTGGGGTTGGCGGTGTCGCTGCTGAGCTCGCGGGAGTCCGGACCGTTCGGCGTGCCGTCGCTGCTCGACGACATCGGCGCCCAGGCCGCCGGCTCACTCACCCAGGCCTACATGCTCGTCACCGCGCTGCTCAGCCTGCCGCTGGCGATCGCGGTCCAGCAGCGCGCGGCGTTGCTGCGCCGGATCAGCGCCGACGAGCGACTGTTCCGGCGCAACTTCACCGAGTCGCTCTCGGGGATGCTGTTCCTGTCCAGCGACGGCGACCGGCTGCGGGTGGTCGACCTCAACCACGCGGCGGTCGCGATGTTGGGCGGCCGTCGCGAACGCCTGATGGGCTGCGCCCTCGACGAGGTGCTCCGCCACGACGAGCTGCTGGGGGTCTCCCGCCGGCTCGCCGAGGGCTCCCTGGACGGCTGGCGCGGCCAGGCCGACCTCGGTGCCGTGACCGAGCGCCGTCACGGCCGGGTCAACCTCGCCCTGTCCCTGCTCTCGGGCGGCCGGCACCCGGTGTTCTCCGCCCAGTTGCTCGACGTCACCGCGGAGTACGACGCGCGCCGGCGACTGGAGTCTGCGGAGAAGCTGACCAGCGCCACCCTCGACACCACCGCCTGCATCATCCTGCTCACCGACCTCGAGGGCAGGATCGTGCGGGTCAACGCGGCCACCACCGATCTGACCGGCTACGCCGCGGACGACCTGGTCGGACGCCCGGTCTGGGACACCCCGCTCGCCGCCACGTCCCCGGCGGACCTGCAGGCCCTGCTGCTCTGGCCCAACCGGTCCGGCGCGCCCGTCGTCCGAGAGGGCGACGCCGTCGCCAGCAGCGGTGAGCGGATGCGGATCGTCTGGAACAGCAACGTGGTCCGCGACGAGCTCGGCTTCGCGACGTACGTCGTGATCACCGGCGTCGACGTCACCGCCGAACGCGCCTCGGCCGGCCTGGTGACCCACCTGATGCAGGCGGCCATCAGCACCGCGCTGATCGGCATCGGCTCCGACGGCCGGATCACGGTCGCCAACACCGGCGCCCGGCAGTTGCTCGGTTTCGAGGAGCAGGAGCTGGTGGGCAGCCCGTTCCACCGGATCCTCGACCACGCCGAGCTCCTCGAGCGCACCAGCGCCACCGACGCTGACCAGGCGCTGGCCCTCCTGCTCGCGGAGATCCAGGTCACCGGCGAGGGCGGAGCGGGCGACTGGACCTGGGTGTCCCGCACCGGACGGCGCTCCATCGTGTCGATGTCGCTGTCGGCCGCCGAGGACTCCTCCGCGGTCAACGTCGGCTTCCTGTGCGTCGGCCGCGACGTGACCGAGCAGCGGCACAGCCAGGAGCTCCTCGTGACCGCGCTGGAGAAGGAGCGCGAGGCCGTGGATCGGCTGCGCGCGCTGGACGAGGCCAAGAACGAGTTCGTCTCGACGGTCTCCCACGAGCTGCGCACGCCGGTCACCAGCATCGTGGGCTACACCGAGATGCTGCTCGACGGCTCGATCGTCGAGCCGCGGCCCGAACAGCAGTCGATGCTCGGCACCATCGCCCGCAACGGTCAGCGCCTGATCGTGCTGTGCAACGACCTGCTGGTGCTCAGCGGGCTCGACGGCGGCAACACCCGATGGGAGCGGGAGACCCACGACCTGGCCGCCACCGTGCACGCCAGCGAGGAGTCCCTCAAGCCCCTGCTCACCGGGCGCCGGCTCGAGGTCGCCTTCGAGGTCGTGCCCCACCCGGTGCTGGTGACCGGAGACCCCGTGCAGCTCGAGCGGGTCCTGATGAACCTGCTCAGCAACGCCGTCAAGTTCACCGCGGACGGCGGCTCGGTGAGCTGCCGCCTCGGCGCCGACCGCACCCACGCCGTGCTCGAGGTGCGCGACACCGGCATCGGCATCCCGGTGGCGGAGCAGGCGGGGCTGTTCACCAAGTTCTTCCGCTCCTCGATCACCCAGAAGCTGGCGATCCAGGGCACCGGCCTGGGCCTGTCGATCGTGGACGCGATCGTCAAGGCGCACGACGGCGAGATCGCCGTCGCCTCGGACCCCGGCCGGGGCACCACCGTGACCGTGCGGCTGCCGCTGGCGGCCCGCTGACCCCGATCAGCAGAGTCGGTCAGGCGCGGTTGACCGCGCTGATCACGGCCTTCAGCGACGCGGTGACGATGTTCGGGTCGAGACCGACGCCCCAGAGCACCCGGTCGCCGACCGCGCACTCGACGTACGCCGCCGCGATCGCGTCGCCGCCCTCGGAGAGGGCGTGCTCGGCGTAGTCCAGCACCCGGACGTCGCCGCGCTCGGCGTAGGCCGGGTTGCCGGCGGCCTGCTCGTCGGCGACCAGCCGGTTGAGCGCGTCGACGAACGCCGCGATAGGCCCGTTGCCGCTGCCCTCGAGCGTGCGGATCTCGCCGTCGACGTAGACGTTGACGCTGAGCGCGTCCTTCTCGCCGGCTGCCGAGGAGGTGTGCACGGAGTTCAGCTTCAGCGGAGTCTCCCGCTGGAGGTACTCGGCGGAGAAGACCGACCAGATCTCCTCCGGGGTCATCTCGCCGCCCTGGGTGTCGGTGCGCTCCTGGACCACGCGGCTGAACTCGATCTGCGCGCGGCGCGGCAGGTCGAGCTTGTGGTCGGCCTTGAGGATGTAGGCGACCCCGCCCTTGCCGGACTGGCTGTTGACCCGGATCACGGCCTCGTAGGTGCGGCCGACGTCCTTGGGATCGATCGGCAGGTAGGGCGCCTCCCACTCGATCTCGCGCACCGAGATGCCGCGCTCGGCCGCCCGCCGCTCCAGGTCCTCCAGGCCCTTCTTGATCGCGTCCTGGTGGGAGCCGGAGAACGCCGTGTAGACCAGGTCGCCCGCGTAGGGGTGGCGCGGGTGGACCGGCAGGTTCGTGCAGTACTCGACGGTGCGGCGGACCTCGTCGATGTCGCTGAAGTCGATCTGCGGGTCGATGCCCTGGCTGAACAGGTTCATGCCCAGCGTCACCAGGTCGACGTTGCCGGTGCGCTCCCCGTGGCCGAACAGGCAGCCCTCGACGCGGTCGGCACCGGCCATCAGCGCCAGCTCGGTGGCGGCGACCGCGGTGCCCCGGTCGTTGTGCGGGTGCAGGCTGATCGCGGAGACCTCCCGGCGGGTCAGGCCCCTGCCGAAGTACTCGATCTGGTCGGCGTAGGTGTTCGGCGTGGACATCTCCACGGTGGCCGGAAGGTTCAAGATGATCTCGCGGCCCGGCTCGGGCTGCCAGACGTCGGAGACCGCCTCGCAGACCTCGAGCGCGAAGTCGGTGTCGGACTGGGTGAAGATCTCCGGGGAGTACTGGTAGCCGAACTCCCCGATCGCGGAGCCGAGCAGCTGCTCGGCGTACTTCATCACCAGGCCGGTGCCGTGGGTGGCGATGTTCTTGCACTCCGCGGGGGTCACCCCGAAGACCACACGCTGGAACAGCGGCGCGGTGGCGTTGTAGAGGTGCACGGTGGCCCGGTCGGCGCCGACCAGCGACTGCACGGTCCGCTCGATGAGGTCCTCACGGGCCTGGGTCAGCACCGAGATGCGGACGTCGTCGGGGATCCGGTCCTCCTCGACCAGCTTGCGCACGAAGTCGAAGTCGGTCTGGCTGGCACTGGGGAAGCCGACCTCGATCTCCTTGTAGCCCATCCGCACGAGCAGCTCGAACATGGTGAGCTTGCGCAGCGGCGTCATCGGGTCGATCAGGGCCTGGTTGCCGTCGCGCAGGTCGGTGGAGAGCCAGCGCGGGGCACGGGTGATCTTTCGCGTCGGCCAGGTGCGGTCGGGCACGTCGACAGGGACGAAGGCCCGGTAGCGCTCGATCGGCATGCCGCTCGGCTGCTGGACGTTGGTGGTGTTGCTCAGCGCGACGGGGCGCTCGGTGCTGGTCATGAGAGGTCCTCGCTGGGGTTCGTCTGGGCGCCGGCGGCAGCAGCGGACTCCGCAGCGAGGGGTCCGGCTTTCAGACCTCGCTGCGGCAGCGAAGGAGGAGGCGCTGGCAGGTCATGACGACGACCAGGGTAACCCACGTCCGCTCCCCGCGCCCCTGGCGTCCGCGACGGGGACCCGGTGCGCCGCCGGGGCCCGGTGTGACCAGACCGGGCGAGCCGGTCCCGATTGTCGCGAACCCCGGCGGGTACAGGTCGGCTGCACACCCCCGCGCAGCAGAGGAGAACGCCCATGCCCGAACAGCAGGACTCGCGTCGCACGATCGTGTTCGCGCTCGTGATCGGCCTGATCGTGGTCGGCCTGGGCGCCATGCTGCTGATCGGCCTCCTGGCCGGGGACGACACCGACGACACCACCGAACAGCCCGACTCCAGGCGGCTGGGCGGCCCCGCGGCCGTGGTCCACGCGGCGTGAGGAGCACTCGATGAGCACCAACACCCGAGTCATGAAGGCGACGCCCGAGCAGGTCTGGGAGGTGCTCTCCGACGGCTGGCTCTACCCACTGTGGGTCGTCGGTGCCTCCCGGATGCGTGAGGTCGACGACCACTGGCCCGAGCACGGCGCCCGGCTCCACCACTCGGTGGGCAGCTGGCCGCTGCTGATCGACGACACCACCTCGGTGGTGGAGTGCCAGCCGCCGAGCCTGCTGCGGCTCCGAGCGCGGGCGTGGCCCGCCGGCGAGGCCGACGTGGTGCTCCGGCTGCGTCCGGTCGGCACCGACACCGAGGTGACCATCGAGGAGGACGCCTGCTCCGGTCCCGGGCGGCTGATGCCCAAGCCGCTGCGCGACGTCCAGCTGCACTGGCGCAACGTCGAGGCGCTGCGCCGGCTGTCGTTCCTCGTCGAGCGCCGGGCGAAGTGAGTCGCCGGTGACCCGCTCCTACGATGCCGTCGTCGTCGGCGCCGGTCCGAACGGCCTGGTGGCGGCCAACCACCTGATCGACCAGGGCTGGTCGGTGCTGGTGCTCGAGGCCCAGCCCGACGTCGGCGGCGCGGTGCGCAGCGACCGGGAGGTGCACCCCGACTTCGTGCACGACACGTTCAGCGCGTTCTATCCGCTGGCCGCCACCTCGCGCACGATCCGCGGCTTCGGTCTCGAGGAGCATGGCCTGCGCTGGTTGCACGCCCCCGCCGTGCTCGGTCATCCCCTCCCGGACGGCCGGTGGGCGGTGCTGCACCGCGACCGGCAGGTGACGGCCGCGCTGATGGAGGAGCAGCAGCCCGGCGACGGCGACGCCTGGCTCGAGCTCTGCGCCGAGTGGGACGTCATCGGCGAGCACCTCGTGCAGGCGCTGCTCACCCCCTTCCCGCCGGTGCGACCCGGGCTCTCCGCTCTCGCCAAGCTGCGTCGGGTCGGTGGACTGGAGTTCGTGAAGACGCTGCTCACCCCGGTCGCCGACATCGGCCGTCAGCGGTTCGAGGGCTTCGCGCCGAGCATCCTGCTCGCCGGCAACGCCGGCCACGCCGACATCCCGCTCAACGCCGCGGGGTCCGGCCTGATGGGCATCGTGATGACCATGCTCGGCCAGACGGTCGGCTTCCCGGTCCCCGAGGGCGGCGCCGGTGAGTTGACCCAGGCGCTCGCCCGACGGGTGCGCGCACTCGGCGGAGAGATCCAGTGCGACGCGGAGGTGACCGCGGTCGAGGTCGCCGACGGCCGCGCGGTCGCCGTCCGCACCCGCGACGGCCAACGGTTCGCCGCCGACAAGGCCGTCGTCGCCGACGTGGTCGCTTCGAACCTCTACGGCGGCCTGGTGCCGCTCGAGGCCCTTCCGGCCCGCACCGTCCGCGGGATGCGCCACTTCCAGCTCGACCCCGGAACGGTCAAGGTCGACTGGGCGCTCTCGGGCCCCATCCCGTGGGCCCAGTCGCCGGCTCACGCACCGGGCACCTTCCACGTCGCCGACTCCGTCGAGCAGATGTCGGAAGCGCTCAACCAGGTCACCTCGCACACCATCCCCGCCGCACCGTTCATGCTCGCCGGGCAGATGACCACCAGCGACCCGACCCGCTCCCCCGCCGGCACCGAGTCGCTGTGGGCCTACACCCACGTTCCGCAGCAGTCGGTGCGCGATGCCGGCGACGGGAGCGTGCGCGGCGTCTGGGACCGCGACGACTGCGAACGGTTCGCCGACCGGATGCAGGCCCGGATCGAACGGCTGGCTCCGGGCTTCGGGTCGCGGATCCTGTCGCGCCGCATCCTGGGACCTCGCGAGCTCGAGGCTCGCGACGCCAACCTGGTCGGCGGAGCCATCAACGGCGGCACCGCCCAGATCCAGCAGGAGCTCTTCTTCCGGCCGATTCCGGGCCTGGGTCGCGCCGAGACACCGGTCCGGGGGCTCTACCTCGGCTCGGCCTCGGCGCACCCCGGCGGCGGCGTGCACGGCGCCCCCGGCATGAACGCCGCCCGGGCCGCGCTGCTGCACGACCGGCTGCGCCGCTACGGCCCCCGGGCCCTGCTCACCCGAGTCGACAGGACCGCACCATGACCCTCTCCTCCGCCGCCGACACCCCGGTCGAGGAGCGGCTGAGGTTCGGCCCGCTCGCCGGTGACGGCCCACAGCTCGACATCGCCTTCGACGAGCGGGTGCTGCGACCACGCCCGTGGACCGCGGCCCAGTCGGAGTGGGCCGCCGAGCTCGCCGGGAGCGCGCCCGAGGGCCCGATGCTGGAGCTGTGCACCGGCGCCGGCCACATCGGCCTCCTCGCCGCCGCCCTGGTCCGCCGGCGACTGGTCGCCGTCGACCTCAACCCGGTGGCCTGCGACTTCACCCGCCGCAACGCGGCGGCCGCAGGCATCGCCGACCTGGTCGAGGTGCGCGAGGGGCGCATCGACGAGGTGCTGGCAGCCGGCGAACGGTTCTCGGTCGTGATCGCCGACCCGCCCTGGGTCCGCCGCACCGAGACGAACCGGTTCCCGGAGGACCCGCTGCTCGCGATCGACGGCGGCGACGACGGCCTCGACGTGGCCTGGGCCTGTGTGGCCGCCGCCTCCGCCCACCTGCTTCCCGGCGGCTCCGCGGTGCTGCAGCTGGGCAGCCTGGCGCAGGCCGAGCGGATCGGCCAGGGCCTGGCCGGGCTCGGGTCGTTGACGCTGGGCGAGATCCGCCGGTTCGAGAGAGGGGTGCTGGCCCGGCTGGACCAGCCCTGAGCCTGCCCGGCTCGTGGCAAGATCACAGGATGCTGCGCCTCACCGACTTCATCATCGACTGCCCGGACACCACGGCGCTCGCGGCGTTCTAACCCCGTCTGGCCCTCAAGCTGACCCAGGGTGTCGCCGGGCTCGGGCTCAGGTCGGCCGCAGCTTCTCCGGCAGCACCTTGTGCGTGCCGTCGCACCACGGGAGACTCGCCGAGCGACTGCAGCGGCAGACGGCGCTGACCGGCCGCTCGGTGCGGTGACTGACGCCGTCGGCGTCCTGGATCACGTGGTCCCCGCGCAGCAGCATCGGCCCGCCGGGACACAGCACGATGTCGGGGTGCTCGAAGGTCCGGCTCTCGCTCACGCCGCACTCCCCGGAGCGACGTCGCGCTCCTCGTCGGGGTCCTGGCCCTCGCTCACGCCCCACTGGGCGAGCATCCATCGCGCGAAGCGGTCCTCGAGGTCCAGGCAGGTGAACGCTCCGAAGAAGACGTCGTCGGCCACGCCCGGCTCGACCTCGACCAGCCGGCCGCAGATGTTGCGCACGGCCAGCTGCTCGTGCACGGCGTCTGCCTCGACGTGCTCGGTGTAGTAGTCGACGATCTCCGCCGGGAGCCCCAGCCGCTCCAGCCCCTGCGCCATCCGCCGCGACGGCATCGAGCTGGTGGCCTCGAAGGCCGCCAGGTGTCCCAGCGCAGCGCCGCGCAGCCGCCGGTGCAGGCCGAACAGCGACATGGCGTTGTTCTGCTCGAGGACCTCCAGCGGCACCTCGTCGAGGTAGGCGCCGTAGTCGGCGCGCAGCCCCGCCGCCTCCATGCCGAGTGCCCACAGGTGGGCATGCAGCCGGTTCGGATCGCCGACGCCGTACTCGTCGTACTGGAGCTCGACCAGCGCCGCCTTGGGCCCCACCGGCAGCCGCGGGACCACCCACGCCGTGGGGTCGGCCTCCTTCAGGTGGTAGATCGAGCGGACCCGCAGCAGGTCGAGCACCTGCTCACGGTCGGCGTGCCGGTGCACGTGCGCGGCCACCGACGCACCGTCGTGCGAGCTGACGTAGGCGAACAGGTCGTCGGCGAAGTCGGCGCTGCGATGTGGGGCGTACGCCGAGTAGCGCTCGCGCAGACGCCTCTCCAGGTCACGCTCGAGCAGCCGACGCAGACGGAGCAGCTCGGGGTGCCACTCGAGGCTCTCGTCGGCGAGATCCTCGAAGCCGCGGTAGTGCAGCTCGTAGAGCGTCCACAGGGTCAGCGCGGCGTCGTCGCCGGACTCGGCGACGGGCCAGTCGCACCGGTCGTCGGCGAGGCCGGCGCACAGGGCCTCGTTGACGGCGGCGCTCAGCGCGCCGCGCGCCTTCGGGGTCAGCACCGGTTCTCGCCGACGGCCGCAAGGTCACGGACCAGGTTCACACTCATGACCGCTCCGTACCCCGCGCGGGGACAGCCCAATCTGTGACGCCGGCCGGTGTGGTCGGCTCGTGCCGCCCGCCCCGGCTCGCCGCAGGCGTGCCGGCTCGATGCCGCGGGTACCTCTGCGTCATGAGCCGCCACACGCAGGAGCCGCTGACCGGGCGACCCCATCCCGACGCCGACCCCGACGACGAGGGCAAGCCCGACTCACCGACCGACCTGACGAAGCCGTCGTGGCGCTACGTGCTGCGCAAGACCGTGCGCGAGTTCGGCGACGACCAGTGCACCGACCTGGCCGCCGCGCTCACCTACTACGGCGTGCTCGCGCTCTTCCCCGCGGCGATCGCCCTCACCTCCGTGCTCGGACTGGTCGGCCAGGGCACCACATCGGTGGAGACGCTGCTCGACATCGTCCGCGACCTCGGCGGCGGCAGCATGGTCGAGGACATCGAAGGGCCACTGCTCGACCTGGCCGGCAACCAGTCCGCCGGGGTGGCGCTGATCCTCGGTCTCGCCGGTGCGCTGTGGTCGGCCAGCGGCTACGTCGGCGCGTTCGGGCGTGCGATGAACCGGGTCTACGAGATCCGGGAGGGCCGCCCCGTCTGGAAGCTGCGGCCGGCGATGCTGCTGCTCACGGCCCTCCTCGTGGTGCTGGCGGCCGTGTCGACGCTGATGCTGGTCGTGTCCGGTCCGGTCGCCGAGTCGGTCGGCAAGGCGCTCGAGCTCGGCGACGGCGTGGTGCTGGCCTGGAACATCGCCAAGTGGCCGGTGCTGGCCGCCCTCGTCGTGCTGATGGTGGCGCTGCTCTACTACGCCACCCCGAACGTCAAGCAGCCCAAGTTCCGCTGGATCAGCCTCGGCGCGATGCTGGCGATCCTGACCTGGGTGCTCCTCTCCGCCGGGTTCGGCTTCTACGTCTCGAACTTCTCCTCCTACGACAAGACCTACGGCGCTCTCGGTGGTGTCATCGCGTTCCTGCTGTGGCTGTGGCTGACCAACATCGCGCTCCTGTTCGGGGCCGAGCTCGACGCCGAGCTCGAGCGTGGCCGAGAGCTGCAGTCGGGGCTGCCGGCCGAGGAGACCATCCAGCTGCCGCCGCGCGACACCCGCAACATCGCCAAGGCGGAGAAGAAGGAGGCCGAGGACATCGCCCGGGGCCGTGAGCTGCGTCAGCAGGCGGAGGGATCGCCGTCCGAGACCTCCGTCGACCGCTAGGGCAAGGCCAGCCCAGGCCACCGAGGCGCCTAGGCGGGGGCGTCGGGATCGATGCTCCGGGTCTCCCCCCGTCGGTAGCGCCGCGGGAGCCAGTCACGCGGATAGACCTTGGGCAGGGTCTTGCCGACCGCGAGCGCGACGTACATCACGGTGTTGATCGCGACGAAGGCCGAGAGCACAGCGAAACCTCGGGACTGCACCAGCGACTCCGGCAGCAGGATGCCCCACCAGGTCACGGCGACCACCGTGGCCCGGTCACTGGCCCACCCGCACACCGGTGGCCGACACGACCACGTGCTTCCACGCGGCCTCGCGGTTCAGCGAGATGTCCAGGATCCCCTTGAGGAAGACCAGGTTCAGGAACAGCGCGTAGAACAGCTCGGGGAACAGCGACAGCGACAGCACCCGCGCCGGCCACCCCCCGCGCCAGACGCTGACCAGCCGCTCGACGACGAACAGCCCACCGATTCCGAGCCAGAACGGGAACCACACCCAGGTGTCCAGCGAGAGCACCATCAGCCCGATCATCAGCAGGTAGGTCGACAGCGCGATCACGCCGTAGCCGATGCCCAACTGCTGCGCCCAGTAGCGGAACGTCTGCGGGCGCAGTCCGTAGGCGCTGAGGTTCTCCAGCGCGCCGCGCTGCCAGCGCAGCCGCTGCGCCCACAGCGCGGACCAGGTCGGCATCACCTCGGTGACCACCGTGCACTCCGGCGGCGAGATCACCAGTGCCCCCAGACACTTCAGCGCGAGCGTCAGTTCGTTGTCCTCGGTCAGCACCAAGGTGTCGTACACGTCACCGGGCACCCCGGGCAGACTCCGACCGCGCTCCGCGGCCACCGTGCGCATCGCGCGCGGCCGGAACATCGACGCGGTGCCGGTGAGCACGAAGAGCCGCCCGCGCCGCCGGCGCAGGTCCCGGGAGTAGCGGGTGTACTCATTGCGCTGGAACAGGCCCAGCAGCCCGCAGCCCTGCTCGCCGTAGAAGAGGCCCCCGATCGCCATCAGCGCGCGATCCCGCGTCATCCAGCCCACGGCGTGCTCGAGGAACCCGTCGTCGAGCGTCGTGTCGGCGTCCATCACCATGATCGCGTCGTTGTCGCCCTGGCCGGGCAGGATCTGACGCAGCGCCTGGTTGAGCGCCCCGGCCTTCTTGTGGGCGTTGTGCACGGTCTCGATCACCTCGACGCCCATGGCGCGGGCGATCGGCACGGTGGCGTCTGTGCAGTTGTCGGCGACCACCACCACCCGCTCGGGCCGATGCGACTGCTGCAGCAGCGCCCCGAGGGTCTGGGCCAGGCACGCCTCCTCGTTGTGGGCCGGGACCAGCACGGTGACCGTGACCGGGCCGGCGTAGACACCGCGGGTCTGCGCCATCACGACCTTGGGCGCCAGCGGCATCCGCCGCCCGTCGTCGCTGCGCCGGGCCCGGTTCGCGATCCGGCGCTCCGCCCCCGCCACCCCCGCGGCGAAGATCAGGGCCAGCCCGGCGGCGGCCAGCAGCACCGGCGTCGAGGGCGCCTGGGTGTCGTAGAGCACCCGCCACACCCCCAGGACCACCCCCTGGGTCGGCCTCTGCACCGCCTGCGGCGTGCTGGCCGAGACCGCCCACCACAGCAGCCCAGCCCCGGTGAGGGCGGAGCCGACGATGAACAGGCCGACAGCGCGGTGGAGCAGGCCCGGCAACCACGCCGCCCTCGGGGCACGATGACGGCCGGCACGCCCCGGACTCCGACCTAGGGTGGTGGCATGCCCCGCCTGCTGTGCGTCCATCACTCACCCACCGCCTCGGTCCAGGCCCTCACCGACTCGGTGCTCGCCGGGGCCCGCGATGACGCCGTGAGCGGGGTCGACCTCGTGGTCCGTCCCGCCCTGGCGGCGACCGCGGACGACGTGCTCGCCGCCGAGGGATATCTGCTGGGCACTACTGCCAACTTCGGCTACATGTCCGGCGCACTGAAGCACTTCTTCGACACGATCTTCCTCGACGCCGGCGGGGCGCTCTCCGACGACGGGTCGGCCGGCTCGGGCACGGGCGGCCGCAAGCCCTACGGGCTGTGGGTCCACGGCCGCTACGACACGACCGGCGCGGTGCGCTCGGTGCAGTCGATCGTGCAGGCGCTGCCCTGGCGCCAGGCGGCGCCGGTGCTGGAGGTCCTCGGCGAGGTCGGACAGCCCGAGCGCGAGGCGGCCTACGAACTCGGCGGCACCCTGGCGGCACTGCTGATGGAGTGAGACGTCACGAGACCGCGCGGCGGCTCGACGGTCCGCTCACTCGCCCTCGGGCGGCTTGTCGGCCGCGCCGTCGGCGTCGTCGCCGCGGGTGAAGAACGACATCCGGCCGTCGGCCTCGAGCACGGCGTACTCGATGTCGGCGGTGCGGCGGATGCCCTGCTCGCGGGCTGCGACGAGCAGGTCGGCCACGGAGAGCCGCTGCCGCCGCATCGCCTCCTCCAGCGGCCTGCCGTCACGGAGCACGAGCACCGGCCGGCCGGTGAGCACCGACCGGGTCCGCGGGAAGCGCCACTGGGTCCACGACAGCACCACGGTGAGCAGCGCGAAGGTGCCGACGGCGAGGACCCCGGCCGTCACGGAGTAGTCCTGCTGGGTGATCGACTGCTGCACGAGGTCGCCCATCGTCACGAAGAGCAGCAGCTCGAAGGTGCTGAGCTCACCCAGCGTCGACCGGCCGACGGCCCGGGTGATCGCCCACAGGAACAGGAACATCACCAGGGCCCGGATCACGATCTCCATGGGGCCGCACCTCCCCGCCGCACACCGCGGCTCACGGCAGCAGCCTGGTCTCGAAGTCGAGGGAGACCACGGGAACGTCGCCGTCGAGGACGCTCAGGGTGGCCTTCGCCCCTCGTTGACTGGCCGGCTGGATGTAGGCGTCGTAGGACACGACGAACGTCTCGCCGGCGGGCGGCGGCGCGAAGGTGAGGTAGAGCGTGCTGCCGTCGCGGACCATCTCCACCGGCTCCGGGGCGAACCCCTGGGTCTCGTAGATGTCGAGGTAGTCGCCCGTGACGGACAGGACGACGTCGTCGGTGAATCCCCCGACGTGCTCGATCGTGACCTCCCACGGCACGTCGAGGCCGGCTCGGGCGACCGCTGCGTGACGCAACTCCAGCCGCCAGTCCTCGGAGGTGGCGGTCGTGGTGGCCGTGCGAACGCCCAGGACGCCGCTCAGTCCGGCCGCCACGAAGGCGGCCAGCACGAGCACGAACCCCCGCCGCACCCACAGGGCGTGCGGCGGGGTTCGTGTGTCGACGTCGTGCAGCGACGACCGGGGCAGGCTCACGCTCAGGGCTTGAAGACCACCTTGACCATGCCGTCCTCCTTGGCCTGGAACGTCGCGTAGGCGTTCGGCGCCTCCTCCAGCGGGAGTCGGTGGGTGGCGAAGTCCTCGACGCCGAGGTGGTCGGTGTCCTCCTGCAGCAGGGCCAGGATGTCGTCGCTCCAGCGCCGCACGTTGGCCTGGCCCATGCGCAGCTGCAGCTGCTTGTCGAAGAGCTGGAACATCGGAATGGGGTCGGCGGCGCCGCCGTAGACCCCCGAGATCGAGACCGTGCCACCGCGGCGCACCGACTCGAAGGCGAGGTAGAGCGCCTCGAGCCGGTCGACGCCGGCGTTGGTCATCACCGCTCCCTGCATCTTCTTCGGCAGCAGGGCCAGCGCCTTCATCGCCGCCTCGGCCAGCGGCGAGCCGTGTGCCTCGAGACCGACGGCGTCGATGACCGAGTCCGCGCCACGGCCACCGGTCAGCTCGCGCACCCGGTCCGGGACGTCGCCGCCCGCCTCCTCGAGGTCGATGATCTCGGCCCCGCGGTTCGCCACCCGGGCCAGCCGCTCGGGCACCCGGTCGACGCTGATCACCCGCAGCCCCCGGTGCTTGGCGATCCGGGCGGCCATGTCGCCGATCGGCCCGGCGCCGAGCACCAGCAGCGTGCCGTCGTCGGGGACGGCGGCGTACTCGACGGCCTGCCAGGCCGTGGGCAGCACGTCGGAGAGGAACAGGAACCGCTCGTCCGGCGGGCCGTCGGGAACCTTGATCGGCAGGGTGTCGCCGAACGGTACCCGCAGCAGCTCGGCCTGGCCGCCGGGGACCTGGCCGTAGAGCTTGCTGTAGCCGAACAGGCTGGCACCGGTGCCGTGCTCGCGGTTCTGGGTGGTCTCGCACTGGCTGTGCAGGCCCTGCCCGCACATCCAGCAGGTGCCACAGCTGACGTTGAACGGCACCACGACCCGGTCACCGATCTTCAGCGAGGTGACCTCGGCCCCGACCGCCTCCACGATGCCCATCGGCTCGTGACCGACCACGTCGCCGGGGGTCATGAACGGCGTCAGGGGGTCGTACAGGTGCAGGTCGGAGCCGCACAGGGCGGTCGAGGTGATCCGGACGATCACGTCGGTCGGTTCCTGGATCGTCGGGTCGGGGACCTCCTCGACCCGCATGTCCTTGCGGCCGTGCCAGGTGACTGCCTTCACATCTGCTCCTCGTCGATCGGTGGGTGTCTCGGAAAATGGGGGTCGGGGGCCGACGTCACTGCGCCGGCACGCGCTGCCGGACCCCGGTGAGGCGCAGCCCCTCGGGCGGCAGCGTCGGGATGCGCGAGAGGTCGACCGCGCGAGCGGAGGCCACGGTGTAGTCGGTCGCGGCGAGCACCCGCAGCGTCTCGGCCAGCAGGCGCAGGGTCAGCGGCTCGCCCGGGCACCGGTGGCCACTGGGATGACCGCCGCCCTGCGGCACCATCGCGAACGCACCGGGCTCGAGGTCGAGGAACCGCTCGGGACGGAACCGCTCGGGCGCGTTCCAGAGCCGCGGGTCGGTGTTGATGCCCCGCACGTCGAGGATCAGCTGGTCACCGGCGCGCACGGCGACGCCCTCGTGCCGGGCAGCGGCCCGGGCCCGGCCGGCGAGGGCCGGGGCGAAGGGGGTGGTGCGCCGCACCTCGTGCGCGAAGGCGAGCCGGTCGCGGTCGCCGTCGGGTGCGGTCAGCCGCTCCCGCCACTGCGGCTGCTCGTCGAGAGCGAGCGCCGCGAAGGTGCCCAACCAGGCGACCGCGACCGTCGGTCGCAGCAGGTTCCCGAGCTCGACGGCGGCGGTGTGCCGGTCCAGGTCGCCCCCGGCCAGCACGGCGAGCGCCGACCCCTCGGGAGGGGTCAGCTCTCCGGCGCGGGTCCGGTCGACCAGGCCGGCCGCCCAGCGCTCGAAGCGGCGACGTGCCAGCCAGGCGCGCGGGTAGGCGGAGCCGGCGAAGCCGAACCCGTCGACGATGCGAGCCAGCTCCAGGCTCCAGTGGGTGGCCTCGCGGGCGGGGCACTCGATGCCGGCCCAACCGAGGGCGGCGGTGCCGTAGATGTTGGCGAGCTCCGGGAAGAGCCGCACCTCGCGGCGGCCCCATGCAGGCACCGCCTGCTCCAGCCGGGTGGCCACCGCGCCGACGAGCGGTGCCGTCGGACCGGGCGCGAGCACGTCGAGGAGCGGGAGCTTGCGGCGGCGGTGTGCCTCGTCGTCGAGCGCGTGCAGGGCTCCCCGGCCGAACAGCAGCCAGCCCAGCGGCGGCGGGATCGCACCGGCCCGTGAGACCAGGCGCTCGTCGTAGAAGAGGCGAGCACCGGCCTCGCCGCCCAGGACGACCGCGCGGCGCCCCAGGAGACGGGACTCGTAGCTGTCACCGCCGCGGCGCGCCTGACGGTCGGTCTCGACGGCGCGGAAGCCCTGGGTCTTCAGCCGGATGGCGAGATCGGTCATGCCCGATCGGTTCCCGTGGCGGTGGCGATCATGCGGCGCCGCCCTCGGCGGTCATGAGGACCCGCAACCCGGGTACCGGAGTCGGACACGAGAATCCGAAGAGCTCAGGAGGCAGTCATGCCCAGCAAGTCGGCGAACGTGAAGAACGAGAAGCAGTACGAGGCCCTGAAGGACAAGGGCATGTCGAAGCAGCGGGCGGCCCGGATCGCGAACTCACCGGACGCCTCCAAGCATGGCGGGCAGAGCAGCGGCAAGGGCGGCGACCCCTCGCAGGGCGGCACCACCGCCCAGAAGAAGGAGGCCGGGCGCAAGGGCGGCGAGGCGACGGCGAAAAAGAACCGCGGCTGACCTCGTCCTCCGCCGGGGCGCCGCACCACCCCACGGAACGCGAACGGCACGACACGACCACGGCACGCCCACGGCTCGGTGACGAGGATCCCGGCAGCGGTCGGGCGTTCCACAGCTCGGCCACGACTCGGCGAAGCACCGGACGCGCCGCGCACGCGCGGGGCATCGTGGGGGCATGACCCACAGCTCCCGTGGGCCGACCGACCTGGGCGACCGGCCGCTGCGCCTGGTTCCGGACCTGCCACCCGACGGCGCCGTGGTCCCAGCTCCGCGTCGCCCCGCCCCCGGCGAGGTCGGGGCCGGGGACCCCGTGGCCGAGCCGGGCGAGAAACACCAGACACGAGCAGCGCCACGCCGGGTGCCCGTGCGGCTGACCGTCCAGGTCCTGGGCCTGCTGCTGGGCCCGCTGGCGCTCGCGGCCGCGGCGTTCGTGCTGCTCACCCCAGCGCCGCAGCCCACCGGCCCGAGCACAGCCACGAACAGCGCGGCTCGGCCCCCGGCCTCGACGTCCGGGCAGGCGGTGAGCCGTCCGGCCGACCTGTCGGTGCAGCGCAACGTCGAGATCATCGCGGCCACCGCCGACCAGGTGGCACTGCGCCTGTTCGTGGCCAACGACGGCCCGGCGGCCGCCAACCGCGTCGAGCTGGTGACCACGCTGCCGGTGGGAGCAAGACTCGTCGAATCACCCGGCTCGGCGTGCCGGACCGTGGGAGCTGCCGTGCACTGCGGTCTCGGGCGAGTGGGTGCCGGCCGTTCCGCAGCGGCGCTCGTCGTCGTCGCGGGCACCGGATCCGACGACACGCCGCGCCTCCTCCGTTGGGCGACCTCGGGCGCAGTGCTCACCAGCGGACGCACCACCGGCTGACCACCCCGGCGGACAGGTAGGATCCGCGCGGAGAGCCGACCGTCAGGAGGCCGCCGTCGCGAGGGAGGTCCGGTGCCGCACGCCCGCCTCGTGGCCCGTCCCGCGCTCGGCTCGCGGGCTCGCCTGATCCTGATCGTGCTGCCGGTCCTCGCCCTGCTCGGGGCCTGCTCCGACGACCCGGCTCAGGGGGGCAACATCGACCCCGAGCAGGTCGACGCGGTCGAGGCGCCCGTGCTCGGCGCCTGCCGGTTGCTCGCCCCCGAGGACGTCGCGCAGCCCAGCAACGCGACCCGCATCGTCGACTGCGCCGAGGAGCACACCGCGCAGACCTATGCGGTCGGCCAGCTTCCCGAGCAGTTCGACGACGCCGCGCACGACTCCGAGAAGGTCGGCGCCTGGGCCTACCGCACCTGCTCGGACGCCTTCGCCAAGTTCCTCGGCGCCGACGAGAGCCTCGTGATGCGCACCCTGCTCACCTGGGCCTGGTTCCGCCCGTCGGTGGAGGCCTGGGACGACGGCGCCCGGTGGTACCGCTGCGACGTGGTCGGCGGCGGCGAGCACAGCGAGGAGTACCTCCCGCTCCCCGAGGACGCGAAGGGGTTGCTCACCGGCAAGCCGAAGGACGAGTGGATGGTGTGCGCGGTCGGCCCCACCCTCGCCGGAGGCACCCGGGTGCCCTGCTCGGAGCCGCACGAATGGCGAGCGGTCAGCACGATCAAGGTGGGCGAGCCCGACGAGCCCTACCCCGGCGACCGTGTCGTCGAGGTGACGACGCGTGACTTCTGCTCCGAGTCGGTGGGCGCGATCCTCGGCTACCCGGTCGACTACGAGTTCGCCTACACCTGGTTCCACGAGGCCGAGTGGGAGGCCGGCAACCGCCGCTCCGTCTGCTGGGCGAAGACCCCGGACTGATGCCCGCGCCCGCCACCGCCCGGCGTACCCGGCCGGCCCGCACGCTCGCCGCGGTCGCCACGGCGCTCGCGCTCGCCGGCTGCAGCGGGGGCGACGACGGCGCCGGCGCCGGAGATCCGGCATCGAGCAGCGCCCTCGCCGGCGACCCCGCCCCGGTGCCGGAGCCACCGGCACCCCCCGAGCCCGGCGCCTGCTACCGGCTGGGCTTCGATGAGGCGCTCGCGCCGACCACGAGCTCCACGCCGGTCGGTTGCTCGCGCCCCCACTCGGCCGAGACCTACGCCGTGGGCGAGCTCGACAGCGTCGTCGACGGCCACCTCCTCGCGGTCGACTCCGACCACGTGCAGGAGCAGGTCGCCGGCCGGTGCCCCGAGCGGCTGCCGCGGTTCCTGGGCGGCAGCCAGGATCAACTGCGGCTGACGATGCTGCGTGCGGTCTGGTTCACCCCGACCGTCGAGGAGTCCGACGCCGGAGCGGACTGGTTCCGCTGCGACGTCATCGCGGTCGCGACCGACGGACGCCTGGCCCGCCTGACCGAGCCCGCGCGGGGGCTGCTCGCCGACCCCGAGCGGCGGGCGGCCTACGGCATGTGTGCCACCGCCGAGCCCGGCACCAGCGACTTCCGGCGGGTGATCTGCTCGGCCGAGCACGCGTGGCGGGCCGTCGCGACGGTGCCGTTCGAGGACGAGAGCTATCCCGGCCCCGACGAGGCCAGCGCCCGCGGCGAGACCCCGTGCGAGGACGCCGGGCGGGCCGCCGCCGAGGACCCCCTCGACTTCCGGTGGGGCTACGAGTGGCCCACCGCCGAGCAGTGGGCGGCCGGGCAGACCTGGGGACTGTGCTGGGTGCCGGACTGACCGGTCCGCTGGCGCGTCCCGGCTAGAACCCCAGCTTGCGCAGCTGACGGGGGTCGCGCTGCCAGTCCTTGGCGATCTTGACGTGCAGGTCGAGGTAGACCGGGGTGCCGAGGATCGCCTCGATCTGCTGCCGGGCCGTGGAGCCGACCTGGCGCAGCCGGGTGCCCCGGTGACCGATCACGATCCCCTTCTGCGAGGAGCGCTCGACATAGAGGAACGCGTGGATGTCGAGCAGCGGCTTGTCGGCCGGCCGTCCCTCACGCAGGCCCATCTCCTCCACCACCACCGCGATCGAGTGCGGGAGCTCGTCGCGGACCCCCTCGAGGGCCGCCTCGCGGATCAGCTCGGCCACGATCGCCTCCTCGGGCGAGTCGCTGAGGTCGCCCTCGGGGTAGAGCGGCGGTCCCTCCGGCAGCATCCCGACCAGCAGGTCGGCGAGCAGCTGGACCTGGTCGCCCGCGACCGCCGACACCGGGACGATCTCGGCCCAGCTGATGCCGGTCTCCGCGCCCAGCGACTGGATCGCCAGCAGGTGGTCGGCGATCTGCTCCGGCGTGGCCAGGTCGGTCTTGGTGGCCACCGCGACCTTCGGGGTGCGCCGCACCTTGGCCAGCTCGGTGAGCAGGAACCGGTCTCCGGGGCCCGGCTTCTCGTTGCACGGGAAGCAGACCGCGACCACGTCGACCTCGGCCCAGGTCGTCTTGACCAGGTCGTTGAGCCGCTCGCCCAGCAGGGTCCGGGGACGGTGCAGCCCGGGAGTGTCGACGAGCACCAGCTGCGCGTCGGGACGATGCACGATGCCGCGCACGACCGTGCGCGTGGTCTGCGGCTTGTCGGAGGTGATCACGACCTTGCTGCCGACCAGCGCGTTGGTCAGCGTCGACTTGCCCGCGTTGGGCCGCCCCACGAACGAGGCGAACCCGCTGCGGTGCTCGGGGGTGTCGCTCATCGGTCTCCCGTCCCGCTCTGCGCGGCGTCGTAGTCGGCCCAGATCTGCTCGTCGCTCTTGCCCGCCGCCTTGCCGGCCCGCCAGATCGGACCGGGGTCGACCGCGCGCGGCTGCCGCTTCGCGCCGCCGCGCCAGTAGCCCATCACGTCGTACGCCGTGCTGGGCAGCGCCCGCTCCCGCATCAGGTGCTTGCGGATCGCCCGCATCTGCGCCGACTCGCCGGCCATCCAGAAGTAGCCGGCACCGTCCGGCCAGTCGATCCGCTCGACCACCTCGGCCAACCGGCTCTCTTCGGGGCCGGGAGGCGCCAGCCAGTTCACGTCGACCCCGGCGGGCAGGTAGCCGAGGCCGCGGACCTCGTCGGCGTCCGGCACCTCGGCCCAGACCCGGACGGGCACCTGCGAGGCCGTCGTGACGGTCTCGGCGATCCGGGCCATCGCGGGCAGCGCGGTCAGGTCGCCGACCAGCAGCAGCCAGGCGGCCCCGTCGGGCATCGCGAAAGAGCCCTTGGGCTCGGTGATCGTGACCTGCTCGCCGACGATCTCGTCGCCGCGGGCCGCCCACTCGGTGACCAGCCCGGTCTCGTGCACGACGACGTCGAGCAGCAGCTCGCCTCCCGACCAGTCGCGCACGGTGTAGTAGCGGCTCTGGAACTGCCCCGGCACCACGAGGCCGACCCACTCGTCGGGAACGCCGGTGGAGGCGAACCCGGCGAGCCCGGCACCGCCGAGGGTCAGCCGGACCAGGTGGGGCGAGAGCTGCTCGCGCCGCAGCACCTCGGCGGGGTAGTGCAGGGCGCGGGTGCTCACGGGCCCGAGGCTATCGCTCGCTCACCACGTGGGACGCAGCGGGAAGTCACCGTCGTTCCCGTCGCTGGTGGTGTTCACCGCGAGCACGTGGTGCAGCTGGATCTCGTTGCGTTCGAAGGCCACCCTCGACCCGGCCATGTAGAGGCCCCAGACCCGTGCCGTTCCCTCGCCCACCTCGGCCACGCAGTCGTCCCAGTGCTCGACCAGGTTGCGGCACCACGCGGCCAGCGTCAGCGCGTAGTGCTGGCGCAGGTTCTCGGTGTGCATGACCTCGAAACCGGCGTCCTGGGCCGCGGTGACGATCGTGCCGGAGCCGATCAGCTCACCGTCGGGGAAGACGTAGCGGTCGATGAAGGCGCCGGTCTCGTGCCGCCGGTTGTGCGGGCGGGTGATGCAGTGGTTGAGCAACCGGCCGCCGGGCTTGAGGTGGTCGCGCAGGAACCCGAAGTAGGCGGGGTACTGCCGCACACCGATGTGCTCGGTGAGACCGATCGAGCTGATCGCGTCGAAACCGGTCTCGAGGACCTCGCGATAGTCGCTGTGGCGCACCTCGGCCAGGTTGCCGAGCCCCTCGACGTCGATCGCCTCCTTCGCCCAGGAGGCCTGTTCCCGCGACAGGGTGACCCCGAGCGCCCGGACCCCGTAGTGCTTCGCGGCGTGCCGGACCATGCCGCCCCACCCGCAGCCCACGTCGAGCAGCCGCTGCCCCGGCCGCAGGTCGAGCTTGCGGCAGATCAGGTCGTACTTCTCGGCCTGCGCCTCCTCCAGCGAGGCGTCCCGCTCGGGGTAGACCGCACAGGTGTAGGTCATCGAGGGGCCCAGCACCCGCTCGTAGAACCGGTTCGAGACGTCGTAGTGGTGCTGGATCACCCCGGCATCACGGCGACGGGAGTGGCGCAGCCCCTCGACGGTGCGGCGCCACCGGGGCAGGTGCTCCTGCGGCGGCGGTGCCGGGGGCCGCAGGTTCGACAGTCCCAGCCCGCGGAGGATCGTCACGGCCTCGGTCGCCGAGGGCGTGCGGAACCGCAGGTGGCTCATCAGGAGCGTCAGCGCGTCGTAGGGGTCGCCGGGGTGCACCCCGTGCACCGCCAGGTCACCGGAGACGTAGGCCCGCGCCATGCCGAGGTCGCCCGGCGCGGTGAGCAGGTAGGCCAGCCCGCGCTGGTGGCGCAGTTCGAGGCCGATGCTCGCGTCCGGTGGCCCCGCGCTGCTGCCGTCGTACGCCGTGAAGCGCACGGGCAGTCCGTCGCGCAGCAGCGACTCGACGGCCTCACCGATGGAGATGGTGGGTCGCTCGAGGATGGTCATCGTCTCTTCACCGCCTTGTCGTAGAGGCTGGTCAGCCGGTCGTCGGGGTCGTAGCGGGCCTTCACGGCGGCCAGGTGCGCGCCGCCGTAGAGCCGGTCGAAGGTGGCTCGGTCGTAGAACGCCTCGGAGTAGAGCGACTTGTGTCCGCCGAGCTCGTGCACCCGCTGCTCGATGGCCCGGTTGCGGGGCGCGTCGACGGCGTCGGGGCCGACGTGGACGGTGCCCCAGAAGCCGACGTTCACATAGACCTCACCGGGGGCGAGCGGGTAGCCGGGCCAGGGCCGCCGGGCGACCAGCGGGCACAGCCACACCGGTCGCATGCCGACCTCGTCGTCGAACCAGCCGAGGAACTCCGGCAGCCGGTCGAGCGGCACCTCGACGTCCTGGATCACGCGCTCGCGCAGGGGCCGGCCGGCGCGGCGGTCGAGCCGGTCGGCGATGCCGAACCGGCGGTCCAGCCCGACCAGCCGGTGGTAGACGTCGGAGCGGCGCCAGCGGCGCGGCCAGGCTCGGCGGACCAGGGGGTGCTGGACCCCGAAGGCGCCGGAGCACCAGAACCAGTCGGTGTCCCATCGCCACAGGTAGTCGTAGGTGGTGAGGAGGTCGGTCGACCGCTCCCTGATGCTCCGGTAGTAGATCAGCTCACCGGTGTAGTCGCTGGTCGGGCCCGGGTCGTGCCGCCAGGCGGCCAGCGTCAGATAGACCTCGTCGGGCGCGAACGCGACGCCGTCGAGTCCGTCGACCCGGACGCCGTCGAGCGCCCCGGTGCGCACGATCTCCTCGACGGTCTTGACCAGCAGGTGCGGCTCGACGCGGACGTGGCGCAGCGCGACGTACGACGGCACCCGCTCGAGCTCGATGCGCAGCCGGGTGGCGTAGCCCAGGGAGCCGTAGGAGTTGGGGAAGGCGTCGAACAGGTCGTCTCCGGGACGGCAGGTGACCACCTCACCGGCACCGGTGAAGACGTCCATCTCGAGCACCGACTCGTGGGGCAGTCCGTTGCGGAAGCTGGTCGACTCGATGCCCAGGCCGGCGACCGCCCCGCCGAGGGTGATCGTGCGCAGCTGCGGGACCACGAGCGGGACGAGCCCGTGCGGCAGCGTGGCGTCGACGAGGTCCTCGTAGGTGCACATGCCCTGCACCTCGGCGGTGCGGGAGTCGGGGTCGATCTCGATGACGCCGCCGAGCCCGGAGACGTCGAGCCCGGGGGTGTCCACCGAGGCGCGGGGGCGGAACAGGTTGGAGGTCCGCTTGGCGAGGCGCACCGGGACGTCGGCGGGAAGCGCGGCGTACGACGCGCGCAGCCTCTCCACGGCTGCGCGATGCTCCGCCCAGGCGCTCTCGCGAGTCACGGCGCTCAACCTACTCCCGGTGCATGTCGGTGTGGTTAACCATTTTCGGAGGCCCTCCCACATTCGACCAGGGCATGGAGCTTCCCGGCTCGGGGAATCGAGCCGGGAGGGGAGGAAGGACGAATCGACCGGTGAGTTCGGAGACGTTGTTCAAGGGGGCGCCGAGGGAGGCGCCGCGGGGAGCATGGCGGGAAGTCCTGCGGCACTGGCTGGCGGAGCATCCGCGGGTCACGCTGGCTGCGAAGACCGCCATCGCGGCAGGTATCGCCTGGATCGCGGTGCGACAGGCGGGCGGCTGGCTGGCCGACTATCCGTACTACGCCCCGCTGGGCGCCGTGGTGGCGGTGACCAACACCGTGGCCCGGTCGCTGCGCGAGGGAGGTCAGGCGGTCACAGCGATCCTGCTCGGCGCCTCGCTCGCCTTCTCGGTGCGGCTGCTCGACCTGCCGGTGGTGGTGTCGCTGGCGGTCGTCGTAGGGGCCGGCACGCTGCTGGCGGGCCTACCGTTCCTGCGCTCGATGGGCAGCTGGGTCCCGGTGTCGGGGCTGTTCGTGCTGCTGGTCGGGGGCAGCGACCCGGTGCACTACCCGCTTGCCTATCTCGGGCTGACCGCCCTGGGCGGGGCGATCGGGCTGGCGGTGAACCTGCTCTTCCCGCCGCTGCCGCTGCTGCGCACCGAGCGCACCGAGCAACGGATGCGGTCGCTGCTCGCCGAGCAGCTCGACGCACTGGCCGACGGCCTGCTCTGCGAGGAGGAGCTCACCGACGCCGACTGGGCTCGGCGGCGCCGCGACCTGCTGCCCGGCGTGCGCAAGCTCGAGGAGGTCATCGGAGAGCTGAGCGAGTCCCGGCACGGAAACTGGCGGGTCCAGCGCTGGCAGGACGAGACCGACCAGCACCACGCCCAGGCCCGGGCCCTGCAGCAGCTCTCGCTGCTGGTCGAGGACGTCTCGTCGCTGGTGACGGCGCGCGGCCACCTGCTGCGCACCTGCGGGGAGGGCGGGCCCTCCCTCCAGGAGCCGGCGGGGCACGCCCTGCAGGAGACCGCGGCACTGCTCCGCTCGCTGGACGGACCGACCGCCGAGCCGGAGCCGCTGCTCGCCGCTGACTCCGCGGTGCAGCGGCTTGCGACCGCGATCCGCGAGCAGGACGCCGGCTCGCGCCGTGACGGCTTCGCCGCCGCCTCCATCGTCACCTCGATCCGACGCGCGCTCGCCTCACTGGCCCCCGAGGAACTCGTCGACCGCGTGCCGTCGAACTGGTAGCGCGGCCGGCCCGGCAATGACTCAGGTCGTGACGGTGCCGGTCACGGTGCCCCGGGGGGCACCGAGGTGCACGACCACACCGGGGCCGCCGAGGTCGCGCAGCGCGGCGAGGTCGGCATCGGTGAGCGCCGAGCGCTCCCCCAGCACGACCGCGGCCTCGAGGCCCTTGGCGCCGGAGGCGAACGCCATGCCGATGCACAGCTGCACCGCCGAGACCTGCAGCGAGGGGAGGTCGACGGTGGCCGCGGCATAGGTGCGCCCGTCGGCGTCGCGCACCGCGGCACCCTCGGCCGTGCCGGTGCGGGCCCGGGTGGCGCGTGCGAGCGTGACCAGCTTGCGGTCCTCCGCCGACAGCTCGGCCGGCGCGGCAGGTGCGGACTCAGTCACGGACGGGCTCCTCGACAGGTCCGGTGGCGTCGGACCGGTTGGTGTCGGCGTCGCCGGCATCCGTGCCGGCCGCTTCCACCACCCGGCGGATCAGGACGGTGCCGACCTTGTTGCGGCGCCCCGACGGCCCCTCCGCCTCGAACCGCAGGCCGTGCGCCTCGACCGCCGAGCCGGGGATCGGCACCCGGCCGAGGTGCTTGGCCATCAGGCCGCCGACGCTGTCGACGTCCTCCTCGTCGACGTCGAAGCCGAACAGCTCGTCGAGGTCGTCGATCGGGTAGCGCGACGAGACCCGAGCGGTGTCGTCGTCGATCTGCACGACGGCGACCTGCTCCTCGTCGTACTCGTCGGTGATCTCGCCGACGATCTCCTCCAGCACGTCCTCGATCGTGACCAAACCCGCCGTGCCGCCGTACTCGTCGACGACGACGGCGATGTGCTGCCGCTTCGCCTGCATCTCGCGCAGCAGCTCGTCGACCGGCTTGGACTCGGGCACGAAGTATGCCGGCCGCATGACCTCGTCGATGTGCTGGGTGAACTCGACGTCGGGGGCCTCGAAGTCACGGCGCACGATGTCCTTGAGGTAGGCGAAGCCGACCACGTCGTCGAGGTTGTCGTCGATCACCGGCACCCGGGAGAAGCCACTGCGCAGGAACAGCGAGAGCGTCTGGCGCAGGTTCTTGTAGCGCTCGATGTAGACCACGTCGTTGCGCGGCACCATCACCTCGCGGGCGATGGTGTCGCCGAGCTCGAAGACCGAGTGGATCATCCGGCGCTCGTCGGACTCGATCACCGCGGACGCCTCGGCGAAGTCGACCATCTCGCGCAGCTCGGTCTCGGTGGAGAACGGACCCTCACGGAATCCCGGCCCCGGCGTGATCGCGTTGCCGACCAGGATCAACAGCTTCGGCAGCGGGCCCAGCACGCGCGTCATCGCGGCCAGCGGCGCCGCCGAGGCGAGCGCCACCGTCTCGGAGTGCTGACGGCCCAGGGTGCGCGGCGCGACCCCGACCACGACGAACGAGACCACCAGCATCGCGCCGACCGTGGTGAGCAGGCTGGGCCACCAACGGTCGGAGTACCAGTCCTCGACCTGGAGCGCGAGGACCACGATCGCGGAGACCTCGCACAGCAACCGCAGGAACAGCGCGGTGTTGAGGTAGCGCGGCGGGTCGTCGAGCAGGGTCAACAGCCGGGTCGACCCGGCCCGTCCCTCGGCCTTCAGCTCTTCGGCCCGCGCATGGGAGAACGACGCCAGCGCGGCCTCGGCGGCCGAGAACAGCCCGGCCAGCAGCACCAGCGCCGCGACGCTGGCCACCAGCCAGACCTCGAAGGCGCTCACGGTGCCGGCGTGGACGCGTCGGCGGCGTCCTCGTCGCCGGCGCGCGAGCGCCAGGCGGTGAGCAGCTGATCCTGCAGGCCGAACATCTCGCGGTGCTCCTCGGGCTCGGCGTGGTCGTAGCCGAGCAGGTGCAGGATGCCGTGCACGGTCAGCAGCTCGATCTCGGCCTCGCGGCCGTGGCCGGCCGTCTCGCCCTGACGGCCGGCGATCTCGGGACACAGCACCAGGTCGCCGAGCACCCCCTCCTCGGGGTCCTCGTCGACCAGGCCGGGCCGCAGCTCGTCCATCGGGAAGGCCAGCACGTCGGTGGGGCCCTCCTTGTCCATCCACTGCTCGTTGAGCTCGGCGATGGTGGCCTCGTCGACGGCCTTGATGCACAGCTCGGCCATCGGGTGCACCCGCATCCGGTCCATCACGAACCGGCTCAGCTCGGCGAGCCGGCGCACGTCGAGCTCGAGGCCCGACTCGTTGAGGATCTCGATGCTCACGAGCCCTGCCCCTGGTGGGGACGCTGGGAGCGCGCCCGGGCCGGGTGAGCGGGCGCCTCGGTCTGGGTCACCGCGTCCCACGCGTCGTACGCCGCGACGATCCGGCCGACCAGCTTGTGGCGGACCACGTCGTGGCTGGTGAGCCGGTTGAACACGACGTCCTCGACGCCGTCGAGGATGCCCTCGACCACGCGCAGACCGGACTTGGTGCCGTTCGGGAGGTCGACCTGGGTGACGTCGCCGGTGACCACGATCTTGGAGCCGAAGCCGAGCCGGGTGAGGAACATCTTCATCTGCTCCGGCGAGGTGTTCTGCGCCTCGTCGAGGATGATGAACGCGTCGTTGAGGGTGCGCCCTCGCATGTAGGCCAGCGGTGCCACCTCGATCGTGCCCGCGGCGAGCAGCTTGGGGATCGTCTCGGGGTCGATCATGTCGTGCAGCGCGTCGTAGAGCGGCCGCAGGTAGGGGTCGATCTTCTCGCTGAGCGTGCCGGGCAGGAAGCCCAGCCGCTCGCCCGCCTCGACCGCCGGCCGGGTCAGGATGATCCGGTTGACGTTCTTCGACTGCAGCGCCTGCACCGCCTTGGCCATCGCCAGGTAGGTCTTGCCGGTGCCGGCCGGGCCGATGCCGAAGGTGATCGTGTGCTTGTCGATGGAGTCGACGTAGCGCTTCTGGTTCAGCGTCTTCGGCCGGATCGAGCGGCCCCGGTTGGACAGGATGTTGAGGCTCAGCACGTCGGCGGGGCGCTCGGTCGTCTCCGCACGCAGCATCGACAGCACCCGCTCGACGGTCTCGGGCGTCACGCCCTGACCGGTGCGGATGATCGCGACCAGCTCGTCGAGCAGCCGCTCGGCCAGTGCGACCTCACCGGGGTCGCCGGAGAGCGTGATCCGGTTGCCGCGCACGTGCACGTCGGCCCCGAAGGAGCGCTCGACGATCGCGAGGTGCTCGTCGCCGGGGCCGAGCAGACTCACCATGTTGACGCTGTTGGGGACCACCACGGTGTGGCGGGTCGTGTGCTTCACGGGAGGGACGCCGGCGCCGGTCGCGGCCTGCGGCTGATCCTGGGGAGTGTCGGTCATGGAGGCCCGGGCGGGCGACCCTTCCTGGTGGGGTGCGGTTGATGACGAGTGGCTCTCAATGCTACGCACTGGCAACGATGCCTCCCACCGGGTTGTTCCGGACCGGCGGCACGCCCGCCGTGCGCCGCGTACCGTGTCGCCATGACCGGTCCTCCTGGGACTCCGCCCGGCGACCGGGAGCCCGACTTCGGCGAGGACTGGGACTGGGAGCGTGACGGCGACTTCCACGACCCGGGGCTCGAGCCGGCCTGGTTCCCCGGCTCGCACCTGCCGGCGCACGCCCGCCGGTCGGGGTTGACCCACCACACGCAGGAGGGAGCCCTGCTGGACTTCGCGGGCGCCCTCGACCCTGGCAAGCGACTGCACCGGCTCACCGCCTGGGTGCTGCTCGGGGTCTTCGCGCTCCCGGTGCTCGGCGACCTCGCCCGGGTCGTGGGCGCCGTGCTCGGCGGGTGAGGCTGCAGAACGCTCCGGCTCAGCCGGGCGGCCAGGTCATCGGCCGACCGGCCAGCACGTGCAGGTGGGTGTGGAAGACGGTCTGGCCGACGCCGGCGCCGGTGTTGAAGACCAGCCGGTAGTCCTCGTGGCCGTCAAGGCGGGCGATCTCCGCGGCCGCGGCGACCAGCGCCGCCATCGCCGCCGGGTCCGCGCCGGCCGTGGCGGCGGCGTGGGGATGGTGGGCCCGCGGCACCACGAGGACGTGCGTGGGGGCCTGGGGGTTGATGTCGCGGAACGCGAGCACCTGCTCGGTCTCGAGCACCACGTCGGCGGGCACCTCACCGGCGACGATCTTGCAGAACAGACAGTCGTCCTCGCGGGCTCCGGGCGGGCTGGTCGGGGGCATCTGGTCTCCTCGGGTCGGTGTGCCTGGTGAGGTCAAGCATCACGGTTCGGTCTCGCTCGGGCGCCGGCCTCAACCGGGCGCGGGCGCCGCACGTCCCACCGTGCGACCCATGCAACCGCACCAGCCCCGACGCCCGCGACCTGCCCCACGCGCCGTTTGTCTCCCCGACACGCGCGGCCGGGTGGTGGAGTCGGCGTCCGCATCCCCCAAGGATGGAGCCATGACCGTCAGAAGCCGCACCGTCTCACTCGCCCTCACCGCCATGCTGGCGCTCGCCGCAGTCAGCGGGTGCGGCGAGGACGACTCGCGCGCGGAGGACCCGACGCCCGTGAACGGCGGCAGCAGCGGCGCCGCCGACCCGGGCCAGGGCGCCGACCCGAGCGAGGACCCCACGGCCGACGACCCCGCGAGCTCGGACGACCCGGGCACGGAACAGACGACCGTGCCGGTCTACCTGCTCGGCGACACCCCGATCGGTCCCCGCCTGTTCCGCGAGTTCCACCGGGTCGGCGCCGACGACCCGCTGGCCCGAGCGGCGGCCGTCGTGACGTCGGGCGACCCGATCGACCCCGACTACCGCAGCCCGTTCCCCGCCGGCGGTGAGCTCGCCGCGGTGACCTACGACGGCGGCGAGCTGGTCGTGGAGCTGCCGGACGCGTCCTGGACCGAGCGGCCGGCGGGGATGAGCCGCCAGGAGGCCCGGCTGGCCGTGCAGGCGCTCGTCTACACGCTGCAGGGCGTCCAGCAGGAACGCGCGCCGATGCGCACGGTGCTGGACGGCGAGCCGGCGATGCTGCTCGGTGTCGACAGCGGCAGCGGGATGCAGCAGGCGCCGCAGCTCGACGTCCTGGCGTTCGTGAACGTGACCGCCCCCGAGGAGGGCGCGACGGTCAGCGGCACCGTCCACGCCCACGGCGTCGCGAGCAGCTTCGAGGCCACGGTCCCCTGGCAGGTCCGCGACGCCTCCGGCACGGTCGTGAAGAAGGGCTTCAGCACCGCCGAGGGCTGGATGGACAAGCTCTACCCCTGGGAGACCGAGATCGACCTCTCCGGGCTCGCCCCGGGCGAGTACACCTTCGTGGCGATGACCGACGACCCGTCGGGCGGCGAGGGCGGCGGCCCCACCGAGGACACCAAGACGATCGTGGTGCAGTGACCACGGCGCCCGGCTGATCAGCCCCAGCGGGTGGTGCGGGCGAGCAGGGCGGCGGTCGCCGCCAGCCCGGCGGTGGAGGTACGCAGCACCTCGCTGCCCAGGCGTACCGGGTGGGCGCCGGCGGCGGCGAAGGCAGCGACCTCGTCGCCGGTGAGACCACCCTCGGGACCGACCACGACGACGATCCGGCCGGCCGTCGGGACCGTGAGCGCGGCGAGCGGGCCGGAGGCGTCCTCGTGCAGCACGACGGCGAGGTCGGCGCCGGCGAGCAGGGCGACCACGTCGTCGGTGCCGGCCAGCGGGTCGACCTCCGGCAGCCACGAGCGGCGCGCCTGCTTGGCCGCCTCCCGGGCGGTCGCGCGCCAGCGGGCCAGCGACTTCACCGCGCGCTCTCCCTTCCACACCGCGACCGACCGGGCCGCGGCCCACGGCACGATGCGGGCGACACCGACCTCGGTGAGCACCTCGACCGCGAGCTCCCCGCGGTCGCCCTTGGGCAGGGCCTGGACGACCACGACCTCCGGCGCCGGGGCGGCGTCGACGGACACCTCGACGGCCCGGCCGGTGAAGACCCGCTTGCCGGTGGCGGTGACCTCGCAGCGCGCCGACGTGCCGGCACCGTCGGTCAGCACCACCTGCTCGCCGACCCGCAGCCGGCGCACGGCGACGGCGTGGTGGGCCTCGTCGCCCTCGACGCTCACCGGGTCGCCGACGGCGACACCGGCCAGCGACGGGACCAGATGCACGGGCAGGGACATGGCGGCTCCGCTCGGCGGCTGCCGGCTCAGTGTCCGTTCAGCGCGTCGCGCAGCCGGCCGAACACCGACTTCGAGCCCGGCTTGACCTGACCGTCGGGCTGCTCCTCGCCGCGCAGGGCGGCGAGCTCGCGCAGCAGCTCCTCCTGGCGGGCGTCGAGCCGGGTCGGGGTCTCGACGGCGATGGTGACCACCAGGTCGCCGCGGCCACCACGCAGTCCGGGGACGCCGCGGCCACGCAGCACCTGCTGGGTGCCGGACTGGGTGCCGGGGCGGACCTCCAGCTCGAAGGAGGTCTCGAGCGCGGCATCGGGCGTGCCGCCGCCTTCGGCGGTCGCCGCGGCCACGTCGGCCTCGAGCGTCGGCATGGTCAGCGTGGTGCCGAGGGCGGCCGCCGACATCGGCAGCGCCACCATGCAGTGCAGGTCGTTGCCCTGCCGGGTGAAGGTGGGGTGCTCGGCGACGTGGATCTCCACGTAGAGGTCACCGGCGGGCCCGCCGCCGGGGCCCACCTCGCCCTGCTCGGCGAGCTGGACCCGGGTGCCGGTGTCGACGCCGGCCGGGATCTTGACCGTCAGGTTGCGCCGTGAGCGCACCCGGCCGTCGCCGGAGCACTCCCGGCAGGGCTCGGGGATCACCGAGCCGAAGCCGCGACAGGCCGGGCAGGGCCGCAGGGTGCGGATCTCGCCGAGGAACGAGCGCTGCACCTGGGCCACCTCGCCGGCCCCACGGCAGGTCTCGCACGGCACCGGGTGAGTGCCGGGCGCGGCCCCCTCGCCGTGACAGGTGGTGCACAGCACCGCGGTGTCGACCTTGAGCTCGCGGGTCACGCCGAAGGCGGCCTCGGCGAGGTCGACCTCGAGCCGGATCAGGGCGTCCTGGCCGCGGCGTACCCTCGGCCGGGGACCGCGTCCGGACGCCGCGCCGCCGGCCGAGCCACCGAAGAAGGCGTCCATGATGTCGGTGAAGGAGAACCCGGCCCCCTGACCGAAGCCGCCGGCGCCGCCGAACGGGTCGCCGCCGCGGTCGTAGGCGGCCCGCTTCTGCGGGTCGGAGAGCACCTCGTAGGCGCGGGTGACCTCCTTGAACTTCTCCTGCGTCTCCGGGTCGGGGTTGACGTCGGGGTGCAGCTTGCGGGCCAGGCGCCGGTAGGCCTTCTTGATCGTGTCGGCGTCCGCGTCGCGGGCGACTCCGAGGAGGTCGTACAGGTCCTGGCTCACGAATGGGTCCTTCTGCGGTGTCGGTGCGGGGAGATCGGCGGGAGAGCGCGTGGGGCGCGAGCGGGTGGGACTCAGCCCTCGTCGAGGATGCGCGAGACGTAGCGGGCGACGGCGCGCACCGCGGCCATGGTGCCGGGGTAGTCCATGCGGGTCGGCCCGACGATGCCGAGCGTGGCCAGCGCCTCGTCCCGGGGACCGTACCCGGTGGCCACGACGCTGGTCGACGAGAGCTGCTCGTAGGGGCCCTCTCGACCGATCCGCACGGTCACGGCGCCGCCGGTCTGGGCCTCGCCGAGGAGCTTGAGCAGCACGACGTGCTCCTCGAGCGCCTCGAGCAGCGGCCGCACCGCGGAGTCGAAGCTGTCGCCGTAGCGCGCCAGGTTGGCGGCGCCGCCGACGGCGATCCGCTCGTCGGAGCGGTGGTCCTCCATCGCGTCGACGAGGACCTCGACCACCGACCTCATGGTGTCGCCGTCGACCGGTGGCACGATGTCGCGCAGGGCCTGGGCGGCCGCGGCGATGGTCTGGCCCATGGCTGCCCGGTTGACCCGGCTGCGCAGGTCGGAGAGCTCGTCCTCGGTGATCTCGCCGGCCAGCTCGACCAGGCGCTGCTCGACCCGACCGGTGCTGAGGATGAGCACGGCGAGCAGCCGGTTGGGACTGAGCAGCACCAGCTCGATGTGGCGCACCGTGGAGCGCGAGAGGGTGGGGTACTGCACGACGGCGACCTGCCGGGTCAGCTGCGAGAGCAGGCGCACCGAGCGGTTGACCACGTCGTCGAGGTCGACGGCGCCCTCGAGGAAGGTCGAGATCGCGCGCTTCTCGGCGGTGGTCATCGCCTTGACGGTGGTGAGCCGGTCGACGAACAGGCGGTAGCCCTTGTCGGTCGGGACCCGTCCGGCGCTGGTGTGCGGCTGGGTGATGTAGCCCTCGTCCTCGAGCACCGCCATGTCGTTGCGGACCGTGGCCGGGGAGACCCCCAGCCGGTGCCGCTCGACCAGCGCCTTGGAGCCGACCGGCTCCTCGGTCGAGACATAGTCCTCGACGATGGCGCGGAGCACCGCGAGCTTGCGGTCTTCCTGCACTTCTCGCCTCCTCACCCTCGGTCCGGCCGGGTGCCCTGGCACTCAGTGGCACTGAGTGCCAATGCTACTAGCCTGAGCGTATGCCTGACCCCAGCGACCTGTCCCAGCGTGCCCCCGCCCCCGACTCGGGCTTCCACGAGGTCGCCGACCGGATCTGGGTGGCCCGCTACGCCTGGTGGGACGTCAACGTGACGGCGATCGGGGGCAGCGACGGCCTGCTGGTCGTCGACACGCACTCCTCGGCGGCAGCCGCCCGCCGGGTGGTCGACGACGTACGCGGACTCGGCGCCGGCGAGGTGGTGGCGCTGGTGAACACCCACGAGCACTTCGACCACGTCTTCGGCAACGGCACCTTCCGGGCGGCGTACGGCGACGTGCCGATCCACGCCCACGAGGTCGCGGCCGCGAACACCGTGCCGTCGGGGCTGCGTGACCGCGAGCAGCTCTATGGCGACCCGGCGGACCCGCACCACGACGAGGTGTTCGCCACCGAGATCGTCCCCGCCGACCACACCTTCTCCTCCGCGCTCGCCCTCGACCTCGGCGACCGGTTCGTCGAGCTGGTGCATCCGGGCCGCGGTCACACCGAGGGCGACCTGATCGTGCGCGTGCCGGACGCCGACGTGCTGCTGGCCGGCGACCTGGTCGAGGAGACGGCCACCGACGGCGTGGCCGTGCCGGGCCTCGGCGACGACTGCTTCCCGATGGACTGGCCGCTGAGCCTCGACGTCGTGCTGGCGCTCACCACCGACTCCAGCGTGGTGGTGCCGGGCCACGGCGCCCCGGTCGGACGGGACTTCGTCGAGGAGCAGCGCGGTCTGCTCGGCGTCGTGGCCGAGACGATCCGCGACCTCGCGTCGCGGGGGGTGCAGCTCGACCAGGCCCTCGACGCCGCCGAGTGGCCCTGGCCCCAGGAGCACCTGCGGAAGGCGGTCGAGCGCGGCTACGCGCAGCTGCCCCGCTCGCAGAAGCGGCTGCCGCTGGTCTGATCCTGGCTAGGAGCTGAGCAGGTCGCCGAGCTCGGCGTCGACCAGCAGCTCCCGCGCGGCCGCCGCCTGCTCGTCGGGCACCAGCAGGCGGGTCCGGAAGGGCAGGATGCCGCCCTCGAGCGCACTCATGTGGCGGTCGGCGACGTGCACCGCGATGCCCGCCTCGCCGAGCAGTCCCTCGACCAGCGACACCAGCGCGGGGTCCTGGGTGCGCAGCAGCTCTGCCATGTCGACTCCTTCCGGGGATGCCGCTGTGAGCCTAGCCATCGGGACCGGGTCGAACCATCGGGACGGGGAGCAGCAGGAGCGGTCCGGACTCCGGTCGTGATCTCCGACGACACACGCCGACTCACCCGGGCCTTTGCGGCGATCGGACCCGATCGGTGGTCGAGCCTCCGGTGGTCGAGCTTGCCGAGACCCCCACACCCACCCACAACCCCAACCACAACCCTTGTCTCGAACACCTGTTCGGACTAGACTAGACCCATGCCCACCAGCCAGCACCCCCAACCGCACGAGATCACCGATCTCGACGCACGGGCCACGCTGGCTGCGGCCACCCAGACCATGACCACCCGCCGCGCCGCCGAAGTCACCGAAATGCGACTCGCCGCCCACTGGGCCACCCTGCACGGTGAACCGGTCCGCGAAGCCGCCGGCGAGCTCGCCGGGCTGGTCGACCCGATGACCCAACCCGGCGGCGACGGCACCCCCGAGCTCCGCGAGCACTGCATCGCCGAACTCGGCATGGCCCGCCACACCCACGCCGCCACCGCCCGAGCCCTGATCGCCGACACCCTCGACCTCCAACACCGCCTCCCGAAGACGTGGGCGGTCGTGGAAGCCCTGGCTGCGGAGCCGTGGATCGCGCGGCGGGTCGCGGTCATGACCCGCAACCTCCCCGCCGACAAGGTGGGGCTGGTCGACCGGGCGGTCGCGAAAGCGATCGGCCGGGTCGCACCCGGCAAGGTCTTCGACCTGGTCGCCGCGAAGATCATCGAGGCCGACCCCGAAGCCCACGCATCACGGCGTGAACGTGCCCGCCACGAGCGCTACGTCAAGCTCTCGAAGACCGACGAACACGGCTTCCGCCACATCATCGCCAAGGTGACCGCCGGCGACGCGGTCTGGTTCGACGCCCTGGTCGACCGGGTCGCCGACATCCTCGCCCTCGAA
>NZ_QZVR01000013.1 GCF_003660455.1 Nocardioides ferulae | reverse complement strand
CAGGGCACGCCCAGCAAACGGTGAGATACCCGCCGGACGGTAACCAACCGGGGGGCTCTACGACCGCCCGCTGCTCGCTCGCCCCGCGGGACGCCCCGCCTACGCGCCAGCGCACCTCGACGCCACCCTCGACCGCCTCAAGGCCCTGACCACCCGACAGCTGGCCTCGCTGCGCCCCCGCGGGAAGGTGTTCGTCCACCTCCACCAAGCCGCCCTGCAGCGCCAGGCCGGGATCGCCCGCGTCGAAGGCCTCGGCCCGATGCTCGCCCAAGCCCTCGCCGAGCTCCTCGGCCACGCCGACGTCAAGCTGCAGCCGGTCCTCGACCTCGCCAGCCGGCCGCGGGTCGATGCCTACGAGCACCCCGAACGACTCAAGGACCACACCTGGCTCCTCGCCGGAGGCGACGTCTTCCCCTACTCCACCGCCGCCAGCCGCGACCAGACCGACACCGACCACATCGTCGCCTACAAGCCACCCGCCGACGGCGGCCCACCAGGCCAGACCGGCCCCCACAACAGCGCACCATTACGCCGGCGACATCATCGTTGGAAGACCCATGGCGGCCACCGCGGCCGCGCCGCCGGCCCCGGCCGCTACCTCTGGCAGAGCCCCCACGGCCTCGCCGCGCTCGTCGACGACCAAGGCACCCACCCGCTCACCGACCAAGAAGCCGACCTCATCCTCACCGCCCCACCAGGCCTCGACATCTACCCCGAGTCCACCACCGGGGTGCACCTCGACCTCGACCTCACCGGCGGCTCCTAGCGGCGCTGACCGCGGCAGATGCGTGCGTTTCAGTCGTCGTTGTCGCTCCAGTCGGCCAATCGGCTGACCACGTTTCCCGTCTCGTCGGTGGCGACCCACTGTCCGCCGGGCTCGGGCGTGAAGCCCGCGAATGTGACGGGAGGCAGATCGTGGCTGGAGGAAGCAATCAACTCCACCCCCGAGTCGCATACGAGGAAGGGCTTGTCGTCCTCAAGTGCGAGGAGTCGCCTCTTCACGCTGTCGGGCGACTCGAACTGCACGACCTCGCTGAGTTCATCCCATTGTTCGGGTGTCATGACGATCTCCACCGTTCGCAATGCGCCCGCACCACCCGGGAAGGAGACCTCAACGCCCCCGGTCACCTCCCGCACTTCCGCCCACGTCCTCAGCGAAGCCAGGAGTCGGTCCCAGGCGGGCTCACGGTTCATGCCCCCCAGCATTCCAGTCCGAATGCGGCGGATCCGTGCGTGGTGCAGTTCGGGACCGGAGTGCGGCGCCCTCCGGAAAGGGCCTGGTGAGAGCGAGGCCGGGACTTCACTCAGCCTTTGCTCCCGGCAGTGCCGAGAACCCCTGAGCCTCCGTTACCGCTGAGATGACCGCGGGAACACCGTACAAGTCGGGGCTCCGAACGACATCCCGATATCGGCAGATCCGCGCTGGTCGCGGCAGATCCGAACGACCATTCACAGTCTCGGACCGCGACGAACATATGGGCACGGGAAGGGGGAGACGGACGGTCCGGCGGGTCGTTACGTCCGTCGATCTACGAAGCCGTCCACGCGATCGCGCGCTCCCGTGTCGGGCCACGGCCTACTGGCCAGTGCGGCCATCGATGCACTCCCGCAGCAGGTCGGCGTGGCCCACGTGGCGGGCGTACTCCTCGACCAGGTGCACGATGACGTCGCGGACTTCCAGCTCCTGGCCGTGGACCTCGACCGGGGCGTCGAGGTCCAGCCCGGCGTAGACCGACCGGGCGTGCGCGACCTCACCGCGCCAGGTCTCCCACGCTTCGGCGACGACGTCGTCGTCGGCCACGGCCTGGTTGAAGTCCAGGTCCGGGTCCTCCTCGGTGCGGTAGAGGCGCGGCAGCTCGATCTGCCCCTCGAAGACTCGACGCGTCCACGAGTGCTCCACGCGGGAGAGGTGACGCACCAGGCCCAGCAGCGACATCGTCGACGGTGGGACCGAGCGCGTGGCGAGCTGCTCGGCGGTGAGCCCCCCGCACTTGAGCTCGAAGGTCATCCGGTAGCGGTCGAGGTACTCCGCGAGCACGGCCTTCTCGCCCCTGCCGGGCTCCAGCGCCTCTCGCGGATCACTGCCGGGCTCGGCCCACATCCCGTTGTAGTTCATGCCCCCAACCAAGCAGTCGGGCTAGCGCCCCGGCAATGCAGCGCGGTCCCGTCGCTCCAGCAGGTGTGCCCGCTCCGCCTCGTTGCGGCAGAGCTCCAGCGCCTCGTCGTAGGCGACCACCGCCCGAGCGGTGTCGCCGGCGCGCGCCAGCAGCTCGGCCCGCACCGCCGCGACCCGATGACTGCCGGGGATCTCGATGCCCTCCAACGCGACCAGACCCGCCGCCGGACCGGACGCCTCCGCGACCGCCACCGCCCGCGCCAGCCTGGCCCCGGGCGACCCGGTCAGCTGGAGGAGCAGGTCGTAGAGCGCCACGATCCGCTCCCACGAGGTCTCCCCCGCCGACGGGGCGCGAGCGTGTTCGGCAGCGATCCGTGCCTGCACGACGTACGAAGCCACGAGCGGCGTCAGCGGACCGGCCAGCACCGGGTCGGCCAGCAGCGCCACGGCCTCGTCGATCTCATCGTGCCGCCATCGACCCCGGTCCTGGTCGTCGAGCAGCACCAGCCGTCCGTCGGCGTCGACCCGGGCGTCGCGGCGCGAGTGCTGGAGCAGCATCAGCGCCAGCAGCGCCACCGGAGCCGGCTCCTGCGGCCGCAGGTCGCGCACCACCCGGACCAGCCGGATCGCCTCACCGGCCAGGTCCGCACGCAGCAGGTCGGCGCCGCTGCCGGGCGCGTAGCCGGCGGTGAAGGCCAGGTACGCCGTCTGCGCCACCGTCTCCAGCCGCTCCGGCAGCGCGTCGGCCGCCAGCACACCGAAGGGGATGCCGGCGGCCACGATCTTCTTCTTCGCCCGCGTGATCCGGGCAGCGGCGGTCGGCTCGGAGACCAGGAAGAGCCGGGCGATGTCGTGGGTGCTGATGCCCAGGACCATCCGCAGCGTCAGCGCGCTGGCCGACTCGGGAGCCAGCGCCGGGTGGGTGCACATCAGCACCAGCCGGAGCAGGTCGTCCTCGACCAGGCCGCCCGGGTCTGCCATCGCGCGGAGGCCCTCCTCGCGACCAACCGCCTCGGTGACCAGCAGCGGCGCCTTGCGGTGGGCCATCGCCTCGCCGCGCAGCCGGTCCAGGATCCGCCGGCGGGCGGTCGTGAGCAGCCACCCGGCCGGGTTGTCGGGCGCACCCGAGACCGGCCAGTGCCGGGTGGCCGCCTCCACCGCGTCCCCCAGGGCGTCCTCCACCAGGTCGAGTCGGCGGAACTGCGCGAGGAGCAGGGACGTGAGCCGCCCCCACTCCTCGCGCACGACCGTCTCGAGGGCGGTCTCGGCGCCCACGATCACGCCGGCTCGTAGCCCTCGATCGTCACCGTCGGGCGGATCTCGACCGCATAGGACGCCGGCAGCAGCCGCCCGGCGGCGATCGCCGAGTCCAGGTCGGGCAGCTCGACGTCGTAGTAGCCCGCCACCTGCTCCACCGACTCGACGAACGGCCCGTCGGTGACCGTCAGCGAACCGTCGGCGTGGCGCAGCGTGGTGGCGGTGTCGGCGCCCGCCAGCGGCGCCGAGGAGATCCGCCGGCCATGCGCGTCGACGTAACGCTCGAAGGCCTGGTGGGCGTCGAAGTACTCCTGCTGCACGGCCGGCGACGCCGATGCCCAGTCGCCGGGGTCACAGGCCAGCAGGACGACGTACCGCTTCACGACGGCCGGTCGGCGGCGCTGACCGTGGGACGCACCTCCACCCCGTCGCCCAGCGCCGTGATGATCGTGCAGCAGTCGAGCAGGTCGTCGAGGTCGTCGGTCTCGATCTGGTAGAAGCCTCCGACCTGCTCGGCGGTCTCCGCGAACGGGCCCTCGGTGGCCGCAGACCCGCCGGGCCGGATCGACCTGGCGGTCGTGCTCTGCTGGAGCTCGGCACCGCCGGTGACCTTGTGTCCACGGCGGGCCAACTCCTCGCCGAAGCGGGCGTACTGGGCGTAGCCGTCCTCCCGCTCCTTCAGGCTCATCGAGGTCCACCAGCGGTCGGCGTCGCCGATGATCAGCACCACGTACTCGGTCATGGGTATCTCCTTCACTCGGCCAGGCGGCGCAGCTCGATGAACTCGCCTCGGGAGGCGAACCGCTCGCAGACGGCACGGAGGCCGGCCTCGTCGTCGGTCTCGACGAGGTAGAAGCCGACGATCTGCTCGGCGGACTCGGTGAACGGGCCGTCGGTGGCCAGCACGCCGCCCCTGCCGTCGGGACGCAGCGACGTCGCCTGCGCGGACGGCTCGAGCGGACCGGCGACGATCAGCCGGTGCCCGCCCTCGGCCAGCTCCTCGTGGAACCGGGCGTGGGACCGCATGCCGGCCTCGTGCTCGGACTCGGGCAGCTCCGCCCACTCGGCTTCGGGGGCTGGCAGCAGTACGAGGTGACGACTCATCGAGCTTTCCTCCTGGCGTTGGGTGGCCGCGGCTGCGACCTCACCACGTTGACGAGCGGAGCGGAAGGGAATCGACAGCCGCCGTCGAAGTTTCTCGCGCCGCGTTCCGCCGCCACGAGGAGCCGCGCTGGGCCGGGGAGCAAACGGGGTACCCCTGTTCCATGACGAACAGCAACGAGGAGCCGGAGCGGGCCATCAGCGACGAGCAGCTCCCCGAGGACCTGCGCCCCGGCGACGACAACCCCTTGGCCGAGGGCCTGCCGCCCGGCGAGACCGCCGACCTCGACGGCGGCAAGATCGCCGACGAGATGGAAGCCGAGCGCAGCAGCGACGACGAGCCGGAGGACGAGCAGGGCGACGGCGCGAGCTGAGCGCCGACCGGCGTGCCGTCGCCGGCCTGGGGGTGGCCGCGCCTACGGTTGCGTGGGTGAACGACCGCTACGGACCCGACGTGCTCTCGACCGACTGGCGCGCCCCCAAGCGCGGCCGTGCCGTCGAGACCCCCGCCGAGATCGGCGCGGTGGTCGAGGAGGTCACGACCGACTGGTGCGGAGAGATCGTCGCGGTCGACCGCGACCTCTACACCGTCACCCTGGAGGACCGCCGTCAGCGTCGGCGCACCTTCCCGCTCGGGGCCGGCTTCCTGCTCGAGGGCAAGCCGGTCATCCTGACCCCGCCGGTCCGGGCGAGCGCCCCCCAGCGCCCCACCCGCACCGCCTCCGGGTCGATCGCCGTCCACGACGCGAAGGCGCGCGTCGCGCGCGCCAGCCGGATCTTCGTCGAGGGCCGCCACGACGCCGAGCTGGTCGAGCGCGTCTGGGGCGACGACCTCCGCGTCGAGGGCGTCGTCGTGGAGTACCTCGGCGGCGTCGACGACCTCGCCGACCACCTGGTCGACTTCCGGCCCGGCCCGCAGCGCCGCGTCGGCGTCCTCGTCGACCACCTGGTGCCCGGCTCCAAGGAGGCGCGCATCGCCCAGGGCATCGCGCGCTCCCCCGTCGGCAAGCACGTGCTCATCGTCGGCCACCCGTTCGTCGACGTGTGGGCGGCGGTGAAGCCGGACCGGCTCGGCATCCCGCGCTGGCCCGAGGTGCCCCGTCAGCTGGAGTGGAAGAAGGGCGTGTGCCAGCAGCTCGGCTGGCCGCACCGTGACCAGGCCGACATCGCCCGCGCCTGGCAGCACATCCTTTCCAGGGTCAACTCCTACGCCGACCTCGAGCCCGCGCTTCTCGGTAGGGTCGAGGAGCTGATCGACTTCGTCACCGGCGACGTAGCCTGAAGGTCACGCGAGGGGGGCACCCGCGTCGGCGGGAGGCCCGTGTGCAGAGGAGCCCAGATGAGCTATCCCACCAGTCCCGGCATGCCCTACCCGCCCACGCCCGGCGGTCCCACCCCCGACGAGAAGACCTGGGGAGGCGCCGCGCACTGGAGCGCCCTGGTCGGCGCGTTCGTCGCGATGGCCTTCCTCGGGCCACTGGTGGTGCTGCTCGCCAAGGGCAACACCTCGCCCTACGTGCGGCGCCAGTCGGTCGAGTCGCTGAACTTCCAGCTCTCCATGCTGATCTACGGCTTCGTCGGCGGCATCGTGGGAGCGATCCTCACCCTGATCACCTTCGGCATCGGCATCCTGCTGGTGCTGCCGCTCGCCCTGGCCTTCGGCGCCTTCTGGCTGGTCTTCACGATCCTGGGCTCGGTCAAGTCCGCAGGAGGCGAGGAGTACCGCTACCCGCTGACCATCCGGATGGTCAGCTGACCCACGCCGGACCTCAGGTCCGCAGCAGCCGCCCGTCGGCGTCGGTGGAGTCGGTGGCGAGCATGATGATGCCGTCGATGAACGGCCACAGCACGCCGATGCCGCACGTCACGATCGCCACCACCAGCTGAGCCACGCCGATGCTGGTGTGCCCGGTGTAGAACCGGCCGATGCCGATCGGGATCAGGATCTGCAGCAGCCCCGCGACCAGCTTCGACTTGTCGGAGTAGGGGATGCCGGTCACCGGGTGCACGCCGTAGGGCGTCATCGGGCCGACGCCGTAGGCGCCGGGTGCGGGCTGGCCGTTGGGCTGCTGACCGTAGGGCTGCTGACCGTACGGCTGCTGGCCGTAGGGCTGCTGGCCGTAGGGGTCGCCGGCCGGCTGCTGGCTGTTCGGGTCGTAGGGGTTGGGCTGCTCGGGACCCTGCGTCATGGCAGCAGCCTAGGCCCCCGGTCACCCCGCGGGGTGCTTGGGGACGAGACGTGGGTCACGGCACGAGGTCGCGCACCACCGCGTCGGCCAGGAGCCGCCCGCGAAGAGTCAGCACGAGGCGGCCGCCCTCGTCGGTGAGCAGCCCGCGACCCACCAGGCCGGGCACCGCCGCCAGCCCCGGCGCGTCCAACACGGCCGGGTCCAGCCCTTCGCGCAGCCGCACCTCGAGCAGCACCCGCTCGACCCGGCGGGTCTCGTCGTCGAGGACCTCGCGGGCGAGGGCGGGGCTGCGGTCGGCGGCCAGCCGCGCGGCGTACGCGGTGGGGTGCTTGACGTTCCACCAGCGCACCCCGGCGACGTGCGAGTGGGCGCCCGGACCGACGCCCCACCAGTCGGCGCTGGTCCAGTAGAGCAGGTTGTGCCGGCACCGGCCGGCCGTGTCGCGCGACCAGTTCGAGACCTCGTACCAGCCCAGTCCGGCCGCGCCCAGCCGCTCGTCGACCATCGCGTACTTGTCGGCCAGGTCGTCCTCGTCGGGCATCGGCAGCACCCCGCGGCGCACCTGGCGGGCCAGCGCGGTGCCCTCTTCCACGATGAGCGAGTACGCCGAGACGTGGTCGGGCGCGCAGGCCAGGGCCGCCTCGATCGACGTGGCCCAGTCCGCCTGGCTCTCGCCCGGCGTGCCGTAGATGAGATCCAGGCTCACCTGCTCGAAGCCCGCCGCTCGGGCCTCGGCCACCACGCCGGGCACGCGGAGCGGGTCGTGGGTGCGGTCCAGCACCCGCAGCACGTGGCCGACCGACGACTGCATGCCGAAGGAGAGGCGGGTGAACCCGGCCTCGCGCAGGCGGGCCAGGTAGCCGCCGTCCACGCTGTCGGGGTTCGCCTCGGTGGTCACCTCCGCCCCGGGAGCCAGACCGAACTCGGCATCGATCGCGGCGAGCACGGAGCCGAGGTCCTCGGGGCTCAGCAGCGTCGGCGTGCCGCCGCCGAAGAACACCGTGTCGACCGGCACGTCACGGTCCCCCAGCACCCGCCGGGCCCGCCGGACCTCCGCGACCGCCGCGGCGGCGTACGTCGATCGGGAAGCGCCCGGCGCCCCGCCCGCCGGGCCGAGCTCGGCAGCGGTGTAGGTGTTGAAGTCGCAGTAGCCGCAGCGCACCGTGCAGAACGGCACGTGCACGTAGAACCCGAACGGTAGGGCGCCCACCGCGGCCAGGGCAGGCTCGGGCAGTGCGCCGTCGTCGGGCACGGGGTCGCCCGGAGGCAGCACGGAGGGCATGGACCCAGTCTCTCAACCCTCCGGATGCGCCACCGCCCCCGTCCGGAGCGGACGGGGGCGGTGCCGGCTGCAAGCAGCGCAGATCAGGCGTAGAGCGCCTCGATCTGCGCCTGGTGGTTCTGCTCGACCACGTTGCGCTTGACCTTCATCGAGGGGGTCATCTCACCGGACTCGATGGTGAGGTCGTGCTCGAGGAGCTTCCACTTCTTGATGGTCTCCCACCGGTTCAGCCTCGAGTTGAGCTCGTCGACGTAGCCGGCGACCATGGCCTGGACCTCGTCGGTCTTCACCAACTCTTCGTACGACAGGCCCTGCTTGCCGTGCTCCTCGGCCCACATCGCCAGCGCGTCGGGGTCGAGGGTGATCAGCGCGACGCAGTAGTTGCGATCGTTGCCGAAGACCATGAACTGGCTCGCGTAGGGGCAGACCGCCTTGAACTTGGCCTCGATCGCCGAGGGCGCGATGTACTTGCCGCCGGAGGTCTTGAACAGGTCCTTGATCCGGCCGGTGATGCTCAGGAAGCCGTCGGCGTCGAGGCTGCCCTTGTCACCGGTGCGCAGCCAGCCGTCCTCGGTGAGGGTCTTCGCGGTCTCCTCGGGCAGGTTGTGGTAGCCGTCCATGACCTGGGGGCCACGCACCAGCACCTCGCCGCTCTCCTCGTCGATCTTCACCTCCGACCCCGGGAAGACCAGGCCGACGGTTCCGAACTTGTAGTCCTCCGGGTGGTTCACGAACGCGCCGGCCGAGGTCTCGGTCAGACCGTAGCCCTCGAGGATCTTGATGCCCGCGGCGTGGAACCACTCGGCGATCTCCTGGTTCAGCGCGGCAGCGCCGGAGATGAAGAAGCGGACCCGGCCACCGAAGCGCTCGCGCACCTTGCTGAAGACGAGCTTGTCGAACAGGCCGTGCTGGAGCTTCAGCAGCGGCGGGACCGACTTGCCCTCGCGCTTGAGCCGGTCGACCTTGGTGCCGACCTCGAACGCCTTCTTGAAGATCTTCTCCTTGGCGCCGCCCTCGGCCTCCTGCATCGTGACGATCTTGCCGTGCGCCTTCTCGAAGATGCGCGGCGCGGCGCCCATGAACGTCGGCTTGACCACGCCCAGGTTGTCGACGATCCGCTCGACCCGGCCGTCGACCGCGGTGGCGAAGCCGCACGCCAGCTGGGTGGAGAGCAGGACCTTGCCGAACGAGTGGGCCATCGGCAGCCACAGGAACTGCAGGTCGGTCTCGTCGAGGATCCGCTGCGACTCGATCGCCGCGCCCTCGTAGACCCACGAGCGATGCCGCAGCCGGACGCCCTTGGGGCGGCCGGTGGTGCCGGAGGTGTAGATCAGGGTCGCCAACTGGTCGGGGGCGATCGACTTGGCGGTCTGCTCGATGACGTCGGGGTTCTCGGCGAGGTGGGCGGCGCCGAGCGCGGCCAGGTCGTCGAGCCCGATCACCCAGCCGTCCGGCCCGTCGGTCGCGCCGTCGATCACCACGACCTTCTCGAGGTGCGGCAGCTCGTTGCGACGAGCGCGCACCTTGGCGACCTGCTCGTCGTCCTCGGCGAAGACCACGCGGCATTCGGCGTCGCCGAGGATGTAGGAGGTGTCCTCCTCGATCGTGGTCGGGTAGACGGTGGTGGTGGCCGCGGCGGCACACATGATCGCGAGGTCGGCGAGGATCCACTCGTAGCGGGTGTTGGAGATGATGCCGACCCGCTGCTCGTTCTCGATGCCGAGCGCGAGCAGTCCGGCCGCCAGCGCGGAGACCCGGTCGCCGGTCTCCCGCCAGGTGACGGACTCCCACTGCTCACCCACGGGGTAGCGGTAGGCCTCGGTGTCCGGGGACTTCGCCACTCGGTCGAGGAACTGGACCGCCACGTTGGGGGCGAGGTGGTCGAGGAAGCTGGTGTCGCGATTGACGGGCATGGCACTCCTGCGCTGAGAACGGCCGACGGTGGTTCCTGGTCGGTAACCTACGTCACTTTGCCATGCCGGGTGAGGTTTGGGTCACAGATCTCAGGGATCGCGACCCGACTCCCACCGAGTCAGGAGACCGGAGCCTGAGCGGGCCCTGACCTGCGGCGGACGGTATCCGACAGTTCGGGCACCTCGAGCACCCGCGGGAGCAGGTGTCGCTCGGTGGTCAGCGCTCGGAAGACCATCGCCACGGTCACGTCGTGGTCGGGCCGGTGCTCCACCGCGACGGGATCGCCCATGGCGACGACGCCCTCCTCGAGCACCCGCAGGTAGGGTCCCGGCCGCCCTTCGGCGGTGAACCGCTTCACCCAGGCGGTGTCGTCGTAGCCGGTGAGCCCCATGAAGCCCGCGAAGACGCGGCATGGGGTACGCACCTTGGCCACCTCGAGCAGTGCTGTGCCGACCCGCCACCGCTCCCCCACCAGCGCGGCGTTGACGTCGATGCCGACCGTGGTGAGGTTCTCGCCGAAGTGCCCGTCGGGCACCGGCCGACCCAGCGCCCGACCCCAACGATCCAGGTCCTCCCGGGCGTAGACGTAGACCGCGTTGTCCAGACCGCCGTGGTACTTCTGGTCGCAGACGCTGTCGCCGGCCAGCCCGGCGCGCAGCACGCGGACGGGAGCATCGACCGGCTGTTTGCGGATCGCGCTGCGGCCGACCCGGCCGGTCCAGGGGCCGGTCTCGGGCCGACCGACGTTCACCGACAGCACACGCGCGTTCTCCACCCGCCGAAGTGTGACAGGTCCAGCCCCCGGCCGCCGACCGAACAGACGGGTCAAGCCTGCTAGCCCTGGACTGCCTTGGCGATCGTCACGCACCTGGTCAGCAGCTCTTCGGTCGAGGTCCGGCGCCGGGCTCCGGGCGGGTCCTGCAGCCGGCCCCAAGCCAGGCGCAGCACCCGGACCACCACCCAGCCGCGCGCCCGCTCCTCGTCGAGGCCACCGACGTCGACGAGGGTCTCGAAGCGCAGCCGGACGCCGTCGCGCACGCTGCGGGGCGCCGCCACGAGCTCCGGCCAGCGGTTCCAGAGCATCGGCGCCACCTCGAAGTGGGGATCCCCGCTGAGCGGCTTGGGGTCGATGGCCAGCCACGGCTCACGGTCGCCGGCCAGCACGTTGCCGTAGTGCAGGTCGGTGTGCAGGAGCCGCCCGTCGGTGGCCTCGTCCGATGCGAAGCCTCGGGCCAGCGCCGCCGCCTGGTCGACGAGGCGTCGTGGCACCGGAGCGTCACGGGGCAGCGCCGCCAGCTCCTCGCCCCAGCGCGCCGCGTCCGAGGACAGCCTGCGCAGCTGCGGCGGCGCCGGCACGTGCAGCCGGCGGTAGAGGCCGCCCACCACCTCGCACGCCTCGACGTCCCACAGGTCGGCCAGGTCGGCGGTGGACAGCCGTTCCAGCAGCAGCGCCGAGCGGCGCGGGTCGGCGCGCAGCAGCCGCACCGCGCCGTCACCATGCCAGTGCTGGAGAGCCAGGTGCTCGTGCTCGGCCTCCGGGTGCGGCCACCCGACCTTGAGCGCCGCCGCCGCCCCGTCGGTGGCGCGGACCGCGAGCACCGCCGCGCAGAAGCCGTGCGCCATCTCGCCGTCGGGGGTCAGCTCCCACTCATCGAGCAGCTCGCGCAGCAGGCCGGGAAGCCGGTCCAGGAACGCGGCGAACTGCGCGCCGCGCGCGGCGTACGCGAGGAAGGAGGGTGGGACGACGAGCACCACCTCATCCCACCAGACACCGCCGCGACCTCGGGCGGGCCGCCCAGGTGGCCGCCGGCTCGGGGCCTACTTCTTCTTCTCGCTCGGCTGGGTGGTCGACAGCGCGGCGACGAACGCCTCCGGCGGCACCTCGACGGTGCCGATGTTCTTCATCCGCTTCTTGCCGGCCTTCTGCTTCTCCAGCAGCTTGCGCTTGCGGCTGATGTCGCCGCCGTAGCACTTGGCGAGCACGTCCTTGCGGATCGCGCGGATGTTCTCGCGGGCGATCACCCGCGCCCCGATCGCGGCCTGGATCGGCACCTCGAACTGCTGCCTGGGGATCAGGTCCTTCAGCTTGGTCGCCATCATCACGCCGTAGGAGTACGCCGCGTCGCGGTGCACGATCGCCGAGAACGCGTCGACCGGCTCGCCCTGGAGCAGCACGTCGACCTTGACCAGGTCGGCGGCCTGCTCGCCGGAGCGCTCGTAGTCGAGCGAGGCGTAGCCCTTGGTGCGCGACTTCAGCTGGTCGAAGAAGTCGAAGACGATCTCGCCCATCGGCAGGACGTAGCGCATCTCGACGCGGTCCTCGGAGAGGTAGTCCATGCCCTGCAGCGCGCCGCGCTTGGCCTGGCAGAGCTCCATGATCGTGCCGATGTAGTCGGACGGGCTGAGGATCGTGGCCTTCACGACCGGCTCGCGCACCTCGGCGATCTTGCCCTCGGGGTATTCGCTGGGGTTGGTGACGGTGAACTCCGAGCCGTCCTCCATGACCACCTGGTAGACCACGTTCGGCGCGGTGGAGATCAGGTCGAGGTCGAACTCCCGCTCGAGCCGGTCGCGGGTGATCTCCATGTGCAGCAGCCCGAGGAAGCCGATGCGGAAGCCGAAGCCCAGCGCGCCGGAGGTCTCCGGCTCGAAGGTCAGGGCGGCGTCGTTGAGCTGCAGCTTCTCCAGCGCCTCGCGGAGGTCGCCGAACTGGTCGCCGTCGATCGGGTAGAGCCCCGCGTAGACCATCGGGTTCGGGTGCTTGTAGCCACCGAGCGCCTCGGTGGCGCCGTGGTTCTGGGTGGTGACCGTGTCGCCCACCCGGGACTGGCGCACGTCCTTCACGCCGGTGATCAGATAGCCGACCTCGCCGACGGCGATCTCGCCGGCCTTGACCTGCTCGGGGCTGATCACGCCGATCTCGAGCAGCTCGTGGGTGGCGCCGGTCGACATCATCTTGATCCGGTCGCGGTGGGTGAGCTTGCCGTCGACCACCCGGATGTAGGTGATCACGCCGCGGTAGGTGTCGTAGACGGAGTCGAAGATCAGCGCCCGGGCCGGCGCGTCGGCCACGCCGACAGGGGGCGGGGTCTGCTTGACGATCTCGTTGAGCAGGCCCTCCACGCCCGCGCCCGTCTTGGCGCTGACCCGCAGCACGTCCTCGGGCTCGCAGCCGACCAGCCCGGCCAGCTCGGCGGCGTACTTCTCGGGGTTGGCGCCGGGCAGGTCGATCTTGTTCAGCACCGGGATGATGTGCAGGTCGGCGCCCATCGCCAGGTAGAGGTTCGCCAGCGTCTGAGCCTCGATGCCCTGCGCGGCGTCGACCAGCAGGACCGCCGCCTCGCACGCCTCGAGCGAGCGCGACACCTCGTAGGTGAAGTCGACGTGGCCGGGGGTGTCGATCATGTTGAGCACGTAGGTGCCCGGCTCGGCGCCCTCGGCGTTGCCGGCCGGCACCGTCCACGGCATCCGCACGGCCTGGCTCTTGATCGTGATGCCGCGCTCGCGCTCGATGTCCATCCGGTCGAGGTACTGGGCGCGGGCGGCACGCTCGTCGACGACCCCGGTGAGCTGCAGCATCCGGTCGGCCAGCGTCGACTTGCCGTGGTCGATGTGCGCGATGATGCAGAAGTTGCGGATGACCGCGGGGTCGGTCTGGCCGGGCTGCGGCGCGGCGGAGGGAACCTGGCTGGTCACGGACGTCTCTCGTTGTCGGGCGGGGAGGGGCCATTGTTCCACTCCGACTCCCGGGCCACGAACTCCCGGGACCGGCCCCGGCACCGGGGGCCATGCGCCAGGATGGGCCGGTGATCCCGACGACGATCCCCCACGGCCGCACGGCGCGCCGCCTGGAGTGGAGCTTCCTGCCGCCACACCTGCGGGCGGAGGTGGAGAGACGGTGCGGGTCCCCCGTCGTCGCCGCCGACAGTCGGCAGGCCGGGTTCACCCCCGGTTTCGCATCGGTGCTCCACTGCGCCGACGGGTCGCGCCACTTCGTCAAGGCGGCCTCGGTCAAGGCTCAGCGCGCGTTCGCCGAGGCCTATCGCGAGGAGGCCCGGAAGCTGGCGGCGCTGCCGGACACGGTGCCCGCGCCCCGCCTGCTGTGGACCCACGACGCCGACGACTGGGTGGTCCTCGGGATCGAGCACGTCGAGTCCCGTGCCCCGCAGCGTCCGTGGACCGCCGCGGACCTCGAGGCCACCCTGGACGCGCTCGAGGTGGTCGCCGAGTCGCTGACCCCGCCACCCGCGGCGCTGCGGCTGCCGCCGATGTCGGAGGAGTTCGCCGACTGGCCGGGGCTCTGGGACCGGCTCCGCGACTCTCCGCCCGACCTGCCGCACCTGGCGGAGCGTCTCGAGGACGCCGCGGCCCTGGCCGCCCGGTTCCCCGAGGTCTGCGGGGGCTCCACGCTGGTGCACACCGACGTGCGCGACGACAACGTTCTGGTCGACGACACCGGCCGGGTGCAGCTGTGCGACTGGAACTGGCCCGTGCTCGGCGCCGACTGGGTCGACACCGTGATGGCACTGATCGGCCCCCGAGGCGACGGCGTTGACGTCGACGGGGTGCTCGGCCGCCGGCGCCTGGTCAAGGACGTCCCCCCGGCGCACATCGACGTCGCACTGGCTCTGCTCGCCGGCTACTTCCTGCTCCAGTGCCAGCAGCCCGTCCCGCCCACGTCCCCGCACCTGCGTGAGGCGCAGCGCTGGCAGGGCGAGGTCGTGTGGCACTGGCTGTGCGAGCGCCGCGGCTGGCTGTGAGACATCACCGCCGACGGATTTGGGAGCCCCAGCAGCGCGCTGCTAACCTAACTCGTCGCACGTCTGGCGCTGGCTCCTGCCCCGCGCGCCGACGCACCCGATCATCTGAGCAGCACCCCACACCTACGACGAAGGCGCAGTAGTGGCGAACATCAAGTCCCAGATCAAGCGCAACAAGCAGAACGAGCGCCGGCACGAGCGCAACAAGGCGGTCAAGACCGGCCTGAAGTCTGCTGTTCGCCGGTTCCGCGAGCTGGCCGAGGCCGGTGACAAGGAGGCCGCCACCGCGGCCGCCCGCGACGCCTCCCGCAAGCTCGACAAGGCCGCCTCCAAGGGCGTGATCCACAAGAACCAGGCCGCGAACCGCAAGTCCGCGATCGCCAAGAAGGCCGCCTCGCTCTGACCTCGCACAGCTGAAGGCGCCGTCCCGGTGGGGCGGCGCCTTCTCCGCGTGTGCGGGCTGTGTGACCGCGGGGCGGTGGTCAGCGACCCTCGCGCAGTCCGGTGACGGTCAGCACGAGGCGCTCGAGGGTGTAGGAGGGGTCGCTCGCCGCCCCCTTGATGTCGGCGTCGGCCTGGGCGACGGCGCGGATGGCCCGCCCCAGCCCGCCCTCGGACCAGGCCCGCGACTGGTCGCGGATCGTGCGCAGCTTCCATGGCGGCACCCCGACCTCACGGGCCAGGTCGGCCTCGCGCATGCCTCGCGGCGCGCCCTTGTAGCGGGCCAGCCCACGGGCCCCGCCGGCGAACGCCGAGGTGACCAGCACCGGGGCGGTGCCGGCGTCGAGGGCCCAGCGCAGCTCCTCGAGCGCGGTCTCGCGACGACCCGAGAACGCCGCGTCGGCGACCGCGAACGACTTCGCCTCGGCCCGGCCGCCGAAGTAGCGCTTGACCTTCTCGACCGTGAGCGCCTGGCCGAAGAAGTCGTTGGTGAGCTGGTGGGCCGCCGCCGCGAGCGAGCGGAGGTCGTGCCCGACGGCCTGCACCAGGAACGTGGCGGCCTCGCCGTCGATGCTGCCACCGTGGCCACGCACCTCGGCCGCCACGAACCCCGGCACCTCGGAGGCCTTGAGCTCCCCCGACTTCGACTCGGTGACCGTGTCGAGCTTGCGCAGCTTGTTGAGGACGCCGGTGCCCTTCTGGCCGCCGCTGTGCACGAGGACCAGCGCGACGTCCTCGACGGGCGCCGACGCGTAGGTGAGCAGTCCGTCGACCGACTCCTCGGGGAGGTCCTCGAGGCGGCGCACGACCACGCACCTGGTGCTGGAGAACAGCGAGGGCGCCGACATCTCACCCAGCGTCGCCAGGGTCACCTCGGAGGCGGAGGCCTCGGACAGCTCGGCCTCGGGGTCGTGGCCGCGCACGGCCTCGCGGACCGCAGCCACCGTGCGCTCGCCGAGGTACTCCTCCTTGCCGGTCACCAGCGTGACCCGACCGAGCACCTGCCCGGCGGTGGGCCCTGAGCTGGAGCCGGGACGAGGACCGGAACGGGACGGGGCTGCCATGGTGCGCCAAGCCTGCCACAGCCCCCCGACACCCCGCCGACCCGTCAGTGCTTCCCACGGACACGCCGGGTCGCGAGGAACGATCGACGGGTCGCCTCCGCGTCAGGGCGCGCTCGGCACGTCCACGACCACGACCGCGTGGTTGTCCGGGGCACCGGCCGCTTCGACCGCTGCGGAGACCCGATCGACGGCCTCCTCGACGGTCCCGGCGGTCAGCAGCCGGGTGAGGGCGTCCGGCTCGAGGACGGCGTGCACCCCGTCGGTGGTGAGGACGAAGCGGTCGCCCGGCCGCGCGTCGTACGACGCCAGATCGGGCTCGGCGGACCCGCCCGGGGCGAGAGCCCGGTTGAGCAGTGCCCGGTGCGGGTGCACCCGGGCCTCGTCCTCGGTCAGCCGGCCCTCCTCGACGAGCGCGGCGACGAGAGTGTGGTCGCGGGTGAGCCGGTCGAGCCCGGTGTCGCGCAGCCGCAGGACCCGCCCGTCGCCGACGTGGGCGACCCAGGCTCGGCCCTCGGTGAGCCAGAGCAGGGTCACGGTCGTGCCGTCGTGGGGCGAGTCGGATCGGCCGCCCAAGGCTGCCTCGGCAGCCGTGACCGCGGCCGCGAGCGCGGTGGCCGGCCCCATGGAGACCGTCGGCGCGTCGAGCGCCTCGCGGGCTGCTGCCAGTGCGGCGTCGGCCAGACCGGGGGTGGCACCGAAGCCGTCGGCGACGGCGAAGAGCCAGGGGGCCTCGAGCACGGCGTCCTGCTGGGACTCCCGGGCTCCCTGCCCGATGCGAGACGCCGACTGCGGCGCGTCGAGGGCGGTGGGCGACGTGGGGGGTGGTGCCATGGCCTGGTCCTCCGGTTCGAGGTCGCGGAGCAGGGCCGTGACCAGGGCTCTCCGGCTCACGGTGTCGGCCTCGACCTGTCGCCAGAACGCCGCGACCTCGATGGCCGCTTCGCCGGGACCGAGCGCGACCACCCGACGGATCCGGGCCAGCGGCATGCCGACCAGGCGCAGCCGGGCCACCAGCCGGGCGGCCTCGAGCTGCTCGGGGGCATAGCGCCGGTAGCCCGTTGCCGTGTCGACGTCGGCCGGGCACAGCAGCCCCAGCTCGTCGTAGAGGCGCAGTGCCTTCGGCGTGAGCCCGGTGGCGCGGGCGAAGTCGCCGATGCCCATCAGGTCCATGAGGTCATCCTGTCCTGCTCCCCCGGCGACGGTCGCCGGTGAGCCAGACGATGGGTCCTCCCCCAGGGGCAAGGTCAACAGCCGTCACGGTGACTCGCCAGACGTTCCGCGACACGCCGCGATCCTGCGGGAATCCCTGACCGGTCGGCGATCAGTGGTGGACCTCAAGCTGCCCGGGGACGCCGCTGACGACGACGTCGCCGTCGAGGTCGGTGCGGTGGACGGCGGCCCCGGCGCTCTCGAGCGCGTCGAGCACGGTGCCGGACGGGTGACCGTAGTCGTTGTCGGCACCGACCGAGACCAGCACCGCAGCGGCGGAGAGCGACGCCAGCCAGTCGAGGTCCTGGTGGCTGCTCCCGTGGTGCGGCAGCTTGAGCACGTCGACGGCCAGGTCGGGATAGGCGGCCGCGAGGCGGGCCTGGGCGGGCGGCTCGACGTCACCGGTGAGCAGCACGCGGACGCCGCGCACCTCGGCGAGCAGCACGACGCTGTCGTCGTTGGCCCGGCTGCCGTCGCCGGGACCGGCCACCGGCTCGGGCGAGGTGGGCCACAGCACCTGGAGGCTGACGTCACCGACGGTGCGGGTCTGGCCGTAGGGCGCGATGGTCGGGCCGAGGCCGGCCTCGAGCGCGGTGTCGAGAGTCTCGTGCACGCCGCCGGCCGGGTCGAGGCGGGAGGTGGTCTCGATCGCCACGACCTCACGCCCCTCGAGCACCCCGGGCAACCCGTCGACGTGGTCGGCGTGGAAGTGGGTGAGCACCAGCAGCGGCACCCGGGCGACATCGAGCCGGTCCAGGCACTCGTCGACCGCTGCCGGGTCGGGGCCGGCGTCGACGACCACGCCGGCCCCGTGGCCCGCGTTGAGCACCAGGGCATCGCCCTGCCCCACGTCACACATGGCCACCACCCAGGCCGCGGCCGGCCACCCGGGGCTGGGTGGCCGCAGTCCGACCACCGCGGCGGCGACCAGGCAGCAGGCCACCCCGACGCTCCGACGCCCGAGGAGCCACGGGCCGCCGACGCCGATGACGACCGTGAGGGCGGTGAGGGCGGCCAAGGCCACGGGGCCGGTGCCCCAGTCGATCGCCGCGGTGGGAAGGTCGGCACCCCAGCGAGCGACCAGCACGATCCAGCCCACGCACCAGCCGGCTCCGGTGCCGACGACCTGGGCGACCGGATCGGAGACGAGGCCGAGCAGGCCGGCGAGCAGGCCCAGCACGGTGGCCGGGCCGACCGCGGGCGCCGCCAGGAGGTTGCTGGCCACCGCGACCAGGCTCACCTCGCCCGAGAGCGCGGCCACCACCGGCGTGCAGGCCAGCTGCGCGGCGGCCGGCACCGCGATCGCCTCGGCCGCCCACCGGGGCAGCCACCGCGCCAGCGCGTCGCGCCACGGCGGCCCGAGCACCAGGATGCCGGCGGTGGCGAGCACGGACAGCGCGAAGCCCGGGCTGACCGAGAGCGAGGGGTCGGCGAGCAGCAGGACGACCACCGCCACCCCGAGCGTGCGCAGGCCGCGGTCACGGCCGTTCACCCCGAGGCCGACCAGGGCGACCGCACCCATCACCGCCGCACGCAGCACGCTCGGCTCGGTGCGGGCCAACAGCACGAATCCGGTGATGCCCAGCGCCCCGACCAGATAGGTCCATCGCCCTCGCACCCCGCACCACCGGCCGACCACCAGCAGCGACCCGACCAGCAGGGTCAGGTTGGTGCCGGAGACCGCCAACAGGTGGGTGAGGCCGGTGGTGCGGAAGTCCTCGGCCAGGTCGGGGCCGACCGCGGCGTCGTCGCCGACCACCAGCGCCGGCACCAGCGCCCGCTGTTCGGCGGGCCGGTGCGCGACGGCCTCCCGCAGCGAGCCGCGGACGGCGCCGGCCGCGCGCCACCACACGTCGGGCGGGGCCCGCACCGTGGGCTCCCCCTGGGCGACCAGCACGGCGGCCAGGTCGCCGTCGTCGGCCTCGTCGAGACGCCCCGACGCCTGCACGGTGCTGCCCAGCGCCACGTCGGACCAGGCAGGGTCCGCGATCACCAGCACCGGGGTCGCGAGGGCGTACGCCGCGCCCCGGCCGTGCACCCGCCGGACCTCGGCCCGCAGCAGCACCCGCTCGGCGAACCCGCCGACGAGGGGCCGCGGGTCGGAGGTCACGGTCGCCTCGACTGTGACCACCGCCCGCTGCTCGGCCAGCGCGGCGACCGGGTTGCCGGCGACCTGGTGTTGACGCACCAGCGTGACGGACACCGCGGCGGCGAGCACCAGCAGTGCACCGAGCGCCGTCGCCGTGCCCGTGGACCGCCACGGCCGGCCTCCACCGCGGGCCCTGGGGGCCCGGCGCAGGCCGACCGCCGCGACGGGGGTCAGCGTGGCCACGACGGCCGCGGCGACCCAGGTGGGCAGCAGCCAGGCGACGAGGGCACCGGCCCACGCGACGGCCCCCAGCAGCGGCATCCGCAGGTCAGGCCCGGGCTCTCCGGGCTCGGCGATCGCCGAGCCCGTCTCGGCCGGGACCCTCACACCGTCACGTGGGGGGCGATCTGCGCGAGCGTGACCTCGCCGATGCCGTCGACCTCGAGCAGCTCGTCGACCGCGGTGAAGCCGCCGTGCTGGTCACGCCAGGCCAGGATCGCCTGCGCGGTGACCGGTCCGACCTCGGGCAGCGACTCCAGCTGCTCCGCGGTGGCGGTGTTGAGGTTGACCAGCGCGGCCGGCGGCGCACCCGGAGCCGCGGTCGCGAGGGCCGACGGGGCCACCCCGGCCGGCACCGGCGCCCCCACCAGCACCTGCTCACCGTCGACCAGCAGTCGGGCGAGGTTCAGCGACGACAGGTCGACTCCGGGCCGGGCCCCGCCGGCCGCCTCGAGGGCGTCGACCACCCGCGACCCGGCGGGCAGCACCGCGATGCCGGGGCGGCGGACCTTGCCGGCGACGTCGACGGTCAGCGTGGTCGGCTCACCGGACGCCGGCGGCGTGCCCGGGGCGTTCGCGGCTCCGCTCGCCGGAGCCTCGTCCGGCAGCGGCACCAGCGCGACACCGGAGCCGGCCGGCGCGGCCACCGGGGCCGTCGCGACCCCGGTCGCGTCGCCCCGGACGATCCACCAACAGGTGACGCCCAGGCCGAGCGCCACGAGCACGGCGAGCACCGCGACCTGGGGCGCGCCGAGCGCCACCCGCCCCCGCAGCGTCGGCGGCACCGCGTCGGCGATCCGGCCGCGGCGCCGGGCGGCGTGCCGGCCGGGCACCGGGATGACCGCGAGACCCGCGTCGGGCTGGTCGACCGACGGCGTCTCCGCCCAGGGTGACGGGCGCACCCGGGTGTGGTCCTCCCACCACTCCGAGCCCGTCGCCGGGTCGGGGTCGTCGACCTCGGGCTCCTCGGCCGGCGCCGCCGCCCGCACGGCGGCCAGCTCGGCGCCGAGCAGGGCCAGCCGCCGGGAGACCGCCTCCTGGTGCGCGGGGCTGGGGCGTCGCGATCGCATGCGTCCACGCTAGGGAGCCGGACCCGGGCCCGGCAGGGGTCGACCGCGACCTGTGGAGGAGCGCCGCGACTCGCCGCCTGTGCACCACGGGCTGGGCGGCTATGCCTCCACGCCGATGTCCTCGTTCCACAGCTCGGGGTTCGCGGCGATGAAGGAGCCCATCATCTCGACGCAGTCCGGGTCGTCGAGGACCACGACCTCGACCCCTCGCCGGCGCAGCAGCTCCTCGCCGCCCAGGAAGTTGCGGTTCTCCCCGATCACGACCCGCGGGATGCCGTAGAGCAGGATCGCGCCCGTGCACATGTCGCAGGGCGACAGCGTGGTCACCATCGTCGAGCGGGCGTAGACCGAGGCGGGGAGCCTGCCGATGTTCTCGAGGCAGTCGGTCTCACCGTGCCGGATCGCGCTGCCCTGCTGGACGCGTCGGTTCCGCCCGGTGCCGAGGACCTCGCCCTCACGCACCAGGGCCGCGCCGATCGGGACGCCGCCCTCGGCCAGGCCGCGGCGGGCCTCCTCGAGCGCGTGGCGGAGCAGGTCGTGGTCGTTCATCGGATCTCCCTTTCGAGTGCTCGGGTCAGGCACGGCGGTGCGCCTTGAGGTAGGAGCCCGGGTAGCGCACGCTGCGCCCCCAGACGGCGAGCGCGACGATCACCGCGAGGTAGGGCAGGGCGAGCATCAGCTCGCGCGGGACGTCGCCGAAGGCCGGCGTGATCGCGAGCTGGAGCTGCAGGGCGTCGGTGCCGGCGAAGATCAGCGCGCCGCACACGGCCGGCCACACCCGCCAGCGAGCGAAGATCACCAGCGCGATGCAGACCCACCCGCGGCCGTTGATGATGTCGAGGGTGAAGCTGCCCAGCACGCTGAGCGTCAGGAACGCGCCGCCCACGGCCATGAACGCACCCCCGACCATCAGCGCGGCGTACCGCACCCCGCTCACCGAGATCCCGGCGACGTCCGCGGCCTCGAAGCTCTCCCCCACGGCGCGCAGCCGGTATCCGGCACCGGTCGACCGCAGCACCCACCAGGATCCCGGGGCGAGCACGAGGAAGGCGACGTAGGTGAGCCAGTGCTGGTCGAGCACCTCGACGCCGGGGAGCAGCACGTCGAACTTCGTGTCGAGGGTGGGCCGCTCGCCGGCGTAGAGCATCCGGAAGGTGAACTCGCACACCGCGATCAGCAGCAGGGTCAGCCCGAGCCCGGAGACGTGCTGGTTGAGCCCGAGGGTGACCGCGAACAGCCCCATCAGCACGCCGGCCACCACCCCCGAGGCGACGGCGGCGAGCAGGCCGAGCCACGGCGAGCCGGTGCGCAGCGCGACCAGGAAGCCGACGAACGCGCCGAGGTACATCGTCCCCTCGATGCCGAGGTTCAGCACCCCGGTCCGCTCGACGACGAGCTCGCCCACGCCCGCCCAGATCAGCGGGGTGGCGATGGTGAGCATCGCGCCGAGCAGCGCGAGCAGGTTGAGGCTCATCCGGTCTCCTGGGCGGGTTCGGGAGTCGTGGCGGGCCTGGGCCGTCGCCACTGGACGCGGTAGCGCCGCCAGCTCATCGCGGAGAGCACCGCGAGCATCAGCAGCGCGCTGAAGATCGCCCCCAGCTGGGTCGGCACCTGCAGCACCAGCGACACGTTCTGCGCGCCGACGGAGATGTCGCCGAGCAGCAGCGAGACCAGCAGCACGCCGATCGCGCCGAGCCCGCCGAGGGTCGCGACGATCACGCCGGTGTAGCCGTAGCTGTTGCTGATGCCGCTGGTGAGCTGGTGCTGGACCCCCATCACCGTCGAGGCGCCGCCGAGGCCGGCGACACCGCCGGAGACCAGGGCGGCACGGAACTGCACCCGGTCGACGTCGATGCCGCTGAACGCGGCGGCCTGCGGCGCCTGGCCGGCCGCCCGGACCCGCACGCCCGTGGCGGTGCGGGTCAGGACCACCCCGGCCACGAGGATGACCGCCAGCGCCACGGCGAAGCCCCAGTGAACCCGGCTGTCGGGGATCAGCGGCGGCAGGTCGAAGCCGCTGCCGAGCCGGTCGGAGTCGGTGAAGCCGGTCGCGGAGTTGCGCCACGGGCCGTTGAGCAGGCCCTGGACGACGAGCAGCGCGACCGGGTTGAGCAGCAACGTGGTCACGACCTCGTCGATCCCGGCGCGCCGCTTGAGCCAGGCGGGCGCCAGTGCCCACACCGCCCCGCCGACGGCTCCGGCCACGAAGCCGAGCGGGAGCGCGACCGGGGCGGGCAGGTCGGCCCACGTGGTGCCGACCCAGGTGGTGCCGACGGCGCCGAGGAGGAACTGGCCCTCGGCCCCGATGTTCCAGTAGCCCGCCCGGAACGCGATCGCCACCGCGATGCCGGTGAACATCAACGGGGTGGCGGTGAGCAGCACCTCGTGGAGCCCGTTCACCGAGCTCAGCGGCGTGAGCAGGTAGCGCTCGAACGCGGCCACCGGGTTCGCGCCGGCGAGGCGGATCGGCAGCGCGGTCAGCGCGACGGTGACCGCGACGGCGACCAGCACCGCCGTGGGGGCCACCCAGCGCGGCTCGCGACCGCGCAGGACGAACTTCACGTCGCCACCTCCACTCCGGTCATCATCAGGCCGAGGCGCTCGCTGCTCGCCTCGGCGATCGGCAGCTCGCCGACGATCCGGCCGCGGAAGAGCACCGCCACCCGGTCGCACAGCCCCCGCAGCTCGTCGAGGTCCTCGGAGACGACGAGGACGCCGGCGCCGCGGTCGCGCAGCGCGGCGAGCTGTTCGTGCACGTAGGCGTAGGAGCCCACGTCGAGCCCGCGGGTCGGCTGCGCGACCACGAGCACCCGCGGCTCGCGCACCAGCGACCGGGCCAGCAGCACCTTCTGCATGTTGCCGCCCGACAACGTGGCCACCGGGTCCCCGGGGCGGGCCCGGATGTCGAAGCGCTCGATCAGCTGCTCCGCGTGGCGGCGCACGGCGCCGCGGTCGAGGAGGCCGCGCGAGGTGAACCGGGGCAGGTCCTCGAGGACCAGGTTGTGCTCGACGCTCATCTGCGGCACGAGGCTGCCGCGCCGGTCCTCGGTGAGCCGGCCCAGCCCGGCCGCGAGTCGGGTGGCCACGTCGGCCCGGGTGAGGTCGCGCCCGGCGACGTGCACGGTGCCGCTCGAGGCGGGGCGGACCCCGGCCAGGACGTCGACCAGCTCGGTCTGACCGTTGCCGGAGATCCCGGCGATCCCGACGATCTCCCCGGCGCCGACGGTCAGCGAGATGCCCGAGAGCAGCGCGCGGCGGCCGGTCGAGACGCCCAGGTCGGTCAGGCGCAGCACCGGCTCGGGCCGCGCCTCCGCGGGGCCGGCCGTCGGCCGGGTCTCGACACCGAGCCCGACCGCGCCGCCCACCGGGTCGGCGACGGCGCCGGCGCGCGACTGCGACGGGCCGGCCGGTGCGGCCGCGGCCGACGCCGCGCCGCCCATCATCAGCGCGGCCAGCTCGGCCTCGTCGACGCTCGCGGTGGGACGGTCGCCGACCATCCGTCCGCGGCGCAGCACCACGACCCGGTCGGAGATCTCCGCGACCTCGCGCAGCTTGTGCGAGACGAACAGCACGCCGAGCCCGTCGGTGCGCAGGCGCGCGATGGTCTCGAAGAGCGAGCGCACGTCCTGCGGGGTGAGCACGGCGGTGGGCTCGTCGAGGATCAGCACCCGGCAGTCGTGGAAGAGCGCCTTGACGATCTCCACCCGCTGCCGCTCTCCGATCGAGAGCGTGGCGACCAGGCGCTCGGGCTCGATCTGCACGCCGAGGCGCTCCATCGCCGCCATCACCCGTCGCCGGTTGGCCGCCGCGTCGACCCGGCCGAGGCCGACCGCGGACAGCGCGACGTTCTCCGAGACGGTCATGGTCTCCACCAGCGAGAACTCCTGGGTGACCATGCCGATCCCCGCGCGCATCGCATCGCGGGGCGAGCCCAGCTGCACGGGGCGGCCGTCGACGCGCAGCTCGCCGGCGTCGGGGCGCACCAGCCCGTAGGCGATCTTCATCAGCGTCGACTTGCCGGCGCCGTTCTCGCCCAGCATCGCCACGACCTCGCCGGCGCCCACGCTCAGGCTGACGTCGTCGTTCGCGACGAGGTCGCCGAAGCGCTTGGTGACCCCGGCCAGCTCGAGCAGGGCACGCCCGCGGGCCGGGTCGGCGTCCGCGCCCGCGCGCTGGGGGGTCACTGCTCGGGAACCTCCACGGTCGAGACCTTGATCGAGCTGCCCGGTGCGGACTCGTCCACGGGCGTGACGAAGCTGCCGTCCATGATCTGGCCCTGGCGCTCCTCGACGCGGGCCAGCAGGTCGTCGGGCACCCCGCCGACGACGTCGGTGTTGATCGGCGCCAGGTCGCTGCCGCCGACCTTCATGAACGAGAACTCGCCGAGGTCCACCGCGGCCGGCTCGCCGGTCGCCTGCTCGACCACCGCGTCGACGGTGGGGCGCATGTTCCACAGCAGCGAGGTCAGGACGTGGCCGGGGGCCTCTTCGTGCTGGTCGACCATCATCCCGATCACGGGGATGTCGGCCTCCTCGGCGGCGGCGATCACGCCGTCGCGCTCGGCGAACAGCACGTCCGCGCCGGCCGCGACGTGGGCCTCGGCCGCCTGCTTCGCCGCGGCGGGGTCGAAGAAGGTGTTGATCATCGAGACCTTGACCGTGGCCCGGGGGTTGGTCTCCTTGACCCCCATCACGAACGCGTTCACGATCCGGTTGACCTCGGGGATCGGCATCGCGCCGACGACCCCGATGGTGTCGCTCTTCGTCAGCCCGCCGGCCAGCATGCCCGCGAGGTAGGCCGGGTCCTGCAGCCAGTTGTCGAACACGCTCATGTTCGGCTCGACCGGCTCCTCGCCGGAGCCGAACGCGAACGGGATGTCGGGGAACTCGGCGGCGACCTTGCGCACCGCCTCCTCGGCCGCGAACGCGTCGCCCATGATCGCGTCCGGGCTCTCGTTGCCGGCGATGTCGCGCAGGGTGCGCTCCATGGCGTCGGAGGTGTTGACGTTGTCGACGTGCTTGTACTCGATCTCCCCGTCCTCGGCGGCCGACTGCAGCGCCGCGTGGATCGCCCCGTCCCACGGCTCCTCGAGCGGGGTGGCGAAGACGCCGTAGATGAGCGGGGCATCGGAGTCGCCGCCGTTGGAGGCGGTCTCCTCGCCGGTGGTGCCACCGCAGGCGGCCAGCGAGGCGGCGAGGGCGACGACCCCCAGACGGAGGGCGAGTCGCCGGACGGGACGGCCTGCTCGGCCGCGGCGGGAAAGGGTGGTCATGAGGCACCTCCAGGGGGTGGTGGTCGAGCGTGATGGCAGTCAATCGCCGTCGACCCGCGGGCAACAAGGGGCGAATCGTCATTTCGGGAACGTAAGAACTGGTCATATCGTCCTCTCCATGACCGGCCTCACCGTCGCCCGGCTGCTGGCGCTCCCCGTGATGCAGGCGGCCCGGCCCGAGGTCGTCGTGGGCTCCGGGCTGGACCGCCGGTCGGTGCGCTGGATCCACACCTCCGAGATCTACGACATCTCGCCGCTGCTCAAGGGCGGGGAGGTCCTGCTCACCACCGGCCTGGGGCTGGTGGGCATGGGCTCGACCGCGGTCGGTGGCTACGTCGCCTCGCTGGCGCGCCAGCAGGTCGCGGCGCTGATGCTGGAGCTCGGCCGCACCTTCACCCGTCCGCCCGAGGGCCTCGTGGAGGCCGCCGCGGAGCACGACCTGCCGCTGGTGCTGCTGCGCGGCGTGGTGCCGTTCATCGAGGTCACCGAGGCCGTGCACCCGATGCTGGTCGAGGGCGAGGTGGCCCGGCTGCGTCGCCTCGAGGAGGCCTCGTCCCGGCTCTCGGCGGTGCTCGCCACCGGTGCCGGCATCGCCGAGCTGCTCACGGTGGTCGAGGACCTGTGCGGGGTCGAGGCGGGTGTCTACTCCCCCGGCGGCGCGCTGCTCGTGGGCCGCGACGTGCGCACGTCGGCGCCGAGCACCACGGAGCACGACGTCGGCGGCGGTCCGTGGGCGGTGCTCGCCCTGGCCGGGGAGGCGACGCCCTCGGTGCGTGCGGTGGCCCAGCGGTGCGCGACCTCGCTGGCGGTCTGCCTGGCGCAGAGCGGCCCGGCCGGCGGTGGCCGGCGCCCGGCCGGTGCGGAGCTGGTGCGCTGGCTGACCACCGGCCAGTACCTCTCCCGCGGTGAGATCATCGCCCAGGCCGAGGCCGCGGGGCTCGGCGTGCGACGCGGGCACCAGGTCGTCGGCGTCGCGCTGGCGCTGAGCCTGCCGACGCCCACCCGGGCCGGGCTGAACGCCACGGCCGCGGCCGCCCGCGCCGTGCTCGGCCCCGCGCTGGTCGCGGAGGTCGACGGCGTGGTGATGCTGGCGGGCGCCGTGCCGCCGGGACAGCTGCGGGCCCGCCTGCAGGAGCTGGTGCGCTCGGTCGACGAGGAGCTGCGCGCCACCGTCGGCGGCTCGGTGGCCCGGGCCGTCGGCGGCCCGCCCGTGGAGGACGTCGCCGGCCTCGCCCGCTGCCTGCCCGCCGCCCGCGAGGCGCTGACCCTGGCCAACCGGCTGGTGCTCGGCTCACGGGTCGTGCTGGCCAGCGAGCTGGGCGTCTACATGCTGCTCTCCCGGGTGGTCACCGACGCCGACCTCGAGGGGTTCGTCGAGGACCAGCTGGGACCGCTGCTCGAGCAGGACGCCCGCCGCGGCTCCGACCTGGTGACGACGCTCGACACCTACCTCGAGGTCGGGCTGTCGAAGACGGCGGCCGCCGAGGCGCTCGGCATCCGCCGCCAGACGCTCTACTCCCGCCTGGAGCGGATCAGCCGGCTGCTCGGCGACCTCGACTTCGACGCGCGGCAGGCGCGCACCGCGCTCGACCTCGCCCTGGTGAGCTGGCGGCTGCGCTCCTCGGCGGCGAACCGGCCGGGCTGACCGGCCCGGCTGACCGGCGCGGACCCGGCTCAGACGCGGGGCGCCACGCAGACCGCGATCATCCCCGGGCCGACGTGGGCCCCGAGCACCGCACCGAGCTCGCCGCAGCGCACCTCGCGGCCCTCGAGGTTGGCCGCCAGCCGCTCGGTGAGGTGCTCGGTGAGCTGGCCGGCCCGGTCACCGCTGGCCAGGTGGGCGACGCTGACGTCGACCGGCTCCTCGCCGGCCGTCTGCACCGCCAGCTCCTCCAGCCGGGCCAGCGCGCGGCCCGAGGTGCGCACCCGCTCCAGGCTCGCCACTCGGCCCTCCTCGATCTGCAGCAGCGGCTTCACCGCGAGCGCCGAGCCGAGGAGCTTGGCGGCGGTGCCGATCCGGCCGCCGCGCCGGAGGTACTCCAGCGTGTCGACGTAGAACAGCGACGTGCAGGCGGCCGCGCGCCGGCCGGCGGCATCCGCGGCGTCCGTGGCGCTGCCACCCTGCTCCAGCGCGTCGGCGGCGGCCAGCACGGCGAACCCGACACCAGGGCCCACCTGACGGGTGTCGACGGTCGTCACCGGAACCGGCGACTCCCTGGCGGCCAGCAGCGCGGACTCGAAGGTGCCGCTCATCTCGCCGGACAGGTGCACCGAGACGATCTCGCTCGCCCCCTCCTCGGCCAGCTTCCGGTAGTGCTCGAGGAACACCGCCGGCCCGGGGCGCGAGGTGCTCACCGGCAGGAACTCGCGCAGCGCCTCGGCGACCCGCTCGGGCGTCGCCTCCTCGTCGCCCTCGTCGTAGACGTGCGGGCCGATCACGACCTGCACCGGCACGACGTCGATCCGCCCTGCGGCCACCTCGTCGGGCAGCAGCATGGCGGTCGAGTCGGTGCAGAGGCGGACCGGCATGCGCCGAAGGGTAGCGGCCCCGCGCCGGGGCGTCAGACCACCACGTTGACCAGCTTGGGTGCGCGCACGACGACCTTGCGGACCGGGCGCCCGTCGATCGCCCTGACCACCGCGTCGTCGGCCAGCGCCAGCGCCTCCAGGTCGGCCTCGCTGATGTCGGGAGACACCTCCAGCCGGGCCTTGACCTTGCCCTGGATCTGCACGACCGCGGTCACCGACTCCTCGACCAACAGCGCCGGGTCGACGGCCGGCCAGCCGGCCCGGGCGACGGTCTGCCGGCGGTCGGGGTTGCGGCCGAGCCGCTCCCACATCTCCTCGGCGGTGTACGGCGCGACCAGCGACAGCAGGATCGCGACCGCCTCGGCGGCCTCCCGCACGGCCGGGTCGGCCGGTCCGCAGCCGGAGTCGATGGCCTTGCGGGTGGCGTTCACCAGCTCCATCACCCGGGCGACCATCACGTTGAAGCGGTAGGACTCGACCAGCTCGGCGGCGTCGCTCACGGCCCGCGCGGTGGTCCGGCGCAGCGCGACGTCGCCGTCCTCGGCCGGCGTCCCGGGGGCGGAGGCGACGTCACCGGAGAGCCGCCAGGCGCGCTGCAGGAAGCGCAGCGACCCGGCCGGGGACATCTCGGCCCAGTCGATGTCGTCCTCCGGCGGACCCGCGAAGACCAGGGTGAGGCGGACGGCGTCGACTCCGAACTCGGCGAGCTGCTCTCCCAGGCTGACCCCGTTGCCCAGTGACTTGCTCATCTTCTTGCCGCGGTTGATGACGAAGCCCTGGTTGAGCTGGGCCGCGAAGGGCTCGTCGACGTCCAGCATCCCCATGTCGCGCAGCACCTTGGTGAAGAAGCGCGCGTAGAGCAGGTGGAGCACGGCGTGCTCGACACCGCCGACGTAGATGTCGGCCGGCATCCACGCCCTGGCCTTCTCCGGGTCGAACGGGCCCTCGGTGTAGCCCGGCGAGCAGTAGCGCAGGAAGTACCACGACGAGTCCACGAACGTGTCCATCGTGTCGCTGTCCCGCTTGGCGGGGCCGCCACAGGTCGGGCAGGCGACGTTGACCCAGTCCTCGGCGGCCGCCAGCGGCGAGACGCCCTTCGGCTTCAGGTCGGCGCCACGCAGCTCCGGCAGCTCCAGCGGCAGCTGGTCGTAGGGGACGGCGACCTCGCCGTCCTTCTCGCAGTGGATGATCGGGATCGGCACGCCCCAGTAGCGCTGCCGGCTGAGCAGCCAGTCGCGCAGCCGGAAGTTCACCGCGCCCTTGCCGGTGCCCTGCTGCTCCAGGAAGTCGATGGTGGCGCGCTTGGCGTCGGCCACCTCCAGCCCGTTGATGTCCAGCGGCGCCGCGGTGCCCGGGGCCGGGGAGTTGATGGCGGGTCCCTCGCCGCTGTAGGCCTCGCCCTCGAAGCCGTCGGGCGTCTGGGTGGTCCGGACGATCGGCAGGCCCATGACCGTGGCGAACTCCCAGTCCCGCTGGTCGCCGCCGGGCACACCCATGACCGCGCCGGTGCCGTAGTCGGCCAGGACGTAGTCGGTCGCCCACACCGGGATCGGCTCGCCGGTCACCGGGTTGGTCGCCGTGACCCCCAGGTCGACTCCGGTCTTCGGGCGGTCCGTCGAGAGCCGCTCGATCTCGGTCTCCTTGCGGATCTCCTCGCGGTAGGCCTCGAAGGCGGGCCGCTGCTCGTCGGTCACCAGCTCGTCGGCGAGCGCCGAGTCGACGGCCACGACCATGAACGTCGTGCCGAAGATCGTGTCGGGTCGCGTGGTGTAGACCGTGATCGGCTCCTCGCGGCCCTCGACGCGGAAGTCGACGTGGGCGCCCTCGGAGCGACCGATCCAGTTGCGCTGCGCGGTCACCACGCGGGCCGGCCAGGTCGGCTCCAGGTCGTCGAGGCGGTCCAGCAGCTCCTGGGCGTACTCGGTGATCTTGAAGTACCACTGGGTCAGCTCGCGCTTGGTGACGTCGGCGCCGCAGCGCTCGCACCGCCCGTCGACCACCTGCTCGTTGGCCAGCACGGTCTGGTCGTTGGGGCACCAGTTGACCGGGCTGTTCTTGCGGTAGGCCAGTCCGCGCTCGCGGAACTTCAGGAACAGCCACTGGGTCCAGCGGTAGTACTCCGGGTCGGAGGTGTGCAGCCGGCGGGACCAGTCGAAGGAGATGCCGTAGTGCTTGAACGACTCGTACTGCGTCTCGATGTTGGCGTAGGTGTAGGTCGCCGGGTGCTCGTCGTTGCGGATGGCGGCGTTCTCGGCGGGGAGGCCGAAGGAGTCCCAACCCATCGGGTTCAGCACGTCGTAGCCGCGCTGCCACCAGTAGCGCGCGATGACGTCGTGCAGCGCGGTCACCTCGGCGTGACCCATGTGCAGGTCGCCACTGGGGTAGGGGAACATCGTCAGCGCGTACTTCTTCTCGCGCGGCGAGGCGTCGTCGGCGCGGAACGGCTGCAGCTCGTCCCACACGGGCAGCCACTTGTCCTGGACCGCCTGCACGTCGTACGTCGCCGGCTCGGCCTGCTCGTCTCGCTCGCTCATCTCGTCTCTCTCACCTCTGGTGGTCCGGCTCCCCTCGCCCGCCGAGAGCCTGTCGCGGACGGGCATGAAAAAGCCCCTCGGGCTCGAGGGGCGGCCGCGCCGAGCTGGTCGACGCGGCTAGCTAAGGAGCAGGTCCTGCCGCATGGGCGTCATCCTACCGCCCCGGCGAGCCCGGACGAGCACGGGCGAGCACGGGCGAGCACGGGCGACAGCGAGCGCGCCCGCCCCTACAGTGCGGGCATGACGTCACCGGAGCCCTCCCCCACGACCAGCCCCGAGACCAGCACCGTCCCCGACCTGTTCCGCCTCGACGGCCGGGTCGCGATCGTCACCGGCGCCTCCAGCGGGCTGGGCGTGGCGTTCGCCAAGGGGCTCGCCGAGGCCGGTGCCGACGTGGTGCTGGGCGCCCGTCGTGCCGACCGGCTCACCGAGACCGCGCGCCTGGTCGAGGCCGCCGGCCGCCGGGCGCTTCCGGTGGCAACCGACGTCTCCGACCCCGACTCCTGCACCGCGCTGGTGGAGGCGGCGATGGCCGAGTTCGGGCGGGTCGACGTGCTGGTCAACAACGCCGGCGTCGGCACCGCGGTGCCGGCCACCCGGGAGACACCCGACCAGTTCCGTCAGGTGATCGAGGTCAACCTCCACGGCTGCTACTGGATGGCCCAGGCGTGCGGGCGGGTGATGCAGCCGGGCTCGAGCATCGTCAACATCAGCTCGGTGCTGGGCATCACCACCGCCGGGCTCCCCCAGGCCGCGTACGCCGCGTCGAAGGCCGGGTTGATCGGCCTGACCCGCGACCTGGCCCAGCAGTGGACCGGGCGCAAGGGCATCCGGGTGAACGCGATCGCGCCGGGGTTCTTCACCTCCGAGATGACCGAGCAGTACCCGCCCGGCTACCTCGACTCCCAGCTGGGGCGGATCCCGATGGGCCGCAAGGGCGACCCCGTCGAGCTCACGGCGGCCGTGGTGTTCCTGGCCTCCGCCGCCGGCGGCTACGTGACCGGCCAGACGCTCGCGGTCGACGGCGGGATGACGATCACCTGAGCGCCTCTCCCGTGGCCGACCGGAGGGATCCGGGCGTCTGCCCGGTCCACCGGCGGAAGGCCACGATGAAGGTGGACGCCTCGGCGTAGCCGAGCCGGTGGGCGACGTCGTCGACCGAGAGCAGGCCGGTGCCGAGCAGCTCGACGGCCAGCGACTCGCGCACCTCGTCGAGCAGCCGCTGGTACGACGTGCCCTCGGCCGCGAGCCGTCGGCGCAGCGTGCGCTCGGAGAGGCCGAGCGCGGTGGCCACCTCGGCGGCCTGCGCGCCGGAGGCCAGGCGCTGGGCGACCAGCACCCGCACCCGGCTGGCGGTGCCGCTGCTGCGGCGGCGCCGCTCGACGACGTCTCGGCACAGCTGCTCGGCCAGCGCCAGGGACTGCGGGTTGGCCAGAGGCAGGGCTCGCCGCAGCTGGGCGACGTCGAGCAGCAGCGTCAGCGAGTGCGGGTCGGCGTGGACCACGCGCTCGTCGATGCCACCCGGCACGAGCTCGCCGGCGACACCGCGGATCGCGGTCGCGTCGCGGGCGAGCAGCAGGTCGCGCACGTCGGGCGGCAGCGAGGCACCGTCGAGTCGCAGCTGCACCTGCTCGCCGCTGCGCGCCACGGTGGGGGTGGTGAAGATGTAGCTGAGGTCGAGGAAGCGCATGGTCAGGTTGAGCAGCTCCAGGACGGTGCGGCTGGAGAGCAGCGCGAAGCCGAGGATCCCGAAGGTGCTCACGTGGTAGTCGCCGCCGACCGCCTCCCCGAGTGCGCCGCGGCGGGCGGCGGTGTCCGCGCCGAGCGCGTGCTGCAGGTTGCGCACGACGCGCAGCTCCTGCTCGGCGGTGACCTCACGCCCGGCCTGCTCGAGGTCGGCCGGGGCCAGTGTGGTGCCGGCGAGCAGCGCACCGCGGTCCAGGCCACGCCGGGCACCGTGCTCGACGAGGATCGCGACGCCGGCGACCGACCGGGGGAAGTCCCAATGCCGGGTCGCGGGCTGCTCGAGGTGCAGCTCCATGCGGCCAGTCTCGCGCAAGGTGGCCGCAAATGTGGATCCGGTGGCCGGTGCGCCCTGGGCAGCGCGACGCGGGCGCCCTAGGTTGCTGCGACGTGACTGCTCCCACTCCCTCACCCTCCACCGCGCGGCCGGGCCCTCGGGTCGCCGTGATCGGCGCCGGCTTCGGTGGCCTCGGCACGGCCGTGTCGCTCCTGCGCGCCGGGATCGACGACCTCGTCGTCCTCGAGCGCGCCGAGGAGGTGGGCGGCGTCTGGCGGGACAACACCTACCCGGGCGCGGCCTGCGACGTGCCGTCGGCGCTCTACTCGTGGTCCTTCGCGCCGAACCCGGAGTGGCCACGGCGCTACCCGGCCCAGCCGGTGATCCTCGACTACATCCGCCGGGTGGCCCACGACACCGGCGTGCTCGACAAGGTCCGCACCGGCGTCGACGTCGTCGCCGCCGCGTACGACGAGTCCAGCGCCACCTGGACGCTGCGCACCGCCGCCGGTGAGGAGATCACCGCGGACGTGGTGGTCTCCGCGGTCGGACAGCTCTCGAACCCGGTGGTCCCCGACCTGCCGGGGCGCGAGAGCTTCTCGGGCCCGATGTTCCACTCCGCCCAGTGGCGCCACGACGTGCCGCTGGCCGGCAAGCGGGTCGCGGTCGTCGGCACCGGGGCCAGCGCGATCCAGTTCGTGCCCGGCATCGTCGACGAGGTCGGCGCGATGACGGTCTTCCAGCGCTCGGCTCCCTACATCGTGCCGAAGCCGGACCGTGCCTACACCGGGCTGCACCACCGGCTCTTCCGCCGCTGGCCGGTTACGCAGCGGTTCGGGCGGTCCCTGACCTGGGTGCTGTCGGAGCGGCTCAACGGGGCGATCACCGGCGACGGGCGGGTCGCCCGGCCGCTGAAGGCGGCCTTCAAGGTCGCCTGGCGGGCCCAGCTCCGCCGGCAGGTGCCGGACCCGGCGCTGCGCCGGGCGCTGCGGCCGGACTACCCGCTGGGCTGCAAGCGGATCCTCTTCTCCAACGACTGGTACCCCGCGCTCGCCCGCCCGCACGTCGACGTGGTGACCGAGCGGGTCAGTGCGGTCGAGCCGGCCGGCGTGCGCACCGCCGACGGGCGGCTGCACGAGGCCGACGTGCTGATCTGGGGCACCGGCTTCGCGGCCACCGAGTTCCTGGCCGGCATCGACGTGCGCGGCGCGGGCGGGGTCCCACTGCACGAGGTCTGGGCCGACGGGGCCCACGCCCACCTGGGCATCACCGTGCCCGGCTTCCCGAACCTGTTCTGCGTCTACGGCCCCAACACCAACCTCGGCGGCAGCTCGATCCTCGGCATGACCGAGGCCCAGGCCGGCTGGATCGCCCAGGTGGTGCGGGGCATCGCCGACGGCCGGGCTCGCGCGGTCGCCGCCAGCCCGGACGTCGCCGCGGCGTTCGACCGGGAGATGCAGGACCGTCTCGCCGACAGCGCCTGGACCGGCTGCGTGAGCTGGTACCGCGAGGGCGGCGGCGGCCGGATCACCACGAACTGGCCCGGCTTCGTCGCCGAGTACCAGCAGCGCACGGCCGAGGTCGACTGGTCCGAGCTCGAGGAGCACGCCGTCGCTGCCGCCGCCGAGCCCGCGGTGAGCGGCCGATGAGCCCCGAGAGCACGGCGTACCCGCCGGAGCCCTGGGACCTCGCCGGCCAGGGGTGGATCACGTTGTGGCGGGTCCCGCTCGACGCGCTGCCGCAGCTGCCGTTCTCCGCCCGTGCGCTGCACCTGCGCGGGCAGGCGCTGGTGGCGACCGCGTTCGTCGCCTACTCCGAGGCCGGCCTGATGGCGTACGACGAGCTGCTCGCCGCCGTCGTCGTCCGCCACGGCCGGCGGGTGGGGCTCTCGATCACCGACATCTGGGTCGACAGCCCCTCCTCGCGCGCCGGCGGCCGCGAGCTGTGGGGCATCCCCAAGGACCTGGCCGACTTCGACCGTTCCGACGACGGGCGGCTCGCCGCCCGTCGGGAGGACGCGCCGATCGCCGCCGCGACGTTCCGGCCCCGCGGCGTGCCGGCGGTTCCGCTGCCGATCCCGCTGCCGGGGTGGGTGGTCCAGACGCTGCAGGCCCGCACCGTCGACAGCCGGATCCGTGCCGGCGGCCGGGTCCGCCCGGCGACGGCGACCTGGGAGCCGGCGCCGGGTGGGCCGCTGGCCTGGCTGTCCTCGGGCAGACCGGTCACGTCCGTGATCGCCGAGGACTTCTCGATGCGGTTCGGCAGCGGCTGAGCCCCGACCGCACGTGGTGGCGGTGCCCGGGGCAACGGGACAGCGAGGCCGCCTGCAGTGAGCTGCTCGCGACCCGGTGGCGCGTCAGACGGTGACGACCCCGGAGAGCCCCGCGGCCTCGAGCCCGGCCCGCCAGCCGGCCAGCAGATCCGCGGTGGCCTCGGGGACCCCGGCGTACTCCGGGCGCACACCGTGCTGCCGGAAGCCGATGACCACGACGCGTAGCGCCGGGTCGAGATCCGCCAGCCACTCGGCGGTGCGCGCCAACTGGTCGGGGCTGTCGTTGTAGCCCGGCACGAGCAGCAGCCGCACCTCGTGGAGCTTCCCGGCGCCGTGCAGATGCCGGATCGAGTCGAGGACGAGGTCGTTGCCGCGCCCTGTCAGCCGCCGGTGCACCTCGGGATCGAGCGCCTTGAGATCGATCATGAAGCCGTCGGTGACCGGCAGCAGCCGATCCCAGACCCGGGGCAGCGCGTTGCCGTTGGAGTCCACGAACGTCGTCAACCGCGACAGCTCACCGTCGGCGCGCACGCCGCGGAACAGGTCGCGCACGAAGTGCCATTGGCCGGTCGCCTCCCCGCCCGACACCGTCACCCCTGCCAGGTAGGGCGCGGCCGGGCGGAGGTCGGTGAGCAGGTCGCCCACCGTCGCGACCCGGCCGCCGGGGGTGCGCGGCGCGATGGTCTCGGGGTTGTGGCAGGCCACGCAGTCGAACGAGCAGCCCTGCACGAACACGACGTACCTGTTGCCGGGCCCGTCGACCCACGAGAACGGGATCACGTCGGCGACCCGCGCTCGCGTGAGCAGCGGGTCGCCGCCGCCCGGACGTCGCACGGCGGCCGGCGGCGCCACGAGCGGGCCGGCCATGAGGCTCAGCCGCCCATCTCGTGGGCGATGATCCGCTTGGGGGTTCGCTGGTCGACGTGCATCTGCTCGACCGCGCCGGCACCCAGGAAGGTGCTGTCGTGGCGGGCACCGTGCTCGATCTTGGCCAGGTCCGACTTGCGCACCAGGTAGCCGGTGATCCGGATGAAGTCGTTGCTGTCGAGGTTGAAGGTCATGTCGCGCATCCCGGTGCGGAAGGCCCCCCGGATGACGTCGACGACGGCGTCGGGGTTGCGGCGGGCGGTCTCGTCGAAGGCCAGGATGTCGCTGACCCCCGCGGGGAACAGCCGGTGGTTGGGAGTGACCGCCTGCAGGTGCCGGAGCAGGCCGGGCTCGTCGCCGACCGGGATCCGGGTGCCGGCGGTGACCCCGATGTCGGAGTCGATGCCCGACTGGCTGTGCAGCAGGGCGCGCCCGCCGGTGCCCTCGCAGTAGGGCATGGGCCGGTCGGCGACCAACCGGGAGACGGCCTCGACGATCTCGTGGGCCAGGTCGTCGGCGACCTGGTCGTGCCCGTAGCGGGCCTCGATGCCCTCGTGCTCGAGCACGATCGAGGTCGCCTCGGCCAGCCCGTAGATGCCGAACATCGCGGTGTAGCGATCCAGGTGGAGCAGGCCGTCGGTGGCCAGCCACGAGTGGTCGAAGAACCCGGATCGCTCGACGAGGTGCCGGATCCGTGCCTCCATCAACTCGGCCGTGAGCTCGACGTAGTGGGGCAGCAGCTCCTCCAGGAAGCCACGCCGGTCGCCGTCGTGCCGCAGCGCCACCTCGCGCAGGTTCAGCCGCACCAGCGTGTGCGAGCCGCCGCCGGCCGGCAGCGAGTTGTAGCAGGAGACCACGCCGTAGCCGCGGCTGAGGTCTCCGGACATCATCGAGTGGTTGACGAAGTGCGGCTTGCCGCACGCGAACACGGTCTCGACCCCGTCGCGCACCAGCGAGTCGGGGGTGCGATCGGCGTCCACCTTCAGGGTCAGGTTCGGCACGACCTGCAGCAGCTCGCGCTCCAGGCGCAGCACCGTGCGGGCCACCCGGTTGTCGTCGGGGCCGAGGTTGGCATGGGTGAAGGCGTCGGGGAACATCCGGTCCACGGAGATCCAGAACAGCCGCAGCCGCCGGTGCAGCTCCTCGTCGGACACGTCGTCGACGTAGGGCGCCAGCAGGGTGTCGACGTCGCCGAGCCAGACCGGGTAGCCGGTGATCGAGGGGGTCTGCGAGTAGGCGATCAGCAGGTGGGTCAGGGCCTCGTCGAGGTCGCGGGCCGGGCCGAGCTCGAGGAACGTCGAGCCTTCGCGCAGCAGCTTCGCGAAGTCCGGGAGCAGGTAACGCGGACGGTGGGGGGCGTTGCCCTCGAACATGTCGCAGACGACGCGCTTCTCGAGGGCCTCGGCGCACGCCGCAGAGACCTGCGGCGGTTCGAGGGCGTTCTCGGCGAGGGTCGCCAGCCGGTGCATCCGCTGCCGGAAGGTCAGGGTGGGGTCCTCGATCAGGTCTCGCGTCTGAGCGCGCAGCTCGTTCAGTTCCACCGTTCCAGTCTCGCTCGGCCGCTCCGGGAATCGCAGGGTCCAAAGGCCCGGGCCCGGTTCTGAGAATCCTCCCCCACGCCCGCGCGCTGGGGCCTACGGTGCCAGGAGCGACTGCCAAGACGCCACGACGGAGATGGTCTCGGGAGACGGAGGGGGCATGGAGCACCGGGGAGGCCCGGAGATCCCGCGAGGCCGGGACCATCGCGTCGAGGACGTGCTGCACGAGGCGCTCGCGGAGCTCACGCTCCAGGGGCACGCCTATCTGGCAGCGCTCGCCGAGCGGGTCTCCCCCGGGCTGGCCCGCGGCCCGGTCGAGGCGCTGCTGCGGCTGCGCCGCACCGGCCCGCTGCGGGTCGCCGACCTGGCCGCGCAGCTGCGCCTCGACGAGGAGACCACCCGGTCCTACGTCACGGAGCTCGACCGCCGGGGGCTGGTCGACCGGCTGGCCGGACCGGACGGTCATGCCCTGCTGGTCGGCGTCTCCGCGGCCGCGAGCGAGCCGCTGGAGCTGGCCGAGGTGGAGCGGCGCGGCCGGATGCTCGACTCGCTGATGGACTGGCCACTGGAGGACCGGCAGCACCTCGCCCGGCTGCTGAGCCGCTTCGTGGACCGCGACGACCTGGCCGCCCAGGTCGCGGCGTTGTCGGCGTCGCTGCCGGACCGCGGCCCGATCTGGTGAACGCGGCCGGTCAGTAGCGGCGCACCTCGACCGTCGCCAGGTCGTCGACGGGAAGCTCCTCGCCGGACAGCACCCCGTCGTAGCCCCGCCGGCCCTGCAGGTAGCGCCCGAAGAAGGCCACGACGTAGGTCTCGGCGACGCGCTGCTCGGCGTCGTAGCCGAGGGTCGGGTAGTGGTCGGTGTCGTCCCAGGCGTAGCAGAGGTCGGGCCGGCCCTCGGGGTGGCTCGCGTCGTCCTCCCCACCGGGCAGTCCGCTCTCCGCGGCCCACCGCGAGTTGAGGTTGTTGTGGTTGGCACCGTGCACGGTGATCCCGATGTTGACCGGGTTCCGCAACCGCCTGGCCAGCCTGTTGTACTCGTCGCGGCCGGTCACGTCGCAGGTGCCCGCCCAGGTCATCAGGGGGATCCGCCCCACCTCGAGGCGCCGCGTGGCGCGGTCCATGAAAGGTGGCTCCGCGGCCGCCAGCCCGAACACCGCGCGGAGCCGGACCCCTTCCGGCACCCGAGCGCGATGCGCGTCGGCGGCGGCCCACATCACACCGCGTCCCCCGCGGGAGTGGCCGAGCAGCCCAACCTGAGCGAAGTCGACCGCGTGGTGCAGGTCGAGGTAGGCCGGACCACCGGTCGCGGCGTCGACGAGAGCACCGGACAGCCGGCCGGTGCCCCGCTCGACCAGGTTCCGCCACAACCGCAGGTGCCGGTAGATGACGCTGCCTCGGGCCCGGTCGGCGACCTCGCCCAGCTCGCCCGCGTTGACCCCGTTCGCCCCCACCGAGACCACCACCATGCCCTGCGCGGCCATCGCTCGCCCGAGGTAGTCGTAGCCGCGGTCGCTGCGGATGCTCGTGAACGACCGCCGGCACGGCCAGTGCGCGCGCACCGAGGCCGCCTCCTCGTCGGCGCAGGTCCAGAAGAGCCCGTGTGCGATCACCACCATCGGCAGCCGCCGGCCCGCGGCGTCCTCGGGCGCATACACACGGCCGGTCAGCTCGATCGGGGCGAGCCGCTTCGTCGGCCCCTTCGGTCCCAGGGCGTTGAAGCCGCGCACGGTGAACGCGGCGTCCCCCAGGTCGTAGTCGTAGACCCGGACCGGCGCCTCCTCCGGCGGTCCCGCGAGGGCCGACTGCCGGACGACGTCGGGCAGCACCAGCGAGGGACCGACGGACGGCCCGAGGGACAAGGCAAGGGACACGGCGACGGCGATCGCGGCGGCGACCAGGCCGCGCACACGGAGGACGGCTCGGAACATGTCGCCGATCCTGGCGGGCAGATGTCAGGGAGTCGTCAGGACGCGGTCAGGGAGCGGTCAGGCGTGAGGGAGCCGCAGCCGCACCGTCGTCCCCTCCCCCGGTCGGCTCTCGATCTCGGCGGACCCGCCGTGCGCCTCGACGATCTGGCGCACGATCGCCAGCCCGAGGCCGCTGCCACCGGTGCTGCGGCCCCGAGCCGTGTCGACGCGTCGGAACCGCTCGAAGACGTGCGGCAGCTCGGTCGCCGGGATGCCCTCGCCCGTGTCGGTCACCTCGATCGTCCCGGTGCGCCCGCGCAGCCGCACCGACCCCCCGGCCGGGGTGTGACGCAGCGCGTTGGTGACCAGGTTGCCGACGGCCTGTCGCAACCGGACCGCGTCCGCGAGCACGACCGCCCCGGGCTCGGACACCGCGTCGACGACGACGCCCACCGCGTCGGCCTGCCCGCGGAACGACGCCGCGACCTGGTCCAGCAGCACCCCGAGGTCGATCTCGACCGGCTCGAGCCGCAGCTCGCCGGCATCGCCGAGGGCGAGCTCGTGCAGGTCGTCGACGAGCCGCTGCAGGTGCAGGGTCTCCTCGTGCAGGCTGTCGAGCAGCGGCGGGCCCGGGTCGGCCAGCCCGTCCTGGGCGGCCTCGAGCCACCCCCTGATGTTCGCGATCGGGGTACGCAGCTCGTGCGAGACGTCGCTGACCAGCCGCCGCCGGGCCTCCTCCAGCTGCTGACGCCGGTCCGCCATCCGGTTGAACGCGCGCGCCACGGCGCCCACCTCGTCGCCACGACGGTCCGAGACCCGGACACTCAGGTCCCCGTCGCCGGCACGCTCGGCGGCGACGGCCATCCTGCGCAGGGGACGCACCACGCTGCCGGCGAGCAGCAGGCACAGCAGCGACGTCACCAGCAGGACCCCGCCGGCCAGTAGCACGATCCGCGTCTGGCTGTCGCGGGAGAGGTCCCAGAACACCTCGGCGGACCCCTCCTCGCCGTGCACGAACAGCAGGGCCGGTGGCGCCACCTCGCCCCGATAGGCGACGCGCCTGGCCTCCCCCGCGCAGCGCTCGACGCTCACGTGTCCGCGCCGGAAGTCGACGAGGACGCCGAGGTTGCGGGTGACCCCGACCGGGGGCGGGAGCCCGGCGCGCGCCAGGCAGCGCGCGAGGCGCCGCTCGACCCGCGGATCCACCCTCCCGTCGGCCGCCCCGGCGTCCGGGTCGACCCGGCCGTCGAGCAGGCCGGGCGGGTCGACCGTCCACACCCGGCAGTCGCCGGCGCACGGTCCGTCGACCGGCTCCGACACCGGCCCCGGCACGAGCTCCGCCGGCGCCGCGGACCCGAGCTCGGACACCAGCACCGGGTCGACGTCGAGCGCGTCCAGCCGTGCCCGGGCCCGGGCCACAGGCCGGCGTCCCGGCTGGCGGGCCGAGTCCACGAGCACTCGGCCCCGCAGGTCGGTGACGCTCACCTGCCGGTCGGCCTCCCGGGCCAGCTCGTCCACGAGCGCCTCCGCACCGGCCCACGCCGCGTGCGTCGCGGCGTACCCGACCAGGGCGTCGTAGATCCGCGCGTCGGCGTGCAGGGAGTCCTGCTGCGCCTCGCGCACGGCGACCGTCGTCGCACGCACCGTGGCCCAGGTCGCTGCCGCGACGGCCACCAGCGCGATCAGCGTGCCCAGGCCGAAGAGGCGGAAGAAGAGGCTCCGGCGCCACGGGACCCGGACGTCGTTCACGGGCCCGGCCGGTGGGGGCCCGGGAGCGCACCGGCATAGCCGACGCCGTGGACGGTCCGGATCACGGTGGCGCCGAGCTTCTTGCGCAGGTTCGCCACGTGGACGTCGACGGTTCGGCGGGTGACGTGGTCGCCGGCCCCGTGCGGGCCGTGCAGCGTCCGGAGCAGCTGCTCGCGGGTGAAGACCCGGCCCGGCTCGGCAGTCAAGGTGTGCAGCAGCGCGAACTCGCCCGGCGTGCAGTCGACGACCCGAGCCCCCACCCGGACCTCGCGGGTGCTCGGCGAGATCGTCAGGTCGCCGACCACGACGTCGGGGGGAGGTGCCTCGGACCCTGCCCGGTGGTGCCGGCGCAGCAACGCCCGGCAACGGGCCATCAGCTCACGCGGGCTGTAGGGCTTGGTGAGGTAGTCGTCCGCCCCGAGGTCCAGCCCGTGGAGCAGGTCGTCCTCGGTCGCCCTGGCCGTGAGCATCAGGATCGGGACCGCTTCGGTCGGCGGGTCCGCCCGCAGGATGCGACACACGTCGAGCCCGTCGAGGCGGGGCATCATGACGTCGAGGACCAGCAGGTCGGGAGTCTGCCGTCGCACCTCGTCGACGGCGGACCGGCCGTCCCCCACGATCGTGACCAGGTGTCCCTCCGCGACCGCGTAGCGCCGGATCAGCTCCGCCTGCTTCGGGTCGTCCTCCGCGACCAGGATCCGCGCCACACCCCGACCCTACGGAGGCGATGTCAGGGAAGTGTCAGGGACGGGCCAACGACGGGCGAACCGACCCGCCTCGGTCGGCACGAGGGGCGGGCTTCGAGCCCCGAGACGAGCAAGAGCCCGACGGCCGAAGCCGTCGGGCTCTTGTCTTGGTGGAGCTGAGGGGACTCGAACCCCTGACCCCCTGCATGCCATGCAGGTGCGCTACCAGCTGCGCCACAGCCCCATCGATCTCGCCCGCCGAGGCGGCCGATCGACCTGCGGAATAGTAACGAACCCGCCGCCGGAGTCCTAATCCAGGGTGTCCTCGAGAGGATCGCCGGCCTCCCGCCCGACGGGTCAGCCGGCCGGGGCCACCCGGTTGTAGGCGGCCAGCCGCAGCCGGCGCGGCGTCGGCGAGCCGTCCGGGTCCTCGGAGAGCTCCACCCAGCCGCAGTTGTCGAGCGCCCGCAGCGACTCCACCGTGTCGCCGGGCAGGCCGAGCAGCGGGGCCAGCGAGATCCGGATCGCGGCGCCGTGCGAAACGGCCACGCCGAGCCCGCCGGGCGGCAGCGCGGCCAGCAGGTCGGCCACCACGGCGCGCATCCGGGCGACCACCTCGACGGTCGGCTCGGCACCGGGCACGACGTCGTAGTGCGCCTGCCGGAACTCGAGGTACTCGGCCGGGTGCGCAGCGGCGTACTCGTCGTGGGTGATGCCCTGCCGCTCACCGAGGTGGTACTCGCGCAGCCGGGCGTCGTGAACGGCCTCCAGACCGGTCTCCTTCGCCAGGTACGCGGCCGTCTGCCGGGCCCGGGTCAGGTCGGAGGACCACAGCAGGTCGGGCGCGAGCGCCGCCAGCACCGGCGCCACCGCGGCCGCCTGGGCGTGCCCGACGTCGTCGAGCTCGACCTCGCGCTGCCCCTGCACCCGCTTCTCGTGGTTGTAGGCGGTGCGCCCGTGGCGCAGCAGCACCAGCCGGCGTCCTCCGGACGGCGCCGAGCTCACCGGGAGGAGGCGGTGACGTCAGCCGGCAGCTCGATGGTCGGGCAGTCGCGCCACAGCCGCTCGAGGGCGTAGAACTGCCGCTCCTCCTCGTGCTGGACGTGCACGACCACGTCGCCGTAGTCGATGAGCACCCAGCGCCCGTCGCGCTCGCCCTCGCGGCGGATCGGCTTCGCGCCGATCTCGCGGAGCTTGTCCTCGACCTCCTCGACGATCGCCTTGACCTGCCGGTCGTTGGTGGCCGAGGCGAGCAGGAACGCATCGGTGATCGCGAGCTGGTCGCTGACGTCGAAGGCGACGATCTGCTGGGCGAGCTTGTCCGAGGCCGCGCGGGCGGCGGCGTGCACGAGCTCGACGGCGTGGTCTGTGGCGGTCACGGGTGGTTCCTTCGGTGGACGTCGGTGAGGCCGGGCCCCTGGGGCGGTGCGTACAGGTCGTGCTTGGCGATGTACTGGACGACGCCGTCGGGGACGAGGTACCAGACCGGTTCCCCGCGACGCTTGCGTTCACGACAGTCGCTGGAGGAGATCGCCAGCGCCGGGATCTCGACGATCTCGACCCGGTCGGAGGGGATCGCGCCCAGCGTGGCGTCGTCCATCTCGTAGCCGGGCCGCGTGCAGCCGACGAACTGGGCCAGCTCGAACAGCTCGCCGGCGTCGCGCCAGGTGAAGATCTCAGCCAGCGCGTCGAGACCGGTGATGAAGTAGAGCTCCGCGTCGGGCATCAGGGCCTTGAGGTCGCGCAGCGTGTCGATGGTGTAGGTCGGGCCGTCGCGGTCGATGTCGACCCGCGAGACGGTGAACCGGGGGTTGGCCGCGGTGGCGATCACCGTCATCAGGTAGCGGTGCTCGGTGGGCGAGACCTGCCGGTCCGCCTTCTGCCACGGCTCGCCGGTCGGCACGAAGACGACCTCGTCGAGGTCGAACCAGGCCTGCACCTCGGAGGCGGCCACGAGGTGGCCGTGGTGGATGGGGTCGAAGGTGCCGCCCATCACCCCGACCCGGCGAGGCGAGGCGACCACGATCTCGCGCGTGCTCAGCTGTGCTCGCGTCCCTTGCCGAAGGCGAGCAGGCCCAGCAGCAGCGCCATCAGGATCACCAGGGTGAGCACGCCGATGCCCCAGCTCAGCGCCTTGTCGACCTCGTGGTGGGTCTCCTCGGCGGCGCGGAGGAGCAGGCTCGGGACGGTCAGCGCAGACATGGCGGGCATCCTACCGATGCCGGGCCGGGAGCCGGTCAGGCACCCGCGGCCCGGACCAGCGCCCGGTCACCGCACGTGCCCGTCGCCGGTGACGACGTACTTCGTCGAGGTCATCTCGGGCAGCCCCATCGGACCGCGGGCGTGCAGCTTCTGGGTGCTGATGCCGATCTCGGCGCCGAACCCGAACTCGCCGCCGTCGGTGAACCGCGTCGACGCGTTGACCAGCACCGCGGCCGAGTCGACCGCGGCGGTGAACAGCCGGGCGGCGCCGAGGTCCTCGGTGACGATCGCGTCGCTGTGCTGGCTGGAGAACCGCCGGATGTGCTCGATCGCCTCGGTCAGCGAGCCCACCACGGCCGCCGAGATGTCGAGGGAGAGGTACTCGGTGGCGTAGTCCTCCTCGCTCGCCGCGACCACCCCGTCGTACGCCGTGAACGCGGCGTCGCCGTGCACGGTCACCCCGGCCTCCTGGAGGGCGGCGACCACACGGGGCAGGAACTCGTCGGCCACGTCGGCGTGCACCAGCAGCGACTCGGCGGCGTTGCAGACGCTGGTGCGGTGGGTCTTCGCGTTCAGCACGATGGCCAGCGCCTTGTCGAGGTCGGCGGCGCGGTCGACGTAGACGTGGCAGTTGCCCACGCCGGTCTCGATCACCGGCACCGTGGACTCCTCGACGACGCTGCGGATCAGGCCGGCGCCGCCGCGCGGGATGAGCACGTCGACCAGGCCGCGTGCTCGCATCAGCGCCTTGACGCTGTCGTGGGAGTCGCCGGGCACCAGCTGCACCACGTCGGGCTCGAGGCCGGCGGCGGCCGCGGCCTCGCGCAGCGCGGCCACGATCGCGGCGTTGCTGGAGCGGGCGCTCGAGCTGCCGCGCAGCAGCACCGCGTTGCCGGACTTCAGGCAGATGCCGGCCGCGTCGGCGGTGACGTTGGGGCGGGCCTCGTAGATCATGCCGACCACGCCGAACGGCACCCGCAGCTGCCGCAGCTCGAGCCCGTTGGGCAGCTTCGTGCCGCGCACCACCTCGCCCACCGGGTCGGGCAGCGCGGCCACGTCGCGCAGCCCCTGCGCCATGCCGGCCAGCCGGTCGGGGGTGAGACGGAGCCGGTCGACGATGTTCGGCGGCGTGCCGCCCGCCTCCGCGCGGGCGACGTCCTCGGCGTTCGCGCTCAGCAGCGCCTCCTGACCCGCCTCGAGCGCGTCGGCCATGCCCAGCAGCGCACGATCCTTCTGGGCCCGGGTGGCCAGGGCCAGGCCGTGACTGGCGGCGCGAGCGCGGGTGGCGGCATCGAGGACGTCCTGCTGGGTGCTCATGGCACGAAGAGTAGTTGCGCCACGCGGGCAACCTCACACGCCCCGGATGCGTCTTACGGTTGCCTACCCTCACCCCCACGACGACACCGAGGACGCCCGTGCCACTCCCCCGTACCCGGCGAGCACCGCTCGCCCGCCTGCTCTCCCTGACGGCCGCGGCGACCGCCGCCGCCCTGCCGCTGACCCTCGGCAGCCACGCCGGAGCGGTCGGCACCGCCCGTCCCGAGCCGACGGTCGCCGAGGTCCCCGCCGGCCTGGCCCGCGCCGCCGAGGGCGAGTCGCCGCTGGTCCTGTGGGCGCCCTCGAAGATCGAGACCACCGCCTACCGGGGCCGGGTCTACACCGGCTTCGGCGTGCGCCTCGTGGCACCCACCGCGCCCGTGGAGATCCGCGCCCACCGCCCGTCGTACGACGAGGAGATCGCGGCGACCTGGCTCTCCCCCGATGGCGAGAAGGCGCTGCCCGCCGGCTCGATGACCGACTTCTCCGGCCTGGACGACCTGATCGAGGTCGAGCTGACCGCCAAGGGCACCACACGTCGGCTCACCCTCGACGGGTGCCTGGGCGGCTACGCCCAGCGCATCCGCCCCGACGCCCCCGCCCGCAACCCCTATCCCTGGGGTTGCCCCTACAACCCCTTCACGGTGGGCTCCGTGATGGGGCTGGAGGCCGGCTACGCCGCCGCGCCGATCGACGAGTGGAGCAACCGGCTGCGGATCAAGCCCGGCAAGTACGACGTCACCGTGCGCATCGCTCCGGCGTACGCGAGCTTCTTCGGCATCTCCTCCGACGACGCCACCCAGCAGCTGCGGCTGGTGGTCGTCGACGAGGGCCGGGGCGACAGCGGCCCCGGGGTGGGTCGCCGCGCCGACGGGACCCCGCTGCAGCCGGCCTCGCCCGCCCCTGCCGGCCCCGGTGCGGAGCCGGCCGACGACGGCCCCCGCCCCGACCTGCGCTCGCTGCCGGCCTGGGACATCGGCCTGAACGGCAAGGGCACCGTGATCCGGTTCGCGGCCACCGTGTGGAACGCCGGCGACAGCCCGCTGGTCGTCGACGGCTTCCGGGCCGAGGACGAGGACCACATGGCCGCGTACCAGTACTTCTTCGACGCCTCCGGCGAGCAGACCGGCTATCAGGAGGTCGGCGAGATGCACTGGCATGCCGAGAACCACCAGCACTGGCACTTCGAGGACTTCGCGCAGTACCGCCTGCTCGGCGAGGACCAGAGAGAGGTCGTGCTGTCGGGCAAGCAGTCGTTCTGCCTGGCCAACACCGACGCCGTCGACTACACCGTGCCCGGCGCCGACTGGCACCCGGAGAACACCGACCTGTCCACCGCCTGCGGCGGGTTCGACGCGATCTCGGTGCGCCAGGTGCTCTCCGCGGGCTCCGGCGACACCTACCACCAGTTCCGCTACGGGCAGGCGTTCGGCATCAAGAACGTGCCGGACGGCGTCTACTACATCGCCGTGCAGGCCAACCCGATGCGCAACCTGGTCGAGTCCGACGTCACCAACAACGACGCGCTGCGCAAGATCGAGCTGCGTACGACCAAGCGCGGCGAGCGCCGGCTGAAGGTGCACCGCGTGGGCGTCGTCGAGGACCAGCTGCCCGACTGGATGCGCCGGGCGATCACCCGCTGACCCCTCGGCGTCCCGGCACCACCACGCGACAGCGCCCCGCCACCCGGATCGGGTGGCGGGGCGCCGTGGTTGCTGGGCCGCGCGGCGGGATCAGCCCTTGCGCTTGTTGATCTCCTCGGTGGCGGCGGGCAGCACGGTGTGCAGGTCGCCGACGACGCCGAAGTCGACCAGCTCGAAGATCGGCGCCTCCTCGTCCTTGTTGACCGCGACGATGGTCTTCGAGGTCTGCATGCCGGCGCGGTGCTGGATGGCGCCGGAGATGCCGTTGGCGACGTAGAGCTGCGGCGACACCGTCTTCCCGGTCTGGCCGACCTGGAAGGTGTGCGGCATCCAGCCGGAGTCGACGGCGGCGCGGGAGGCGCCGACGGCGGCACCGAGCGCGTCGGCCAGACCCTCGATCGGCTCGAAGTTGCCGCCGGTGCCGCGACCGCCCGAGACCACGATGGCGGCCTCGGTGAGCTCGGGACGGCCGGTCGCCTTGCGCGGCTGGGAGGCCACGATCTGCGCCTTCTTGGCGGAGTCGGAGATCGTCGCCGCGAACGGCTCGACGGTGCCGGCTCCGGCCGCCTCCTCGGGGGCCGCGGAGTTCGGCTTGAACGTGGCGATCGGGGTGCCCTGCTTCACCTTCGAGGTGACGGTGTAGTTGCCGGCGAACACGCTCTGCGTGAAGACCGGCGCACCGCCGTCGACGGCCAGGTCGACGGCGTCGGTGATCAGGCCGGAGCCCAGCTTGATGGCGAGCCGGCCGGCGATCTCCTTGCCCTCGTAGCCGGAGACGATGAAGATCGCGGCGGGCGAGGTCTTCTCGGCCAGCTGCGCCAGGACCTCGGCCTTCGGCGCCACCAGGTAGCCCTTGGTCTGCGCGTCGTCGACGGCGTAGACCTTCTCGGCACCGTAGGCCTTGAGCCGCTCGGCGGCGGCGTTCGCCTGGTCGGCGGAGCCGATGAACACCGCGGACGGCTCGCCCAGCTGGCGGGCGAGGGTCAGGAGCTCGAGGGTGGGCTTGCGGACCGTGCCGTCGACATGGTCGACGAGAACCAGAACTTCAGACATTCCTCAGCACTCCTCAGATGAACTTCTTCGACGCGAGGAACTCGGCCAGCGCCGTGGCGCCCGAGCCGTCCTCGTCCTTGACGATCTCGCCGGCGGTGCGCGGCGGGCGGGCGGCGGTCTCGAGGACCTCGCTCCACGCCGCGTCGAGGCCGACCTCACCCGCGTCGACGCCCAGGTCGGAGAGCGCCCAGGTGTCGAGAGGCTTCTTCTTCGCGGCCATGATGCCCTTGAAGGAGGGGTAGCGGGCCTCGCCGGACTGGTCGGTCACCGACAGCACCAGCGGCATGGTGCCACCGATCACCTCGGTGGCGGTGTCGCCGTCGCGCTTGACCCGCACCTGGTCGCCCTGGGTCTCGATCACCGAGGCGAAGGTGACCTGGGGCAGGTCGAGGCGCTCGGCCAGCATCGCCGGCACCACGCTCATCGACCCGTCGGTGGAGGCCATGCCGCAGACGACCAGGTCGACCTGCTTCTCGGAGCCGAGCTTCTCGACGGCCTTGGCGAGCACCAGCGAGGTGGCCACGGCGTCGGAGCCGGCGACCGCCTCGTCGGAGACCAGGACACCCTTGTCGGCACCCATCTGCAGCGCCTTGCGCACCGCGTCGACCGCCTTCTCGGGGCCCACGCACAGCGCGGTCACCTCGGTGTCGTCCCCGGCCTTCTCCTTCAGCTGGAGCGCCTGCTCGACGGCGTACTCGTCGAGCTCGGAGAGCAGTCCGTCGACACCGACGCGGTCGACGGTGTTGTCCGACTCGAACTGCCGGTCGGCAGTGGCGTCGGGCACGTACTTCACACAGACAACAATGTTCATGGTGGTGTGGCCGGTGCGGCCCCTCCTGTGGACTCGTTGTGGCACCCGATGGCACCTGTGGGTGGTGAATCTCGCCGGCGACTGCTGCATCGACCACAGTCGGCCCAGCGGCGGCCCGGTGTCGGTCCGGTGTCGTGGTGGCGTCGTGAGGCTACCGTCGAGGTACCCACCGCGAAACACGGGTCCGCGGTGCGTTCCCTCACAGTGACACTGTCACGCTCCCTCGATCCGGGCCCGCGTCAGGGGCGGACCAGCCGGTCCAGGAGACGGCCGAGCACCAGCCAGGCGACGGCGCCCAGACCCCAGTTGAACAGCGCGTTCTTGGTTTCGGCGTTCTCGCCCTCGGTCCACTCCTTGATGCCGTTCTCCATCGAGAACACGCCCAGGTCGAGCGCGTCCGCGAGGTCGAGCACGAAGGTGACCAGGTTGTTGTCCCGGTTGGCGTCGAGCGCGATCAGCAGCGCGCCGAGCGCCAGCACCAGCGCGGCGAGCACGCAGACCGTCCACAGCACCCGCGCGGCGAGCACACGGACCCGGGAGGCCGTCGGGGTCTCCTTCGTGGCCTGCCGGCTCATCGCCGCCTCACCGGCCCTCGAACCGGGCCTTGCCGGGCCCGTTCTCGATGAAGGAGCCCATGCCGATCGTGCGGTCCTCGGTGGCGAACAGGGCCGCGAACTGCTGCCGCTCGATCTCCAGCCCGGTGTCGAGGTCGACCTCGAGGCCCCGGTCGATGCTCTCCTTCGCCGCGCGCACGGCGTACGTCGCGGCGCCGGCGAACTGCCGGGCCCAGGCCAGGGCCTCCTCGTAGACGCGCTCCTTCGGCAGCACCCGGTCGACCAGGCCGATCGCCAGTGCCTCGTCGGCCTTGACGAAGCGTCCGGTGAACACCAGGTCCTTCGCCTTGCTGGGGCCGACCAGCCGGGTCAGCCGCTGGGTGCCGCCGGCGCCGGGGATGATGCCGAGCAGGATCTCGGGCTGGCCGAGCACGGCGTCCTCGGCGGCGAACCGGACGTCGCAGCACAGCGCCAGCTCGCAGCCGCCGCCGAGCGCGTAGCCGGTGACCGCGGCGACGACCGGCTTCGGGATCCTGGCCACGGCCGTGAACGCGGACTGCAGCCCGCCGGAGCGCTTGACCATGTCGGTGTAGGACATCGCGGCCATCTCCTTGATGTCCGCGCCGGCGGCGAAGACCCGCTCGCCGCCGTAGACCACGACCGCCTTGACGTCGTCGCGCTCGGTGGCCTCGATGGCGGCGGAGCGGATCTCCTCCTGCACCTGGGCGTCCAGCGCGTTCATCTTGGGCCGGTCCAGCCGGATCGTGCCGACCCCGTCGGCCACCTCCAGCCGGACGAACTCTCGCGACTCCCCCGGTCCTGCGCTGACGTCAGCCATGTGTCGCTCCATCTCCTGTGATCGGCGTGCGGTCGGTGTGATCGGTCGGTGTGATCGGTTGCGTGCTGGGCGGTCCCACGGCTCACCGACCGGTGCAATCCGGCGGAGCCCGGCTGAACTCCGCGGGCGCGCCGCAGGGTACCGGCTGCGGGCATTGTGCCCGGTCCGCAACAATCGTGCGGTGACCCCCGGAACCTGGCGCTCCCACGACGACCGGGCCGACGTGTGGCCCGGTCGCCACTCGCCCCTCGGATCCACCTGGGGCCAGGAGGCCACGAACTTCGCGGTGTGGGCCCCGGAGGCCACCGGCGTGTGGGTCTGCCTGTTCGACGACGACGGCCACGAGACCCGCCACCGTCTCACCGAGCGGACGCTCGGCATTTGGCACGGGGCGATCCCCGGCGTCGCCGTCGGCACCCGCTACGGCTACCGCGCCGCCGGCCCGTGGGAGCCCGCGCACGGGCTCCGGTTCAACAGCGCGAAGCTGCTGATGGACCCCTACGCGCGGGCCTTCTCGGGCGACCTCACCGTCGACCCGGCGATCTTCGGCTACGACATGGAGTCCTTCGACCGGCCCAGCGCCCTCGACTCCGTCGGCGCGGTCCCGTTCAGCGTGGTCGTCGACGACGGGTTCGACTGGGCCGGCGACCGGCCGCCGGGGCACCGCTGGACCGACAGCGTCGTCTACGAGCTGCACGTCAAGGGCATGACCGCACTGCACGACCGGGTCCCCGAGGAGCTGCGCGGCAGCTACGCCGGCCTGGCCTCCCCCGCGGTGATCGACTACCTGCGCGACCTCGGCGTCACCGCCGTCGAGCTGTTGCCGGTGCACCAGTTCCTCTCGGAGCCGTCCGTGCTCACCCGCGGGCTGCGCAACTACTGGGGCTACAACTCGATCGGCTTCTTCGCCCCCCACGCCGGCTACGCCGCCTGGGGCGACCGGGGCCAGCAGGTCAACGAGTTCAAGGCGATGGTCAAGGCGTTCCACGCCGCGGGCATCGAGGTGATCCTCGACGTGGTCTACAACCACACCGCCGAAGGCGGTCCCGCCGGACCGACGCTGTCGTTCCGCGGGCTCGACGACTCGATCTACCAGCGGGTGAACCCCGGCGACCCCAACGCCGGCGACGCCTACTGGGACGTCACCGGCTGCGGCAATACCGTCGACACCGGCCACCCCTTCGCGCTGCGGATGATCCTCGACTCGCTGCGCTACTGGGCCACCGAGATGCGCGTCGACGGCTTCCGCTTCGACCTGCTCTCCGCCCTCTCACGCACCGACCACCGCGTCGACATGCGCTCCGCGCTGCTGACCACGATCGGTCAGGATCCGCTGCTGCGCGACCTCAAGCTGATCGCGGAACCCTGGGACGCCTCGATGGACGGCTACCGGGTGGGCGAGTTCCCCTCGCCCTGGGTGGAGTGGAACGACCAGTTCCGCGACGAGACCCGCGACTTCTGGCTGGGCCGCTCCGCCGGCATCCGCACCCTCTCCACCCGGCTCGCCGGCTCCTCGGACCTGTACGCCGACGACGGCCGCTCGCCGTACGCCTCGGTCAACTTCATCACCGCCCACGACGGCTTCACCGTGCGCGACCTGGTCTCCTACAACCACAAGCACAACGAGGCCAACGGCGAGGACAACCGCGACGGCACCGACAACAACCGCTCCTGGAACCACGGGGCCGAGGGCGAGACCGACGACGCCGAGATCCTCGCGCTGCGACGCCGGCAGGCCGCGAACCTGATGGCCACGCTCTGCCTGTCCAACGGGGTGCCGATGATCACCGCGGGCGACGAGCGCGGCCGCACCCAGCGCGGGAACAACAACGCCTACTGCCAGGACAACGAGATCTCCTGGATCGACTGGTCCGCCGACGACGCCTGGCTCGACGTCTACGAGGTCACCAAGCAGGCGCTGCGCCTGCGCCGGGAGCATCCGGCGCTGCGCCAGCGGCACTGGTTCGAGGGCCGGCCGGCGGTGGTCGGCGGGCCCAAGGACGTCGCCTGGGTGCACCCGTCGGGTCGGGAGATGACCGGCGAGGACTGGCACGACGAGTCGTTGCACACGGTCGGCATGTTCGTCTCCGGTGCCCCGCTGCGCGCACCCGGGCCGCGCGGCGAGCAGCTGCACGACGCCTCGTTCCTGCTCTGGCTGCACGCCGGACCGGAGCCGCAGCGCGTCGAGCTGCCCGGCGGCCACTGGAACAGCACCGCCGAGGTGGTCGTCTCGACCGACACCCGCCTGCCGGTGGGATCCGTGGTCGAGCCCGACGACCACCTCACGCTCGGGGCCCGCACGGTGGTCGTGCTCCAGCAGTCCTGAACGCACCGGACCCCCGCCCCCTGATGGGGAACGGGGGTCCGGAGCGGTTCCAGCGGGAGGCTCGCTCAGCCCGGCTCAGGGCACGGCCACCAGCCCGAGCTCGGCGGAGGCGATCATCAGCGGGTGCTTGGGCACGACCCGGACCGTGTAGCCGAACGAGCCACCCCGGTCGAGCTCGACCCGGCCGTCGAAGCGATGCCGGCCGCCTTCGTACTCCTCGGCGGCGTGCAGCGGCTCGACCATCGTGCGGGTCAGCTCGTCGTGGGCGTTGATGGCCCCGTGCACGAGCTGCACCTCGACGTCGTCGGGGCTGAGCTCGCCGAGCGACACGAACGCCCGGACGGCCATCACCTGGCCGACCTCGGGGGTGTCTCCGATCCCGCTGCTCTCGACGTGCTCGACCCGCACGGCCGGCCACCCGCCCTTGACCCGCTTCTTCCACGCGGCCAGCTCGGCGGCCCCGGTGTAGTCGGAGTTGAGCCGGCGACCGGTGAGCGCGGCGGGGGCGTAGAGCTGCTGCACGTAGTCGGAGACCATCCGGGTGGCGAGCACCTTGGGACCCAGCGACTTCAGCGTGTGCCGCACCATCTCCAGCCACCGGGCCGGCAGCCCGTCGGCGTCGACGTCGTAGAACCGCGGTGCCACGTCGTTCTCGATCAGGTCGTAGAGCGCCGTGGCCTCGAGGTCGTCGCGCCGGTCGATGTCGTCGACGCCGTCGGCGGTGGGGATCGCCCACCCGTTGTCGCCGTCGTACCACTCGTCCCACCAGCCGTCGAGGATCGACAGGTTGAGCCCGCCGTTCAGCGCCGCCTTCATGCCGGAGGTGCCGCACGCCTCGTAGGGGCGCAGCGGGTTGTTCAGCCACACGTCGCAGCCGGGGTAGAGCGGCTGCGCCATCGAGATGTCGTAGTTGGGCAGGTAGACGATGCGGTGCCGGATCTCGGGGTCGTCGGAGAGCCGGACGATCTCCTGGATCAGCTTCTTGCCGCCGTCGTCGGCGGGGTGGGCCTTGCCGGCGATGACCAGCTGGACGGGCCGCTCCGGGTCGAGCAGCAGCCGCTTGAGCCGCTCGGGGTCGCGCATCATCAGCGTCAGCCGCTTGTAGGACGCGGCGCGCCGGGCGAAGCCGATCGTGAGCACGTCGGGGTCGAGCACGGAGTCGATCCAGCCGAGCTCCGCGGTCGCGGCGCCGCGGTGCTGCCACGAGGCACGCAGCCGCCGCCGGGCGTCGGCGACCAGGCGCTCGCGCAGGCGGCGCTTGGTCGACCAGATCGCGGCGCCGGGGATGTCGTCGACGGCGGCCCAGAACTCGTCGGGCTCGCCGACCCCGTCGGTCGGGTGCACCCGGCCCTCGACCAGCGCGAACACCTCGCGCGGCACCCAGCTGGGGGCGTGCACGCCGTTGGTGATCGAGCCGATCGGCACCTCGGCCTCGTCGAAGGCCGGCCACAGGCCGTTGAACATGTCGCGGCTGACGTGACCGTGCAACTGGGAGACGCCGTTGGCGCGCTGGGCGAGGCGGAAGCCCATCACGGCCATGTTGAAGACCGTGGGGTCACCGCCCTCGTAGTCCTCGGCACCGAGGCTCAGCACCCGGTCGACCGGTACGCCGGGGGTGGCGCCGCCGACCTCGAAGTACTGCTCGATCAGCGTCCGCGGGAACCGGTCGATGCCCGCGGGCACCGGCGTGTGGGTGGTGAAGACCGTGGATCCGCGGCTGACCTCGAGCGCGGTGTCGAAGTCGAGCTTCGGCCCGCCCTCGGCGACGGTGAGCTCGCGGATCCGCTCCAGTCCGAGGAAGCCGGCGTGCCCCTCGTTGGTGTGGAAGACCTCGGGCTCGGGTGCCCCGGTGATCCGGGAGAAGGCGCGCAGCGCCCGGACGCCGCCGACACCGAGCAGCAGCTCCTGGCGCAGCCGGTGCTCGCTGTTGCCGCCGTAGAGCCGGTCGGTGACGTCGCGCACGTGGTCGAGGTTCTCCTCGACGTCGGAGTCGAGCAGCAGCAGGGGGACCCGGCCGACCTGGGCGACCCAGATGCGGGCGGTGAGGTCGGGCTCGTCGGGCAGCGCGATCGTGATCGTGGCCCGGCGCCCGTCGGCCTCGCGCAGCAGCGACAGCGGCAGGCCGTCGGGGTCGAGGACCGGGTAGGTCTCCTGCTGCCAGCCCTCACGCGAGAGCGCCTGGTCGAAGTAGCCGTGCCGGTAGAGCAGCCCGACGCCGATGATCGGCACCCCGAGGTCGCTGGCCGCCTTGAGGTGGTCACCGGCCAGGATCCCGAGTCCGCCGCTGTACTGCGGCAGCACCGCGGCGATGCCGAACTCGGGGCTGAAGTAGCCGATCGCCCGGGGTCCGGCGTCACCGTCGCCGCCGAGCATCTTCTGCTGGTACCAGCGGTCGCCGGTGAGGTAGCCCTCCAGGTCGCCGCGAGCGGCCTCGAGACGCTCGAGGAACGCCGGGTCGGCGGCGAGCTGCTCGAAGCGGTCGCGCCCCACCGAGCCGAGCAGCCGGACCGGGTCGTGGCCGGTGGCCGCCCACAGGTCGGCGTCGACGGCCTCGAAGACGTCTTGGGTCTCGGGGTGCCAGGACCAGCGCAGGTTCCCGGCGAGCTCACCGAGAGCGGCGAGGGCAGGAGGCAGGACAGGGCGGACGGTGAAGCGACGAATAGCACGCACGGGACGACGCTAACGGTTCCACTTGAACGATCCAACTCTTTCGGCCGAACCGGCCTGCCCCCACGCTCCCCGGAGCGTCGCCAAGTTTGTCCAGAACCTGGCGGAACCCGGGCCGAGAGGCCCGAGCGTGACGCCTCGGGCAAAACCGCGTTGGCGGGACATGGACAGTGGGACCAACACCAGCATCGAGGGCCGGCCAGCCGGCGCTCGGCCGCGCCGCCGGACTCGGCTCGCCACCGGGGCGCTCGCGCTCGCCGCCACCGCTCTGCTGCCAGGGCTCACGGGGCTGACCATCCCCGTCGCCCCCGCCTCAGCCGCCACGACGGCGCCAGCGGCAGCGAGCGAGGCCGGGCCGGGCGGCCCGCTCACGCTCGGCGACCCGGTCGCCGCGCTGTCGGACCTCGACATCGGCGAGCGCCTCGCCCCGGCCGCGAGCCAGCTGGACGCCGCCCGCTCCCTGGGCCTGGTCGACGTGCGCTGGAACGACCTCGGCACCCCCACCTCGCTGCTTCCGGCCGACGGCGTGCTCGGCGTCGCCACGTCCGCCGACCCGGTCGAGGCGGCGCGCACCTGGCTGCGCCACCACGCCGCGGTGTTCGGGCTCGACGCCGACCAGATGGACCGACTCGAGCTGGTCGGCGCCCAGGAGTTCGCCGGCGGGTCCACCCCCTCGGGCACTGAGATCGACAGCCCCGCCCGGGCCGTGCTCTTCCAGCAGGACTTCGGCGGGCTGGCGCCGGCCCGGGGCGGACTCGTCACCGTCGGGGTCGCCGACGGCGCGATCACCTATGTCTCCTCCTCCCTGGCCCGCACCGACGCCGCCCCCGAGGCCGCTCGCCTCAGCCCGGTGGAGGGCTGGCTGGCCGCCGCCCTCGACGTGCGGCCCACCCTGGCCGACGAGGTCGCCGACGGCCTGTCGGACCGGATCGGCCGCGTCGTCCGCGCCGGCTGGACCCGCCTGACGGTCCCCGGCTTCGCGCAGGAGCAGCAGGTGCGGCTGCGGGCACTGCCCCTGGTCGTCGACGGCATCACGGTGGTGCGGCCGGTCCTCGAGGCCAACGTGGTCGACGCCGCCGGCGGCACGGCGATGGCCTACACAGTCAACGTCGACGCCGTCACCGGTGACATCCTGACCAGGCAGAACCAGGTCGAGAACAGCAGCCGGAGCGACGTGTTCAGCGGCGCGTTCACCGGCACCACCTGCGGCCCCGAGCACGAGTTCGAGCTGACCGACGGCGCCACCAGGTCCATCACCGCGGTCGGCCTCGCGCTCCCGGTCGACGACATCACGGTCAAGCTGTTCGACCCCGACGGCGAACTGCTGCTGACCCAGGACCTGCTGACCAGCCCCGAGGTCGCCACCTACACCGCCGACCGGATCCCCGCCGGCGTCTACACCCTCCAGGTCTGCCCGTTCGACACCGCCTCCGCCGTGGTCGGCCAGTACTCCCTGCTGGTCACCAGCAGCGACACCGAGACCCCCGACGGCTCCGGCCTGGGCTTCTCGCCCCGCTGGACCTACTTCGCCGCGAACCCGGCGATGACCTCGCTCGGCACCGGCGCCGTGCCGCAGAACCGGGTCACCGCGTGCTGGCTGCCCGGCCCCGGCTGCACCAGCCCGACCGGACCGCTGCGCAACGTGGCCGCGACCTATCCCTGGGACGCGCTCGACGCGAGCGGCACCTCGACGCTCACCACCATCGGCAACAACGCCAATACGCACGAGGCGTGGGTCAGCCCGCTGACGCCGGGCGGCGCGTTCCAGGCCCCGGTGTCCCCCACCCGCGAGTACGCCGGCGAGTTCACCGACGCGTGGAACGAGTCCCGGTGCAACCCCGCGAACCTGGTGCCGGGCGGCAACGACATCGACGCGTCGGTGACCAACCTGTTCGTCTCGCACAACCGGATGCACGACTACAGCTACTACCTCGGGTTCACCGAGGACAACTACAACATGCAGACCGAGAACCACGGTCGCGGCGGCGTCGAGGGCGACCCGGAGATCGGCAACGCGCAGGCCGGGGCGATCACCGGCGCGAACTACCTCACCGGCCTGGGCCGCGACAACGCCAACCAGATCACGCTGCAGGACGGCATCCCGGGCATCACCAACCAGTACCTCTTCCAGCCGATCGCCGGCGCGTTCTACGCGCCCTGCACCGACGGCGGGCTCGACATGGGCATCGTCGGCCACGAGTACACCCACGCGATCAGCAACCGGATGGTCGCCGGGCCCGACGAGGGCCTGACCTCCGAGCAGGGCGGCGCGATGGGTGAGTCGTGGAGCGACCTGGTCGCCGCGGAGTACCAGTTCAGCCACGGCTACCGCAACGGCGGGAACATCTGGGCCGTCGGCGTCTACGCCACCGGCAACAAGCAGGTCGCCATCCGCGACTACGCCATCAACCGCAATCCGCTGAACTACTCCGACTACGGCTTCGACAGCACCGGAGCCGAGGTCCACTCCGACGGCGAGATCTGGAACGGCACCCAGTGGTCGGTCCGGCAGGCGCTGGTGCGCAAGCACGACCGTCGCTTCCCCTATGACGACGAGCGGCTGCAGCTGCGCTGCGCGCAGGCCACCGCGGACCGTTCGCCGCTCGCCGCCCAGTTCTGCCCCGGCAACCGGCGCTGGGTGCAGCTGATGTTCGACTCGTTCCTGCTCCAGCAGGGGGCGACGTCGATGCTCGACGCCCGCGACGCGATGCTGGCCGCCGACCGGATGCGGTTCGGCGGCGCCAACCAGCGGGTGCTGTGGAAGGCCTTCGCCGCCCGCGGGATGGGCCGCGGCGCCAGCACTCCGGACGCCGACTCCAGCGAGGTGCGGCCCAGCTTCGCCTCGCCGCGAGAGCGCAACGCGCGGATCACCTTCCGGACCCCGGGCCGCGGCCGGGTCTTCGTGGGGCACTACGAGGCCCGGGTCACGCCGGTCGCCGACACGCTGCCGAAGTCCGCGCTGGGGCGCAGCGCGGTCTTCGCCCCCGGCCGCTACCGGTTGCTCTTCGCGTCGCCGGCCCGCGGGTTCGTGCGGTTCGCCGTGACCGTCCGGCCCGGTCGCGACCGGGTGGTCCGGGTGCGGGCACCGCGGAACCTGGCGGCCGCCGCCGCCGGCGCGACGGTGATCTCGGCGACCGAGGGCTCGCGCAACCCCGCGCACCTGATCGACGGCACCGAGGCCACGAACTGGGGCGGTGTCACCACCGCGAACGTCGACGAGACGCAGCCGTCGGTCGCCGTCGACCTGGCCGGTGGCGTGCACCGCGTCCGCCGGGTCCAGGTCAGCGCGATGCTCACCCCGGCGCCCGCCGAGGACTCGCCGATCCCCCTGGCGCAGGCCGACCCCGACCCCGACTCCGGCTCGCGGTTCACCGCGCTGCGCCGGTTCGCGCTCGAGGCGTGCGTGGCCGGGTGCGACACCGCGGACGCCACCTGGCGCCGCTTCTACGTCTCCCCGCGCGATGCCTTCCCGGGGGTCCGGCCCCGGCCGGTCGCCCCCGACCTGACGCTGCGCTCGTTCCGGGTGCCGCCCACCCGTGCCGCCGCGATCCGGTTGGTCGCGCTGGAGAACCAATGCACCGGAGGGCCCGGCTACGCCGGCGAGCAGGACGACGACCCGCTCAACGACACCGACTGCGCCACCGCCTCCGACCGCGGGACGATCGTGCACGCCGCGGAGCTGCAGGTGTTCTGACCCTGCGACCCGAACCGGGGGGACGTTCGGCGGTGACCTCCGTCACCGCCCAACGTGGGCCCGGGACGTTCGGCGGCGGGCTGCCTGGGTACCAGTGCGGCGTCACGCCGGGAGCCGCCCGGCGCGACCCGGTGGACCGCCCCTTGCGGCTCCGCCTCGGACCGCCACTAGGTTGGAGCAATGGTCGGACGCATCCCCGTCATGAACGTCATGCCCGTCGTCGACCTGGGTCGACAGCCCGCGAAGGCGACGGTCGGCGAACCGCTGCCCGTCCGGGCCACCGTGTTCCGCGAGGGGCACGACAAGCTCGGCGCCGAGGTGGTGCTCGTCGACCCCACCGGCGCCCGCCGCGCCCCGGTCCGGCTCGCCAAGCACCCGCAGGAGCCCGACCGCTACGAGGCCTGGGTGGTCCCGGACCTCGAAGGCCCCTGGACCTTCGAGATCCAGTCCTGGTCCGACCCGTTGGCCACCTGGGAGCACGACGCCGGCCTGAAGATCCCCGCCGGCGTCGACGTCGAGCTGATGTTCACCGAGGGCCGGCTGCTCTGCGAGCGGGTCAAGGAGTCCGTTCCGGCCGCCGAGGCCGACGCCCACGAGGCGCTCGACGCGGCCATCGTGGCCGCCGGCGACACCGACCGCCCCGTGGCGGCGCGCCTCGCCGTCCTCCAGGCGCCCGAGCTGCAGGCGGTGTTCGCGGCGTACCCGCTGCGCGAGCTGCTCACCGTCGAAGGGCCGTTCCCGCTCTACGCCGACCGCCGCCGCGCGCTCTACGGCAGCTGGTACGAGTTCTTCCCCCGCTCCGAGGGCGCCACGCAGGACCCCGACACCGGCGCCGTCACCAGCGGCACCTTCCGCACTGCCGCCCAGCGGCTGGACGCGGTGGCCGCCATGGGCTTCGACGTGATCTACCTGCCGCCCGTGCACCCGATCGGCGAGGTCAACCGGAAGGGCCCCAACAACACGCTGACCCCCGGCCCCGACGACCCCGGCTCCCCGTGGGCGATCGGCTCGAAGGACGGCGGCCACGACGCCATCCACCCCGACCTGGGCGACTTCGACGACTTCGACGCGTTCGTCGCCCGGGCCCGCGAGCTGGGCCTGGAGGTGGCGCTCGACCTCGCACTCCAGGCCGCGCCCGACCATCCGTGGGTCACCAGTCACCCCGAGTGGTTCACCACCCGCGCCGACGGCACCATCGCGCACGCGGAGAACCCGCCCAAGAAGTACCAGGACATCTACCCGATCAACTTCGACAACGACCCCACCGGCATCTCCGCCGAGGTGCTGCGGATCGTCCGGCTGTGGATGTCGCACGGCGTGCGGATCTTCCGGGTCGACAACCCGCACACGAAGCCGGTGGCGTTCTGGGAGTGGCTGCTGGCGGAGGTCCGCCGCACCGACCCCGACGTGCTCTTCCTCGCCGAGGCGTTCACCCGGCCGGCGATGATGCGCGGGCTGGGCGCGGTCGGCTTCCAGCAGAGCTACACCTACTTCACCTGGCGCAACGCCAAGTGGGAGCTCGAGGAGTACCTCCTCGAGCTCGCCCGCGAGAGCGACCACCTGATGCGCCCGAACTTCTTCGTCAACACCCCCGACATCCTGCACGCCTACCTGCAGTACGGCGGCCCGGCCGCGTTCAAGATCCGGGCCGCGATCGCGGCCACCTCCGCCCCCTCGTGGGGCGTGTACGCCGGCTACGAGCTGTTCGAGCATGTGGCGGTGCGACCGGGCAGCGAGGAGTACCTCGACTCGGAGAAGTACCAGATCCGGGTCCGCGACTGGGAGGGCGCCGAACGCGAGGGGCGCACGCTGGCGCCGTACCTCACCCGGCTCAACGAGATCCGCCGCCGGCACCCCGCCCTCCAGCTGCTGCGCAACGTCGCGGTGCACTGGAGCGACGACGAGAACGTCCTCGTGTTCAGCAAGAGCACCCGGATGCCGGGGCCCGCCAATCACGCCGCCACTCCCCCCGTCGCCCCGGATCCGGCGAGCGGCGAGACGTGCGACGACACGGTCATCGTCGTGGTCAACCTCGATCCCCACGCCACCCGGGAGACCACGGTCCACCTCGACCTGCCGGCCCTCGGCTTCGAGTGGGGCGACACGTTCGCGGTGCACGACGAGATCACCGGCCAGGACTGGAACTGGGGGCAGCACAACTTCGTGCGGCTCGACCCCTTCCACGAGCCGGCGCACATCCTGACCGTGAGGAGGAACCGTTGACGCAGTCGACCGCCGGGCCGACCGGCTCCACCGGAGCCCGAGCCGAGAACCAGCTGAGCCCGATGGGTCACAGCCCCGAGGGAGACCCCTTTCCCGACGACGTCGCCAGCGCCCCCTCGTGGTTCAAGACCGCGGTGTTCTACGAGGTGCTGGTCCGCTCGTTCCGCGACTCCAACGGTGACGGCGTCGGCGACTTCCGCGGCCTCACCGAGAAGCTGGACTACCTCGAGTGGCTCGGCGTCGACTGCCTGTGGATCCCGCCGTTCTTCACCTCACCGCTGCGCGACGGCGGCTACGACGTCGCCGACTACACCGACATCCTCCCCGAGTGCGGGGCGGTCGAGGACTTCCGCGAGCTCCTCAACGAGGCGCACAAGCGCGGGATCAGGGTCATCGTCGACTTCGTGATGAACCACACCAGCGACGCGCACCCGTGGTTCCAGGCCAGCCGGGAGGACCCGGACGGCCCGTTCGGCGACTTCTACGTCTGGTCCGACACCGACGAGCTCTACCAGGACGCCCGGGTCATCTTCGTCGACACCGAGCCGTCGAACTGGACCTGGGACCCGGTCCGTCAGCAGTACTTCTGGCACCGCTTCTTCTCCCACCAGCCCGACCTCAACTTCGACAACCCCCGCGTCCACGACGCGATGCTCGACGCGATGCGGTTCTGGCTCGACATGGGGCTGGACGGCTTCCGGCTCGACGCGGTGCCCTACCTCTACGAGCGGCCCGGCACCAACGGGGAGAACCTCCCCGAGACGCACGAGTTCCTCCGCAAGGTACGCCGGTTCGTCGACGAGAACTACCCGGGCCGGGTGCTGCTGGCGGAGGCCAACCAGTGGCCGGCCGACGTCGTCGACTACTTCGGCGACTTCGAGTCCGGCGGCGACGAGTGCCACATGTGCTTCCACTTCCCGGTGATGCCGCGCATCTTCATGGCGGTGCGTCGCGAGTCGCGCTTCCCGATCTCGGAGATCCTCGAGCAGACGCCGCCGATCCCCCACGGCTGCCAGTGGGGCATCTTCCTGCGCAACCACGACGAGCTGACCCTCGAGATGGTCACCGACGAGGACCGCGACTACATGTGGGCCGAGTACGCCAAGGACCCACGCATGAAGGCCAACATCGGCATCCGCCGGCGGCTGGCCCCGCTGCTGGACAACGACACCAACCAGATCGAGCTGTTCAACGCGCTCCTGCTCTCGCTGCCCGGCTCACCGGTGCTCTACTACGGCGACGAGATCGGCATGGGCGACAACATCTGGCTCGGTGACCGCGACGGCGTGCGCACCCCGATGCAGTGGACGCCGGACCGCAACGCCGGCTTCTCCGCCGCGACACCCGGCAAGCTGCACCTCCCCGCGATCCAGGATCCCGTCTACGGCTACCAGAGCGTCAACGTCGAGGCGCAGCTGGAGAACACCTCCTCCCTGCTGCACTGGACCCGGCGGATGATCCACATCCGGCGCCGGCACTCCGCCTTCGGGCTGGGCTCGTTCACCGACCTCGGCGGGTCCAACCCCTGCGTCCTCTCGTTCGCCCGCGAGCACGTCGACGAGGACGGCGGCCGCGACGTGATCGTCTGCATCAACAACCTCTCGCGATTCCCGCAGCCGGTGGAGCTCGACCTGCGCCGCTACGAGGGGATGGTGCCCTACGAGCTCACCGGTGGAGTCCCCTTCCCCAAGGTCGGCGAGCTGCCCTACCTGCTCACCCTGGGGGGCTACGGCTTCTACTGGTTCCGGCTGACCCCGTCCGACTCGGAGGAGGGAGTGTCATGACTGACGCCACAGCGGGCGGCCCGCGAGAGGTCCCGCCCGAGCAACTGCACCTGCTGACCGAGTTCGTCGGCCGGTCCCGCTGGTTCGGCGGCAAGGGCCGCCCCTTCCAGGTGGTGGGAGTCCGCCGCCTCGGGCGGCTGCCCGCCTGCGCCGACGACGGGCCGGAGGTCGCCATCGACCTGGCGACCGTCGGCTTCGAGGACGCCCAGGAGGGGTCGGGCGAGAGCGGGCAGGACTACTACCAACTGCCGCTCGCGTTCTACACCGAGCCGCAGGACCGCCTCGAGCACGCGTTCGTCGGCCACTTCGAGGACTCGGACTTCGGCGTCCGCTACGTCTACGACGCGCTGCACGACCGGTTGGCGATGGGTTGCTGGCTCCGGTCGTTCGTCGACCAGCCGGAGGGGCCGCTCCGGTTCCACCGGATCCCGGGCCACGAGCTGGACCTCGACACCCACTCGACGCTGTTCAGCGGCGAGCAGTCGAACTCGTCGGTGGCGTTCGGCGAGGACTCCCTGCTGAAGGTGTTCCGCCGGATCACTCCCGGGGCGAACCCCGACGTCTCGATCCACGAGGTGCTCACCCGAGCCGGCAGCGACCACGTCGCCGCCCTGTTCGGCTGGGTCGACACCCCGGCGCTGCGGCAGGAGGGACAGACCGAGGACCAGGTGCTCACGCTGGCGATGCTCCAGCAGTTCCTGCGCACCGCCAGTGACGGCTGGGACCTCGCACTCGCCAGCATCCGCAACCTGTACGCCGAGGCCGACCTGCACGCCGACGAGGTCGGCGGCGACTTCGCCGGCGAGGCGGCGCGGCTCGGCGAGGCGCTGGCGTCGGTGCACCGCACCCTGGCCGAGGAGTTCCCCACCGAGGACCGCACCGCCGACCAACTGGCCGAGCTCGCCGAGGGCATGCGGCGCCGCCTCGACGCGGCGGTCGAGGTCGTCGAGGGGCTCGCCCCCCACGCCGACCGGGTCCGCGGCGTCTTCGACGCGCTCGCCGGACTGGACGGCGTCCAGGTCCAGCAGGTCCACGGCGACCTGCACCTGGGCCAGACGCTGCGCACGGTCCGGGGCTGGAAGATCGTGGACTTCGAGGGCGAGCCCGCGAAGCCGCTCGCCGAGCGGCTGCTGCCCGACTCGCCGTGGCGCGACGTCGCCGGCATGCTGCGCTCCTTCGACTACGCCCCGCATGTGGTCGAGCGCAGCTGGGGCGACGACGAGGGTGCCCAGCAGCGGGCATACCGGGCCACCGAATGGGCTACCCGTAACAAGAGGGCGTTCCTGGACGCCTACGTCGGCCGCGAGCTCACGCCGGCGGAGCAGACGCTGCTCGACGCCTACGTCGCCGACAAGGCCGTGTACGAGACCGTCTACGAAACCCGCAACCGTCCGACCTGGGTGGGCATCCCACTCGAGGCCGTCGCGAGGATCGGAGAGTCATGACCACGAACCCCCCCGCCGGAGGTCCCGGCAGCACCGACGTCACGGCCCGGGCGGCCCGCCCGGTGCCGGTCAGCGAACTGGACCAGATCGTCCGCGGCGAGCACGGCAACCCGCACGGAGTCCTCGGCGCCCACCCGCACGAGGGGGCGGTCACCGTGCGCGCGCTGCGGCCGCTCGCGACCCGGGTGGTGGCCCGCTACCGGGGCGCCGACGGCCCCCGGGAGACCGAGCTGACCCACGAGCACGAGGGCATCTGGGTCGGCGTGCTGCCGGTCCCCGAGGTGCCCGACTACCGGCTGGCGGTGTCCTACGGTGACGAGCCGATCGTGGTCGACGACCCCTACCGCTTCCTGCCCACTCTCGGCGAGGTCGACCTGCACCTGATCAACGAGGGCCGCCACGAGAACCTGTGGCAGGTGCTCGGTGCGCGGGTGCACCGCTACGACGGGCACGGCGTCGAGGAGATCACCGGCACCTCGTTCGCGGTCTGGGCGCCCGGAGCCCGCGCCGTGCGACTCAAGGCCGACTTCAACAGCTGGGACGGCCGCGAGCACCCCATGCGGCAGCTCGGCAGCTCCGGGGTGTGGGAGCTCTTCGTGCCCGGCGTCGGCACCGGCACCGCGTACAAGTACGCCGTGCTGGGCGCCGACGGACAGTGGCGGGAGAAGGCGGACCCGATGGCGGCCTGGGCGGAGGCTCCCCCGGCCACCGCGTCGCTGGTCTTCGACTCCGACTACACCTGGGGCGACCAGGAGTGGATGCAGCAGCGTGCGGCCAAGCAGCACCACCGCGAGCCGATGTCGGTCTACGAGCTCCACCTGGCCTCGTGGAAGAAGCACCGCGACGGCCGGCACTGGTCGTGGGCGGAGCTGGCCGACGAGCTGCCCGACTACCTCGCCGATCTCGGCTTCACCCACGTCGAGCTGATGCCGGTCATGCAGCACCCGTTCGGCGGCTCGTGGGGCTACCACGTCACCTCCTACTTCGCCCCCGACGCGCGCTTCGGCGACCCCGACGGCTTTCGGCTGCTGGTCGACCGGCTGCACCAGGCGGGCATCGGCGTGATCCTGGACTGGGTGCCCGGCCACTTCGCCACCGACGAGTGGGCGCTGGCGCGTTTCGACGGCACCCCCCTCTACGAGGACCCCAACCCCCAGCGCGGCTGGCACAAGGAGTGGGGCTCGCACATCTTCAACTTCGGCCGGCACGAGGTGCGCAACTTCCTCTACGCCAACGCCATCTACTGGCTCGAGGAGTTCCACGCCGACGGGCTGCGCGTCGACGGCGTCGCCTCGATGCTCTATCTCGACTACTCCCGCGAGGAGGGTGAGTGGTCGCCGAACAAGTACGGCGGCCGCGAGAACCTCGAGGCCGTGCAGTTCCTGCAGGAGATGAACGCGACCGTCTATCGCCGGGTTCCCGGCGCGGTGACGATCGCCGAGGAGTCCACCTCCTGGCCGGGGGTCACCCGGCCCACCAGCGACAACGGCCTGGGGTTCGGCTTCAAGTGGAACATGGGCTGGATGCACGACTCGCTGGGCTACATGCAGCGCGATCCGGTGCACCGCTCCTGGCACCACGGCGAGATGACGTTCTCGATGGTCTATGCGTGGTCGGAGAACTACATGCTGCCGATCAGCCACGACGAGGTCGTGCACGGCAAGGGCTCGCTGTTGCGCAAGATGCCGGGCGACCGGTGGCAGCAGCTGGCGAACCTGCGCGCCTATCTGGGCTTCATGTGGGCCCACCCCGGCAAGCAGCTGCTGTTCATGGGCAGCGAGTTCGGCCAGGAGTCCGAGTGGGCCGAGGCCCGCGAGCTCGACTGGTGGCTGCTGGACCACCCCGAGCACCGAGGCGTGCAGTCGCTGGTCCGCGATCTCAACACCGTCTACGCCGGCAGCCCGGCGATGTGGGAGAAGGACACCGACCCGGGGGGCTTCACCTGGATCGACGGCAACGACGCGGGGCGCAACGTCTTCTCGTTCGTGCGCCGCGGCGATGCCGGCGACAGTTCCGGTGAGGTCGTCTGCGTGTCGAACTTCTCCGCGACCCCCCACCACGGCTACCGGCTGGGCCTCCCGGCCGCCGGGGTCTGGGACGAGGTGGTGAACACCGACGCCGAGGCCTACACCGGCTCGGGCGTCGGCAACTTCGGCGCGATCACCGCGGTCGAGGGCGAGCACAGCGGGCAGCCGGCGTACGCCGACATCGTGGTGCCTCCGCTGGCCACGGTGTGGTTCCGGCGCCGCGACTGACCGGTCGGCGCCGCACCACCTCCTGGCTATCGTGGCCGCGTGAGCAAGCAGCCGACCACCGTCACCACGGTCGCCGAGGGAGTCGCCCGGATCAGCTGGCTTCCCGACGTGCACGTCTCCGGCCTGGGGTCGGCCGTCGACGTCGTACGCCGTGAGGTCGAGGCCGCTCTCGCCGCGCACGTGCGGGTCGAGGCCCTGGTCGACCCCGCCGACGAGGCGGCGCAGCGGGTCGCGACCTGGTCGGGGCTGCGCCGCGAGGGGGTGATGCGCGGGGTCACCGTCGAGGGCGAGGCGGTCGACCGCATCGTCTACGCGCGGCTGCGCGACGACGTCCCCGCCCACGAGCCCGAGGGGTTCCGGGCGCTGCTCAACTCGTTCCTGCCCCGCAAGCGGGCGATCAGCCAGATGCTGGTGCGCGACGAGGACGGCCGGGTGCTGCTGTGCCAGCTGACCTACAAGCAGGACTGGGACCTTCCGGGCGGCGTGGTCGAGGTGGGCGAGTCGCCGCAGCTGGCCGTCGGCCGAGAGCTCGAGGAGGAGCTGGGTCTGGTCCTCCCCGCCGGGGACCTGCTGCTCACCGACTGGCTGCCGCCGTGGAGCGGCTGGGACGACGCGCTGTGTCTGGTCTTCGACGGCGGGGTGCACCCCGCCGCGATCCTGGACCGCGTGGTGGCCGAGCCGCGCGAGATCCGGTCGGCGGCCTTCTGCACCCTCGAGGAGGCTCGCGAGCGCTGCGCCGACTTCACCGCCCGGCGGGTCGAGAGCGCGCTGCGCAACCTCGGCGGCGCCCCTGCGTACGTCGAGTCCGGGAGCCCCGTCGAGAGCTGAACAGGTGAGTTGATCAGGGCTACCACAACTCGTTTGCTTTCGGGACTTCGAGGGGACTTACGACCCTGCCGTCCCGAAAGTTTGCAAGGGGATGATCGACCCCGTGACCAGCTTCGTCTACGACTTCAGTCAGGGCAGCAAGGACCAGAAGGACTTGCTGGGTGGCAAAGGCGCCAACCTCGCCGAGATGACCAACCTGGGGTTGCCGGTGCCGCCGGGATTCACGATCACGACGGAGGCCTGTCGTGCGTACCTCGAGGAAGGCGCCGAGCCCGCGGGCCTGGCCGACGAGGTGACCGCACGGCTCTCCGCCCTCGAGGAGACGATGGGGCGCCGCCTGGGCGACCCCGCCGACCCGCTGCTGCTCTCGGTCCGTTCGGGCGCGAAGTTCTCGATGCCCGGCATGATGGAGACCGTCCTCAACATCGGCCTCAACGACGAGTCGGTGCACGGGCTGGCCCGGGCCAACAGCAACGAGCGCTTCGCGATGGATTCCTACCGTCGCCTGCTCCAGATGTTCGGCTCCACGGTCCTCGGCATCGACAGCGAGGTCTTCGCCGAGGCGCTCGATGAGCTGAAGGAGAAGCGCGGGACCACCGCCGACCTCGACCTCGACGTCGAGGACCTGCGCGGTCTCGTCGAGACCTTCAAGGGGCTGATCCAGAGCCACGTCGGCCGGCCGTTCCCGCAGGACCCCCGCGAGCAGCTCGACCTGGCCGTGCGCGCTGTCTTCGACTCCTGGAACACCGACCGGGCCCGCCTCTACCGCCGTCAGGAGCGGATCCCCGAGGACCTCGGCACCGCCGTGAACGTGCAGGTCATGGTCTTCGGCAACCGCGGCATGACCTCCGGGTCGGGCGTCGCGTTCACCCGTGACCCCGCCAGCGGCCACCGCGGCGTCTACGGCGACTACCTGCAGAACGCGCAGGGCGAGGACGTCGTCGCCGGCATCCGCAACACCGTGACGCTGGCCGACCTCGGTGAGATCGACAAGCCCGCCCACGACGAGCTGCTCCAGATCATGGACACCCTCGAGAAGCACTACCGCGACATGTGCGACATCGAGTTCACCATCGAGGACCGCAAGCTGTGGATGCTGCAGACCCGGGTGGGCAAGCGCACCGCGGCCGCCGCGTTCCGGATCGCCTACATGATGGCCGACGAGGGGCTGATCGACCTCGACGAGGCGGTCCGCCGCGTGCACGGCGCGCAGTTGGGGCAGCTGATGTTCCCCAGCTTCGACGAGTCCGCGGCGCGCGAGCTGCTCGCCAAGGGGATGAACGCCTCCCCCGGCGCGGCCGTCGGCAAGGCCGTCTTCTCCTCCGCGACCGCTGTCGAGTGGGCCGAGAAGGGCGAGGACGTCATCCTCATCCGCAAGGAGACCAACCCCGACGACCTGCACGGCATGGTCGCCGCGCGCGGCATCCTGACCAGCCGGGGCGGCAAGACCTCGCACGCGGCCGTCGTGGCGCGCGGCATGGGCCGCACCTGCGTGTGCGGCGCCGAGGCGATCGACGTCGACGCCAAGAACCGCCGGTTCACCACCGCCGACGGTGCCGAGATCGCCGAGGGCGACCTGATCTCGATCGACGGCACCACCGGCCACGTGTACGCCGGGTCGGTGCCGGTCGTGCCGTCCTCGATCGTGCGTTGGTTCGAGGGCGAGCTCGACGCGACCAGCGACGAGCTGGTCACCGCGGTCGCCGCGTTGATGGAGCACGCCGACAAGGCGCGCCGGATGCTGGTCCGGGCCAACGCCGACACTCCCGACGACGCCTCCCGGGCGCGCCGGTTCGGCGCCCAGGGCATCGGTCTGTGCCGCACCGAGCACATGTTCCTCGGCGAGCGTCGTGAGCTGGTCGAGCACCTGATCGTCGCGGAGAACCAGTCCGAGCAGGAGAAGGCTCTCGACGAGCTGCTTCCCCTGCAGCGCAAGGACTTCGCCGAGATCTTCAAGGCGATGAACGGCATGCCGGTGACCATCCGGCTCATCGACCCGCCGCTGCACGAGTTCCTCCCGGACCTCACCGAGCTCTCGGTCGACGTCGCCCTCGAGGAGGAGCACGGCGAGCACGACGAGCGGCACCACCAGCTGCTCACCGCCGTCCGCCGGCTGCACGAGCAGAACCCGATGCTGGGTCTGCGCGGCGTCCGCCTGGGCATCGCGATCCCCGGCCTGTTCACGATGCAGGCCCGGGCGATCCTGATGGCGGCCGCCGACCACCTCCAGGCCAACGGCGACCCGCGGCCGGAGATCATGGTGCCGCTGGTGGCCAGCGTGAAGGAGCTGGAGATCATCAAGGCCAAGCTGGAGCAGGTGGCCCGCGAGGTCGAGCAGGAGCGCGGCATCACGATCCCCCACAAGATCGGCACGATGATCGAGATCCCTCGAGCCGTGGTCACCGCCGACAAGATCGCCAAGGTGGCGGAGTTCTTCTCCTTCGGCACCAACGACCTGACCCAGCTGACGTGGGGCTTCTCGCGCGACGACGTGGAGGCCGAGTTCTTCTCGACCTACTTCGAACAGGGCGTCTTCCAGGTCTCGCCGTTCGAGTCGCTCGACACCGAGGGTGTCGGCTCACTGGTGCGCACCGCGGTCGAGCTGGGCCGCAAGGCCCGTCCCGACCTGCACCTGGGCGTCTGCGGCGAGCACGGCGGCGACCCGCACTCGATCCACTTCTTCGACCAGGTCGGTCTCGACTACGTCTCCTGCTCGCCGTTCCGGGTCCCGGTGGCGCGGCTGGAGGCCGGCCGGGCGGCGCTCGGCGCGGAGTAGCGAGCCGGTCCACACTCACACCGCCCCGTCGTCCTGGTTCGCCAGGGCGGCGGGGCGGTGGTCTGTGTGCGGTCAGGCTGAGCAGCGCCTGGCGGCGGTCCCGCTCGTCCTCGTGCGCGACACCGGCATCATGGCCTCGGCGGCTCGTGCCCTCTTATCGTTCATCTCGCGTCGCCGCTCAGCCGGTGACCATGATCTGGGCCGCGGTCTCCTTGACCTTCGCGTTGGCCCAGCGCATCTGGCGCAGGGTCTCGGGGTGGCACTCCTGACAGACGCCCAGGAGCTCGCGGTCCTGCATGGCCTGCGCGGTCTGCGCGAGCACCTCCCAGTCGAGGGAGACGCCGGCGGCATCGCGATGGATCCGGCGCAGGTCGGCCAACAGGAGCAGGGTCGGCTCGTGGAACCGGCCGGTGAGCTCGGTGCCCTTCTGCTTGATCGGTGCCAGCGGCGTGGCGTCGTCCTCGGCGTCCGGATCCAGGTCGAGGCCGTAGTCACCGCCGACCTCGGCGAGCCGGCGGACGTGCTCCTGGGACCAGCGAGCGATGTCGCGAGCGACGTAGAAGATCTCGTGGTCGACCTTGTGCTGGTCCGAGACGTGCAGCAAGGCCGCCGCGAGGTCGTTCTCGGAGCGGTGCAGCTCCTCCAGCGCCGCCCCCACCTTGTTGCCGTGCAGGCTGCGCAGCAGCTGACGGGCCCTCATCGGGCCGCTCCCGTGTTCTCGAACCGCTCCTCGGCCAACGCGGTCGGTCCGCCGCTGGTGGCGGGCACCTCCGTGGTGACCGGGCGGGACCCGGTCGTCGTGGGCGCGAGGGAGGGTCCCTCCGCCGCGCCGATCCGGTGCGCCGCCGCCGCGGCGGTCTTGAAGATCGGCTGCTTCGAGGCGGGGTCCCAGTCGGTGAGGGTGAGCTCGTTGGCCGCCCGGCCGTCGGACCCGTCCGGCCGGTGGCCGGCGTCGGTGTCCCAGTAGCCGTAGTGGAACGGCAGGAACAGCACGCCCTGCCGGATGCCGCTCACCCGGAGCCGCGCACTGACCTCTCCTCGTGGCGTGGTGACCCGCAGCAGGTCACCCTCCGTCCAGCCCTGCTCCTCGGCGTCCGCAGCCGACGCCTCCACCCAGACCTCCGGGGCCGCGGCCTGGAGCTGCGGCGCTCGGCCGGTCTTGGTGCGCGTGTGGAAGTGATAGAGCGTGCGGCCGGTGATCAGCTGGAAGGGGAACTCCTCCGAAGGCATCTCGTGCGGCGGGAGGTACTCCGCCGCCTTGAGGATCGCCTTGCCGTCGGGGTTCAGGGAGCGGTACTCGCTGGGCTCCACCGGTGCGCCGGTGACCATGTCGCGCCCGTAGCTCTCGCAGTGGTCCGGATGTGACCAGAAGTCTCCGGCGACGTAGATGTGCTCGGCGCCGTCGGGGTGCTCGTCGTTGCAGGGCCACTGGATGCCGCTGCCACCGCGCAGCTTGTCGTAGCTCAGGCCGGTGTAGTCGCACGGTCTCCCGCGCGTGCACTCCCGCCAGCCGTCGAAGGCCTCCTCGGCCGTGCGCCACTTCACCAGCGGGGCGCCGTCCTTGTCGCGCAGGTCGAGCCGGCGGGCGTAGTCGAGCAGGATCTCCAGGTCGGCCCTGGCCTCCCCCGGCGGCTCGACGGCCTTCTCCGACAGATGGACGGTGCGGTCGACGTTGGTGAAGGTGCCGGTCTTCTCACCCCACGTGGCCGCCGGCAGCACCACGTCGGCCAGTTGGGCGGTCTCCGAGAGGAAGATGTCCTGGACCACCAGGAAGAGCCGGTCCTGGGAGAGGATCTCGCGCATCCGGCGCAGCTCCGGCATCGAGACCGCCGGGTTGGTGGCGGTGACGTAGAGGAACCGGATCGAGCCGTCCTCGACGTACCGCATGATCTGCATCGCGTGCGTCGGGGAGGTGTAGTGCGGGATGTCCATCGGGTCGATGTTCCAGACCCGAGCGAGGTCGGCGATGTGCGCGTCGTTGGACCAGTTGCGGAACGCCGGCAGGTCACCGTCGGCGCCACACTCACGGGTGTTCTGTGCCGTGGGCTGGCCGTTCATCTGCAGGATGCCGCAACCGGCCTTGCCGAGCATGCCGCGGACGATGTGCACGTTGTTGACCTGGACCGCGGCCGCCGTGGCCTGGTGGGACTGGTAGAACCCCTGGAGCACGGTGGACAGCAGCCGCTCGGCGGCGCCGATGATGCGGGCGGCCTCACGGAGGTCGGAGGGCGGCACCCCGCACACCTCGGCCGCCCGCTCGACGGTGTAGCCGTCGAGCATCTTCGAAAGCTCCGCGAACCCGACGGTGTGTGCCTCGAGGTAGTCACGGTCGACCCAGCCGTGGTCGAGGATCTCGCGCAGCAGTGCGTTCATCAGCATCACGTTGGTGCCGGGACGCGGGGCGAGATGCACCCTGGCCGCCTCGGCGACAGGAGTGAGCCTGGGATCGACGCAGACCAGCTGCGGCGGGTTGGGGCCGGCCAGCCGGTCCAGGATGCGGGTCCAGAGCACGGTCTGGGTCTCGGCCATGTTGTGCCCGTAGAGGCAGATCGTGTCCGCGTGGTCGATGTCGGTGTAGGAGCCGGGCTGGCCGTCGCACCCGAAGGACTCCTTCAGCGCCGCAGCAGCGGTGGCGGTGCAGAGTCGGGTGTTGCCGTCGACGTGGTTGGTCCCGATGCCGCCGTGCGCGATGAGGCCGAGCGTGTAGTACTCCTCGAGGAACAGCTGACCGGTGGTGTAGAAGCCCACCGAGCTCGGTCCCCGCTCGGCGACCAGCTCACGGGTGCGCCCGGCGACCGCCTCCATCGCGGTGTCCCAGTCGGTCTCGACCAGCTCGCCGTCGCGGCGGATCAGCGGCTTGGTCAGCCTCTCCCGGGAGCCGTTCGCCTGCCAGCCGTAGAGGTCCTTGGGTCCGAGCCGGCCGTGTTGACCCGGTCGACCGCCCGGCCGCGGACACCGACCATCCGACCGTCGCGGACCGCGATGTCCAGCGCGTCGCCGTTGGAGTGCAGGATCGAGGCGGACTGCACCCATCGCTCCACGTCGCCGAGCTCCACCCCCTCGGCCAGGTGGCTGTCCACCCGCACCGGCCACGACTCTCCCGGCCCGTAGGGCGTGCGTGTGCCCCACGGTTCTGCGATGCGATCGACCCGAGCCATCTCTGGTCACCCTCTTCGCGTGAGTGCGGCCCGACGACGGCTGCCCCGGGGCAGCACCGCCGCCGGCGTTCACGCCTCGGGTACCACGCCGGCCCGGATCCATGCGCTGTCGCAATGATCGCGGAGGTGCCGGCGTCAGCGGCCGGGCCCCAGCAGAGGGCGAGACGAGAGGTCAGAAGAGCGCGGAGGCCAGGTTGCGCCGGCCGCGCAGCACCCGCTCGTCGTCGTTGCCGACCGCGGCGAACAGCCCCAGCAGGTGGTCGCGGGCCCGGTCGCGGTCGTCGCCGACGCTGCGGCGGACCAGCTCGACCAACCGGTGGAAAGCGTCGTCGACGTGACCGCCCAGCAGGTCGAGGTCGGCGACCATCGTCTGTGCGTCCACGTCGTCGGGGCGCTCGGCGGCGGCAGCGCGAGCGGCCTGCAGGTCGACGCCCTGGGTGCGCTGGAGCACCTTGGCCATCGCGAGCCCGGCCGCGGCCTCGGCGTCGGCGGGATTGGCGTCGACGAGCTTCTGGTACTCCGCGACCGCCCGGTCGATGTCTCCGTCACCGAGCGCGTCCTGGGCCGCGGCGTAGCGCGGGTCCACCTCGGGCTCCTCCCCCGCCGGTGCCTCGGCGTGGCGGGGCTGGTGCCGACCCGTGACGCCCTGGGCGGTGAGCTGCTGCATCACCTGGGTGAGCGCGGCGCGCAGCTCCTCGATCGGCACGACGTCCTGCAGCAGCGGCGCGGGACGCCCGTCGAGCACCGCCACCACCAGCGGGATGCTCGGGATCTGCATGGCCTGCGCGATCGAGGGGGTCGCGTCGACATCGACGAGGCCGGCCAGGAACCGGCCCTCGAACTCGCCCGAGACGGTGGCGAGGTCGTCGGCGAGCTGGCCGCTCTCGGGCATCCGGCTGCGCGAGTAGAAGACCAGCAGCACCGGCGCGGTCATCGACGCCTCGACGGTCGCCTGGAAGTTCTGCTCGTCGACCGCGACGGCGTACGACGAGACGCCGCCGGCCGTCCCCCCGGCCGCCGGGCCGGCGGCGCCGGCCGGTGGCGCGCCGGCGGGCTGCTTGAGTCCGGAGAGGTCGATGGCGCCGGGGCGGGAGAACGGCTGCTGCGTCATGGCCGCGATTCTAGAGATCGCGGGAGCTGGCGCTACCTCGGGTCGGCCAGCCCCAGCTCGACGGCTTCCTCGCGGAGCTCGTCACGAACGCTCGGGTGGGCGGCGTGCTCGATCAGCTGCCGGGCCTGCTCACGCTGGTCGCGGCCGTAGATCTCCGCGACACCCTGCTCGGTCACCACTCCGCTCATCTGGAACGAGGTCACCGGCTCGTCGACCAGCGGCACGATCGTGGAGCAGTCGGCCTTGGGGTGCCAGGACTTCAGCGCGATCAGGGCCTGGCCGCCGACGCTGTGCATGGCGCCGACGATGAAGTCGGTCTGGCCGCCGAAGCCGGAGTGAATGCGGGCCCGGATGCGCGAGGCGTTCGCCTGGGCGAACAGGTCGACCTGCAGAGCGGTGTTCACGCTGAGCATCTTGGGGTTCTGGGCGATCCGGCCCGGGTCGTTGGTGACCTCGGTGCGCACCATGTGCACCCGGTCGTTGCCGTCGACCCACTCCATCAGCTCGGGCGAGCCGAACAGGAACGATGCGGTGATCGGGACGTTGCGGTCCAGCGCGCCGACCTTCTCCAGTGCCAGCACGGAGTCGGAGAACATCTCGGTCCACACCCGCAGCCCGCGGCGTCCGGTCAGTCCGTGCAGCGTGGCGTCGGGGACCGCACCGATGCCGGCCTGCAGGGTGGAGCCGTCCTCGACGCGGTCGGCGACCAGCTGACCGATGTAGGCGGACTGCTCGTCGATCGCGGTCACCGGCGCCACCGGCATCGGCACGTCGGCCTCGACCATCACGTCGATCAGGTCGACGTCGATCTCGGCGTCGCCGAAGGTGTAGGGCATGTGCTCGTTGACGGCGGCGATCACGAGGCCGCCGCGCCGCTTGGCCGCCTCGATGGCCGCAGGGAGCACGTTGACCTCGGTGCCCATCGAGACCTTGCCGCCCCTCGGACGGGTGGTGTGGAGGAGCACGGCGTCCGGCGGCAGCGCCTGGTCGAAGAAGAGCGGAACCAGCGAGAGCCGGGAGGGGAAGTAGGCGAGCCGGGGGCTCTTGCGCTGGCCGGGGCCGACGAAGGAGGTCTCGAGCGTGACGCCCTCGCGATCCGGCAGCTCCCGCTGGCCGTTGAGCGCCCAGAGCTTGTACGACGGCAGAGCCTCGTCGACGAGCTTGAGCGTCTCCCAGGGCGTCGCGTGGTTGCCGGTGACGACCACGCGGGGGTTCTCGGGCAGGCGGGCGAGAGCAGAGGAGAGATCCACGGTCCTCATCGAACCAGACGCGCCCCAATGCCGGGAGAGGGCGAACGTCCCCCAATCGCCGGGGCCCAGGCCCCGCACCGCAGGGACGAACGGGCTCGACCGACCCTCTGGAAATCGCCCCCGGGGACGTCGTCGGTGCAGGAGGATGGCGCTTCGAGGGTCCGTGACGCGGGCCGACGGGACCCGCGGCGAGACCCGGGGCAGTGGAGGGGTTGGCGAGAGTGAGGCAGTTGCATGGACCGGGGTACGCCTCGGTACCGGTGCTGCACAGCCACCCCGACCACACCGGCTGGTCGGACTCCTCGGCCCGGGCGGTCCTCCAGCTGATGGTCGAGGCGGTCGCGGAGATGATCGGCTTCGAGGTGGCGGCCCTCTCCGTCGTCCTCGACGGGCACCTGATCACGATGGGCTACACCGGTCCCGAGGAGTTCCGCGCCCACCTGTACGAGAACGCCGACCCGGTGTCGGCGCTGGACTCGGTGCTGCACCGGGCCGAGCCGTGGGGTCGTCTGCACTTCCTCGCCGCGGAGAACTACGAGCCCGAGGATCTCGACGGCCACTGGGTGGTGGTGGCCGACCACCAGACCGACGAGCCCGACGCCTGGCACCCACACGACGTTCTCGTCGGACTGCTCACCGACGACGACGGAGGGCTGATCGGCGTGCTCTCCGTGGACCGCCCGGTGTCCGGGCGACGCCCCGACGCCCGGCAGCGCCGGCTGCTCGAACGGTACGCAGCTCAGACCGAGCGCGCGGTGCTCACCGCGTTCGAGCGCGAGGAGCTGGTGCAGCAGGTCGCGCACGCCGAGACCGCGCGTCGGCTGATCCGGGCCGCGTCGATGCCCGCACACGCCTCGCTCGAGGCCGTCCTCCAGTCCACCCACCGTCCCCTGGTCGAGGGGTTCTCGGCCGCCGGATCCTGGATCCAGGTGCTCGACCACGGCGTCGGACGCGGCTACGCGCGCGCCCGCGACGGCGACCCCGTCACGCTCTCCGACCGGATGGCCGAGCTGGCCCAGGCCCTGGCTCCTCGGCTCTGGCGCGACCAGCGGGTGCTGGTGATCGCCGACGGAGTCGATCCCGAGCTGCCGGGCCCGGGTGTCGAGCCGCTGCTCGAGGCCGCACGGCAGCAGCTGGCCGAGCTCGACCTGGCGTCGGCACTGGCGGTGGCTCTGGGCACCGGCACCGAGTGCCTCGGCTTCCTGGTCCTGACCCGCGAGAAGGACGGCCCGCCGTGGTCGTCGATCGAGGCCGCGTCGGCGCTGCAGATCGGCCACGACCTCGGGGCCGCTCTGATGACGGCGCGCGCCCTCGAACGGGAGCGCAACCTGGTCAGCGAGCTGCAGCAGCTCGACGACTACCGCAGCCAGCTCATCGCGACCCTCTCGCACGAGCTGCGCACCCCGCTCACGGTGATCTCGGGCAATCTGGAGCTGCTCGGCGACCTCGAGCTCGAGGAGCTCGCCGACCGCTATCACCAGGCGATGAAACGCGGCACCACCCGCATGCAGAAGGTCGTCGACGACCTGCTGCTGCTCGCCCGGGTCAGCGACCCTCGCCATCCGCTGGTGCGGGTGCCGGTCGACCTGCGCGACACGGTTCGCGAGGTGACCGGCCTGATCGACTCTGCGGCACAGACCCGCGGCGTCGAGCTGCACCTGCTGCTGGAGCCCGGTCCACTCGAGGTCGCCGGCGATCCGACCGAGCTCGACCGGATGCTGGGCAACCTGGTGAGCAACGCGGTGAAGTACACCCCCGACGGGGGCCGGGTCACCGTCTCGGCCCGGCACGACGAGGGACGCGTGGTGCTCACGGTCTCCGACGACGGACTGGGCATCTCCGAGGAGGATCAGCTGGGGCTCTTCCGGGCCTTCTTCCGCACCACGAACCCCGATGCGCTGGTGCAACCCGGCACCGGGCTCGGGCTGACGATCGTCGCGACGATCGCCGAGCGACACGGCGGCACGGTCGAGGTGCGCTCGCGGCTGGGTGAGGGCTCGACGTTCACCGTGACCCTGCCCCCGCTCTCCTGACCCGTCGCGTCAGTTGAGCTGCCGCCCCCGCACCCCGGAGCGCTGCACCACCCGCTGGATCGCCAGGTCCCGCTCGTAGGGCCGACCGACGTACCGGACGTCGCGCACACCCTGCTCCTGGGCGGCGGACTCGAAGCAGAAGTGCCCGAACCCGAGCAGGCGCCCGTGCAGCGGCCGGCGCACGGTGATGTCGAGGATGCGGGAGAGCGGCATGGTCGCAAGGCTCTGGCTGAGCACGCCGTGCACCCGGAAGACCCGCATGTTCGTGATCACGAACCGGTCGCGGAACACGCCGAGGGTCAGCCACGCCGCGTGCGTGAGCAGCAGGGCAGCAGCGAGCAGCGGCATCCAGGCCAGCCCGACCGGTGCCCACCCGCTGAGCAGGAAGAGCTTGACGGCGAGCACCGCCTCGAGCGCCGGGCGCAGGTAGGCGACCCAGTGGTGGGCGACCTCGTCGACGATGACCTCGCCCTCGTCGCGGAGCAGGTGCTTGCCGATGTCGGGCTCCGCCCAGGAGAGCCCGCGGGGCCGGACCATGGTCGCGGTCGCCGGCCGTCAGTCGAACTCGCCGACGAAGGCGATCAGTGCGTCGAACACGTCGCCGGTCAGGTCGACCCCGTTGCCGCCGGCCTTCTGCGCCGACTGCGCGAGACCTTGCGGATCGGTGACCAACCAGAACAGCCCGAAGGCGGCGAGAAGCGCCGCGACAGCCTTTTTCATGGGGGAAGAGCTCCATCCGTGTGACACCCGGAGTCAGGATATGGATCGGCCCGTGTCTACCTCACGGCGCAGCGCCGCACCACGCGACTCGCCGACGGCGGACGTGATGGAGTCAGGACGAGACGGTCGCGAGCAGCTCGTCGGCCGCGGTGTAAGGGTCCGATTCGCCGGCGGCGACGGCCGCGGCGAGCTCGTCCAGCTCGGAGCGCCCGTGCACGTCGCCCCACCGGGCGCGGAGGGCGGTGACCGCGATCGCCTCGATCTCGTCGCGAGCCCGGCGCGTACGCCGCCGCGTGAGCTCGCCGCCGCCCGCCAGCCACTCGCGGTGCCGGTCCAGCTCCTCGACCACCCGGTCGAGCCCCTCGCCGCGCTGGGCGACGGTCTTCACGATCGGCGGACGCCACGCCCCCTCGGCCCGGTCGGCCAGCGCGATCATCCCGCGCAGGTCACGCCGCACCTGGTCGGCGCCGTCGCGGTCGGCCTTGTTGACGACGTAGACGTCACCGATCTCGAGGATGCCCGCCTTCGCGGCCTGGATGCCGTCGCCCATGCCGGGAGCCAGCAGCACGACGGTGGTGTCGGCGAGGCCGGCGATCTCGACCTCGCTCTGCCCGACCCCGACCGTCTCGATCAAGATCACGTCGCAGCCCGCGGCGTCGAGCACCCGCAGCGCCTGCGGCGTGGTCCACGCGAGACCTCCGAGATGGCCGCGGGAGGCCATCGAGCGGATGAAGACGCCGTCGTCCAGCGCGTGGTCCTGCATCCGCACCCGATCGCCCAGCAGGGCACCGCCGGAGAACGGCGAGGAGGGGTCGACGGCGAGGACGCCCACCCGTTTGCCCTGCGCACGCAGCTCGGTGACCAGCGCGTTGGTCGAGGTCGACTTGCCGACCCCCGGCGCCCCGGTCAGTCCGACCACCTGGGCCCGGCCGGTGTGCGGCGCGAGCGCCGCCATCACCTCGCGCAACAGCGGGGACTCGTCCTCGACCAGCGAGATCAGCCGGGCCACCGCTCGCGGCTCACCGGCCCGGGCGCGCTCGACCAGGTCGGGGACCGACACCGCAGCGCGGCGCCGGCCCCCCGTGGTCGAGCCGGTGGTCGAGGTGGGACTCACGCCTCGCGGGAGGGGACCCGCACGATCAGCGCGTCGCCCTGGCCGCCGCCGCCGCACAGCGCGGCGGCGCCCACGCCGCCGCCCCGGCGCTGGAGCTCGAGGGCCAGGTGCAGCACGATCCGGGCACCCGACATGCCGACCGGGTGGCCCAGCGCGATGGCGCCGCCGTTGACGTTGACCTTGGCGTTGTCCAGGCCCAGCTCGCGGGCCGAGGAGATGCCCACCGCGGCGAACGCCTCGTTGAACTCGACCAGGTCGAGGTCGGTGGGGGCGATGCCCTCCTTCTCGCACGCCTTGGCGGTCGCGGCGGCCGGCTGGAGCTGGAGCGTGGAGTCGGGGCCGGCCACCTGGCCGTGGGCGCCGATCTCGGCCAGCCAGGTCAGGCCGAGCTCCTCGGCCTTGGCCTTGCTCATCACGACCACGGCCGCGGCGCCGTCGGAGATCTGGGAGGAGGAGCCGGCGGTGATCGTGCCCTCCTTGTTGAAGGCGGGCCGCAGCTTGCCCAGCGACTCGGCGGTGGTGTCGCCACGCACGCCCTCGTCGGACGACACGACGACCTCGCCCTTGCGGGTGCTGATCGTGACGGGGACGACCTCGTCGTCGAAGATGCCGTTCTTCCACGCGACGGCGGCCTTCTGGTGCGACTGGGCGGCGAACTCGTCCTGCTCGGCGCGGGTGAGGTTCTGGGCGGCCGCGTTGCACTCCTCGGTCAGCAGGCCCATCGCCTGCGAGGTGACCTGGTCGAAGAGCGCGTCGTAGGCCATCGAGTCGACGAGCTTCACGTCGCCGAACTTGATGCCCTCACGCGACTTCGGCAGGAAGTGCGGCGCGTTGGTCATCGACTCCTGGCCGCCGGCCACGACGATGTCGCACTCGCCGGCGCGGATCAGCTGGTCGGCCAGGGCGATCGCGTTGATGCCCGAGAGGCACACCTTGTTGATGGTCATCGACGGGACGTTCATCGGGATGCCGCCCGCGATGGCGGCGGTGCGGGCCGGGTTCTGGCCGGCACCGGCCTGGATGACCTGGCCCATGAGCACATAGTCGACCTGGTCGCCGCTGACGCCGGCCTTCTCGAGGGCGCCCTTGATGGCGACCCCGCCGAGCTCGGCTGCAGAGAGGTCCTTCAGACCACCGGAGAGGCGACCGATGGGGGTGCGAGCCCCCGCGACGATGACGGATCCGGACATGGGGTTCCTCCAGGCGTGGAGCGGTGATCGGACGACGCCGGGGCACCGGGCCCCGACTGAGGGGACCATACCCACGAGTCACCGGTGCCGCGAGGGGCGTCCGCCGCGGCCCGTGAGGCGCTCGTCACAGCGACGACAGGTCGAGCGCGGCACACGCCTCACGCGACGGGGTCCGCGTCGGGACCAATGACCCCTCCCGTTGCATGAGATGCCCCGGGCGGGGAACGATCGGGCCATGAGCGCAGACCTCCAGATCCCCGAGCACCTGTTCACCGCGATCGACCACGTGGGCATCGCCGTCCGCGACCTGGACGAGGCCATCGAGTTCTACGAGAAGACCTTCGGCATGCGCCTGGCGCACCAGGAGGTCAACGAGGCCCAGGGCGTGCGCGAGGCGATGATGGCGGTCGGCGAGTCCGGCTCCCACGTCCAGCTGCTCGCGCCGCTCAACGAGGAGTCGACGATCGCGAAGTTCATCGAGCGCTCGGGAGTGGGCATCCAGCAGATGGCCTACCGGGTCACCGACGTCGAGAAGGTCAGCGCGATCCTGCGCGAGCGCGGCGTCCGCCTGCTGTACGACGCCCCGCGCCGCGGCACCTCCGAGTCGCGCATCAACTTCGTCCACCCCAAGGACGCCGGCGGCGTGCTGGTCGAGCTGGTGGAGCCCGCGGGCGCCGCGCACTGACCCAGACTCCCGGTCGGCCCGCACCCTTGCCCCACAGGTCGGCAGGCGCCACGCTTGGCCCGCCCCCGGGAGACCCGCGTCACAGCGGGTGTTCACTTCGGTTACCCATGGGTATCTTTCGCGCAACGCACCCCACGACCAGGAGCTGACGTGCAGAACATCCGCGACGCCATCCTCGCCGGCGACACCTCTGCTGAGGACTTCGCCAACCTCGACCTGCCCGAGTCCTTCCGCGCCGCCACGGTGCACAAGGACGAGGTAGGCATGTTCGAGGGCCAGTCCACGAAGGAGAAGGACCCCCGCAAGTCGCTCCATGTCGACGAGGTGCCGCTGCCCGAGCTCGGGCCCGGTGAGGCGCTGGTCGCCGTGATGGCCAGCGCCATCAACTACAACACCGTGTGGACCTCGATCTTCGAGCCGGTCTCGACGTTCGGCTTCCTCGAGCGCTACGGCCGCACCTCGCCGCTGGCCAAGCGGCACGACCTGCCCTACCACATCGTCGGCTCCGACCTGGCCGGCGTCGTGCTCAAGACCGGCGCCGGCGTCCACCTGTGGAACCCCGGTGACGAGGTCGTCGCGCACTGTCTGTCGGTGGAGCTCGAGTCGCCCGACGGCCACGGCGACACGATGCTCGACCCCGAGCAGCGGATCTGGGGCTTCGAGACCAACTTCGGCGGCCTGGCCGAGATCGCGCTGGTCAAGGCCAACCAGCTGATGCCGAAGCCGGACCACCTCACGTGGGAGGAGGCCGCCTCCCCCGGTCTGGTCAACTGCACCGCCTACCGTCAGCTGGTCTCCAAGAACGGCGGCCAGATGAAGCAGGGCGACAACGTGCTGATCTGGGGCGCCTCCGGGGGCCTCGGCGGGTTCGCCACCCAGTACGCCCTCAACGGCGGCGCCAACCCGATCTGCGTGGTCTCCTCCGACGAGAAGGCGGAGATCTGCCGCTCGATGGGTGCGGAGCTGATCATCAACCGCAACGCGGAGGGCTACAAGTTCTGGAAGGACGAGCACACCCAGGACCCCAAGGAGTGGAAGCGGTTCGGCTCCCGCATCCGTGAGCTCACCGGCGGCGAGGACATCGACATCGTCTTCGAGCACCCCGGCCGGGAGACGTTCGGGGCCTCGGTCTACGTCACCCGCAAGGGCGGCACGATCACCACCTGCGCCTCGACGAGCGGCTACATGCACGAGTACGACAACCGCTACCTGTGGATGAACCTCAAGCGGATCGTCTCCAGCCACTTCGCGAACTACCGCGAATCGTGGGAGGCCAACCGCCTGGTCGCGAAGGGGAAGATCCACCCGACCCTCTCGAACACCTACCCGCTCGACGAGGTCGGCCAGGCGACGCTCGAGGTCCACAAGAACCTGCACCAGGGCAAGGTGGGCGTCCTCTGCCTGGCCCCCGAGGAGGGCCTGGGCGTCCGCAACGCCGAGATGCGGGCCGAGCACGAGCCCGCCATCAACCGGTTCCGCGGGGTCTGACCTGCGCTCTCGAAGAACCCCAGCACCCCGGCTCGGCGACACGCTGAGCCGGGGTGCTCTTCGTTGGGGCGATCGTGGAGGATGGGGCTGGTAGCCGCCGCCCACAGCCTGACGAGGGAACACCATGAACGACCAGGGTCTGTCCATCTTCGACGACGAGCCGGACACCGACGAGGCCACGAGTCCCGACGCGGAGGAGACCCGCGCCTTGCCGGTGGTCCAGGAGCAGCAGCCCGCCGCGCAGCAGCCGCCCGCCGAGCGCACCCAGCGCACCACTCCGGTGCCCGCACCGGCGGCGCCGCGGCCCACCCCCACGGCCGCGAAGGCCACCCCCGGGCCGGTGCTTCCGCCCGCCGCGCCGACCGCTGCCGCCCCCGGACTCCCCGTGGTCCGGCGCGGCGGCTACGACCGGGCGGCGGTCGATGCCCGGTTCCGCGAGCTGGCCGGGGAGCAGGCCGCGCTGCGCGCCCACACCGTCGAGCTCGAGCAGCAGCTCACCGCGGCTCGCGCCGAGCTCGAGCGGGCCCGCGAGGAGCTCGCCGAGCACCAGAACCCGTCGTACGCCGGTCTGGGCGGCCGCGCGAGCGCGATGCTGCGGCTCGCGGAGGAGGAGGCCGCCGAGATCCGCGGCATCGCCGAGCGGGACGCCGCCGAGATCCGCGAGCAGGCCGCCCGCGACGCCAGGGCCACCCGGGCCGACGCCTCCCGCGAGGCCGAGGACATGCGCGTGGTGCAGCTCAAGGAGCTCGACGAGCAGCGCACCCGGGCGATGGCCGACGCCGAGCAGGAGCGCAGCCTGGCCCGCAGCGAGGCCGAGGACCTCCTCGCCTCCGCGCGCCGCGAGGCCGAGCAGCTGCGGCTCGCGGCTCAGCAGGAGGCCTCCGAGCTGCGCACGTCGGCGGTTCGCGAGGCCGAGCAGGCCCGGGCCGCCGCGGACCGCGAGGTCCAGGAGGCCCGCCGGGCGCTGGCGGTCGAGAAGGAGCGGCTGGCCCGCGAGGCCACCGACCACCACAACAGCGCCATGAGTGAGACCCGGCGGCTGGTCGAGGAGGCCGAGCAGCGCGCCGACGCCGCCGAGACGCGCTCGCGCCAGGCCACGGAGCAGGCCACCCAGTACCGCCAGCAGGCGCAGAGCGAGTCCGAGGCGCTGCTGGTCCGGGCCCGTCGCGAGGCCGAGCAGATCGTGGCCTCGGCCCGCTCGCAGGCCGAGTCGATCACCTCCACCGGGCAGGCCGAGGCCGAGCGCGAGGCGGCGGCGACCCGCGCCGAGCTCGAGCGCCTCACCAAGCGGCGCGACGCGATCGTCGCCCAGCTGTCGTCGCTGCGTGACGTCATCTCCGGGTTCGCCGGCGATGACGAGGCCGAGGACCGCAGTTGAGCGAGGGCCGGCCGCCCCGACCAGCGGGGCGGGACGGCGGGGACGACCGGGTCCCCGACGGTGACGCCGCGATCGACCTCAACCCCAGCCAAGACGTCGACTACCTCGGCGAGCTGGGCGCCCCGCTGTCGCGGCACTCCCCGTTCGTGTGGGGGTTCTTCGGCGGCCTCGGACTGTTCCTGGCCTTCTGGCTGGGCGAGCAGATCGTCTCGATCAGCTCGGTGCTGGTGCTGGTCGTCGTCGCGATGTTCCTCGCCGCCGGGCTGAACCCCTCGGTCGAGGCGATCGAGCGACGGGGGCTGGGCCGCGGCTGGGCCGTGCTGGCCGTGATCGTGGGCGTGCTCGTGGCCCTGGCGCTCTTCCTGCTGGCGATCGTGCCGGTGATCGCCGAGCAGGTGCGCTCGATCACCGACAACGCCCCCGGGTGGCTGGCCACCCTGGAGGAGAACCCCAAGGTCCAGGAGCTCGACGAGCGCTACGGCGTGATCGAGAAGGCCGAGAAGTACATCGAGGACGGCGGCTACGCCAGCAGCCTGTTCGGCGGTGTCCTGGGCGTGGGGCTCGCGGTTCTGTCCGCGCTCGGCAACGCGTTCATCATCGTGGTGCTGACGCTCTACTTCCTCTCCTCGCTGCAGACCACGAAGAACGCGCTCTACCAGCTGGCTCCGGCCTCCCGGCGGGAGCGGGTGAGCCTGCTCGGTGACCGGGTGCTGCGCGGGGTGGGCGGCTACGTCTCGGGGGCGTTCATCGTCGCCACCGCAGCCGGTGTCTCGTCACTGGTGTTCCTGTTCGCCGTGGGCCTGGGCGAGTACGCCCTGGCGCTGGCGTTCGTGGTCGCCCTGCTCGACGTGATCCCGATGATCGGCGCCACCATCGGCGCGGTCATCGTGACCCTGATCGCGTTCGCCGAGGACCCCACCATCGGCATCGCCTGCGCGATCTTCTACCTGATCTACCAGCAGGTCGAGAACTACCTGATCTACCCGCGGGTGATGTCCCGCTCGGTCGACATCCCCGGCGCGGTGACGGTGATCGCCGCGCTCGTCGGCGCCGCGCTGCTCGGCGTCGTCGGTGCCCTGCTCGCGATCCCGACCGCCGCGGCGATCCTGATGCTCGGCAAGGAGGTCGTGGTCAAGCGCCAGGATGCCCGGTGACGGCGCGACGGACGCCCCCTAGCCCTGCATGCCGATGAAGTAGTCGTAGACCCACGGCGCCGACGGGCCCACCAGCACCGAGCCGACCCCGCCGCTGGCCCAGGGCCGCACGGTCGCCTCGGTGAGGCGGCGCTGAACCGGCGCGGGCGTGAACCAGTCGCCGGTCGTGACGTGGCCACAGGTGAGATCGAAGACCGTGCGCTCGCGCAGCCTCAGGTCGGGGTCGGGACTGTAGGGGTCGAGGTACGTCGCCTCGAGCACCACCACCTCCGAGGTGTCCTTGCACAGCACGTCACTGGGCGGGGCCGCGTCGACGGCTGCGAGGGTGCCCTCCACGTCGCCGGCGGCCACGTCGGCGGAGTAGACGAGGTCGAGCGGTCCGTCACCGTCGAGGCGCCGGTAGGCACAGATCCGTGCGACATGCAGGTCGCCGCGTCCCTCGACCGTCGTCTCGCGCACGGGAGGGGGCGGCTGGTCGCGCACGGCCCGGCAGGCTCCCGGACCGGTCTCCGTGGCGGAGGCGAGGATCCGGGCGCGGAGCTCGGCGTCTGCTGTCGCCACCGTCACGGAGGCACCACCCACGACGACGGTCTCCTGCACGTAGCCGTCGCCCAGCTCGACGGTGCCCGGCTCGAGCGCCGCGCCCAGCCACACGTACGGCGCCTCGGGCTGCGGGTACGGCGCCCCCACGCACATGTCGGACTGCAGGACGGGACGCCCCACGTAGGGCAGGGAGGCGTCGGCGTTGACCAGCTTCTGGCCGGCGGCGGTCACCATCGCCCCCGGGCCGCCGCAGAGCGCGAGGTCGTCGCCGGCGACCGGCCTGATCGGGGCGGCGCCCCAGCCCCAGTCCGGCGGCACGGACACCTCGAGTCCCCGCCAGCTCTCCACCCGCCAGCCGGCCGGCACGCTCGTGTCCGCGGGGTCCACCGCGGTCGTGCTGGGACCGGCCGGGTCCCGTGGCGCGTCGCGGCCCCGGTCACCGTCGACGGCCACCGCGACACCCGCCACCGCGACCACCGCCGCGGCCGCGAGTCCGGCGCTCACCCGTCCTGCTCGGCGACGCCGGGCGGCCGCCCGGGCCCGCTCGACCACCGGTACGTCGATCGCCGCCATCCGCGAGCGTCGCTCGAGGGCTCCACGCACCCGGCGCTCCAGCTCGTCGTCGCTCCATCGGTCACTCGTCGGCTCAGTCATGGCCGTGCTCCCCTGCTCGCAGCTGGGCCCTCAGAGCCGTGAGGGCGCGGTGGACGTAGGAGCGGGCGGTGGCCTCCGAGCAGCCCAGGACCGCGCCGATCTCGGCGTACTCCAGGTCCTCGTAGTAGCGCAGCACCACCGCGGCCCGGGGTCGCGCCGGCAGCCCACCGCACATCCGCCACACGGCGTCGTCGGTGGCGACCCGGTCGGCCGGGTCGCCGTGGAGGGCGGAGGGCGGGACGTCGCGCACGTCGGCGACGCTCAGCTCCCGACGCCCCGCCTTCCGCCACGCGGAGACGTGCGCGTTCACGACCATCCGCCGCACGTACGTGTCCGGATCGGCGGTCCGCGACACCCGCCCCCACTTCTCGCAGGCCCGGGTCAACGCGGTCTGCACGGCGTCCTCGGCCGCGTGCTGGGAGCCGGTCAGCAGGTAGCCGAAGCGCAGCAGCGCCGGGGCGCGGGCGGTCGCCCACTCCTCGAAGGTCGGCGCATCCGCCGCCCTGCTCTGCTCGGCCACCCCCACATCCATGCACAACACACGCCGCAGCCGGACCGTGCGTGGCAGTGCGACACGAACTTTCTGCCCGGCGAGCGGACCGTCAGGTGGTGACCGGCACGTCGGAGACGGCGGTGGTCCGCTCCCCCAGCTTCACCGCGATCACGCCGACCAGGATCAGCACACCGCCGGCGAGCTGGATCGGCCGGGGCAGCTGGTCGAGCAGCAGCCAGGCGAAGACGACGCCGAGGACGACCTCGAGCAGCGCGACGAACGAGGCGAGCCGCGACCCGAGCCGGCGGCCGGCCGCGATGCCGGTCGTGTAGGCGATCGCGGCGGTGACCAGGGCCAGCAGCAGCAGCGGCACCCACCACTCGACGGCGCGCCCGGCGTAGACGACCGTGCCGGTCGCGGTGTCCATCGGCATCAGGCCGACGAGCCCGAGCAGTCCGAGCAGCACCGCGCCCACCAGCAGCCCCGCCCCGGCCAGCGCCAGGGGCGGCAGCCCGTTGCCCTCGTCGGCCGAGATCACGAAGTACGCCGCGGCGCCGACCATCGCCGCCAGCGCCCAGGCCACCCCGACCACGCTGAGGTCGGCGCCGGAGAGCAGGTCGAGCACCAGCACCAGGCCGAGCGCGGCCAGGCCGGCACCGACGAGCGTGACCGGCCCCGGTCGCTCGCCGTGGCGCAGCCAGAGCCAGCAGACCACGGCCGCGGGCGCGGTGTACTCGATGAGCAGGGCGGGCCCCACCTGCATGTGCTGCACCGCGGAGAAGTAGCAGAACTGGGCGCCCGCGACCGCGAGCGTGCCGTAGAGGCCGATCAGGCCGACGTTCTCGCGGAGCACCCCCCAACGGCCGCGCAGCGAGCGCAGCGCGAAGGGCAGCACCACCGCCGCCGCGCCACCGACTCGCACCAGGACCACCGCACCGGCGCTCCACCCACGCTCCAGCAGCGGGCTGGCCAGTGCACCGGACATGCCGAACGTGGCTGCGGATACCACCGCGAACAGCAGACCCGACGCGAACCGCGAGGACGGCGCCCCTGCGGGGAGCGATGCGCCAGGAGTCGATCCACCCACCGCGTCATGAGCCATCGCCGTCATGGAACATGACATTACGGGCCCTGAGGTAACCTGTCAACGTGCCCTTCACTCATGACACCGAGGTGTCGCTGCAGGCCGCGGTCGCGCTGGTGAACAGTCTCGACGGCGACGTCGACGAGCTCGACGGCGTCGCCGCGCTCGACGCGTTCTACGAGCGCTTCGAATACACCGGCCGCCACGACCGCACCAGGGCCGAGCTCGACGATGTGCGCGCCCTCCGCCTCCGGCTGCGCGAGCTGCTCACCACCGACCGCGACCACGCCGCCGGCATCGTCAACGAGCTGCTGGCCGACGCGCAGGCGGTGCCCCAGCTGGTCCGCCACGACCGCTGGGACTGGCACCTGCACGCGGTGGTGCCGGACGCGCCGCTCGCCACGCGGATCGCGGTCGAGACCGCGATGGCGATGATCGACGTCATCCGCTCCGACGAGATGTCCCGGTTGGGCGTCTGCGACGACGCCGACTGCCAGGGCGTCGTCCTCGACCTCTCCCGCAACCGGTCGAAGCGCTTCTGCAGCACCGCGTGCGGCAACCGGAACGCCGTGGCGGCCTACCGCGCGCGGCAGGCTCGGTAGCGCCGGGCGATCGAGGCGGCGGCCACCCGACGGTGGCCGCCGCTCCGCGGGTCCGCTC
>NZ_QZVR01000012.1 GCF_003660455.1 Nocardioides ferulae | reverse complement strand
CGAGCCAGCATCATCCGGCTCGTCGGCGCCGTCCTGGCCGAGCAGCACGACGAATGGGCAGAAGGGCGCCGCTACCTCGGACTCGACGTCCTGACCAGGGCGCAAGCCGTCGACAACCTCGTCGAGGAGGTGACCGAACCCGAGCTCCAGGCCCTCACGGCCTGAGCGACACGCCCAACCGAAGGATCAACCTCGTACACCACGCCCCGGGACTTGACCTGAGGTCGGCAGGTTGGGACACCGTCGACCTGTCTCCGGCCCAGGTCCACGCTGCCCGGACTCAGATGGGCTATCGCCTGCTGAAGTCGGACTCGGGACGCTGCGGCGATGATCGAGCTGCTGATCCGTGGCGCCGGTCGAACGCGCTGCAGTGATGTCGACGCCATCCCAGGGCTGCAGGCATGGGTCGGGGACCGCAACCGCAAGCAGGCTGCGCGGGTCGCGCTGGGCAACCAACTCCTGGCCAACCTCGACCTTGTCTTCGGGTCGCTGCAGGGCTGCTTGAGCGGCCCACTGGACCGCAAGAGCTTCTGGGTCGTCCTGACGTCCCTGGACGCCGACATCGACTGCATGACCAACCTCAGCGTCCCCCACTGCGGATGCTCGCAGCCGAGAACGGCATCCGGCTTGAGGGCCCGAAGGCTGGAGCAATCATCGACGCTGCCCATCGGTCGTTGCGTCTTCCAGAGCCAGAACGCCAGGCCAGGCTGGCGATCCTGCGCAGCGACGCCACCCGACTCAGCGAGCTGTTCGGCGAACTCGCCGCGACCGATGCCACCGTCGCCGGTCTACTCGCCGCCACCCCTGCCGGGATCCTGACCAGCCTTCCTGGCGTGGGTGCCGTGCGGGCAGCCGACTACGCCGCTGCTTTGGGTGACCCGGATCGATATCCGACCGCCGAGCACGCCTATCGGGCTAGCGGGCTCGTCCCCTCCCACTGCCAGTCCGCGGGCACCAACCGCCGGGGCGGGATCGGCCGTGAGGGATCGGCCGCGCTGCGCCACGCGATCATCGAGATGGGGCGCGGGTTGGCCCAGCACGACCCGCACTTCGGTGCCTACCGGCGCAGCCTGCTGGCCCGAGGCAAGCGCCCCAAGGTCGCCAACATCGCGGTCGGACACCGTGCCCACCGGCTCGCGTTCGCCCTGATCCGCACCCAGAGCACCTACGACCCCGAACGCTTCGCGACAGCTGTCGAGACCCGCGGCGAGAGGAGGACGAGGGCGGACAGGCCCGTCATTGGTCGACGAGCGACATTCGAAAGCGACGTGACCTGCCCGCCATATCCCACGGTGACCCAGCCGGCCGCGCGCCGCAACACCCCGGTCGCCAGCTGACCGTGCTTGGTGGCGGGGGCCTGGACCAACGTCGCACTGACTCTGCAGCCCGACAGTCCGGGACCGCGTTCTGAGTAGGACGCCGGGCCCCTCCCATCACGCGAGCGCGCACGCCGTTGCATCAGCCGCCCGGCGAGCTTGAGTCATCAGTGAGCACCGCCGGGACGCCACCAGCGCCGATCAGCCACGACCCCGCCCGAACCGCCCGACGACGAGCGGTCAGCCGCATCTGCCCGCCCGCCCCCTTGACACGAGCAGACCGTTACTCACCTGAGGTCTGGCAGACGCGGGCGTGGTGCAGCAGTCCCAATGGTGATGGTTAGGTCGGAGACCTCGCCAATTGCGGCGCGGACGGCTCGGTCGACAGGCTCGGCCTTAGGCGCGAGCGTGCGCAGTGTCCACTCGCCGTTCTTGGCGAAGAACCGGAAGTGACCCGACGCCGAGGTCGGGACCTCGGCGGTGAACTCGCCGGTGGCGTCAAGCAGACGAACGTAGGCGTTGCCTACGGGCTCGCCGTCGCGCGTCACCTGACCCTGGATGACGGCCTCCTTGGCGACGTTGACGCCGTCGAGGGAGAGGCCGCCTTCAGTTGCTCCGCACATGCTGGTTCCTTGCTGATCGTGGGATTGGGAGGCAGGGCTCGGGTTCAGGCCCTGCCTTGGGTGCGGGGGTCTCGACTCGCATCGCGCGCTAGCGCGCGCTCGCGGCTCGACCAGCGACGGGGTCAGGCGGTCCCGGGCTCGTCGCCGAGCACCACCGGGACGCCGACCAGCGAGCCGTACTCGGTCCAGGAGCCGTCGTAGTTCTTCACGTTCCCCTTGCCGAGCAGCTCGTGCAGCACGAACCAGGTCAGCGACGAGCGCTCCCCGATGCGGCACAGCGCGATCGTGTCCTTGCCCTCGTCGAAGCCCACCTCGTCGTAGAGGGCCTTGAGCTGCTCGTCGGACTTGAAGGTGCCGTCGTCGTTGCAGTTCTTGCTCCACGGCACGTTGCGCGAGGTCGGGATGTGGCCCGCGCGCTGCGACTGCTCCTGCGGCAGGTGCGCCGGGGCGAGCAGCCGGCCGGCGTACTCGTCGGGGCTGCGGACGTCGATCAGGTTCTGCACGCCGATCGCGCCGATCACCTCGTCACGGAACGCGCGGATCGAGGTGTCCTGCTCCGACGCGGTGTAGGAGGTCTTCTCCCGGGTCGGCAGCTCGGCCACCAGCTCGCGCGAGTCGAGCTCCCACTTCTTGCGGCCGCCGTCCATCAGCTTCACGTCAGCGTGGCCGTAGAGCTTGAAGTACCAGTAGGCGTATGCGGCGAACCAGTTGTTGTTGCCGCCGTAGAGCACCACGGTGTCGTCGTTGGCGACGCCGCGGTCCGAGAGCAGCGCCTCGAACTGCTGCTTGTTGACGAAGTCGCGGCGCACCTGGTCCTGCAGGTCGGTCGTCCAGTCGAGCTTGATCGCGCCCCGGATGTGGCCCTTGTCGTAGGCGGAGGTGTCTTCGTCGACCTCGATCAGCACCACCTTCGGGTCGTCGAGGTGGTCCTCGACCCACTGGGTGCTGACGAGTGCGGTGTCGCGGCTCATGGGGATGTTCCTTCGGTGCTTGGTGGGTGGGGGTTGGGGTTGGTTCTTGGGTTGCTGGGTCTCGGCAAGCTCGACCAGCGGTGGGTGCGGTCGGCGTTCGGCTTACGGGGTCTCGACTCGCATCAGGCGCTAGCGCGCCTTCGCGGCTCGACCAGCGGTGGCGCGCTTGATCAGCAGGTACAGCTCGCAGCCCAGGCAGAAGCGGAAGACCGCGTTCAGCAGGGCAGCGACGAGGGCGAAGCCGGTCGCGATCAGGCCGACCAGGTCGGCGCCGGTCAGGAAGCCGGCCAGGCCGACCACGGCGAAGCCGAGGCCGACGGCCTGGGCGAAGCGCGGCGGGGCCGGGTCCTCCAGCTCGGTCGGCGGCGCCAGGCGGGGCCGTACCAGGGTGCGGAAGAGCAGCGAGTACGGGGTGTTCTGCACGCCCCAGGCCGCTCCCAGGCCGAAGATCACGGCCTGGGCGGCGAGCAGCGCGATCGCCACCGGGTGCGGGGCGGTGGCGAGCACCGCGATCAGGACGAGTGAGGTGAGGGCGGCCGCGAACTGCGGGCCGCGGGGGTCGAGGCCCGGGCGGGCCTCGGTGGAGGTGGGGGTGGGCACGTGTGTGCGGGTGGTGGACATGTCGCTCCTGGGCGCCGGGAGGGGGATGGGCTGTTCCGGGCACGGGCGGCCGTGGCGCAGGTCTGCGCGCACCTCACCGGGTCTCGACTCGCATCGCGCGCTAGCGCGCGCTCGCGGCTCGACCAGCGGGAGAACTCCTCGCGGCTCGACCTACGGCGGGTCTCGGCAAGCTCGACCACCGAGGGCGCCGGCTCGACCTACGTGGACCGCCCGTCAGGGCATTCGACACAGCGACGAGCGCACGCGGCAGTGGTCCACTGCGCGGCGCTTCGTGAGCATGGTCGAGGACATGTCGACAACCGTAGGGCAGCGCGCAGCCACCACGTGAACCGACGTACCGACATATGGACGATCGTCTCGTATATCAAGATGGAGCGTCGGCGGACGTGCGCTGGCGGCACAGGCGGTGCAGTCCATTAGACTCGTCGAACCAAGTACTTACGGGGGTATGCGTGACCAAGCGTGCGTTCATCACGGGCATCACCGGCCAGGACGGTTCCTACCTCGCCGAGCTCCTGCTCGGCAAGGGCTACGAGGTGCACGGCCTGGTGCGCCGGGCCTCCACCCTCAACCGCGGCCGGATCGACCACCTGCACCCGAACAGTGAATTGCATCTGCACTACGGCGACCTCACCGACGGCGTCGGCCTGGTCAACCTGATCCGCGAGATCGAGCCGCACGAGGTCTACAACCTCGGCGCCCAGAGCCACGTCAAGGTCTCCTTCGAGATGCCGGAGTACACCGCCTCCACCGACGCCGTCGGCACCTTGCGGCTGCTCGAGGCGATCCGCGCCGCCGACATCGACTGCCGCTACTACCAGGCGTCCACCTCCGAGATGTTCGGCGCCACGCCCCCGCCGCAGAACGAGGCCAGCCCCTTCTACCCCCGCTCCCCCTACGGCGCCGCCAAGCTCTACTCCCACTGGGTGACGGTCAACTACCGCGAGGCCTACGACCTGTTCGCGGTCTCCGGGATCCTGTTCAACCACGAGTCCCCCCGCCGCGGCGAGAGCTTCGTGACCCGCAAGATCACCCTCGGCGTCGCCGCGATCAAGCTCGGCGTCGCCGACGAGCTGCACCTGGGCAACCTCGAGGCGGTCCGCGACTGGGGCTACGCACCGGAGTACGTCGAGGGCATGTGGCGGATGCTGCAGCACGACGTCCCGCAGGACTACGTGCTCGCCACCGGCAAGGGCTTCAGCGTGCGGCAGTTCTGCGAGGCCGCCTTCGCCCAGGCCGGCCTCGACTGGGAGGACTTCGTCGTCTACGACAAGCAGTTCGAGCGGCCCACCGAGGTCGACGCGCTGATCGGCGACCCCAGCAAGGCCCGCGAGGTGCTCGGCTGGGAGGCCCAGACCGACGCGATGGCGCTGGCCCGGCTCATGGTCGAGGCCGACCTCGAGCAGATGGCCCGGCTGATCGGCACGTGACCTCCGCCGTGCGGACCGCGCTGGTCACCGGCGTCGCCGGGCAGGACGGCGTCCTGCTCGCCCGGCACCTGCGCGGGCTCGGGCGACGGGTGGTCGGCACCGTGCGTCCCGGCGCCGGCGAGTTCGCCGCCATGCGCTGCTACCTCGACGGCGTGGTCGGCGTCGACCTCGACGTGCGCGACACCGACGGGTTCGCCGCGGTGCTCGCCGACGTGCGCCCCGACGAGGTCTACAACCTGGCCGGGTTCTCCTCCGTCGGCGCCTCCTGGGACCAGCCCGACCTGGTGATGGAGGTCAACGGCGCCGCGGTCGAGCGGATGCTCTCGGCGATCGTCGCGCACCAGGCCGCCACCGGCCGGGAAGTGCGGTTCTTCCAGGCGTCGTCGGCGGAGGAGCTCGGCAGCGCCGCCGGGTCGCCGTACGCCCGCAGCAAGGCACGGGCCCGCGCCGCCGTCGTCGACGCGCGCGAGCGGCACGGGCTGTTCGCCTGCGCCGCCACCCTGTTCAACCACGAGAGCCCGCTGCGCGCGCCGCGGTTCGTCACCCGCAAGATCACCCGCGCCGCCGCCGAGATCGCCCTCGGCCGCCGTTCGTCGCTGGCGCTGGGCAACCTCGCGGTCACCCGCGACTGGGGTGCCGCCCGGGAGTACGTCGCCGCGATGGCCGCGATGCTGGCGCTCGACGAGCCGGCCGACCTGACCCTGGCCACCGGCGTGCCGCACACGCTCGAGGACCTGCTGGTCTGTGCGTTCGACGCTGCGGGGCTCGGCGACCCGTGGTCGTACGTCTCCCAGGACCCCGCGCTGGTGCGGCCCGCGGACAGCGACGTGCTCGTCGGCGACCCCGAGCCCGCCGCCGAGGTGCTCGGCTGGCGGGCGACGGTCTCGTTCCAGGAACTGGTCGCCGAGATGGTCGCCGTCGACCTGCGGCGGGTGGAGTCCGGCGTCGAGGAGGACGCGGCGTACCTGGGGTAGTGCGCTGGTCGTCGCCGCCGGGGTCGTGTGCCTGAGAACGCGCTGGGGCGCGTCGTGGAGCACACGACTCACCTCCGCCGATAGTGCGCGCGAACTCCTGCGGACGACCCTGACGGCTGCCGATAATCACCGCGGCGTGCCGAAATCCTCGGGTGAGGGTGTCGTCCCGCGTCCCGGCCCCCGCGTCGTCGTCCGCGCCCCCGACGGTCGCCGCCGCACCCTCGCCGCGACCACCACCCTGCGCCGCGCCGCCAGCGGACGCTGGCAGGTCGACGGCCACGGCATCGACCTCGGCGACCAGGGAGTCCTCTGGCCCCGCACGCCAACGCAGGCCGCGCGCATCCGCACCGGCCGCTCGGCCGTCGTCGCGGTCTCCTACGCGGTGACCGTGCCCGCCACCACCCAGGTCGCCAGCGCCGACGACGTGGCCGACGCGCAGACCCAGCCCGACGGCACCGTCATCGTTGAGACCACCGGCAGCGCCCCCACCACGCCGGGCGCGCCCGACGGCTCGCGCCGCTACGAGGCGGGCGACGTGCTGGTCGCCGGCCCCACGCCGGAACTGCCCTACGGCCTGCTCGGGCGGGTCACCGATGTGACCGCCGCAGACGGAGGCGCCCGGCTCACCGTCGACCCCGAAGGCGCCAGCCTCCTCGATGCGGTCGCCGAGGCCCAGCTCGCCACCGCCCCGCGCACCCTCTCAGCCGACCAGCTGCGCGGCACCACCCCGACCGCCCGCGCGGTCAAGCGCGCGACCGACCGCCGCGACAGCGACGGCTCCGCCGACTCCCTCTTCACCGACCTCGACGCCCTCGGCGAGAACGTCGCCTGCGAGGCCGGCGGCCAGCTCGTCGTCGAAGGCGGCTTCGAGATCGCCGCCGAGATCGGGTTCGAGGCCGGCTGGGACTGGGGCTGGGACGGAGGCGAGCTCGACCACGCTCGCGCCTACGCCACCGCCGACCAGTCCGCCCACCTGATCGCCACCGCCACCGGCGACGCCAGCTGCACCCTCGACGAGACCGAGCTGCTCGCCGACCCGCTCGAGTTCCGCACGTTCACGGTCTGGGCCGGGCCCGTGCCCGTGGTCTTCACACCACAGCTGCAGTTCTACGCCGACGGACTGGTCGAGGCGCACGCGGAGGCCGAGTACGGCTACCGGCAGAGCATGGGCGTCTCCGCGGAGGTCGGCTGGGACCGCGAGAGCGGCGGCTACGGCGACCACGACGTCGACCCGCCCACCCTGGAGCGGATCGGACCGAACTTCGACGGCTCCGCCCACGCCGAGCTCGGCGTCACCGCCGAGGCCACGCTGCTGCTCTACGGCCTGGTCGGCCCCCACCTCGGGCTGCGGGGCGCGCTGCTCGGGGACGCCGCGCTCGATGCCTCCGCCCAGGACGGCCCCGAGGCCGCCGGCGAGTGGTCGCTCGGCCTCGGGCTCGGCGTCACCGGTGGCATCGACGTCGACGCCCTCGAACTCGAGTCCGACGACCTCGACATCTGGGACAACTACGACGACCCGTGGATCATCGCCTCCGGCCGCTGGGCCTTCGGGGACGGCGACCTGCCGGGGTCGCTGACCAACCTCACCGCAGAGCTCGACCGCGACGGCGGCAACTACTGGGCCGAGGTGCCGGAGCTCTCCGCCGACGGCGCCGTCGCCGCCTGGTGGCTCGCCGACCCCGACACCCAGGTGGGCTTCGTCCACGTGCAGGACATCGGTACCGGCGCCACCGAGCGGCTCACCCCGCCGGTGTGGAACCTCGGACCGACATCGCCGATCTCCCAGCCGAAGTTCGCGCTCTCCGCGGACGCCCGCTGGGTGGCCCTCTCGGGTGACAGCGGCGCTCCTGTCTGGCTGTACGACCGGAGCACCGGCCGCTACACCCGCGTCGCGGCGCAGCGCGAGGGGGTGTCGTCGGTCGACGTCACCCGCGACGGGTCCGTGGCGTGGGTCGAGGAGGACGCCTCGCAACGGCTCGGGCTGTACTGGTGGGACGCCGCCACCCGCGAGCGCAGCCGGATCGCGGTGCCGGACGGCGTGCGTCCGATCCGGGCGCAGGTCAGCGACGACGGCACCCGCCTGCTGCTCGAGGCTGTCGACGAAAGCAGCCGCCAGGCCTACCTGCTCGACCGGAACAATGGCGAGTGGACCCTGATCTCCGCCGACCGGCGAGGTTTGCCCGCCGAGGACGGGTTGGCCGAGACCGCGGCGCTCTCCGGGGACGGCGGCACGGCGGTGTTCCTCACCCGGACGCCGCTGCTCGGCGAGGCCGGCACCCACACCCGGCTCTACCGCTGGCACGACGCTCGGCTCACCCTCATCGCCGACGACGCCACCCTGTGGCAGCCGTGGACCGGCTGGCACGGCAACCGGCCGCGCGTGTCCGGCGACGGCCGCTACACGGCGTACGCCGTGGGCAGCGGCGCGGACGGCGCCGACCTGCAGGTCGAGCTCCACGACGCCGACACCGGCGAGCGACGCACGATCAGCCAGGCCTTCACCGACGGTGGAACGCAGAACGGCGAGGTGGGCGACGGTTGGTCGTTCTACCCGGCGCTGGACGGCGACGGCGACACCGTGGTGTTCCTCTCCACCGCCGACAACCTCACCGACGACGACCCGTCCGGCGGCGACGTGCTGCTGTGGCGGCGCAGCGGCGGGGGCAGCTGACTCCCCCGAATGCCTGGTGACGGGCCCGAGCGCGGTGGCACGCTGGTGCCCAGCCCAGTCGCCTGGGCGGACACCACTGCGGGGGGGACACATGAAGCGAACCAGTCATCGAGCAAGTCGCGGTCGCACCATCGCGGCGGCCTGCCTGGCAGTGGCGACCGCGCTGGTGGCTGCGGCCGGGCCCGCCACGTCGGACTCCGCGAGCGCGCCGGGTGAGGGTTTCGCCCGCAAGGTGAAGTTCGGCAAGCTCACCGTCGACAACTCCCTGGGATCGGTCGTGGTCGTGCAGCGGATCCGCGGGATGCGCCACATCGACAAGGGTGCGGTGGATCTCGAGCTCGACACCGGCTATCGCGACTGGGGCAACTTCCTGTACCCCGACTGGAATGACTCGGGCCTCGTGGTGACGGCCTTCCGCGGCTCCCGCGCCCGGCTGGGCAAGTACAGCGGCGTCGAAGCGGAGTACCGCCGCGTCCGGTGCCCGGACCTGGACGTCGCCTGGCAGATGCGCAAGCGGCGGCTGCGGTTCGAGATCCCGCAGACGTGCCTCGGCGACGACACCGGCATGCTCCGGGCCCGCACGGGGTGGTACTTCCAGGACGGCCCCGCCGCCTGGGCCGAGACCCGCCCGGTGCAGCTCGGCCCGCGAGGAGCGGCGTACGACGACGTGGACGGTGACGGTGCCGCTGACCGGATCACCCAACGGTCGGCCGACGGCGGCAGCGCCTACCAGGTGCGGGTCGTCACGACCACCGAGACGCTGACCGCCACCGCGCCGCGCAACGACGACTTCGACTGGCAGGGCGCCGAGGCGCTCTCGGGACTGGACATCAACCGCGACGGACACGCCGAGGTGATCGGCGACCCGGCCGACAACGCCGGTGACGGCGCCGGGTTCCACCTCTTCACGGTCGTCGACGACGAGCTCGTCCTCGTGCGCACCACGGACGGCGAGCCGTTCGTGCTGCTGACCGCAGGTGTCGGCTCGCGGGAGTACTACGGCTTCCGATGCGCGGCGGGCGGGCTGCAGACCTGGGAGTCGATCGGCGGCGGCACCGATGCCGGCGACCGCTATCGGTTGCGACTGACGAACTGGACCTTCGACACCGGCACCGCGGTGCCCACCTCGACCGAGAAGGCCAGGCTGTCGGCGACCACCGTGGTGGGCGGCAACCACTCCCCGGGCAGTTGCATCGTCTGACCGAGTCGTCGGGGACCAGCCCACCCGGCTTGCTCTAGCCGCTCGTCGGCGACTTCGCGAACAGCCCGATCACGCCCGCGACCACCGCCGACGGGATCGCCAGCAGGCCGCTCATGTCCTCGCCCTCCAGGCCCATGATCACCGTCGCGACGATCGCGACCCCGGCCAGCGACATCAGTCCGATCAGCAGCGTCATCCAGATCTTCGTGCGGTGCGCGTCGCCGGTCGGGAAGAGGTCGGGGTTCGCCCGCTGCACCTCCTTGACCGCGGTCTTCTTCTCCGTGGCGGAGAGCTGGTCGATCTGGTCGACCAGGCTCCGGGCCTCGCTCGAGAGCTCCATGGCGTCCCCCTCAATGTGGTGGACCATCCACGCTAGGCACCGCGCGGGGGTCAGGGGAAGAGGCCTCGCGCTCAGCCCCTCATCACCCAGAGCATCGCCAGCCAGCCGGCGAACAGCAGCACCAGAAGGGTCCCGATCACGCCGAGCACGTAGCCGGCCATTGCCAGACCCCGCCCGCCCCACTGACCGTGGGATCGGTCGATCTCGGAGAGCGCGGTCCGCCCCAGCCACAGCGCCACCGGCGCGAAGAACGCCAGGCACGGGGCGGTGCCCAGGACGCCGAAGACCAGCGCCGGCACCGCGCGCGGATGCGCGACCGGGGCGCCCACGCCCGGGTGGCCAGACGGTTGCCGCGAGACCTCCTCGGCCCTCGGTGGCGTCATCAGATGACCGCGTCCTTCTCGCCCAGCAACTGGTCCTGCTCGCGGGTCGTGTGAACGCAGTCGCTGACGACGCCCAACGACAGCTGCCCCCTCGTGTCGACCCGGCGGGAGAGGCCCAGGCTGGCGCGCAGGCCGTCGCGCGTCAGCACGGCGTACGGCTCGGGCCCGGTGCCGGCGTTCTCGACCTCCCAGCCGTCGTCCTCGAGCGCGACGGTCAGCGACTCGATCACCTCGGCCACCGGCCGGTCCGTGGGCTCGGCGGTGCCGCCGGCGGCGTACTCCATGCGGGTCGGGTTGACCCCGCAGGTCGACCACTCCCCGCCGGCCTGGGGCACCCGCACGCCCGCGTCCTCGGCGATCGCCACCACCGAGCGCAACGACTCCTGCACCGCGGAGCGCGCCGCCGCCACCTCGTCGGCGGCCTTCTCGGGGTCGGGCTCGCGGTCACAACCGAACATGGTCACCAGTCCTAGCAGGAGGACGGCCACGAGCACGGGAGACGGCCGGCGCGCGGGTGCGGGGGTCTCGACTCGCTCGCTAGCGCTCGCGGCTCGACCAACGGAGGACGCTCGACCAACGGCGGCGGCTCGACCACCGAAGCGGGTCACGGCTGCCCCGGGTCGCGGGTCTGCGACTGCCCCGGCACGCCAGAGCTCGGGTCGCGGTCCCACTCGGGGTCCTGCGGCACGTCGTACCACGGGTCGTAGCTCTGCGATGCGGTGTTGACCTGGTCGCCGTGCCCGTCGACGATCAGCCCCAGGTTGTAAAGCGACTCGGTGTCGTGCGCCAGGTAGGAGCTGTGCGCGTCGCCGTCGAGGCGGGTGCTGCCGCGATCCTCCCGCTCGGACTCGAAACGGGTCGCGTCGAAGTCCTCCGACGACGGATCGGTGCCCAGCCCCAGCCCGCCCTTGCCGATCCAGCCCTCGTCGCCCAGCACCGCCACGAAGTCGCGACTGTCGCGACCCACGTAGACGTGCTCCTGGCCGACACTGAAGTCGGATGCGTGGTCGGCCGGGCCCGCGCCCGGGCTGCCGATCAGCGCCACGTCGTCGACGTCGAGGTCGTGGTCAGCGGCCGCGTAGGAGGTCGTCGTCGACCCATAGCTGTGACCGATCGCCGTCATGTGGGCCGGGTCGTCGGGCCGGGAGGCGCGCAGCCCGTCGACGGCGTCGGCGAGCCGCTCCCCGCCGTCGGCGGCCCGCCCCTCGGTCATCGTGTCCCAGTCGATCGCGCCCTCGGGGGTGTTGTAGCCCAGCCAGAACATCGTCGCCACGCTCGAGCCGTCGCCGTTGTAGCGGGTCGACTCATAGAGGTTCTGCATCTGATCGGTGTAGCCCGGCACGTCGCTCATCTCGGTGGTGATGCCCGGCGTGAACACCGCCACGTCATCGGCGGTGTCGAGGTCGCCGACCGCGACCGCCACCCGGCCGTCGCCGTCGAACGCGCTCGGGTCGTAGAGCCACAGCTGCCCGCCCGGCCGCTCGCCGGTGATCGGGTCCTCGAACGAGTCGGCGTCGGCCATCGCCTGCTGCGCCGCCCGCGCGTTGTCGAGCACCTTCTGCTCCGCGGGCGTGATCAGCCCGTCGTCGGCCTTGCTTCCCAGGGTCGCCAGGTCGTCGTCGAGCAGCACCCGGTTGGCCTGGTCGCGGGCGTCGGCGGGCAGCCCGTCGGCCGAGCCGACCAGGCCGGGGTACGACGAGACGACCGCCTCGCGCTCGGCCTCGCTGAGGTCCTCCCACCAGGCCCGGGTCTCCTCCGGCGTCGCCCCGCTGCCGGGCGCCCCCGGACGGTCCATCGCCTGCTGTGCGAACTCGGGCACTCCCCCGTCGGCCGACAGCGCCTCGTCGAGCGACGTCGCCGACTCGAACACCTGGCGCAGGAGGTCCTCGTTGGCGCGCACCCGGCGGTGCAGCCCGTCGTGGTCGGTGACCAGCTCGGCGTAGTCGGCGGCCAGCGCGCTCGCCCGCTCCCGCAGCGCCGCGATCTGGGCCTCGGTGGCGTCGGTGGTCGCGTTGATGTCGGCGATCAGCGCGGTGCGGCGGTCGTCGAGCACGTCCTGGCGGTCGCTCAGCTCCTGCCACTCGCGCAGCAGGTCGCGCAGGGTGTCGGCGTACGCCGTGACCGCCCGCGCCACCCGCTCCACCGTGGTCGCCATCGCCCGGTGCTCGCCGGCCGCCTTGCCGCCGGCCGCCTGGTAGGCGTTCTGCCCCTGGCCGGAGAACCCCCGCGGCGCCAGCAGCTGGTCGGCCTCGTCGGCGAACTCCTCGTAGCGGCTCGCCGCGGTGTAGAGCGTCTCGGCCAGCGTGTCGGACCCGCCCGGCTGCCCCTCGGGCCGGCGGATCGTCGGCTGCGAGGCCGGCACCTCGATCGTGACCGTCACCGCGCCGGTCCCAGCCGTGCGTCGATGCCTCCGAAGTGGGTGTCGATGGCGTCGTCGGTGTGCGTCGCGTCGGCGACCAGCGCGTCGAGCGCGGACGAGAAGCCGCGCGCGATCGCGGCGCTCTCGCCGGCGTAGCCCGCCCACGCGGTCAGGAACGCGGACGCCGCGGCCTGCACGCTCGGCGCCAGCGCCCCCACACCCTGGCCGCCCAGGTCGCTCGACGACCGCTCCATCAGCTCGGCCAGGTCGCCCCAGTCGCGCGCGGCGAACGCGAGCGGCTCCGGGACGACGCCGTAGAGGTCGGTCATCGCACCTCGCCCTTCTGGGCCGGGGCGCCGGGGGTGAGGCGGACCGGGCTGGTGCGCAGGCGCAGCACCAGGCGGGCCTCGGCCGGGGCGAGCACCAGCTGCAGCTCGTCGCGGCCCCCGTCGGCCGGGCGGCTGGCGAGCACCCGCGGCATCCCGTCGGGTGGGGCCAGCACGTGCCACCCGTCGTCGCGCAGCGTCGCCGCGGCCGCCTCGATCGCGGCCACCGCGGTCACCGGGTCGGCGCCGTCGATCCGCCAGGTGGTCTCGTAGCGCTCGACGTCGCCCTCGGCCGCGAACCACCGGGCCCGCTGCTCGTCGGGGTCACGCTCGCCGACCAGCCGACGCCACAGCGCCGCCGTCTCGGCGTCGAACCGGGCGGCGGCCTCGTCGCGCTCGAGCGCCGGCAGCTCGGGGGTGGCCGGCCCGCTGAGGTCGGCGGCGGGCGGCGGTGGCAGCAGCGCGATGTCGACGTCCGGATGGCGGCGGCGGACCACCGCCCAGAACGGGTCGGACTCCACCAGCCGGGTCGCGGCCGGTCCGGTGTCGAAGCTGTCTGCCATAACCCACGGCCTACCCACCGCTCCGGCCGCTCACACCACCTGGATCGCGGTTGTGGAGAGGCCGGTCCCCGGTCCTGCTGCTCTGCGCTGCTCAGCCCCGGGTGGCGCCGGCGATCCTGCACCCCGGAGGGACGGACTGCCGGCATCGTGTCGCTCGCGCCACCCAACGCTGATGGTGCCGCGGATCCTTCAGAGGCTGCTGCTCCCGGTGAGGGTCCTCGCTCAACAGCCGTTCAGGTACAGGTGCGCCTTCGCGGACTTCTTCGTGGCCGCCAGGCCGAACCGATAGATGTCCTTGCCGCCCTTCGCGTGGTCGAAGTAGAGCGTGCGCCCCTTCGGACCGACCGCCCAGGCATAGACCACGATGTTGCCGTCGCCGTAAAGATCCACCTCACGGGTCGTCACGCTCAGACCGCCGGCGCGGATGAGCCGCTTCACCTTCTTCGGCGTCATGGTGGAACGCAGGCCGAGCGGATAGGTCAGTGGCTTCCGCGGGCTGATGTTGCCGAACTTGCTGCCGTCTCGGAAGGCGTGACCGTCCAACGTGGCTCGACCGGTGGTGAGCACGTCACCGCAGGTGCCCTCGCCGGCCTCGAAGAGGTCGCCTCCGACCTTCTTCTGCGCCTTCTTCAGCGGCGTCCCGAAGCGGACCCCGCGCCAACCTTTCCACGTGACCTTCGCGGTCGTCTGAGCCGTGACCGGAGCCACCGCGGTAACCGTTCCGTCCCGCTGGACCTGTTCGTCGCCCGCTGCCCCGGGTCCGGCCAGCCCGAGCAACAGCCCGATCGCCATCGCCACCGCGCCCACAGCGCTCCCCCCGACTCGCATGGCCGCAGCCTCGCAGAGGACGGGCCGCCGCGGTGGGGAACGAGCGAGCGAGTCCCTCAGGACGTGGCCATTGCCACCTCCCCCGCAGAGGCTTCGTCACGCTCCTGCCGACGGCGACGGAGAGCATGCCCACCGTCGCGAGGATCTGCCCGGAACCCCAGCCGGGGTTGCCCTCGATCGGTTACGTTGCTGGCGTCTGGTCTGTGTGGCGGGAGTACGACGTGCGAGAAGGCATCCGGTGAGCGCGCGCGATTGCGCGCGGTGCGGGCATCCGGCCGAGGCCGGACTGCGGTTCTGCGTCAACTGCGGCGCCCCGCTGGCCTCACCCCCGCCCCACGTCGGCCCCGACCCCGCCGCTCCCCCGCCGGCCGCAACCGGGTGCCGCGCCTGTGCCGCACCACTGACACCCGGCCTGCGCTTCTGCACCACCTGCGGCGCCGATCAGCGGGCGGCCGCTGACGCCGTCAAGCCGAGCGGCTCCGCGGCCACCTCCGACCCACCGCCACCGGTCGAGCCGCCCGCCCCGTCGGAGCCCACCAAGCAGGCCGACGAGACCTGGGTGGGCCCGGTCGTCGACGCGGGTCCGCACGACACCGTGATCCGGCGCATCGAGGGATACCCGTTCTCCAGCGAGCCCGACCCGCCGACCGGTGCAGCCACCACGCCCCGCGCGGCCGACCCGACCCCCGCTTTCGAGCTGCCGTCCTTCGAGCCGCCCGCACCGCTCGACGTCTCGCCCCCGGCCCCCAGCCAAGCTCCCGACCCGGCCCCGTGGTCACGGCAGGCGCCGGCACCGCCACCGGTCACCCCGAGCGTCTTCCCCGAGGACGCCACCGGGGTGCGGCCGACCACGTCGTGGCCACCGGCCACCGCTCCCCAGCCGGACTACCCGGTCCCGGCCGCCACGCAACCCGCCGAGCCGCCGCGACGGCGAGGACGCCGGGTGGTCTCCGTCGTCGCGGCGGTCGTGCTGCTCGCGGCCGCCGGTGCGGGCGGAGCGGCGGGCTACTCCATGCTCACCGGCGACGACCCGGACACCGACACCACGCAGACCGTCGGCGAGGCGTCCAGCGACGAGCAGACCACCGGCGAGCCCAGCCCCGCCGCGGCCAGCACCGACGCCGACGAGACGCCGGTCGAAACCCCCACCGCCGAGCCTCCCCCCGAGCCCGACCCGCCGACGTTCCAGTGCTGGAACGGCACCCCCTCCAACGGGCCGAAGCAGTGCCCCCCACTGCGCGGGCCCCAGGCCATGTCGTGGCTGTTCTCCTCGTTCCGGCCCGAGCAGTGCGAGCCGGTCCGCCACGTCAGCCGTGAGCGCTGGGCCTGCTACAGCACCATCTCCGACGGCACCCAGATCCGCTACAACTACTCCAGCTGGAACAGCGTCGCCGCCGCCTACCGCCACTACGACAACCTCCCCGGCGCGGTCCGGCAGGACTTCTACACCCCCGCCGGCGAAGTCGGCCGCCACCGCTGGATGCTCTTCAACGGCCACGACTACAAGGCGGCCGTCGTCTACGCCTCGGTCCCCTGGTCGGTCTCCCTCTACGCTCCGTCGTCGGCCGCCCGGGCCCAGGCTCTCGCCGAGCTCGGCATGCGCCCGGCCAGCCACGTCCACGGCGTACGCCGCTGACGCCGGCGGCGCGACGGCCTCAGCGAGGGGCCCTGATGACGATTCGCTGCGCGGCGTCGAACTCGCTGCCGGGGACCGCGGGCAGCCCCAGCGCGGTGAGCGCGACGTTGGCGAGGTCACCGTTGCGCAGCGGCTGGCGGCCCCGGTAGCCGGGACGGCCGTCGCCGGGGTCGGCGAGACGCGGGTTGAGGTCGTAGAGGTCTAAGCCGCGCGGGACTCCGGCACCCCAGACGACGAACGGCACCGTGTAGTCCTCCTCCCGAAGCCGGTCGGCGTGGGTGTTGCCGGAGCCGCCGTGGTCGGCGGTCACGATCAGCAGCGTGCGCCGGGCCACCCGCGCGTCGCTCTCGACCGACGCCACCAGTCGCCCGAGCAGCTCGTCGACGGTGCGCACCGCGTTGAGGTACTCAGCGCCCATCCAGCCGTGTTCGTGGCCGGTCTGGTCGGGCAGCGAGAAGTGCACGAACGTGAACGTGGCCGGGTCGGTCGCGAAGGCCGCGGCCGCTCCATCGGCCATCACGGTGTTGTCCTCGATCACCTCGAAGCGGTCGAGGGCGGCCGGCCAGCTGCGCTGGAACAACTCGAACTTCGACTTCGAGGCGAACAGCGCCGTCTCGCCGTCGTGCGCGTGCACCACGTCGAACACCGACGAGACCGGCTCTCCGGCGAGGTCGGCGATAGTGCCGCCCGGGTCGTAGTTCATGGTCACGCCGTGACCTCCGCGCTCGGCGACCACCCGGCGTCCGGTGAGCATGCCGGTGTGGTTGGGCAAGGTCACCGTGCGCTCGAGCGAGGTGCGCGCGTCGAGGGTGCTCGCCCCCTCGGTCACCAGCCGCCACAACACCGACGCTCCGGCCGTGCCCAGCTCGCTCATCGCCGCCGGGGTCAGCCCGTCGATCGACACCGCCACCACGTGACGCGCCTGCGGGGGCCGCGGCGCAGGTGAGGCCTCCGCCGAGCCGGAGGCGTCCGCCGAACCAGCCGCCTCGGCCGGTCCGGCTGCCTGCGGGGAGGCAGGAGTGTCGTCCGCCTGTCGCCACCCGAACCCGTCGCCGCCGCAACCGCTCAGGAGCACCACCAACGCCACGCCGGCGACCCGGGCGGCGCCGCGGCGCGGCAGAAGTCGGGTTCGCGCCGGCTCGGCGCACTCAGTCACGGCCACGCGTGGCTCCTTCGAACGGTCCGTCACGCAACAGCAGCTCGGCGTAGCAGTGGGAATCGGAGAACTCCCCGAGGAGCCGCCCAGGCGAGCGCCGGCCGGGGCCGCCCCGACGTCTCCCCCCACCAGCCTCACCCGGTGGCGGTGGCACGGTGTCGGCGGAGCCGTTCAACGGGACGCCATTCGAGACGCAGAGACGAGCGCCGGCGCGGCCGACGCCCCCCATCCCCCGCAGAAGTTCATTTCCCCCCAGACCTACCGACTTGGTGCTCGTGGCGGTGCCCGCCTACCACCGCACCGCATTCTGCCGTTCGCGGCCGCGCGATGTCGGGCAACCAGCGAACCGGTGGAGACCGTTTCGACCGGTCGGACGGCCTCGGCCGCGGAGCGGGACCGTTGCGGTCAGCCCGCTCAGCCCCGGGTCGCCGCCGCCAGCGCGGCGAGCACCTGCTCCTTCTTCGGCGCCCCCGCGGCCCGGGTGACCTCGTGGCCGCCGGCGTCGAGCACCAGCGTCGTGGGGGTACGCAGCACGCCGACGTGGCGGACCAGGTCGAGGTGGTGCTCGGCGTCGATCTCGAGGTGCACCACCCCCGGCACCGCCTCGGCGACCTCGCCCAGGGTGCGGCGGGTGACCCGGCAGGGAGCGCAGAACGCCGAGGAGAACTGCACCAGCGTCGCCTTCTCGCCCAGCTGCGCGTCGGGGACGGCCGCCGCGACGTGGGCCCAGGTGGTCTCGGCAGGGGTCTCGGCACGCTCGACCACTGGGGTCTCGGCAACCTCGACCACCGCGGGCTGATCGCCCACCGGCGGCGAGTCGACCGCCGACGCCCGCGCGCCGCGTACCGCATGGGTGCCGCGGAAGCGGCCGTCGGTCAGCGCGCGGTAGCCACCGAAGCCGAGCGCGAGCACGACCGCGGCGAGCAGGATCCAGAGTCCGGGGGTCACGGGTGGGTCAACGGCGGCGGGTGGGTGGTTGTTCCGGGCGTCGGTGCGTGACGGGGAAACTCCCCGGCAGGTGGTGCCGGTGATGTTCCGCGATCGCGCCAAGGGCCCCGCCCGACCGGCTGGACCAGCGGATCGAAAACCCGTTGACCTCAACCTCGGTTGAGTTCCTAGCGTCGTCGGGAGACCCAGATCACCCCCGGAGGACAACCCGCATGACCATCGACCTCGACCCAGCCACCGGCCCCGACTCACAGCTCGTCGAGCGGATCGCGATCCGCCCCGGCCACCCCGACTGCGACACCGCGCGCACCACGGTCTCGGGCACCGCCGCCCCCGCCGTCGTCTTGCGTCCCACCAGCGCCGACGAAGTGGCCGCCGCGCTGCGACACGCCCGCGCGGAGCGGCTGCCGCTCGCCATCCGCAGCGGCGGCCACAACGCGCTCGGCTTCGGCAACATCGACGGCGGCGCGGTGCTCGACCTCACCCCACTCGACAGCGTCGAACTGATCGGCGACGGCCGGGTGCGGATCGGTGCCGGCGCCACCTGGGGCGCGGCCGCGGCGGCGCTCGCCGAGCACGGCCTCGCGATCACCTCCGGCGACACCAGCTCCGTCGGCGTCGGCGGGCTCGTGCAGTCCGGCGGCATCGGATGGATGGTCCGCAAGCACGGCCTCACCATCGACAGCCTGCTCGCCGCACAGGTCGTCACCGCCAGCGGCGAGGTCGTCCGCGCCTCCGCCACCGAGAACGCCGACCTGTTCTGGGCGCTGCGCGGCGGCGCCGGCAACGTCGGCGTGGTCACGTCGTTCGAGCTGCAGGCCCAGCCGGTGCGGACCGTGCACTACGGCACGATCACCTTCGGCCTCGACGACCTCGCCGGACTCGTCACCCGCTGGGGTGCGGTCATGCGCGAGGCCCCCGACGAGCTGACCACCACGCTGGCGCTGATCCCCGAGATGGGCCCGATGCCGGCCGCGGCGATGCTGGGCGTCTGCCTGGTCGGCGACGACACCGCCGCCCTCGAACCTCTCCGCGCGCTCGGCACCGTGGTCGACGACGACGTCAGCGAGCGCCCCTACAGCTCGATCCTCGAGGAGGCGCCGCACCCGCCGCCGCACATCCGGCCGGTCATCGGCAACGCCCTGGTCGAGCGCGTCGACGAGCCGCTCGCCGACGCCATCGCCACGGCGTACGCCGCCGGCGAGCGGATGGTCTTCCTGCGCAGCCTCGGCGGTGCGGTCGGCCGCGTCGACCCCGAGGAGACCGCGTTCGCGCACCGCAGCGCGGAGGCGATCGTCGTCTCCGCGGCGTTCCTGACCGTCGACTCCAGCGAGGCCGAGGTCGCGGCGGTGTGGGCGGTGTGGCGCACGATCGGCGACCACGGCATCGGCGCCTACTCGGGGTTCCTCGGCTCCGCGACCCCCGACGACATCGCCGCGCTCTGGCCACCCCCGACCCTCGACCGGCTGCGGCAGGTCAAGCGGGTCTGGGACCCGGAGAACACCTTCCGGCGGAACTTCAACGTGGCGCCGTGAAGGTTCGCGGCGCCGGCGCGGCGTCGCCGGTCACACCAGCGCCCTTTGCGGGGCGGGAAAGGGCGCTGGTGTGACCGAGGAGCTCACCGGGCCCACCGCCCTGCGCGGCTCACCGGGTCTCGACTCGCATCGTCGCTAGCGCTCCTCGCGGCTCGACCAGCGGTGACGGAGACTCACCGGGCGCGGAGGCGGGCGTTGGCGGCCTCCAGCCGGTCGATCTTCGCCTCGAGCTCGAGCACCTTCGCGATGCCGGCCAGGTTGAGTCCCTCGCCGAGCAGGTCGCGGATCCGCGCCAGCCGGGTCAGGTCGTGCTGGCTGTAGAGCCGGGTGCCGCCGGGGGTGCGGTCGGGCTCGACCAGGCCGCGGCGCTCGTAGACGCGCAGGTTCTGCACCTGCATCGACAGCATCTCGGCCGCCACCGAGATCGCGAACACCCCGCGCGTCGACTCCACTCGACTCACCTCCTGGTCTCAAGCTCGACCCGCGGCCGGCGATCACGGCGTACGACTTGATTTTGCCTCAACTTGGGAATACAACAAATGTGTATCCGTTGATACAGGCGAGGGACTCCCCCAAGGGACCTGGGAGACCCGCGAACACGACCAGAGGAGGAGACCATGCTGTTGCGCACCACCGACCCGTTCCGTGACTTCGACCGGCTGACCCAGCAGGTCTTCGGCACCACCAACCGCCCGGCCGTCATGTCGATGGACGCCTGGCGCGAGGGCGACCGGTTCGTCATCGAGCTCGACCTGCCGGGCGTCTCCCGCGAGAGCATCGACCTCGACGTCGAGCGCAACGTGCTCACCGTCCGCGCCGAGCGCGTCGCCCGCAACGGCGACTGGGAGATGCTCGCCAGCGAGCGGCAGAAGGGCCAGTTCACCCGCCAGCTCGTGCTCGGCGACAACCTCGACCTCGACCACATCGAGGCCTCCTACGCCGACGGCGTGCTGCGCCTGCTCGTGCCAGTCGCCGAGAAGGCCAAGCCGCGCAAGATCGCGGTGCAGGGCATCGAGAGCCCGGCCGAGACCCAGGCCATCGAGGCCTGACGAGAAGCCAAACCCCCCACCTCGCGTCGTTACGCACGGCGCCCAGGGCCGCCCCGCACGGGGCGGCCCTCTTGCGTCTCCGCGTCGGCGACACCCCCTAGGGTGAGCCCGGCATCGCAACTCCCAGGGGGGATACGTGCAGGACAGAACCGAGTACGCCGCGCAGCTGCGCGCGCTGCGCACCGCGGCGGGCCTGCGCCAGGTCGACGTCTGCGAGCGGCTCGGCGGCTCGATCGCCCGCTCCACGCTGGCCAACCTCGAGACCGGACGCGAGAGCCCCTCGACCCGGGTCCGCGGCCTGATCGCCGACGCGTTCCCCGAGTGGCGCGCCGCCCTCGACGCGGCGTACGCCAGCGACCGGGCGAGCACCGCACCCGCTCCCGGCGGCGCTCTCGACGTCGAGCCGGCCGCCGGGTCCCAGCTGCTCGGCGGGCCGTTTGTCGTCGAGTCGCTGATCCTCAGCTACCTGTTCCACGACAGCCGCTCCCCCAGTGAGATCATCGAGGCCCGCCGGGTGCGGGCCCGCCGCAACGGTGCCGACAGCTACGGGCTGAAGATGATGCACACCGAGTCCGCGGCGTTCTCGGCCACCAGCGAGCCGCTGTGGGGCGGCCACCTCGAGACCACCGAGCACGTGCACGGCGCCGGGCGCACCGTCTTCGTGCGCCGGTTCGTCTTCGACCGCCGGCTGCGCCGCGGCCAGAGCCACGACTTCGCGCTACGCACCCGGATCGACACCGACCCCGAGCCGGGCACCGCCGTCGCGTTCGACCTCACGATCCCCGCCGAGCAGGTGACCGTGCAGCTCGGGTTCCGCGGCTCCGAGCGGCCGCGCGGCTGGTCGGCGTTCGGGCCGCTGGTCGACAACGCCCAAGTGCCCGAGCACCCCGGCGACGCGCCGCGCTCGTCACTGCCCGCCTCCGGCCAGGTCTCGGCGTACTTCCGCAACCCCGAGCTCGGCACCGTCTACGGCATCGCCTGGGAGTGGTGAGGGCCGGGCGCCGCCACAGCGACGCCCGGCCCTCACTGTCCAGCACCGGCATCCCCCCGGACCGGTGACTCGACACAGAGCAAACCCCATCGCCGGGCTTGGCGGGGCGAGTCCGGCACTGTTCGTGCGCGCGGGCAAACACGGGACTGGACCGACAAACCCGCCACAGGCCGAGGACGAAGGTCCTCACGACCTCCGCCGGGGCGGCTCGCCGCACTAGCCTCGAAGCATGCCTCCGACCGCAGCCCGCCCGTCCGAGGAGAAGCTGTTCGCCGGCGACCTCGCCCTCCTCTCGCGCATCCAGGACGCCGTGCTCGAGGAGGCCGGCGACGCCGACGTGCTGCGCGCCACCCGCGAGCTGCTCGACGCGATGGCCGGCGACAACCCGGCAGCCGACGACGCCGACCGGCTCGCGGCCGCCACCGCCCACCACCCCGCGCCCGTGCTCGAGAAGATCGCCCGCGCGCTCACCATGCACTTCCACCTGGTCAACCTCGCCGAGGAGCGGCACCGGATGCGTTCGTTCCTCGCCGGCGAGACCGGCAGCGGCGACCCCTGGCCCACCCTGCAGGGCGAGGCGTTCGACCCGCAGGCGCTGAGCCGACTCAGCGTGCACCCCGTCTTCACCGCCCACCCCACCGAGGCCCGCCGCCGCGCCACCACCGCCGCGCTGCGCCGGATCGCCCACCAGCTGAACCGGTACGACGACCCGTTGCGCGGGCCGGCCGAGCGGCAGACCGCGCTGCGCCGGCTGCACGAGGAGCTCGAGGTGCTCTGGCACACCGCCGCGCTGCGCCGCACCCGACCCACCCCGCTCGATGAGGTGCGCACCGCGATGGCGGTCTTCGACGACACGCTGCTGCGGATCGTGCCCCGGCTCTACCGCTCCGCCGAGCTAGCCGCCGGCGGCAACGAGCCCGGCGTCGAGCCACCCACCGTGCCCGCGTTCCTCCAGTTCGGCAGCTGGATCGGCGGCGACCGCGACGGCAACCCCAACGTCACCGCCGACATCACCCGGCAGACCCTCGCCATCCAGGCCGACCGGGCGCTGCGGGCGCTCGGCATCGCGATCGACCGGGTCGGCCGCACCCTCACCCTCGACGCCGGCTCCACCCCCGCCAGCCGGGCGCTGCGCGACGCCCTCGACCGGGCCGCCGTCGTCGACCCAGCCAGCGCCGCCGCGATCGCGGTCAACTCGCCCCACGAGCCGCACCGCCAGCTGCTGCTGCACGCCGCCGCCCGCATCGAGGCCACCCGCCGCGGCGACCTCGGCCTCGCCTACCCCGGACCCGCCGAGCTCGAACGCGACCTGCGCCTCGTGCAGTCGTCACTGGCGGCCGCCGGCGCCCGCCGCGCGGCGTACGGCGAACTGCAGCACCTGATCTGGCAGGTCGAGACCTTCGGGTTCCACCTCGCCGAGCTCGAGGTGCGCCAGCACAGCGCGGTGCACGCGGCCGTGCTCGCCGAGCTGCTCGCCCAGGTCGACGGCGTCGCCGACCCCGAGGCCGCCGCCCGCGACGCCGACCTGCTCGACCGGCTCGCCGTCGACGGCTGGCCCGACACCGTCGAGGCCACCAGCGAGGTCGCCCGCGAGGTGCTCGACACGCTGCGGGTGATCGCCTGGCTGCAGCAGCGCTGGGGACCCCGCAGCTGCGGGCGCTACATCGTCAGCTTCAGCCAGACTGCCGCCGACCTCGTCGCCGTGCGCGCGCTCGCCCGGATCGCCGTCGGCGACGAGCCGATCCGCCTCGACGTGGTGCCGCTCTTCGAGACCGGCGAGGACCTCGACCGCTGCGTCGAGACCCTCGGCGCCTGGTGGCCGCTGCGCTCGACCCAGCGGTGGCTCGACGAGACCGGCCGCGCCGTCGAGGTGATGGTCGGCTACTCCGACAGCTCCAAGGACGTCGGCCCGGTCAGCGCCACCCTGCGGCTCTACGACGCCCAGGCCCGGCTCACCGCCTGGGCCGCCCGCGAACGCGCCCAGCTCACCCTCTTCCACGGCCGCGGCGGATCACTCGGCCGCGGCGGCGGCCCCGTGCACCGGGCGATCTCCGCGCAGCCGCCCGGGTCGGTCGGGCTGCGGTTCAAGGTCACCGAGCAGGGCGAGGTCGTGCTCGCCCGCTACGGCGACGTCGTGATCGGCCAACGCCACCTCGAACGCGTCACCTCCGCGGTGCTGCGCGCCAACACCTCCGACATCGAGGACCGCAACGCCGCCGCCGCCGAGAGGTACGCCGGGCTGCGCGCGCGGCTCGACGAGGCCGCCCACGCGGCGTACCGCGAGCTGGTGGCCACCCCCGGCTTCGCCGACGTCGTCGCGCTCTCCAGCCCGCTCGAGGAGCTCGGCGAGCTGCGTCTCGGCTCCCGGCCGGCCCGTCGCAGCGGCGCCACCTCGGGCCGCGACCTGGCCGACCTGCGGGCGATCCCGTGGGTGTTCGCGTGGTCGCAGACCCGCGCGAACGTGCCCGGCTGGTTCGGGCTCGGCTCCGCGCTTGCCGCCGTCAGCGACCTCGACGAACTGCGCGAGGCCGCCCGCGCGTGGCCGCTGTTCGGCGCGCTGCTGGAGGTCGCCGAGATGTCGCTGGCGAAGTCGGACCGCCGGCTCGCCCGCGAGTTCCTCTCCCTCGGCGGCCGCCCGGACGTCACCGAGCGGGTGCTCGCCGAGATGGACCTCAGCCGGAAGTGGCTGCTCGCAGTGCTCGACCAGGACGAGCTGCTCGAACGCGACCCCGCCCTCCACACCCGGGTCACCATGCGCGCCCCCTCGGTCGACGCGCTGTCGGTGCTGCAGCTGCGGGCGCTGCGCGAGATGCGCGCCGCCGGGACGCCCGAGGAGCAGGCGCCGTGGCGGCGGGTGCTGCTCACCGCCGTGAACGGTGCCGCCGCGGGGCTGCAGAACACGGGGTGAGGCGGGGGTCTCGGCAGGCTCGACCACCGGGCAGGCTCGGCCAGCGTCGGCTCAGCCCCCCGCGAACGGCGGCAGGAACTCCACGGTGGTGCCGGGCTGGACCACTACCGTCTCCGGGTCGGCGCTGCCGGCCGGCTGGTCGCCCAGCAGCGCCGAACAGGTCTGGAGCACCCGCGGCAACCTGCTGTCGGGGTGCCGCTCCCCCGCCTGACGGACCACCTCCGCCAGCGAGATCGGGCCGCTGACCTGCAGCTCTTCACCGGCCACGCCGGCCGCGGCCTTGGCCGCCGCCCAGTAGTGCACGCGGATGATCTGCATCTCGTCGGACATATGAACCTTCCAAAGTGACGGGGGTGTCACGCTATTCTCTCCGGCAAGCACCAGACCGAGGCCCAGCGTTGCGTCCCGGTCCCCGCCCCGTTAACCGGGAGGAGACCACCATGAGCGCCCTGCTCCTCTTGACCAGCGCCCTCCAGCCGTCCGCCGAGGTACTCCCCGGCCTGTCGCTGCTCGGCCACTCGGTCAAGATCCTGCCCGCCGAGGGCAGCGCGCTGCTCGAGGCCCCCGACTCCGACCTGCTGCTGGTCGACGGCCGCCAGGACCTCGCCCACGCCCGCGACCTGTGCCGGCTGATCCGCACCACCGGCACCGACGTGCCCGTGCTGCTCATCGTCACCGAGGGCGGTCTGGCCGTGGTCAGCCACGACTGGGGCATGGACGACGTGGTGCTGCACACCCTCGGTCCCGCCGAGCTCGAGGCCCGCATCCGCCTCGCGATCGGCCGGCTGGCCGCCCAGCGCGAGGCCGCCGACCCCGACGCCCACGTCATCCGGTCCGGCGAGGTCGTCGTCGACGACGCGACGTACACCGCGAAGGTCGGCGGGCGCACCCTCGACCTCACCTTCAAGGAGTTCGAGCTCCTCAAGTTCCTCGCCCAGCACCCCGGCCGGGTCTTCACCCGCCAGCAGCTGCTGCAGGAGGTGTGGGGCTACGACTACTTCGGCGGCACCCGCACCGTCGACGTCCACGTGCGCCGGTTGCGCGCCAAGCTCGGCCCCGAGAACGAGACGCTCATCGGCACGGTGCGCAACGTCGGCTACCGGTTCGTGCTGCCCAGCAAGGAGAAGGAGGCCGAGGCGGACGCCCGCATCGCCTCGCCGCGGAGCACCCAGCAGACCTGAGCCGTCAACGCGTGGACTTTGGCGCACCAGGTGAGCCGAAGTCCACGCCTTGTTGCTCAGCGGCGCCGTCCACAGGGCCCACCGACCGCGGTCGACACCCGCGCGGAGCGCCGTCACGGTGGCGGGCATGCACCTCGCCACCGTCGCCGACCTGCTCGACCTGCAGCGCGGCGTCGTCTCCCGCAGGCAGCTGCACGAGCGCGGCTTCGCCAAGCACGACCTCGACCGGCTCGTCCGGCGCCGTGAGCTGACCCGGGTCCACCCCGGCGTCTTCGTCGACCACACCGGCGACCTCACCACCCTGCAGCGGCAGTGGGCGGCGATCCTGTACGCCGCGCCGGCGGCGCTGCACCTCGGCTCGGCGCTGGATCTCCCCACGCCCGGCGGCCTCGTCCACGTCGCGATCGATGAACGCCGGACCGTGCGTGCGCAGCCCGGAATGCGCGTGCACCGGGTCGCCGACCTCGACCGGATCGTCCACTGGCAGGCCTCCCCACCCCGGGTTCGCGTCGAGGAGGCGGCGCTCGAGATCGCCCACCGCGCCCGCAGCGAGCTCGACGTGGTGGCGGTGCTCGCCGACGTGGTCAACCGGCGGCTGACCACCGCGGATCGGCTGAAGGTCGCCCTCGAGCGGCGCCTCAGGATGGCCCGGCGCCGCTTCGTCGAGCGCCTGCTCGACGACCTCGGCAGCGGGGTGTGCTCGGTGCTGGAGCACGCGTTCCTGGTGCGCGTCGAGCGCGCCCACGGGCTACCGGCGTCGGATCGCCAGGTCGTGCGCACCGGGCGGGGCGGGCGGGAGTACCGCGACGCCGGCTACCCGGCGTACCGGACGGTCGTGGAGCTCGACGGCTGGTTGGGCCACAGCAGCTGGGCGGCCGGGGCCCGTGACGCCGAGCGCGACCTCGCCGACGTCGCCGCCGGGTGGACCGTGGTGCGGCTGCGGTGGCAGCAGGTGCTCGACCGACCGTGCGAGACCGCCGGCAAGCTCGGCCGGGCGCTGGCCGCCCGCGGCTGGCCGGGTGCGCCACGCCCCTGCGGCGCCGGGTGCCGCCTGTCAGCGTGATCGCGTGGACTTTGGCGCACCAGGTACGCCAAAGTCCACGGTCTCCGCGATCGGCTCAGCCCGCCACCAGCTCCCGCCGCCGGAACCGCAGCAGCCCCCCGGCCAGCAGCGCCACCGCGAGCACCGTCAACACCACGAGGGCGGTTGCGTTCGGGTCCTCGATCGGCACCCGGCCGGCGGCGTGCACCGGCGACAGGTCGCGCGACCAGTCCGGCAGCCGCAGCGTGTCGGCGAGCACCCCGACGACCGTCACCCACGCGACCAGCAGCCACGCCAGCCCGGTGACCCGCGGCCAGCAGGCCTGCAGCGCCGCGGCGACCGCGACCACCAGCACCACCGGGGCCACCAGTGCCAGACCGCCACCGAGGGTGTCGCCCAGGCCCCCGGAGTCGCCGGTCGACCAGGCGGCGAAGACGGCCAGCATCAGCGTCGAGCTCGCCAGCACCGCGACCGCTCCGGCGACGACCACCGCCAGCCACGCGAGCCACAGCCGGGCACGGCCCACCCGGGTCGAGAGCACCAGGCCGAGCCGGCCCTGCGCCTCCTCGCCCGCCAGCCGCGCCGCCGCCTGCACACCGAACGCGGTCGCACCGACCGCGCACAGCAGCAGCGCCAGCGACGTCACCAGGTGCTCCGGCCGCTCGACGCCGAGCGCCTCCATCAGTGTCGGGTTGCTCGCCGCGAGGTCCTCCATCTCCCCGGACAGACCGCCGAACGCGGCGTTCCACACCGAGGTGCCGACCAGCCAGCCCACCACCGGCGCACGCACGAACCGCCAGGCCATGCCCACGGGTGTGCCCAGCGCCACCGCGGCCTGCGCCGGGCCGGACCGCGCGGCGACCAGTCCGCCGTAGAGGTCGCGACGCACCGCCATCGCTCCCGCGAGCAGCACGGCGACGCCGGTCAGCGCGGCGTACGCAGCGAACGGCCACCCGGCCACATCGCCGAACGGGCGCACCTCGGCCAGCCAGCCCGAGGGGCTCAGCCAGACCAGGTCCCAGTCGCGGCCGTCGACGACGGCCCGGGCGAGGAAGGTGACCATGACGAAGCCGAGGCCCAGCGCGTAGGCCATCCGCGCCTCGCGGCTCACCTCGGCAGCGAGCAGCCCGACCGCGGCCGCGGAGGCCGAGAAGAGACCGAGCGCCACGGCGTACGCCCAGACGCCGGCGGCGGGCAGCCCCGCGGCCAGCAGGCCCAGGCCGCTGACCAGCACGAACCCGGCCAGGCACAGCGCGACGGTGACCGCCGCCGCGGCCAGCGGGGCCAGGCGGCCGACCGAGCCGGCGGTGACCAGCTCGGTGCGTCCGGCGTCCTCCTCGTGCCGGCTGAACCGCACGGCGAGGTGGATCGCGACGATCGGGAGGCCGATGAGCCCCATGAAGCCGACCTCGTAGCCGACGATGCCGCCGAGCTCGGTCAGGTCGTAGCCACGGCCGTTGAACGCTGCGACCGCAGGCGAGGCGCCGGCGGACTCCGCGTGGAGACGGTGCGGCCGGCGCGGATGATCGTGACCCGGTCGCACAGCGCCTCGACCTCGTCGAGGATGTGGCTGCTCAGCAGCACGGTGCGGCCGGCGCCGTTGGCCTCGCGGATCGCGGTCTGGAACTCCGCCTCCATCAGCGGGTCGAGCCCCGAGGTCGGCTCGTCGAGCACCAGCAGGTCGACGTCGGCGCTGAGTGCAGCGATCAGTGCGACCTTCTGCCGGTTGCCCTTGGAGTAGGTGCGGGCCCGCTTGGTCGGGTCGAGCTGGAAGCGCTCGACGAGGTCGTCGCGGCGGCGGCGGTTCTGGTGGCCGCCGAAGCGCCCGAGCAGGTCGATGCACTCCCCGCCGGTCAGGTGCGGCCACAGCGCGGTGTCGCCGGGCACGTAGGCGAGCCGGTCGTGGATCGCGACGGCGTCGCGGAGCGGATGCCGCCCGAAAACCGTGAGCTCGCCGCCGTCGAGGTGGAGCTGACCGAGGAGGGCCCGGATGGTCGTGGACTTGCCGGCGCCGTTGGGTCCGAGGAACCCGTGCACCTCGCCGGAGTCGACGTGCAGGTCGAGGCCGTCGAGGGCGCGGGTGGCACCGAACCGCTTGACCAGCCCCTGGGCTTCGATAAGAACGTCAGTGTTAGTTGACAGTGACTTGCTCATGACACTGACTCTACGTCGCGGTGGCGTAAAATGAAAGCGACTTTCAGATCACACCCAGGAGTGTGCGCGTGACCGAGACCCTGCCCCCCGATCTGGTGGACCTGCTGGAGGCCGTCGCCGGGCGCCCTGGCGTCGGACTGCGGGAACGCAAGAAGATCGCTACGATGCGGCGGCTGCAGCGGATCGCCGTCGAGCAGTTCGAGGAGCACGGCTTCGACCGGGTCACCGTCGAGCACATCGCCGAGCACGCCGAGGTGTCCCCCAGCACCGTCTACCGCTACTTCGGCACCAAGGAGGGCCTGGTCCTCCGCGACGAGTACGACGACATCGTGATGGAGGTCTTCACGCGGCTGATGGGCGAGCACGACCCGTGGACCGCGTTCACCGTCGCGATGCGCATCGTCGGCGAGTCGCACTTCACCGTCGACGGCGACTCCTCGCTCCGGCGTACCCGCATCTGGTACGAGACGCCGGCGGTGCGCGCCGCCGGCTTCATGCTGCTCGACGAGACCGCCAAGCAGCTCGCGCCGATCATGCACGCCCACGACCGCTTCGGCCGCTCGCTCGAGGACTATCGCGTCGTCAGCGCCTCACTGGTGGCGGCGCTGTTCGCCTGCCTCGAGCAGTGGTACGAGCGCGGCGGCGACAGCGACCTGGTCGAGACGGTCGTGCACGCCGTCGAGCTGATCCGGCCGGCCTGGGCCACGCCGCCGCCGAACTGACCGACGAACTGACCGACCAGTGAGGCGGACCGCGATCGTCAACCCGCCGCCACGCTTGCAGGATCCTGTCACCCGGCGACAGCATCGCGCCGCGGCGTTGACCCACGGTCGGGGCGTCCCGTAGAACTGCGGCCCATGGGGGGTCTTCTCGGGCGTGGCGTCGTGTCGCTCGCCATCGTGCTCGCCCTCACGGGCTGCCAGGAGTCTTCCGGCGATGAGCCCGGCCCCGAGCCGACAGCCGAGGCTGCCGGCCCGTGCCTGGTCACCGCCGAGCAGCTGACCGAGATCACCGGCGTCGCCCAGGAGCTGCTCGAGCCGGACGTCTCGGAGGTCCGCACCCACTGCCAGACGATGCTGGACGAGCGCGACGTGAGCATCGAGTGGGGGCTGCACCAGCCTGCTCTCGACCCGCCGCCCACCCAGGCCGAGCTGCGCAGCTACCTGGTGGAGGACGACTCGACCGTCGCCGAGATCGATCTGGGAGCGGGCGTCCGCGGCTGGGCGGCCCGAGGCACGCCGGTCGGGCTGCCCATCGGCCAGGTCGTCGCGGTCCTCGACGACCGGGTGCTGCAGGTCGAGGTGACCGGCACCGCGATGGGCGGGGAGGACGTGCCGGTCGACGAGGTCGGGCACGACGCCGAGGAGATCGCGAAGACCGTCGTGGCGGCCTACGGCAGATAGGCCCGGCTCAGGGCGTCGGCCGCACCCCGAGCAGCTGCCGCGCCTCGGCGGGGGTCATCGGCCGACGCTGGGCCAGCTCCCCCATCGCCACCGCGCGCTCGACCAGCTGCCGGTTGCTCTCCACCGGTACGCCGCGCCGCAGGGTCAGCACGTCCTCCATGCCGACGCGCAGGTTGCCGCCCTTCGCGAGCGCGGCCAGCCCGACCGCGAGCGTGGAGCGGCCAATGCCGGTGGCCGACCAGGAGGTGGTCTCGGGTGGGAGCGCGGCCACCCCGGCGACCAGCGCGTCGGCGGTGCCGGGCATGCCGCCGGGCACGCCCATCACGAAGTCGCAGTGCACGCGCCCGCCGTAGGGCAGCCCGAACGTGTCGATCAGCCGGCGCAGCGCCGCCACGTGGCCGAGGTCGAACAGCTCGAACTCCGGCACCACCTGGCGCTCCTGGCTGAGCTGGTAAAGCTCGGTGATGAACGGCCAGGGGTTGGCGAAGACGTCGTCACCGAAGTTGGTGGTGCCCATGGTGAGGCTGCACGAGTCGGGGGCGGCGTCGAGCACCTTCAGCCGCGCCTCGAGCGGGTCGTGCACCGACCCGCCAGTGGAGAGCTGCACGACCAGGCCGGTGCTCTCGCGCAGCGCTTCGACGGTGGCGCGCAGCCGCCCCTGGTCGAGGGTCGGCCGGTGCTCGGCGTCGCGGATGTGGACGTGGATCATCGCCGCGCCCGCGGCCTCGCACTCCTGGGCGGTGGCGACCAGCTCCTCCAGGGTGGTGGGCAGCTGCGGGCAGTCGGTCTTCGCGGTCTCGGCGCCGGTGGGCGCGACCGTGATCAGCAGGGCCTCGGCGGGAGGCAGGGTGGCTTCTGGCACGCCTCGCATCCTGGCAGATCCCGGGGGCCGCCCGCGGGTGGTCGGGCTGGTCGTGCCGCGGCGGTGCGCGGGTGGGACCGGGTCGTGTGCCCCACGACGCGCTATGGCGCGTGCTCAGGCACACGACCCCCGCCACGCGGGCCTCAGTCGCGACTCATCACGCCGACCGACTCGGGCGCGAACCCGGGGAACACCGTGGCCGAGGAGGCGTCGGTGCGGGTGGTGACGATCTCGGAGAGCACCGAGCGGTAGTCGGTGGTGACCTTCACGTCGGCGTCCAGGCCCTTGTCGAGCCCCGGCCAGCGGCCGTAGTAGCGCCCGCCCTTGACCCCGGCCCCGGCCACGAACATCACGTTGCCCCAGCCGTGGTCGGTGCCCCTGTTGCCGTTCTCGACCACCCGGCGTCCGAACTCGCTGATCGTCACCAGCGTGACCTTGTCGGCCACCGGGCCGAGGTCGCCGAAGAACGCCGCGATCGAGCCGGCAAGATCCTTGGCGTTGTTGACCAGCCAGCCGGAGGTGGCCGTGCCCTGCCCGGAGTGCATGTCCCAGTTGCCGGAGTCGACGGTGACCACCGAGACGCCGACGTCGCCGCGCAGCGTCCGCGCCACCGACGACATCGCCCGGCCCAGGCTGGTGTTCGGGTAGGACGAGGTGTTGTCGGTCGCCGCCTTCGCCGGGCCGAGGTCGACCGCGGCGTCCATCGCGGCCCGGAACCCGTCGCCGATCTCGCCGCCCGCGCGCTGCCACTGGATGCGCAGCGACCGCATCCGCGGGTCGTTGGGGTCGTTCAGGTTCGACACGCCGGTCAGCCCGGCCGAGGCGATGCTCGACATCGCCATCACCGGCTCGGCGCCCAGCAGCGAGGTCGGGATGGAGCCGCCCATCGACACCGCCTCGAGCGTGTTGCGCTCCGGTCCGGCGCCGACCAGGCGGTTGAGCCAGCCGGAGCGGGTGCGCGAGCCCGGTGCGGCGTCCTCGACGGCCTCCATCGCGGCGAAGTGCGACCGGTTCGCCACCGGCAGCCCGGTCGCGTTCACCGCGGCCAGCCGGCCCGACGTCCACAGCGGCACCAGCGACTCCATCGCCGGATGCAGCCCGAAGTAGTCGTCGCGCGCCAGCAGCGCCTCGGCCGGCACCGCGATCGTCGGCCGCGCCTCGTAGTACGCCGGGTCGCCGTGCGGGACGACCAGCGACAGGCCGTCGGCGGCGCCGCGCAGCGACACCACCACGATCACCGAGGACGCCGGGGTGGTCACCCGCGGCGTACCGCCCTCGACCGCCGCGGCGCCGGACATCGTCACGATCGTCGAGCCGAAGACGGTGGTGGCGCCGCCCGCGGCGAGGCCGCGCAGCAGGCCGCGGCGCGAGGTCATCGCGTGCCGGTGGTCGGCGCAGCATCCTGACGGGCTGCCGGAGGAGTCAGTGAGGTTGTGCATCAGGTGGTCCTTGGTCCGAGAGGGCCGGGTCAGCGGCGGTAGAACTGCGGGGAGTCGAGGATCGTGCCGAGCAGCCGCGAGCAGGTGCTCGCGGAGAACGTCTCGCGCACCACCTCGGCGTCCGGCTCGAGCTTGGTGACCGCGCAGCACGCCTCCAGCAGCGTGGCCGTCGATGGCCGGTGCAGCATCCGCCGGCTCAGGTGGTCGACCAGGTCGCGCAGGGGCATCGTCGGCTCGGGCACCCAGTCGGCCGGCGCGGGGCGGACCATGCCGACCTTCGGCCACCAGCCGTGGGCCATGTTCCAGTGCAGCGACATCGACGCCATCGCCCGCGTCGGCGAGGCCCACGACGCGTTGTCGAGCGGCTGCCCGTCGGGCCGCGGCCACGACAGCACGCTCAACCCCAACGCACTGACCTGGTTGGTCACCACGTTGGCCGCCGCGTCGGGGGCCGTCGACTGCTCCACCTCGATGCCGAGCGCCAGATAGGTCGCGACCACGTCGTCGTCGCCGTCGCGCAGCTTCGCGTCGACCGAGGCGCGGAACTCCTTCGAGGCCACCAGCGCCTTCAGCACCGGCTTGATGCGGGTGTCGTTGGCCAGATAGACCTTCGCGAGCCTGTCGACCAGCGCCGCCGGCGGCTGGTCGCTGACGAACACCCGGGCCAGCTTCGTGGCGATGTGTCGCGCGGTCGCCGGGTGGTGGGCCAGGTAGTCGAGGAACTTCTTCGTGACCGGCACGCCGTAGGACGCGGAGTTCGGGTGCGAGAAGCCGAGCACCTTCACCGGCCCGGTCGCGTGCAGGTCGGTGCGGTAGTAGCGCTCCCACGACTTCCACATGTCGACCCACCAGCCGGTGAGCAGCCGGGCGGTCGCCTGCACGTCGTCCTCGGTGTAGCGGCCGACGCCGACCGTGTGCAGCTCGAGCAGCTCGCGGCCGAGGTTCTCGTTGGGCCGGTCCTTGGTCGAGGTCGCGGCGTTGAGATAGAGCAGCATCGCCGGGTGCAGCACCGTCGCCGGCAGCAGGTCGGCGAACCGGCCCAGCGCGTGCTTGCGGATCACCTCGCCGTAGTCGACGCGCCACAGCGCCACGTTGTCGGCGTTCAGCGGCACGTGGAAGTGGTGCTCCCAGAACTCCGTCATCGTCTCGAGCACCGGGCGCGGCGACACCATCCGCCGCAGCAGCGTGCGGCGGCGGTAGTCCTCCATCACCAGCCAGGTGCTGCGGGTGCCGTTGCGGCTGTTCTCGTAGATCGTGAGCGGGTCCCAGTGCAGGGCCTCCCACCAGTCGACCAGCCCGTCGGCGCTGCCGTCGTACGCCGTGGCGAGCTGGCGGGCGAACCACTGGCGGCCGCCGCCGGCGCGGCGTACCTCCGCGGCGAGGCGGGGGGTGATGCCGTAGCCGAACCGGTTCACCAGGTGCCGGTCCTGGCGGCCCAGCAGCCTGGTCTTGCGGTAGCTGCCGGGCGTGAACGCGGCGGCCTGCGCGGGCGCGGCGGTGGCGAGCGCGGCACCGCCGGTGGCGGCCGCGGCCGCGGCACCGGCGGTGCGCAGCGCCTGGCGGCGGGAGCGAGCGGGCGCGGGAGCGCCGGGGACGACAGACATCAGGGGAGACCCTCCGAGACCCGAGACAGAACACACGGCCGGGCCGCTGCCCTCCCCCGGGTCGAGACCGCCGGTCGCTTGCGGAAGTGTAGGCAGGCGTTCCGGCGCCGCTCCGATTTGTTGCGGGTCCGGTAGCGGCCTCAACTTCTGGCGCCTTCGGCCGACCGGGTGGGGTCGTCCTGCGGGCGCGGCCGGTCCGGGTCGTGTGCCCCCGGACGCGCGGTGGCGCGTCGTGAAGCACACGACCCCCGTGCCTCCGGGCGGGCCGCCCGGCTGGGAGAGGATGGACGGGTGCGAGCGGTGATCCAGCGAGTGACGTCGGCGTCGGTCACGGTCGCGGGGCAGGTGGTCGGCGAGCTGCCCCGCCCCGGCCTGCTGGTCTACCTCGGGGTCACCCACGACGACGGACCGCCCGAGGTGGCCTGGACGGCCCGCAAGATCTGGGAGCTGCGCCTCCTCGACGACGAGCGATCGGCCTCCGAGGTCGACGCGCCGGTGCTGGTGGTCAGCCAGTTCACCCTCTACGGCAACGCCCGCAAGGGCCGGCGCCCCACCTGGCAGGCAGCGGCCCCCGGCCCGGTCAGCGAGCCGCTCTACGAGGCGGTCTGCGCCGAGCTCGAACGGCTCGGAGCCACCGTCGCGCGCGGGGTCTTCGGTGCCGACATGGCCATCGCGTCGGTCAACGACGGCCCGATCACGCTGATCCTGGAGACGCCCGCGCGCGAGCTGTAACGCGGTGTCCGGGTAGCTACCGCGGCCTCGCAACACCGCGAGACCTACCTGGACACCGCGTTACAGCTGCGGTGCCGCCCGGACCGAGGCGGGTCCTCGCTCCTCACGTCCGCGTCGTCGGCCGCGCCGAAAGACGACGCAGACGTGAGGAGCGGGCACGTCGGTACGGTCGGGGGCATGGACGTCACCGAGGTGGAGCCCGCCGAGTGGGGCGCGGCGAACGGGCCGGCGACGGTGGTGGAGGCGGTACGCCGCGCCTGCGTCGCCGCCGACGGGCACGACCCGCTCGACGAGGCCGCCGCGCTGCACCTCAAGCACCGCGGCCTCGCCGGCGCCCGGCTCTGGCTCGTCGGTGACGCCGGCTTCGCGCTGCGCCACGGGGCCGCCGGTGCGCCCGCGGTCGACCTCGCCGTGACCCCGCGGGCCCGGGGCCGGGGCCTCGGCCGGGCGCTCGCCGCGGCCGCCCTCGCCGGCGAGGGTCCGCTCAGCGCGTGGTCCCACGGCGACCATCCCGCGGCCGCGCGCCTCGCCGCGGCGTACCGGATGGAGCGGGCGCGGGAGCTGTGGGTGATGCGCCGCGACGCCGCGACGCCACTGGCCGAGGTGGCCGCCGACCCGGCACTCGAGGTGCGGGCGTTCCGGGCGGGCGACGCGGCCGACACCGCCGAGCTGCTGCGCGTCAACGCCGCCGCGTTCGCCACCCACCCCGAGCAGGGGGCCATGGACGCCGCCAACCTCGCCGAACGGATGGCCGAGGAGTGGTTCGACCCCGCCGGGCTGCTCGTGGCGATGGAGCGTCGAGCCGGAAGTGACCGCGCCGACGGCGGCGGGGCCGGGGGCCGCGAGCGGATGCTCGGGTTCCACTGGACCAAGCAGCACTCCCCCGAGCTCGGAGAGGTCTATGTGGTCGGCATCGACCCCGCGGCCCAGGGACGCGGCCTCGGCCGGGTGCTCACCGCAGCAGGACTAGCCCACCTGGCGCGGGCCGGAGTGCGCGAGGTGCTGCTTTATGTGGAGGCCGACAACGCCCCGGCTGTGCGCCTCTATTCGGGGCTCGGATTCACCCATGCCCCGGCGGACACGCATGCGCAGTACCGCCGGTGAGCACGCGCCCGACCTCACCCGAGTGGGTGAGAATGCGGCCCGATCTGGAAGAAATCGCCAGGACCTGAAGTGTTTCACAGGCGTGAATTCCCGGTGATCTGCTCATTCGTGGTGTTAGGCGGGCCCCGGGTTGGGTATTGTCAGCACAACGTGGTGGGTGTTGTGCCTGCCTTGTCCAAGACCAACGGCCGCAAGCCACAGCGATTGCGACTCGGGAGATACCTATGAAGAAGATCCTGGCAGGCACCTTCGCCACCCTGATGATGGGCTCCGGCATGGTGGCCCTCACCTCCGCGCCGGCCACCGCCGGCCCCTACACCGGCACGGTCGAGACGAGCACCTCGATCGATGCCCCCGCCAAGGTCCGCAAGGGCGCCAAGGCGCGGATCTGCGTCACGGTGACCGCCGTCGACAGCGACACCCGGCCCAAGGGCCGGATCACCGTGCGCGCGATGCACGGCACCAAGGGCCTCCAGTCGCTGAAGACCAAGGACTACCGCGGCTCCACGACCTGCCTGCGCACCCACCGACTGAAGAAGATCGGCAAGTACACCGTCCGGGTGCACTTCGACCGCAAGGCCGGCAGCATCTGGAAGGACAGCAACCAGCGGGTGGACATGAAGGTCACCCGCCGCCGCTGATCCTCAGCGAGGTACCGACCTCCGCGATCGGCCCCCTCCACGTTCCGTGGGCGGGGCCGATCCGCATTTCGGGGTCTTTCATGCGTCTGCCCGAGGGCGGGTCGCAGTCAGGGTCGTGCGCCCGAGGACGCGCCAGTGCGCGTCGTGGGGCAGACGACCCCGGTGCGCGAAGATCACACCGCGGCCGAGGCGGTGAATCACCGACACCTCGACCCCCACTGGTCCCACACCGACTAGGTTCTGGTCCATGACCGGCGACGAAGACTCCCCGCCAGCCGAGGTGCCCGCCGAGCCACAGCGCGGCGAGGCCCCTGGCGAGACGCACCGGCGGTTCTTCCGCCGTCAGCGTTCCGGGGCCGAGGTCACCGGTGCGCACCCCGTCGTACCCCGCGCCTCCGAGGTCGACATCCGGCCGGGCGCCGGAATCGACCGCAGCCGGCTGCCCGGGCCGCAGGACGAGGGCTCGGTCTCCCGGGCCGCCGAGCAGCTGCGCGCGGTGGCCGACGACGCCGCCGAGCAGTCGCTGAGCGTCGCCGGCTCGCCACGGGCCGCCGAGGCGCTGCACGCCGCCACCGAGGCCGCAGCCGCCGCGGCCGCCGCCGAGCGGGCCGTGGCCGAGGAGGCCGCCCGCGACATGGCCCAGGCCGCCGAGGAGGCCCACCAGCGCCGTCGCGCCGCCGAGCACGCCGCGACCCAAGCAGAGCAGGGCCGCCGGCTCGCCGAGCAGTTGGCCCGCGAGCTGGCCGAGTCCGCCGACCAGGCCCAGGCCGCCCGCGTCGACGCCGAGCGACGCGCCCAGGAGGCCGCCGAACAGCTCGAGCGAGCCCGCAGCGAGCAGCACGAGTCGCTGTCCCGGCTGGCCGAGCAGCAGGAGGCCGTGCTCGCGCGGCTCACCGGTGAGCGCGACGCGGCCGAGCGCGCCGCCACCGCCCAGGCCGACGCCCGCGCTGCCGCCGAGGAAGCGGCCGCCACCCAGGCCGCTGCCGCCGAAGCCGCCGCCACCGCCCGGCTCGAGGCCGAACAGGCTGCCCGAGCGCACGCCGAAGCCGCAGCGGCGGCCCACGCCGAGGCCGAGCAGGCGGCCCGGGAACAGCAGGAGGCGTTGGCCGCGGCCCGCGCCGAGGCGCAGACCCGCACCGAGGAGGCGGCCCGCGCCGCCGAGCGGCGTACCGAGGCCGAGGAGCGCGCCCTCGCCCTCGCCGAGGACGTCGAACGCGCCCGCCGCGAGCTCGCCTCCGCCCAGACCGCCGCGGCCGCACTGGCCGAGGAGACCGAGCGCTCGGCCGCCGCCCGGCTCGGCGCCGAGGAGGCCGCCCGCTCCCACGCCCAGGCCCGCGCCGCCGCCGACACCGCCGCCGAGGCCGCCGCCGTCGCGCTAGCCCAGGCCCGCGACGAGGCGACTCGACAGGCCGAGGCCGCGCAGGAGGCCGAGGCCGCCCGACAGGCCGCCGAGCGGTCCGCGACCGAGGCCGCCTCCACCGCCGAGGCCGCCCAGGCGCAGGCAGCAGCCGCCGCGGAGCGCGCAACCGAGCTGTCCGAGGCCGCGGTACGCCGCGCGCAGGAGGCCGCCGCGACCGCCGAAGCGCGCGTGCGCGAGAGCGCCGAGACGGTCGAGTCGCGCATCGCGGTCACGGCCGGCGAGCTCGAGCAACGGCTGCGTGAGACCGCCGACGACGCCGAGCGCCGGGCCCGCGCACTCGCCGCCGACACCGAGCAGCGGCTCACCGAGCTGAGCGCCACCGCTGCGGCCGCCGCAGCCGCCGAGGCCGCGGCACACACGGAGGCCGAAGCCCGTGCGACCGAAGCGGCCGTCGCCGCCGAAGCCCGGACAGCGGCCGAGCAGGCCGCCGAGTCCGCCGCCCAGGCCCGCGCGGTCGCCGAGCGCGCCACCGAGGAGGCCGGCTGGGCGCTGGCCGCCGCCCAGGAGGAGGGCACCCAGCAGGCCAGCGACGCCGCGGCCGCCCACGCCGCGCGGCTCGCCGCCGAGCAGGCCGCCGCCTCCGCGGCGGAGCAGGCCACCGCCGCGCTCGCGCAGGCCCGGGAGGCCGAGGAGCGCGCTCGCGAGGTCGCCGAGACCGCCGCCCGCCGCGCCCGCGAGGCCGGCGAGGCCGCGGAGGCCAGGATCGCCGAGCTCACCGCGGTCGCCGCGGCCGCCGTCCAGGCCGAGGCCGAAGCCCACGCCGAGGCCACCGACCGGGCCGCGGAGACCGCCGCCGCCGTCGCGGCCCGCAACGCCGCCGAAGCGGCCGCCCAGGAGGCCGCCGAGGCCCGTGCCGCCGCCGAGGCCGCCGCCACCGAGCAGGCCACCGCCCGCGCGAGCGCCGACGAGGCCGCCGCCGAGCAGGCCCGGCTCGCCGGCGAGGCCCACGCCGTCCGCGCCGAGGCCGAGCAGGCAGCGCGGGACGCCGCCGACGCCGCGACCGCAGCCCACGCGCAGGCCGAGGCCGCCGAGCAGCGCGCCGCCGACCTCGCCGACCGGCTCGAGCACACCCGGCAGGAGCTCGCCTCAGCGCAGGCCGCGGCCGCCTCGCTCGCCGAGGAGACCGAACGCTCCGCCGCCGCCCGGCTCGGCGCCGAGGAGGCCGCGCGCTCCCACGCCCAAGCCCGCGCCGCCGCCGACCGGGCCGCCCACGAGGCCGCCGAGGCACGCACCGCCGCCGAGGAGGCCGCCACTCGCCAGGCGGACGCCGCCCGGGAGGCCGCCGCCGCCCGGTCCGCGGCCGAGCAGGCCGCCACCGCCGCCCTCGAGCAGGCCCGCAGCGCCGCCGAGCAGGCCGCGGCCGCCGAGCAGCGCGCGCGCGAGTCGGCCGAGGCCGCGCAGTTGCGGGCGCGCGAGAGCGCCGAGCTCGCCGAACGTCGCCTGGCCGAGCTCACCGAAGCCGCCGAGGCGGCCGGTGCGGCCGAGGTGGCCGCCCATCAGGCCGCCGAGGCCAGGGCGGCCGAGACCGAGGCGGCCATCGCCGCGCGCAACGTCGCCGAGCACGCCGCGCGGGAGGCGGCCGAGGGCCGCCACGCCGCCGAGGACGCCGCGGGGCAGGCGAACGCCGAGCGGCTCACCGCCGAACATGAGGCGCGCACCCAGGCCGAGGCCGCCGCCCGCGCCGCCGCGGAGCGTCAGCAGGTCGAGGAGCGCACCGCCAACGCCCTCGGCGAGGCCGCCGACACGATGGAGGCACTGCGCCAGGCTCTGGCCGAGGCTGCCGAGCAGCGCGCCGCCGCCGAACAGGCCGCCGCCGAACAGGCCCGGCTGCGCGAGGCCGCCGAGCAGGCAGCCGCCGACCACGCCGCCCAGCGCGCCGGCCTCGAGGCCGAGGCCCGACGCCACGCGGAGGCCGCCGCCCAGGCCGAGCGGGGACGGCGTACCGCCGACGAGCGCGCGCTGCTGCTCACCCAGAGCCTCGAGACCGCCCGGGCACTGCTGCTCCAGGAGGCAACCCGGCGCCAGCACTGGTGGCAGCGCTCGGCCCCGGTGGTCTGGCCCGACGGGCCGCAGGAGGTCTCGGCGAGCTCGACCCCCGGGGCGGGCTCGACCTCCGGGGCGGGTGACGGTGAGGTGACCTCCGGCGGCACGACGGTCGTCGCCCGTCCGGCGGGCGCTCCGAGCGGCGTCGAGACGTTCTCGCGACACGGCGGGCTCGGTGTGCTGCCGGTGCTGCTCGGCCTGGGCGCGCTCGCCGCCGCCGGCTATGCGGCGTACGCCGCCACGCAGGACCAGCTGCTGGCCGCCCCCGGCGTCCTCGCCTCGCTGCTGACCGTGGTGCTGGTGCTGCTGGCCTTCCGCACCCGTACCTCGACGGTGACCGTGTCGATCGAGGACGGCCTGGTGCGGGTGGTCGGCGCCGAGAGCCAGCACCAGTTCGACCTCACCAACCCGGCGCAGCGGGTGGAGATGCACGGCACGCCCGGCCGTCGCGGCTGGCGGGTGCTGTTCCTGCGCCGTGGCCTGCCGCCCTGCACGATCGACGCCCGGATGGTCGACGCCGAGGCGTTCGTCGCCGCGCTGCGGAGGTACCGCCCCGAGCTGTGACTCCGCCGTCGCGCCGACTCGACGCGCTCCCGCTCTGCCGAAGCGCCGAGTCGGCCCCAGCCTGACGGGGGGGGTGCGAACGCCCTGGCCCGCTGCCGGCAACGGCACGACTTCACACGCGTTGTTGACGCTTCTCACGCGCTGGAGCGCCTGAGAAGTGCGGGAATCGCCGGATATCCGGCGATCCTCCGCCCGCCCTCAGCCCAGCCGGGGGCGCACGTGCAGACCGACCTCGGGGTCGACCACGACCTCCTGGGCGGCCGGCATGCCGTCGACCTCGAGGGTGGCGTCGAGCGCGACGTTGCGCTTGACCATCGCCAGCGCGATCGGGCCCAGCTCGTGGTGGCGGGCCGAGGAGCCGACGAAGCCGATCGCCCTGCTGCCCTCGCCCGCGCCGGCGAGCCGCAGCTCGGCTCCCCGCGCCGGCAGCCGGTTCTCGCTGCCGTCGAGGTGCAGCAGCGTCAGCCGGCGCGGCGGCCGACCCAGCGTGTGCACCCGGGCCACCGTCTCCTGACCGCGGTAGCAGCCCTTGTCGAGGTGAACCGCGCTGCCGATCCAGCCCACCTCGTTGGGGATCGTGCGCTCGTCGGTGTCGATGCCCAGCCGTGGCTCACCGCGGGCGATCCGCAACGCCTCGAACGCCCACAGCCCGCACGCCGGCCCCGCCGCCTCGGCGTACGCCGTCAACCGCTCCCGCGGGACCAGCTCGTAGCCGTCGTAGAAGGTCTCGGCAAGCTCGACCACCGAGGAGGCGCGCGGCCGCCAGGTGACCGCCAGCTCGGAGGTGACGTCGGCGATCTCGACCCGGGTCATGAACTTCATCCGTTCGAGGAACCCGATGAGCGCCGCCGCCTGACCCGGCTCGGTGTGGGCGACGAACGCCTCCCCGTCGTCGTAGCCGTAGAACGCGTGCTCGACGTGGCCGTTGGGGCTGAGCACCAGCGCACCGGTCCACTGCTTGGCGGCCAGCTCGAGGAAGTGCTGGCTGGTCAGGTTGTGCAACCAGGTGAGCCGGTCGGGGCCGCTGATGCGCAGCACGTCGCGGTGGGAGAGGTCGACGAACCCCTCGCCCGACTCGAGGGTGCGCTGCTCGAGGTTGAACGAGCCGTAGTGGGCGGCGACGTCGGCGTCCGGCGCGTCGCCGGCCACCGCGCCCGGCAGGTCAAGCAGGGGACTCGGGTTGGGCATGGGGGTCCTCCGGGGGGTCGGAGCGGTCGCAGCTCTCGCAGTGGCCGAACACCGTCAGGTGCCCGACGTCGACCACGAAGCCGTGCTCGGCGCGCAGCCGCGCGGTGAACTCCGCGGCCACGTCCTGGTCAACCGAGATCACACACCGGCAATTCCGGCAGGTCAGGTGGAAGTGCTGCGGACCGCTGGTCGAGTGGTAGGTCGGCGCCTTGCCGGTCAGGTGGATGTGACGCACCAGGCCGAGCTGCTCGAGCACGTCGAGGTTGCGGTAGACCGTCGACTGGTTCACCGCGCTGACCTGCTGCTGCACCTCGGCCAGCACGTCCTCGGCGGTGCCGTGGCCGAGCCGCTCGACCGCGTCGAGGATCAGCTGCCGCTGCGGGGTGAGCCGGAAGCCCTTGCCCCTCAGGCGCGCACGCAGGTCGTCGGCCACCGCAGACTCACCGACTCACTGCCGCTTCAGGCGCGCCCACAGGTGCGGCTGGAGCTCCTGGCCGACGGCGGCCATGTCGTAGGCGTAGAGCAGGTCGCCCTCGACGTTGCCGTAGAGCCGGTGCCCGCCGGTCACCTCCTTGGCGCTGTCGGTGAACGACACCCCGGCGGTGCGCAGCTCGAGCTTGCCGTCTGCGGCCTGGCCGTACCAGACCTCGGCGATGCCGCTGCCGTGCGACAGCACCATCTCCATCCGGCCCTCCGGCCGGCACCGCAGGAAGCCGGTCTCCTGCGCGGCCTCCCGCACCTTCTCGCCGTTCTCGTCGATGATCCACGAGCGCGCGAAGTAGTGCAGGAAGGGGCGGCCGTCCTGCTGGAAGATCAGCTCCTGGCCGTACTGGAAGGCGTCGATAGTCGGGTAGTCGCCGTGACCGTTGCCGCGCCAGGTGCCGAGCATCCAGGCCACCGGGCCACAGTCGGGGTGCAGGTTGGGCGGGAGTTCGAAAGCCACCCCGCCACTGTAGGGCGTCCCTCGCGGCGCGCCCTAGGGTGAGGCCCATGCGCCCCCTCTCGCTCAAGGTCACCGTCGGCGCCGAGGACGCCGAGCGCTGCAACCAGGGCTTCACGGTCGCCGCCGCCGCGGCCGCCGCCGGCGCCGAAGTCAGCCTGTGGCTGACCGGCGAGGCCGCCTGGTTCGGCGTACCGGGTCGGGCGGAGGCCTTCGACCTGCCGCTGGCCACGCCGCTCGCCGACCTGCGCGACCTGGTGCTCGCGACCGGCCGGGTCACCGTGTGCACGCAGTGCGCGGCCCGCCGCGGCATCACCGAGGACGACGTGCTGCCGGGCGTGCGGATCGCCGGTGCCGCCGTGTGGGCCGAGGAGGTCCTCGCCGAGGGCGTGCAGGCACTCGTCTACTGACTTCGGTCACACCAGCGCCCTTCTCTGCGCGGAAAAGGGCGCTGGTGTGACCGAGGAGCCCGGGATCAGCCGAGCGCCGCCCTCAGCTTCGCGGCGATCACCGCGCACGCCGCGCGCGAGGTGCGGCCGGCGCCGACGATGTTGAAGAACCCGTGGATCTGGTCGGCGAAGCGCTGCAGCTCGACCTCGACCCCCGCGTCGGCCAGCCGGCGAGCGAACGCCTCGCCCTCGTCGCGCAGCGGGTCGAAGCCGGCCGTGCAGAGGTACGCCGGGGCGAGGCCGGGCGGGATGTCGGCGAGCAGCGGCGAGACGCGTGGGTCGGTGTGGGTGGCGGCGTCCGGGGTGTAGGAGGACGACGCGAGGCCGATGAACTCGGTGGTGAGGAAGAACCCGGCACCGAACGCCTGCCGGCTCGCGGCCTGCCCGCGGGCATCGGTCATCGGATAGATCAGCAGCTGGAACGCCAGCGGCAGCCCGTCGCGCGCGGCCGCGATCGCGACGCCGGCGGCCAGGTTGCCGCCCGCCGAGTCGCCGCCGACCGCCAGCCGGGCCGGGTCGGCGTCGAGGTCGGCCGCGTTCGCCACCACCCAGCGATAGGCCGCCACACAGTCGTCGTACGCCGCGGGGAACGGCTCCTCGGGCGCCAACCGGTAGTCGACCGCCAGCACCCGCACCCCGGAGCGCTCCGCGAGGAAACGGCACGGTGCGTCGTGGGAGTCGAGGTCGCCGTAGATGAAGCCACCGCCGTGGAAGAACACCAGCAGCGGTGCGGGGGCGCCCGGGCGGTGCGAGGTCGGCGTGTAGAGCCGGCCGAGCAGGTGGCCGACCTTGACGTCCTGCGCGGACCCGATCGGCTGCCGGCCGCCGGCCAGCGCGCTCTGCTCGAGGATCGCCAGGCGTCCGTCGGGGATGTCGAGGGTCTCGGCGCCGGCCTTGCGGGCCACCTTCTGCAGCCGCAGCATCAGCTGGGTGTCGACCGCGAGCGTCTGTCCCTCGCGGACCACCGGCCGCCCGGCCAGGCGCCGCTGCACGCCCTCGGGCAGGTTCATCGCGCCGCGGAAGACGGCTGCCTCGGCGCGGGCCAGCCGAGGCGCGAGGCGCTCCTTCAGGGGTGGGCGCGAGGCCCGGGTCGCACGGCTCATGGGCGCAGAACCTACCCGCGCGTACGCCGGCGCGGGAGGGTGTCCGTCGGGCGGGCGGCGGGTGGGTGGCACGGTTCCGCGCGATCGCGCCGGGTTGCCCGCGGTCGCAGCCCTACGGGGTGCACTGCCGCGCAGTTGCGCGGAGAACGACACCCCGAGACCACTCCCCGAGAGCTCCCCACCGCCGGTCGGCGCAGACACCCCACGTTCACCAGTCGGTGCCACACTGACCCCCATGACGACCGAGAGCGTGCCCCTGAACGCGGCGAACGGCGAGGGCGTGCCCGAGGACGGCTTCGACGTCGACCCGGCGTACCAGCCCGACCACGTCGCGATCGGGTCGGTCGAGGCGTTCGACGACCGGTTCCTGGACCGTGAGCTGTCCTGGCTGCGGTTCAACCAGCGGGTGCTCGAGCTCGCCGAGGACCCCGAGCTGCCGCTGCTCGAGCGAGTCCGCTTCCTGGCGATCTTCACCAGCAACCTCGACGAGTTCTTCATGGTCCGGGTCGCCGGGCTCAAGCGCAGGATCGCCGCCGGTGTGGCCGTGCGGGCGGCGTCCGGCCTGCTGCCGCGCGAGGTGCTCGAGCAGATCTGGCGCACCACCGGCGAGCTCAGCGAGCGGCACTCCCGGCTGTTCCGCGACCAGATCGTGCCCGAGCTGCGCGAGGAGGGCATCGAGTTGGTCCGCTGGGCCGAGCTCGACAAGGACGAGCAGAAGCAGTGCAAGCGGATGTTCAAGGACCGGGTGTTCCCGGTGCTCACCCCGCTCGCGGTCGACCCCGCGCACCCGTTCCCCTACATCTCGGGGCTCTCGCTCAACATCGCGGTCGTGGTGCGCAACCCCAAGACGGGCAAGGAGCACTTCGCCCGGGTCAAGGTGCCGCCGATCTTCAACCGGTTCGTCCCACTGGGCAACGACCGGTTCCTGCCGCTCGAGGACGTCATCCGCGAGCACCTCAACAAGCTGTTCCCGGGCATGGAGGTGCTCGAGGTGCACACGTTCCGGGTCACCCGCAACGAGGACCTCGAGGTGGAGGAGGACGACGCCGAGAACCTCCTCGCCGCCCTGGAGAAGGAGCTGCTGCGCCGCCGGTTCGGCCCGCCGGTGCGACTCGAGGTCGAGGACACCATCACCCCCCGCGTGCTCGACCTGCTGGTCAGCGAGCTCGACATCGCCCGCGAGGAGGTGATCACGCTCCCCGGCCCGCTCGACCTGCGCAGCCTGCACGACATCGCCGACATCGCCCGCGAGGACCTGAAGTTCCCCGCGTTCGTGCCGACCACCCACAGCTCACTGGCCGAGGTCGAGTCGGCCGCACCGGTCGACGTGTTCAAGGCGGTACGCCGCCGCGACGTGCTGCTGCACCACCCCTACGACTCGTTCGCCACCAGCGTGCAGCGCTTCCTCGAGCAGGCCGCCGCCGACCCCTACGTGCTGGCGATCAAGCAGACGCTCTACCGCACCTCCGGCGACTCCCCGATCATCGACGCGCTCATCGACGCCGCCGACGCCGGCAAGCAGGTGCTGGTGATCGTCGAGATCAAGGCCCGCTTCGACGAGGAGGCCAACATCAAGTGGGCCCGCAAGCTCGAGCAGGCCGGCTGCCACGTCGTCTACGGCCTGGTCGGGCTGAAGACCCACTGCAAGCTGTCGCTGGTGGTCCGCGACGAAGGGCCCAGCGGGGGCGGCATCCGCCGCTACGCCCACATCGGCACCGGCAACTACAACCCGAAGACCTCGCGGATGTACGAGGACCTCGGGATCCTCACCACCAACGAGGTGATCTGCGAGGACGTCGCCCACCTGTTCAACAACCTCTCCGGCTGGTCGCGCAACGCCGAGTACGACGAGTTGCTGGTCGCGCCGGACTCCGTGCGCACCGGCCTGCTCGAGCGGATCCACCGTGAGATCCGACACGCGCGCGCCGGCCGCCCGGCCCGGATCTGCTTCAAGGCCAACTCGGTCGTCGACGAGGCGGTCATCGACGCGCTCTACCTCGCCTCCCAGGAGGGCGTCCGGGTGCAGCTGTGGGTGCGCGGCATCTGCGCCTTGCGGCCCGGCGTACCAGGGCTGTCTGAGAACATCGAGGTGCACTCGATCCTGGGCCGGTTCCTCGAACACAGTCGCGTCTACTGGTTCGACAACGACGGCGATCCCGAGGTGTGGATCGGCTCTGCGGACCTGATGCACCGCAACCTGGACCGTCGGGTCGAGGTGCTGATCCGGGTGCCCGACGCGTCCGGGGTGGCGGCGATCGAGGAGCTGCTGGAGATGGCCTTCGACGACGAGACGATGGTGTGGCGGCTGGACCAGTCCGGCACCTGGACCCGCAACCGCGGCTCCGTCGACCTGCAGCAGTCGCTGATCGAGGCCCAGCGGCGGCGCCGGATGGCCGGCTGAGCGAATCCGCCGGAGACCGGAGGAAGCCCTGGCTTGCGGGTTTCACGAACCGACCCCCTAGCATGATTGCCGTTCGCCTCCGCCTCACCAGGAGTTCTCCGTGGGTTTGCGATTCCGCCCGGTCGACACGTCTTTCTACGACCTCTTCACCGAGTCGGCGCAGCACCTCGTCAAGGGCGCTGCGATCCTTGCCGAGATGCTCGGCGACGGTGCCGACCACGAGGACGTCGCCCGGCGTATGCGTGAGGCCGAGCACGCCTGTGACGAGACCACGCACGCGCTGATCCGCAAGGTCAACAGCACGTTCGTGACGCCGTTCGACCGCGAGGACATCTACGCGCTCGGCTCCGGCCTCGACGACGTGATGGACATGATGGACGAGGCGGTCGACCTGATGCTCGTCTACGAGGTGAAGGTGCTCCCGCCGGAGCTGTCCACGCAGGTGGAGGTGATCCAGCGCTGCGCCGAGCTGACCGCCGAGGCGATGCCGAAGCTGCAGTCGATGCAGTCGCTCGAGGAGTACTGGATCGAGATCAACCGGCTCGAGAACACCGGCGACAAGAACCACCGCCGCACCCTCGCGAAGCTGTTCTCGGGCGAGTACAAGACCATCGAGGTGCTCAAGCTCAAGGACATCGTCGAGTCGCTCGAGGACGCCGTGGACGCCTTCGAGAAGGTGGCGAACACGGTGGAGCAGATCGCGGTCAAGGAGTCCTGACCCCGTGGAGCTCGCGATCGTCATCGCGGTCGTCGTCGTCGCCCTCGTCTTCGACTACACCAACGGATTCCACGACGCCGCCAACGCGATCGCCACCTCGGTGTCGACGCGGGCGCTGACCCCGCGTATCGCGCTGGGCATGGCGGCGATCATGAACTTCATCGGCGCCTTCCTGGGCCAGGAGGTCGCCAACACCGTCGGCGGGGTGATCAACCCCGGCGACGGCTCACACGGTCTGGTGGTCGTGATGGCCGGCCTGTTCGGCGCGATCACCTGGAACATGATCACCTGGTACTACGGCCTGCCGTCGTCGTCCTCGCACGCGCTGATCGGCGGCCTGGTCGGTGCCGCCATCGCCTCGGGCTCGACGGTGAAGTGGCACGTGATCGTCGACAAGATCGTGATCCCGATGATCGGCTCGCCGATCTTCGGCTTCATCGCCGCGTTCCTGGTGATGCTCGCGATCATGTGGATCTTCCGGCGCCGCAACCCGCACCGCACCCAGCGCGGGTTCCGAATCGCGCAGACCATCTCGGCCGCCGCGATGGCGCTCGGCCACGGCCTGCAGGACGCCCAGAAGACGATGGGCGTGATCTTCCTGGCGCTGGTCACCGGCGGTTTCGCCGCTGCCGACGACGACCTGCCGATCTGGGTCATCCTGGCCGCGGCCGCCGCGATCTCGGCCGGCACCTGGGCCGGCGGCTGGCGGATCATGCGCACCCTCGGGCGCCGGATCATCCACCTCGACCCGGCCCGCGGCTTCGCCTCCGAGACCGTCGCGGCCGGCGTGCTCTACACCACCGCGTTCGCGTTCGAGGCGCCGATCTCGACCACCCACACGATCACCTCCGCGGTGATGGGCGCCGGCGCCACCAAGCGCTTCTCGGCGGTGCGGTGGGGTGTGGCCCGCTCGATCGTCGCCGCCTGGGTGCTGACCTTCCCGATGGCCGGCCTCGTCGCCGCCGGCGTCTACTGGGCCTGCAAGTACATCTTCCAGCTGCCCTGATCCCCCGCTGAGTCGGGCCGTTCACCTGGCATCTGCCCGTCCGTCCGGGGCGTCATCCGTCCTGGTCGTCAGGGCGACCGCCTCGTACGACGCGGCAGGCGAGGTCATCCGTCCTGGTCGCCCCGGCGGCCAGGTCGTACGACGCACCCCGCGGGCGGCGGGCATCTGACGGTGCGACGGGCCTTTCGGACGCCTTGTCTCCGGTGGCGTTCAAGGTCCTTGAGATTCGCTTGAGGAACGGGCTCAGGACTTGCGGGAACCATGCGCGACAAGCGATTCGAGCCTTGAACTCCGGGGACCAGAGTTGTGGTCATCAGGGAAGCACCGGAACGGGTCCGGGCCCCGCCCCCACCAAAGGAACTCATGATGATCGCCAAGTCCTCCGCCACCAAGATCCTCGCCTCGATGGCCCTGGTCGCCGGCGCCGCCGGTGTCGCCGGGCTCGGGACGTTCGGTGGCTTCACCGACAGCACCACGGTCGCCGAGAACGCGGTCTCGAGCGGCACGATCGACATCGAGAAGGGCGCCACCGCGAGCTTCGCGGTCGCCGACCTGCTGCCCGGCGAGACCATCAAGAAGCCGATCACCCTGACCCGCACCGCCACCAGCGAGCCGTTCGGCGCGGTGCGGTTGACCACCACGATCACCTCCGGGACGCCGGAAGCCGTCACGCTCGAGCCGGGCGTCACCCGCGCCGCCAACCTCGACGCCGCCGGTGGGCTGGAGATGACTATCCAGAGCTGCAGCACCGAGTGGTCGGCCAACTACGTCTGCAGCGGGACCACCAAGACGGTGTCCCTGCCGACCAACGACGTCGCGCAGAGCAACGTCGACATCCTTGCCGCCACCAACCTCAACGACAACGCCTCGCGCACCGCGAACCTGCTCGTCAGCCTCAAGCTCCCCGACACGGCCGGCAACGAGTTCCAGGGGCTGAAGGACACCATCGGCTTCACCTTCAACGCCACCCAGGTCACCACCACCGCCACCCGCTGACCGGCGACGGGCCCGCTCCCCACGGGGGCGGGGCGGGCCCGCTCCCCCGATCGCCCCCACTGATCCACAGCGAACCCCTCTCACCAGCCCGGAAGGAGCCGACGATGAGCCTCCACCTCCTCGAGCGCCCGGCTCCCCAACACCGGGCCACCGCCCCCCAGGCCTCCCCCGCGCCCGAGCGCGCGGGCCTGCGACGTGCCGGCCGCGTGCTGCGCACCGCGGGCCGCTGGACGCTCAACCTGGCGCTGGTCGCCGGCATCGTGGCCTTCCTCGGCCTGGCCGTCGGCCCCCACATCTTCGGCTACCGCACCATCACCATGCTCACGCAGAGCATGACCCCGATGATCGAGCCCGGCGACGTCGTCGTCACCTTCCCCAAGCCCGTCGACGAAGTCGCGGTCGGCGACGTGATCACCTACCACATCCCCGTCGAGGACCAGCGGGTCGAGACCCACCGAGTCACCGAGGTCATCGAGCGCAGGAACGGCGACATCGCCGTCAAGACCAAGGGCGACGCCAACGACGCCGAGGACTACTGGACCGCCACCCTCGAGGGCGACACCGTCTGGGAGACCCGCTACGTGGTCCCGAACGTCGGCCACGCGATCCGCGCCCTGCGCCACCCCTGGGTCCAGGACTACGCCTGGTACGCCGCACTCGGCGGCGTCCTGCTGATCGGTCTGCGCAGCATCTGGGGCAGGTCCGACGAGGACGAGCCCACCCCCGCAGCTCCCACTTCCACCGCCGACGAGTCCCCGGAGACCGCCGTGATCACCTCCCCGCTCCTCGAGGACGCCTTCGACGTCACCGCGCTGCGCAAGCTCGCGGCAGACCTGGCCGACGACGACTTCGTCGCCAGCTTCGCCGGCCGCTACCAGCAACTGCTGCCCACCCGGGTCGACCGGATCGCCACGGCGCTGACCACGGCCGACCTCGACGCCGCCCTGGACGCCTCGCTCAGCCTCAAGGTCGCCTCCACGACCGTCGGCACCACCGAGCTGCACGACCTCGCCGAGGTCATCGAGCTGAACGTCCGCCGCCAGGACCTCGCCGCCGCCCGCGACCTCGCCGGCTCGCTCGCCGCCGCCGCGGCCCGCGCCGACGCCGCGCTCACGGCGTACCTCCGCGACGAGCGCAACCTCGTGGGCGAGACCGAGCGCAGCGCCTGACCGGCGCCCGCCCGGCGGCTTGCGCCGATCTTGAGGATCGCTCGAGCCGCACCTGAAGTTGCCGGGTCAGACTGGAGTCACCACCCGGAGAGAAGGAACCATGAAGCTGGCAAACAACGCACGCAGGGCGATCTCGGTCGCCCTCGCCGCTGCCTGCTTCGTGGTCGTCCCGAGCATCGCCGGCGCATCGTTCACCGACCGGTCGAGCGTCACGGTCTCCGTCGGGACCGCGACCGTACCGGCACCCGTCGACGTCACCGGGAACTATCGGTGCCGTTGGGAATGGCTGGTCATCGACGGCGTCACCGTCAACATCGACACGGTTCAGCACGCGATGTCCGGCAAGGCCGGGGTCACCTACCAGTACGCCCTGCGTCGCGCTGACGGCTCTCGGGTGATCACCGAATCGGGTACCCCCGCCAAGCCGGCCGCCAGACTCGACGACACCAAGTTCATCGACGCCAGCACCAGTCGCTGGACGCTCAATGTGACGGCGAGCCTGTTCAACTGGACCGGAGCACCGCACCAGGAGTCGATCGTGTGCGAGACCGGAAGCACCAAGCGCGTCGACTTCTGAGGTGCCCTGGCCGTGTTCGGTCAGACCAGCGCCCTTCTGCGCGCTCGGCGTATCCCCGCGCTGCGCTCATCCACAAGACGGCTGGCACGTCGCCAGCCGACGGTCACACCAGCGCCCTTATGGACCCGCCCGAAGGGCGCTGGTGTGACCGAGGGCGAGACCTCAGCCGAAGCGGCCCGAGATGTAGTCCTCGGTCCGCTTGTCAGAGGGGTTGGCGAAGATGCGGGTGGTCTGGTCGAACTCGACCAGCAGCCCGGTGCGGTTGCCGGTGGTCTCGTCGGGGCGGGCGGTGAAGAACGCCGTGCGGTCCGAGACCCGCGCCGCCTGCTGCATGTTGTGGGTGACGATGATGATCGTGTAGTCCGAGCGCAGTTCCATCATCAGGTCCTCGATGCGCGAGGTGGCGATCGGGTCCAGCGCCGAGCAGGGCTCGTCCATCAAGATCACGTCGGGCCGGGTGGCGATCGTGCGGGCGATGCACAGCCTTTGCTGCTGCCCGCCCGAGAGGCCGTACGCCGACTGCTTGAGCTTGTCCTTCACCTCGTCCCAGAGTGCGGCGCCGCGCAGCGCCTCCTCGACGAGGTCGTCCATGCTGTCGACCTTCATGCCGGTGACTCGGGGGCCGTAGGCGATGTTGTCGTAGATCGACTTCGGGAACGGGTTCGGCTTCTGGAAGACCATCCCGATGTGCGTGCGGACCGCGATCGGGTCGACGCCGCGGGCATAGATGTTCTGGCCGTGGTAGGTCACCTCGCCCTCGACGCGAGCCCCGGTGACCAGGTCGTTCATCCGGTTCAGGCAACGCAGCACCGTGGACTTGCCGCAGCCCGAAGGCCCGATCAGCGCAGTGATCTCGTTGCGGCCGAAGGAGAGGTTCACGTCGTGCACGGCGTGGAAGTCGCCGTAGAACACGTTGAGGCCGTGCGCCTCCATGACCGGGTCCGGAGGCAGCGCGGGCAGCTCTCGTTCGGCGTCCTGGTGCACGGTCGCGAGCGTATCCACGTGCCGGCCGTCGTGGGTGGACGGCGCCGTGGAGGCGGTGGCGGGCTTGATGGACATGTGGCGTCCCCTTACCAGGATCGCTGGAACTTGTTGCGGATGAAGATGGCCAGGGCGTTCATGCCCAGGATCATCGCGAGCAGCACGATGATCGCGGCCGACGCCGCGATCTGGTACTCCTCGTGCGACTCGGACGAGAGCTGGAAGATCTGGATCGGCAGCGCCACGACCTTGTCGAGCAGGCCGGCCGGATCCTCACGCACAACCGCGAGCCCGAGGATGATCAGCGGTGCGGCCTCCCCGATCGCACGGGAGAGTCCGAGGATGGTGCCGGTGGCGATGCCCGGCACGGCCGACGGCAGGGTGTTGCGCCAGGTGGTCTGCCACACGGTCGCGCCCAACGCCAGCGAACCCTGCCGGATCTCTTCGGGCACCGCGCGAATCGCCTCGCGGGTCGTGATGATGACCACCGGGAGGATCAACAGCGCCAACGCGATCGCGCCGCCGAGCACGATGCCCTTGTAGGTGAACCCGAGCAGTCCCATGATCGCCACGGCGAGCATGCCGTAGATGATCGAGGGTACGGCGGCCAGGTTCTGCAGGTTCACCTCGACCAGCCGGTTGTACCAGGTGCGGGAGTCCGCGAACTCCTCCAGATGGACCGCTGCCCCGATGCCCAGTGGGATCGCCAGGATCGCCGTGGTCACCATCAGCCAGACCGACCCGAGGATGCCGGCCCGGAAGCCGGTCTCGTCCCTGTTGATCCGCGACTCGTAGTTGGTGAAGAGCTCGCCGTCGAGGCGGGGTGCACCGGCGATCGCGGTGTCCAGGATCAGCGCGAGCAGCACGACGACACCGAAGAACAGGGAGAACCAGAGGGCGGCCAGGAACAGGATCGACTTGGGGTTCTTGTCGCGGCTGCGTCCCTTGAGGTTCGCCTGCACGCTCGACTGTGCGGCCGAGGCGGCGGTGGATGCGACGCTCATCAGTAGGCCTGCCTGTACCGTCGGACGATCGAGATCGAGATCGCGTTGATGATGAAGGTGATCACGAAGAGCAGCAGCCCCACCGCGAACAGCATGTTGTAGTCGGCCGACCCCACCGGGTTCTCACCCTTCGCGGTGATCGCGATGAAGCCGGTCATCGTCATGTGCGGCTCACCGGGGTCGAGCGACATGTTCTTCACCGCGCCGCCGGCCATCGTCACGATCATCGTCTCGCCGACGGCGCGGGAGAGCCCGAGCACGATGGCGGCCGCGATCCCCGAGAGGGCTGCGGGGAAGACGACCCGCAGGGTGGTCTGCATCCGGTTGGCCCCCATCGCCAGCGAGCCCTGGCGCAGCGCTTGCGGCACCGCGGACATCGCGTCCTCCGACAGCGAGGCGACGGTCGGGATGATCATCACGCCCAGCACCAGGCCCGCCGACCAGGCGTTCGTGAAGTTCACCTCCAACCCGAGCCAGCCCTGCAGGACCACCGGGGTGACGAAGAAGACCGCGAAGAACCCGTAGACCACGGACGGGACGCCGGCCAGAAGCTCCACCGTCGGCTTGAGCCACTTGCGTGCCCGGGGGCTGGCGTACTCCGAGAGGTACATGGCCGCGCCCAGACCCAGCGGCACCGCCAGCGCCAGCGCGATGACGGTGGTCAGGGCGGTGCCGACGAGCAGCGGCAGTACGGCCGGCTTCACCCCTCTGCCGATCTCGTCGGTGGTGGAGAAGAAGTCGCCGAGGGGCACCTCGCGGAAGAAGTGGTAGGCGGGCTCGATGACCGCCGCGATGATGCCGAAGGTGATGGCGACCGAGGTCATCGCCGACACCAAGAGGAGTGTCT
>NZ_QZVR01000011.1 GCF_003660455.1 Nocardioides ferulae | reverse complement strand
GTCATCGCCGACACCAAGAGGAGTGTCTTGATGACCTTCTCGACCGGCCGCGATCGGGCGGTCAGGTTCGGGGGTGCAGCGGGCTGGCCCGCCCCGGGGGGCGGGCCAGCCGTTGCTGCGGTCTGGACTGACATGGGTGGTGTGACGACTCCCTGAGGTGCGTCAGCCCGAGATGCCGGCGAGGGCGTCCTGGGTGGCGGCGTAGTCCTCGTCGTTGAGCGGGATGTACTGGGCGGTCTCGGCGATCGTCGCCAGGTTCTCGATGTAGAAGTCGACGTAGGTCTTGACGGCCTCGTTGTCGTTGTACGCCGCGTTGCTCACGTAGATGAACAGCGGACGGGCGAGCGGGGTGTACTCCCCGGCCTGAGCGGTCTCGGCCGAGGGGGCGACGCAGCCGTTGCCGTCGTCGATCGAGAGCGCCTTGACGGTGTCGGCGTTCTCCTCGTAGTAGGTGTAGCCGAAGAAGCCGACGGAGTTCTCGGTGCCGGCGACACCCTGGACCAGGATGTTGTCGTCCTCAGAGACCTCGAAGTCGTCACGCAGCGACTCGGAGTCGTCACCGACCACGTCGGCGGCCATGTAGTCGTAGGTGCCGGAGTCGGTGCCCGGGATGAAGCCGGCGATCTCCTCGTCGGGGAAGCTCGGGTCGAGGTCACTCCACTTGGTGGCCTCCGAGCCGGGGCCGAAGAGCTCGACGACCTGCTCGGTGGTCAGGCAGTCGACCGCGAGGTCGGGGTGCACGACGATCGTCAGCGCGTCGGTGGCGACGAGCAGCTCGGTGTACTCGACACCGTTCTCCTCGCACACCGGCACCTCCTCGTCGTCCTTGATCGGGCGGGAGGCGTCGGAGATGTCGGTCTCGCCGGCGCAGAACTTCTCGAACCCGCCGCCGGTGCCGGAGAACCCGACCGACACGTTGACGTCGTCGTTCTCCTCCTTGAGCATCTCGGCCGCGGTGTCGCTCATCGGGTAGACGGTGGAGGAGCCGTCGACGGCGACGGAGCCACCGGCGCCACCCTCGCCGCCATCTTCGGCGTTGCTGTCTCCGCCGCAAGCGGAGAGGGCGAGGGCCAGGGCGGCCAGGCCGGGCACGACTGCCCGGCGGAAGGAGGTGCGCTTCACTTCGGATCTCCTGATGTCTTTCTCGGGGATGACACCGGGGACGCTAAGGAGCCGAGGTGACCAGCCCCGTGGCCGTGGGTGAACGAGCGATGAACAGGGTCGACACGTCAGTTGTCACGAAGCCGGAAATGAGACGGACAACACGTGAACTCGGCCCGGGAGCGTCCGCCAGCCCTTGCCGTCAGCCGGCCGAGTGTCGTTCGATGGCGGCGACCGTGCCTTGACGCAGGTGGACGACGAGCAGCTCGCCCTTCTCCAGCTGCGGGTCCTCCAGGCCCAGCGCGTCGAAGACCAGCGGCAGCACCGGACGGTGGGTGCACAGCAGCCCGCCCTGGTCCTTGGCGACCAGCTTCTCCACCGTCGCCTCGACCACGGCCCGCACGCCCTGCGCGGTGGCGTCCTCCTCGCTGAGCCGGTCGTCGGTGCGCAGCCGGCGGCCGCTCTGCTCGGCGTACGGCGCCACGGTCTCGGTGCAGCGGACGCTGCCGGAGGAGACCACCCGGGCCACGTCGTACGCCGCGAACACCGGCGCCAGCCGCAGCGCCTGCCGCTGCCCCGCCTGGACCAGCGGCCGCAGCCGGTCGTCGCCGCGCCAGGTGCGGCGGGAGCGGGCGAGTCCGTGCCGGACGACCAGCAGCGGCTGGGTGCGCTTGCGCGCGGCCAGCGCCTCGGCGAGCGTCTCGCGGTCGTGGGGGTAGGTGAGCTGTCGCTCGGCCTCGTCGACCGGCACCCAGCGGACGTCGTCGATCTCGTCGTTGACCTGGTAGCCGTCGACGTCGTGGTCGCCGACCGGCCGCGCGACCCAGTAGTGCACGGTCTTCATCCGGCCGCCGGTCTCGTAGCGCTGGTCGGCCAGCGGGCGGCCGAGCCGGATGCGCACGCCGGTCTCCTCGACAACCTCGCGCAGCGCGGCCGCGGTGCGGTGCTCGCCGCGGTCGAGCTTGCCCTTCGGGAAGGCCCAGTCGTCGTAGCGGGGGCGGTGCACGAGGAGCACCTCGCGCCCGGGGCGGAAGACCACCGCTCCGGCGGCGAGCACGTCGGGCGGGGCCATGGGTCTAGTCTCACATCCGATCCGGCGCCGCGCGGCCTCTCGGGCGGCCCGGAGGCGACATGGCGGCGGCGAAGAGGAGGACGACGCGTGGCCAGACCCCGACGCACCGTGCTCGCGGTCGTCTCCGTGCTGGTCGTGGTGGTGATCGGCGCAGCCGCGGCGGCGGCGCTCTGGTGGCGCGACGGCGAGCGCTCAGCGCTGGCCGAGGCCGTGGCGATGGCGCCCCCGGAGAGCCAGCGCTACTCGTGGACCAGCTGGGCTCAGGTGCGCACCGAGACGGGAGCCGAGCTGGACGACGCGTCGTCCTCGGCCGACCTGCGCGCGTTCCTCGACGCGGCGTACGAGCTGGATCTCTCCTCGACCTCCGCCCTGGTCGAGTCGGCCCAGGTGCTGCAGGTCAGGTACGGCTTCTCCCCCGCCACCGCCGACTGGGAGCTGTTCAGCCAGGGGCCCGGCGGTGCCGCGATCATGCTCGGCATGCCCGACGACACCGACTTCGACGAGCTGGGGACGCGGCTCGAGGAGCTCGGCTACACCCGGCCCGCCGAGGAGGACGGCGCCTGGTTCGGGGGCAAGGACCTGCTCGCCGAGATCGGCGGGGTCACCCCGGAGCTGCAGTACGTCGCGCTGGACGCCGACCGTGGGCTGGTGCTGGCCAGCGACACCCCGGACTACCTCGGGGTGGCGCGCGACGCGGTCGCCGACCCGCGGGACCCACCGCAGGGCCTCGACGACGTGGTCTCGGCGTCCGGGGAGCCGCTGGCGGCAGCGGTCTACACCGGCGAGCAGGCGTGTGTCGGGCTGGCGATGAGCCAGGCGGGCGATGCCGACCAGCGCCTCGGCGAGCAGCTGGTCGAGCAGGCGGGCGAGGTGAACCCGCTGACCGGCTTCGCGATGTCGGTGCAACCGGACGGCGGGGTGCGGGTGGCGCTGGGCTTCGAGACCGCCGAGCAGGCCCGCACCAACGCCGACACCCGCGCGGTCCTCGCCGAGGGGCCCGCGGTCGGGCAGGGCGGCGACTTCGCCGACCGGTTCGCCGTCGATGCGGTGACCGCCGACGACCGGGTCGTGCGGATGGACCTCGACCCCGTCGACGGCGCGTTCGTGCTCTCCGATCTCTCCACGGGGCCGGTGTTGTTCGCGACCTGTTGAGCCGTACACCGGGCTGCGAGTGATGCCGAGAGGTCAACCGTTCCCCGACACGCCGCGAAATGGCGGGAATCAGTGACCCCTCGGCGTCAACCCCGGAAGCGGCGCAGCCGGAGCGAGTTGCTGACCACGAACACCGACGAGAACGCCATCGCGGCGCCGGCGAGCATCGGGTTCAGCAGTCCGGCCGCGGCCAGCGGCAGCGCGGCCACGTTGTAGGCGAACGCCCAGAACAGGTTGCCCTTGATCGTGGCGAGGGTCCGACGGGCCAACCGCACCGCGGAGGCCGCGACCCGCAGGTCGCCCCGCACCAGCGTCAGGTCGCTGGCCTCGATCGCGACGTCCGTGCCCGTGCCCATCGCCAGCCCGAGGTCGGCCTGCGCCAGCGCGGCGGCGTCGTTGACTCCGTCGCCGACCATCGCCACCACACGGCCCTCCCCCTGCAGCCGCTTCACGACGTCGACCTTGTCGGCGGGCAGCACCTCGGCCACCACCTCCTCGATGCCGACCTCGGCGGCGACCGCCCGCGCGGCGCGCTCGTTGTCGCCGGTGAGCAACACCGGCCGCAGCCCGAGCGCCCGCAGCTCGCGGACCGCCTCGGCCGAGGTGGGCTTGACGGTGTCGGAGACCACCAGTACGCCGCGTGCGCGGCCGTCCCAGCCGACCGCCACGGCGGTGCGCCCGAGCGCCTGCGCGGCCTCGACCGCGGCCACTAGGTCGGCGCCGAGCGGCAGGCCCCGGTCGGCGAGCAGGGACGGCCGGCCGACCACGACCTCGCGCCCGTCGATCGCCCCGGTGACGCCCAGGCCCTCGACGTTGGCGAAGCCGGCGACCTCCGGCAGCGGGCCGCAGCCGTCGACGATCGCCCGGGCGATCGGATGCTCCGAGCCGGCCTCCAGCGCGGCGGCCGTGCGGCGCACCTCCTCCAGCGACTCGCCCTCCGCGGGCACCACGTCGACCAGGGCCATCTGGCCGGTCGTGACCGTGCCGGTCTTGTCGAGCACGACCGTGTCGACGCGGCGGGTCGACTCGAGCACCTCGGGCCCGCGGATCAGGATGCCGAGCTGGGCGCCGCGCCCGGTGCCGACCATCAAGGCGGTCGGCGTGGCCAGCCCGAGCGCGCACGGGCAGGCGATGATCAGGACCGCGACCGCGGCGGTGAACGCCGCCGACACCGGCTCGCCGGCGCCCAGCCAGAACCCGAGCGTGCCGACCGACAGCGCGATCACCAACGGCACGAAGAACCCGGAGATCCGGTCGGCCAACCGCTGCGCCTGCGCCTTGCCGTTCTGCGCCTCCTCGACCAGCCGCGCCATCTGCGCCAGCTGGGTGTCGCCCCCGACGCGGGTGGCGCGCACCACCAGCCGGCCGCCGGCGTTGACGGTGCCGCCGGTGACGCTCGCCCCCGGGCCCACCTCGACCGGCACCGGCTCGCCGGTGAGCATCGAGGCGTCGACCGCGGAGGTGCCCGACTCCACCTCGCCGTCGGTGGCGATCTTCTCGCCGGGCCGGACGATGAACCGGTCGCCGACCGCGAGCCGACTCGCCGGGAGGCGCTGCTCGACGCCGTCGCGGAGCACCGCGACGTCCTTGGCACCCAGCGACATCAGCGCCCGCAGCGCCGCACCGGCCTTGCGCTTGGAGCGCTTCTCGAACCAGCGGCCGGCCAGCAGGAACGTGGTCACGCCGGTCGCGGCCTCGAGATAGATGTTGCCCATCCCGTCGGACCGCTCGATGGTGAACCGGAACGGGTGGGTCATGCCGGGGGTGCCGGCACTGCCCCAGAACAGCGCGACCAGCGACCACCCGAACGCCGCCAGCACCCCGACCGAGACCAGCGTGTCCATCGTCGTGGCGCCGTGGCGCAGGTTCGTCCACGCGGCCCGGTGGAACGGCCAGGCTCCCCAGACCACCACCGGCGCGGCCAGGGTCAGCGAGGCCCACTGCCAGAACTCGAACTGCAGCGGCGGCGCCATCGCCATCGCGATCACCGGCACCGTGAGCAGCGCCGAGACCACCAGCCGCTGCCGCAACGCCGCCAGCTCGATGTCGGCGCGCTCCGGGGCGGGCTCACCCGGCTCGCCGCCCTCACCCTCGCCTCCGCTGTCGGCGGCGGGCGGCGCCGGCAGCGCAGCGGCGTACCCGGCCGCCTCGACGGTGGCGACCAGGTCGGCGGTGGTCACCGGCTCGGCGAAGGTGACCTTCGCCTTCTCGGTGGCGTAGTTGACGCTGGCCGTGACGCCCTCGAGCTTGTTGAGCTTGCGCTCGATGCGGTTGGCGCAGGACGCGCAGGTCATGCCGCTGATCTCGAGCTCGACGTCGCCGGCCGGGGCGGCGGAGACACCGGCGGCAGGGGTGCTGGTGGTGGCCTCAGTGGCCATGGGGCTCCTCCTCGTGCGGGGCGTCGACGGTGTCGACCGCGAACTCCGCGGTGTGCACGGCACCGCGGTGCCGGAACTCCAGGAACAGCCGGCGTGGCCCCGGCGTCGGGGTCTCGACGGCGAACGCGATCTCGCCGGGTCTCGTGCCGCCGCCGGTGAGCGGGTGGACGTGGCTGTAGCCGAGGTCGGCCTCGCCGAGCGCGACCAGATGGCCCAGGGCGCCCAGGTGGGGCTCGAGGTCGGTCACCGGCACCCCGGCCCGGGTCACGGTGAACCGCAGGCTGCTCTCGCCGCCGGCCGCGAGCGCGCCGTCGAGCGTGACGGCGTAGCCGTCGACCTCGACGGTGCGCCCGGCGTCTGCGCTGGACGTGGGGGGTGCCGGGTCGAAGCGGCCGGGCACGGTCAGGTCGGTGCCCAGGACCACACCGGAGTCTCCGGCCGACGGGGTGAAGTCGGCGATCAACCGCCAGCTGCCGGGGAGGAGGCGCGCGGTGGTGCGCCAGCGTCCGTCGTCGTCGAGCTCGGGGTGCAGGTGCTGGTAGCCGGCCAGGTCACGACGCACCACGATCAGGTGCAGCCGCTTCTCGTGGACAACGTCGTACGCCGTCACGGGCCGGCCGTCGGGCCCGGTTACCGTGAATGCCAGATCGGCCCGACCGGCGCTGAGCACCGGGCTCTCCACGGTCAGGGTGTAGCCGTCCTGGGCCGCCAGCAGGCCGGCCGGCGCGGGCGCGGCCTCGCCGGGCTCCTCCGGGTGCGCCGCGTCGCCCGCACCGTGGCCGGTCACGTCGCCGGGCCCGCCGTCTCCCGCGTCGTCCGTGCCATGGGCGGCAGCGGTGTCGTGCTCCGCGGCCGCCACGTCGAACGGCCCGGCCCAGCGGCCCAGGCCGAGGGCGAGCGCGAAGACCGCTGCGAGCCCGAGCAAGAACGCGGCCAGCCGGACCGGCGTGCGCGAGAGGTTCATGACAGCTGGTAGCCGGCTTCCTGCACCGCCGCCTCGACCGCGGACCGCTCCAGCGGCCGGTCGCTGGTGACCACGACCGCACCGGTCTCGTGGGAGGCGGTCACCGCCTGCACGCCGGGGATCTCACCGATCTCCTCGCGCACCGAGGCCTCGCAGTGACCACAGGTCATGCCGGTGACCTGGAAGCTGGTCTCGTGGGTGGTCTGCTCGCTCATGGGTGCTCCTCCGGGTTGCTCGGTGGGGTTGTTCGGTGGGTCGTTCGGTGGTGGACGCCGACCGGCCCGGTCGGCGCCCGAGTCAGGACCGGACCAGCCGGGCGATCGCCTCGACGGCCTCGTCGATCTTGGCGCGACCCTCCGCCTCACCGGCGCGGGCGGCGTCGAGCACGCAGTGCTGCATGTGCTCCTCCAACAGGCCCAGACTGACCGCCTGCAGCGCCTTCGTCATCGCCGAGATCTGGGTGAGGATGTCGATGCAGTACTTCTCCTCGTCGACCATCCGCTGCAGGCCCCGCGCCTGGCCCTCGATGCGACGAAGTCGCTTGAGGTAGTCGTCCTTGCGGTGGATGTAACCGTGCTGGTGGCCGTCCATGCCTGAAACCATACCCCCCTAGGGTAACTGGCTCAAGACATGGCAAAGGCCCGCTGCCGACGGCAGCGGGCCTCGTGGGCTGGAGTCGGAGGGGTGGTCTAGCCCTCCCGGCGGGGCACGGGTGGGCAGACCCCGAGGATCCGGTCGATCTGGTCGGTCGACAGGTGCTCGTCGGACTCGCTCGCGGCGATGATGAGGTTGGTCGTCAACTCGACCTCGCCGAGCAGGTCGGCGTCCTCGAGGGTGACGTCGAACTGGTCGTGCACTCGGGCCTCCCCAACACAGATCACTGGGCTACGCCGACCGCTCCCGGCAGTCAGGTTGCCCTCCCAGCGTACGGTCAAACCCGGGTGAACAATCTGGTCCATCCGGGTGGTGTTCCGACCCCCCGACGGACCCCTTGAATGATAGCGGGGCCCCACCCGAACGGGTGAGACCCCACTGGTGTGACGTCGTGGCAGGTGCTGCCCCGGCGTCGGTCGTCGTCAGACCGGGCGGACGTTCTCCGCCTGCGGGCCCTTGGGGCCCTGGGTGACGTCGAACTCGACCTTCTGGTTCTCGTCCAGGGACTTGTAGCCCTGGGTCTGAATCGCCGAGTAGTGCACGAAGACGTCGTCGCCGCCGTCCTCCTGCGCGATGAAGCCGAAACCCTTCTCGGCGTTGAACCACTTCACGGTGCCCTGAGCCATTGCGCTCGTTACTCCTTTATCGGGGCGAGAGGCCGTCACCTCGACGGCCCCGCACCAGATGCGGTGACACGTCGCTCCGACTCGGGTTGCACCTGAGAAGAAACGCCGTTGGATCACAAACTCCGCGGGCGTCAGACCTGCTGGAACTTGCACCTGTTGCACCGCTGACACTACCAAGCAACCGGGGCCGGCAAACCATCCGAGACCGGAATTCTCAGCGAATCGTGTCAACGTTGCGCGACGCGAGCGTGACGAGCGGGCTAACCGGCCGCTCCGGGGAGGACCGCACGGGCCGCCGCGAGCAGCTCTGCGACACCGTCGTCGACCGCCGCGACCAGCGCCGCGAGGTCGCCGTCGGCGGGCAGCACACCGGCCCGGCCGCCCTCCTCGAGGCCCGCTGCGAGCGCCGAGAGGTCCGCCAGTCCGAGGTTCGCGGCGCTGCCCTTCAGCCCGTGGGCCGCCCGGGCCACGGCGCCGGGGTCGCGCGCGGCGGCAGCGGTGGCCAGGGCGGCAGCGGCAGTCCGGGCGGAGGACTCGAAACGGCCGACCATGCGCAGCACCAGGTCGGCGGCGATGCCCTCCTGCTCCACCAGCTCCGACAGCCGCGCCCTGGGCGTGGCCACGTCGGGCCCGGCGGCCTGCCGTGCGGAGCCCTCCGGGTCAGCCGCCCGGACCGGGTCGAGCCCGTCCTGCTTCGGCGCACGCGGAGCGGTCCACCGCTCCAGCGTCTCGGCCACCCGCTGCACGTCGATCGGCTTGGCCAGGAAGTCGTCCATGCCGGCGGCCAGGCAGCGCTGCCGCTCCTCCGACGACGCGGCCGCGGTCATCGCCACGATCGGCACCCGCCGGCCCTCCCCCTGCGCGGCGCGGATCGCGCGCGTGGCGTCGTAGCCGTCCATCACCGGCATCTGGCAGTCCATCAGGATCACGGCGTACGCGTCGGGGTCACGGGCGTGCGCGGCGACCGCCTGCGCGCCGTCCTCGGCGAGGTCGACGTCGTAGCCGAGCCGGCGCAGCACCCCCTCGGCCACCAGCTGGTTGACCGCGTTGTCCTCGACGACGAGCAGCCGCCCGCGCGAACCCGGCTCGATGTCGACGACCCGCTCCGGCCGCTCGCCGGCGTCGGCCAGGCGCCCGCCCAGCGAGGCGACCACGTCGAGCAGCCGCGACGGGAGCACCGGCTTGGCCAGGAACGCGTCGATCCCGGCGTCGTGCAGCCAGCCCTCCGACGGCTCGATCGCCGAGGAGAGCAGCACCAGCCGCACCCCCTCCTGGCTCGGGTCACGGCGGATCGTCCGCGCGAGCTCCTCGCCGTCGACCTCGGGCATCATGTAGTCGAGAAGCACCAGGTCGTAGGGGAGGCCGTGCCCGCGGGCGGCCTCGATCTCGCCGAGGGCGTCGTACGCCGACGCCACGGCGCGCACGTCGACCCTCCAGGCGGCGAGCTGCTCGGTGAGGATGTAGCGGTTGGTGGCGTTGTCGTCGACGACCAGCACCCGCAGCCCGGCGACCGCGTGCTCGCGGTCGTGAGCCCGCTCCCGGGCGTCGCCGGCGTCGGCCGTCCGCGGCGGATCGAACGCGACCGTGAACCAGAAGGTGCTGCCGACCCCGGGCTCGCTGTCGACATCGATCTCGCCGCCCATCGCGTCGACGATCCGCTGGCTGATCGCCAGCCCGAGCCCGGTGCCGCCGAAGCGGCGGGTGGTCGAGCTGTCGGCCTGGGTGAAGGGCTGGAACAGCCGCTCCCGAGTCGCGGGGTCGATGCCGACACCGGTGTCGTGCACCTCGACGCGGACCGTCGACCCGTGTGGTCCGGCCTGCCCTTCGGCACGGATCACCACCTCCCCCTCGGCGGTGAACTTCACCGCGTTGGATGCCAGGTTGGTGATCACCTGCCCGAACCGGACCGGGTCGCCGCAGACCCGCTCGGGCAGGTCGGCGGCGCAGGAGACGACCAGCTCCAGGCCCTGCTCCGCCGCCCGCTCGGCGACCAGGCCGGCGCTGTGCTCGACGACCGTCCGCGGGTCGAAGTCGACCTCCTCCAGGTCGAGACGTCCGGCCTCGATCTTGGACAGATCCAGGATGTCGTTGACCAACGCCAGCAGGGTGCGGCCGGCCTGGTCGACACCCTGCGCGAGGCGCCGCTGGTGCGCGGTCAGCTCGGTGCGGCCGAGCAGGTCGCTCAGGCCGATCACGCCGTTGAGCGGGGTGCGGATCTCGTGGCTCATCGTCGCGAGGAAGTCCGACTTGGCCCGCGAGGCGCTCAACGCCTCGTCCCGGGCCGCGGCCAGCTCGCGGGAGGTGAACTCCCGCTCGCCGACCGCGCGCAGCAGCGCGAGGATCTGGGTGAAGATCGTGCGCTCGTGCGGGCGCGGCTCGGTGGTGGCCAGGGTGTCGACGACGAGCACGCAGGCAAGCCGCCCCTGCACAAGCACCGGACCGCCGAGGATCGTGCTGCCGGAAGGGCTGTGGCCGACCAGCTCGGTGCGCTCGGCGGCCACCCGGGAGGCCAGGTCCCGGGCGGCGGCGCGCTCGGTCGCGTCGAGGTCGACCCAGCCCACGTCGACGTACTCGAGCTCCTCGAGGTCGGGATCGGTGGCCACGCCGACCACCAGCGCCGGCCACTGCGCATAGGGACGGACCAGCTCGTTGGCGGCGACCAGGGCGTCGACCAGCCGGTCGGCCTCGTTGACCGCGCTGGCCATCACGCTCAGGAACGCGAGGGCGTTCTCGTGCTCCTTGGACTCGGTGACGTCCTGCACGGTGCCGGTCAGCCGGCTGGTGCGGCCATCGGGGCCCGCGACCGTGGTCCCGCGCACCCGCACCCAGGTGGGCGGCGAGCCGTCGGCGCCGGGCACGCGCCCGTCGAACGCGAACCCGGTGCCCTCGTCGATCGCGGCGAGCATCGCGAGGCGCGCCGGTTCACGGTCGTCGGGGTGCAGCAGGTCGAGGAAGCGCTCCCGGGTCGGACGGTAGGTGTCCTGGTCGACCCCGAACATGCGGAAGAGCTGGTCGGACCAGTTCAGCGAGTCGGAGTCGAGCTGCCACTCCCAGCTGCCGATCCGGGCGATCGACTGCGCCTCGATCAGCTGCTGCTCGCGCCGGCGGACGCGCTCGAGGGCCTCGTCGTCGCCCGAGCCCGCCCGTGCGGCACCGGCGGGCCCCCGGGCGAACGGCGCCGTCTTCGGGGAGGCGACGATGCGGCGCAGAGCTCCTCGCAGCCGGCTCACCATGGGGAGATCGTGCCGCATCGCCGGGCGGTGCCGTGTCAGCACCCGCCCCGGACGACGATCAGCCTCGACTCAACCGCCCAGGGCGACGGTCATCAGCACCACGGCGGGGGTGCGGGCCAGCACCTTGTGACGCACCCGCGGCACACACCGCAGCTCGCCAGGGCCGAGGTCCCAGTCCTCGTCGGCGGTGTGGAGGGTGACCTCGCCCCGCAGCACCTGCAGGGTCGCCGCCCACGGGGACTCGTGCTCGCCGAGCTCGCCGCCCTCGGCCAGGCCGAGCACCACGACGCGCATGCGGGGACCGTGCAGGACGGTGCGGGCCGCTCGGCCGTGCTCGTGCTCAGCGGCCTCGGCCGCCACCTCCGTGGCCGTGGCCTCCAGGTCGGCCGTCGCCTCGGCCGTGATGTCCTCGATCATTGTTCCCCTTCCCGTGTGACCCCTTCACCTGACCCGGCGCGGGACCGCCGGAGGCGCCGGGGCTGCCCTGGTGACCGGACTGGTGGCCGGCCTGCTGACCCGCGTGATGGCTGGACTGGTGGCCCGGCTGGTGGCCCGGCTGATGACCCGGGGGGCCGGACTGGGCGCCGTGGCCGGCCGCCACGCCGGGGTTCGACGAGTGCGCACTCTGCTGCGGCAGGCCGCCGAGGATGCCGTCGACGAGATCGGTCACCTGGTCGACGACCTCGGTGGTGGGGCCGGTGATCGGTCCGGTCGCGCCGCCGGTGGCGCCGTCGACCGCGTCGGTGATGTCGTCGATGACCGGGTCGACGGCGTCGCCGAGCGGGCCGTCGCCCCCGGGCTGTCCACCCGGCGGGTCGGTCGGGTCGGTCGGGTCGGGGCCCACGGGGTCGGTGTCGGGCTGGCCGTCTTGGTCCCCGCCGGGGCTCGGGTCGGCACCGCCGGAGGACGCCGAGCCGGGGGTCGCGGGCTGCGGAGCGGCGACCGGGGGCGTGTCGGTGCCGGGCGCCGAGGACGAGGGCACCGGGACCGCGCGCAGCGTGGCACCGTCGACGACGACCCGTGCGGGCACGGCCGAGGTCGGACCGTCGGCGGAGGGGATGCGCTCGAGCTGCTCGACCACCATGCCGATGTTGCCCAGCGCCAGGGCCAGGAAGGCGCCGGCGCCGAACGCCGTCGCGGCGTAGGCGAGCCGGAGATCGCGTTGCCGCCTGGACCAGGTCGACCTCGCCACGTTGCCTCCCCATGAGCCGCCCGAGTGTGAGACGACCATACGCCCGATCACTGACCTCGCGGGCCGGAATGTGACCGGAGGCCCACGACAGTGCTCCCGGCCCGACTTCACACGCGCTCTTGGCACTTCTCACGCGTTGCACCGCGTGGGAAGTGAGGGGATCACCGGATATCCGGCGATCCCCTCACCGACGCCCGGGCTACTGCCCGGACTCCTCGGCGTACTCCTCGAGCTCGCCGGCCACCCGACGGTGGGCCTCCCAGATCTCCTCGGGCAGGCCGTCGAACTGTCGCAGGTGCTCCTCGCGGAAGCCCATCTCCTGACGCCAGCGGTCGACGTCGATGGTGAGCACGCGGTGCAGGTCGGCCGGGTCGACGTCCATGCCGTCGAGGAAGAGCTCGTCCTCGGTCGGCAGGATGCCCACCGGGGTCTGCCGCCCCTTCACCTCGCCGCTCTTCAGCTGGAGCAGCCACAGCAGCGGGCGCAGGTTGTCGCGGTAGCCGGGCCACAGGAAGTGGCCGTCCTCGGGGTCGCGCTGGAACCAGTTGACGTGGGCGAAGATCGGCTGCTCCTTCGCCGCCCCGATCACGTCGAGGTAGTGGCGGGCGTAGTCGCCCTCGCCGTAGGCCATGAACGGCCGGTTCGACATCGGGTCGTAGCGCAGCTGGCCGTCGACGCCCTCTGCCGCGAAGGTCGCCTCGGCGCCCAGGGTGAGCCCGTCGTAGACGCCCTCGGCGAGGTCGGTGATCGCCCGGATCAGCGGCTCCCGGTCGCGGGTACGGCCGCCGAAGATGATCGCGTCGATCGGCACACCCTTGGCCTCGTTGTAGTCGGGCGCGATGTTCGGCACGTGGTCGAGCGTGGTGGTGAAGCGGCTGTTCGGGTGCGCCCACGGCGACTCGTCGCCCGGCTCGCGGTCGGCGATCCGGTCGCCCTTCCAGTCCAGCCAGCCCTCGAGATCTGCCGGCGGGGCCGGCGTCTTGCCCTCCCACCAGACGTCCTGGGTGAGCTCGTTGTAGGCGACGTTGGTGAAGATCGCGCCGGTGCCCTCGTCGACCGAGTGCAGCGCGGTCGGGTTCGTGGTCTCGTTGGTGTCCTTGGCGACCCCGAACACGCCGTACTCGGGGTTCATGCCGTAGAGCCGGCCGGTCTCCTCGTCGACCCACAGCCAGGCGATGTCGTCGCCGTAGAACTCCACGTGGTAGCGCTCCCCGAGCGCGTCGGGGGCCAGCATCATGGCCAGGTTGGTCTTGCCCGAGGCGCTCGGGAAGCCGCCGCAGATGTGGTAGGTCCGCCCGACCTGCTTGTCGGTGATGCCGATGAGCATGTACTGCTCGGCGAGGAACTTCTTGCTGGCCCACCCGTCGTAGGCGCCCTGGCGCAGGCCGTGAGCGATCTTGCCGAGCAGCGCGTTGCCGCCGTACGACGAGCCGTAGTGCAGGATCGTCCGCTCGTCGGCGACGGTGACGAAGTACCGCTCGTCGTCGGGGGTGCCCTGGCCGAGGTTGGGCAGGTCGCCGGTGACGTGCACCGCACGCACGAAGCTGTTGGTGTCCTCGAGCTCGTTGATGTACTTCACGTCGACCCGGGCCATCCGGATCATGTGCAGCACGACCGGTCGACAGTCGGTGACCTCGACGCCCGCGGCCCACGGGATCAGCGCGTTGCCGGGGGGCGCCATCAGGTAGGGGACGACGTACATCGTCTTGCCCTTCGAGGCGCCGCGCATGCGCTCCTCGAGCAGCGGCTTCATCTCCGAGGAGGGACGCCAGTTGTTGTAGACGCCCTTGTCGGCGGGGTTGCCGGTGGCGACGATGGTCCGCTCCTCGGAGCGGGCGGTGTCCTTGTGGTAGCTGCGCGAGTAGTAGCGGCCCTCACCGGCCGGCAGGAGCTCGCCGGCGTCGAGGGCCTCCTGGATCAGACGGGCGTCGTCGGACGCGCTGACGACCTCCACCCGGTCGGCGCCGGTCAGGTCGGCCCAGTAGCGGACGTACTCGCGGACGTGGGGGTTGGTCAGCCCGGCTGCGTCCAGCGCTGCCTCGATATCTGCCATCGACTTTCCGGTCCTCTCAGTTCGGCCACCGTTCGGCCAGTCTGCGCACAAATCGCTTGGAGGCATCAAACACCCCGGTCCTCGACCCGAGCACCGGGGGTCCGCTCCTGCGTCCGGCAGCGCTGACGGAGGTCAGGGAGCGTCGACCCCTCGACTTGAAGATATCTGCAATTCGTCAATCTGCTCTAGGGTGTCCATCACCAGGGAGGTGAGATGAACCCCAGCGTGCCGCTGAACCAGGCGAAGGCCGAGCTGTTCCGCACCCTCGGCCACCCGGTGCGGATCCGCGTGCTCGAGCTGCTCCAGCCGGGCCCCGCCGCCGTACGCGACCTGCTTGCCGACCTCCAGATCGAGGCCTCCAACCTCTCCCAGCAGCTGGCGGTCCTCCGGCGCGCCGGGCTGGTGAGCTCGACCCGGCAGGGCGCGACCGTCCTCTACTCCCTGAGCACGCCCCACGTCGCCGAGCTGCTGCGAGCCGGGCGCGAGATCCTCGCCTCGGTGCTGGGCGAGGCGGAGGGGCTGCTCGCCGAGCTGCGCGAGGACGCCGTGGGCGCGCCCGACCCGTCGCGCGAGCGCGCCTGACCCGACCTCAACCTGGACCCAGGCTCAGCGGCGCCACTCGAAGGTGGCCAGGATCGACTCGACGATCTCGTTCTCGCGCGCCTCGCGCGCGGTGATCCGGATCCGCACCGAGTGTCCGAGGTGCTGGGTCACGAACATGTGCTCCACGAAGGGCGAGTCTCCCTCCGGGGCCCGCATGTGGATCGCCGGCTCCCTGTCGAGGAACGTGTCGGGGAGCCGCCGGAACTGCGGCTCGGTGCGCCGCACGAGCCTGGCCTCCAGGTCCGGGCGGAACTCGCCGGCGGCCAGGCTCTCCATCTGGAAGAGGATGATGCCCTCGCGGCCCCGGCCGGCACGCGCCTGAACCCCCTCGAGCAGGCTCGGGAGGAGCTTCCACCCCTCGGGGATGTTCATCTGCGGCAGCTTCAACCGCAGGACCGGGCCACTGGCCGGCTCCACCGACGGCGACGCCTCCGGGTCGGTGGACGGGTCCGAGGTCGGGGACCCGCTGGCGGTGTCGCTCGCCGACGAGCTGGGCTCCGCGGGCGGCTGCGGGTCGTCGTCCCCGCACCCACCCAGCACCAGCACCAGCACCAGCAGTACGGCCCACACGGCCGATCCGGACCACGGTCTCATCGCCTTGCCTCCTGTTGGCTCCCCGAGCGGGCGCGCGAGCACACGCTACAGACCGTCCGAGGGCCGGGCGGCGCCCGCTCGACCCCCGGCGAGCGCACCCGACCCGGTGCGCTGCGAACATCTCGAGGGGAACCGGTTTGAGCCGGTGAGCGTCTGGGAAGACGCAAGGACGCAGACTTCGCTCGGACAAGGAGAACGTGCATGTACGTGGACATGGGGGGCGCTGCGGCGACCATGCAGACCCTCGCGTTCGATGAGGACGTCGTCACCAGGGTCATGAAGGTGCTGCAGCGGAGCGCAGGCACTCTCGAACCGGCCTCGGACATCGTCGATGTGCCGACGACGAACTTCGGGGTCACCCAGGAGAACGACCGACTCGGCTACCACAGCGAGCGCGCCCGCGAGTACGTCGTGGAGGCGGTGATGGACATGGTCAACGGTCTCCAGCACTACGCGATCGGCTTCCGCGACCTGCGCGAGCACGGCGTGGCCGCTGACCAGACCTCGGAGACGTCGCTCAGCTCGACTCACGCTCGCCTCAACGCGGGCGCGAACTGCGCCAACACCACCCAGATCCAGGAGCCCAACGTCTGCGTCGCGCCGACCGAGCCGGTCACCGGCGGTGAGGGCTGATGGGCGCCGCCGAAGAGGCCCTTCGCACGGCGGTCAAGACGGGCTCGAACGCAAGCGTCCGGGGCGCCTCGGAGGAGTGGGAGGCCGGCGCCGCCCTGCTCGAAGACATCGCACGAGAGCTGGGCAAGAGCCTCGTCGAACTCCGCATGAGCGACTTCGAGGGGAAGACGGCGGAGAAGGCCATCGCGGCACTCGGCGGCACCCGGGTCGCCATGGAGCTTAAGGCCGCCGAGATGAAGAAGGGCGTGCAGGCCCTGGACGACGCCGCCGCGGCGCTGGTCCGGGCGGAGAACGCCTTGAACAACCTTCAGCAGGTGCCGGCCGAGCCCCAGAAGCGACACGTCGACGACCCGAAGAGCAAGGAGGCGGTCCAGGCCGAGCGCGACTTCCAGCGCGACCAGGGCGCCTACGAGGCCGCGATGCTCGCCCGCGAGAACCAGGCGCGCGCGGCGCTGACCGAGCTCGAGACCAAGCAGCGCGAGTCCGCCGACACCATGATGACGATCCACGGCGAGCCCGACCCGTGGGCCAAGCCGCCCGGTGGCGGCGGCGACCCCGGTTCTGGGGGTCAGACCCCTGGCGGCACGGGTCCGCGTGGCCCGGTCGCCATCCCTCAGGGTCCGAAGGGCAACCCGACGATCGTCGGCCCGCCGGAGGAGACGCCCACCAACCCCCCGACGAACCCTCCGACCAACCCGCCCACGAACCCGCCGACCAACCCGCCCACGAACCCGCCGACCAACCCGCCCACGAACCCGCCCACCACCGGCACACCGCAGGGGCCCACGACCCCGCCCTCGGTCACGACGCCCCCGGGCGTCGGCAGCCCGGTCAGCCCGGTCGCGCCCGCCACGGGAGGCGGCGGCCTGGGCTCGGTCGGCGGCGTGGCGGCCGGTGCGGGCATCGGCCTGGCCGGCCTGGGTGGCCTGGCCGGCGGAGCCACCGGCATCGGTGGTGGCGCGATGCCCATCGGCGGTGCCGGCGCGGCCGGCCAGGGCCGAGCCATCGGTGCGGGTGGCGCCCGAGGCGCCTCCGGCGTCCTCGGCCGCGGCAGCGCGGTGCCGATGAGCCAGGGCGCGGCCGGCGGAGCGCGCGGCGCTGCCGCCGGTGGCCGCTCGGGCAGCGCGGGCCGAGCGGGTGGACGCGCCGGAGCGGCCGGCGGCCGCGGTGCCGCAGCGGCCGGAGCGGCGGGCGGTCGCGGGGCGGCCGGCGGAGCCGCCGGGGCCGGACGCGGCCGCAAGGGCCGCGACGACGAACGCGGAGCGTCCCAGGACTTCTACGACGACGGCTCCGACTGGATCGACGACGAGGGCATCGGACCCGACGTTCTCAGATAGGCCCTCACACAACACGACGGGCCGGCCGGGTGCACCGCACCTGGCCGGTCCGCTCGACATCTGTTCCGGCAGCTCGGCTGGGAGTCGGCGACCGGCCACGCCGGCGCTGACTGACCGCGGCCGCAACCGGAGCGGCACCCTCAGCGCCACTCGAAGGTAGCCAGCACCGACGCCACGATGTCGGGGTCCGAACGCAGCGACGCCCCGCGCTGGAGGCCGAGCGTGAGGACCACGAAGCGACCATCGTGAACGGTCCCGAACTCCTCCACCCGCCTGTCCGGGTCGCTTCCGGACCAGCCGGCCAGGTGGTAGGCCGGGTGCCCGTCCAGCTCCACATCGGGCATCCGCTGGACCTCGTCGCGGCGATAGTCGTCGATCCGCACGGCGACCAGATCATCGAGCGTGTCCGAGTCGGCACCGAAGTGCACGTTGTCGAACAGGGAGATCAGTTCCCCCTCCGGCCCCCCGGCGTCGACCTGGACGTCGAGCATCCGACCCAGCCACTTCCAGCCTCGGGGCGCCCTGACCTGCGCGGACTTCTGCTTGAGCAGCGGACCACTCGCGGGCGTCGCCGACGGCGAAGCAGATGGAGACCCGACGAGGTAGCGGACGAGGCTGTGGAAGGGCTTGTAGAGCCGGTCGAGCTAGGGGCGCCGGAGGCCGAGCCACCGACGTCACACCCGGCCCCCAGCGCGACGAGCACGACTGCCGAACCGAGCAGCCGGGAGAGCCTGCGCAACGTGATGCCTCCTGGTTTCACGTCTCGAGCCGTGCCGCACACCGTAGCGTCAGCGATGCGCGGCATCAGGTTTGGCCGGGGCCATTCCCGGGCATGACCTCTGCGCTTGCGAAGACGGCTCGGATTCAGGGGGACGCACCACGATGTCGACATTCGGGTTCCTGCCAGGCATCGATCAAGCCATCGGCATACTCCAGGAGCTGGCCGTCAGCCAGCAGCTCATCGACGACCTGGAGTCGTTCCTCCGGGCCGGCTCCGACGACCTCCACGAGGTCGAGGGCAAGGTGCACGAGGTCGCGGACGTGCACTTCGGCGCGAACGACCGCGGTGCGCAGCTGGCGTGGAACAGCAGCCGCGCCCGCGCCCACGTGCTGGCCGCCGTGCTCACTGCGGCCACCGGACTGCTGACCTACCGCGACGCGGTCAAGACGATGTCCACCGGCGTCTTCGCAGTCGACGACACCTACACCCCGGAGTTCAAGCGCCAGTTGGAGCGCGCCCTCGCCCTCACGCGCGGCAATGCCCCGCTGCGAGAGGCCCCCACAGGAGGGGAGGGCTGATGGCCCGCGGACCCAAGCTGCAGCTTCTCGCCCAGGCCGTCGACCCCATCGAGCCCGCCGAGGTCTCCGGAGCGGGGAACGAGTGGGACCGTGGCGCGACCGTGCTGGAGAACCTCGCTCAGCAGTTGCAGAGCAGGGCGGCCGCGTTGCGCGACCACGAGTACTACCAGGGACAGACCGCGCAGGCGACGGTCGACGCCCTCGTCCGCTCCGCGACGCATCTGCGTGACAAGCGTGACGACATGGTCAAGGGCCGCGACTCGCTTGGCCGAGCCTCCGACGCCCTGCAAGCGGCCCGCCAGACGTACCAGCGGCTGGCGAAGGAGGCCGACGCGGCCGTCGAGCCCACGAAGGAGCGGGTCGTCGGCCCGCCGAACGACGCCGCAGTCGTAGCTGCCGACACCAAGTACACCAACGACATGCTGGCCTTCCGGGCCGCCGAACAGGCCCGCGAGGCCGAGGCCGAGGCGGCCCTGCGCACCCTCGAGACCAACCAGCGGCAAGAGTCCGCGGTGATGCAGACGATCCATGGCGAGCCCGACCCCTGGGAGCAGCCCGTCGACACCGGCGGTGGCTCCGGCGGCGGCGGTCGCGGCCCGGTCAGCACCGGGCCCCGCGGTCCCGTCCCGGTGCCCGGCAACCCCACGAGCCACCCGCCCGGCAACCCGCCCACCGAGCCACCGACGAGCCCGCCCACCAACCCCCCAACGAACCCACCCACCACCCCACCGACGAACCCGCCGACCACGCCACCGACTTCTCCGCCGACCACACCCCCGTCGACCGGTACGCCGCAGGGGCCGACCGCCCCGCCCGTCGGCACCCCACACCCGGGCAGCGGCACGATCGGCTCCCCGGTGGCACCGGCCGCCTCCGGCGGCGGTGGCCTCGGGTCCGTCGGCGGCGGGGTCGCGGCCGGTGCGGGCATCGGCCTGGCCGGCCTCGGCGGCCTGGCCGGCGGCGCCACCGGCATCGGCGGCGGCGCCATGCCCATCGGCGGAGGCGCCGGCGCGGCCGGTCAGGGCCGGGCGATCGGTGCGGGCGGTGCCCGCGGTGCCTCCGGCGTCCTGGGGCGCGGCACCGCGGTCCCGATGACCCAGGGAGCAGCCGGCGGCGCCCGCGGCGCCGCCGCCGGTGGCCGGTCCGGCAGCACGGGACGCGCCGGTGGACGCTCCGGCGCCGCCGGCGCGGCCGGCGGACGTGGCGCCGCCGCCGCTGGAGCGGGCGGTCGCGGAGCGGGCGGTCGCGGAGCGGGCGGTCGCGGGGCGGCCGGTGGAGCCGCAGGTGCCGGGCGTGGCCGCAAGGGCCGCGACGACGAGCGCGGACAGTCCCAGGACTTCTACGACGACGGCTCCGACTGGATCGACGACGAGGGCATCGGACCCGACGTCCTCAGATAGCCACGCTCACCGCGACGGGTCGGCCGCGGGCACACCCCGGACCGGCCCGTCGCCGTCCCCTGGGGCCCGCCGCCGACCTTTCAGTCGCGCCACTCGAACGACGCCAGCACCGATGCCAGCAGGTCGGAGACCCCCGCCGGGGCTCTCTCCCGAGGAGTCGCGAGGACGACCTCGACATACCGTCCCTCGTGGACCGTCCCCACGAGATCTTGCCAGTTCCCGGCGCTCGCCCAGCCACCCACGTGGTAGGCCGGCGCCCCGTCGAGCTCCACGTCGGAGAACCGGCGACCGTCCCTGTCCCGCCACTGTTTCAGCGTCAGCGCACCCATCTCGTCGTAGGTGGCCTCGGCGGTCAGCACCGCCTGGTCGAAAAGGGTGAGGAACTCTCCGAAGCCGCCGTCGGCACTCAGTTGCAGGTCACCGAAAGAGCTCCCGCGGCGCCAACCGTCCGGACCCCGCAGCACCGCCGAATGGTGCTCGAGACGAGGTCCTGAGGCAGCCTCGACCGACGACTCGCCGGCCGGGTCAGCCGGTACGTCGCTGGTCACCTCGTCCATCGGCTCGGTGCTCGTCTCACCCGAGTCGGCATCCGACGGGGCGTCGAGCCAGCTTGAGACCCGTCGCTGCAACCGCCACCAACCAGCGCCATCACCACCGCGGTCAACCCCGCAGCGATCGCCCAAGTCGGCACCATGCACACCCTCTCCCGGTTTCGTGTGTCCGCCCGACCAGTTGGGCGCAGATTCCGACCGCCAGCTGCGATCGCCCGCGGGCCAAAGGGGGCATACCCCGTTCGCGGAGAGTCCAACCAACCGGGGGAGGGTCTCCCCGGCCAGGTCCGAGACGTCGGTGAGCGGTCGTGCGGCGCCGCCGGTGGCCGGTCCGGCAGCATCCGACGCGCCGGTGGACGCCGGAGCCGCCGGCGGAGCCGGGCGTGGCCGCAAGGGCCGCGACGACGAACGCAGCCACGCCGGCGACTTCTACGACGACGGCTCGGACTGGATCGACGACGAAGGCATCGGACCCGACGTCCTCAGATAGCCCTCGCACTCACCACGACGGGCCGGTCACGGTCGCACCCCGGACCGGCCCATCCGTGGTCCTCGGTGGTGCCCGAGACGGCACTCGCCGTCGGGTCCGTCAGTCGCGCCACTCGAACGTGGCGAGCACGGACGCCACGATGTCGGGGTCCGTGCGCAAGGCCGCGTCACGCTCCAGCCGGAACTTCACGGTGACCAGACGGCCCTCGCGCACGGTTCCGATCTCCTCGAGCCTCCGGTCGGGGTCGGTGCCGGACCAGCCGGCGAGGTGGTAGGCCGGCTGGCCGTCCAGCTGCACGTCGGGCTGCCGCTCCACGTCGTCGTTGCGATAGTTCGGAAGGCTCGCGGCGACCACGTCGTCCAAGGTGTCGGTTGCCGCCCCCCAGTGGGTGTTGTCGAAGAACGAGATCAGCTCGCCGCGAGGGCTGCCCGCGTCCACCTGGACGTCAAGCATCCGGCCCAGCGACTCCCACCCCTCGGGAGCTCTCAGCCGAGCCGACGGCTGCGTCAGCAGCGGACCCGACGCGGGGGTCACCGAGGAGCCCGACTCCGAGGCGGGCTCCGAGCCCGACGGCGAAGGCTCCGCCGCCCCCTCCGAGCTGCTCGAAGGCGCCGGCGAGTTCGGTCCGGTCGACTCCGAGGACCCGTCGTCGCCGCAGCCTGCCGCCAGCGTCAGCACGAGCAGCGCCGAAGCGGCACCGAGCATCCGAAGGGATCTGCGCATGCGGCCTCTCCTGGTTTGACGTCCTGAGCCGTTTCGCACACCGTAGCCACAGCTGGTTGCGGCCCCGGTTTGGCCGGGCCGATGCGGGGCAGGAGCCGCAGGGTCCGACCGCGGACGCACACGCCGCAAGACGAACACGGACGCAACGGCAACTTCTACGACGACGGCTCCGACTGGTTCGACGACGAAGGCAGCCATAGCGCTGTCCACGGGGGATGTGCCGGAAGGAGTCCGGTACGCCACCCCATCAGTGCTCATGTCCAGCCGGTTGAGAGCGGTGCTCACCTGCTGGCCGCTACCTGACCCGAGCCCGCCCGGCGGCCGACCCGAGACCCCATGTGGCTGACCTCAGAGGCCCGGCAACGCCGGGACCGCACCCGCGGGCGTGAGGGCCGCCCGCTTCTCCAGCGCCTCGGTGAGCAGTGCGACCATCGCCTCGGTCTGCACGTCGGCCGAGGACGGCAGCTCCTCGTCGGAGGCGTCCAGGGCGCGCGCCGCCAGGCCGGCCTTGCTGTCGATGAGCTCGGCGATCTTGGTGTCGATGGTCTGCGCGGCGATGATCCGCCACGCCGTCACCGGCTCCTCCTGACCGATCCGGTGCACCCGGTCGATGGCCTGGGTCTGCTCGGCGTCGGTCCACGACAGCTCCGCCAGCACCAGGTTCGAGGCGACCTGAAGGTTGATGCCCACGCCCGCGGCGCTGAGCGAGCAGACGATCACCGCGACCTCGGGGTCGTTGACGAACCCGTCGATCGCCTTCTCCCGCGCGGTGCGCGACTGGTCGCCGCGGATCGAGGTGAACCGGATGCCGCGCCGGGCGAAGGTGTCCTGGGCGTTGTCCATCACGTCGATGTGCTTGGCGAAGAAGACCACCTTGCCGACGTTGCGGGCCAGCTGGGCGGCGTAGTCGGCAGCCAGCCCGGCCTTGGCCTGGCCGATCCGGCGCATCATCGTGAAGACGTTCTCGCCGCCCGTGCCGCTGTCGGAGTCCTCGCGCTCCCAGGTCGCCACCCGGCGTACCAGCTCGTGGTCGATGCCCGAGACCACCGCACCGGAGGTACGCCGCTCGAGCGCGGCGTCGTAGCGCATGACCAAGCGGCGGGCCAGCTCGCGCTCGGCCTCGCGGATCGAGCGACCCATCTCGTCGTCCAGCTCGACCGGGATGTCGGCGACCCGGCGGGCGGGGATGTCCTTGGCGACGTCGACCTTGCGACGCCGCACGATGCCCATGTCGACCACGGCCGCGCGGGCCGAGGGATAGAAGCCGGGGTCGGCGGGGGTGAGCCCGGTGTCCTCGAGCCGGTCCATCAGCGCGCCCAGCGGCTTGACGTCGTCGATCCAGCCGAGGAACTGCCAGATCGCCCGGAAGTCCTCGATGTCGTTGATCAGCGGGGTGCCGGTGAGCGCCGCCATCAACGGTCGCGCGGTGCGCGACCGGATGCGGTCGGCCAGCTGCAGCACGTGCTGGCTGCGCTGGGAGGTCTTGTTCTTGATGAAGTGCGCCTCGTCGACGACCATGCCGCGGAACCCGAAGTCCCCCAGCCAGCCCACGTGGCGGTCGAGGATCTCGTAGTTGACCACGACGACGTCGGCGAACGCGTCGACGTCCTCGCCGTTGCCGTGGATCACCGTCACCTTGCGGTTGGGAACCCACATGCCGACCTCGCGCGCCCAGTTCGCCTTGACCACGTTCGGCACGACGGCCAGCAGCGGGTAGGCGCCGACGGCCTCCGCGGCGAGCAGCGCCTGGGCGGTCTTGCCCAGGCCGGGCTCGTCGGCGAGCAGGAACGAGCGGTGGCCGTGCGCGGCCGCGGCCACGACCTGCCCCTGGTGGTGCATCAGCTCGCGTCCGGGCGCGAGGCGCAGCAGCTCGTCGGGCTCGGGCAGCGGCATCGTCGAGGTGGCGCCCGCGCCGGCGTACTCGAAGGAGCGGAACAGCGGGCCGAGCAGCTCCCAGCCGGCCAGCCGCCGAGCCCGGCTGCGGGTCTGCTCGGCGATCGAGAAGTCCGGCACCAGGAACGGGTTCGCGAGCTGACGCGAGATCACCGACTGCGGCACCACCCGCCGGTCGGCGCCCGCCTCGGGCAGGGCCTCCGGCTCGGGCTCGTCGTCGGGCACCTCGATGCCGGCGGCCTCGAGCATCTCGCGGCGCAGCAGCCGCGCGGACTCCGACATCTCGGCGTCCTCGGCGAGCAGCGCGAGCATCGAGGTGTCGCGCGCCGCGGTCTTGGCCAGGATCGTGGCGACCCCGTCGAGCCGTTTGAGCTGTTCGCCGCGGCGCGCCTCGGTGGCTTCGGAGTCGGCCTTGACGTGGGCCCGCTCCTCACGCACCAGAAGCGCGATCACCTGGAACTTCGTGCGCGTCGACGACGACACCTGGCCGCGTTGGACGGCGTTCTCGACCTCGCGCACCGCCTTCGCGAGCACCGGGATGATGCCCTCGTTGTCGAGCACGCGGGCGCCGCGGCGCCGCCGGTTGGCGGTGCGGGTGGCACCGGACTGGCGCTGGCCTCGTCGAGCCAAGAACTCCTCCTCCGACATCCCCGGCGAGCAACGCCGTGGGCCTGTGCAGCACGCACCCGGGCGGGTCTCTGACCCCTGGCGCGCAGGACGCCGTACGCCGTCGCGACGGCAGGTGCGCCGCAACGTCCGGCCGGCGAACCCGTGCGGGGTTCGGCGGCCAGGCCGCCTGACTGCGCGTCACGACCGCCGACCAGACGGCGCGAGGCGAGATGGGCGAGGCCTGCGAATGGATGCGTCGCCCACTCTAGCGCGAGAAGCGCGCGGTGTGGCCATCAGCACGCAGCCCGGCGCCCGGCAGGTCAGTCGTGGCGGGCGGCGAGCCGTCGCTGCTCGGCGAACGCGACGCTGCGGATCAGGTCGCCGTGCTCCTCCGGGTCGCTGAACCGCAGGGCGACGCCGGGGCCGCCGCCGGGCAGCTCGACGTGGCGGACCACCTCGGCCACCGAGCGCACGAGGTCGCCACCCACCAGGAGCCGCACCTCCACCTCGGTGCCCGGGGCCGGCCGCTCGCCCTCCACCACGGCGAGCAGGCCGCCCTCGCCGAGGTCGACGACCGTGCCGGACCTCGCCGGGCCGCTGCCGCCGTCGTCGTCGATCGGGGTCAGCGTGACCGGCGCGGCGAACGGCACCCGGAAGAACTCGCGCCGCTGGACGCGCCGCGGCTCGCCCACCGGGGTCAACAGCCACACCGGGCCGTAGCGGCGCCGGTCCGCGACCGCCGTCACCGGCAGCAGCACCTGGCCGTTCTCGTGCGGCCAGCCGAGCGTCAGCTCCTGCTCCGGCCGCGGCAGCACGCCCGCGTCGACGACGCCGGTGAGGTCGGGCCGCGCGACGACGATGGTCGGCGCCTCGCCCTCGGCGGTCCCCTGCGTCGGGGTGGCGCCGTCGGCGGACTCGAGATCCAGGACCCGGCTGACCAGCTCGACCGCCGTGTCGGCCGGCTGCGGCACGCGCACCTGCACTGGAGTCAACACCGTGGGATGTGCGGGCAGCGACTGCTGCCGGGCCTGCCTCGACACTCTCTCGCCACCACCTTCTCGTCCGTGAGTCGCACGGCGGCCGCGCCCGGCCGCGTACTGCGATGCTAGTGCGGCTCGCGGAGCCCCACGCCACTGGCGCGCTCAACTCATGGCTCACCGAGCGAGGACAGGTCGACCGTCGTGACGCGGCGCAGCGTCGTGGTGGCCGGCGGGTTCTTCCCCGGACCACGGCTGTCGGCGAGACGAAGCGTGTAGTCGAGGTCGATGCGCAGCAACCCACCGACCTCGGGTGTGCTCGCGAAGACCAGCTGGGCGGCGTACCGGGCACCCTGGGCGTCGATGGTCTCGTCGAGCATCTCGACAGGCTGTTGGCCCGAGAGCGCCGGTGAGCTCTCGACGCCGGTCACGGCGTAGCTTCCCGCAGCTACGCCGGGGGCGGCGAGCTCCACGCGTGGCAGGTCGACCCCCAGACCGACCACCGTCCAGGCCCGCCCCTCCTCCGCCCAACCGAGGGCGGGCAGGTAGGGCACGGTGAACGCAGGACCCACCCGGCAGGTCATCGGCGCGGTGAGGTCACCGTGGCGCACGGGACCGTTGGCACACGGGACAGTCGGCAGGTCACCGGGCCGCGGGGCATCCGCGTAGAGCGCATCGGCCGGGCCCGGATCCCGTGAGCCGTCGCCCAGGTGCACCGTCTGGGCCAGTCCGTCATAGGTCACCTCGACGGAGACGTCGTCCTGGGTGACGAGCCGTTCGCCGAGGGCCACGACGAGGTCCCGGGGCACCGGCTCCCCGCCGTCGGTGCCGGCGGCGCCGCGTCGGACGACACCCACGGGGTAGGTGGTGCCCTCGACGCTCACCCGGAGACCGATCGGCATCGCCGCCCCTTCGCGGGCTGCGAACGACCAGACGTCGCGCCGCACCGCCATGTCCTGGAAGTCGGTCGAGATCCAGAGCAGGCTGCCACCGTCCGGTGCCTGCAGGTCGCCGACCTCCTGGGCCGGCACGGCCACAGAGACGTCCAGGGTGCCGGTCGGGACCGTCACCGAGACGGTCTTCACCCCCTCCGGCGGCGTCGCCACCTCGCTCGCCTCGACGTCTCCGACCGCCAGGCCGTCAGCGCCGCAGGAGGTCAGGAGACCGAGCCCCATCGCGGCTCCAGCCACGGCGATCGACAGGCGCAACCGCCCGGTGCCCGTGCGTGTCACCTGCCGTCTCACCTGGCGTGTCCCCCCATGTGCTGCCCCCTGTCGTGTCCGCATCCGCCAGCACTGCTGACGAGCCTCACGTCTACCCACGCATGACCGCGACAAACACGCTGACCCGACACTCGAAGGTCGCAGCCAGGCCGGGCGCCGTTGGAGGATGCCGGACGGCGGCCTCGCGCGCCGTGCTCCGATGCTGCGCCCCGATTGCCGCGACGTCGAACAGGGAAGGGTGAGGGCTCGACCTCGGCATCCGCGACCCGACGGACGCCGACCCATCGGCGGCACCACCCAGACCGACCCCAGCGTCCGGTACTGTCGCCCGGCGACGGGGAGGAACGAACTGCCTCCTGACATCCGGAGCAGAGTCCAGCCAGACGTCCAGACCCCCGGGCCCCTAGCTCAATTGGCAGAGCAGGAGACTTTTAATCTCTTGGTTGTGGGTTCGAGTCCCACGGGGCCTACCAAGCACCAGCGGCACGCGTGGCTCCTCACGTCTGCGTCGTGAACCGGCTTCCCGGACGACAGGAACGTGCGGAACCAGCCGGGGCGCGGCATCGCGCAGCGGACGCCCCGGAGCACCGATAGCGTGAACCCGTGATCCGAGCCGAACAGCAAGCCGAGCCCACCGGGCAGCCGAGTCGCCGGGCAGACGCCGCCGTCGTACGCCGCACCCAGACGGCGGAGGTCCGCTGATGTCGGGCATGGTCACCGCCGAGGACCTCGTGGTCCGCACGCTCGGTCCCTGCCGGGTCGACTCCCCGCTCGCCGACGCGCTGATGTCGCGGCAGACCACGCAGCACTCCGTCATGGAGGAGGACCGCATCCTCTTCGACGACACCGTCGGGCTGGCCGGCTCGCGCGGCGTGCCGATCGACCAGCTGCCCAGCCTGGAGCCCGGCGGGCCGCGGAAGAAGATCTACTTCGACCCGGCGAAGACCCGGGTCGGCATCGTCACCTGCGGCGGGCTCTGCCCGGGGCTCAACGACGTGATCCGCTCGCTGGTGCTCGAGCTGTCGCGCCACTACGGCGTCACCCGGATCATGGGGTTCCGCAACGGCTACCGCGGCATGATCCCCCGCTTCGGGGACGACGTCGTCGACCTCACGCCCGAGAACGTGCAGCGCATCGACGACGAGGGCGGCACCATCCTCGGCACCTCCCGCGGCGGCCAGGACCCCGAGGAGATGGTTGACGCCCTCGAGCGGCTCAACATCAACATCCTGTTCGTGATCGGCGGCGACGGCACCATCCACGGCGCCATGGAGATCGTCCGCGTCGTGACCGAACGCGGCCTCAAGGTCGCCGTCGTCGGCATCCCCAAGACCATCGACAACGACATCCCGCACATCGACCAGAGCTTCGGGTTCCAGACCGCCCTGGCCGAGGCGACCAAGTCGATCCAGTCCGCCAGCGTCGAGGCCCGCTCCGCGCCCGGCGGCATCGGGCTGGTCAAGCTGATGGGCCGCCACTCCGGCTTCATCGCCTGCTACGCCACGCTGGCCAAGGACGACGTCGACTACGTGCTGATCCCCGAGGTGCCGTTCGCCCTCGACGGGCCCGACGGGTTCCTGACCCACCTGCGCGAACGCGTCCGCACCCGCGGGCACGCGGTCGTGGTGGTCGCCGAGGGAGCCGGTCAACAGCACATCGAGACCGAGCCGCCCGGCCAGGACGCCTCGGGCAACGTGCGGTTCGGCGACATCGGCCGGCTGCTGCGCCGCAAGATCGTCGAGGACTTCGACAGCCACGGCCTCGAGCACAACGTGCGCTACTTCGACCCGAGCTACTCCATCCGCAGCGTGCCCGCGAACCCGTTCGACAGCGCCTACTGTCTCCGGCTCGCCCACGCGGCGGTGCACGCCGCGATGGCCGGACGCACCGAAGTGCTCGTCGGCCGCCGGCGCCGCCGGTTCGTGCACATCCCGATGCCGCTGGCGGTCAGCCACCGCAACCACGTTGACCCGCAGGGCGACCTGTGGCTGTCGGTGCTCGAGACGACCGGGCAGCCACCCGAGTTCACCTGAGTCGTACGCCGGGCCGGCCGGCCCGGCGTACCGGTTGAGTAGCGGGGCTCACGCGCGCGGCCCGGGCGGCTCCTAGCGTCGGAGACATGGACCAGACGCAGCTGCCCGAGCGGCCGTTCATCGGGGCGCGACCTCTGCGATTCACCTCCGCGCAGCGGTGGGCCATCGCCGCAGGCCTGGGCCTCGCGGCGCTCGCGGTGCTCGCCTATCTCACCGGCTGGGCGCTCGCCGACGACCTGCAGCGGCCCCGCAGGTGGGGCGGACACTACTCCGACCGGGACGAGTGGGGTTGGGACATGAAGCCCCGTGCCACCCTGGTCGCGGCGCTCGGTGGGCTGCTCGCCTGGGTGGGGCTCGCCTCCCGATTCGTCGCCATCCACCCGCAGCTGCGGCGCGTCGTGTGCGCGGTCGGGGTGGTGCTGCTCGGGCTGGTGGCGGCGGGGTTCGCCGTGCTCGGCTACGCGGTGCTGAACGCCAGCTGCGGCGAGAACGACTTCCTCTGCTTCAGCGGCCCCGGTGACGCGCTCCTCGTCGGGTCACCGGGGCTCCTCGCCGCAGCCGTCGCGGCCGTTATGGTCGCCGGGCTGATGCTCGGTGAGCGTCGGTCAGGCCGGGTGCTCTCCACCGTCGGCGTGCTCGCGGTGACCGCGCCCCTTCCGCTGGTCGCGACGGGGGTCCTCGTCGACCGGATCCTGGCGCCGTTCTGAGCGGCTGAGCGCGGCCCCGTGGGGAGTCCGGGGGCCTCCGCCCGGGAGACTGGCCCCGTGCCGAGCGATGCCAAGGACCGCTGGATCCTCGCCACCCTCGCCGCCATCACCACGGTCACCGCCGTGGTGAGCAGCCTCGGGGCGCCACTGGTGCCCAGCATCGCGACGTCGTACGCCGTGCCGCTCAGCACGGCGCAGTGGGTGCTGACCGCGACCATGCTGGCCGCGGCGGCCACCACCCCGGCCCTGGGCCGCTGGGGCAGCGGACGGCTCCGCCGGCCGGTGGTGCTGGGCGGGCTCGCCGCGGTCCTGGTCGGCCTGGTCCTCTCCGCGCTGCCCACCGGCATCGGCGGGCTGCTGGTCGGCCGCGCTCTGCAGGGCGTGGGGCTGGCCCTCGCGCCGCTCACGTTGGCGGTCGCCCGCGACCTGTGGCGGGGAGAGCGGCTCTCCTCGCGACTCTCCCTCCTCTCGGTGGCCACGGTCGCCGGCGCGGGCCTCGGCTATCCGGTCACCGCGCTGGTCGCCGAGCACGCCGGAGTGGCGGGCGCCTACTGGTTCGGCGCGGCCCTGGTCGCGGCGACGTTCGCGCTCGCGCTCCGCTTCCTCCCGCACCAGGCACACGGTGAGTCGCAGCAGGTCGACCTCACCGGCGTCGCCCTGGTCGCCGTCGGCATGGTGTCGGTGCTGCTGGCCGTGAGCCAGGGCGACCACTGGGGCTGGACGTCGCCGGCGACCGTGAGCCTCGCCGCGACCGGTGTGGTGCTGGTCGCGGCATGGGTCGCGCAGACCCGGCGGGTGACTCGTCGGGGTGGCCAGCCGCTGGTCGACCTCGCTCTCGCCTCGAGGCCCGGTGTGCTCGGCCCCAACGGTGTCGCGTTCACGCTCGGCGTCGGGATGTACGGCCTGCTCACCCTGGTCGTGCTGCTGGTCCGCGCCGACGGCAGTCGCGGGTGGGGGCTCGACCTCGGCGTCTCGGCGGCCGGCCTGGTGCTGCTGCCCTACGCCCTGACCAGCGTCGCAGGCAGCCGGGTGGCGCTGCGGATCGCCCGCCGCCGGGGCCCGCACGTCCTGCTGCCGACCGGCTGTGCGGTGTTCGCCTCGTCGATGGTGCTGCTTGCGGTCGCCCACAACCACCTGTGGCAGGCCCTGGTCGTGATGGCGGTCGGCGGGCTCGGCAGCGGGTTCACGTTCTCGTCGCTGGCGACGCTGATCGTGCCGCAGGTGCCCGCCACCGAGACCGGCAGCGCGATGGCGTTCAACCAGCTGCTGCGCTACCTCGGCTTCGCGGTCGGCTCGGCGGCGAGCGTCGCGCTGCTCGCGGTCTACGGGGCCGACCTGGTCGCGTTCCGCGCCACCAGCCTGACCCTCGCGGGGGTCTGCCTGGTCGCCGGGCTGGGCGTCCTGCAGGGTCGGCGCGGCAGTGGCCCGGTCACGCTGCGGGGCACCGCGGGCTGAGGTCGCTCAGCTCGGCGCCAGGGCGGCGAGGCCGTCGAGCACCCGGGCCAGGCCGAACTCCCAGGCCAGCGACGGGCTGGACGGCGCCCCCATCGCCGCACCGGCGGCGGCGCCGACGGTCTGGGCGAGCGGATGGTCCGCGCCGAGGTACGCCGCGAGCCGGGGGCTCCACTCCCCCCAGTGCTCGGCCAGCTCGGCCGCGCCCGGGCGTGGCTGCAGCGCGCGGGCGCCGGCCCGGGCGAAGTCGAGCACGAACGTGAGCGCCGCGTCGCAGGTCACCGGCTCCAGCCGCAGCGGCGTCAGGGCCTGCAGCTCGTGGTCGTACTTCGCGATCGTCCCGGGCCCGAGCGCGGTGCGGTCGTCGACCACCTCGTGCAGCCAGGGGTGCGCCTGCAGCAGGGCCAGGTTGGCCTCGGCCACCCGGCGTACCCGCGAGCGCCAGCCGAGCCGGCCGTACGCCGGGCGGTCCATCCTGGCGTGTGCCGCGTCGGCCATCAGGACGAGCAGGTCGTCGCGGGAGTTCACGTGGGTGTAGACCGACATCGTCGAGACGTCGAGCTCGCCGGCGAGCCGCCGGATGGTGACGGCGGACAGGCCGTCGGCGTCGGCGATCCGGGCCGCGGCGTCGACGACCGCGCCGGTGGTCACGCGCGCCCGCGGCCCGCGACTGCCTCCGGCGGGCGCCTGCGGGTGGTCGCGCCAGAGCAGGTCGATCAGCGGTCTCGGCACGGCGTCTCCATGCGGGGAATCTTCTCATAACGACGTACGTTGTACGGCGTACAGAGTCGTTCGAACGGAAGGACGCCCATGCACATCACCGACACCGCCATCTCCCTCAACGTCGCCGACGTCGAGGCATCGGCCGGCTTCGCCGTCCTGTTCGGGTTCACTCCCGGCATGTCCGCGGACGGGTTCGTCTCGCTCCAGCACCCCACCGCCGGGGTCAACCTGGTGTTCCTGCGGGTGGGTCTGGCCTCGTTCAAGCCGAAGGAGATCGCCGGGCCCGCCGGTCAGGGCCTGCTGCTCGCCTTCGTCGTCGACGACCTCGACGCCGAGTTCGCACGCATCGCCGCCACCGGCGCGAAGGTCGTCACTCCTCCCGAGACCGAGCCGTGGGGCGAGCGGTTCTGCCAGTTCGCCGACGACAACGGGTTGATCTGGCAGCTCGTGCAGTGGGTGTCCACGCCCGAGTAGCCGCGCGGGTCCGCCGACCCGTCGATCGTTCCTCGCGACACGGCATGTCTGCGGGAATCATCGACGGGTCGGCAACACCTCGTCGAGGAAGCCCAGCACCCGGGCGGCCCACTTCTCCGGGGCACGGTCGAGGCCGCCGACGTGGTCGGCGCCCTCCACGGTCCACACCTCGACCGCCGAGGGGGCCGCGCGCTCCAAGCGGTCCGCGGCCCAGCCCTCCTCGGGCACCTCACCGGCGGTGAGCAGCAGGAACCGGACGCCCCGCTCGGCCGCGTCCACCAGCGAGTCGCGCAACGGCCGCGGCCGCGGGGCGTCGGAGAGCAGCCCCGCCACCGCGTAGGTCAGCCGGTCGATGGCCACCTGCAGGCTGCCGCGGGCGCCGTGCTCGTCGACGAGGTACTCCTTGTCCGCGGCCACCCGGTTGGTCGCACCCTCGGCCACCACCGCACGCACCCGGTCGTCGGCGCCGGCGGCCCCGATCGCCTCCTCACCGCCCATCGACAGCCCCAGCAGCCCGATCCGCTCGGCGGAGACCCCGGCCTGGGCGGCGACGAAGTCGAGCGCCGCGGCGACATCGCTCTCGCCCCACCAGCCGAAGTCCATGCCGGACCCCTCGCTCTCGCCGTGGCCGCGGGCGTCGAGCAGCAGCACGCCCCAGCCGGCGTCGGCCAGCACCCCGGCCTCGTCGAGCACCGCCGTGCGGGTCGAGCCCGCACCGTGGAGCAGCACGACCGCCCCGCCGTTCTCCGACGGCACCCACCAGCCGGCGAGGTCGACCCCGTCGGCGGTCGGCAGCCGGACGTCCTCGTAGGCGAGCCCGAGGTCGGCGGGCGTCCGGTCGCCCAACGCCGGCCGAGGCGGCAGTCCGGCGGTGAACCCCTGCCCCACGGTCCAGAACGCCAGGTAGGTCGCGACCAGCAGCAGCGGCACGGCGAGCGGCCACCAGCGCCTCCGCAGCCGGGCCAGCAGCCACCACGCCGAGTACGCCGCGAGCGCGAGGCCGGCGACCAGTGCGGCGACACCGAGCACGCCGGCCACCCCGACGCCCTCCTTGCGCAGGTGGGGGACGCCCAGGCCGAGGCCGGCGGCGGCGACCACGGCGGCGCAGACGAAGGCGAACGCGAACCCGATCGCGACCAGCGGCGCCCTTCCGGCACCAGCGGGCCGGTTCACGACGGTCCCCCGGCTCCCAGCTCCGCGCTCGCCGCCCACACCCGGACGCTAGGAGCGCGCGATCTTCCCGCGGAAGGGCCCGCGGTCCCCGGAGCGCCGGGCGCCCGGGATCACTGCGCCGGACGGTCGATCCCGCGGACGAGCGGGCCGGAGCGCCGTAGGCTCGGAGCCGGCATGAGCACCGTCGTCACCTTCCCGGCCGGATCCACCCTCGAGACGAGCACCGTCCGCGCGGTGGTCGAAGACTCGCGGGTCGACGACGGCGGCCGGCTCCTGCTCTTCACCGAGGCCACCCCCTTCCACCCCCTCGACCCGCTGTGGCCCGACCAGCCCGACGACCGCGGGTGGCTCGAGACCCCCGCCGGCCGGCTGCCGGTGCTGCGCGCCCTCACCACCGCGCGCCGCCCCGGCGGCCCGCTCCTGGTCGACGACCAGGTCGACGTACGCCGCGACGAGGCCGAGGTCGACTTCGACGTGGCGCACCTGGTCGCCGACGCACCCGGAGTGCGCGACCTGACCGGGAGCACCGTGACGCTGGTCGTCGACGGGCGCCGGCGCCGGGCGCTCAGCGCCGCCCACACCGGGTCGCACCTGATGGCCTACGCGCTGAACCAGGCCACCCACGAGCTGTGGCGCAAGGCGGGCCCCCTGGACCCTCGGGGGTTCCACGACCTGGACCGGGCCGCCTGCACGCACACCCACCACGAGGTCAGCGGCGCGGTCGACCGCTATCGCCTGGGCAAGTCGCTGCGCAAGCGCGGCTTCGCCACCGACCAGCTCCTCGAGCGGCTCGACGAGGTGGTCGACCAGGTGAACCGGACCCTGGCCGACTGGCTCGCGACCAACACCCCGGTGCAGATCCTCGTCGAAGGGCCGCTGCTCACCGACCGGCGAGAGTGGGTCTGCGCGCTGCCCGGCGGCACCGCGCACGTCGCCTGTGGCGGCACCCACCCGCGCCGGCTCGGCGAGATCGCGCTGCTCGAGGCGACCGCCGCCGTCAGCGAGGACCGCTCCGAGGTCACCATGACCACCCGGACCGTCCTCGCCCCTGCGCCGTAGGACCTGCTGGGGTCAGGGACGCAGCTGCGGCTTCGGCACCAGCACCCGCACCGCCACCACGGCCACGTCGTCCTCGTGGTCGACGTCGAGCAGCCTGGCCAGCAGCTCGTCGCAGAGGTCCTCGACCGGCCGGTCGCGCAGCTCGGTGGCGGCGGCCACCAGCGCCGCGAGCCCCTCGTCGAAGTCCTGGTCGCGACGCTCGATCAGACCGTCGGTGTAGAGCACCACCGTGTCGCCCGGCGAGAGCTGCAGCGGGTGGTCGCTGCGGTCGATGCCGGGGATGACGCCGAGCACCAGGTCGGCCTCCTCCACCGCGAGCACGACCGGGTCGCCCTCGGCGGGGATCAGGACCGGCGGCGGGTGGCCGGCGTTGGACCAGCACAGCTCGCGGGGCTCGCCCGGGGCTCCCGGCGGCGCGATCTGGGCGACCACGGCGGAGGCGGTGGTGTCGATGTCGAGCCCCGCCATGGTCTCGTCGAGGGAGGACAGCAGGTCGGCCGGGCCGGAGCCGCTGATGTAGCCGATGCCGCGCAGCAGCCCGCGCAGCTGCCCCATCGCGGCGGCGGCGCGGAAGTCGTGGCCGACGACGTCACCGATGACCACGACGGTGCTGCCGTCCTGCTGGAGGAACGAGTCGTACCAGTCGCCCCCGACCTGTGCCTCGTCCGCCGCGGGCAGGTAGCGGACCGCGATCTCGGTGTGGCCCGGGCGAGGTGGCTCGGTGAGCATGCTGCGCTGCAGCTCCTCGGCCAGTGCGCGCTGCCGGCCGTAGAGCTGCATGGTCTCCAGGGCGCTGCCGGCACGGCGTCCGAGCTCGCGGGCCACCCGGAGCTCCGCGGGACCGAACGCGGGCGACCCCTCCCGGTTCACCAGCACCATCGACCCGAGCACGGAGTCGCGCCCCGGCAACGGCACGGCGATCGCGCTGTGGACCCCCATGTCGTCGAGCAGGCGCCGCAGGTCGGGATCGGGCACGAACTCGGCCAGCTGTGCCGCGCTCAGCTCCTCGATCAGGATCGGCTCCTCGCCGCGGGCGATCCGCCGCGACGGGGTGGACTCCGAGACCCCCTGCGGCAGTCGCGCGCCGACCAGGTTCGCCAGTTCCTGGAACGCCGGGTCACGGTGGTGGAGGACCACCCGCTGGGTGACCGCCCGGTCGTCGTGGACCTGGATGGTCACCCAGTCGGCGAGCGTCGGCACGACCTCCTCGGCGAGTCCGCGCAGGGCAGCGTCCGGCTCGAGCGTGCTGAGCAGGGCCTCGGAGACGCCGGCGATCAGCTCCAGCTGCGCGCCGAGGCGGTCGCGCTGCTCCTCGGCCGCGTGCCGGGAGGTGACGTCCTGCAGCAGCAGCAGCACGGCGTCCCGACCGTCGGCGAGACGGCTCGGCGCGATCCCCACGTCGAGCCAGGTGCCGCCGCTGCCCTGCATGGTGCGGACGTCGTCGGCACCGACCTCACGAGCGCCTGCCGACGCGCGGTCGAAGACCTCAGCCAGCGAGTCGGGCTCGGTGAACAGCGTCGGCACCAGGGCTCCGACCGTCTCCGGCTCCAGCTCGAGGAGGTCCTCGGCGGCATGGTTCCAAGCCAGCAGCCGGCCGTCGACGTCGGCGACCAGAACGCCCAGGGGCGCGTTCTCCAGCAGCGTGCCGAGCGTGGCCCGGACCAACAGCTGGGGCTGCGGCGCACTGGCCCGCTTGCCGACCGCGGCGAGCATCTGGTCGTACTCGTGGCCCCCCACCGCCGCCTGGGTCAGGTCGGCCAGCTCGGCGCTGACGGTCGGCGAGGCCAGGTTCACCAGGGCGAGCTCGAGCGGGATGCCGGGTGCGTACGTCGTCTGGCGTCGCAGCTCCTCGAGCCGCTCCTCGCCGTCGACGACGATCGCCACCCGGGCGCGGGGCCAGCGCTGGTGGACTCGCTGCACCACGCCGACCGGCGACTCGGGGATCGCAGAGCCGACCAGGACGGCGACCACCTCGTGGCCGGGCTCGACCTCAGGGACCTGGTCGAGGGCGTGCGGCTCGACCAGGCGTCGGCGCATCGGCAGGTCGTCGAGGCCGAGCCGGGCGTCGGCGGCCTGCCCGACCAGGAGCAGGGTGGGCATCTAGGGCGTGTCTCTCATCGACGTGGGCGCCGGTCAGGTGCCGAGCAGCGGCAGGCCGAGGACCGCGCGCCCGGTCCAGGTGCGCAGGATGTCGGTGGTGGGGCTCATCACGTGAGCGGCGCGGGCGTCGCGCAGGTGCCGCTCGACGGGCGAGCGGTCGCGGTAGCCCATCCCACCGAGCAGCGTCATCGCCTCGTTGGCGACCGCCACGGCCGTGTCGCCCGCGGTGGCCTTGGCCGCGGCCAGGGCCGGCAGCGCCTCGGGGCCACCGACCTCGGCCTCCTCCGCGGCCCAGTAGACGAGCCGCCGGGTCGCCTGCACCTCGGCCCACAGGCCACCGATGCGGTGCTGGAGCACCGGCTCGCTGGCCAGGCTGCGGCCGCTGTGGCTGTGTCGGCGGGCGCTGAGGTGGGCGGTGGCCTCCTCGAGCGAGGCCTGCGCCACGCCGAGGTAGACCCCGGCCATCGCGGTGAGGAAGTTCGGCGCGACCATCTCGAAGACGTACCAGATCTGGTCGCCGGGCGCCCCGAGCAGATGATCGGCGTCGACCTCGACACCCTCGAGCTCGGCGGTGAGCGAGGAGTTGCCGCGCATGCCGACGCCCTCCCACTGTCCGGTGAAGCGCAGACCCTGGGAGCCGACGGGCACGATCACGCACGAGAACTCGCCCAAGGGTGCGTCAGGGTCGGCGGCCATCGTGGAGACGACGTAGGAGTCGGCCTGACCGCCGTTGGTGACGAACGACTTCTGACCCTCGACCCGCCAGCCGTCACCGGTGGTCGTCAGCTTCGTCTGCGGCAGCCAGAACTGCGACCCGGTGCCGGTCTCGGACAGCGCGAGCGTGGTCAGGTGCTCACCGGCCGCGATCGGCTCGAGATAGAGCTCGGTCTGTCGCGGAGTCGCCTTCGCGGCGAGCACCGCGGTGGCGACCAGGTGCATGCCGAAGCACAGCGCCGTGCTGGCGCAGGCCAAGCCCAGCGACTCACAGACTCCGGCCACGGCGCGCAGCCCCAGGCCCGCGCCGCCGTGCTCGCGAGGGACCACCAGGCCGGCGAGCCCGGCCTCCTTGAGGGCCGCGATCCCCTCGACCGGCCAGACCCCCTGGTCGGTGCGGGAGGCCATCGGGGCGAGGACGTCGCGCGCGATCTCGTCGGCGCGGGCCGTCGCCTCGTTGACGCTGGCCGGGGGTGCGAGCATGAGCGAAGGCTATCCGTGGTCGGGCCGATCCGGGGCAACAGCGACAAGCTGGCGGCGGTGAGGGTCGTCCCCGCCGTCAGCGTGGGCGTGCGGAGCTACCGCTCGGGGCCGAGTTCCGTACGCCAGCGGGAGCCGTTCACCCGCCACGTCAGACGAGCGCGAGGGTGTCCAGGTCGCGCATGGCGGCGGTGCTGCGCTCGACCATGACGGCGAACATCGCGTCACCGCGGTCGGTGCGGGCGCCGTAGGCGCAGCCGAAGACCGAGGTGAGCACCCCCTGCAGCATCGAGAGCCGGTAGTCCTCCCAGCACGCGGACGCCGAGTAGCCGCGGACGCCGTGGGCGCGCAGGGCGCGATGGTAGGCCGCAACCAGGTCGCGCTCGGTGGCTCGCCTGGCGTCGACGGACAGGCTGGTGCCGACCAGGTAGGCCAGGTCGTGGGCGGGCAGCCCCACGCTGAGCGTCTGCCAGTCGACCGCGTGGACCGCCGGTGCGCCCGGTGGCGGCGCCGGGTCGAACATCAGGTTGTCGAGCCGGTAGTCGCCGTGCACCAGCCCGAACCGTGCGGAGCCGGCCAGCGACCACTCCCCCACGACCGGCACCGTGCGGCGTACGGTCGCCGCCGCGTCGGCGGAGATCAGGTGGCCGACGTTGTCGAGGAACTGCTCGACCGCGGGCAGGTAGAACTCCGCCAGCGCCCGCGCCCCCTCCGCGTCGTGACGGGTCAGCCAGGGCGTCTCGAACAGCGTCTCGTCACACCAGCGGGGGCCGTGCAGCCCGGCCAGGTTGACCGCCGCGCCCGCCACCTGGTCCGGGTGCGCGCCGGCCAGCTGGTCGCCCGGCACCGCCGGCGCGAGGTCCTCCAGCACCAGCGTGAACCGCCCGTCGTCGCTGACCTCGGTCGCGGCGAGGCAGGCCGGGACGGCGACGGCGACGGTGTCGGCGACCTCGCGGTAGAAGCCGACCTCGGTGCGGTAGACGCCCGCGAGGATCGCCCGGGACCCCGGGTCCTCGCTGGGCAGCTTCACCAGCACGCTGGCCGGGAGCTGCCCGGCCTCGACGCCGGGCCCCGACAGCCGGGCCCGGAAGCAGGCGCCGATCTGGCCGGCGCCGACCCGCTCCACGCTCGCGTCGGTGACGGGGTGCCCCAGCGCCGAGGTCAGCCACGCGGCGTCGAGCTCGTCGGCCGTCGCGAGCGGGGGGAGGGTCTCGGCAGGTGGTTCCTGAGGAGCCGAGGAACGAGGCGTCTCGAAGGGCTCGACCACCGACGGCGGCTCGACCACCGACAGCGGCTCGGCCACCGACGGCGGCTCGACCACCGCGGACGGCTCGACGCGGGACGGCTGGCCGGTGGCGGGGGTGGAGGCGGCGTTCACGGGGTCCTCCCGGGGTTGGTGGGCAGCCGGTCCAGGCGGTCCGGGGCGTGGTCGCCGCGCCGGACCCGCCACGCGTCGAGCACCGGCGCCAGCTCGGCCGGGGTGGCGCCGTGCAGCACCACGCTGTCGGCGCCGGCCGCCAGCTGGTCGGCCACGCGCCCGGCGCACTGCTCGGCCGAGCCGGTGGCCGACGCGGCCAGCCACTCGGCCGGCAGCAGGCGATCGCGCAGCTGCTCGAGCTCGTCGACGGTGCCGACCGCGTCGAACGCGCCCGGGTAGCCGTGCACGAGCGGGTCGGACCGGAAGCGCTCGAGCACCGCGACGTCCCAGCCGTTCGCCCGCACCAGCACCTCGCCGTACCCCTGCAGATAGGTCGCCAGCCGGCCGACCAGCTTGCGCAGCCGCTGCTCCTCGGGCACGGACTCCTCGACGGTCGCGAGCACCGACCACACCCGCACCGACGCCGGGTCGCGGCCGGCCCGCTCGGCCGAGTCGCGGATGCGGCCGACCGCTCGGGCCAGCGTCTCGTCGGTGAAGAACGTGTGGAGGACGACGCCGTCGGCGACCTCGCCGGCCAGGTCGAGCGACCGGTCGCCGATCGCCATCATCAGCACCGGGATGTCCTCGTCGAAGGCGCTGTCCTGGGAGAGGTAGGGGAAGCGGCCCGCCGGGCCCTCGTGGCCGAGCACCGCCTCGCCGTGCCAGAGCCGGCGGTAGATGCCGATGACGTCGCGCAGCTGGGCACCGGTGACCCGGGGCAGCCCCATCACGTCGAACAGCGCCGCGAACCCACGACCCAGCCCGAGCGCGTAGCGGCCACCGGAGAGCCGGTGCATGGTCGTGGCCATCGTGGCGGTGACCAGGGGGTGCCGGGTGTTGTGGTTGGTCGCGGCGGTGGCGATGCCGAGCGTGGTGGTGGCCGCGGCGACCGCCCCGGCCAGCACCCCGGCGTCCTTGGTGTTGAACCGCTCGGAGAGGAACATCGAGCCCAGCCCGAGCGACTCGGCGAGCCGGGCCTCCTCGAGCACGTCGGCCGGCGCCGCCGAGTGGCCGGCGAGCCCGTAGCAGGCGAGCTCGGGGAGCACCTCCGGCCGAGCGGGCGCCGCGAGGCTCATCCGAAGGCCCGGGTGACGTGGCCGACCAGGTCGGGGTAGCGCTGCAGGTGGGCGCCGCCGTTGAGGTCCATCACCTCGCCGGTCAGCCACTCCGCGCGGCTGATGAAGACCGCGGCGTCGGCGACCTCCTCGGGCCGGCCCGGCCGCCCCAGCGGGGTGTTGGCCAGGTAGTCGTCGCGCACACCCGGGATGTCCATCGCCGGAGCGGTGAGCGGGGTGATCACCAGGCCGGGGGCGATCGCGTTGACCCGGATGCCGCGCGGGCCGAGCTCGAGCGCGGCGACCTCGGTGAGCATGGCCAGGCCGGCCTTCGCGGAGCAGTACGCCGCCATGCCGGCGCCGGGCTGACGGGCGTTGAGCGAGGCGAGCGAGATCACCACGCCGCCGGCGGTCATCCGCTGCGCGGCGTGCTTGATCACGCAGAACGCGCCGGTCAGGCAGACGTCGAGGACCCGCCGGAACTCGTCGACCGGGTGGTCGACCACCTGCGCGAGGGTGCTGACGCCTGCGCTGTTGACCACCACGTCGAGGCGGCCCTCGCGCTCGAGGACACCGGCGAACAGGGCCTCGACCGAGGCCTCGTCGGTGACGTCTACGGCCACGCCGTCCCGGTCCCCGGCCGCCTCGCCGAGCGCGCTCTCGAGGTCGGCGACCACGACCGTGCAGCCGTCGTCGCGCAGGGCCGCGACCGTGGCCGCGCCGATGCCGGACGCCCCGCCCACGACGACCGCGACCCGGCCGCCCGGCGTCCTGCCCGTCGTACTCGTTGGTCCGGCCTCGGCCGGTGACGTGTCCGTCATGGTGGGTCCCTCTCCTCGACGCCCGGTCTGCGGGTCGAGCGGTTGACACGTGTCAACCCCGGCCCTAGCGTCGCCGGTGACCCACATCACATTGAACCGTCTGCGAGAAGTTCCCGCAGCCGAAAGTCTCAGCGGGCCGGAGCGGCCCCCGGGAGAGGACGACGCCATGGCGACCGCCACCAGCCCCGCGGCCCGACCCACCACCGCGGTGATCGGGGCCGGCATCAGCGGCCTGACCGTCAGCAAGATGCTCGGCGACTACGGCGTCCCGTTCACCTGCTTCGAGGCCTCCGACCGGGTCGGCGGCAACTGGGCGTTCGGCAACCCCAACGGGCACAGCAGCGCCTACCGGTCGCTGCACATCGACACCTCCAAGCACCAGCTGTCGTTCCGCGACTACCCGATGCCCGAGCACTACCCCGACTTCCCCCACCACACGCTGATCAAGGACTACCTCGACGACTACGCCGACGCGTTCGGCATCCGCGAGCGTATCGAGTTCGAGAACGGCGTCGTGCGTGCCGAGCGGCTCCCCGACGGCGGATGGGAGCTCGAGACCGAGCGCACCGGAGTGCGCCGGTTCGACCTGCTCGTCGTCGCCAACGGCCACCACTGGGACCCGCGGATGGCCGACTTCCCCGGAGAGTTCACCGGCGAGTCGATCCACTCCCACCACTACGTCGACCCCTGGCAGCCGCTGCACCTGATGGACAAGCGGATCCTCGTCGTCGGGCTCGGCAACAGCGCCGCCGACATCACCGTCGAGCTGTCCTCACGGATCCTGCGCAACGAGGTGACGCTCTCGACCCGCAGCAGCGCGTGGATCGTGCCGAAGCTGATGTACGGCAAGGCCGCCGACATGAACTACCGCACCTACCCGCACGTGCCGCTGGCCTGGCAGCGCAAGGTCGCCCAGTGGGGTCAGCGGTTCACCGGCTCCGACCCTCGGCTCTACGGCCTGCCGGCGCCCAACCACCGGTTCTTCGAGGCCCACCCCACCCAGTCCACCGAGCTGCCACTGCGGCTGAAGTCCGGCGACGTCACCGCCAAGGGCAACGTCGCTCGCCTCGACGGGGAGACCGTGCACTTCGAGGACGGCACCAGCGGCGGCTTCGACGTGATCGTCTACGCCACCGGCTACAACCTCACGTTCCCGTTCTTCGACCCCGAGTTCCTCAGCGCGCCGGAGAACCGGATCGACCTCTACAAGCGGATCTTCAAACCCGGTCTCGACGACCTGATGTTCGCCGGCTTCGCGCAGGCCACGCCGACGCTCTTCCCGTTCGTGGAAGCCCAGGCGCGGCTGATCGCGGCGTACGCCGTGGGGCAGTACCTCCCGCCGCCGGTCGAGCAGATGCACCACACGATCCGGGCCGACGACGAGCTCTACATGGGGCACATGCTCGACCGCCCCCGGCACACCCACCAGCTCGACTACTTCCTCTACGAGCACGACCTGCGCACCCGCGAGATCCCGCGGGGCCGGCGCCGGGCGAGGCGGCAGAGCACTCCGCAGCTGGCCGGCCGCGCCGGAACACCGGCCGGCGCGGCTGTCGGCGCGGCTGTCGGCGACGCGGTGGGTGCCGAGGGCACGGCCGGAGGGTCGGCCGAGGGGGCGCCGGCCGAGGCCGTGCCGGCCGCGTCGGCCGGTCCGGTGCGGTGAGCGGCCTCGACCGGTCGGGCACCGCCCTGGCCGCCCGCGGCGACCAGCGGCGCGCCGCCCTGCTCACCTCCCTCGACGAGCTGCTGCTCGACTCGAGTCTCGAGTCGATCAACATCGCCGAGATCTCCCGCCGCGCGGGGGTGACCAGGTCGGCGTTCTACTTCTACTTCGAGAACAAGGCCGCCGCCGTCGCCGCGCTGATGGAGGAGATGTACGACGCCGCGTTCGCCGCGACCGGGGTGCTGGTCGGCGACGGCCCTCCCGCGGCCCGCATCGAACGCACCGTGCGCGACCTGTTCCGCGCCTGGGAGCGGCACCGCCACGTCTACCGAGCGATGCTCGAGGCCCGGGCCACCAGCACGGCAGTGCGCGCGCTGTGGGAGTCCGACCGGCACTCGTTCGTGCCCGCGGTCGCCGGCATGATCATCGCCGAGCGCGATGCCGGCCGCGCCCCCGGCGGCCCGGACGCCGAGGTGCTCGCCAGCGTGCTGCTCGAGCTCAACGACCGCGCGCTGGAGCGGCTCGCCCTCGGGGGGCCGCTGAGCCACGACCACCTGGTCGAGGGGGTCGTGACCGTCTGGCTGCGCACCATCTACGGCCGCCTCGCCCCGGAGGCCGAGCCCGCCGAGGCCCACGCCCCGGTCGAGGCCAGCCCGGCGGCCGACCCCTTCGAGAAGCCTCGCTCCTCGGCTCCCCAGGAACCGCCCGCCGAGACCCCCGCCGCCGAGAGGACCCCCCGATGACCCAGCAGACCCAGCCGGCGCCGCGCCCGCGCGCCGACGGCGCGCACCCGGCGTACCGGACCGTGCGGTTCTCCTCCGGCGGCGTCGAGTGCGACGGCTGGCACTTCGCGGCCACCGACGACTCCCTGGCGAGCGCCGCGGGGCGGCCGTGCGTGGTGATGGCGCACGGCCTGGCCGGCACCAAGGACTCCGGCCTGCAGCCGTTCGCCGAGGCGCTGGCCGAGGCCGGGCTCGACGTGCTCGCCTTCGACTACCGCGGGTTCGGCGCCAGCGACGGCACTCCCCGGCAGACCGTGTCGATGGCGGGCCAGCTCGAGGACTACCTCGCCGCGATGCGGGCGGCCGCGACCCTGCCGGGCGTCGACGGCGGCCGGCTGGTGCTGTGGGGGGTGTCGCTGGCCGGCGGGCACGTGCTGTCGGCAGCGGCCGACCGCGACGATGTCGTCGCCGTCGTGTCGCTGACCCCGCTGGTCGACGGGGTCGCCGCCGGCCGGCACGCGCTGGCCAGCCACAAGCCCTCGGCGATGCTGCGGTCGACCGCCGCCGGGGTCCGCAGCCGGATCTCCGGGCGCCGCGGCCGGCCGGTGATGATGCCGGTGGTCGCCCGCCCCGGCGAGCTCGGCGCGCTGACCCTGCCCGGCTGCTACGAGGACTACCTGGCCCTGGCCGGGCCCACCTGGCGCAACGAGATCGACGCGAGCGTCGGGCTCGAGCTCGGTGGGCACCGCCCGATCAAGGACGCCGAGCGGGTGCGCTGCCCGGTCCTGGTGCAGATCGCCGATCTCGACCGTTCCGCCCCTCCCCAGGCCGCCGCGAAGGCCGCGTTCCAGGCGCGCGCCGAGGTGCGCCACTACCCCTGCGACCACTTCGACGTGTGGCCCGGCAAGGACTGGTTCGGGCCGGCCGTGGCCCACCAGGTGGCGTTCCTGCGGCGGCACCTCGCTCCCACCGCGGAACTGTAACGCGGTGTCCGGGTAACTAGGGCGGTGTCAGGACGCCGCAGAAGATGCCCGGACACCGCGTTACAGCGATGACCGCGATCCGACCCACCCCGACCCGAGGAACCGATGAGCCACTACCGCGACCTGTCCCGAGCCGACCTGGCGACGCTGGTGCCCGAGCTGCTTCTCATGGGCCAGCTGATCGACCGCTCCGGCATGGCCTGGTGCATCTCGGCGTTCGGGCGCGAGCAGATGGCCCAGATCGCGATCGAGGAGTGGGCCGGCTCCAGCCAGATCTACACCCGGCGGATGCAGCGCGCGCTGGGCTACGAGGGCACCGACGTCGTGACGATCTTCAAGGGATTGCAGCTCGACATCGGCGCGCCGCCGCAGTTCATGGATTTCCGCTACACCGTGCACGACCCGTGGCGCGGCGAGTTCCGGCTCGACCACTGCGGCGCGCTGATGGACGTCGAGCCGATGGGCGAGGACTACGTGCGCTCGATGTGCCACGACATCGAGGACCCCACCTTCGACGCCACCGCGGTCGCCACCAACCCGAAGGCGCAGGTGCGGCCGGTCCACCGGCCCCCGCGCACGCCCGCCGACCGGCACCCGCACTGCGCCTGGACCGTCGTCATCGACGAGTCGCACCCTCCCGTGGAGCCGTTGCCGGCTTTCCACGAGATCGTGCGCACGCGGGCGGCCACCGTCGAGCTCGACCCGATCGACCCCGCCGACGACGGGCAGTCCGACTACTCCGGCCCGCTCGTCGCCGACGTCGACTTCGGTGCGTTCTCCCACTCGGCGCTGGTCCGGATCGCCGACGAGGTGTGCCTGCAGATGCACCTGCTCAACCTGTCGTTCGTGCTCGCGGTGGCCCAGCGGGCCGGCGACGACACCCAGCTCGCCGAGATCTGCGAGAAGCAGCTGGTCGGGGTCGCCGGCATCGGCGCCGAGCGGATCGCCCGCGCCCTCGGCGTCGACCGAGACGAGGCCGGTGCGCTGCGCCTTTTGCAGCTGCACCCCCTGCTCAACCCCGCGGCGTACGTCGACAGCTCGGCCGAGGGCGACCTGCTGCGGGTCCGACGGTCGGCCGCGCACGACGACGGCGCCTGGGTCGCGCTCTGCGGGCCGGGCCGGACGCGCCCCCTCCAGGCGATCGTGCGGGCGCTCGACCCGCACCTGGACGTGGAGGTCGAGGGCGCCGACGACGACTGGACGCTGCGGGTGGTGCGCCGACCCGAGCCCGCTCCCGAGGCGTCCGAGGTCGCGGTGACCCGATTCAGCACGGGCTCGTCGTTCGAGTTCGAGCCGCGGCGGGCGCTGCCGATCACCCCGGTCTGACCCTGATGTGTCGTTCACTGCCACCAGCAGGTGACAGCGAACGACACATCAAGCGGTGTCGCGGCGCTCAGACGCCGACCGGCGCCCCGCGCACGGCGTACGACGTGCCGCGCTCGGCGCGCTCCCACAGCAGGTCGTCGACGTCGAGGCCCTGGGCCACCAGCTCGCGCTTGAGCACCTTGTTGGTGGCGGTGCTCGGCAGGTCGGTGGCGAGCCGGACGTAGCGCGGCCACGCCTTCGGCGAGAGGTCGGGCTGCTCGGCGAGGAACAACTCGAAGCCGGCGGGGTCGAGCGCGGGCTCGTCGTTGAGCACGATCGCGGCGACCAGCTGGTCGCCGACCCGCTCGTCGGGCACGGCGTAGACCGCGACCCGGTTGACCGCGGGGTGCCGCATCAGGATGCCCTCGATGGGGGCGGCCGCGAGGTTCTCGCCGTCGACGCGCAGCCAGTCGCTGGTGCGGCCCGCGAGGAACACGAAGCCGTCCTTGTCGCGGTAGGCCAGGTCGCCGGACCAGAACATGCCACCGGACAGCCGCTCGGAGGTGGCCTCCTCGTCGTTGTAGTAGCCGGCGAAGAACCCGGCACCCTGGGTGTTGACCAGCTCGCCCACCGCCTCGTCGAGGTTGGTGACCCGGCCGTGCTCGTCGAACTCCGCCCGCGGGCACTCCTCTCCGGTCGACCGGTTGAAGACGGCGACGCTGTCCCAGGGCTGGCCGATCGAGCCCTTCGGGGTGCCGTCGACGCGCTGGATGATGATCGCGGTCTCGGTGGACCCGAACGCGTCGACCACCCGGCAGCCGAACCGCTCCGCGAACTCGTCGATGTCGCGCTCGGACGCCTCGTTGCCGAAGGCGAACTTCAGCGGGTTGTCGGCGTCGTCGGGGCGGCGGGGCGTGGCCAGCACGTAGGCGAGCGGCTTGCCGACGTAGTTGACGTACGTCGCGCCGTAGCGGCGGACGTCGTCGAGGAAGTGGGAGGCACTGAACCGCCGGGCCAGCGCCATCGCGGCCCCGCTGTAGGCCGCCACCGCGTAGCCGCTGAGCACCGCGTTGGAGTGGAACAGCGGCATCGAGAGGTAGCAGACGTCGTCGGCGCCGAGGCCGAACCGGTCGGTGAGGTTGGCCCCCGACATCACCACCATGAAGTTGCTGACCTTCACGGCCTTGGGGTCGCCGCTGGTGCCCGAGGTGAAGATCAGCATGAACGGGTCGAACGCGTCGACCTGGCGCGGTTCGGCGACCTCGGCCGGCTGCTCGGCGACCGCGGCCGCCCAGTCGGCGGAGTCGGTGTTGACCACCTCGACGCCGGGCAGCTCGAGCCCGTCGAGGAGCGGAAGGTGCTCGTCGTCGGTGAGCAGCACCCGGCAGTCGGCCTTGAGCACGTCGCGGGCCAGCGCCGGCCCGCGGCGGGTCTCGTTGATGCCGGCGGTGACGTAGCCGCCGAGGGCGCCGGCGCCGAGCGCGAGCACCATCTCGGGGGTGTTCGCCAGGAGTACGCCGACGTGCAGGTCGCTGCCGTCGCCGGCGCCGCGGTGCCGACCGAGCAGCAGGTTGGCGCGGCGCGAGGCCTCGGCGACGTACTCGGCCCAGCTCCACTCCTGGTCGGCGTGCTTGAGCCCGGTGCTGTGGTCGGCGGCCCGCTCGCGCAGGACCTGCTGGACGGTGTCGCTCATCTGCTCCCCTTGGTGACTGGTTGCGGTCCGCTCCCCCGGACGTGTGACCAGGCGCACACTAGGAGCCGGTCTGACGTGCGTCAACGGACTCATCCCGCCCTCTAGGACAATGCCGAGCGGCTCGCCCGGCAGCCCTTGGCGACCGTTCCCATGGATGGTTCAATGTGGCCCCCGTCACCCCCGGAGGACCGCGATGACCGAGGCACCCACCCCTGGCGGCTTCAACCTGTCGACGGTGTTCCGCACCGTCGCCGAAGCAGTGCCCGAGCACGAGGCGGTGGTCTGGCGAGACGTCCGACTCACCTACCGCGACATGGACGCCCGCATCGACGGCGTGGCCCATCACCTGGTCGAGCGCGGACTGGGGTGTCACGCGGAGCGGGCCGGGCTGGCCGGGCACGAGTCCGGGCAGGACCACCTCGGGCTCTACCTGCGCAACGGCAACGAGTACCTCGAGGCGATGGTGGCCGGCTACCGGGCCCGGGTCGCGCCGTTCAACGTGAACTTCCGCTACGTCGAGGAGGAGCTGCTCTACCTTCTCACCGACGCCCGCACCCGGGCGCTGGTCTACGCCGCCGAGTTCGCTCCACAGGTGGCCGCGGTCCGCGACCGGCTGCCCGACCTGACCGTGCTGATCCAGGTCGCCGACGACTCCGGCCACGACCTGCTTCCGGGTGCGGTCGACTACGAGGAGGTCACCGCGACACCCGCCCCGGCCGGCGGGATGCCCACGCCCAGCGGCGACGACCTGTTCGTGCTCTACACCGGCGGCACCACCGGCATGCCCAAGGGCGTGCTGTGGCGCAACGACGACATCTACGTGACCTCGATGGGCGGGACGCCCTTCGGCACCGACGAGCCGCACGCGTCGTACGCCGCGATCGCCGAACACGCCCGCACCCAGGGCGGTGGCATGCGGCTGCTGATGATCCCGCCGCTGATGCACGGCGCCGCCCAGTGGTCGACCTTCCACACCTTCACCGGCGGCGGGGCGATCGTCTTCCCCGACGACGTACGCCGTCTCGACCCGGCGGACGCGCTGCGCACCGCCGCGCGGGAGCGGGTGGTCAGCATCCCGGTGGTCGGCGACGCGGTGGCGCTGCCGCTGATCGAGGAGGTCGAGCGGGGCGGCCACGACCTGTCCGGCCTGGCGGCGTTCAACAACGGCGGGGCCCCGCTCACACCGGGGGTGCGCGACCGGATCCTCACCGCACTGCCGCACATCCTGGTGATGGACGCCGCCGGGGCGTCGGAGACCGGGTTGCAGATGAGCTCGATGTCGCTGAAGGGCATGGAGGCCGGCACCGCGGAGTTCAGCCCGGTGCGGGCGACCGCGGTCGTCGACGACCTGCGGACCCGGCGGCTGGGGCCGGGCGAGGGCGCGGGGTGGCTGGCGCAGGGCGGCCGGGTGCCGCTGGGCTACCTCGGCGACGCCGCGAAGACCGCGGCCACGTTCCCGGTGATCGACGGCGAGCGGTGGTCGGTGCCCGGCGACCGGGCCGAGCTGCTCGACGACGGACGGATCCGGCTGCTCGGCCGCGACGGGGTCACGGTGAACTCCGGCGGGGAGAAGATCTTCGTCGAGGAGGTCGAGCGGGCGATGGCGGCCCACCCGGCGGTCCGCGACGTCGTCGTGGCCGGCCGCCCCTCGCAGCGGTGGGGCAGCGAGGTGGTCGCGATCGTGCAGCTCGAGGCCGGTCACCAGGCGGTCACCGACGACGAGCTGCTGGCCGAGTGCGGCCGGCACGTGGCGCGCTACAAGGTGCCGAAGGCGGTGCTGCGGCTGCCGCAGGTGGTGCGCTCCCCTGCCGGCAAGGCCGACTACCGCTGGGCCAAGCAGGTGGCGGTCGAGTCGGTCGGGGTGTCCGGCGGCTGACGTCGTCCGCTCGGGACGCCATAGGGCCTGGTCGCTCGGGCAGCCATCGCGCATGACGTCCCGCGGGAGGTCATACGAACTGGTCGCGGTGGCGACCACTTCGCATGACGCACCCCGGGGAACGGCGCGCAACCCTGGGCAGCAACTCTCATCGAGGCTACTATGACCCTCATGCGCCACGGGATCGTCCTGTTCACCTCCGACCGCGGGATCACCCCCGCCGCTGCCGCGCGGGCTGCGGAGGAGGCGGGCTTCCACACCTTCTACGTGCCCGAGCACACCCACATCCCGGTCAAGCGCGAGGCCGCGCACCCCGGCACCGGCGACGAGTCGCTGCCCGACGAGCGCTACCTGCGCACGCTCGACCCCTGGGTCTCGCTGGCGACCGTCGCCGCGGTCACCAGCACCATCCGGCTCTCCACCGCGGTGGCGCTGCCGGTCGAGTCCGACCCGATCACGTTGGCGAAGACCATCGCCACCCTCGACCACCTCTCCGGCGGCCGGGTCACCCTCGGCGCCGGCTTCGGGTGGAACACCGACGAGCTCGCCGACCACCACGTGCCGGCGGGCAAGCGGCGTACCGTCCTGCGCGAGTACGTCGAGGCGATGCGCGCGCTGTGGACCCAGGACGAGGCCTCCTACTCCGGCGAGTTCGTCAACTTCGGCGCCTCGTGGGCGTGGCCCAAGCCGGTGCAGCCGCACATCCCGCTGCTGATCGGCGCCGGCGGCGGCCCCAAGACGTTCCGCTGGATCTCCGAGAACGCCGACGGCTGGATGACCACCCCGATCGAGCAGGACGTGCTCGCCAAGGTCGCCGACCTGCACCGGGCCTGGGCGGAGGCGGGCCGCGCCGGCGCGCCCGAGGTCGCCGTCCTCGTCGCCAGGAAGCCCAGCCCCGACGACCTGGCCGCCTGGGCCGACCACGGCGTCACCGACGTGATCTGGGGCCTGCCCGACAAGGCACCCGACGAGGTCGAGGCGTTCCTCGGCCGGCACGGGCAGCGGCTCGGGCTCTCCTGACCAGCGCCTCGCCCGGCGCCGACCGGCCGCGGCGAACCCGGTGACGTCGGTACGATGCGCGCGTGACGTTGAGCGCGAAGGGCACCCGGCTCAACCGGCGCGGCCGTGAGACCCGGCAGCAGCTGCTCAAGGTCGCCGTCCGCTGCCTGGCCACCGGCGGGCCCGAGTCGGTGAGCGCGAACCTGGTGGCCCGCGAGGCCGGGGTCACCTGGGGCACCGTGCAGCACCAGTTCGGCGACGTCGACGGACTGTGGGCGGCGGTGCTCGACTACATCGCCTCGCGCGGCCACCTCGAGAAGGCCGTCGCCGACGCCCCCCGCAGCCGCGACCTCGCCGAGCGGGTCAGCAGCGTCGTCGACATGCTCTGGGAGGCCCTCGACCTGCCGGGCTCGCGGGCGCTCTACCACCTGCGCCTGGCCCTCCCCCGCGATCGGGACGAGCTGGAGCAGTCGTTCCCCCGGACAGCGAAGGCGATCGCCGCCTGGGACGCCGAGTGGCGCCAGATGTGCCAGGCCTCCTTCGAGGGGCTCGAGGTCGACCCCGCCCGGCTGGCCCGGGTCACCAACCTGCTTCCCGGCGCGATCCGCGGGCTGCACACCGAGCAGCACCTCTCGGTCTATCTCGACGTCACCGAGGCGCGGCGCGGCCTGGCCGACGCGCTCACGGCGTACCTCTCCTGACCACGCCACCGGTCGCCTGACGCGTCGGGGCATCGGGCGCCCGCTCCACGGGTACCACCCGGCATGCGCCTGCCCCGGGTCCTCGCCATCGTCCAGGCCGGCGGTGCCGGCGGCCGGATGGACGTGCTCACCATCGAACGCGCCAAGCCGGCGCTGCCGTTCGCGGGCAGCCACCAGCTGCTCGACTTCGCGCTGTCGAACCTGACCAACTCCGGCATCCAGGATGTGTGGCTCACCCTGCAGTACCAGGCCTCCACGCTGGAGGAGCTGGCCCGCAACGGCCGGCCGTGGGATCTCGACCGCACCTACGGCGGACTGCGACTGCTGGTGCCGCAGCAGGGCTCGGGCTCGACCCACGACGACGGCATGAACGCCGGCAACGCCGACGAGCTCTATGCGCTGCGTGACGACATCCGCCGCGACGGCGCCGACGTGGTGCTGGTGATGAGCGCCGACCACGCCTACCGGATGGACTACCGCGACGTGGTCGCCACCCATCTCGAGCACGGCGCGGAGGCGACCGTGGTGACCTACGACCTGGCCGGCACCTTCGCCGACGAGCCCGGCGACCACGCGGTCGTGCAGGTCGACGGCGGCGGCCGGGTCACCGCGATCGACTACAAGCCCGAGCGGCCGGCCTCGTCGGTCATCGCCGCCGAGGTCACGGCGTACGACGCGCGGGTGCTGGTCGAGGTGCTCGAGGAGCTGCACCGCGAGCTCGCCGGCTCCGGCGGGCCCGAGGGACACGACGACGACTCCGGGCTCGACGACTTCGGCGACCACCTGCTGCCGCGCCTGGTCGAGCGGGGCAGCGTGCACGCGCACCGGCTCGACGGCTACTGGCGCGACCTGGGCCAACCGCACCACTACCTCAACGCGCACCTGGAGCTGATCGGGGGCGACACCGGACTCTTCGACCGGTCCTGGCCGCTGCGCTCCCAGCATCCGCAGCGCCAGCCCGCCCGGGTCGCCGACGGTGCGGTGCTCGCCGACGCGCTGCTCAGCCCGGGCTGCGACGTGGCCGGCACGGTACGCCGCAGCGTGCTCGGGCCGGGGGTGGTGGTGGAGGCGGGGGCCGTGGTCGAGGAGAGCGTGCTGTTCGCCGACACCGTGGTGCGCGCCGGGGCCAGGGTGCGGCGTACCGTCGTCGACTCCGGTTGCGAGCTGCTCGACGGCGCCGACGTGGGCGGCTCGGACGTCGACCTGGCCGACCCCGACGCGATCCCCCTGGTGGGCCGTGACTCCCGGGTGTCGACCCGGCTGCCGGCGGGTGCCCGGCTGCTACCGGGCACCACCGCCTGAGCGCAGGTTGGCGGTCGAGCCGTCGATCCTTCCCCGACACGCCGCGAAACGGCGGGAATCGGTGACGGGTCGGCGACTAACCACCGACCCCGCTGTCGATCAGCGGGCCGCACAGGAAGCCGCCGGGCGAGACCTGCGACCACGTGCCGCCCTCGAGTCGGATGATCGAGACGCAGTTCGTGGTGGTCTTCGCGCCGACCTGCTGGGGGGCATGCAGGCCGTTGCCGGTCCAGTTCCTCACCTTGCTCAAGCCCTCGACCAGGCTCTTGCGGTCCAGGCGCCCGCCGAGGGCGACCGCCTGCTGCACGAAGAGCCGGGCCGCGGACCAGGCGTAGAGGCCGTAGTAGTTCGGCACCGCGCCGGGGCTGACCTGATCGAGCCAGGAGCGGTAGAGCTTCATCTCCTCGATGCTCATGTCGTCGAAGAGCGCGGTGGTGGAGTAGACGTAGGCGCCGTCGCCGTCGGCGCCGGCCTGCTCGACGTAGTTGGCGTCATAGATGGTGGCGTCCTGGAGGAAGATCTCGGGCTCGAAGCCCTGCTGCTTCATGGCCTGCTGCAGCTTGATGGTGTTCTGGTAGGGCCCCGTGTAGACGACCATCTCGATGCCCTTGTCCTTCATCTGCTGCACGTAGGGGGCGTAGTTGAACTCCGAGACGTCGATGCCCTCGAAGTAGTCGATCTTCCAGCCCGCCTCGGTCCAGGCCTTCTGCCAGCTCTGGGCGTTGACCGCGGCCGCGCCGACGTTGATGTAGACCAGCCCGACGTGCTGGGTGGCCTGCTTCGCCTTGCCCAGCCAGTACTTCGGCATCGAGCTGGGCACCAGGTTCGGGCTGACGGACTGCGCGGAGAAGCAGGTGGCGCAGCCGTTGCGCTCGGGAGTGACCGCGGTGGAGCGGATGTCGGGCAGGCCGCAGGACTCCGCGGTTCCGGCGCCGCCGGAGTCGAAGGCCGACATCGAGCCGACCGCCGCGAACGCCCCGTCGCAGGCCTTCGCGTAGGCCTGCTGGTCGCCGCCGGCGTCGGAGCGGCTGTCGAGCGCGAGCACCTCGAGCTTGCGGCCGCAGATGTCGCCGCCGGAGTTGAAGTACGCCGCGTAGGCGCGGGTGGCCTGCTGGGCGGACTCGAAGATGCCGGGGACCGGGCCGGAGATGTCGGAGATGTTGGCCAGCACGATCTTGTCGTCGGTGATGCCGGTGGTGTTCTCGAACCCGTCGCAGCTGCCCGCCTCGACCCCGCCGTCGGCCGCGTTCTCACCGCTGCCCTCGGTGCCGCCGCCACCGGTGTCCGCGCCGGCGTCACCTCCGGATGCGGTGCCGCCCGGTCCCGTCGAGGTGCTTCCCGGGGCGGCTCCCCCGGGGACAGTGTCGTCACCGCCGGGCACCGAGCCGTCGGCGGCCAGGCCCTCCTCGCCGGGGACGCCCGCGCCACCGACGGGCGCGCCACCGGCCTGGGCCACGGTCTCGGGTTCGAGCTGGGAGCCGCACGCGGCGAGGGCGAGCACCAGCAGCGCCGAGGCCGCGAGCCGCAGCCCTCGCACCGGGCGTTGCCTGCGGAGTCGGTGCGGGCGGCGCGCCGGCAGAGATCGGGTGAGCGGCGGGATCGTGGCCATCGTTCCTCCGAGAGTGGTCCGGATCACACATTCTCAACGACCCTTCTATCAAAAGGTCACTGCGACGGTGAACCCCCGCGATCACTCCCCTCGAGTCGGCGAGGACGATCAGGCCGCCGCCTCGCCGGACACCGACGCCGGGGGCAGCTGTCCGCGACGGATCTCGTCGGCGAGCGCGTGGATGCGCAGCCCGCTGGCCTGCCAGTCGCCGGCCGGCTCGTCGTACCAGATCGTGAAGCCGCGACGGGCCTCCACGGTCCAGTGCCGCCCGAACAGCACGCGGGCGAGCAGGGCGAACGGCAGGACGAGCAGGAGCGAGAGCAACTCGATCAGCGCGACGACGCCGAGGATCAGGAACGGCAGCATGATCACGAGGAAGACCAGGCCGATCACCAGGCTGACCGGGTCGTCGCCCAAGCCGCCCGGACCGGACGGCATCGAGTCGAGCACGCCCTTGAGCCGGCGGCGCCACGGCACCCAGCGGCGGGTCACGCGCCAGGTCTGACCGGACGGATCCTTCACCTTCACAGGAGCACAGACTAGGGTTCCTCGGCCACGACGGGCTGCGGATCCAGCGCCGCGCGCCCTCGCGTCAGCGCTCCCGGGCCCGGCGGGCCTTCGCGATCGTCTCCTCGACGATCGAGTTGAGCCGGGCGCCGTTCGGCCAGCCGGCGTAGTGGGAGACGAACACGACGATCTCGCGCAGGGCGTCGTCGTCGAGCTCGCCGTTGGCGTACGCCGCGGGCACCTGGATGCCGAGCACGTCGGCGGCGCCGTCGGCCACGAGCATGCCGATCAGCAGCAGCCGGCGGTCCCGGTCGGAGAGGCCTGGCCGCTGCCAGATGTCGGCGAAGAGGTGGTCCGCGGTGTAGCGGAAGAAGTCGCCGTCGCCGTCGGTCAGGTCGAAGCCGTAGACCTGCTCCATCTTCCGCAGGCCCCGGCGGCGGGCCTCGGGCAGGTCGGCGAACTTGTCGGTGCCGGTGTCTGGGGCGTCGCTCATGAGTGCTCCTCGGTAGTGGGCAGGCCCAGGCCGGGGGCGAGCCGGGCCAGCGCCTCGCGAGCCAGGGGGACGTCGACGCCGAGCCGGTCGGCGAGGTCGACGGCGAACCCCAGGTCCTTCTCGCCGAGCGCCCGCACGTGGTCGAACACGGCGAACCAGAAGTCGTCGGGGTCCAGCGGTGCCGCGGTGTCTCGGTGCATGATCGCGCCCGGTCCGCCGGTGATCGCGTCGGTGTGGCGCACCACCTCGCCGAGCGCCTTGAGGTCCAGGCCCGCGGCCTCGGCGAGCCGCTGCGCCTCGGTGGCGGCGGTGAACGCGACGAAGTGCATCAGGTTGCGGGCCAGCTTGAAGCTGGTGCCGGCACCGATCGGGCCCGCGTGCACCACCTTCGACCCCATCAGCTCCAGCGCCGGACGCGCCGCCTCGAACGCCTCGTCGGTGCCGCCGACCATGATCGCCAGCGTGCCCGCCGCCGCACCCATCGAGCCGCCGCTCACCGGCGCGTCGACCACCTTCACCCCGTGTCGCGCCGCCGTGTCGGCCAACGCCGCCGGCGTCGCCGGCGCCACCGTGGAGTGGATCGCCACCGTCAACCGGTCGCCCGCGACGCCGAGCGCCTCGCCGAGCACCTCGCGCACCTGGTCGTCGTCGCGCACCATCACGCAGAGCACGTCGACCCGGCCGGCCAGCTCGGCCACACTGCCGGCCGCCTTCGCCCCCGCCGCCTCGAGCTCGGCCACCGGCCCGGGCGCGACGTCGTACACGCTCAGCTCGAGCTCGCCGCGCTGCGCCGCCTCGGCCAGGCGCAGCGCCATCGGCCTGCCGATGTTGCCGAGCCCGACGAACCCGACCCTGCGCAGCGTCACGGACGGAACACCTGGCCGCCGTCGACCGCGACGATCTGGCCGGTGACCCAGGACGCCTCGTCGGAGAGCAGGAACAGGCAGGCGCCGACCATGTCCTCGGGCTGGCCCATCCGCTTGATCGCCAGGCCCTTCACGAGGTCCTTGGCGGCGTCGCCGGCCTGGGTGCGGGTGGCGGCGGTGTCGGTGGGGCCGGGGGCGATCGCGTTGACCCGGATGCCCATGCCGCCCAGCTCGTGGGCCAGCTGCTGGGTCAGCCCGTTCACGCCGACCTTGGCCAGGCCGTAGAAGCCGGAGTAGAGGTAGGCCGCGGTGGAGCTCTGGTTCACGATCGCGCCGCCGCCGCGCCGCTGCATCTGCGGGTAGACCGCGCGGGTCATCACCAGCGCGCCGTCCATGTTCACGCTCATGAACCGGCGGTAGTAGTCCCAGTCGACGCTGATCAGGAGGTCGAAGGCCATGTCGCCGTAGATCGCGGCGTTGTTGACCAGCAGGTCGATGCCGCCGAGCTCGGCGACGGCCCGGTCGACCATCGCGGCCGCCGACTCGTGGGAGGCGACGTCGGTGCGCACGAAGATCGCCCGGCCGCCGGCCTCCTCGATGGACGCCGCGACCTTGCCGCCGGCGTCCTCGTTGAGGTCGGCGACCACCACCGCGGCCCCCTCGGCGGCGAGCGCCCGGGCGTAGGCCTCGCCGATGCCCTGCGCCGCGCCGGTGACCACGGCGACCTTGCTCTCGAACCTGCTCATCGGTGTCCTATCTCGTTGCGGGGCGGGGCTGCGTGGTTGCGGTCGGCGCTCGCCTCACGGGGTCTCGACTCGTCGGCGCCGGGGCGCCTCCGGCTCGACCGGCGGGAGTGCATGCCCGCCTCTCACGCGGGCTCCGCGATGGTCTTGGTCTCGAGGTACTCCTCGAAGCCGGCGACGCCCATCTCACGACCCAGCCCGGACTGCTTGTAGCCGCCGAACGGCGCGTCGGGGCTGAACCACACCCCGCCGTTGACCGCGAGCGTGCCGGTGCGGATCCGGCGGGCGACCGCCTTGGCGCGCTCGACGTCACCGGACTCGACCGACCCCGAGAGGCCGTACGCCGAGTCGTTGGCGATGCGGACCGCGTCGTCGTCGCCGTCGTGCGGGATCACCACGAGCACCGGGCCGAAGATCTCCTCCTGGGCCAGCCGCGAGGAGTTGTCGGGCAGCGCGACCACGGTCGGCTCGACCCAGAACCCGTCGCGATCGTCGAGCACCCGGCCGCCGGTGGCGATCCGGTGCCCCTCCTCACGAGCCAGCCGCAGGTAGGACTCGACTCGGTCGCGCTGCGCGGCCGAGATCACCGGCCCGCAGATCGCGCCCGGGTCGGCCGGGTCGGCGACACCGATCGAGGCCATGGTGGCGGCGGCCGACTCGACCGCCTCGTCGAAGCGGTCGCGCGGCACCACCAGCCGGGTGGTGAGCGCGCAGCCCTGGCCGGCGTGGATGCAGGCCGTGAACGCGGTGGCCGCGGCGCTCGCCGCCACGTCGGCGTCGTCGAGCACGATCGCGGCCGACTTGCCGCCGAGCTCGAGGAAGACCCGCTTCAGGGTGGGTGCGGCGGCGGCCATGATCGCCCGGCCGGTGGCGGTGGAGCCGGTGAACGAGACCATGTCGACCCGCGGATCGCTGGTCAGCGCCGCCGCGACCTCGTTCGACGACGGCGTGACGACGTTGAGCACCCCGGCCGGGATGTCGGTGCGCTCCGCCACCAGCCGGCCCAGCTCGCAGGCCACCCACGGAGTGTCGGGGGCCGGCTTGAGCACCACGCTGCAGCCGGCGGCCAGGGCGGGGCCGACCTTGGCCAGGTTGATCTGGTTCGGCACGTTCCACGGCGTGATCGCCGCGACCACACCGACCGCCTCGCGGCGCACGGTGCGGCGGGTCGCGATGCCCATCGGCGCGGCCACCCCGAGGTCGGTCTCGTAGTCGTAGCGCTCGGCCAGGTCGGCCACCCAGGCCAGGCCCTCGACCGGCACGTCGAAGCCGGCCGCGCCCATCATGAACCCGGGCATGCCGACCTCGGCCGTGGTCAGCGCGCGGAACGCCTCCCCTTCCTCGACCAGCGCGGCGTGCAGCTGGCGCAGGCAGCGCACCCGCAGCGCGACGTCGGTCGACCAGCCGGTCTCGTCGAAGGCGCGCCGGGCGGCGGCGATCGCGGCGTCCACGTCGGCAGCGGTGGCGTCGGGCGCCCGGCCGATCTCGGCCCCGGTCGCCGGGTTGAGGATCGGGTACGTCGCGCCGTCGCTCGCCGGCAGCAGCTTGCCGTCGACCAGCAGCTGCGCCGGTGGGCTCGCGAGCGGCGCGGTCACGCCGGCGTCTCCTGGGCGGTGTGCGCGGCGCCCTGGGTGACGAACCGTCCGGCCTCGACCGGGGGCGGCCACACCGACGACGGCAGGTCGCGCAGCCGGTAGTGGCCGGGCTGCTCCATGCCGTTGAGCGACATCCGGTCCTGCAGCCCCTGCGGTGCCTTGCCCGACTTGAGGATCGCCAGGAACGTGTGGGCGGTCGACCCCAGGTCGAACCAGTCGCGCTGCCAGGCCAGGTGCAGGCCTTCGGGTCCACGGCCGACGCCGAACCAGCTGCCGCCGATGCCGAGGATCTGGTACTCCTCGCCGGTGGCGTCGTCGGTGATCCCGGCCTTCTGCTTCCAGAACCCGACGACCATGCCGGTCTTCTCGTCCATGACCGTGGCCATGTAGTCGTAGTGCCAGCCGTCGAGACCGGCCATCTCGGTGCCGAGCGCGTAGCGACGGATCTCCTCGCGGCCCACGGCCATGAAGTGCTCGTCGGGGGTGTACATCCAGCCGTACGTCGCGTCCTCGGCGTAGAAGTCGGCGAGCGGGCCCCAGTCCTGGTCGCGCTCGGCCACCCGGTTGGCCTCCTGCCAGCGGCCCCAGAACTCCTCGAGCTCGGCGCGGGTGAACGTGTCGGCCGGGGTCGAGCCGCCGGTGGTCGAGCCTGCGCTTGCGGTGGTCGAGCCTGTCGAGACCATCAGTCCTCCTTGATCGCCAGCGCCATCGCTGGGCAGTACTTCACGGCTGCGTCCACCTGCGGGCGCAGCGACTCGTCGGGGTTCTCCTGCAGGACAACGACCCGGTCGGCGTCGGCGTCGAAGCCGAAGACGTCGGGCGCCTCCCCGGTGCACATCTGGTGGCCCTGGCAGAGGTCGAGGTCGGCGACGACGCGCATCTCACGCGCCGTTCCCGGGGGCGTGCGCCGGGCAGCCGGCGGGCGGGGTCTCGGCAGCCTCGGCCGCCGAGGACGCGGGCTCGACCACCGCCGCGGAGGGCGAGCTTGCCGCCCCGGTGGTCGAGCTTGCCGAGACCCGCCGGCGGTAGCGCACCCGGCAGGGCTGCTCGAGCTGGATGACCATCTTCGACACGTCGTCGCGGTAGCTCTCCGAGGGCTGGGCCATCTCGAAGGAGTAGTCGCGCAGCAGCACCGAGAAGATCGCCTTCATCTGCATCATCGCGAACGCGTTGCCGACGCAGCGGTGCCGGCCGGCGCCGAACGGGATCCAGGTCCAGCGGTTGGCGAGGTCCTCCTGGCGGGGGTCGATGTAGCGGCCCGGGTCGAACGCCTCCGGGTCGGGGAAGTCGGTGCCGATCCGGTTCGAGACCCGCGGGCTCGCCGCGACCATCGTGCCGACGGGGATCGGGTGGCCGCCCAGCTCGATCTGCTCGGCGACGACCCGCAGCAGCACGATCAGCGGCGGGTGCAGGCGCAGCGTCTCCTTCAGCACCGCCTCCAGCCGCGGGATCGAGCGCAGCGCCTGGAAGGAGACCTCCGACCCGTCGGCGTACAGCTCGTCGAGCTCGGCGATCACCTCGCCCATCGCGTCGGGGTGGCGCATCAGCTCGATCAGCGCCCAGGAGGCGGTGCCGGAGGTGGTGTGGTGGCCGGCGAACATCATCGAGATGAAGATGCCGGTGATGTAGTCGGACTCCATGCCGATCGAGATCAGCACGTCGAGCAGGTCGCGCTCCTCCTTCGGCACCGGCCCGCGCGCCACCCGCTTGTCGATGATCGCCTGCACCAGCGCGACCAGCTCGACCCGCGCCGCGTCGCGCTGCCGGAACGACGGGAGGTCGGCGTAGGCGTCGACGTACGCCATCGCGTCGGTGCCCTTCTCCAGGTCGTGGTAGTGCCTGGCGAACCGGCCGTCGAGCTCCTCGCGGAACGGCTTGCCGATCAGGCACGCCGAGGTGGTGTAGATCGTCAGCTCGGCGAAGAAGTCGAGCAGGTCGATCTCGCCCTCCTCCCCCCAGCCGGCGACCATCCGCCGGATCTCGGCCTCGATCGTGGTGGCGTGGCCGCGCATCATGTCGCCGCGCAGCGCCTGGTTCTTCAGCATCTGCTGGCGCTCCTCGGGCGAGGCGTCGAAGACCACGCCCTTGCCGAAGATCGGGGTCATGAACGGGTACGCCGCGGCCTGGTCGAGGGTCTCGTCGGGCGCCCGGAAGAACTGCTCGTTGGCGACCGCGCCGGAGACCATCACGACGTCACGGTCGGCCAGCCGGAAGCGGCCGATGTCGCCGCACTCGGCGCGGACCCGCTCGAGCAGGCCGATCGGGTCGGTGCGCAGCTCGGCGAGGTGGCCGTGGCCGTCGTCGGGCACCGCGTAGGAGACCTCGGGGATCGCGGTGAGATCGGCGGCCGACCCGCCATCGGTGGTCGAGCTTGTCGAGACTGTCATCGGTCCTCCACGGACTGGACGGGGGCTTCGGGGCTGACCTCGATCAGGTTCAGGTGGACGCCGCGGGGGGCCGCGACGACCGCGGCGATCGCGTCGGCGATCGCCTGGGGCTTCATGAAGTGCGGGTGGCGGGCGAGCCCGAAGCGCACCCACTGCTCGAGCACGAACGCGGCCTCGTCGGGGTCCCAGTCGGAGCCCATCTCGCTCCAGGTGGGGCCGGGCCGCACGATGCTGGCGCGCACGCCGGTGCCCTCGAGTTCCATCTGCAGGGCGTGGGCCATGCCCTCCAGGCCCCACTTGCCCGCGGCGTAGGCCGACATGAACGGGCGGGCCCGGACCGCGACGTCGGAGGAGACGAAGACCAGGTCGCCGCGGCGCCGCTCGACCATGCCGGGCACGAAGGCCCGGACCAGGCGGTGCGCGCCGACCACCGTGAGGTCGAGCTCGCGGGCGAACCGCTCGGTGTCGACCTCGTAGGTGGTGCCGGGGGCGACCGCGCCGGCGTTGGACACCACCGTCTCGATGTCGCCGAGCGCGGCGGTGACCTCCTCGGCGAAGGCCTTGGCCGAGTCGGGGTCGGTGAGGTCGAGGTGGGCGACGACCGCCTCGCCGCCGTCCTCGCGGATCCGGGAGGCGAGCTCCTCGCACCTGTCGGTACGCCGGGCGCCGAGCGCGACCGGGTAGCCCGCGGCCGCGAAGGTCAGCGCGGTGGCCGCGCCGATGCCCGACGACGCGCCGGTGATCACCGCGGGGCGGCGTTCGGGACGGGCGTACTTGCCGCCCCCGGTGGCCGAACCGCCCCCGGTGGTCGAGCCTGCCGAGACCATCAGCGCACCACCACCGAGATCGGCAGCGAGGCGAACCCGCGCACGCTGGTGGAGTGGACCCGCACGGCCCGGTCGCGGTCGACCTCGAACCACGACACCCGCCGCACCAGCTCGTCGAGCGCGACCCGCGCCTCGAGCCGGGCGAGGTTGGCGCCGAGGCAGAAGTGGCGGCCGCCGCCGAAGCTGAGGATCCGGCCGAGCTCGTCCTTGGGGCGGTGCACGTCGAAGCGGGTCGGGTCGGCGAAAACCGACTCGTCGCGGTTGGCCGACCCCAGGAGCAGCAGGAGCTTGGACCCGGCGGGAGCGACCACGCCGTGCAGGGCGAGGTCCCGCTTGAGGTGGCGGGCCACCATCTGGCTGGAGGTGTCGTGGCGCAGGGTCTCCTCGATCCACGGCGAGACCGCCGGGGCTGGGTCGCCGGGGTCGGCGAAGACGTGGCGCAGCTGGTCGGGGTGCGCGGCGAGGTGGAACAGCGCGTTGCCGAGCAGCTTGGTGGTGGTCTCGTTGCCGGCGACCACCATCAAGAACAGGAACGCGATGATCTCGGAGTCCTCGAGCCGGTCGCCGTCGATCTCCGCGGCCAGCAGCGCGGAGGTGAGGTCCTCGGTCGGCTGCCGCTTGCGCTGGGCGAGCATCTCGGCGTAGTAGCCGACCAGGGTGAGCGCCGCCTCCATGCCGGCGGCCGGCACGTCGAAGACGCCGTCCTCGCGGTGCACGACGAGGTCGGCGAGGCGGCGTACCTCGTCGCGGTCGGCCTCGGGCACGCCCATCATCTCGGAGATGACGTCCATCGGGAGCCGGCCGGCGAACTCGGTGATCCAGTCGAACTCGGGGGCGGAGGCCAGCGCCGCGTCGAGGTAGCGGTCGGCGAGGGCCTGCACCTGCGGCTCCAGCTCGCGCACCCGGCGTGGGGTGAAGGCCCGGGAGACCAGCGAGCGCAGCCGCACCTGACGCGGCGGGTCCATCGCGAGGAACGACATCACCCGGTGGGCGTCCTTGTTCCACGCGCTCTTGTCGAGCGAGACCCCCATCGCGTTGGAGAAGGTGTCGTCGTCGCGGACCGCCGCGGCGATGTCGGCGTGCCGGCTGAGCGCCCAGAAGTCGTGGGTGGGGTTGTAGTAGAGCGGCGCCTCGGCGCGCAGCCGCGCGTAGACGGGGTAGGGATCGTCCTGGACGGCGTAGTCGTAGGGGTCGAACACGAGCGGCTCGAGGGCGGCGTGCTGGTCGGTGAGGGTCATGCGTTCCCCTTCATCACGGCGGCGACGACGTCGGCGAGCCGCTCGCCCATCTCGAGATAGCTGTAGAAGCCCATGCCGGCCTGGAGCATCGCGCCGGAGAAGGCCAGCTGCAGGGCCTCCAGCACGGCCGGGCGGGTGTCCGCCGGGGTGTCGTCGCCGAGGGCGGTGCGGAACCGGGCGACGAACTCGGCCCCGATCTGGGCCCGCAGCCGGTCGACGTCGGGGTCGGTGGCCAGCAGCGAGCGGGTGGCGGCGGCGGCCAGCTCGGGGGAGTCCGAGAGCAGCCGGGCCATGAACCTGACCAGCTCGGTGAGCCGCTGGGTCGCGTCGACGCCGGCGGGTGTGGCGGGCATCGGGTGGGTGCGCAGGTGGCGCCAGAACAGCTCGGCGTAGAGGTGGTTCTTGGAGGCGAGGTAGGTGTAGGCCGTCGCGGTCGAGACCCCGGCGCGGGCGGCGACGGTGCGGATCGTCAGCGCCTCGTGACCGACCGCGGCGAGCTCCTCGACGCCGGCGGTCAGCAGCCGCTCGACGGTCTCGGTCTGCCGGGCGTTGAGGCCCTGGCGGGGCGCGACGGACACGTGACTGGACACGTGTCCAAACTAGAACAAGTTCTCGCCTCGTGGCAAGAGCCGATCCCGGCCCATCCGGGGGAGCCGGCCCGAGCAGCGACCTCCGCGCACTACCATCGAGAGGTGAGCAGCAGCGCAACCACCGGCCAACCCGCCGGCGCCCTCGTCCGACATCTCGACGTCGCGGGCAAGAGCGCACTGGTGCTGATGCTCGCGATGGTGCTGCTCAACCCCGAGTGGGGCAACCTCGAGGGCAAGGGCGCCGGCGCCCGCGCGGTCGCCTACCCGCTGCTGTCGTTCATGCTCCCGCTGCTGTGGGCCTTCGGCTGGCGCAGCGGCAAGGGCTTCCCCTGGCTGGCGGACCTGCTGATCACGGTCACCTGCTTCACCGACATCCTCGGCAACCGGCTCGACCTCTACGACGCGATCGTCTGGTTCGACGACTGGATGCACCTCATGAACACCGGCCTGCTCGCCGCGGCCGCGTTGATCCTCACCCAGCACTGGACCGCCGGGCTCGGCGCCACCATCGAGCGCGCGCTCGCGGTCGGGGCCACCGGCGCGATCGTGTGGGAGCTCGCCGAGTACGCCGCGTTCCTGGCCAACTCCTCCGAGCGCCGCCACGCCTACACCGACACGCTGGGCGACCTCACCCTCGGCACCATCGGCGCCCTCGTCGCCGCCCTGGTCGTGCACGCCCTGCGCCGCGCCGGCCGGCTGCGCGAGACCGGGGTGCCGATCCCCGCCGGAGCGCCCGGCACCGCCCCCGCCCGGCTCCCCGGAGGCTGAGCCCGCCCAGGGCTCGCGACCTCCGAGCTCAGCGCCCGGGGCGGCCGACCGCGCGCAGCCGCCGCGGCGGGAGTGGCGCGTCGTCACCGAACATCTCGCAGCGCACCCGGCGCGCCGCCTCGACCAGCACCGGAGCCGCCCGCTCGAGCGGCGCCCTGGCGTCGCCCACCACCGACACGGCGGCCACCGGCCCGTCCGCGCCGCGCACCGCGACGGCCGCGCACGCGATGTCGGGGAAGCTCTCGCCCCGCTCGAAGGCCAGGCCCTTGCGCTCCCGGACCCGACGCAGCTCGTGGTGCAGCGCGGCGAGCTCGCCGATCGTGTGCGGCGTACGCCGCCCGAGGTGCGGGCCGACCAGCGCGTCGACGTGCTCGCCGTCGAGCCAGGCCAGCATCGCCTTGCCGAGCGCGGTGGCGTGCGCCGGCGCCCGGCCGCCCACCCGCGACGGGACCGCGGCGGCGAAGCGGCCGCCGACCTTGTCGAGGTAGACCACCTCGGGGCCGTCGAGCACAGCCAGATGCACGACCAGGCCGGTGCGCAGCATCAGCTCGTGCAGGTGCGGCGCGGCGGCGCCGCGCAGCTCGATCTGGCCGCCGTCGCCGCGGGCGAGCTCGCGGGAGCGCCGGCCGAGCCCGTAGCCGAGGGCGCTGTGGTCTAGCCACTGCAGCCGCACCAGCTGGTCGACGATGCGGTGTGCGGTGGAGCGGGGCAGGTGGGTGGCCCGGGCGATCTGCTCCAGGGTCAGCCGGCCGCGGGGGTCGGCGAACGCGTCGAAGACCAGCGTCATCCGCTCGACGATCGAGGTGGGCAGCTCACGCGGCCCGGCGCTCGACCCGACCCCGGGCTCGTCGACGACGGTGCGCTCGACAGCACGAGCGGTCATGAGTCCTCCCTGGTCCGGCATCGCCAGAACTGAAACACGTTCTACTGACCGCCGAAACTAGCATCGGCCCTCCGCGAGCGGAAGGGGCGCCCGGCGTCGCGCGGGGTCGTGTGCCCGAGAACGCGCCCTGACGCGTCCACAGGCACACGACCCGCTCCATCGACCGGGACGAGGGTCGCGCGGCCGGGGAACGGCCGTCATGCTCGGGGCGCGGTGCCCCGCGCACCTGCCCCGACGGAGGTGTCGAGTTGCCCGATCCCCAGCCCGGCCCTGAGCCCGGCCCGCTGTCCACGCGACCGCCCGGCTCCCCCCTGCTCACCGACGTGCAGCTCGACGGGCGACCCGACCAGGCCGCCGCCCGGGCCCGCGAGCTGGCCGACACCGGGGTCGCCGGGCTGTTCACCTTCGAGGGGCCGCACGACGTGTTCCTCCCCCTGGCCGCCGCGGCCGCGGTCACCGACACCGACCTGATGACGAACGTGGCGATCGCGATCCCGCGCAGCCCGATGCACCTGGCCCACACGGCGTACGACCTGCACCTGCTCTCCCGGGGGCGCTTCCGGCTGGGGCTCGGCTCGCAGATCCGCCCGCACATCGAGAACCGCTACGGCGCCACCTGGTCGCAGCCGGCGGCGCGGATGCGCGAGATCGTGGCCGCGGTCAAGGCGATCCTCGGGTCGTGGCAGCACGGCACCCCGCTGGACTTCCGCGGCGAGTTCACCCGGCACACGCTGATGCCGCCCACGTTCGTGCCGGGCCCGAACCCGTACGGCGTCCCGCCGGTGCTGCTGGGCGCGCTGGGGCCGGTGATGACCCGCACCGCGGCGGAGGTGGCCGACGGGCTGCTGGTGATGCCGTTCCACAGTCATCGGCACTTCCGCGAGCGGACGCTGCCCGCCGTCGCCGAGGGCCTGGACCGGGCCGGCCGCGAGCCGGGCGACCTGCAGATCGCGCCGCAGGCGATCGTCGCGATGGGGCGCACCGCGGCGGAGCAGGAGGCAGCGGACGCGGGGGTCCGGGCCCTGCTGGCGTTCTACGGCTCGACCCCCGCCTACCGCTCGGTGCTCGAGGTGGAGGGGTGGGAGGCGGTGCAGCCCGAGCTGAACCGGCTCTCGAAGGAGGGCCGGTTCGCCGAGATGTTCGCGCTGGTCGACGATCTGATGCTGGCCACGCTCGCGGTCCGGGGCACCCCCGAGGAGTGCGCGGCCGAGATCCGGCGGCGGTTCGGCGACGTGGCCGAGCGGGTCTGCGTCTACTTCCCGGGGTACGACGCGCCGCTGGACCAGGTGCGCGCCCTCACGGCCGCGTTGGGCTCGCCGACCCGTCACTGATTCCCGCGGACACGCCGTGTCGCGAGGAACGATCGACGCGTCGGCGCCGCCGGCCACGCGCCGACTGGCGAGAGGGCCGACGACCGCGGCCCGTCGGGCGTACCTTCTACCGCTATGGAGCCCAGCGGACCCGAGCAGCCCGAGCAGCCCGGGCAGCCCGGGCAGCCGGCCGCCGACCTGTTCGACCGCTGGTTGAGCCGCACCGGGCGAGCCGAGGAGCCGGCCGCGCCGGCCGGTGAGTCCGCGGACGAGGCAGTGCCGGGCCCGCCTGAGGAGACCGCCGAGCCACCGGGGCCCGCGACCCCTCTGGTCGTGGAGGCCCCGGTCGACCCGCTCTTCGACGAGTCGTTCGTCGCGGACGACGCAGAGCCCACCGTCGTGGAGCAGGTCGTCGAGGAGGCCCTCGGCGTCGCCCCACCCCGCCCGGCGGAGCCGGTCACCCCGCCCGACTTCGAGCCGGTGCTGACCGCGTCCGCCCGCCGCCGGGAGCAGGCCGCGGCTGACCGCCTCCGGGGCCGACCCGACCTCCCGGCCGAAGGCGGTGGCGGCGACCAGGCCGCCGACGGCGGTCCGGAACCGACCAGCCGGCCACACACCGAGGAGCCGACCGAGCCTGCTCCGGCCGGTCACCTCGACGCCGGCCGCGCGGTGCTCGCCGAGCTCGCCGGTCCACCCGCACCCGACGCGGCTGCCGACGACGATGGCACGGCAGCCGAGCCCCCCGCCCCGGCCGAGGAACCGCCAGCACCCCCGGCCGCCACCCCAGCAGCGGTGACCCCACTGACCACCACCCCAGCGGCCGACCCCGCTCGTGCCGTGGTCGAGGCCCTCGACGCGCCGACCCCGGCAGCGCCGGCCCCACCGAGGCCCCGGCCGCGCCAGCCGCGCCAGCCGCGCCGCTCCGGCCGGCCCGAGGCCGCCGACCCGCCGGCGCCCCGACCCGGACCGGTGGCGCCCGACGTGGCCCGGGCGATGCTCGCCTCGTCGTTCGTCGACCGCGAAGCCACCCCGCCCGCCGAGCAGGCCGAGACCTCCTCCGACATCGCGGGCGACATCGCGGGCGACATCGCAGCAGGAGACGCGGGGCCGTCCACGAGCGTCCCGCCGGTCGTCGAGTTCGCCCCTCGCACCGGCGTCCGCCGCCTCACCGCCGTGCTGCTGCTCGCCTGCCTGGCCGCGACCGCCGTGGCCGGCTGGGCGGCGTACGCCGAGCGCACCGAGCTGAACATCGCGCTCGCGGTCACCCTGGGCGTGCTGACCCTGGTCGTGTGGGGAGTGCTCGCCAGCACCGGAGTGACCCGGCTCGTCGTGCGCGGCGGCATGCTGGAGGTGCACCGTGGCGGCGGCCGGTTCCTGTTCGACCTGACCAGCCGCTACACCCCGGTGGAGGTCGTCGGCGAGCCCGGGCGGCGCGGCTGGAAGGTGCTGTTCCTGCGCCGCGGCATGAGCCCGTTCGTGATCGACTCCTCCGTCGTCGACCCGCACGCGTTCATGGCGGTGCTGCGCCACTACCGCCCCGAGTGAGCGACCGGCGGCCGCCTCCGAACCAGCGGGACCGTCTCGTCGGGCCCGCCGACCGTCCTGGCCTATGCTCGCGCGGTGAGTGACTACGTGCACGAGGAGCTGCCCACCGCGGAGGTCGAGCGGCAGCGAGACCTCTACGGGGCTCTCGCGCAGGAGGTGCGCGAGCTCATCGACGCGACGATCCGCAGCACCGTCGACGGCGAGGACGTCGAGCAGGCGCGGGCCGCGATCGCCGAGGCCACCGCCCGGCTGCGCAAGGAGCAGATCCCCGCCTCGTTCGGCGTGCGGTTCAACTCCGACGGCACCAGCCGGCCCTGGGGCAACGCCGTGGTCGGTCTCCGCAACGCGGTCGCGCCGCCGCTGACCATCGAGAACGACCCCGCCGGCCGGGCCTGGTCCAGCTTCCACCTCGGCGCGGCGTACGAAGGCCCACCCGGCCTCGTGCACGGTGGCGTGTCGGCGCTGCTGCTCGACCAGCTGCTCGGCGAGGCCGCCGCGGCCGGCGGCAAGCCCGGCATGACCGGCACGCTGACGCTGCGGTACCGCCGCGGCACGCCGCTCGGAGACCTGCGCGGCGAGGCCTGGATCGACCGGGTCGAGGGGGTCAAGACCATCGTCAAGGGTCACCTGGCCGACGCCGACGGACCCACGGTCGAGGCCGAGGGCATCTTCATCCTGCCCAAGTGGGCGCGCCCCGACTTCGACAAGCACGCCGAGAACAAGGCCGGCAGGTCCGGGGCGCCGTCCCGCTTCGAGTAGGAGCAGGACAGGCTCGGAACTCGACGGACCCAAGCCCGCGCCGGCACCCGGCCTCCCGCGGGGGACCGCCGAGCGCCGGAGCGTTGTGTCCGTCGCGGTACGACGGTCTCAGACGCGCTCGGAGGCGGTGCGGGTGCCGCGCTCGCGGGCGTCGGTGAGCCGGGCCTCCTCGCGCGCGGTCGCCTCGAGCTCCTCGCGCCGGGAGCGCTCCGCGGCGTCGGCCTGCGCGTCGTACGCGCCGGGGTCGGAGACCAGGTCGGCGGCGCCGTGGTCGAGCCGGGCCAGCGCGGCCCGGGCGAAGATCTGCTGCTCGGTGGTGGTGCGCTCGGAGCGGCCGCGGCCGATGAACGAGACCGCCCAGTGCATCAGGGCGGTGACCCGGCTCTTGAAGCCGGTGATGTAGATCAGGTGCAGGGCCAGCCACATCAGCCAGGCCAGGAAGCCGGTGACCCGCAGCTTGCCGATCAGCGCCACCGCACGGAACCGGCTGATGATCGCCATCGAGCCGCGGTCGAAGTACTTGAACGGCTCCTTGGGGGGCTTGCCCTCGAGCCGGCCCACGATCGTCTTCGCGGCGTACTTCGCGCCCTGGATGGCCACCTGCGCCACACCGGGGAGGTTGTCGAGCGAGATCATGTCGCCGACCACGAACACCTCGGGATAGCCCGGCAGCGTCAGGTCGGGGTTGACGCCGATCCGGCCGGCGCGGTCCAGCGGGGCGCCGCACTGCTCGGCGAGGAGCTTGCCGAGCGGGCTGCCCTGGACACCGGCGGCCCAGATCTTGGTGACCGCCTCGAGCCGCTCGACCCGGCCGTCCTTGAACTTCATCTCGAGGCCGCGCTCGTCGAGGTCGGTGACCATCGCGCCGAGCACCACCTCGACCCCGAGCTTCTCCAGCTCGCGCTTGGTCTTCTCGCCCAGCTTCGCGCCGAACGGCGGCAGCACCTGGGGGGCGGCGTCGATCAGCACCACCCGGGCCTCGCGGGTGTTGATCGCCCGGAAGTCGCGGCGCAGGGTGCGGTGGGCGAGCTCCGCGATCTGTCCGGCCATCTCGACGCCGGTGGGTCCGGCGCCGACGACCACGAACGTGAGCAGGTGGTCGACGTTCTCGCCGCGGCTGGCACCCAGCTCGGCCAGCTCGAACGCACCGAAGATCCGGCCGCGCAGCTCGAGGGCGTCGTCGATGCTCTTCATGCCCGGCGCGAACTCGGCGAACCGGTCGTTGCCGAAGTAGGACTGCCCGGCGCCCGCCGCCACGATCAGCGAGTCGTAGGGCGTCACGGTCTCGCGGCCGAGCACCTGGGAGGTGACGGTGCGGCGGTCCAGGTCGATGCCGGTGACCTCGCCGAGCAGCACCTGCGCGTTGCGCTGGCCGCTGAGCACCTCGCGGGTCGGCGGCGCGATCTCGCCCTCGGAGAGGATACCGGTGGCCACCTGGTAGAGCAGCGGCTGGAACAGGTGGTGGGTGGTCTTGGCGACCATGGTGACGTCGACGTCGGCCCGGCGGAGCGCCTTGGTGCCGAACAGCCCACCGAAGCCGGAGCCGACCACGACGACCTGGTGCCGGTCGCTGCGTCGCTCGGCGAACCGGTCGGTGCTGCCCTGTGCGGCTGACTGTGCGGCTGCCACGGGGAACCTCCTGATGGCCGCGGGTGGCTGGTCGCCAGGCATTCTCCCGGCCCGGGGCTCCGGTGCCCGAATGCACCTGCGACACACCTGCGGCGAGCGTGACGTACGCCGCTCTCCGGGCGGCTCCAGGCGGGCGGTCCGGCGGCGACGGGCAGCGAGCGCGAGCCCGCTGATCGGTCTGGGACCCGGCGCTGACCTGCACCGATGCCCGGAATCCGACCCGCCGGTCAGCGCGGCTGCTGGCCGCGCCCCGACCGAGACGGTAGAAAGGTGAACGATCAGGGTGTCGGTCGACCAGGTTTGTCGCTCGGGGGCGCCGGGTACTCCTTCCGAGACCGCCCGCCAACTCGCATGTTCTGGAGTTCTCCGTTGCCGTTGAACCGGCCGGCCCTGTCCCTTGGCCCTGGGCCCCGCGGCGTGCAGGACGCACGCCGCTGGGTGGTCACCACCTGCACCGACATCGACCGCACCGACCTCATCGAGTGCGCCGAGCTCGGCGTCTCCGAGCTGGTCACCAACGCGCTGCTCCACGGCGAGCCGCCGATCACCGTGCGGGTGCGCGGCACCCGTGAGCACCCCCGGGTCGAGGTGCGCGACGCCTCCGTCGAGCCGCCGGCCCTCCCGCACAACCACGACGACGAGGACGACCTGCTGCTCACCTTCGGCCGCGGCCTATCCATCGTGGCGCGCTGCTCGAAGGCCTGGGGAGCCGACGTCGAGGACGACGGCAAGACGGTCTGGTTCAACCCCGCCGCCGAGTTCGCCGAGGACGACGGCGTCGAGGGCGTGATCACCGGCGCCGACGCGCGCGAGGCGCAGCCGGCCGGCGAAGACCACTTCGAGGCCCAGATCCTCGGCGTCCCGCTGCGCACCTATCTGGAGTTCCAGCGCCACTACCGCGAGCTGCGTCGTGAGGTGCGGCTGCTGGCGTTGGCCCACGAGAGCGACTACCCGCTCGCGAAGAGCCTCTCCGACCTCTTCGGGTCGCTCGAGCGGTCGCTGCGCGACGGCATCGGCGTCTCCCAGATCGAGTCCGCGCTCGTCGAGGGCCGGCCCACCACCGACCTGCGCATCGCGATGCCGCGTGATGCGGCCACCACCATCGACCGGTTCGTCGACCTGCTCGACCTGGCCGACGACTTCTGCCGCCAGGAGCGGCTGCTCTCGCTCGCGCGCACCGCCGAGCAGCGACACTTCCAGCGCTGGTTCCTCGGCGAGCTGGTCCGGCAGAGCCAGGGCGAGCAGCCGAGCGCCTGGCGACCCGAGCTCGGGCGCCCCGAGGGCAGCGTCTCCCAGAGCAACGTGTCGTGAGGGCCGCGCGCCCCGCGCCGCCGCGGCTGGTCGCGGCGGTCGCGGTCGGTGGTGCGCTCGGGGCCCTGGCCCGCTGGTGGCTGGGCGAGGCCGTCCCGGACGGCTCCGGCTTCCCGTGGACCACGTTCGCGATCAACCTCGCCGGCTCGCTGCTGCTGGCCCTGCTGCCGTTGCTCGCGGCGGTCCGCGAGCGTCAGGTGCTCGCGGTCGGCCTCGGCCCCGGGCTCCTCGGCGGGTTCACCACGCTCTCCGCGTGGTCGGAGCAGTCGCGCGCGCTGCTGCACGACGGGCAGGCCGCGGTCGCCGCGGCGTACCTCTTCGGCACGCTGGTCGCCTGCCTCGCCGCGGTGGCGCTGGCCTCGCGCCTGGCCACTGCCGGTGAGCGCGCCGAGTTCGCGGTCGAGGGCGGTGACGAGTGAGCGGCCTGCTGGTGGCGCTCGGCGCCGCCGTGGGCGCGTCGTCGCGGTTCCTGGTCGCCACCCGGCTCGACCGCGAGCTGCCCTGGGGCACTCTGCTGGTCAACGTCGCTGGCTCGTTCGTGCTGGGGGTGCTCACGGCGCTGTCGCTCTCGGAGTCGGCGACCGCTCTGCTCGGCGTCGGGTTCTGCGGCGGGTTCACCACCTACTCGGCGTTCGCGGTGCAGGCCGTCGAGCGCGGCCCGCGGGTCGGCACGGCGTACGCCGCTCTCACGCTGCTGCTGGCGCCCGCGGCCTGTGCGTTGGGGTTCTGGCTGGGCTGAGGCGGGCGGAGGACCGCCGGATATCCGGTGATCGACGCGCTTCTCACGCGTAGCCCAGCTCGTGCAGGCGATCGTCGTCGATGCCGAAGTGGTGCGCGATCTCGTGGACGACGGTGATCCGCACCTCCTCGACCAGCTCCTCCTCGGTCGAGCACATGTCGAGCAGCGGACCGCGGAAGATGAAGATGCGATCGGGGAGGACCACCGGCTGGGTGCTGTCGCGGTGGGTCAGCGCCACCCCGTCGTAGAGCCCGAGCAGGTCGTCGGGCTCGCCCTCGGGCGGCTCCTCCTCGACCAGGACGACGACGTTGCGCACCAGCGCCGCGAGCTCGTCGGGGATCTGGTCGAGCGCCCGGTCGACGAGGGCGTCGAAGCGTTCGCTGTCCACGGCGGCGGGGTCGATCGGCACCCGGCCATTCTCACCCACGGCCGGTGAGCTGACCGTCGGCCGCGCCCCCACGCCCGCACACGCGCCGACTCGGCGAAATGCGAACAGCGCCCCGGACCTGGTGGTCCGGGGCGCTGTTTGGCTGGCGACCCCGACGGGACTCGAACCCGCGGCCTCCGCCGTGACAGGGCGGCGCGCTAACCAACTGCGCTACGGGGCCTCGTGCTTCACACGACTCGTGCGGAGCGATGGAACTCTAACCCACGGATGCCGACGACTCCCAATCGAGCCGTCCGGGGGCCGATCGAGGCCACCCACACGCGTGGACGTCGTACCCCCAACGGGATTCGAACCCGTGCTACCGCCGTGAAAGGGCGGGGTCCTGGGCCGCTAGACGATGGGGGCCGGACTGCCCGCACAGCATAGGGGGCCCGCCGACCCGCCTCCAAACCACATCGGCCACCGGATTCGGCCCTGCCCGACCGCTCCTGTAAGGTGTCGGTCGCTCGGGCAGGTAGCTCAGTTGGTACGAGCGTCCGCCTGAAAAGTGGAAGGTCGGCGGTTCGACCCCGCCCCTGCCCACGAGCACGCAGGGCTTCCACCTGCGAGGACAGCCCCCGCCGGAGACGGCGGGGGCTGTGCTGTTCGCCCGGGCCTCGCGAGCCCGTCCCGGCCGCCCGGTGGTCCGCCCCGCGGGCTCACCCGTGGAGCCGCCGGTACGCCGCGACGGCACCGGGGTGCAGGTCCACGGCGCCGGTGCGGATCATCGTGGGCGGCGCGAGGTACTGCACCCCCAGCGCATACTCCGGCACCAGCGCCGCCGCGTCCCGGGTGAGGGTCTCGACCACGGCGCCGGCCAGGTCACCGGGCAGCCCGGGCCGCGCCAGCAGCAGGTTGGGTACGCCGACCGTGCGCGCCGCGCCGCCGCCGTACCCGACCTCGGGGACCCGCCGGGCGCGGTACTCGTAGCCGGACAGCGAGCGCATGGCCGCGACCCGGTCACCGAGGTCGATCATCCGCAGCGGGCGATCCCGGTGCAGCGCGGCGACCGCCGGGGTGGGCAGGCCGCCCGACCACAGGACAGCAGCGACCTCCCCGGCGCCGAGCGCGGCGAGCGAGTCCCCGAGCGAGGCGTGCCGGACCTCGACGGCACCGGCACCGAGACCGGCCGCACGGAGGAGGACCGCACCGCTCAACGCCGCGCCGGACCCGGCGGCCCCGAGGACCACCGCCCGCCCCCGCAGCTCGGCCAGCTCCTCGATGCCCGAGTCGACCCGCACCAGCAGCTGAAGGTAGTTCTCGTAGGTGCGGGCCAGGGCCAGCACGCCGGCGCCGGCCTCGGCCGCGCCGATGCTGTCCGCGAGCGCCAGGCCCACGTCGGCCTCGCCGGCCCGCAACCGGCCCAGGTTGTCCACCGAGCCGGCGGTCTGCTGCACCTCGACGCGCAACCCACCCACTCGCGCCTCCAGGCGCGGTGCGAGCAGCCCGCCGAACGCCGCGTAGATCCCGCCCGGGTCGCCGGCCGCCACCCGAAGACGCCGCTCGTCGGCGGCGCAGCCGGCCGCCACCAGGCCGGCCGCCACCGCGCCCACGATCCCGCCGAGCACGGCCCGGCGGCCACACCGGGCGCTCACGGCGACACCCCCGAGCCGCCTGGCGGGGCGACCGACGGCCCGATGCCGGGGCGCTCGGGCACCGGGAGCCGCACCTCGGCCAGGGTGCCGCCGCCCGGCCGGGGGCCGAGCCGGAGCTCGCCGCCGCGCGCGGCCGTGAGAGCCGCGGCGATCGACAGTCCCAGGCCCGACCCGGGTTCGGCACTGGACCCACGCCAGAACCGCTCGGTGACCCGGTCCCAGTCGTCGTCGGGCACGCCCGGCCCGTCGTCCTCGACGCGGACGACGGCCTCGTCGCCGCGCACCTGCGCGGTGACGACGACCGTCGCGCCCTCGCCGGCATAGCGGGTCGCGTTGTCGAGGAGCACGTCCAGCACCTGCTCGAGGTCCTCTCGAGGCACCGAGGCGTCGGGACCCTCCACCGGGTCCAGCCGGAGTCGCTGTGCGTGCCCGGCGGCGACCACCGACCAGGCACCCGCATGAACGCGGGCGTGCTCCAGCCCTTCTCGCGCAGCCAGTAGCCGTACGCCGCGAGGGTGATCGTGCCGCCCACGCCCCCGGCCACGCTCAGCACGTTGAGCATCGCGCCGTCGGGGATGCGCGGCGCCAGGCCGGCCGCCAGGTCGGGCAGGTTCGGCAGGGTCACCGCGGCGGCGACGACCATCGAGACGAACATCAGGAGCACCAGCACGCTCAGCGTCTTCTCGAACAGCGCGTACCGGCCCGACCAGACCAGGACCAGCCCGATCACGCCCGAGACGATGCCCCAGGCGATGACGCCGAGCGCCGGGAAGAGGGCATGCAGGGCCAGACCGGTGCCGGCCATCGCAGCCGCGCCGTAGACGAAGCCCCAGATCACCAGGTAGGGCGCGAAGTAGACGTGGGTCCAGCGGCCGAGACTGCTCCATCCCTCGTAGATCGTGCGGCCGGTCGCCAGGCTGTAGCGTCCGGCGCCCTCGACGAGGACCACCTTCATCAGGCAGCCGACGACCACCGCCCAGAGCAGCGCGTAGCCGTACTTGCTGCCGGCGATCATCGTCGCGACCAGGTCGGCGGCGCCGACTCCGGTGGCCGCCACCACCAGCCCGGGCCCGATCAGCCGCCAGCGGGGCCGCTCCGCTCCTGTCGTCGCCTCCGGTCGCGCGTTCGTCACGGTCATGGGTCCTCCTCGGTGGGTCGAGGAGGAGAGGATGTGACGCCCGCCACGTCGGCCGCCAGACCCGACGACCCCGACGCCCGAGATCCTCACCGGATCCAAAGATTGCCACCGGGCGCGGAGGCTGGCCCGGGACGGGTCAGCCCCGCAGCTCGCGCAGCAGGCGCCGGGCCATCGCCGTCGCCCGGGCGACCGCGTCCCGCTCGTCGGCGATGCCCGGCACCCGCCAGAAGTCGACCTGGATCACCGCGTTCTGGTCGCGCACGAGGAGTCCGAGCGCAGGGTTCTGGCCACCGAAGCCGTCGGCGCGGACGACCGCGCGGTCGCCCAACCCGGGCACCCTCCGACCACGGGCGGCCAGGCCGAACCGCTCGGCGGCGACCTCGGAGGCGGCCGCGCCGTCGAGCGGGTCGTCGGCGAACAGCTGCACCGCCGCCTTGACCGAGGGCGACCCGAGTCGGGCTCCCCACTGGCAGTACGACGCGGGGGCCGGATCCTGGATCCTGGGGGAGGTGTCCTGGCCGCCGGAACCGACCAGCGCCTCGGCCTCGGCCCCGAGCACGGTGCACACGTCGGGCACCTCCGTCCACGGAGCGACGACCGGGGACGGCGCGGCAGGGTCCTCGGCACCCAGCTCGCGGAGGACGTCGTCGACGGCGGCCCGGACCCCCCAGGACAGAGCCGAGCCCGGGACGCTCGCCGGACGCCGCTCCTCGACATCGACCTCCTGCCCGGCCCTCACCTGGACGACCACGTTGCGCCAGCGGGTCACGGCGACGCTCTCGAGGCCGTACCTGAGGGCCAGGGCCGACCAGGTGACCTCACCCGGACCTCCCTCGACGCCCGCGTCCACGGACCAACCGGTGCTGCGCTCCCGGCCGGAGCCCTCGTCGTCGGCGAAACCCTGCACCACCGACTCGGCGTACCGCTGCGCCCGTTCGGTGGCGCCGACGATCTCCTCGGCGCCCGGCTCGGGCCCCGGTTCGAGCACCGTCACGTGGACGTCGAGCACCCGGGTGAGGTACCGCGGGTGGTGGAGCTCCCTCCAGGAGCAGTCCACCGGCGCCGGCAGCTCCAGCGCCCGGAAGCCGAGCCCGGCCAGCGTCTCCCGGTCGACCGCCCGACAGACGTCGCGCGCGTCCTCGGGACGCACCTCACCCTCGGCCCACTCCGACTCCGGGACGGATCGTGGGTCGGCCGGCGCGGCGTAGACGCGCTCCTCGCCGTCCCCGTCCACCGGCACGGCGTGGACTCCTTCGTCGTCGGCGAGCAGGAGGGCGTCGCCGGCGAGTCCGACCACCGTCGAGGCGGCACCTCGCACGGCCACCGAGCCCAGCGTGCGCACCGCACCCGCAGCACCCTCGGGTGCGGCGAGGTCGCGCGCGGTCAGCCACATCTCGTAACGCCGGCCGGTCGCGGCGTCCGGATCGAGCACCTGGACGACGCGGGCGAACACCACGCTGCCGTCGACCACCCCGGCCGGCACCCCCAGCTCCGGCTCCTGGCGCCACAGTTCCTCCCCGGTCGCGACGTCGTAGGCGTAGGTGGTCGTGGCGTAGGGGCGGGGCGCGCTCGACCCGACCAGGCTCGTGTGCTGCACGGCGAGGACCCCGTCGTGCTCGCCGACCGCCACCAGCCCTCCCGTCTGGCCGGGCATCCTGAGCCCGACCACGGCACGGGGCCGGCCGCGGCGGTCGAAGACCTGCCCGACCTGCTGCCCACGCCGGGTCCAGACCAGGACCAGCGGGTCGGTGGAGACCACCTGGTCGATGCTTCCCCCTGCGTTGGACATCGGTGCCCGCCAGAGCAGCCGGCCGGTGTCGGCGTCGTAGAGGTCGCGCGTCACCCGATCGGTCGTCGCCGGGATCCAGCCGGTGCCGTGGTCGTCGGGCGTCGACGCGGTCTCGGGGTCGTTCATGACCGCCACCAGACCGTCGCCGAGCGCGGACTCCATCGCGCACTTGCGGTCCCTCGGGGCGAGCGTGTCGAGGCTGCGGCCGCTGCCGGCGGCGTACCGGAGGACCTCGTCGCAGAACGCCTCCACCAGCACCGTGCGCCGGCTCACGGCGACCGCGCTGGCCGACAGGTACGGCGGCCGGCCGGGCACCCGCCGACGCCAGGTCTCCTCCCCGGTCGTGGTGTCGAGCGCGACCACCTGCGTGCAGTCCCCCGGCCCACGGTCGGTGAGCACGGCGAGCACTCCGGCGCGGTTGACCCGCGGCGAGGTCTGGCAGACCCGGTCGGGACTCGAGCTCCACTGCCATCGCTGCTCGCCGGTCTCGGCGTCCAGGCCCACCACCCGGTCACGATCGTCACTGAGCACGAGGATCGAGGCGTCGGCCGGCCCCGGTCGCAGCGTCAGGCTGGTGGCATCGGAGACCCTGCCGCTGAGCCACAACTCCTCCAGCGGCGCCGGCGAGGGCGCCGTCGCGGCCGTGCCCTCGGCCTCCGCCCCATCGGGATCCGGGTCGTCACCCGTGCAGGCCGCGAGCAGCGGCGTCGCGAGCAGGGCGACCAGACCGATCGCCAGAAGACGGCGGGCCGAGCGGTGTCGAGCGACAGCGGAGCAGGGGATGGACGGGGTCACGGGCTGGTCATGCCCTTCTCCGCGGCGATCCATGCCTGCTTGCATGATCCGGCAGCGCGCGCCGGAAACCACCCGAGAGGCCGGCCCCGCGCCGTGCCCTGGGGCCGAGCCGGACAATGGCCTGGTGACCTCCCTCTCCGACCCGCTGTCCCTGACCCACGGCCCCGCCTGGGGCAACCGGCTCGCCCTGGCGCCGCTGACCAACACCCAGAGCAACCCCGACGGCACGCTCTCGGAGGACGAGACGGCCTGGCTGGAGGCCCGTGGGCGAGGCGGGTTCGGCCTCGTGATGACCGCGGCGGCGTACGTCGCACCGGCCGGCCAGCCCTGGCCCGGCCAGCTCGGGATCGCCTCCGACCTCCACCTGCCCGGCCTCACCCGGCTGGCCGAGCGGCTCCGCGCCACCGGCACGGTCTCGTCGGTGCAGTTGCACCACGGCGGCCGGCGCGCCGACCCGGCACTGACCGGCCGCCCCAACCAGTGCCCCTGGGACGACCCGGCCAAGGACGCGGTCGCCATGACCACCGGCGAGGTCGAGCAGCTGGTCGCCGACTACGTGGCCGCCGCCGTTCGCGCCGAGCGCGCCGGCTTCGACGGCGTGGAGGTGCACGGCGCCCACGGCTACCTGCTCGGGCAGTTCCTCGACGCGCGCAACCAGCGCACCGACGGCTACGGCGGCTCCCTCGAGCACCGGCAGCGGGTCGTCGTCGAGGTGCTCGAGGGCATCCGCGCGGCCACCGGTCCGGAGTTCCAGGTCGGGCTGCGGCTGACACCCGAGGGCAACGGCATCACGCTCGAGGAGGGACGCGAGACGGCCCGTCTGGTGCTGGCCTCCGGCCTGCTCGACTACCTCGACATGTCGTTGTGGGACGTCTTCATGAGGCCCCGCGGCGGGGCCCCGGGCTTGCTGATCGAGCACTTCACCGACCTGCCCCGCGGTGGGACCAGGCTCGGGGTGGCCGGCAAGGTGCTCTCGGCCGCGGACGCCCGGTGGTGCCTCGAGCAGGGCGCCGACCTGGTCACCGTCGGGATGGGCGCGATCCGCCACCACGACTTCGCCGCGCGGGTGCTCGCCGACGACGCGTTCGTGGCCCGGCCGGTGCCGCTCACCCGCGAGCAGCTGCGCGAGGAGGCCGTCGGCCCGGCCTTCATCGACTACCTGGCCGCCGGGTGGCCCGACGTGGTGGCCTGAGGCCCCCGCCCCGCCCGCTCAGCGCCGCGGGCGGTCCCGCCAGGCGGCGGTGGCCCACAGCGCCCAGACGACCAGCAGCGGCTGGAAGAACAGCCGCACCAGGCGTTTGGTGTCGGTGTCGAGGCCGAAGCCGTCGTTGCCCTCGACGTACTGGGCGATGTTGCCCGGGAAGATCGCGACGAAGAACGCCGCGACCACCAGCCCGACCGGCACCCGGCCGCGGCTCCAGGCCAGCAGGGCGGCGCCGAGGCTGATCTCCGCGACGCCGGAGACCAGCACGACCGGGTCGTCGTCGACCGGGAACCAGCCGGGCACCTGGGCGGAGAACTCCTCCCGAGCGAAGGTCAGGTGGCTGACGCCGGCGAAGACCAGCACCGCACCGAGCGCGCGGCGGGCGATCGAGCGGGGCCGGGAGGTGGGCGGCGCGTTCAGCAGCGAGGTCATGAGCGCAGCCTAGGAGGGGGTGCGCGGTTCGGTCCCGACGACACCCGCCCGCTAGGTTAGGTGCACCTAACCCGAGACGCCTGGAGGTGGAGATGCACGGCACGGTGCTGCGCACGCAGCGGCTGACCCCGGCGCTGGTCCGGGTGGTGCTCGGCGGCAGCGGCCTCGACGGGTTCGCGACGCCCACCGGCACCGACGCCTACGTCAACCTCGCCTTCGCGCCCGCCGGCGCGCCGTACGGTCCGGTCTTCGAGCCCGCCGCCGTGCGTGAGCAGCACCCCCGTGAGCAGTGGCCGGCGCGCCGCCGCTACACGGTGCGGCGCTGGGACGAGGGTGCCGGCGAGCTGACCCTCGACTTCGTCGTGCACGGCGACGACGGTGTCGCGGGCCGCTGGGCGGCGGCCGCGAAGCCCGGTGACGTGCTGGTGCTCGAGGGGCCGTCGAGCGGCTACCGACCCGACCCCGAGGCCGACTGGCACCTGCTGGTCGGCGACGAGTCCGCGCTGCCCGCGATCGCCGCCTCCCTGGAGGCGCTGCCCGAGGGGGCACCGGCCGTGGTCCGGCTGGTCTGCGACGGGCCCGAGCACGAGGTGCCGTTGCCCAGTCCGGGCCGGCTCGACGTGGCGTGGCTGCACCGTCGCGGCGACGACGCCGACGCCGACCTGCTGGCGGAGGCGCTGCGCGGCCTGGTGTTCCCTCCGGGCCGGGTGCACGTGTTCGTGCACGGGGAGGCCGACGAGGTTCGCGCGATCCGCCGCCACCTCCTGGTCGACCGCCGGGTGGCGCGCGCCGACATGTCCTGCTCGCCGTACTGGCGGCGCACGATGACCGACGAGGCGTGGCGCCGGGTCAAGCGCGACTACCTCGCGGAGATGGACGCCGAGGTCGCCTCGGCCTGAGCGGTCGGGGCTGCACGGATCAGGCGTCGGCCTCACCCACCTCGGAGCGCTCGCGCAGGTCGTCGGCGAGCACCCGCAGCTGCGCGAGCACGGCCCGGACCGCTGCCCGGGTGAGCTGCTCGGGCCGGCACAGCACGTCGACGTGGCGGCGCGCGGGGATCCGCGCCAGGGGACGCAGCACCACACCACGCGGGCGCGGCACGGTCCAGCGCGGGACCAGCGCGACCCCGCAGCCCGCGCGGACCAGCTCGGCCGCGACCGAGAACTCGTTGACCCGGTGCACGATGTCGACCGGGTGCCCGGCGGCGGCGGCGATCGCGTCGACCGTGGCGACGACGGGGAAGCCCTCGTGGGTGCTGATCCACGGCTGGTCGGCGACGTCGGAGGGCGACAGCCGCCGCTTCGCCGCCAACGGATGCTCCGGAGGCAGCGCGACGTCCAGCGGCTCGTGCAGCAGCGCAGTGACGCGCACCGTGCCCGGCCAGGCCGGGGTGTGGTCGAGCCGGTGCGCCAGCACCAGGTCGTAGCGGCCCGCCAGCCGGGGGAACGCCTCCTGCGCGACGTCCTCGTCGAAGAGCCGCACCGCCACCGGCTCACCGCGGCCGAACCGCTGCACCAGAGCGGGGAAGAGCGTGAGGGCGATGCTGTTGAAGCCGGAGACCGACACCTCGCCGCGGGGCCGGTCGGTGGCCCCGCGGGCGACCTCCCGAGCTCGGGCGAGTGCGACGTGGACGTCGACCGCGGCGGCCGCGAGCGCCGATCCGGCCTCGGTCAGGCCCAAGGTCCTGCCCCGACGCTCGGTGAGCGGTACGCCGACGCCGCGCTGAAGCGCCTGCAGTTGCTGGGTCACCGCGGACGGCGTCACGTGCAGCGCCTCGGCGACCGCACGCAGGCTGCCGAGCGCCTCGAGCTCGCGCAGGATGCGCAGCTGCCGTTCGTCCACGCAACTCAATGTAGCGATACTGAATTGTTTCTTCAGAGACTGGTCCTTGGTTGAACCGTCCCGGGCGACCAGGCTGGTGCGTCGTGAGCACCCGCACCGTCGACCTGACCCTCCTCGGCGTCGCCGCCGTCTGGGGGTCGAGCTACCTGGCGGCGAAGGTCGCCACCGAGGACCTCGCCGTCCCGGTGGTGCTGCTCGGCCGCTACGGCCTGGCGTTCGCCGCCTGCGTGATGCTGCTCCGGACCACCCACCGGGGCCGGCCCACCGCCACCGAGTGGCGGCTCGGCGTCCTGCTCGGCGTCACCCAAGCCGCGATCCTGGCCCTGGAGACCTGGGGCGTGGCGGGCACCACGGCCGCGAGCGCCGGCGTCCTGATCAGCCTCACGATCCTGATGACCCCGGGCCTGGAGGCGGTCGTCCTGGGACGTCGGCTGCCCCCGTCCTTCTACGCCGCCTGCGGGGTGTCGGTGGTCGGGGTGGCGCTGTTGATGAGCGGCGACGGCTGGTCCGGCCCCCGCTCCGGCGACCTGCTGGTGCTGTCAGCGGCCGTGGTGCGCGCCGGGCACGTGGTCCTGGTCGGCCGGCTCGCGTCACGGGACAGCGTCCGGCCGCTGTCGCTCACCACGGTCCAGCTCGGCGTCGGCACCCTCGTCTTCGCTCCGCTCGGCATCGCGTCGCTCGGGGACGCCGGCCCCGGCGGAGGTGGCGGCTCGCCGCTGGCCTGGGCCTGCGTGCTGCACCTCGCCCTGGGCTGCAGCGTCTTCGCGTTCCTCGCCCAGACCTGGGGGGTGCAGCAGACCTCGGCCTCGCGGGCCAGCCTGCTGCTCGGCACCGAGCCGGTGTGGGCAGTCGCCTGCGCCGCCGCGGTCGGCGGGGAGACGTTGACCTCCTTGGTGCTGCTCGGCTCTGCGATCGTCGTCGCGGGCACCTGGTGGGGCCAGGCGGTCGAGGGTCGTGATCGGCTGCCCGTCGGACTACCCGGCACGTCGGCCGACCCGATCCCGGGCCTCTCCGACCTGCCGGGGGTCGCGCCACCGGCGACGACCGTCAGCTGACCGGGCGGAGCGTCGACGAGTGGTCGATCGTTCACCGACACGCCGCGAAAACGCGGGAATCTGTGACCCCTCGGCGTTTCACGGGGTGCGGATCGCGGTCTCGGTCGGGGAGGTCCGGCCGCGCAGCACCACCGGCTCGTGCGCGCGCCAGTGCGCGGTCTCGTCGGGATGCGCCGCCTCGACGGTCTGCGCGGCGACCAGCACCTGCCCGGGCACCTGCTTGGCGAGGTCGGTCAGCCGCGCCGCGCTGTTCACCGCGTCGCCGATCACGGTGTACTCCAGTCGACTGGCGCTGCCGACGTTGCCGGCCACAGCCTCGCCGGTCGCGACGCCGATGCCGACGCCGATCTCGGGCACCTCGGCGGCCAGCCGGTCGGCCATCGTGCGCGCGGCGGCGAGCGCAGCGGCGGCATGATCGGGGTGGTCGACCGGTGCCCCGAAGACCGCGAGCACCGCGTCGCCGATGAACTTGTTGACCAGGCCGCGCTGCCGGTCGACCTCCTCGACGACCACCCCGAAGAACCGGTTGAGGGTGTCGACGACCTCCGCGGGGTCGTGCTCGGCGGCGTACGACGTGGACCCGACCAGGTCGACGAAGAGCACCGAGACGACCCGCACCTCGCCACCCAGCGCGACGCCGTCGTCCGCGGCGGCGCGGGCGACGTCGTGGCCGACGTGCCGCCCGAACAGGTCGCGCAGGTGCTCACGCTCCCGCAGGCCGGAGACCATCGCATTGAAGCCGGCCTGCAGCGACCCGAGCTCGGTGCCGTCGAAGACCACCACCTCGCGGTCGAGGTCACCGCGCTCGACGTCGAGCAACGCGTCGCGCACCGAGACGACCGGGGCCACGACCGAACGGGCGTTGAGCACGGTGGTCAGCAGACCGAAGACCAGCACGACGGCACCGATCGCGAGCACCGTGTAGGGCAGCCGGGAGCGGGAGTCGTCGTCACCGGCGGCGGCGACGATCGAGGCCACGACCATCCCGACCACGGGGGCGCCGGTGCCCAGGCACCAGAAGAGCACCATCCGGCCGCCGACCCCGGCGCCCCGCGGGCGATCGTCGTACGGCAGCCCGTCGAGGGCCTGCGCGGAGACCGGCCGCATCACGAAGTCGGTGAGCAGGAAGGCGATGCCGCAGGCCACGAGGCCGGCGATGCCGACGGCGAGGCCCGTGCTCAGCGCACGCTCGGGCTGGAGCACGAGCGAGAGCGTGGTGAACAGGACGGTCGCGGCGAGCCACAGCGTGGCCTGCATGACGGTCAGCCGCTGCGGCACCCGCAGCGCCGCCAGCCGTTCGCGCTGGTGGGGCCGGTCTCCCTGGGTCGCCCAGCCGAGCGCGCGCAGGCTCAGCCGGGTGCCGACGGTGACGCCGACGAGCACGGCAACACCGACATAGGTCGGCACCGCGATCGCCAGCGCCAGCCGGGTGGCCCCCGTCGGCGACGGCGAGGGCACCACGAAGCTGGCGATGAGGAACACCACTCCGGCCGCGATGACGTTGGTGCCGACCAGCAGCACGGTGAGCAGCAGCTGGACGCGCAGCCGCAGCCTGAAGACGGACTGGTCGCGGGGGCCGAGCACCCGGGCGCCGAACGGTGCCGAGCGGTGCCCCCTGCTCATCTCGAGCCCACCTCCGGCGCGTCACCCGTGGGCCAGCGGCGGTCCCCGGTGGGGGGACGGTACCGACACCGGCGTGCGGGTGCACGCCTCGCGGCCGGAGAGACCGGCGGCGGAGGCTAGGCGAGCGGGAGGGTCCGGGTCAGTGGACGAGCGCGGGCACTGCCGGGCGGAAGTGGCAGGCGATCGTGTCGTAGGAGAGCACACCCTCTGCCGCGAGGTCCCACAGCACCGCGACGACGTCGCAGCGTGCGGCGTCCATCTCGGAGGTCACGGTGGCGACGACGTCGCTGACCGACCAGGCCCCTTCGTGAACGGCGGTGTAGACCGAGTCCCGCAGGTTCCGGGGTGCGACTCGGGTCATTTGGACGAGCGACATGATGTGCCTTCCAGCAGTGTGCTTGCTCTTTCGACCCCCAGTCTTCTCCTCGGGCGGCCACAATCCCTTGGCCGAAGGTCCCGACCTGGGGGTCAATGGGTCCCGAGGTCACTGGGCAGCGGCCGTTCCGCCCGATGTCGGCGTGGCGCCGATCACCTCGACCCGCCCCGGCCAGGTCCGGCGGGCCCGCGCCAGCAGCGTCGACGTGGGGTCGACCAGGACGATGCGCTCGACCTCGGCGAGCACAGGGCTGTCCGACCAGGAGTCGGTGTACATCACCGTCCACGGCCGGGGCAGCCCGCACTCGCGCAGGGCCCGCACCTTGTGGTGGCCGAAGTTGTGCGGGCGCATCCGGCTGCCGCCGGGCGCCGGAGCCAGCCCGGAGGCGAGCAGCTCGACCTCGCCGAGGCCCACCTCCACCAGCAGGGTCCGGGCCAGCGTCTGCTCGGTCGCCGTGACCACCACGACGCGGTCACCGGCCGCGACGTGGCGCCGCGCGGCGTCCAGCCCGGCCGGACACAGCCAGGTGGGAGTGCGGGCGAACTCCTGGGCCAGCGCGCGGGCCTCCTGCCGGACTCGGTCCGGGTCGCGACCGAGCAGCGCGACCCGGACCAGGTAGCGGGTCACCGGCGCCCGCCACCGGGGCCGGGTGCCGGTGAGTGCCATCAGCGGCAGCGCCGGCAGCGCGAGGGCGAGACGCCACGGGTGGTGGACCAGCCGGCGGCGCACCAACGTCGCGAACGTGTCGCGGCGGGTGAGCACTCCGTCGAGGTCGAAGACGACGGCGCCGCGGCTCATCGAGCGACCGAGGCGGTCACCTCGAACGCCGCACGGTCGGCGCGGTAGACGTCGCGCGCGTACTCCACGCAGCGTCCCTGGTCGTCGACGGTGGTCCGGGTCAGCAGGATGCCGTTGGACGCCGCCCGCACCGCGAGCCGTTCGCAGGCCCCCTCGTCGAGCACGATCGACTCGAGCACCGCCTTCGACCGCTCGAGACGCAGGTCGTAGCGCCCCCGCAGCAGCTGCCACAGCGAGCCGTGCACCTCGACGTCGAGGATGCCCGGCGTCAGCGACGCCGGGAAGTAGGTCGTCTCGATCGCCAGCGGCTCGCCCTCCATCAGCCGCAGCCGACGGAACGCGTGGATCACGTCGTCGGCCGCCAGGCCGAGCGCGGCCCGGGCCGCGGTCGCGCCGTTCCCCGGCCCCACCAGGGCCTTGGCCCACAGCAGCTGGGCCGAGGCGTCACGGCCGAGTCGGTTCGCCTCCTCGGAGAAGCTGCCGATCTGGAAGCGGACCCGCGGCTCGGCCACGAAGGTGCCGCGCGGTGGCCGCCGGTAGACGTGCCCCTCGCTCTCCAGCAGCGTGAGCGCCTGGCGGGCCGTCATCCGGCTGACCGCGAACTGCTCGCTGAGCTCCCGCTCGGAGGGCATCAGCGTGTGCGGTGCCAGCTGCTGGTCGAGGATCCGCTCGCGCAGCTCGGTGGCGATGCCGACGTAGCGCGGCGTGCTCTGGCGCAGGTGCTGGGCGGACACGACTCCACGATACGCGGAAGAGCCACTTGGTCTATACCAATCGCCGCCGTCTCGTCCTTCCCGGCTCCGAATTTCGCCGAACCCGTTGACAAGGGCCGGTCGAGGCCTCAGGTTGGTACGGACCAAACGGTATAGACCATACCGGAGGGGACCATCATCACCGAAGGACGGAGGAGCAGTGACCGCTCCGCGCAGTGACCGACCCACGGGTGCCGCCAGCGGCGACGCCGGCTCCGGGCTGACCGAGAATTACCGGCAGGACAGGATGGCCCGGGAGCTGGGCTGGTACGCCTCGTTCGCGGTGGCCTTCGGCTTCGTCTCGATCGCCACCGGCATCTTCACCACCTACGGGGCCGTCCTGAACAGCTCGGGTCCGCGCGGCATCTGGGCCTGGCCGATCGCGGTCACGGGCCAGCTGGCCGTGGCGCTGATCTTCGGCGCCCTGGCCGCCCGCATCCCGATCAGCGGCTACGCCTACCAGTGGGTCTCCCGTATCGCGAACCCGATCGCCGGCTGGGTGATGGGCTGGATCTCCTTCACGTTCCTCGGCGTCGTCGTGGTCGCGGTCGACTACACCATCGCCGCCACGATCCTCCCGGAGCTGTTCGGCTACACCTACACGCTGCAGAACGCGTGGGCGATCACCGCCGTCGTGGTCCTGGTCCAGGCGATCCTGGTCGCCTGGTCGACCCGGATGACCAACAAGGTCAACCAGGTCGCGGTCACCATCCAGATCATCGGCATGATCGGCCTGACCGTCCTGCTGTTCGTCGTCGGCGCGGCCAGCGGTCTGCTCGACTTCGGCAACCTCTTCGAGACCGCACCGGTCGCCTCCGAGGGCTACTGGGACTTCGGCGACCTCGACCACGCCGGCCCGTTCCCGCTGGCGTTCCTGCTCGGCGCGTTCACGATCGTCGGCTTCGAGTCGGCGGCCAACCTCGCCGAGGAGACCAAGAACCCCGAGCGGGTGATTCCCAAGGCGATGGCCCAGGCCGTCCTCTCGCTGGGCGTGCTCGGCATGCTGTTCCTCATCGCGGTCACCGCGCTGGCCGGCGACACCGCCGAGCTCGCCAAGTCCGCCACCCCCATCGCCACCGTCATCACCGACGTGCTCGGCCCCGTGGTCGGCAACTTCCTGCTCGTGCTCGTCGTGATCTCGATCTTCTCCTGCGGCCTGGTGATCACGCTCAGCGGCACCCGACTGGTGTGGGCCATGTCGCGCGACGAGCGGTTCCCGGGCTGGCAGGCCCTGCACAAGATCAGCCACAGCCGCGGCACCCCGCTCGGGGCCTCGCTGTTCATGCTCGTGGTGGCGCAGGCGATCCTGGCGATCTTCTCCATGTCCGAGGACGCGCTCTTCTCCCTGTTCTCCGCCGGCACCCTGCTGCCCGCCCTCATCTACGCCGGCACCGTGTTGATGTACGTGCTGAAGCGGCGGACCCTGCCGCCCAGCCAGGGGTTCTCGCTCGGCAGGTGGGAGACCCCGATCATCGTGCTCGCGTCCGTGTGGCTGCTCTACGAGCTCGCGATCTTCCGTGACGAGTCGTTCTCGGAGCCGATCCTCTACGCCCTGGTCATGTTCGCGATCGGCGCCGTCTACCTGACCTACCTGCTGGTCCGCCACGGGCGGAAGGGCATGACCATGCCCGACCTGGCCGACGTCGACAAGATCCTCGACTCCGAGGCACCGCTCGAGGACGACCGGCTGTGACCACCGTCCTCACCATCGACCAGGGCACCTCCGGCACCAAGGCCCTCGTCGTCGACGACGAGGGTCGGGTGCGGGGCCTGGCGGAGCGGACCGTGCGCCCGCGCTACCTGCCCGGCGGCGGCGTCGAGCAGGACCCGCAGGCCCTGCTCGACTCGGTGCTCGAGGCCGGCCGCGAGGCGGTCGCCGCGGCCGGGCTGCCGGTCGACGTCGTGACGCTCTCCAATCAAGGCGAGACCGTGCTCGCCTGGGACCCCGACACCGGCCGACCGCTCTCGGACATGGTGGTGTGGCAGGACCGCCGCGCGGAGGCGATCTGCCAGGAGCTCGGCGAGCACCAGGAGCTGTTCGCCCAGCGCACCGGGCTGGTGCTGGACCCCTACTTCACCGCACCCAAGCTCGCGTGGCTTCGCCGCAACGTGACCCGCGAGGGCGTCGTGACGACGTCCGACACGTGGCTGGTGCACCAGCTCACCGGCGAGTTCGTCACCGACGCGTCCACCGCGGGCCGGTCGCTGGTCACCGATCTTGACACGGCCGCCTGGGACCCCGAGCTGCTCGGGCTGTTCGGACTCGCCGACGAGCGCCTCCCCACGATCGTGCCGTGCGACGTCGAGGTGGGCACCACGACCGCGTTCGGCGGCTCGATCCCGGTCGGCGGCCTGGTCGTCGACCAACAGGCCGCGCTGGTCGCCGAAGGCTGCCTGCAGCCCGGCGAAGCCAAGTGCACCTTCGGCACCGGCGCGTTCCTGCTCGCCAACACCGGCACGACCGCGGCGCGGTCCCGCGCCGGGCTCGCCGCCTGCGTGGCCTGGCAGGTCGGCGGCGAGACGACGTACTGCATCGACGGGCAGGTCTACACCGCCGCGTCGGCGGTGCGCTGGATGGAGCAGCTCGGCTACATCCGAACAGCGGCCGACATGGACCAGGCCGCCGCCCCCGACGCCGGCGGCGTCCTCGCCGTGCCCGCCCTGGCTGGCCTCGCCGCACCCTGGTGGCGCCCCGACGCCAAGGCCACCGTCAGCGGCATGACGCTCTCGACGACGGTCGGCCACCTGGTCACCGCGATCCTGCAGGGCATCGCCGCCCAGGTCGCGGAGCTCGGCTCCGCGGTCGAGCGGGACCTCGGCCGGCCGCTCACCCGACTGCGGGTCGACGGCGGGCTCACCCAGTGCCGCACGCTCATGCAGGCGGTGGCCGACCTGATGCAGATCGAGATCGAGCTCTACCCGTCGCCCCACGCCACCCCGCTCGGCGCGGCGGCGCTGGCCCGGATCGCCCACACGCCCGGCCTCCCCCTGGTCGACGCGATCGTCCCCTGGCAGCCCAGCCTCGTCTACTCCCCGCAGTGGAGCGCCGACCAGGCCGCCGACTTCCGCGCCCGGTGGAACGCCGCGGCGGCCACCGCGTGACCACCCGCCTCTCGGAATCGAGGACCCCTCCCATGACCACCGCACCCTCGACCGGCGCCGCCTCCTCCGGCGCGGCAGCGGCCCCGACGTACGACGTCGTGGTGCTCGGCGCCGGCATCGTCGGCTCGGCGATCGCGCGCACGCTCGCCGGCTACCGGCTCTCCGTCGCGCTCGTCGACGCCCGCGACGACGTCGGCGAGGGCACCAGCAAGGCGAACACCGCGATCCTGCACACCGGGTTCGACGCCAAGCCGGGCAGCCTGGAGTCGCGGATGGTCCACGAGGGCTACCACCTGCTGGGCGACTACGCGGCCGCCACAGGCATCCCGGTCGAGCGGGTCGGCGCGATCCTGGTCGCGTGGGACGCCGAGCAGCTGGGCAACCTGCCCGGCCTCCAGGAGAAGGCGGTCGCCAACGGCTACCCCCACACCGAGATCGTCGCCGCCGACGAGGTCTACCGGCAGCTGCCGCACATCGGGCCCGGTGCCCTGGGCGGCCTGACCGTGCCCGGCGAGTCGATCATCTGCACCTGGACCACCAACTTCGCGTTGGCCACCGACGCTGTACGCCGCGGCGCGACGCTGCTGCTCGGTCACCGGTGCACCGGCGTCACCGTGGAGAACGAGACCACGGTGCTGCACACCGAGGGCGGCGACCTGCGCACCCGCTGGGTGGTCAACGCCGCCGGGCTCGGCGCCGACCTGGTCGACCAGCACTTCGGCTATGACCGGTTCCACGTCACGCCCCGCCGCGGCGAGCTGTTGGTCTTCGACAAGCAGGCCCGCCCGCTGGTGGACAAGATCGTGCTCCCGGTGCCCAGCGCCGTCGGCAAGGGCGTGCTGATCAGCCCCACCGTCTACGGCAACGTGATGCTCGGCCCGACCGCCGAGGACCTCACCGACCGCACCGACACCGGCTCCTCCGAGAGCGGCCTGGCCTTCCTGCGCGAGAAGGGGCAGCGGCTGATGCCGCGACTGCTCGAGGAGGAGGTCACCGCGACCTACGCCGGCCTCCGAGCGGCCACCGAGTTCTCCGACTACGTCATCGAGGTCGACACCGACCAGCGCTACCTGCTCGCCGGCGGCATCCGCTCGACCGGGCTCACCTCGGGCATGGCCGTCGCCGAGCACGTCGCCGGTCTGCTGGCAGACACCGGCGCGCTCGAGCTCCAGCCCCGCGACGACCTGCCCGACCCGCCCCGGATGCCGAACATCGGCGAGGCCGGTCTCCGGCCCTACCAGGACGCCGCCCGCATCGCCGCGGACCCGGCGTACGGCCGCATCGTGTGCTTCTGCGAGCGGGTCACCGCCGGCGAGATCCGCGACACCTTCGCCGCGACGATCCCGCCGACCACGCTGGAGGGCCTGCGTCGCCGCACCCGCGTCCAGAACGGGCGCTGCCAGGGGTTCTACTGCGGCGCCGAGGTGGCCGAGCTGTTCGCCACTCGGGGCGCCGGCGTTCCGGAAGGGCAGGTCCAGCGATGAGCGCGACACCCACCACGCCCAGCAGCACCGAGCCGAGCAGCGTGCTCACGCCCGACGTGGTGATCGTCGGCGCCGGCCCGGCGGGCCTGCGCGCCGCCTCCGAGCTGGCCGGGCAGCTGCCCGGCCAGGTGCTGGTGCTCGAGCGCGAGCGCGAGGCCGGCGGCATCCCCCGGCACAGCGACCATCCCGGCTACGGCATGCGCGACCTGGGGCGGTTCGTCACCGGGCCGAAGTACGCCCGGCTGCTGCGGGAGAAGGCACAGGACGCCGGAGCCACGATCCTCACCGAGGCGATGGCCACCGACTGGGCGGGCCCCCGCTCGCTGATGGTGACCTCGCCCCAGGGGAGGCTCCGCGTCGACGCGCGGTCGGTGGTTCTCGCCACCGGCGCCCGGGAGCGCCCCCGGGCCGCCCGCAGCATCCCCGGAGACCGCGCCCACGGCATCTACACCACCGGAACCCTGCAGAACGTCGTGCACCTCAAGCACGGCACGGTCGGCAAGCGGGCCGTCGTCGTCGGCGCCGAGCTGGTCAGCTGGTCGGCGGTCCTCACGCTGAAGCACGCCGGGTGCGAGACCGCGTTGATGACCACGTCCTACCCGCAGTCCGAGTCGTACTGGCTCTTCCACCGGCCCGGACGGATGGTGTTCGGCACCCAGGTCGCCACCCGCACTCGGGTCACCCGGATCATCGGCCGGCCCCGCGTGCAGGCGGTCGAGATCGAGCACCTCGACACCGGCCGACGCCGGCTAGTCGAGTGCGACACGGTGGTGCTCACCGGCGACTGGATCCCCGACAACGAGCTGGCCCGGGCGGCCGGCCTGCCGCTCGACCCGGGCAGCCTCGGACCGCTCGTCGACACCGCGCTGCGCACCGACCGCCCCGGTGTCTTCGCGATCGGCAACGCGCTGCACCCTGTCGACACCGCCGACATCGCCGCCCTCGACGGGGCAGCAGTCGCCGAGCACGTGCGCGGCTACCTCGACGGGCGGCGGCCGGCCCCGGACTCGGTGCGGCTGCAGGCCGAGGCGCCCTTCCGGTGGGTCGCTCCCGGCATCCTCCGCGCCGGCGACCCGGCCCCGCCCCGCAAGCGGCTGCTGCTGTGGACCGACGAGCATGTCGCCGCGCCCCGGGTGGTGCTCGTGCAGGACGGGCGGGTGGTGGCCCGCAAGCGGGTGCCGTGGCCGGCCGCGCCCGGCCGGGTCTTCCGAGTTCCCTCCGACGTGCTCGACCACGTCGACCCCCGGGGCGGCACCGTCACTGTCGGGCTGGACCGGTGAACCGCGGCCGTCCGGGACGGAGGGCCCCCTGACAACTACTGACCACATCTTGACTTCACCTGACCACAACTGAATGGCGGCCCACCTGGCCGCCTCCCAAGCTCGGTCGTCGGGGGCATCCCCCGCCCGCTGATGGCCGAGAGCAGCGCCCCGCCTCCCCCGGCGGGGCGCTGTGCCGTCCGGGGCCGTCCGGGGCCGCCCGGGGCCGCCCGGGGCCGCCCGGGGCCGCCCGGCGTCGTCCGGGGTGGTGGTCCGGCGTCGTCCGGGGTGGTGGTCCGGCGTTGTCCGCGACCAGCCAGGACCAGGCGGCCATGGCCCACGCGGCAGGATCGTCGATAACCATCTCGCGGCCGCGAGCATCAGACCGGACGTCAGGCACCCACCGAGAGGAAGCCTCCGTGAACCGCACCCTCGCCTCCGCCCTCGCCGCCGCCGTCGTCGGCAGCACTGCCGGCGCCATCGCCGCCACCCAGCTCGCCGGTGACGGGGGCGGCACCCCGACCGCCACCCGCAGCAGCGGCACCACAGAGTCGCCGGGTGACGGCGAGCCCGCCACCGCCGCGCCCGACCCGGCGCTCGACGGCGTGCTGTGGGCCAACCAGCGCTCGTTGCACGACGGCGACCAGGAGGTCGCGATCCACCTCATCGACCGGCCCGCCGAGCTGCACCGCACGGCCACGGGGTGGCTGATGACCACGATGGCGAGCCCCCAGGAGCCGTCGTACGAAGCCTGGCGGGTGGACGCCGACGGCAGCACGATCTTCCTGGCCGAGACCTTCGGCCGGGGCGACGTGAGCCGTGACGGCACGCGGTACGCCGCGATGCGCGACGACGGACGCGGCTACGGCATCTGGGACACCGCCACCGGCGAGCTCGTGCAGACGGTCAGGGCGCCCGAGGCCGGCTGGTGGCCCGGCGGCCTGGCGTCGTTCTCCGACGACGTCGCGACCCTGCTGGCCGAGTGGCGCACCGACGAGGAGGAGCCGCGCGTGATCGCCACCCGGCTCGGCAGCGGCGAGCATCGGGTGGTCGCCGACGACCTGGTCGGGGCATCCTGGAACGCCTCACCCGACGGGTCCTGGCTCGCCGGCATCTCCGCCACCGAGTCCGACCCCGAGGCCGGCGTCGAGACCTGCGCCGACATCCGCAGCACGGCCGACCCGAGCGACCGCCTCGTCGACTGCGGCTCGACGTTCGGCGGCTACCCCTCGTTCAGCCCCGACGGCACCAGACTGCTCACGGTCGTCCCCCCGCTGGACGGGTTCGGTCCCGCGCTGTTCCGCGTTCTCGACAGCGCGGAGCGCACGATGCTCGGAGAGGTCGACGCCCCGGACGCCGTGCTCGAGGGCAAGTTCCTCGACGACGACGAGGTGCTGCTGCTCGGCGCCCGCAACCTCGACGGCGACGGGACCGTGATCTACCGCTGCGACCTCGACGGCGCCTGCGACCCGGTCGCCCGCGCCGGCGACGCCGCCGAGACCGCGGTGCTCGGCGACACGAACTGACCAGTTCGGCCGAGCTGTCCGGCGCCGGCGTCAGTCGGTGGTCGCCAGCAGCGGGCGGACCGCCTTGCGGGCGTGGTGGATGCGCGCCTTCACCGTGCCGAGCGGCAGGTCGAGCACCCGGGCGATCTCGGCATAGTCGAGCTCCTGCACGTCGCGCAGCACCAGCGGCTCGACGTACTCCGGGTGCTCGCGGCCGACGATCTCGAGCGCCTCGAGCAGGTCCAGCCGGCTGCCGGCGATCACACTGGTGGTGCGTGGGTCCGCGGCCACCGGCAGCTCATCGGTCAGTCGCTCGGCCGCCCGCCGCTTGAGGGTGCGGTAGGTCGAGCGGGCGCTGTTGGAGGCCACGACGTGCAGCCAGGTGGTGAATCGGCTGCGCCCGGCGAACGAGCCGATGCGGGTGGCGACCAGCAGCAGCGCGTCCTGCGCCGCCTCCTCGGCGTCCTCGGGATAGAGCAGGATGCGCCCGCAGATGCGCTTCACCCGGGGCTGCACCTGTGCGAGCAGGTCTTCGAGGGCGTCCCGGTCGCCGCCGGCCGCGCGGAGCGCCAAAGCATCGAGCGCGTCGGCGGCTGCAGCCTCACCGGTCGACTCCATCGCACCTCCTGGACCGCCTATCCCCGACCCGACGGCACCGGGCGGGCGCTCTGGCACGATAGCGGCCGTGTCACTCCCGGAGCGTCTCGGCCGACTGAGCCGGGTCCGTCGCATCGGAGCCGGGGGTTTCGCCACTGTGTGGCTCTACCGCGACGACGAGCTGCGCTCCCACGTCGCGGTCAAGGCGCTCGCCGACAACTGGGCGCAGCGGCTCGACGTCCGCGACCGGTTCCTCGAGGAGGCGCGCATCCTGCGCGCGGCCGACTCCGACCACGTCGTGCGGGTGCACGACATCGGCGAGACCGACGGCACGCCCTGGTTCGTGATGTCGTACGCCGATCGGGGGTCGCTGGACCGCTACCTCACCGCCGGCACTCCGCTGTCGCCGGCCGTGGTGCTGCCGCTGATGGAGCAGGCCGCGAGCGGCTTGGCGGTCTTGCACGCCCGCGGTGTGGTGCACCGCGACGTCAAGCCGCAGAACCTGCTGTTGCGCGGCGACGGCGTGCCGGACCCCGAGCAGCGTGATCCCGTGACGTCGGACCTGGCGAGCAGCCGGCTGCTGGTCGCCGACCTCGGAGTGGCCAAGGCGGTGCTGCACGCCAGCGGGCTCACTCAGGTCGTCGGCACCCCCGCCTACATGGCGCCCGAGCAGGCGACCGGAGCCCCGGTCGGACCGGCTTCCGACGTGCACGCGCTGGCGGCGGTGAGCTATCAGATGCTGACCGGCCGGCTGTTGCGCGACGGCGGCCTCGGCGACCTGGTCGACGGTGTCCCGCCGGTGCCGCCCAGCGCGCTCACCGACCTGCCGGAGGCGGTCGACCGGGTGCTGCTGCGGGCGGTGCACCCTCGTCCCGAGGAGCGGTGGCCCGACGTCGGTTCGTTCGTGGCCGCGCTGCACGAGGCGGTGGACGGCGGGCCGGTCGTGGCCGCCCCCGCCCTGAACACGCCGGGCAGGCGCCCGCCGGGCCAGCCCGCCCCGGCGAGTCCCAACCCCGCGGCCCCGGCCCGCCCCGCTGCTCCCGCCCGGCGTACGAGCCCGACCGTCCTCGTGCTGCTCGTGCTGCTGGTGCTCGCCCTGTCGTTCGCCGCGTCGTTCGCGGTCGTGGCCGCCCTGCGCTGAGGCCCGCCTGCGCCGACGGGTCGTGTGCCTGAGCACGCGCCCGAGCGCGATGTCCTGATCCTTCACAACGCGCCCGAGCGCGACCTCAGGCACACGACCCCGAATCCCGACCTAGGAACGTCGGTCGCGGCGGGCCCGCAGCGGGCGCTTGGGCAGCTGGCTGGCCCGGCCGTGCAGGGCGGTGAGCAGGGTCGCGACCACCGTGTCCTGCTCGGGGGTGCGGTCGAACGTGGTGAGGTTCAGCGGCGCCTTGAAGCGGGTGCGGGTCACCGCCTTGGCGTAGCAGAACTCGCGCAACCCGTCGGGCCCGTGGATGCGCCCGAAGCCGGAGTCGCCGACCCCGCCGAACGGCAGCCCCGCCACCCCGGCGAACGAGATCACCGAGTTGATCGCGGTCATCCCGGTGCGCAGCCGGCGGGCGATCTCGGGGCCGCGGGACGCCGAGAACACCGAGGACCCGAGGCCGTAGTGGCCGGCGTTGGTGAGCTCGACCGCCTCGTCCATGTCGCGCACCTTGCGCACGGTGACGGTGGGGCCGAAGGTCTCCTCGGTGACCGCGAGCGAGTCCTCGGGGACGTCGACGAGCACGGTCGGCTGCACGAACTTGTCGCCGATCGCGCCTTCGCCCCCGACCAGTGCCCGGCCGCCGCGGGCGAGCGCGTCGGTGACGTGGCGGCGTACGACGTCGAGCTGGCTGGGCATCGTCATCGGGCCGAGCTTGGCGTCGGCGTCGGTGCCGGCGTGCACCGACCGGGCCCGCTTGGTCAGCTCGTCGACGAACCGGTCGTAGACGCGCTCGTGGACATAGACACGCTCGATGCCGGTGCAGGTCTGGCCGGCGTTGGCGAACGCGCCCCAGGCGGCGGCGTCGGCGGCGGCGACCACGTCGGCGTCCTCGTCGACGAGCAGGGCGTCCTTGCCGCCGGCCTCGATGACGACCGGGGTGAGCCGCTCGGCGCAGGCGGCCATCACCCGCTTGCCGGTGGCGGTGGAGCCGGTGAAGGCGATCTTGTCGACGTCGGCGCGGCACAGCGCGGCACCGGTGTCGCCGTGGCCGGTGACCACCTGGAGGAGGTCGTGGTCGGGCACGACCTCGCGCAGGCTGTCGGCGAGCCAGAGGCCGACTCCGGGCGTGAGCTCGCTGGGCTTGAACACCACGGTGTTGCCGGCGCCGAGCGCGTAGGCGATCGAGCCCATCGGCGTGAAGACCGGGTAGTTCCACGGCCCGATGACGCCGACGACGCCGAGCGGGAGGTACTCCACCGACGCCGCCTGGTTGGCCAGCAGCAGGCCGGGCGCGACGCGCTTGCGACCGAGCACTTTCGATGCGTGCGAGCCGACCCAGGCGAGGTGGTCGATGGCCAGCCCGATCTCGAGCTGGGCGTCGCCGTGCGGCTTGCCGGTCTCTTGGTGGACCACGTCGGCGAGCTGTGCCATCCGCCGGGTGAGCACTCCGCGCCACTGGTCGAGCACCCGCCGGCGTCCGTCGAAGCCCTGGGCGGCCCACCAGCCGGCGGCGGCGCGGGCCCGGGCGACGGCCGCGTCGACGGCGGCGGCGTCGTGGACGGGGTGGACGCCGACGACGTCGCCGGTGGCCGGGTTCAGCGACTCGAAGGTGGCGGTGGCGGCGGTCTGGGTCATCGGGGGTCCCCTCCTGCGCTCTGTGGGGTGGGTCGTGCGGTGGCGCGGCCGCGGAGCAGGTCGGCCGCCCGCTCGCCGATCATGATCGAGGGGGCGTTGGTGTTGCCGCGGGTGACCATCGGCATCACGCTGGCGTCGGCGACCCGCAGCCCCTCGACGCCACGCACCCGCAGCTCCGGGTCGACGACGGCACGCTCGTCACCGCCCATCGCACAGGTGCCGACCGGGTGGTAGAGGGTCTGGGTGTTGCCACGGATGTGCTCGACGATCTGGGCGTCGCTCGGGTCGCTCCCCCAGCCCTGCATCGTGGGCAGCCCGGGGCCGGCGATGTGCTGGGCCAGCGGGCCGGTCGACACCGTCTCGAGCAGCCGGCGGACGCCGGCGACCATCGCGTCGAGGTCGGCCGGGTCGTCGTAGTAGCCGGGGTCGATCTCGGGGTGCCAGCGCGGGTCGGCCGATCGCAGCCGCAGCGACCCGCGGCTCGCGACGTGCACCAGCGTGGGCGCGACAGTGACGTTGCGGCTGGTCGCCTCGTGCAGGCCGTTGTCGTAGAAGCCGGTCGGCGCGACGTGCACCTGCAGGTCGGGGGCGGCGAGGTCGTCACGGCTGCGCCAGAACCCGCCGCCCTCGCCGATGTTGGAGGTCAGCGGGCCGGTGCCGGTGGCCTTCGCCCGGGCGAACTGCACCAGGTTGTTGTGGTCCATCAGGTCGGAGACGCCGCAGGTGCGGAACACCAGCGGCACCGCGGGGTGGTCGTGCAGGTTCTGGCCGACCGTCGGCAGGTCGACGAGCACGTCGACGCCGACCTCGCGCAGGTGCGCGCCGGGCCCGATGCCCGAGAGCATCAGCAGCTGGGGGGAGTTCACCGCCCCGCCGGCCAGCACGACCTCGCCCTCGACGTACGCCGTGTGGCTGGCCGGGCCGTGCTGGTAGCGCACGCCGACCGCGCGGCCGCCCTCGACCACGACCCGCTCCGCCAGCGCACCGGTGCGGATGGTGAGGTTGGGCCGGTCGGCGGCGGGCTCGAGGTAGGCCTTCGCGACCGACCAGCGCCGGCCCTTGCGACAGGTGACCTGGTAGCGCCCCGCGCCCTCCTGCTCGGCGCCGTTGAAGTCGTCGGTGGGCGTGAAGCCGGCGGCCACCGCCGAGTCGACCCAGGCATCGGTGAGCGGGTGGGTGTAGCGCCGGTCCTCGACGTGGAGTGGGCCGTCCTGGCCGTGGTAGCGGCCGCCGAGCCGGGTGTTGCCCTCGGAGCGGACGAACGCCGGCAGCACGTCGTCGTAGCCCCAGCCGGCCGCGCCGTAGGCGTCGCGCCAGGTGTCGTAGTCGAGCCGGTTGCCGCGGATGTAGATCATCGCGTTCATCGAGGAGCAGCCGCCCAGCGCCTTCATCCGCGGCCAGTAGGCGCGGCGGCTGTGCAGCTGCTTCTGCTCGGTGGTCTGGTAGTTCCAGTCCCAGCGGGTCTTGAAGAGGTTCGAGAACGCGGCGGGGATCGTGATCTGGTCGGCGTCCGCGGCGCCGCCGGCCTCGAGCAGCAGCACCCGCGTCGACGGGTCCTCGGTGAGCCTGGCGGCGACCACCGCCCCTGCGCTGCCGGCCCCCACCACCACGTAGTCGTAGACCTCCCGCTCGGCCACGGCACCCTCCTCGACGTCGACCGCCCCGGCCGGCCCGGTGGTGGTGCCGGCAAACCTAGGCCGTCGTGACGCCGGTCACCAGGCCCGGGCTCGCCCCGTGGTCACCGCTGGCCCGCCGACGCGTCACCGATTCCCATCTCGGTGGTCGAGCCCGTCGAGACCCGGCGTGTCGGGGAACCATCGACTCCTCGGCGGGCAGCGCGCCGGTAGAGCGCCCGCCCTGGTGAGCTGCTGAGACCGTGCGCCACGGTGCTCGCGACCACCAGCAGCGACCCGGCGGCCAGGACGTTCTCGGGCACGGAGAGCCGCTCGGCCTCGAGGGTCAGGTAGAAGACCGCGGACACGCCGACCGGGCCGAACCAGCCGAGGTAGACGGCGTCGCGCAGCCGGAGCCCCAGCGGACGCGCCAACGCGAGGACGACCGGAAGCCGCCGGAGCATCAGGACGGCGACCACGAGCGCGGCGCCACGCCACCCGAGGTCGCGCCAGGCCGCCCACGGGATCATCGCGCCCAGCAGGGCGAACACCGGCAGCACCGCGAACCGGTTCACCGCCTCGTCCAGCTGCAGCTCCGCGGTGCGCTCGGCGCCGGTGCTGGTCAGGCTGAACGCCAGGCCCGCGACGAAGACCGCGAGCACTCCGTCGACCTTCAGCAGCCCGGAGGCGCCCATCACCCCGAGGGCGAGCACGACGGTGAACAGCAGCGCCGGAGCGTGCTCGGCGGCGCCGTGCTCCTCGCCGAGCAGCAGCATCCGGCCGCCCAGCCAGCCCAGCAGCACCCCGAGCGCGACCGCACCCAGCACCTGCCACAGCGACTCGACCACGGCGTCCCTCGCCGTGAGCGGACCCGCGATCGCGACGGCGGCGAGCACCAGCGGCAGCGCCAGACCGTCGTTGGCCCCCGACTCCAGCGACAGCAGCTCCCGGTCCTTGGCCGGAATGTCGCGCTCGGCCTCCTCACCGGTCACCACGCTCGAGGCGAGCACCGGATCGGTGGGTGCCACCGCCGCGCCCAGCAGGGCGGCCGCAGCCACCGGCAGGCCGAGGATCCACCCGCCCAGGGCCGCGGAGACCACCGCCATGGCCGGCATCGCGACCAGCAGCAGCACGCTCACCGCCGCGAGCCGGCGGCGTACGTCGCGCCAGGGGTAGCGCAGCGCGACGCCCATCACCGAGACCGCCAGCAGCAGCCGGCCGGCCTCGTGCAGCACGGCGGGGTCGCGGATCAACGTCGGCAGCGACAGGACGCCGGTCGCGGACGCGCCGAGCGCTCCGCCCGCGACCAGCGCCAGCAGCGGCTCCGAGAGCGGCAGCCGCCGCAGCTTCTTCGACAGGGCGGCCACCACCGCCGCGAGCAGGCCCACGGTGAGCAGCAGCACGTCGAGGTCCATGCAGGGGCGGTGCCCAGCCCGCCCGTGAGAATGCCGATCAGTCCACGGGCCGGTCCCGCAGCACCCGCTTGAGCAGCTTGCCGGACTGGTTGCGCGGGAGCTCCTCGACGAAGTGCACCTGCTTGGGCACCTTGAACCCGGCCAGCCGCCCCTTGACGTGGGCGACCAGCTCGTCGGCGGTGACCTCGGCGCCGTCGCGGCGCACGACGTACGCCGTCACCGCCTCGATCCAGCGCTCGTCCGGGAGGCCGACGACCGCCACCTCGGCCACGGCCTCGTGGGTGTAGAGGGCGTCCTCGACCTCGCGGGAGGCGACCAGCACGCCGCCGGTGTTGATGACGTCCTTGATCCGGTCGACGACGGTGAGGAAGCCCTGCTCGTCGACGCGCACCAGGTCGCCGGAGTGGAACCAGCCGTCGCGGAACGCCTCGGCGGTCGCGTCGGGCTTGTCCCAGTAGCCCTCGCACAGCTGCGGAGAGCGGTAGACGACCTCGCCGACCTCGCCGGGCGCGACCTCGGCGTCGTCGTCGCCGACCACCCGCAGCTCGACGAAGAGCACCGCCCGGCCGCACGACTCGGGCCGCTCGTCGTGCTCCTCGGGTCGCAGCACCGTGGCCAGCGGCCCGATCTCGGACTGGCCGAAGCAGTTGTAGACGGCCAGTCCGGGCATCGCGTCGCGCAGCCGCTGGAGCACCGGCCCGGGCATGATCGAGGCGCCGTAGAACGCCTTGCGCAGCGAGGTCAGGTCGCGGGTGGCGAAGTCGGGGTGGTTGGCCAGCGGCACCCATACGGTCGGGGCGAGGAACAGCGCGCCGTGCCGCTGCTCGGCGACCAGCCGGAGCAGCTCGGGCACGTCGGGCGCCTCGACGAGGTGGTTGCGGGCGCCGACCGCGAGGTAGGGCAGCAGGAACACGTGCATCTGCGCGGAGTGGTAGAGCGGCATCGCGTGCAGCGGGTCGTCGTCGGCGCGCAGCTCGAGCGCGGTGATCGCGGAGACGTACTCGTGCACCAGCGCCCGGTGGGTCATCATCGCGCCCTTGGGCTGCGAGGTGGTGCCGGAGGTGTAGAGCAGCTGCACCAGCTCGGTGTCGGTGACCGGTGGCTCGTCGGCGGGCAGCACCCGGTCCGGCACCGCCTCGCGCGTCGCCAGCTCGAGCAGCGAGCCGTCGGCGTCTCGCAGCGGCAGCACCGTGGTGACCTCGAGCCCCGCCGCGTCGTACTGCTCGCGCAGGGCGGGGTCGACCAGCACCGCGCTGCTGCCGGACTGGCCGACCAGGTAGCGCAGCTCCTCGCCGGTGAGCGCGTAGTTGACCGGCACGTGCACCAGGCCGGCGCGGGCGCAGGCCAGGAACGCGATCAGGTAGGCGTCGGAGTTGCGGCCGTACGCCGCGACGCGGGCGCCGCGGGTCAGCCCGAGCCCGCGCAGCGCGGCGGCGGCCCGGGTGACGGCGGCGTCGAGCTCGGCGTAGGTCCAGGTGCGGTCGGCGAACGACAGCGCCGGCCGGTCGGGGTGGCGGGCGGCGCTGCGGGTCAGGATGCCGTCGACGGTGCTGGCGCGTGCCGAGGCCGCGGTCGTGTCGGGGGTGGTGGGGGGCAACGGGTCCTCCTGGTGCGGGCCTGGTCACGGTCTGGTGGCGGAGATGCCTGGTCCGGTCGGTGTGGTCTCCGTCATACCGCACGATGCGTTCTCGGGCGGGGGCGGGATGCCGAGTCGGCAGCTGAGTCGCCGACTCGGCGGGATCGCACCTGCATTCACGCCGACTCGGCCACGCACGCCCCGCATTCACGCCGGCTCGACCGGATCCCCGCCGGCACCAGCGCCGACTCGATCGAGCCCGGGATGAGCACGGGTACTCAGCCGAGGTGAGTCGTCGATCGCTGCCCCGGTGAGCCGCTGCGGGTCTCTACTGGAGGCATGGCCCGCTACGCCGATCCGACCCGTTGCCCCGACTGTCACACCCCGCTGCCGTTCGACGTCGCCACCTGCCCGAGGTGCGCGCTCCCGCTGCGGGGGCCGATCGCGGTGTCGCTGCTGCAGACGCTGAGCCGCGCCGACGACTTGCTCGTCGCGCTCCGCGCGAGCGGCGCCCCGGCTGTCCGTGCGGTGGCGGCCGGGGTGGCCGCCGGCGGCGACGCCGCGACCGGCGGACCGCGGGTCTCCGCCGCGACGTACGAGCCGTTCCCGGCGTCGGCTCCCGCGGCGCCGGCCGCCTCCGCGAGGAGCCGGGGCCTGCGCGGCTCGTCGGTGCCGGTGGTGCTGCTGGGCCTCGGCGCGCTGTGCCTGCTGGTGGCCGCGGTGATCTTCCTGGCTGTGGCGTGGTCCTGGCTCGGTGTCGCCGGGCGCACCACGGTGCTGGTGGCGCTGACCGCGACCGCGGCCGGCCTCTCCGCCGGGCTGGGACGCCGCGGGCTCCGCGTGGCCGCCGAGTCACTGTCGGTGGTGGCGCTGGGCCTGCTGCTGCTCGACCTCGCCGGGGCCGCGTCGGCAGGTTGGGTCGAGATCGAGTCGCTGCCCGCCGCACTGCGCTGGGGCGGCGCGGCGACCCTGCTCGCCGGCGTGACGCTCGCCGCCGCCGTCCCGGCCCGGCTGCACCTGCCCCAGGTCGCCGCCGGGCTCGGGCTCGCCGTCCTCGGCCTCGGCGTGCTGACGGGCACCGACCACCCGAGCGTCGTCGTCTTCGCGGCCGCGCTCTGCTCCGCGGCCGTCGGCGTGGGCGCGCGCTACGTCCGGATGACGACGCTGACCGTCGTCGCGGTCGGCGGCGCCGGCCTGTGGTGGCTCGGCCTGCTCGGGCGCGGCCTGGACCGTCTCGAGGTGGGCGTCACCCTGCAGGCCTGGTGGCTCGACGGCGAGGCCGGCGAGCTGGTGGGGGCATCGCTGCTCGCCGCCGCGGTCGCCGCCGCCGGTCTCCGGCACCAGCCGCTGCCGCGCGTCGCCGGCTCGGTGGCTGCCCTGCTGGCGACGCTCACGGTCGCGGCGCCGGCCCTCGACGAGGGGCCCGACGCGCTCGCGCTCGTCGCCCTGGCCGTCGTCGCCGGATGGGCGCCGGTCACCCTGGTCGGACGCCGGCACACCGTGGCATGGCTCGCGGTCGGGCCGCTGGCGCTGGCCACCGCCGCGCTGCTCCCCCTGCTCGCCGAGCAGCTGCTCGCCGCGGCCGAGGGCGCCCTGGCGCTGGCCGGCCCCTGGTCGAGCGACTGGACGCTGCGGGTCGACCCGGAGACCACCTGGGCCGCCCCCGCCCTGCTGCTGCCGATGGCCGCCGCTCTGGTCGCCGCCGGCTGGGCCGCGGGCCGGCTGGCCGGGCTGCGGCGTACGCCGTGGGGGCCGGCCGGGTCCGTCCTGCTGCTGGCCGGGCTCGCCGTGCCGGCGCTCTACCCGGTGCCGGTCGCGCTGGTCGCCGGCCTGCTCGCCGCCGCCGGTGCCGCCGCGGTCGGCGTGGCGCTGCCTCGCGAGGACGACCGGGGGCTGCTCCTCGCGCTGTCGGGCGCCGGCCTCCTCGGGCTCGCCGGGGCCGCAGCGCTGCCGAGCGCGGTGCTGACGCTGGCCGCGGTCGCCCTCGGCTCCGCGACCGCCGCGGTCGTCGCCTGGCGCGGCCGGTTCCCGTCGGCGACCGACCTCGGCGGCGGCGCCGTCGCGCCGCTCCTCGCCGGGCTGGTGTGGACCGTCGGCGAGGTGGCCGGCATCGACGCGGACGTCCGCGGCGTGCCGCTGCTGGTCGTGGTCGGCCTGCTCGCGGTGGCCTGGCCGCGCCCGTCGGTGGAGCTGGGCGCCGCGGCGTCCGGCTGGGTGGGTGCGGCCGTGGCGGTCGCGCTCTCCGGCGACCTGCACCTGTCGCTGGCGGTGCACCTGACGCTCGCCGGCGCCCTGGTCACCGCGAGCGCCCTGGTCAACCCCGGACGCCGACGGCTCGGCTGGCTCGGCGGACTGCTGCTGGCGCTCGCGTCGTGGGTGCGGCTCGCCGACCTCGGGGTGGGCCAGCCCGAGGCCTACACCCTGCCGAGCGCGCTCGCGCTGGTCGCCGTCGGCCTGGTCGCCCTGCACCGCGATGTCACCCTGCCCACGCAGCGGGCGCTCGGGGCCGGGCTCTGGCTGGCCACGCTGCCCTCGCTGCTGTGGACGCTCGACGACCCGGTCTCGCTGCGGGCGGTGCTCCTCGGGATCGCCTGCCTGGGTCTGGTGCTCGGCGGGGCGGCCCTGCGCTGGTCGGCGCCGGTCGTGTCCGGCGGTGTCGTCGGGGCGCTGCTGGTGCTGCGCGAGCTGGCCCCGTGGGCGGCCCAGACCCCGCAGTGGGTGCTGATCGGCGCCGCCGGCACCGCGCTGGTGGTCGTCGGCGTCACCTGGGAGGCCCGGGCCCGCGACCTGCGCCGCGCCGCGGCGTACCTCGGGCGGCTGCGGTAGCGCGGGCCTGCTGTTTCACCAAGGGATGCAGGTCAACCCACACTTCCCTGGGTCTGCACGCCGAGGGGAGTGCAGGTTCGGCGACATACCTTGATGAAACCGCGGCGGGTCGCCAGCACCCGCGACGCCCGTCAGCCCGGCCCGCGACTGAGCAGGAACGGCGTGCCCCCGAGCCGGCGCAGCACGGGCAGGTCGACGAAGGTCAGGCCGACGATCGTGCCGTCGGGGCGGGTGCGGAGCTCGTCGCGCACCCAGCGCCACGGTCGCGGGGCGTCCGCGGCGTAGGAGACGACCAGCGCGGGCCGCCCGTCGGCCAGCGACGGCGCCACCCGCGCGGTCATCGGCAGCACCTCGGCGAGCACTCCCCCGTCACGTGGGCGCACCAGGTTGACGCCGTCGAGCCCGTCGCCCGCGAGCACGAACCGCTTGCCCCACCAGCGCGGCAGACCGACCAGGCCGAGGCCGGCGGGCGCGACCCGCCGCAGCGGCGGCAGGAACGAGGCGGCCAGGTCGCCGACCAGGTCCGCGGGGTCGGGCACCGCCAGCGAGGACCACGACCGCCGGGTCGCGAGCAGGCCGGACGCGGTCATCGCGCCGGCTCCGGCGCCGGAGCGGTGGTCGCCGGCCGGCCGCGGACGGGGGTACGCCGGGTGCGCCCGGCGGGTGCCGCCGGGAACCGGGCGGCGAACCGCTCGGCCAGCGCTGTGATCGTCAGCGACGGGTTCACCCCCAGGTTCGCGGGGATCACGCTCGCGTCGGCGACGTAGAGCCCCGGGTGGCCGAAGACCTCGTGGTCGGCGTCGACCACGCCCTCGGCGGCGGAGCGGCCCATCACCGCGCCGCCGAGCACGTGCGCGGTGACCGAGAGCCCGCCGACGGTCTCGCCGAGCAGGTTCAGCGGCCGGCCACCCGACGCCTCGGCGAACGCGCGGGTGACCCGGTTGGCCACGGGCAGGTGGCTCGGGGCGCTGCTGCCGGCCACCGACCGCGATCGCAGCGCGGTGCGCCACGGCCGGACCGGGGAGCGGCCGCGCACCAGGGAGAGCTCGTTGTCGACGGTCTGCATCACCGTGAGGACGCTGAGCCGGCGCTCGAAGCCGCGAGCCAGCGCCACCCGCAGCTGGGCGAGCGGCCGGAGCGCGATCGCGGCCAGCGTCTTGACCGCCCGCACCGCCGGACGGTGGTCGTCGACCAACGGCCCCAGCTGGGCCCGCATGTGCCACCCCCCGACGTACCGGTTCTGGGTGACGTGGGTGGTCGCGTCGGGGTGGAAGTCGCTGCTGATCGTGGGCCCGCGGGAGAGGTCCTCTCCGGGTGGCTGGAGCACGGCGGTCAGCGCCTCGGAGTTGGTGCGCACGTGCCGGCCCAGCAGCGGTGAGAGGTGTGGCAGGGTGCCGAGCTCGTCGCGGCAGCGCAGCAGCAGGTCGACGGTGCCGAGGACCCCGGCCGCCAGTACGACCCGTCGCGCGGTGATCCGGGTCTCGGCGCCGCCGCGCCAGGGGTGGCGGCACGTGACGGCGTAGCCGCCTCCCGGCAGCGGGGCCACCGCGGTCACCTCGTGCTCGGGGCGCACCTGGGCGCCGTACCGCTCGGCGAGGTGGAGGTAGTTGCGGGTGAGCTGGTTCTTGGCGCCGTAGGGGCAGCCGAGCAGGCACTCGCCGCACAGACGGCAGCCGGTGCGCGCGGGGCCCTCGCCGCCGAAGAACGGGTCGGGCTCGGTGACGCCCTCCCGGCCGAAGTGGATCGCGACCGGCACCGGCCCGAACGTGTGGCCGGCCCCGACCGCTTCCGCGGCCGCGCGCAGGTGCTCGTCCATCGGCCCGCTGTGCGGGCAGGTGGCGCGGCCGAGCATGCCGGACGCCGTGGCCAGGTGCGGGCCGAGCTCGGCCCGCCAGTCGAGGCCGAGCCGGCGCAGGGTGGGGTTGTCGTAGAAGTCGGCGCCGGGCTCGAGGAGCACCCCGGCCCAGACGATGGAGCCGCCGCCGACTCCGGTGCCGCCGATCACCGCGACGTGGCGCAGGATCCGTTGCCAGAAGAACCCGCGCATGCCGAGGCCGGGCTGCCACAGGTAGGCGCGCGGGTCACGACGGGCCCGGAGCAGGTCGTCGTCGGAGAGCCGGCGCCCCTTCTCCAGGACCACGACCTGGTGGCCGGCCTCGGTGAGGCGCAGCGCGGCGGTGGCGCCGCCGAAGCCGCTGCCGACCACGACGACGTCGGCGTCGTACGTCGGGCTCGTGCGCTGCTCGGCCTCGGCGGGCGGGACGGCGCTGGGCGGCTGCGGGGCGTGGGTCACCGGCGCACCCTAGGGCACCGGGGTTGTCCAGCGGGGGGATTCTGACTGACTTCCCGGTCAGATTTGGGGCACGGTCCGGTGGGTGGCCCCGGGCTCGGTGCAGGTTCATCTAGGGATGCAGACCAACCGGCACTCCCCTCGATGGGCAGACCTGGGGAACTGCGGGTTCGCCTGCATCCCTTGATGAAACTGCAGCAACCCGACCGGGACCGGTCAACGAGCCCCGGGTCAGATAGAACGGGTCAGATGAACAGCGCCGGGTCCGCCATCGCGCCGCGGGTGCCGGGAGCCGAGACCTGTGCTGGTACGCCGAGTGCGGTCCAGCCGGCGGGCACGTCGCCGACCACCACGGAGTTGGCGCCGACCCGGGCGCCGTCGCCGACGAGGATCGGGCCGAGCACCTTCGCGCCGGCACCGAGCACGACGCCGTCGCCCACGGTGGGGTGGCGCTTGCCGCGCTTGGTGGTGCGGCCGCCGAGGGTGACCCCGTGGTAGATCAGCACGTCGTCGCCCACCTCGGCGGTCTCGCCGATCACCACGCCCATGCCGTGGTCGATGAAGACCCGTCGCCCGATCACCGCCCCGGGGTGGATCTCGACGCCGGTGACCGACCGGGCCACGTGGGAGAGCACCCGGGCGAGCAGCCGGGTGCCGCGGCGCTGCCAGAGCCGGTGCGAGACCCGGTGGGCCCACACCGCGTGCAGGCCCGGGTAGGCCAGCACCAGCTCGGCCCAGGAGCGGGCGGCCGGGTCGCGCTCGCGGGCCGCGCGCAGGTCCTCGAGCAGCCGGGCCAGCGCCCGGGGCGCCGGCTCGGTGGCCGTCTCGCCCGCGGCGTCGGGCCCGGCGTCGTCCGCCTCGGTCGCGGCCTGCGCGTCGGCGGGCACCGGGCGCAGCTCCACGTCCGAGCGGAGCAGGGTCAGCGAGGGAAGGGTGGCGCGGGCTGCCATGGTCAGTCCACCAGGCCCTCGAACAGCGGCGTGGAGAGGTAGCGCTCACCGAACGACGGGATGATCACGACGACGGTCTTGCCGGCGTTCTCGGGACGCGAGGCGACCTGGACGGCGGCCGAGATGGCGGCGCCGGAGGAGATGCCGACCAGCAGGCCCTCCTCGCGGGCGGCCCGGCGGGCCCACTCGAACGCGGTGGCGGCGTTGACGTCGAGCACCTCGTCGTAGACCTCGGTGTCGAGCACCTCGGGCACGAAGTTCGCGCCGATGCCCTGGATCTTGTGCGGGCCGGGCTGGCCGCCGTTGAGGATCGCGGACTCCTCCGGCTCGACCGCGACGACCTGCACACCGGGCTTGCGCTCCTTGAGCACCTGGCCGACGCCGGTGATCGTGCCGCCGGTGCCGATGCCGGCCACGACGATGTCGACGCCGCCGTCGGTGTCGCGCCAGATCTCCTCGGCGGTGGTGCGGCGGTGCACCTCGGCGTTGGCGGGGTTCGCGAACTGGCGCACCAGCACCGCGCCCTGCTCACGGCCGATCTCCTCGGCCTTGTTGACCGCCCCGTTCATGCCCTCGCTGCCGGGGGTGAGCACCAGCTCGGCGCCGAAGGCGCGCAGCAGGGCGCGCCGCTCCTTCGACATGGTCTCGGGCATGGTCAGCACGACGCGGTAGCCGCGCGCGGCGCCGACCATGGCCAGCGCGATGCCGGTGTTGCCGGAGGTGGCCTCGACGATCGTGCCCCCCGGCTTCAGCTCGCCGGAGGCCTCGGCGGCGTCGATCATCGCGACGCCGATCCGGTCCTTGACGCTGTTGGCGGGGTTGTAGAACTCCAGCTTGGCCAGCACCGTGGCGCCGGCGTCACCGACCACCCGGTTGAGGCGGACGAGCGGGGTGTTGCCGACAAGCTGGGTGACGTCGTCGTAGACGCGCATGGTGGTCTCTCCTGAGATCTCGACGGTGGCGACGCGCGAGGAGGCGTCGGCCGGGTGGGACGAGCGATGGCTCGGACGGCGGTGGTCGCGGTCGGCGAGCGGGGCGGGAGCGGCGGGGCCGCGGTCAGTGGGCCCGACAGAGCGCCGAGCGCACCAGGCAGTGGTCGACAGCGCGGCGGCGGGTGAGGTCGGGCGTCGTCGGACCGGCGAGAGCCGGACGCGGCGCAGCGATGCTCACGATGCCTCTCTCCTTCGCGGGTGCGGTGGCCCATTGTTGCGTCCCGGGCGCGCCGGCGTCCACCGGGCCGGGCGGACGCCGTGCCGGCCACATGCGGGACGCGCCCGACTGAGAGGGGAACGCCCTGCTCAGGCGGTGCATTCCCGCGGGATCTCCAACGGGGGGACGCCGCCGAGGGCCTTGCGGTAGCGGACGCCGTCGGCGAACTGCTCGAGGGTCTGCCACAGCCGCTGGTGCGCCTCCCACGGGAGCGGCTCGGCGCCCTGCCGCCAGCGGGCGCCGAAGGACACCCACACCGGCGTCCACGTCGCGGCGTCGTCCCAGGCACCCCGTCGTGCCATCACCAGCCTCCGGCACAGCTGGAACGCGGCCCGCGGCCCGTCGGGGCAGTTCGGCGCGGTGGCCACCGGCCACACCCACAGGTCGAGCGCCATCAGCGCCACCTCGAGGTCGGGCAGCACGGCCGGGTCGACGAGGACCGTCGCCACGTTCTCGTGGGGCGCGCGCTGCATGGCGGCACGGTGCAGCAGCGGCGCCCGGAACTCAACCCCCCGGAGGGTGAAGGCCCTCGTCGTCAGGCGCCGGCCGGGGTGACGCTCTGCGGGCCGCCCTCGAAGCGGGCGGCGGCCTCGGGGTCGATGCCGCGGAGCACCACGCGCGAGGCCTCGCCGAGCGCGGCCAGCTGCTGCGGGGTGAGCGCGTCGACCACGAGCCGGCGCGCCTCGCGGACGTGGTCGGGAGCGGCCGCCCGCAGCTTCGCCAGCCCCGCGGGCGTGAGCCGCACGGAGGTGCGGCGACCGGCCTCGGCACAACCCCGCGAGGGCTGGGACCACAACACCGACTACCTGCGGCGGATCCTCGTCGACTGCTGGCAGGCCGACCTCACCGTGGTCGAGCGCGAGTTCACGCTGGTCGGCGTCAACCCGGCGCTCGACGAGTTCTCCGAGCCCGCCGCGCTGATGCGCAAGGCAGCCGAGGAGGCCGCGGTCGAGGCTGGCCGGGTGCTGGCCGCCCGCTGAGCGGCCACCGGTCTCGCTGTAACGCGGTGTCCCCGTAGCTATCGCGGTGCTGCAACACCGCGATAGCTACGGGGACACCGCGTTACATCTGCCGGGTCAACTGGGGTTCGCTCTCCGCGCCGCGCGACGGCGGGCGCCTCAGAGCCGGGACAGCGCCTGGCGGAGCGGATCGAGTCCGAGCGAGCCGAGGTCGAGCGCCGCGCGGTGGAACTCCTTGAGATCGAAGGCCGTGCCCGCGCGGGCCTGGGCCTCGGCCCGCGCCTCGAGCCAGATCCGCTCGCCGACCTTGTACGACGGCGCCTGGCCCGGCCAGCCCAGGTAGCGCTTGACCTCGAACTGGATCACCGGGTCGTCCATCCGGCAGTGCGCCCGCATGAAGGCCAGCCCCAGGTCGGGGGTCCACCGCTCTCCGGGGTGGAAGCCGAACGGGTTGTCCCGCGGGATCTCCAGCTCCAGGTGCATCCCGATGTCGACGACCACCCGGGCGGCGCGCATGCCCTGGCCGTCGAGCATGCCGAGGCGGTCGGCCGGGTCGGCCAGGTAGCCGAGGTCGTCCATCAGCCGCTCGGCGTACAGCGCCCAGCCCTCGCCGTGGCCGCTGACCCAGCACATCAGCCGCTGCCACCGGTTGAGCACCTCGCTGCGGTACGCCGTCTGGCCGACCTGCAGGTGGTGGCCGGGCACGCCCTCGTGGAAGACCGTGGTGACCTCGCGCCACGGGGCGAACTCATCGATGCCGTCAGGCACCGCCCACCACATCCGACCGGGGCGGGTGAAGTCCTCCGACGGGCCCGTGTAGTAGATGCCGCCGTCGTTGGTCGGCGCCAGGCAGCACTCGATGCGCCGCACCGGCTCGGGGATGTCGAAGTGGGTGCCGTGCAGGTCGGCGATGGTCTGGTCGGCCAGCTCCTGCATCCAGTCGCGGAACGCCTCGCGGCCGGAGATCTTGCGCGCCGGGTCGGCCTCGAGCGCGGCGACGGCGTCGTCGACGCTGCCACCGGGCACGATCCGCTGCGCGGTGGCGGCCATGTCGTCGGTGATCCGCTTCAGCTCCTCCCAGCCCCACAGGTAGGTCTGCTCGAGGTCCACCTCGGCGCCGAGGAAGTAGCGCGAGGCCAGCGCGTAGTGCTCGCGCCCGACCGCCTCGTTCGATCGACCGCGCGGCGCCATCTCGTCCTCGAGGAACAGCCCGAAGTCGGCGAAGGCCCGGCTGGCACCCCGTGCGTGCTGCTCCAACTGGGTCTGCAGCGCCCCCGACTGGCCGCTGCGGGCGACCAGGCCGGCGAAGAAGTCGCCGCCCTCGCCCTGCTGCCCGGTCCAGGCCCGCACCTGGTCGGCCACCTCGGCGTACTGCCGCGCGGCCACCACCCGCCCGCGCGCAGCCTCCTCGGCGAGCGTGATCCGGTAGCCCTCGACCGCGGCGGGCACCGCGGCGAGCCGGGCGTCGACGGCCTCCCAGGCCTCGGTGCCCTCGGTGTCCATCAGGTCGAACACCTGCCGGATCTCGTGCAGCCCGCTGGTCAGCACCGACAGCTCGGGGCGGACGACGCCCGCGTCGGCGCGCTCCACATCGAGGCCCAACCGCTCGCGGAAGGCGTCGCGGGCCACCGCCTCGCGCTCGTCGACCGGCGTGGCCGCGGTGACCTCGGCGAGCGCCCGGCGGGTCAGCTCCTCCCGGGCGTCGAAGCCGTCGGGCGAGAGGTCGGTGAGCCGGTGCTCGTGCCCGGCGATCCCGAGGTAGGTGGCGGCGATCGGGTCGAGGGCGGCGTACTCTTCCACGAAGCGGTCGGAGGCGGCGTCGACAGGGCGTGCGGCGTCGGTGGTCACGCTGGTCACCCTAGGAGACGACGCCGCGGGGCGCCGCCGAGTTGTCGCGCCGCCGGCTGCCGACCGGGTCGCCCGGGCAGCCGAGCTCCTCAGCAGCGATCCCGCGCACCCGCGGACGCCCAGCGCCGGGTCTCACGCGTAGGGGCTCTCGGCGAGAGTCACGACGGCGGTGCGCTGCTTGCCGGCGCTCGTGGTCCAGGTGAGCGCGACCCGGTCGCCCGGCTCGCGCTGGCCGAGCAGGTCCGTGAGCTCCTCGACCCGGGCGACGACGCGGCCGCCCGCCTCCGTGATCACGTCGCCGGCGGCCAGCCCGGCCTCCGCGGCCGGCGTCCCGGCCTCGACCTCGGCCACAGCGACGCCGGCAGCACTTCCCACGCCACTCCCGCTCTCACTGACGGTGACGCCCAGGTAGGCGGACGCTCCCACCTGCACCGAGCCGCTCTCGTCTCCGGCCCGGATCTGCTCGATCACGTCGAGGACGTCCTCGATCGGCACCGCGAAGCTCTCCGCGGCGGCGCTCGAGGCGGCCGTGGTGAGCCCGAGCACCTCACCTTCGGCGTCCAGCGTCGGACCGCCGGAGTAGCCGGGCACCGCGGCCGCCGTCGTCTGCAGCAGGCCGGTGAGCTGCTCAGCGCTGCCGGGCATGCCGTAGCCGTCGGAGGTGGTGATCGTCCGGTCGGTCGCGGTGACCGTGCCGTCTACGGCGGACAGGTAGCCCTGGCCGCCGGCGTTGCCGACGGCGGTGACCTCGTCTCCGGCCTCTCCGTCAGGGTCGACGGCGTCCCCGTCGTCGTCGAGGACCGCGACGGTCAGCCCCTCGGCGCCGTCGAGCTCGAGCAGCGCCACGTCGGCGGTCTCGTCGAAGCCGACGACCTCGGCGGTGAAGCTCTCCGCGGTCGTCGCCACGGTCACGGTGACCTCGGCGGCGTCCTCGACCACGTGGTAGTTGGTGATGACCAGGCCGTCCGAGGTGAGCACGATCCCCGTCCCGGCCCCGGCTCCGGACGCCGTCGTGGTCTCGATCAGCACCACGCCCTGCGACTGCGCCTCGGTCGCTGCGGCGCCGGAGTCGGCGACGGACCTGTCCTGCGGGCCGGTCTCCGTGCTGTCGCCGACACCCTCGTCCAGGCCATCGCCCAGGCCGGGGGACGTGCCGGGGAGGCTGCCCGGGAAGGCCGCGCCCTGGTACGCCGGCGCGACGGCGCCGCCGCTCACCGCGACGGCGTCGCCGTCGGTCAAGGCCCAGGTGACCGGGACCGCGACCGAGGCGGCGAGCAGGGCACCGCCCGCGGCCGCGACACCGGCGGAGTACCAGATCCGGCGCCCGCGGGCAGGTGGAGCACCGGTGACCGCGGGGGTCTCGGCGACTGCGGGCAGGTGCGGCAGGGAGGTCGTGTGGTTGTCCATGACGCCCACCTCACCGCCGGAGCCTGCGAGGACGATGCGGTCGGGCTGTGCGGCTCCTGTGAGCGTCCGTGAGCCGACAGGCCGCATCCGCGTTGCCCGGCCCGCGGGATGGGTACCCCGCTCTCGCCGGACGACCGGCACCGACCCGTCCCCACGTCACGAGGAGCCAACCGTGCGACCCCGCTGGAGCACCGGACCGGCCCGGCTCACCCTGGTCCGCCACGGGCACAGCGTCGGCAACCACGCCGACTCACAGGCCCGCGAGGCGGGCGCCGAGCAGCTCGACCTCGACGTCCGCGACGCCGACGTCGAGCTGTCGGACACCGGGAGGGAGCAGGCCGACGCGCTCGCCGCCTGGCTGGCCGGCTGCGACGACGAGACCCGGCCGACCGCGGCGATCAGCTCGCCCTACCGCCGCGCGGCGCAGACCGCCGAGCGCACGCTGAGCGGGCTTCCCTCGGAGCCCGGGCTCCACCTCGACTTCGACGAGCGGCTCCGCGAGCGCGACCTCGGCGTGCTCGACGGCCTGACCGGCACCGGCATCCGGGCCCGGCACCCCGAAGAGGCCGCCCGTCGCGGCAAGCTCGGCAAGTTCTACTACCAGCCTCCGGCGGGCGAGAGCTGGGCCGACGTCGCCCTCCGGGTGCGCGGGCTGCTCGACGACCTCCGGCACGGCTTCGACGGCGAGCACGTGTGGCTGTTCACCCACCAGGCGGTGATCATGACGTTCCGCTACGTCCTCGAGGGGCTCTCGGAGGAGCAGATCCTCGACGTCGACCGCCGGCTGCAGATCCCGAACGCCTCGTTGACCACCTACCGCCGAGACGGCGCGTTCCTCGAGCTGGAGCAGTTCGCGCGCACGGACCACGTGGACCAGGCCGACGCCGACGTGACGCGCGAGGCCGATCAGGCCGGCGCAGGCAGCCGTGAGCACGACTGAGCCGGCGGTTCCGCCGGGCAGGGGTACGCCGCGCCGGCCGGCCGGCGGGCCGGCGACGGTCGTCACTCCGGCGGTGCTGCGAGGGTGGCCGCTGCCCCCTCCGGGCGAGGACAAGCACGCCCGTGGGCAGCTGCTGGTCGTCGGGGGCGACGAGTCCACCCCCGGCGCCGTGCGACTGGCGGGCGAGGCCGCGCTGCGCGCCGGCGCCGGCAAGCTCCAGATCGCCACGGCCGCCGGGCATGCCCCGACGCTGGCGGTCGCGGTGCCGGAGGCGGCCGTGCACGGCCTCGAGGTCGCAGCGGCCGGCCGCCTCGACCCGAGCGCGGTCGGCGAAGTGGTCGCGCTGGCCGACCGCGTCGACGTGCTGCTGCTCGGCTCCGGCTTCAGCGACGTGGCCGCGTCGGTCCGACTGCTCGAGGCCCTGCTGCCCCGCGTCACCGCCAGCACGGTCCTCGACGCCCTCGCCTCGGCGTACCTCACCGAGCACCCGCGCGGGCTGCTCCATCTCGACAGCCGGGCCGTGCTGTGCGTCAACCCCACCGAGCTCGCCCGTACGGCGCACCGCGAGGACCGCGAGGTGCAGGCCGACCCGCTCGGCACCGCCCGGGAGGTCGCCGCCCGCAGCGGTGTGGTCGTGCTGTGCGGTGGGTCCGAGAAGCACGTCGCCGATCCCGACGGCCGCGGCTGGGTGGTGCAGGGCGGCGGGCCGGGCCTGGGGGTCTCCGGCTCGGGGGACGTGCAGGCCGGCATCGTCGCGGGCCTGCTCGCCCGCGGCGCCGAGCCCGCCCAGGCCGCGGTGTGGGGGGCGCAGCTGCATGCGCGGGCCGGCGAGCGCCTGGCGCATGAGGTCGGCACCGTCGGCTACCTCGCCCGGGAGATCCCGGCCCAGGTCCCGGCCGCCCTGGCCGAGATCGGCTGACCGGGCTCGCGGCCGCGGCCCGGGCGCGCGAGGTCTGAACCAGCTGCTCGCGCGCCGCATCACGGACCGGGCGTCGGGTACCGCCAGGGTGCACCCCGACCCCGACGAAGGAGCGCCATGACCGAGCAGACCGGCAACGACCACGACGCCGAGAGCTACCACGGCTACTCCGTCGACGACGAGGACCAGCCGCAGGGCAGTGGCGACAGCCTGGTCGACGAGCGCGGACTCGAGGAGCCGCTCGACGAGGGCTACAGCCCGCCGGAGAAGTACTCCGCCGCCCAGGGCTACGGCAACACGCCACTGGAGGAGGCGCTGGGCGAGAGCCTCGACCAGCGGCTGGCCCAGGAGGTGCCGGAGCCCGACCCCTACGACCAGGCCGCGCGGGAGCAGGACCTCGACAGCGAGGTGGCCGACCCCGAGGTGGGCGACGGGCGGGCCGGCCGCCTGGTCGAGCCCGACGAGGGCGCCCGCACCGACACCGACGGCGACCTGACCGCCACCGACGTCGGCATCGACGGTGCCGGCGCGAGCGCCGAGGAAGCGGCCGTCCACGTGGTCCGGGAGGAATGACCGACTCATCCGACTCCGGTAACTTCCCGGGCATGCCCGGGTGTCCCACCATCGTCGTGGTCGACGACGCCGCGGAGGTGCGCGCCCTGGTGCGGGCCCGGCTGCGGCTCTCGCGGCGGCTCGACGTGGTCGGCGAAGGTGCCGACGGGGCCGCGGCCGTCGAGCTGGCCCGCGAGCACCAGCCCGCGCTCCTGCTCCTCGACGTCTCGATGCCGGGCACCGACGGGCTCGAGGCGCTGCCGCTGGTGCGCCGGGCCTCCCCCGAGACCCGGGTGGTGATGTACAGCGGGTTCTCCGAAGATGGTCTGGCCGCCCGCACGCGCGACCTGGGGGCGGCCGCGTTCCTGGAGAAGTCCACCTCGCTCGACACGCTCGCCGACGACCTGCTGCAGGTGCTCGACGGGTCCGTGGGGGCCCCGATCCCGGTGCCGCGCGCCGACCCGGCAGAGACCGAGCGGGCCGCGGTCGAGGCGGTCGACGCCGCCGAGCGTGCGGTGCTCCACGAGCACCTGGAACGGTTCCGGGAGGTCTTCGAGGACGCCGCGATCGGCATGGCCACGATGACGCTCTCCGGCCGCGTCGTGCGGGCCAACCGCAGCCTGGCCCAGTTGCTGGTCCGCCCGGTCGACGCCCTCGTCGGGGCGGCCTACCCAGACCTCCTCCACGACCCCGGCCCGTTCCGGCGGGCCCTGGGCCGGGTGCTCGACGGCGGCGAGGACGCCGTCCAGGTCGAACACCGGGTGGCCGGGCTCGACGAGCGCCGGCTGCTCGCCACCCTGTCGCCGGTGCGCGACTCCCGGCAGCGCCCCCTCTACCTCTTCCTCCAGGTGCAGGACGTCAGCCGCCAGCGACGTGCCGAGGAGGCACTGCGGCAGAGCGAGCAGCGGTTCCGGCTGCTCGTGGACGCCGTCCAGGACTACGCGATCTTCATGCTCGACCCCGACGGGCACATCGCGAGCTGGAACGCCGGCGCCCAGCGAGCCAAGGGCTACACCGCCGCCGAGATCCTCGGCCAGCACTTCCGGGTCTTCTACCCGCCGGAGCTGCAGCAGTCCCGCCACCCCGAGCACGAGCTCGAGCTGGCGATCCGCGACGGACGCTACGAGGAGGAGGGCTGGCGGATCCGCAAGGACGGCAGCCGGTTCTGGGCGCAGGTGACGATCACCGCGGTGCACGACGAACTGGGCCGCCTGGTCGGCTTCGCGAAAGTCACCCGCGACACCTCCGAGCGCCGCCGCATGCTCGACGAGCTCGCCGAGGCCAACCAGCAGCTCCGCCGGACCGCCGACGACCAGGCGCACTTCCTCGCGGTCACCGCCCACGAGCTCCGTGCGCCCGTCGGGGTGCTCGGCATGACCGCCGAGACGCTCTCGCGGCACTGGGCCGACCTCGAGCGGGCAGAGCGTGACGACTTCCTGGCCAGCATGGCCACCAGCGCCGGGCAGCTCAGACGGCTGCTCGGCGACCTGCTCACGGCAGCCCGGCTCGATGCCTCCGCGCTCGACCTGAACCCCGTGCGGGTGCCACTGGCCGACCGGCTCTCGGCGGTGGTCGCCGGCGCCCGGAGCACGCACCCCGGCGCGGTGCTCGAGTTCGACCCGGAGGGCGTGGCCCGCGACGTCGCGGTGCTCGCGGACCCGGGGCGCCTGGTGCAGGCGGTGGACAACCTCGTCCTCAACGCCCTGCGCCACGGCGCCTCCCCCGTGCGGATCGACGTCGAGGCGCACCGGCGTACCGTCGACGTCGTGGTGCGCGATGCCGGCCCCGGGGTCCACGTTGACATGCTGCCGAGGCTCTTCGACCGGTTCGCGACCAGCAGCAGCGGCGGCACCGGCCTGGGCCTGTTCATCGTGCGCGAACTCTGCCGGGCCCAGGGGGGCGACGCCTTCTACCGGGCCGAGGACCGGGCGTTCGTCGCCAGCTTCCCGCGCCACCGGGAGGAGCCATGACCGCCGCCGGCTCCGCGAACTCCACCGCGTCGATCCGGGTGCTCCTCGTCGACGACGCCGAGGACATCCGGCGGCTGATCCGCACCGCCCTGAGGTTCCGGGGCGGGTTCGAGGTGGTGGGCGAGGCCGCGACGGGCGCCGAGGCCGTGGCCCAGGCCGCCGAGTTGCATCCCGACATCGTGGTGCTCGACCTGGGCCTGCCCGACCTGGCCGGACGCGACCTCATCGCCCGGGTGCGCGAGAGCTCCCCGCCCAGCCAGGTCGTGGTGTTCTCCGCGGCGGAGGCCTCGGACCCCTCCTGGTTCGAGGACCGCACCGCCGGCTACGTGCTCAAGGACGCCGATCTCGACTACCTGGTCGACCTGTTGGAGTCCGTGGCCGCGCCGAGGCCCGACGAGGCGGTGCTCGACCTGCCGCAGGACCTCGCCAGCGTCAAGGAGGCCCGCCGGTTCGTGATGCAGCAGCTGCTGGACTGGGGCTTGGAGTCGATGCGCGACGACGCCTTCCTCGTCGTGAGCGAGCTGGCCGCGAACGCGCTCACCCACGCTGCGTCGGACTACCAGGTGCGGCTCTCGCTGAGCCCGACCGCGCTGCGCATCGAGATCTGCGACTCCGGCACCGGCACCCCGGAGCCGCAGCCCCCCACGATGACCCAGGACCACGGCCGTGGCCTGCTCATGGTCTCGGCGCTCTCCGCGTCGTGGGGCATCGACGTGGGTCCGGGCGAGGGCTCGGATGCGGCCGGGCCCGGCTCCGGCAAGGTCGTGTGGGCCGAGCTGACCCGGGCGGCGCCGAGCGAGCTCTCCTGGTCCGGCACCGACGACTGACCCCTCACCCGCCCGGGTGAGTGAGGTCTCGGCTTTGCCGGGTTCGACCACGCCCAGGTTGGGCACTGGTGATGATGGGGGCCCCACGGGAGAGGCGGAATGGACCAGGACTCGGGAGTGTGGCGGTGGCTCGCCGAGGCGACCACCGACGGCCTGTGGGTCGTCGACGCCCACGGCCGCACCCTCTACGCCAACCAGCGACTCGCCGAGTTGGTGGGCCGCCCCCGCGAGCAGCTCGAGGGGCGGCTTCTGGAAGAGGTCTTCTCCGGAGACCAGCTGGAGCTGCTCGCCGCCCACCTGGACCGGCTGCGGGCCGGTGACGCGCGCGACGACGTCGACACCCGCTGGGAGCGACCCGACGGCAGCGTCGTGTGGACCGTGGCCAGCTTCGGCCCCCTGTACGACGACGACGGGCGGCCGGCCGGCTGGTGGCACCGGGTCAGCGAGCACAGCCATTGCCCGGCCCACCTGGACCGGCTGCGGGTGCGCGAGCAGCAGCTGGCCGCTGCTCAGCGGATCTCCGCCATCGGGAGCTGGGAGTGGAACCTGGAGACCGGCAGGGTCGAATGGTCCGACGAGATGTACCGCATCACCGGTGAGGGCCGGGACTTCGAGCCTGAAGTCGACTCGTTCCGCCTCCGGGTCCACCCCGAGGACCTTCCCCAGTTCGACCAGGCCGCCGTCGACGCCCAGGGCTCCGCCGACAGCTTCGACACCAACTTCCGCATCGTCCTCCCCGATGGCCGGGAACGCTGGATGCACGGGCGGGGCATGACCGAGTGGGGCCCGGACGGCACCCCGGTCCGGGCCCGTGGGGTGGTCCAGGACATCACCGCGCTGATGGAAGCCGGCGAGCAGGCCGAGCAGGCGACCCGGCGGCTCAACCTGCTCCAGCAGATGGCCGCCGGCGCCAACCAGGCCGGCAGCCTCGACGAGGCCGTCGAGCTGGCCGCCGCCGGTCTCCCCGCATACACGGGCTGGAGCGCCGTCGCCTCGTTCGCCCCGACGCCGTCCGAGGGACGCCTCGAGGTCCGGCAGACCTGGAACCCGCCGGTGCCGGCCGACCCCGTGCTGGCGGCTCGGGCCGCGCAGGAGCGCGCGGTGGTGGTGGCACCCGGGCCCGGGCCGCTGGCCGAGACCCACAGCGTGGTCTCCATCCCGGTGCTGTGCGACGGCGCGCTGGTGCGCGTCGTACAGGCCCTGGCCGACGAGTCGCCACTCGACGACAACAGCCACGCGCTGATCGACCAGGTGGCCACCCAGCTCGGTCTGGTCGCCGGGCGCGAGCAGACGGCCCGGGCCCTGGCCCAAGCGCGCGATGCCGCGATGGAGGCCTCCCGGCTGAAGTCGGCGTTCCTCGCGACGATGAGCCACGAGATCCGCACCCCCATGAACGGCGTCATCGGCCTGGGCGAGCTGTTGCTGCACACCGACCTCGACCCGCGTCAGCGGCGGCTCGCCGAGGGCCTGCAGACCGCCGGCACGACGCTGATGGCCATCATCAACGACATCCTCGACCTGTCGAAGATCGAGTCCGGCAAGCTCGAGCTCGAGGCGGCCGACTTCGACGTCCGGGAGCTGTTCGACCACACCGCCGGCATCCTCGCCGGGCCCGCCCGGGAGAAGGGGCTGGAGCTGGTCGTCGCCTGTCACCCCGAGGTCCCCCGGATGGTGCGCGGCGACGCCACCCGCTTCGGCCAGGTGGTCACGAACCTCGGCTCGAACGCGGTGAAGTTCACCGACCGCGGGCAGGTCGTGGTGCGGGTGGAGCTCGCCGAGCTGACACCCGTGGAGGTGGTGCTCAGCGTCGAGGTCACCGACACCGGTGTCGGCATCCCGCCAGAGGTGCAGGGCCGGCTCTTCGACGCGTTCACCCAGGCCGACGCCTCCACCACCCGACGCCACGGCGGCACCGGGCTCGGGCTGGCCATCTCCCAGCAGTTGGCCCACGCGCTGGGTGGCGAGGTGACGGTGCACAGCGAGCCCGGCCACGGCAGCACCTTCACGTTCACCGCGCGATTCGAGCGCTGCTCCGGCGCCCCGGGTGGGCTCTCACCCGAGGCGACCACCGTGCCGGCCGACCGCCGGGTGCTGGTGGTCGACGACAACGAGAGCAACCGGCTCGCGCTCACCGAGCAGCTGACCGCCTGGCGGTTGCGCCCCCACGCGGTCGGTGACGCCGAGGAGGCGCTCGCGGCGCTCCGTGAGGGCACCGCCGCGGGCCAACCGTTCGAAGTGGCCCTCCTCGACGGATCGATGCCCGGCACCGACGGCGCCGCGCTGGCCCGCGTCATCCGCCACGACCCCTACCTCCGCGGCACGGTGCTGATCCTGCTGTCGACCGCCCCGGCCGACCAGGGCGAGGGGGCCGCCGCCGGCTTCGACCTCGCCCTCGACAAGCCGGTGCGACACTCCGAGCTCCGCGAGGCGCTCAGGACCGCTCTCGGCTCCGAGACCGACTCGCGTGCCGTCGCGGGCAGCGAGCCCGCGGCCGCCCGCGATCCCGTCCCGAGCGCACCGGGCGGCCGCGTGCTGGTCGTCGAGGACAACGAGGTGAACCAGCTGGTCGCCAGCGGACTGCTCCAGACGCTCGGCTACGCCGCCGTCGTGGCCCGCGACGGACTCGTCGCGCTCGACCTGCTCGGACCAGGACACGGCTTCGCCGCGGTGCTGATGGACTGTCGGATGCCTCGCCTCGACGGTTTCGAGGCCACTCGCCGCCTGCGCGCCCGCGAGGCGGACGACGAGCGGGTTCCGGTCATCGCGATGACCGCCTCCGCCCTCGAGGGCGACCGGGAGAGGTGCCTGGACGCCGGCATGGACGACTTCCTCACCAAGCCTGTGGCAGCCGTCGAGCTCGAACGCGTCCTGCGCCGCTGGATCCCGTCCTCGTCCGGCGACGACGCGACCGTGGCGGACCGAGCGGCCGCGTCACCGACCACGCCCGCCGAGCTCCCGGTGCTCGACCACGACCGGGTCCGCACCCTGGAGCAGCTGCGCAAGGACGGGATCACCTTCTTCGAACGCACCGCGCGGTCGTTCCTGGGCCGTGCCCCCGACCTGCTGCGGGCGGTGAGCGAGGCGCTCTCCGCGGCGGACCACCAGGCCCTGGGCCTGGCCTCCCATGCGGTCAAGGGCACCGCGCTCAACCTCGGGCTGCCCCGCGTGGCGGCGGTGGCGGACAGACTCGAGGCGTTGGCCGAGCGCTCCAGCCCCACGGCCGCGGGCCGCAGTGGCGCGGGCGACGGCGAGCACACCGGCGCGGAGCTGCTCGCCCACCTGGAGGCCGAGCTCGACCAGGCCGTGCTCACGCTCCAACGCGAGCTCGCCGCCCGAAGCTGACCCACCGGTCGCTCCGTTCCCACTACCGTGGGAGGTGACCCGCGCCACCCCTGCGGGCCCGACCCACGCCACACCACCCCGTGGCCGAACCGAACGGACACCACCCATGACCGAGCCCAGCGTCGAGACCCACGACCCCGAAGCCGCCCCCGACAGCGACGTCTTCTCCGCCGCCGCCCAACACGAGCAGGTCGTCTTCGCCAGCGACGAGGAGTCCGGGCTCCGGGCCATCGTGGCGATCCACTCCACCGCCCTCGGACCGGCGCTTGGCGGCACCCGCTTCCACCCCTACCCCACCACCGCCGCGGCCCTCGCCGACGTGCTCGAGCTCTCCCGCGGGATGACCTACAAGGCCGCTCTGGCCGGCCTGGACCTCGGCGGCGGCAAGGCGGTGATCGTCGGCGACCCGGCCCGCGACAAGTCCGAGGCGCTGCTGCGTGCCTACGGCCGGTTCGTGCAGTCCCTCGGCGGGCGCTACCTCACCGCCTGCGACGTCGGCACCTACTCCGCCGACATGGACCAGGTCGCCCGCGAGTGCTCCTTCGTGACCGGCCGCACGGTCGCGCACGGCGGTGCCGGTGACAGCTCGGTGCTCACCGCGTACGGCGTGTTCCAGGGCATGCGCGCGGCCGCCGAGGTCGCCTGGGGCAACCCGTCCCTGGCCGGTCGCACCGTCGGCGTGGCCGGCGTCGGCAAGGTCGGCCGGCACCTGGTCGGCCACCTGCTCGAGGACGGCGCCGACGTGGTCGTCGCCGACGTCTCCGACGCCGCCGTACGCAGCCTGCGCAGCGAGCACCCCCGGGTGCGGGTCGTCGACTCGACCGACGCATTGGTGCGCTCGCCGCTGGACGTCTACGCCCCCTGTGCGCTCGGTGGGGCGCTGGACGACGACGTCGTCGAGGTGCTCACCGCCAGGGTCGTCTGCGGCGCGGCCAACAACCAGCTGGCCCACCCGGGCATCGAGAAGGTGCTCGCCGACCGTGGCGTGCTCTACGCGCCGGACTACTGCGTGAACGCCGGCGGCCTGATCCAGGTGGCCGACGAGCTCGAGGGTTTCGTGTTCGAGCGCGCCAAGCAGCGCGCCGAGGGGATCCTCGACACCACCCGGCGGGTCTTCGAGCTCGCCGAGCGCGACGGGGTGCCGCCGGCTGTCGCGGCGGACCGGCTCGCCGAGCAGCGGCTACGCGAGGTCGGCCGCCTGCGCGGCATCTGGTTGCCGGGCAGTTGAGCCTCGCGCCCCGACCCGAGGACGCCGGTCCGACATCGCTCGATGTCGGACCGGCGCACTCGCGGTCAGGTCAGTCGCGGCGGGGTTCGGAGTAGTCCGACCAATCGTCGTAGTCGTCCGAAGCCTCGGACGACTCGTCGCTGCTGTCTTCGCCGCCATGCAGTTCGCGGGCCAGTGCCCCGAAGTCCGTCTCGTGAGTGCGGTACTTCAGGTCGCGGGCGACCTTCGTCTGCTTGGCCTTCGCTCGGCCGCGCCCCATAGGGTCGACCCCCTCGCACGCTTGGCCGGGGCATCGAAGCGCCCGGACTGTCTTGGATGTCTCGTGGGGGCAACGCTACCTGCTCCCCGGCTGTTCCCGCACATCCGGTTCCAGATTCGTCACGAAGTCCCAGGTCGTGGCTGGTCCGCCACCGCGCGACACCCGGCGGACCCCGGGTGATCGGTCTCTCCGCTGACCCGTCACTCGTGGTCGGCGTGGACCCGCTGACCCGTCACTCGTGGTCGGCGTGGACCCGCTGACCTGTCACTCGTGGTCGGCGTGGACCCGCTGACCTGTCACTCGTGGTCGGCGTGGACCCGCTGACCTGTCACTCATGGTGGGCGTGGGGCTGGGTTTCAGACCGACCCCCGCTTGGTCACGGTCGGCGGAGGTCGCGGGTCGGCCGGGTCACGCGGCGTAGCCGCATCTTCCCTTTCACTCAGGGTCGGTGAGCCCGGCGCCGGGCGCGGGGTGGGGCGGCGGAGCCGGAGGGGCCCCCCGGACGGCCGTGGATGGGCCTGGCCCCCGCTCCGTGAGGAACGAGCGGAGCGGGTGGTTGGCCGGCCGGGGCCCCTCCGGCGCAGCCGACCCGCCCCACCCACACACGCCACCGGTCCTCACCAGCACCACGAAGCCCCGCGCAGCGGAAGCCCCGCGCAGCGGACCTACCAACCAGCGTGCTGTCCGGCGAGCCGGACCTTCCCACCGTCGTCCGCGGACGCGGCGTGCCGCACCTCACCGGCGACCCAGGCGCGCAGCCCGTGGCCGGCGAGCAGCTCGATCGCCGTGTCGACGTCGTCGGCCTCGAGGAGCGCGACCATGCCGACGCCGCAGTTGAGGGTCGCCTCGAGGTCGGGCTGTGAGACCTGTCCGACCTGCCGCACCAGGTCGAAGACCGGCGCGGGGGTCCAGGTGCCGCGCTCGAGGGTCGCGGTCAGCTCGACCGGCAGCACCCGCTCGAGGTTGGCGGCGAGCCCGCCGCCGGTGATGTGCGACATCGCGTGGGTGCGGGTGCGGGCGGCCAGGTCGAGGCAGGCCTTGGCGTAGATGCGGGTCGGGGTGAGCAGCTCCTCGCCGAGGGTGCGGCCGAGCTCAGGCACGTCCCGGTCGAGCGACCAGCCCGCTTCGGTGAGGAAGACGTGCCGCACCAGCGAGTAGCCGTTGGAGTGCAGCCCGCTGGACTCGATGGCCAGGACCACGTCGCCGGGGCGCACCCGGGCCGGCCCGAGCAGCCGGTCGCCCTCGACCACTCCCGTGGTGGCGCCGGCGACGTCGTACTCGTCGGGCGCCAGCAGACCGGGGTGCTCGGCGGTCTCTCCGCCCAGCAGCGCGCAGCCGGCCTGCACGCAGGCCTCGGCGATGCCCTTGACGATCGCGGCGATCCGCTCGGGCACCACGCGTCCGGTGGCGATGTAGTCGGTCATGAACAGCGGCTCGGCCCCGCACACGACCAGATCGTCGACGACCATGCCGACCAGGTCGAACCCGATGGTGTCGTGCACGTCCATCATCTGCGCGATCGCGACCTTCGTGCCGACCCCGTCGGTCGAGGTGGCCAGCAGCGGCCGCTGGTAGCGGGTCAGCGCGGAGGCGTCGAACAGCCCGGCGAAGCCGCCGAGCCCCCCGATGCTCTCGGGACGGCGGGCCTTCTCCACCCAGCCCTTCATCAGCTCGATGGCGGTGTCGGCCGCCTCGATCGACACGCCGGCGGCGGCGTAGGCGGACTGCTCCTGCTCGGTCATGGGTCCTCGCTCAGCGGGCTCGGGCGTTGGGGTGTGCTCACGGGTTGTTCAGGACCGGCAGTGCCTTGCCCATGGTGGGGGAGGACAGCGAGACCTCGAGCAGGTGCTTGCCGAGCAGGCTCTCGTCGGGGAGCTCGATGGGGTAGGCGCCGGTGAAGCAGGCCTGGCAGAGCCGCTCCGACGGTTGACCGGTGGCCTCGACCATGCCTTCGAGCGAGATGTAGCCGAGGCTGTCGGCGCCCACGCTCGCGGCGATCTCGTCGCCGTCGAGTCCGTTGGCGATCAGCTCGGCCCGGGTGGCGAAGTCGATGCCGTAGAAGCACGGCCACTTCACGGGCGGGCTGGAGATCCGCACGTGAACCTCCCGGGCACCGGCCTCGCGCAGCATCCGCACCTGGGCCCGCTGGGTGTTGCCGCGGACGATCGAGTCGTCGACGACGACCACCCGTTTGCCGCGGATCATGTGCTCGAGCGCGTTGAGCTTGAGCCGGATGCCCAGTTGGCGCAGGGTCTGGCTGGGCTGGATGAACGTGCGCCCGACGTAGGCGTTCTTCACGAACCCCTGACCGAACGGGATGCCGCTCTCCTCGGCGTAGCCGGCGGCGGCGGGGGTGCCCGACTCGGGCACCGGCATCACCAGGTCGGCCTCGACGGGGAACTCGCGGGCCAGCCGCCGGCCCATCTCGACGCGCGCCTCGTGGACGCTGCGCCCGGCGATCGTGGCATCGGGCCGGGCCAGGTAGACGTATTCGAAGACGCAGCCCTTCGGGTCGGCGTCGGCGAACCGGTGGGAGCGCAGCCCGCTCTCGTCGATGACGAGCATCTCGCCGGGCTCGACCTCGCGGACCACGCTGGCGCCGATCGTCGCCAAGGCGGCGTCCTCGCTGGCGACCACCCAGCCGCGTTCGAGGCGCCCCAGCACCAGCGGTCGGATGCCCTGCGGGTCGCGCGCGGCGTAGAGGGTGTCCTCGTCCATCCAGACGAACGAGAACGCCCCTTGCAGCAGCGGCAGCACCTCCATCGCCCGCTGCTCCAGGGAGGTGTCGGGGTGGTGGGCCAGGAGGGCGGTGACGAAGCCGGTGTCGTTGGTGGACTCGGCCACCGGCCGGGTGTGCAGCTCGAGCTCGTCGCTGGGGCCCGGCAGCGCGTCGACCAGGTCGCGCAGCTGGTGGGTGTTGACCAGGTTGCCGTTGTGGCCCAGCGCGATCGAGCCTTCCGCGGTGGGGCGGAACGTGGGCTGGGCGTTCTCCCAGGTGCTGGCACCGGTCGTGGAGTAGCGGGCGTGCCCGATCGCCAGGTGGCCCTTGAGGGAGTCGAGTGTGGTCTCGTCGAAGACCTGCGAGACCAGGCCCATGTCCTTGTAGACGAGGATCTGCCGGCCGTTGCTGACCGCGATGCCGGCCGACTCCTGGCCGCGGTGCTGCAAGGCGTAGAGCCCGAAGTAGGTCAGCTTCGCGACGTCCTCGCCGGGTGCCCAGACCCCGAAGACCCCGCAGGCGTCCTGCGGTCCCTGGTCCTGCGGGTCCAGCGAAGCGGTGAGCCGGCCGTCGCCGCCCTTGCGCGGCGAGCTGCTGAGGTAGGGCACGTTTCCGCAGTCTAGTGGTCCCCACCGGAGGTCCTCCGCGTGTCCCGCGCCCCGGGCACGCACCTCGCGGCGTTGCCGTCGCTCGCTGGACGAGCCAGTACGGCTTCGCTCCGGCGCCTGGCGATGCACGCACCCGAACCACGGGCCACCCCCGACGAACCTCCGGCGGCAACCACTAGTCGTCCCCACCGGAGGTCCTCCGCGTGTCCCGCGCCCCGGGCACGCACCTCACGGCGTACGAGGTCCTCGATCCTCCGACACCGACTGCCCGCCCCACGTACGATGAACTCACCCCCCCCAGCCCCCGAGGTGAGATGTCCGACCGCCTGATCGAGCCCGGCGCCCGGTTCGGCGACCCTTCGGTCGGAGCGGGTCCGGTGCGGCCGCGCCGCCCCGGCGGGGTCGACTGGACCTCGAGCGACTCTCGAGACGCCCTGCACCTGATCGCGGAGGGCGTGACCGAGGTGGCCGGCTTCGGAGTCGCGGCGATCAGCGTCGCCCGCGACGACGGTTACATGCAGGTGATGGCGGTCGCCGGCAGCGACGACGCCCGCCGCACGCTCGAGGGCGCCCGCACCCCGATCGCGGAGCTGATGGAGGAGGTCGCCAAGGCCGACGACTGGGGTCTGCTGAAGTTCGTCCCGCACGAGCGGCTCGACCTCGACGAGGGAAGCTGGGGGTGGGTCCCCGACTACGAGCCCCTCGACGTCCCGGACGCCTGGCACCCACTCGACCTCCTCGTAGCACCGCTGCGCGACGCCGATGGCGTGCTGCGCGGCTCGCTGAGCATCGACCTGCCCCGCGACGGCCGCCGCCCCGACGCCGCGCAGCGCCGGCTGCTCGAGCTGTACGCCGCGCAAGCCGGCCGCGCGGTGGTCACCGCGCTGGAGCGTGAGGCGCTGGCCGAGCAGGTGCGGCTCGCCGAGGCGGCCCGCACGATCGTGCGCCGGGCCAGCGCCAAGCTCAGCCTGGAGCAGGTGCTCGCGGAGAGCCGGGAGGCCCTGGTCGAGGGCTTCCGGGCGGCGGGCCTGTGGATCCAGACCCTCCACGAGGGCGGCCAGGGCGCGATCCACACCGCCTCGTCCGCGCGGATCAGTCCGTCGCGGGACCTGATGGCCCTGGGCGACCGGGTGGCCAGGCAGACCTGGGAGGCGCAGGCCACCCTCAGCGTCGACGTGCATGCCGACGAAGCTGCCCCCTTGCTGACCTCCGAGGACTGGGCGCTGCTGCGTCAGCTCCTGGAGTCGCTGGGTGCCGGGTCGCTGCTGGCGACACCGCTGGGGGCCGGACCCGCCTGCCTGGGGCTGTTGGTGCTGACCCGCCGGCCGCACGCCCCCGAATGGAGCGACGTCGAGAAGGGCGCCGCGCTCGACATCGGCCACGACCTCGGGCACGCCATCCTCAACGCCCGACTCTTCGAGCGTGAGCACCGCGCCCGGGTCGAGCTGCAGGCCCTCGACACCTACAAGAGCCAGCTGATCGCGACGGTCTCCCACGAGCTGAAGAACCCGCTGGCCGCGATCCTGGGCCACCTCGAGATGCTCGAGGGCGTCGAGAACCTCGACCGGCGCACGCTCACGTCGCTGGCGGCCATCGACCGCGGCGCGCACCGGCTGGCGCGGGTCGTCGACGACCTGCTGCTGCTGTCCAAGGTCGGCGATCCCGACAACCCGGTGATCGCCACGCCGGTCGACCTGCGGCGCACCATCGAGGACGTCCTCGACCTGGTCGGCGTCCAGGCTCAGCGCAAGCGGATCACGGTGCGGCTGGAGACCGACGGCGACGATCTGCACGCGGCCGGTGACCCCGGGGAGCTGGACCGGGTCTGCGCGAACCTGCTCAGCAACGCCGTGAAGTACACCCCCGAGGGCCGCGGGGTGCTGGTGCGCCTGGCCCGGCAGGACGACCTCGTGGTGCTGACCTGCACCGACGAGGGCATCGGCATCTCCGCCGAGGACCAGAAGGGCCTGTTCACCGAGTTCTTCCGATCCAGCAACCCCGAGGCCGTGGCCCAGCCCGGCACCGGCCTGGGGCTGGCGATCGTCAGCCGGATCGTGTCTCGTCACGGCGGCCGGATCGAGGTCGAGTCCGCGCTCGGCGCCGGCAGCACGTTCCGCGTGTTCCTACCAGCCGCGGCCTGAGCCGAGATGTCCGTCGCCGGCGCGGCCGCGGCACCCGAGGGCGGGGGCCTGTTCGCCGCGCGCGTGGACGCCTGGCTGCCCGAGGAGTGGAGCCGACGGGCCCTGCGCGAGCAGCTGCAGGTGATCGCGGAGGCGGTGCGGGAGGTCGCCGGCTTCGGGGTGGTCGCCATCGGCGTCTTCCTGGAGACCGAGGAGCTGGAGCTGATGGCGGTCGCGGGCAGCGACCAGGCCCGGGCCGAGCTGCTCGGCGACACCGCCCCCGCCGGCTACATCCACACGATCCTGGCCCAGGCCGAGGACTGGGGTCGGCTGCGGTTCCTGCCACACGCGGAGGCGGTGACCTGGTCCGACAAGATCTGGATCGACGCCGCCCCGGAGGCCTACCTCGAGGAGCCGGCGTCCGCGGACGCCTGGCGGCCCTACGACGTGCTGATGGCGCCCGTCACCAACGACGCGGGCGACGTCATCGGCGTCCTCAGCTTCGACCAGCCGGCCGACGGGGTGCGCCCCGGACCGGCCGCGCGTGAGCGGGTCGGGCCCTACATCGACCGGGCCGCGGCGGCGATCCGCACCGCGCTCGAGCGGGACCAGCGCGCCGAGCACGTCCGGCTGACCGACGCCGTACGCCGCGTCGTGCGCACGGCGACGACCCGGATGCCGCTGGACCAGCTGTTGCTGGAGGTCACCGATGCCCTGCGGGACGCGTTCGAGGTGGAGCTGGCCCGGATCACCACGCTGCAGACCCCGTTCTCGCCGAGTCGCACGGTCACCTCGCCCCCGGTGCTCGACAACAGCGCCGGCCCCCAGCGTGACCTGCTCCTGGAACTGGCAGAGCGTTGCTGGGACGCCCACCGGGTGGCGGTGATCAGCGAGCACCGGACCTCTCCGGGATTGCTGAGCCCCGACGAGCACCGGCGCATCCTCGAGCGCAGCCTCGAGCGCGGGCTCGGGTCGCTGGTGCTGATGCCGATCGGGGCGGCCGGCAACTGCCTGGGCTGGGCGCTGCTGGGGCGGGTCGACACCTCGCTGGAGTGGAACGACCAGCAGGCGGCCGCGGCGCTCGACATCGGACACGACCTCGGCCGGGCGGTGCTGCAGGCCCAGCGGCTGGAGCAGGACAGCGCCCTCACCGCGGAGCTGCGGGCGGCCAGCGAGGCGAAGAGCAGGCTGATCTCCACGGTCGCGCACGAGCTGAAGAACCCGCTCGGTGCGGTCCTCGGCTACGCCGAGGTGCTCGCCGAGACCGACCACGGCCCGGCGTTCGCCACGTCGCTGCGCGGCATCCAGCGCAGCGCCGCCCGGATGCAGCGGATGGTCGAGGAGCTGCTGGTGCTCTCGCGGCTCGACGAGCGCGCGCTGGTGAGCAGTCCGGTCGACCTGGGCGAGCTGGTCGACGCCGCCGTGGCCCGGTATGCGCCGTTGGCGGCCGAGCGGGAGGTGTCGCTCTCCGCGGCGCGACCGGCCGACCCGGTGCGGGTGCTGGGCAGCGCCGTCGACCTGCAGCACCTCGTCGACGCGCTCGTGGAGAACGCGGTGACCTACAGCGCTGCGGGCGGCACGGTGCGGCTGAGCGTCGAGCGTCACGGCGACGACGCCGTGCTCACCTGCGCCGACCGGGGGTACGGCATCCCACCGGGTGACCTCGAGGAGGTGTTCACGGAGTTCTACCGCAGCACCAACGCGCGCGCGCTGGCCCACCCGGGCACTGGTCTCGGTCTGGCGATCGCCGCCAGGGTGACGCGCGCCCACGGCGGCCGGATCGAGGTCGACTCCACGCTGGAGGTCGGCAGCACGTTCCGCGTCCACCTCCCCGCCGCCCCCTGACGCCGACCCGTCACTGATTCACGTCGTTTCGCGGCGTGTCGGGGAACGATCGACGGCTCGCCGCCGCGCCGCATGGCGGAGCGGCAGCGGATCAGCAGCGGGTCAGCGGGCGAGCTTCTCCAGCAGCAGCGCCTCGGCGACGATGACCCGCTCGAACTCGGCGAGGTGCAGGCCCTCGTTGGCGCCGTGGGCGCGGGTGTCGGGGTCCTCCACGCCGGTGACCAGCACGCTGGCCTCGGGGAACGCGTCGAGGAACTCGGCGATGAACGGGATCGAGCCGCCGACGCCCATGTCGACCGGGGGGGTGCCCTCCCAGGCCTCGGTGAACGCTTCGCGGGCGGCGTCGTAGGCGGGGCCGGTGGCGTCGATCGAGGTGGCCTCGCCGTCGTCGACCAGCACCGTGGACAGCTCGGCGCCCCACGGCACGTGGGCGCGCAGGTGCTCCTCGAGCCGCGCTCGGGCGTTGGCGCAGGTGTCACCGGGGGCGACCCGCAGCGAGAAGCGGGCCCGGGCGGCCGGCACCAGCGTGTTGCTGGAGCCCTCCACCTTCGGCGCGTCGAGGCCGATGATCGACAGCGACGGCTGGGTCCACAGCCGCTCCACGACCGGGCCGGAGCCGATCCACTCGACGCCCGGGTTGGCGCCGGACTCGGCGCGCAGCCGCTCCTCGGGGTACTCCACGTCAGCGGCCGGGCCGCTGTGCAGGCCGTCGATGGCGACCCGTCCGGACTCGTCGAAGCACGACGAGATCAGCCGCGACAGCGTCATCAGCGCGTCGGGCACCAGGCCGCCCCACATGCCCGAGTGCACGGCGTGGGTGAGGGTGCGGACCTCGACGTCGAGTCGCACCAGTCCGCGCAGGCTGGTGGTCAGCGCCGGGACGCCGATGTCCCAGTTGCCGGAGTCGGCGATCACGATCACGTCGGCGCGCAGCCGGTCGCGGTACTGCTCGAGGATCGCGGGGAGGCTCTCCGAGCCGGTCTCCTCCTCGCCCTCGACGAAGACGGTGACGCTCACCGGCAGCTGGTCGCCGTGCACCCGCAGCGCGCCGAGGTGAGCGGCGATGCCGGCCTTGTCGTCGGCAGCGCCGCGGGCGTAGAGCCGGTCACCGCGCTCGGTGGGCTCGAACGGCGGGGAGTCCCACTCGGCGTGGTCGTTCTCGGGCTGCACGTCGTGATGGGCGTAGAGCAGCACCGTCGGCGCGCCCTCCGGCCCGGCCTTGTGGCCGATCACGGCCGGGTGCACACCACCCTCGACGTCGACGACGTCGACCTGGTCGAAGTCGGCCTCACGCAGCAGCCGGGCGACCTCCTCGGCGCTGCGGCGTACCTCGCCGGCGCGCTCGGGGTCGGCGCTCACCGACTGGATGCGGACCAGGGCCTCGAGGTCGCTGCGGACCCCTGGCAGCACCTCCTGGACCTTGTCGCGGATCTGCTGGGTGCGGGCGTGATCGGTCATGTGCGCCAACCTATCGAGCCGGCCCCGAGTCCTCACATCTGTGGGACCTCGGTCCCGGCCGCGTCGTCCAGCGGGCGTCCTCCCGCCAGGCGGCCACCCTTCGGCGCTCAGCCGTTGTTGACGACCGCCTCGACGGTCCGGCCGCTGGCGTCGACCGCCACCACGAAGAGGGTGGTGGCCGCGAACCCGGCGCGGCGCAGCGTGTAGGTCCCCTGGGGAGGACCGGCGGACCGGGCCGAGAAGGTCAGGCTGAAGGACCCCTCGGCACCGGCCGCGGCAGACGGCAGGTCGTCCACGGCGGTCAGCCGCAGCACCCAGGCCCGCGAGCCGTTGCCGAGTCGGAACTGCCGGCCGAGGTACGGCGTGAAGCGCGACCGCAGGTAGGCGCCGGAGGCGGTCTCGACGCTCGCGGAGGCCTGCCCGGTCCGAGCCAGCGGGCCGAGCACGAGGGCGCTCGCCCCCAGCCGGACGAGGGCCCGTCGTGCGAGCGGTACGGGTGTCACGGTGCTCTCCTCGGGTGTGGATCGGTCGGGCATAGCATCGGTCCATGACCGACCTGGAGTGGCTCACCTACGAGCAGTTCGCGCCCCGGGTGGGCCAGCGGTTCGACGCCCGGACCGGCGAGCAGACCGTGGCCCTCGAGCTGGCCGACGCCTGGGAGAGCACCGAGCAGGGTGGCCCCGGGCCGCGGGGCGAGCAGCGGCGGCAGTTCTCGCTGGTGTTCCGCGGACCGGCCGAGCCGGTACTGCCGCAGGCGACCTACCCGTTGACCCATCCCGAGGTGGGTGAGCTGCAACTGTTCCTGGTGCCGATCGGCAAGGACGCGGACGGCGTGCGCTACGAGGCCGCGTTCGCCTGAGGCACGCGACCGCCCGGCGCGCCTCGCGGGACACCTCATGGCGCGCGCCATTCCATGCGCCGGTAGACGCCGTGTTCGGCGACCACGACGAACCCGAGGCGCGAGTAGAGGCCCGCGGCCCGGTTGTGGATCTCGACGTGGATGCTGAGCGACCGCCCCGAGGCCGCCGCCTCCGCCTGGAGGAGGCGGAGCAGGTGACTCCCCACCCCGGTTCCGCGGTACGCCGGGAGCAGGGCGATGTCGACGATGCGGACGTCGGTGGGGCGCCGGTCGACGTACAGCCGCCCGGCGGGCACGCCGTCGACCTCCACGACGTCGAAGGCACCGTGCGGGTTGTGCTGGCGGTACTGCACGTCCTGGGCCTCGAACTGCATGCGCAGGAATGCCTCGCGGGCACCGGGCGCCCAGACGACCTGGTCGAGCTCCTCGGCGCGCGTCGCGGCGTACACCTCGAGCAGGAACGGGCGGTCGGTGTCGGTCGTGGGCCGCAGCGAGACGACGCCGGCGGGAGCGGCGGCGTCGGTGGCGGGCGAACTGCTCATCGGGCTCAGCCTCTCGGCGGGAAGACGCCCTGCATCGCGATGCAGAAGTAGAACGTCAGGTAGGGCTGCATGTTGTTGTGCGGCAGGCCGCCGCCGGTGGGCGCAAGCGCCCCCGGGGCCAGCTGGGCGTCCGTCGTGGACTGGTAGAGGGTCCCTCCCGTGGAGTTGGCGTAGACCGCGGAGGGGCTCGGGACGTTCACGTCCCCGGGGTCCAACGTGTTCGCGCGCAGCGTGTGGGTGTGGTGCGGGATCTCGCTCTCCAGCAGCGTGACGGTCTCGCTGCCACCGCTCTCACCGAGATCGTGGAGGCTCAGGCCCGGCCCCTGACCGGGGTGCATGGGGGCGCGGCCCTGGAGGTCGGGCAGCGCGAAGTTCGACTTGCCGTTGCCGCCGTAGGTGGTGCCGAGCAGCGAGAACAGGGCGGTGTTCTGCGAGAGGGGCAGCAGCTGCCCGTCGCACCACGCCCAGCCTTTCGGTGCGAAGTTGAAGGGGAAGATCCGGATCTCGGCGACGAAGGGGTCGGCCATGGTCAGTGCTCGTTTCGCGGGGCTCAGGTCGGGGAGGGGAAGATGCCGAACAGCGAGATGATGAAGTCGACGCACAGGTAGGGCTGGAGGTTGGTGTGCGGCTGGCTTCCGCCCACCGGCGCGATCGCGGCGGCGTTGAAGTCGCCGGTGGGGCTGTCGTTGAGGTACGGCGAGACGTTGTACGACGGGCCGGGAACGTTGCCGGCCGGGCTGATCTGGTTGCCGGCACCCTCGGCGACCGCGAGGAGGGGGTGCGAGTGCGCGGGGATCTGGGGCACGGTGAGCGTGATCTCCTCGGCGCCACCCGTCTCGGCGAGGATGAACCCGTTGCCCAGGTGGATCGGGATCCGGCCGCGCAGGTCGGGCAGGGCGAACGTGTTCTCCCCGTCCCCGCCGTAGGTGGTGCCGATCAGCTGGAAGAGGGTCTCGTTCTCGGAGATCGGAAGGATCTGCCCCTCGCAGAACATCCAGCCAGCGGGGGCGAAGTTGCCGGCGAACATCCTGATCTCGCCGACGTAGGGCTGGGCCATGGCGGCGCTCCTTTCAGGTAGGGCTCGGGAAGATGCCCTGGAGGGCGATGCAGAAGCTGAGGGCGAGGAACGGCTGCATGTTCAGGTGCGCCTGGCTTCCCCCCACGTTGGTCACGGTGGCGGGGTTGAGCGACGTCGAGCCCGGCCCGGTCTGGTAGGCGTTGTTGGCCCCGCCGAGGAACCTTCCCGCCGGGTTCGCGCTGCCACCGGCAGCCACGGAGGACACGTTGACCGGGTGCGTGTGCTGGGGCATCTCGGCGATGGAGATCGTGTGCGCCTGCTCGCCGGCGCGCTCCCCGAGCGTGTGCCCGGCGCCGACATGGATCGGCGTCCGCCCGCGGAGGTCGGGCAGGGCGAAGGTCGTCTGCCCGTTGCCGCCGTAGGTGGTGCCGAGCAGGGAGAACAGCGCCTGGTTCTGGTTGATCGGGAGGAACTGCCCGTTGCACTGCGCCCACCCCCTCGGGGCGAAGCCGAACGACATCAACCGGATCTCGGACAGGAAGGGCTCGGCCATGGTCGGTCTCCTCTCGGTGGGGGTCGGGGGTGTCTGGGCAGGTCTGGGCGGGCCTCACCGGTCAGGGGCAGCCTTGGCCGGTGAAGCCTCCACCCGAGCCGGGATAGGCGGCCGAGGCCGACACGTCCGTACCAGCGCCGTTGGCGGCGCTCACGAACGCCGACACGGCAGTGGTGTCGCCCGCGACGCCGGGGTAGCCGGGGAGCCGGAACGTCGTGCTCTGCCGCTGCCGGAGCCGTACGTCGAAGTTGCCGGAGTTCGAGCCGCTCGCCGACAGCGTGTTGCCGGTGATCACGCCGCACGCGAGGAACGAGTCACTGGGTGTGACGCCGATGTTGAAGTGGAGGCCGTACTTCTGGAATCCCACGGTGCCAGAGGAGTTGCCCGGCTGCTCGATCGTGTTCCCGGTGATCGTGGTGACGACCGTGCCGTCCGCGACCACGCCGGCGCCTGCCTGCACGTCGATGCCGAAGTTGTTGTACTGCCGGATCTGGTTGCCGGCGACAGACCAGCGCTGCGTCCCACCGCCGGCGTGCTGGATCTTCACCCCGGAGCCCTCCGCCGAGCCGGAGTTGGCCACCCCGCTCACCCCGACGATGTTGTTCTGGAACGTGCCGGTCTGGCCCGCGGATCCGGGTGTCTTCACCAGGAGGACGGCGGTGCCGACCGCGTCGCGGAAGCTGTTGCCGCTGATCGTCATGGTGGTGCCGGCGCCGGTGCCGCCCGAGAAGAGCGAGACGCCGCCGCCGCCGGTGGCGATCGTCGAGTTTGCGTTGCTGAACGTGTTGCCGGTCAGCACCAGGTCACCGGCGCCGGAGCCGATGTGGTCGAACTGCAGCAGGTCGCCGCCGGCGCTGCTGAACGTGCTGTCGGTGATGGTCGCCTGCAGCTGGCCGGCCCCGGCCGTCGACCCCAGGAACACCGCGTCGTTGGTCGGCCGGTCGCTGCCGAGACCGAACGTCGTCCGGGTGATCGTGAGCCGGTTCAGCGAGCCGGTGTCGTTCTGCACCCGCAGGTTGTCCTCGAAGCCGCCGCTGATGTGACTGTCGGTGATCGATGCCGCGCCGGCGAGGTTCTCGAACCGGATGCTCGAGTCGTCGAACGGGGTGCCGCCGTTGTTGCCGTTGGCGCCGTTCACCACGCTGTCGGCCAGCGTGAAGCCGGTGACGCCGGTGCCCCGGATGGCGTAGTTGGTGTGGTCGTGGATCCACATCCGGGTGAGCGACGGGCCGAGGGTGTTGGCCAGCACGATGCCGGTGCCGGTCGGGGTGGCGCCCGAGTCGTCGCCGCCGGAGCCGTTGGCGATGACGCCGCCGCTGCAGCCCGCGGACGACGCGGCCGTGCAGGTGCCGCCTGCACCGGTGACGACCAGGCGGCCGGAGCTGCCCGTGGTGCTGAGCAGGATGCCGCGGGGCGCCCCGTTCGAGGTGATGCTCTGGAAGGTCAGGCCGTCGCCGTGGATCGCCGTGTTGGTGACGGTGAGCGCGGTGGCCGAGGTGGTGGTCAGCGCGTTGGCCGCTGCTCCGGCCGGGTCGGTGACCGCCACCGTGCCGCCGTCGGTCGCGGAGAACGCCGGGTTCGTGCCCGTGGACAGGGTGACCCCGCCGTCGAAGCGGACCGTCGCGCCGGTGTTCGCGCTCAGGGCGATGCCCTGCCCGCTCCCGTTGTCCCCGTCGGTGATCGTCCCGTTGAAGTCCTTGGTGCCGCCGGTCGCGTTCGCCACCCGCACCAGCTGGCCGACGTCGTCGGTGATCGTGCCGTCGTACGTGACCGCGCCGGTGCCGCCGTCCAGGTCGAAGTCGACTTCGGTGGCGTTGCTGATCGCGCTGCTCGGACCGGCGCTGAACGTGCCGGACCCGAGGCCGGACAGGTTGACCCCGTCGTGCGCGCTGTCGGTCGAGATGACGGTGTCGAAGCCCAAGGTGGCACCGGCGGTGCCGGTGACGTCGATGGCCGGGCCGCCCACGGCCGTGACGTTCGCGGTCCCGGAGGCGGGGACCGTGACCGTGCCGGCGTTGCCGAGCGCGAACGCGGCCGTCGCCCCGGAGGTCGTGGCCAGCGCCAGGTTCGAGAACGTCGTGCTCCCGGTGGTGGTGACCAGCGACACCGCCCCCGACGAGGAGCCGGTCACGGTCAGCGCGTCGAAGACGCTGGTGCCGAGCCCCGTGCCGGTCACGTCGAGGGCTTTGGCACCCTTGGTCGTGACCGACACCGTGCCGGCGTCGGCGAACGTGACGGTGCCCGCGTTGCTCAGGCGGACACCGACCGAGCCGGCCGACGTGCCGGTGGCCGCGCTGTTGTCGACGACGAGGTCGGAGATCGACCAGGTGCCGCTGGTGCCGTCCAGCTCGAGGCCCGGCTGGGTCCCGGCGACACCGGTGTCGACGATCTGCACGTCCGCGATCGTGCCTGCCGCGTCGCCCGCGCCACCGGCGATGCCGCCGCCACTGCCCTGGGGGTCGATCCGGAGCCCGCGGACCGTGTTGCCGGCGGCGAGCGAGACGACGTCGGCGCCAGCGTTGGCCACGATCGGGCGGGCGCCGGCGACGCCGGCGGCCAGCAGGTGGCCGCCGACCTCGAGGTCGGCGAGCTCGCCGAGCAGGCGCTGGTCGGCCTTAAGGTCGATGCCGGCCGCATGGCCGGTGGCGGTGCCGTCGCCCTCGTAGAGGTAGATCGTGTGCCCGGTGCCGGACGCCGCCTGGGCCTGCACGAGCGTGTCGAACGGCGCCGTGGAGGTGCCGGCGTTGCCGGCCGCGTCGTTGGCGACGTACCAGACGCAGCCGCTGACGTTGATCGTCACCCGTCCGGTGTCGGTGCCCGGCGTCGGGGTCTCCTGGTCGGAGACCGTGTAGTCGAAGTGGTCCGAGCCGTCGGAGCAGCCGGGGGCAGGGGTGTAGACGAAGTCGCCGTCGGCTTGGAGCACGACCGAGCCACCGTCGTTGGTCGCGAAGGTGCCGGCGGTGACGGCGAGCGGTCCGGTGGTGTCGATGTCGGTGTCCCCGGCGAGGATGTCGCCGGTGATCGCCTTGCGGGGCCCGCTGTGCGCGGGCGCGGCGTCGGTGGGGTCGTCGACGACGAGCACCGTGTTGCCGACGGCGCTGCCGGCCCCGTCGAACAACTCGTCGTCGGCCACCGGTGCGTCGTTCACGCAGGTCACCGTGGTCGAGACGGTGGCGGTCGTGGGACCGCCGGCGAGGGTGTAGGTGAAGTCATCGGTCGCCGTGCCGGGCGGTTCGTTGCAGTAGTTCGCAGCCGGGGCGTAGGTCAGGCCCGTGCCGCCGCCGGTGATCACCACCGTGCCGTTCGCGGGCTGCGTGACAGCGGTGATCGTCTTCGGGCCACCGTCGACGTCGCTCTCGTTGGCCAGCACCGGGATCGCGGTGGCTCCGGAGTCCTCCGCCACCGTGGCGAGGTCGTCGACGGCGACCGGGTCGTCGTCCACGCAGGTGACGCTCACCGACACCGTCGCGGAGTCGCCGCCGTTGAGGGCGTAGGTGAAGGTGTCCGGCGTCGCGCCCGGTGGCAGGTTGCAGTAGTCGGCGTCGGGCTCGTAGGTCAGGCCCGTGTGCTCGCCCGCCGTCCCGCCGGTCAGCACCACCGTTCCGTTCACCGGGTCGGTCGCCGACGCGATCGTCATCGGCCCGCCGTCGACGTCGGTGTCGTTGGCCAGCACGTCGACGGCCGTGGCGCTCGAGTCCTCGGCCACCGTCTCGGTGTCGTCGACCGCGACGGGCGGGGTGTCGCAGATGACCGTGAGGCTCACCGTCGCGCTCGACCCGCCGACGAGCGTGTAGTCGAAGGTGTCCGGAGATGTGCCCGGGGGCTCGTTGCAGTAGCCCGGGTCCGGTCGGTAGGTCAGGCCGGTGTGCGCGCCCGCGGTGCCACCGGTCAGTGCCACCGTGCCGTTCGCGGGGTCGGTCGTCGAGGCGATCCTCATCGGGCCGGCGTCGATGTCGGTGTCGTTGGCGAGCACGTCGACCGCCGTCGCCGGGTCATCCAGGCGCACGGTCGCGACGTCGTCCACGGCGGTCGGGGCGTCGTCGACGCAGGTCACGGTCACCGACACCGTCGCACTCGAGCCGCCGTTGAGCGCGTAGTCAAACGTATCGGCCGTGCCGCCGGTCTGGCTGTTGCAGTAGTTCGGGTCCGGCTCGTAGGTCAGCCCCTCGTGCGCCCCCGCGACGCCACCGGTCAGCACCACCGTCCCGTGCGCCGGCTGGGTCGCCGAGGCGACCGCCAGCGGCCCGCCGTCCGCGTTGTCGTCGTTGGTCAGCACCTCCACCGCCGTCGCCGGGGCGTCCTCGTCCAGGGTCGGGCTGTCGGCCACCGCCGACGGCGCGTCGTCGACACACGTCACGGTCACCGACACCGACGCGGTGTCCCCACCGTTCAGCGTGTAGGTGAACGCGTCAGCCGACCCACCGGTCTGGCTGCTGCAGTAGTCCGCGTCCGGGGCATAGGTCAGCCCGGAGCCACCGCCGGTGATCACGACCGTGCCGTTCGTCGGCTGCGTCACCGTGGTGATCGTCTTCGGCCCGTCGTCGACGTCGGTGTCGTTGGTCAGGACGACGACGGCGGTCGCGCCGGAGTCCTCGTCGACGGTCGCGCTGTCGTCGACCGCCACCGGCGCGTCGTCGAGACAGGTCACCGTCACCGACACGGTGGCGGTCGAGCCGCCGTTGAGCGTGTAGCTGAACGTGTCGTCGGACCCGGCACCGGAGTTGCAGTAGTCCGCGTCCGGTCGGTAGGTCAGGCCGGTGTGCGCGCCCGCCGTGCCACCGGTCAGTGCGACCGTGCCGTTCGCGGGGTCGGTGGCCGATGCGACGACCTTCGGGCCACCGTCGGTGTCGGTGTCGTTGGCGAGCACGGCGACCGGCGTGGCGGCGGCGTCCTCGGCGACGGTGGCGCTGTCATCGACCGCTGTGGGCGGCGCGTCGCAGACGACGGTCACCGACACGGTCGCGGTCGAGCCACCGGCCAGGCTGTAGTCGAAGGTGTCCGGCGAGGTGCCGGGCGGGTCGTTGCAGTACGCCGGGTCGGGCCGGTAGGTGAGGCCGGTGTGCGCCCCGGGCGTGCCGCCGGTCAGCACCACGGTCCCGTGGTCGGGGTCGGTCGCCGAGGTGATTCGCTTGGGTCCGCCGTCGATGTCGGTGTCGTTGGCCAGCACGTCGACCGCGGTCGCCGTGGCGTCGAGCCGCACGGTGGCCGTGTCGTCGAAGGCGACCGGCGCATCGTCCACGCAGGTCACCGTGAGCGACACGGTCGCGGTGTCGCCCCCGTTCAGGGTGTAGTCGAACGTGTCGTCCGGGCCCGCCCCGGTGTCGCAGTAGTCCGCGTCCGGTCGGTAGGTCAGACCGGTGTGCGCGCCCGCGCTGCCACCGGTCAGTGCCACTGTGCCGTTCTGGGGGTCGGTCGCCGAGGCGATCCTCATCGGGCCGGCGTCGATGTCGGTGTCGTTGGCCAGCACGTCGACCGCCGTCGCCGGGTCGTCCTCGGTCACCGTCGCGCTGTCGTCCACGGCCGCCGGCGCGTCGTCGGCACAGGTGACGGTCACCGACACCGTCGCGGCGTCCCCACCGTTCAGCGTGTAACCGAACGTGTCCGGCGAGCCGCCGCTCTGGCTGTTGCAGTAGTCCGCGTCCGGTTCGTAGGTCAGCCCCTCGTGCGCTCCGGCCACACCGCCGGTCAGCAGCACCGTGCCGTTCGCCGGCTGGGTCGCGGCCGCGATCGACAGCGGCCCGCCGTCCGCGTTGGCGTCGTTGGCCAGCACGTCGACCGCCGTCGCCGCGTCGTCCTCGGCCAGGGTCGGGCTGTCGTCGACCGCCGACGGCGGGTCGTCGACACAGGCCACCGTCACCGACACCGACGCGGTGTCCCCACCGTTCAGCGTGTAGTCGAACGTGTCGACCGGCCCGGCACCGGAGTTGCAGTAGTCCGCATCCGGCTCGTAGGTCAGCCCCGAACCACCACCGGTGACCACCACGGTCCCGTGCGCCGGGTCGGTCACCGACACGACCGACATCGGACCTGCGTCGACGTCGGTGTCGTTGCCCAACACGTCGACCGGGCTCGCAGCGTCGTCCTCGGTCACCGTCACGCCGTCGGCCACCGCCACCGGCGCGTCGTCCACACACGACACCGTCACCGACACCGTCGCGGACCGGCCACCGTTGAGCGTGTAGTCGAACGTGTCCGGGGTGCCGCCCGACTGGGTGTTGCAGTGGTTCGGATCCGGTCGGTAGGTCAGCCCCGTGCGAGCGCCCGCGCTCCCCCCGGTGAGCACCACCGTGCCATTCGCGGGGTCCGTCGCCGACGCGATCGCCATCGGCCCGGCGTCGATGTCGCTGTCGTTGTCGAGCACGTCGAACGCGGTCGCGGGATCGTCCTCGGTCACGGTGGCGGAGTCGCCGACGGCGACCGGGGCGTCGTCGACGCAGGTCACCGTCACCGAAACCGTCGCGCTCGAGCCGCCGTTCAGCTCGTAGGAGAACGTGTCCGGCGAGCCGCCGGTCTGGCTGTTGCAGTAATTCAGGTCCGGGCGGTAGGTCAGTCCGGTGTGCGCACCTGCCGCGCCACCGGTGAGCACCACGGTGCCGTGCCCAGGGTCGGTGACCGAGGCGATGGCCAGGGGGCCGGCGTCGACGTCGGTGTCGTTGCCCAACACGTCCACCGCCGTCGCCAGATCGTCCTCGTCGACCGTCGCACTGTCGCCAGCCGCCACCGGCCGGTCGTCGACACAGGCCACCGTCACCGACACCGACGCGGAGTCCCCACCGTTCAGCGTGTAGTCGAACGTGTCGACCGGCCCGGCCCCGGAGTTGCAGTAGTC
>NZ_QZVR01000010.1 GCF_003660455.1 Nocardioides ferulae | reverse complement strand
AGCCGAAGATGGCTCCCACGCAGTCGGTGGCGTCGACGCCGAGCGGGGAGCCGAGTGAGGAGACGCCGACTCCCGGCCCCGTAGAAACGGTGCGCGCCTGGATAGACGCCAGAAACCGTGCCATGGCCAGCGGGGACACGAGTGCGGTCGAGGCGCTAACGCTGCGAGGGTGTGAGTCCTGCTACGGGCTGATTGATCCGATCAAGGATGCCTACGACGCCGGTGGATACTTCCGGACCGAAGGATGGCGAGTTGTTCGTGCGCAGGTTCGATCGAATCGGCCTGACCGAGCACGAGTCAACACGGCAGTCAGGATTGCCGGAGGCCGGACGTTGTCGGAGGCGGGTGGCGAGCCCGTGGTCTACCCGCCGGACAAGCGGCTAGTCGTCTTCAAGTTGACGCGCGGAGACGATGGCTGGCTGGTCAGCTTCACGGGCTTCCTGTCATGAAGCGCCTGCTATCACTGCTGCTGCTGGTCCCCACGACGGTTTCCATCGCCGCTGCGGAACGATCAGGCTGCGAGTGGGTGCTCACTGAGCACTTCGTAGACGGCGCTATCCAGGTGACGGGTTCCTGGCACTGCCCCGCCTCTTCTACTGACGGAACGACCGTGCAGACCGGCTCGCAGACAGATGCGCCTCCTCCTGACTCGGGCTGGGACCCCGTGTGTGTGAGAACCGCACTCTCCATGGGCCTGTCCCCGGAGGAGTACTGCGACCCATTGGCCGAGGCTCTGCCTACCGATGCGCCGCCCACGGTCACTCCGGGGATGGTGGCGACGGCGTTCCAGGAGTTGCCGTTGCCGGCGTCGGAGTTGGTGGTGCAGCCGCCGGATGGTCGGACGTTGGTGAACTTCGCGACGAACTTCTTCACCGACAGTGGGCCGTTCACGGAGTCGGTGACGTTGTTGGGGCAGCGGGTGGATCTGCGGATCTGGCCGGCGCGGTTCACGTGGGTGTTCGGTGACGGCGCAACGCAGACGTCGGCGGAGCCCGGGGCGCCGTACCCGGCTCTCGACGTCACCCACGAGTACCTCCGCAAGGGTCGGGTCTCGCCGCGGGTGGACACCACCTATGCGGCGGAGTTCCGGGTCAACGGTGGCGCGTGGGCGCCGGTGGCGGGCACGGTGACGATCCCGGGTGAGCCGGTGGGGTTGGTGGTGGAGACGGCCACGCCGGTGCTGGTCGCCTACGAGTAGCCCCGACCCGGCCGTCGTCGGCCCGATGAGTCCCGAATCGGCCCGCGTAGCCCGGCGTGGTCGGGGTACAGGCCGAGCATGACGACGACACCGATCGACCCCGGAACCGGAGACCCGGACATCGTGCCCAGCACCGAGCCGGGCCTCGACCCCGTGCTGCCCGGCGAGGACCCGGGCGTGCCGCCGGACCCCGAGACCGCGCCCGCCGGCGTCTGAGCACCGCCGCCGCCGCGTCGTGGGCCCCACGACGCGCTATGGCGCGTTCTCAGGCACACGACCCACCCCATGCCCACCCGGCCGGGCTACCCTGCGACCCGTGGCCGAGCCGGCGGAACCCTGGAACACCTTCGTCGAGGGCGACAACCTCGAGGTCCTGACCTGGCTGGCCGGCCGCGGCGAGAGCGTCGACCTGATCTACATCGACCCGCCCTACAACACCGGCAACGACTTCGCCTACCGCGACGACTTCCGGGACCGCGCCGAGAACGGTCGCGGCCCGCGTGCGTCGCGCCACCAGGCGTGGCTGGCGATGATGCGGCCGCGGCTGGCCGCCGCCCATGCCGTCCTGCGCGAGACCGGGGCGATCTTCGTCAGCATCGACGACAACGAGGTCGCCCACCTGCGGCTCCTGCTCGACGAGATCTTCGGCGAGGAGAACTTCCTCGCGCAGGTCGTGGTCAACCTCAACCCCAAGGGCCGCCAGCTCGGGCGGGGCTTCGCCACCAGCCACGAGTACCTCCTCGTCTACGCCCGCGACGCCCGGGCGACCGTGCTCGAGGCCAGCAGCGCCGACGACGTGGACGACCGCGACTTCCCGCACACCGACCCCACGGGGCGCCGCTTCCGGCACCTGCCGCTGCGCAACACGAACAAGAAGTTCAACCCGGTGACCGCCCGCACCCTGCACTACCCGCTGTGGGGCGACCCCGAGACTGGTCGGGTCGCCGCCGCCCCGTTCACCGGCGCTGTCGAGATCAGCCCGGTCTTCGGCGACGGCACCCCCGCTGTCTGGCGGTGGAGCCGGCCGCTGGTCGAGCAGCGCCCCGAAGACCTGGTCTGCCGCACCATCAAGGGGCGCCTGGGCGAGCGCGTCGACGTCTTCCAACGCGACTGGCTGCACCGCGACACCCCGGGCGGACGCCGCAAGAAGCTACGTACGATCTGGCTCGCCGAGGAGGTCGGCTCCACCGACACCGCCGTCGCCGAGCTGAAGGAGATCCTCGGCCACGTCTTCGAGTCGCCGAAGCCGACCGGGCTGGTCCGGCGGATCCTCGGCACCATGCCCGACGACGCCGTCGTGCTCGACTTCTTCGCCGGCAGCGGTACGACGGGCCATGCGGTCGCGCTCGCGAACCTCGCCGACGGCGGCACCCGCCGCTGCCTCAGCGTCAACTCCGCGGAGCCGACCCGCGAGGGCTCGAACGCCCGAAACGCCGGCTACGCCACCGTCGCCGACATCACCCGCGCGCGGCTGCGGGCCGTCGCCGAGCGGCTCGGCGGGGGGTTCCGCGAGGAGCGCCCGACCGGCGTACCCGACGACGCCCCAGGAGCGCTCAGCTGACTCCCGTCGCCTGCTCCAGCGCCGCGAGCTCGTCGTCGAGGTGGGTGAGCAGCCGCTGCAGGTGCGGCACCGTGCGCCGGCAGCCGGTGAGCCCGAAGGCCATCTGGGTGTCGTAGGAGGTGCAGGTGATGTTGAGCGCCATCCCGTTGATCGGGATCGACACCGGATAGCTGCCGACCAGCTTCGCGCCGTTCCAGTAGTGCGTGGTGCGCGGGCCGGGCACGTTGCTGATGATGAGGTTGTACGGCGGCCGCACCAGGCCCTGCATCCGCAGCAGCGGGGCGAGGATCGCCGGCGCCTGGCCGAGCGCGCTCATCGCCACGATCTGGGCGGGCGTCATCGAGGCCAGTGCCTGCTTGCCGTCGCGCATCGAGCCGTGGATGCCCATCAGCCGGTCGGCGGCGTCCTCGAGGTCGGTGCCGAGCCGGCACATCACCGAGCCGACCGCGTTGCCGCCGTCGGCGGAGGCCAGGTGGCTGTCCCGGGCGTTCAGGCCCACCGGCACCATCGCGACCAGCGTGGTCTCGGGCAGCGCGTCGAGCTCGATCAGGTAGCGCCGCACCGCCCCGCTGCACATCGCGAGCACCACGTCGTTGATCGTGGTGCCGCTGGACTTGCCGACCGCACGCAGGCGCGCGATCGGCCAGTCCTGGGCCGCGAACCGGCGGGCGCCGCTGATGGTCTGGTTGAACATGGTGCGAGGGGCATAGAGCGAGATCGCGGAGGTCTCGTTGCGCAACCCCTTGTTGAGGGTGCGCACCAGCGCCGCGGGCATACCCGCGGCCTCCGCCGACAGGCCGAGCGCGGTACGCAGCGCCGAGGCGGGCACGTCGGCCAGGCTGCGCTCCGCCCGGGAGCGGGAGGTGCCGGGCCGTTCGGCCCACGGTGCGGGCATGCCGCGCTGGGCGGGATCGGTGGTCAGCACGCTCTGCATCAGCCGCATCGCGGAGATGCCGTCGACCAGCGCGTGGTGGGTCTTGGTGTACATCGCCACCCGCCCGTCGCGCAGGCCCTCGATGACGTAGGACTCCCACAGCGGCCGGTCCCAGGCCAGCCGGGTGCCGTGCACGCGGCTGGTGAGGTCGAGCAGCTCGCGGATCCGGCCCGGGCGGGGGAGGGCGGCGTGCCGCACGTGGTGGCCGAGGTCGAACTCGGCGTCGTCGTCGTAGTGCCAGGCGAGCTGGCCGGCGAGCGCCAGCGACCGGCGGGGGTGCTTGCGGAACAGCGGCGCCACCCGCGGCACGTCGCTCATCGCCTCGAACATCCGGCGGGGGTAGTCACGGCCCGCCCCGTCGGGGGTCTCGAAGAGCTGCAGTGCCGCGACGTGCATCGGCATCCGCCGGTTCTCGGCCAGCAAGAAGGCCGCCGACGTCGGGTCGATCGGTGTCACCACGGGTGCCGCCTCTCCTAGGGCGTCCGATGATCGCGGGTGGTGGCGGGCGCCACAAGGGGAACGACCGGTCGGCCTCGAGGTTTCGGGAGCACGTCGTCCACAACCGCGCCGGAGCGGGCCTCCTCCACAGGGCGGCCGGCGGTCGGAGGCGGAGACCCCCGACCGGCTTCTAGCGTCGCGGACACGCCGGAATTCGCCGGCGCACCGACCCTCGGGAGCCACCATGAAGATCACCGTTCCTCGCCTCCTCCGGCGCGAAGACGCGAACCCGCCGTCCACCGCGTCCACCACGCCGGGCCGGCCGACCGCGCCCCGCCGGGTCCGGCGACTCGTGCTCGTCGCGCTGCTGGCGTTCGGCCTCGGCGGAGGCGCCGTCGGCACGGCCGTCGCCTCCTTCGACGACCCGTGGGTGCCGCCGGACCGCACGATCGTGGAGATCGAGGGCGACAAGGCCAACGGCTTCGGCATCTACTACTACGACGGCACCGAGGAGTTCCCGCCGACCGACTCCGAGGCCCGGGCCGAGTGCGGGGAGTACGCCTCCAAGGTGGCGCGGGTGCGCTGCCGCACCGAGGTCCGCACCTGGTACCGCGACCTCGCCGCCACCCAGAACGCGATCCGCTACGCCCGCACCGTGGCCGCCGACCGGGTCGCCGACGCCGCGGCCGAGGCGGCCGGGCAGGTGCGCCGGGAGGTGCGCTGACCTCGTCGGGTGCGCCGGCCGCTCTGGCACCATCGGGTCATGGAGCCCGGCCCGCTCGATCGTGCGTTCCGCCGCGGTCGCACCTCGCTGCGTGCCCGGCGGGCCCGGCTGCAGGCGAAGGCCTGGCAGGTCGCCCAGTGCGCGTTGGCTGCTGGTGCGGCCTGGCTGATCGCGGCCGACCTGCTCGGCCACGACACGCCGTTCTTCGCGCCGATCGCGGCGGTGCTGAGCCTCGGCACCTCCTACGGGCAGCGGTTGCGGCGGGTCGCCGAGGTGGCGCTGGGCGTGGCGATCGGGGTGCTGGTCGGCGACCTGCTGGTGTGGCAGTTCGGCTCCGGCTGGTGGCAGCTGACCGCGATCGTCGCGTTGGCCATGACGGTGGCGCTGCTCCTCGACGGCGGCCAGCTGTTCGTGAACCAGGCGGCCGTGCAGTCGATCGTGGTCGCCACCCTCATCGCCGACCCGGGGGCCGCGTTCACCCGGTGGACCGACGCGCTGGTCGGCGGCGCGGTCGCGCTGGTCGCCGCCACGGCGGTCCCGGCCGCGCCGCTGCGGCGCCCGCGCGAGCAGGCCGCGGTCGTGGTCCGCAAGGTCAGCGCCCTGCTGCGCGCCGCGGGGGAGGTGATGGTCGACGGCGAGTCGGCGCCCGCCTTGGAGCTGCTCGCCGACGCCCGCTCCACCGACCACCTGATCCGCGAGCTGCAGGCCGCCGCCGAGGAGGGCATGGCCGTGGTGGCGTCGTCGCCGTTCCGGGTGCGCCACCGCGGCAACCTGCGGCGGATGGCCGACCTGGTCGAGCCGCTCGACCGGTCGCTGCGCAGCACCCGCGTGCTGGTCCGGCAGACCGCGGTGGCGGCCTACCGCCGCCGGCCGGTGCCCAGCGGCTACGCCCGCCTCGCCTTCGACCTCGCCGACGCCACCGACCTGGTCGCCGACGAGCTCGCCGCCGACCGGATGGCCGTGGCCGCCCGAGACCGGCTGCTCGCGATCGCCGCCGCCACCGGCGCGGTCGAGCGCACCCAGGTGCTCCCGGTCGAGGCGATCCTGGCCCAGCTGCGCTCGGTCGTCGCCGACCTGCTCGTGCTCACCGGCCTCGACGAGGTGGAGTCGACCGACGCGCTGCCACCCCCACCGAGCCGATGAAGGAGCCGACACACCCGGTGCCGGCGACGCCGGCCGGCAGCCGCCCCGACGGCCCCGCCGGGCAGCCCTGGGTGCTCCACGTCGACCTCGACCAGTTCATCGCCGCCGTCGAGGTGCTGCGCCGCCCCGAGCTCGCCGGGCTGCCGGTCGTGGTCGGGGGACGCGGCGACCCGACCGAGCGAGGCGTGGTGGCCACCGCGTCGTACGAAGCGCGGGCACACGGCGTCGGCTCCGGGATGCCGCTGCGGCTGGCCGTGCGCAAGTGCCCCGACGCGGTCTTCCTGCCGGTCGACAAGGAGGCCTACGAGGCCGCCTCGGTGCGGGTGATGCAGACCCTGCGCGGCCTCGCCTGGGGCGGTGCTCCGGTGGTGGTCGAGGTGCTCGGCTGGGACGAGGCGTTCCTCGCCGCCGCGTCCTGCCACGGCGAGCTCGGCGACCCACGGGACTTCGCCGAGCAGATCCGCGCCGCCGTGCTCGACGCCACCGACCTGCACTGCTCGGTCGGGGTCGGCGACAACAAGCTGCGCGCGAAGATCGCCACCGACTTCGGCAAGCCGCAGGGTGTGGGCATGCTCACCGGCGCCGACTGGTTCGAGGTGATGGGCGAGCGGCCCACCGACGCGCTGTGGGGCATCGGCGGCAAGACCGCCAAGAAGCTCGCCGCGCTCGGCATCGGCACCGTCGCCCAGCTCGCGGCCTCCGACGCCCGCGTGCTGGCCGCGGAGCTCGGGCCCACGATGGGCCCGTGGTACCACCGGCTCGGCCGCGGCGTCGACACCTCACCGGTCGACGCGACGCCGTGGGTGCCGCGAGCGCACGGGCGGGAGGAGACCTTCCAGACCGACCTCGTCGACCCCGACGAGATCGCCGCGCAGGTGCGGGCGCTGACCCGGCGCACTGTCGCCGACATCGACGCCGAGGGCCGGCCGGCGGCCCGGGTGGGGATCAAGGTGCGGTTCCGCCCGTTCTTCACCGTCAGCCGCAGCCTCACGCTGCCCGAGCCCAGCAACGACCCGGAGCTGCTCGCCGACGCCGCCGTCTCGCTGCTCGACCGGCTCGACCCCGCCGACCGGGAGCGGCCGGTGCGGCTGCTCGGCGTACGCCTGGAGATGACCCCGCCGACCGAGGAGCCCGCTACGCCAGCCCCGCCCGCAGCTCGTTGACGACCGACCCGACCACCGCGACCAGGTCGCCCTCGGTGCGCTCGGCCACGGCACGCTGGCGCTGGTAGGACGCCCCGTGCCGGGGGATGTCGGCGACCGAGGCCAGCTCGGCCGCGCAGCCCAGCCGGTCGGCGACCGGCTCGAGCCGCACCAGCAGGTCGGCGAGGTCGTCGGTGACCAGCCGCTCGTTGCTGTGGTCGTCGAGGATCACGATCGCGTCCAGGCCGTAGCGCGCCGCCCGCCACTTGTTCTCCTGCACGTGCCAGGGCGGCATCGTCGGCAGCGTCTCGCCGGCGGCCGCGCGGGTGTCGAGGTCGACCACCAGGCAATGCATCAGCGCCACCAGGGCGGCCAGCTCGTCGAAGGTGGACACCCCGTCGCACACCCGGTTCTCCAACGTGCCCAGGTGCGGCGCGGGGCGCACGTCCCAGCGGATCTCGGAGAGCTCGTCGATCACCCCGGTGGTGAGCTGGTCGCCGGCGAACTTCTCGAACTCCGCCCAGTGCTCGAACTGGAACGGGAGCCCGGCGGTGGGCAGCTGCTGGAACATCAGCGCCCGGTTGGAGGCGTAACCGGTGTCGGTGCCGGCCCAGATCGGGGACGACGCGGAGAGCGCCTGGAGGTGGGGGTAGTAGGTGAGCAGCGCCGAGAGCACCGGCATCACCCGCTTTCGCTCGGGCAGCCCGACGTGCACGTGCACGCCCCAGATCAGCATCTGGCGGCCCCACCACTGGGTGCGGTTGATCAGCTCGGCGTAGCGGTGGCCCGGCGAGAGCTGCTGCCGGCTCCAGGACGCGAACGGGTGGGTGCCGCCCCCGTAGAGGTCGAGCCCGAGCCCGTCGGCGACCGGCACCAGCTCGGCCATCGTGTGCTGCAGCTCGCCGATCGCGTCGCCGACGGTGTCGCAGACCCCGGTGACCACCTCGACGGTGTTGCCGAGGAGCTCGCGGTGCAGCCGGCTGGGGTCCGGCAGCCTCGACTTGGCGGCCCCGATGAGGTCGTCGGCGGCGTTGACCAGGTCGCGGTCGCCCTTGTCGACGAGCGCGAACTCCCACTCGACGCCGAGCGTCGGCGCAGGGGAGCCCCGGAAGTCGATCCGCACGGCACGAGCGTGGCACATCGGCCCCAGTTGAGGCGGCGATCTGTGCTACAGGTCTCCTTCGGAGCCGATGCCGGGGCGGCCCTCCGGCGGCCCCGCGGCGACCCAGCAGGGACCCAGCGGCGACCCAGCGGCGGGCGGCGTGCGCCGGTTCAGCGGCGTCCGCCGCGTCTGGCAGCATCGCCGGCATGCCGGAGGTACGCGAGACGAACCTGACCCTCGACTTCTGCCTGCGCGTGGGCGAGCTGCTGCTCTCGTCGGGCGCCGGAGCCGCCGACGTGACCGCGACGATGGACTCACTGGCCTACCACTTCGGCATCCGGCGGCCCGACATCGACGTGACGTTCACCTCGCTGTCGATGAGCTACCAGCTGCAGCCGGAGGACCCGCCGCTGGTGCACACCCGCCTGGTGCGGCAGCGCGACATCGACTACGACGACCTGACCCAGGTCGACCACCTGGTGCGCGACGTGCTCGCCGGCCGGTTCGACCTGAAGGAGGCCCGCTCCGAGCTGGCGCGGGTCACCTCGTCGGGCCACAGCCGTCCGCGGTGGGCGGTGACGGTGGGCTGGGGGCTCATGTGCGCGGGCGTGGGCATCCAGCTCGGCGGTGACGCGGTGGTGGTGTCGATCGCGTTCGTGGCCGCGGTCTGCATCGACCGGCTCCAGATCGTGCTCGCCCGGCAGCGGCTGCCGTTCTTCTACCGCCAGATCGCCGGCGGGGCGGTGGCCACCGGCCTGGCGGTGCTGTGCTCGGCCACCCCGCTCGACGTCGATGTCTCCCTCGTCATCACCGCGAACATCGTGATGCTGCTGGCCGGGATCGGCTTCATGGGCGCGCTGCAGGACGCCCTCTCGGGGTTCTACGTCACCGGCACCGCCCGGATCACCGAGGCGATCCTGGCCACCGCCGGCATCATCGCCGGGGTGAGCGCCGGGCTCACCCTGGCCAGCGCACTGGGTGTCGAGGTGGGCCGCATCGATCCCGGCACCGGCAACCTCAAGGACATCTCGATCATGGCCGTGGGCGCCGCGCTGTGCGCGGCGGCGTTCGCGTTCTCGTCCTACGCGCCGTGGCGCATCATCGCCCCGATCGCGGTGATCGCGGCGGTCGCGATGTTCGTCTCCGCCGGCATCCAGTCCCTGGAGGTGGGCCGCACCTGGGGCACCGGCGTCGCCGCGTTCCTCGTCGGTCTGGTCAGCTACACGGTCTCCGCGCGGGTGCGGGTGCCGCCGCTGGTCATCGTCGTGTCGGCGATCGTGCCGATGCTGCCGGGACTCTCGATCTACCGCGGGCTCGCGCTGCTCGCCGAGTCCGGCGGCGAGAGCTCCGACGGCCTGCTGGCGATGGTCACCGCGGTCACCGTCGCGATCGCGCTCGCCTCCGGAGTGATCCTCGGCGAGTACGTCGCCCAGCCGCTCAAGCGTGAGGCCCGGCGGCTCGAGCAGCGGCTCGCCGGACCCCGGCTGGTCGGGCCGCACCGCGCCCAGACTCGCGCCGCCCGCCGGGAGCGCCGGGCCCGGACCCGCGAGACGCCGACCCGTCACTGATTCCCGGCCCCGGTGGTCGAGCCTGTCGAGACCCGGCGTGTCGAGGGACGATCGACGCCTCGGCGAGCGCCGCCGACCCGGCACGGAACGGATCCGCGGTGCCGACCCGTCGTACGCAGCAGAGGGCTCCGACCCACGGAGCCCACCAGCACGAGCGGGGCGCACGTGGACGAGGCCGAGTTCGCCGACTACGCGGCCGCCCGCTGGCAGTCGCTGGTGCGGGCGGGGGTGTTCCTGGGCTGCAGCCTCGACGAGGCCCAGGACCTCGCGCAGACCACGCTGGTCCGCTGCTTCGCCAAGTGGAGCAAGGTACGCCGTGCCGACGACCGCGACGCCTACGTCTACCGCGTGCTGCTGCGCTGCCACACCGACAGCCGGCGGCGCCGCTGGTGGGGTGAGCAGCCGACGGCGCAGCCGCCGGACCGCGCGGATCCCGATGCCAGCACCGCCGTCGACGTCACAGACGCCGTGCACCGCGCCCTGGCCGGGCTCAGCGACGACCACCGGGCCGTCGTGGTGCTGCGGGTGCTCGCCGACCTCTCCGAGCGGCAGGCCGCCGAGGTGCTCGGCGTCTCCACCGGCACCGTGAAGAGCCGGCTCTCCCGGGCACTGGCCCGCCTGGCGGGCGACGACGCCGCCCTCGCCCACCTCACCACCGCGAACTCCGACCTCGGGAGCACCCGATGACCGCACCCCACACCGACCCGGTCCCCGACCTGCGACGGCTCTGGGACGCCGTGCCGGGCGGCCACCCGCAGGTGGCCGCGATGGTGGCCGCCGGGCGACGACGGCGCCGGCGGGGCCGGGCCGCGGTCGCCGGGCTGGCCGCCGCGGCGGTGGTGGCCACCGGCGGCGGGGTGTGGGCCGCCACCACCGGCGGGAGGCCGCCCGGCCGCGACGCGGGGCAGGTCGCGACGGATCCGACGGCCACGACCGAGGTGACCGTCTACTACACCAACGACCCGGGCGCCGACGTGGGAGGCGGCGGCTTCGTCATCCCCCAGCTCGTGCCCAGGGTGCTCGAGGTCGCCGACACCGGCGACCCGGCGTACGACGCCCTGCACGCGCTGCTGACCATGCCCCCGGCCCAGCCGCAGCTGCTGACCGGGTTCAACGGCTTCCACGACGTCACCGACCCGGCCGCGGCGGAGGCGACGATCGACGTCGCGTCGGTCACCGTGGATGAGGGGGTGATCACCGTCGACCTGACCCGCGACCCGTGGATCCCCTACGTGATGCGCGACATGGATCTCGGGGTCAGCCCGGGGCTCGCGGTCCAGCAGGTCGTCTACACCGCCCAGGACGCCCTCGACACCGACGTCCCGGTCGCCCTCACGTTCGGCGGGGAGCCGGTGCGGGGGGTATGGGCGCGCAGGTTCGACTGGCCGGTCGCCGCCGACCCCGACGTGCTGCCCGCGGGTGCGGCGCAGGACGCACCCCGGGTCGTCGACCTGCCCACCTCGAGCTGGCAGTACGGCAACCCGGCGAGGCTCGCGCTCAGTGGCGGCACCCTCTGGGTCGACGAGAACGGCTGCCCGTTCTTCGGGGGCGCCGAGGGCCCGCGCACCTACCCGATCTGGCCCCAGGGCTACTCGGCGACGCTGGCGCCGGACGGCCGCCTGGAGGTGCGGCGCGCCGACGGCCTCCTGGTGGCCGTGGACGGCGACCGGCTCACGGCCGGTGGAGGGAGCGCGACGGCCGAGTCTCGGACCGGCTGCATCCCCGCCGACGCCGACGAGGTGTGGCTGGTGGAGGAGGAGCTGCCGCCTCGCACGACGCGCTGACCGGCCGAGAGGTCGATCGTTCCTCGACACGCCGCCGAAAGGCGGGAATCAGTGACGGGTCGGCGAGAGACGGGCCAGCCACCGCGCCGCCGTACCGTCGTACGGCGGGTGGCCGGCCTCGACCGCCGCCAGCACCCGGTCGCGGGTCGAGACCGCGAGCCGCACGATGTCGTCGGGGTAGCCGAAGCGCACCCGGTGGTCGGCGAACTCGTCCTCGTCGTCGACCCACGCCCGCCCGCTCGGCCCCTGGACGACGTCGAGGTCGAGGTCGACCGCGTGCAGCTCGGCACCGACCCACTCCGCCGGCGTGGCCATGTCGACGTAGATGTTCACCGCACCGCCGAGCGAGTAGAACGTCGCCAGGAAGCCGCGGTCCTCGGCGGCGCCGCCCGGCACCAGCACGACCTGGTCGACCGGAGCCACGAACGACGCCCCCGGCCGCGCCATGAAGGTGCCCTCGGCGACCCCCAGCCACTCGCCGTGCCCGTCGGCGCCCAGCACCGTCGCCTCGAACTCCCAGTGCGGCCGTCCGCCCCACTTGGTCATCACCACGCGCACCCGGTCACCGGGGGCGGGACCGGGCGCGTGGCTCATGGAGACGGTTCTACACGACCTTCGCCGGCATGATCCGCTTGCTGACCTGCGCCACCACGTCCTGGTAGCGCGAGCCGGTGAGCCGCGCGAAGTGGTGCAGCGCGTGCGCGTCGAGGCCGACGAGCACCCGGGCCCGGTTCTTCAGGATGCCGTCGACGATGATCTCGGCGGCCCGCTCGGGCTCCATCTTCGCCAGCTTCTTGTCGAACAGCTTCGCGGTCGCCTCCTTGTCCTCCTTCTCGGAGACCCGGGCGTTGCGGGCGATCGCGGTCTTGATGCCGCCGGGGTGCACCGAGGTGACCCCGACCTTGTGGCCGGCGATCAGCATCTCCTCGCGCAGCGCCTCGGTCATCCCGCGCACGGCGTACTTCGTGGCGTTGTAGGCACTCTGGCCGGGCATCGAGACCAGCCCGAACAGCGACGACAGGTTGACCACGTGGCCGTCGCCGGAGGCGATCAGGTGCGGCAGGAACTCCTTGGTGCCGTGCACGACGCCCCAGAAGTTCACCCCGACGATCCACTCGATGTCGTCGTAGGTCAGGTCGACCAGGTCGCCGGCCAGCGCGACGCCGGCGTTGTTGACGACCACGTTGACCCGGCCGAACTGCTCGGCGACCGCGGCGGCGTACGCCGTGAACGCGGCGCGGTCGGAGACGTCGAGGCGGTCCGAGCGCACCTCCTGCGCACCGGCCGCCTTGACGAGGTCGACGGTCTCAGCGAGCCCGGCCTCGTCGACGTCGGACAGCGCCAGCAGTGAGCCGCGCCCGGCGCAGTTCACCGCCAGCGCACGGCCGATGCCGGAGCCGGCGCCGGTGATGACGACGACCTTGCCGTCGAGGGTCCTCATGCGTTCACGTCCTCACGGATCGGGGCTTGGGTCGGGGGTTCGGGCGCGGGGGCGGGGCCCTCGACGCGGTACGCGGCGACGTCGAAGCTGCGCAGCGCCCCGCGGAAGGCGAAGGTGCTGCGCGGCCACAGGGTGGTGTTGCGGCCGTGCTCGTCGAGGTACCAGCTCGAGCAGCCGCCGGTGTTCCAGACGGTGCGGCCCATCCGGCGCTGCAGGTCGGCGTTCCACGCGTCGGTGGCGTCGCGGCGCGGCTCGACGACGTCGTAGGAGTTGATCCGCATCGTGCGCACCGCGTCGACGAGGTAGCCCACCTGCGACTCGATCATGAACACCATGCTCGAGTGGCCCAGGCCGGTGTTGGGGCCGACCAGCATGAACAGGTTCGGGAAGTCGGGCACGGTGGTGCCCTTGTAGGCGGCCATCCCGTGCTGGGCGAACACCTCGGCCATCGTGCGGCCGTCGCGGCCGCGCACGTGGTCGGTGATCGGCAGGTCGGTGGTGTGGAAGCCGGTGGCCACGATCAGCACGTCGACCGGCCGCTCGACCCCGTCGGTGGTGACGATGCCGTCGGCGGTGACCCGGGCGATCCGGTCGGTGACCAGTTCGACGTTGTCGGCGGCCAGCGCCGGGTAGTAGGTGTTCGAGATCAGGATCCGCTTGCAGCCGATCTCGTAGTGCGGGGTGACCTTCGCGCGCAGCTCGGGGTCGGGGATGCCGCGGGCGATGTTGGCCAGCGCCATCTTCTTGGCCGGGAACGCGATCTTCGGGGCCATCGTGAACGCCGGAACGTAGCTCTCCCGGCCCCAGTAGATGCCGGTGCGGTAGAGCCGCTGCAGCCCCGGGACGTGCCGCAGCGCGGCCTTCTCGAGCGCGGAGTAGCGGCGGTCGTTGCGGGGGATCACCCACGGTGCGGTGCGCTGGTAGACGTCGAGGTGGCCGGCCACCTTCGCCACCTCCGGCACGATCTGGATCGCCGAGGCGCCGGTGCCGATCACCGCGACCCGCTTGCCGGCCAGGTCGACGTCGTGGTCCCAGCGGGCGGAGTGGAAGAGCTCGCCACGGAACCCCTCGATGCCTTCGATCGCGGGCAGCTTGGGCTCCGACAGCCCGCCGGCCCCCACGACCAGCGTCTGCGCCCGCACCTCGCCGGCGGAGGTGCGCACCACCCACTGACGTGCCTCGGCGTCCCACGCGGCGTCCTCGACGGCGGTGTGGAACCGGAACCGGTCGAGCACCCCGGACTCGCGGGCCACCCGCTGGATGTAGGCCTGGATCTCCGGCTGGGGCGAGAACGACATCGACCAGTCGGGGTTGGGCGCGAACGAGTAGGAGTACAGCTGGCTCGGCACGTCGCAGGCGGCGCCGGGGTAGGTGTTGTCGCGCCAGGTGCCGCCGACGTCGTCGCCCTTCTCGACGACGAGGAAGTCGGCCTCACCGGCCTCGGTGAGCTTGATCGCGGCGCACAGGCCGGCGAACCCCGCACCGACCACGAGGTGGTCGACCGAGGCGGGGAGGGGTGGGAGGGAGCTCATGGGGGTCGACGGTATTGGCGCTATTGAAAATGTGTCAATAGAGTGTCCGGCGTGACCTCGACCTCACGGACCCGCCTCGCTCCGGACGCCCGGCGGGCCCAGCTGCTCGACCTCGGGGTGCGGCTGCTGGCCACGCGCTCCCTCGACGAGCTCTCGATCGACGTGCTCGCGGAGGAGGCAGGCATCTCGCGAGGGCTGCTCTACCACTACTTCGGCAACAAGCACGCCTTCCACGAGGCCGTCGTGCGGCGGGCCGCCGACGACCTGATCGCCCAAACCGCGCCGCCGGTCGAGGGCGAGCCGCTCGAACGGCTGCTCGCCTCGGTGACCGCCTACGTCGACTACGTGACCGAGAACTACGAGGGCTACGTCTCGCTGGTCAAGGCCGCCTCGGCCGGCAACGAGACGCTGCGCGAGATCTACGAGGAGGCCCGCTCGGCGCTCGTCGACCGGGTCTTCCGCGAGGACGCCCAGGGCACTCTGCTCACCGACACCCCCGCCACCCGGCTCGTCGTCCGCGGCTGGTCGGCGCTGACCGAGGAGCTGGTGCTGACCTGGCAGGCCGACCCGGCCGGAGTCTCCCGCGACCAGCTGCTCGGCCTGCTCGCCGGGTCGCTGCCGGCCCTGGTCGGCTCGCTGCCACCGGACTGATCCCTGAACCACCCAACCGATCGGGTGGACACTCCGTCTGGTGGGTAGGAGCCGGGGACAGGCCGCGGCGGACCGACGGGGGACCAGGGCAGACATGCGCAGCACTCGGGACGAGGCGTTCACGGCGTACGTCGTGGCGCGGCGCGGGCAGCTCTTCCGCACGGCGTACCTGCTGTGCGGCGACCCGCACCGTGCGGAGGACCTCGTGCAGACCGCACTGGCGAAGCTGTACGCCGCGTGGCCGCGGATGGCGCGCGCCGACTCGGTGGACGCCTATGCGCGCCGCACGGTCGTCAACAGCCACCTCGACGAGGGCCGGCGACCGTGGCGTCGGGAACGGCCGACCGACGACGCGGCCCTCGACCGGGCCGCCGACCAGGGCCTGAGCGTCGAGGACTCCGACGCGCTGTGGACCGCGCTGCGCGCGCTCGCGCCGGGCCAGCGGCGGGTGGTGGTGCTGCGGCACTACTGGGGCCTGTCGGTCGAGGAGACCGCCACCGATCTCGGGATCAGCACCGGCACGGTGAAGAGCCAGACCTCCGAGGCGCTGCGCCATCTGCGGTCCGCGCTCGCACCGGCCGGCCGCGACGACACCACGACGGACACGAGGACGACGAAGGGCATCCAGCGATGACCAGTCACGAGCAGCACGAGCAGCACGAGCTCCCCGGACTCGACGACCGGCTGCACGAGCTGGCCGAGCGGGCGCCGGCACCGTCCACGGCGGTCGGTGACGACCTGCAGCGGGGCCGGCGCCGACTGCGGCGGCAGCGGCTCACGGTGGGCGGTGCCGCCCTGGCCACGGTGCTGGTGGTGGGCGCCGGTGCGGCGGTGGGGCCGGGCATGGTCGACCGCGCCCAGTCGCCCGACGTCGCCGGCGGCACCGACGGGCCGAACCCCACCCCGTCGGAGACCCCCAGGGCGCAGAAGATGATGCAGATCGAGGTCGGCGACCCGAGGCCCGTGCCGTGGGGAACGCCTCTCGACCGCAACCCGATCGGCACCGGCCCCGACCACGACGCGACCCTGGTCGCCTGGCAGGAGGTGCTGGCCGAGCACGTCGACCCGCAGTGGGAGCACCTGGTGCGCCGCGACGGCTCCAACGCCAACCAGCAGAGCACGGCCGGATCGGGACAGGTCCTCGCCCTCGGCTCGAGGTACGGCTGGCAGAACCCGGGGCAGGACGGCCTGGGCATGCTCCAGATCGCCGTCAACCGTGGCTGGCGCGAGGCGATGCACCCCTGCCACGACTCTGGCCCCGACGAGGGCTGGCAGTGCGAGGCGGCCGAGGCACCGGAGGCGACGGAGGCATGGGTCGCGGAGCGTGACGGGCAGCTCTCGGTGGCGGTCGAGCAGGCCGACGACGGCGAGGTCGTGGTGCTCACCGCGGATCCGCTCTTCGGCAACAACTCACGGATCCCGGTCGACGAGCTGGGGCTCTCCGCCGAAGCGCTGCTCCAGGCCGCCGCCGACCCGCGTCTCTCGCTGCCGGCGGACTACGAGTCCGCCCCCCTGCTCGACGCCGCGGAGTTCGAGCAGGCCGGCCGCGACCTGCTCGGCCCGGCCGGTGCCGACCTGAGGGTGCGCGACGCCAGCCTGCCCCAGTCGCTCCACTTCAGCGGCGCCTGGCGCGACGGCCGACGCGTCCTCGGCGAGCTCTCGTGGGAGGCGGTGGCCACCTACGGCGTGACGGGTGAGCTGGTGTGCCAGCGGGAGATCTACGTGCGGTGCGAGGCGCGCACCGTCGACGGTGTCGACGTCCTCGTCGGCGAGGTCCAGCAGCAGTGGGGCGGCGGCTGGGAAGTCACCTACGCCGGGCCGGTCTACGAGGTGCAGGTCGCGTTCGAGCCGAAGGACGGGCAGCTGCCGATCGAGCGCGGCTACGCCTTCGTCGTCGACCCGCGGTGGCAGCCCGAGGGGTGAGCCCGGTCAGCCGCGATCTGGCGGCCCGTCGGAGCGCAGCCACATCGCCATCCCGATCGAGCGGTCGCGGTCCTCGGTGAAGCCGTGCCGGGCGTAGAGGCGCCGTCCCGGGGGATCGGCCATCAGCGACACGAACACGTCCTCGTCGCCGGCCACCGCGCGCACCCCGTCGAGCAGTCGGGTGAGGATCCGGTCGCCCAAGCCGCGCCGCTGGTGAGCGGGCAGCACCGCCATGTCGACGACGTGGAAGTACCACCCGCCGTCGCCGATCACCCGGCCCATGGCCACGGTCTTCCCGGTCGGGCGGTGCACCACGTGGCAGGCGGCCCAGCTGCCGGGCAGGGCCCGCTCGGCCTGCTCGGTCCCCCGCGGGGTGAGCCCGGCCTCGCGCCGCAGCCGCACGTAGTCCGCCACCGTCGGCACGCCGTCCCTCAGCTCGTACTCGTCCGGGTTCTCGGCCACGGTCCCAGCATCGCATCGCCGGGTTCTCGGCCCGCCACGGCAGCTGTAACGCGGTGTCCCGGTAACTGCTGCGGCGTTACGACACCGCAGTAGCTACCCGGACACCGCGTTACATGCAGCGCCGCGCCGGCCACCCGGACGCCGCGTTACATGCCAGCGCCGCGGCTCACCCCGCGGCAGGCACCGCCACGAGGTGGCGGACGGCGAGGGAGGCGAACGCCATCGCCGAGCCCAGCGGGGCGCCGGGAGCGGGGTAGTGGCGACCGAAGACGGATGCCGCGGTGTTGCCGGTGGCGTAGAGACCCGCGATCGGTGTCCCGTCCTCGCGCAGCACCCGGGCGGCGGCATCGGTGACCAGCCCGCCCTTGGTGCCGAGGTCGGAGAGCACGAACCGGGCCGCGAAGTAGGGCGCCCGGTCCAGCGGGGCGAGCGCGGCGTTCGGGCCGTCGCCTCCGGCGAAGAACGTGTCGTACTCGTCCTGCCCGCGACCGAACTCCTCGTCGACCCCGGACGCGGCGTGCACGTTGTGCCGCTCCACCGTCTCGGCCAGCACCTCGGCCGGCACCCCGATCGCGGCGGCCAGCCCCTCGACGGTGTCGGCCCGCACCCAGGTGCCGGCCGCCAAGTGCTCGGCCGGGTCGCCCTGCGGCATCGCGATCGCCGGCAGCTGGCCGCCCTCGCGGTCGTCGAAGAGGTACCACGACGGGATCCGCCCCGGAGCCTTGGCCATCTCGCGGCCGAACCGGTCGTAGGGCAGGCACTCGTTGGCGTAGCGCCGCCCGGCCTGGTCGACCATCAGCCCGCTGCGGAAGCCGAGCGTGAAGCTGGCGTGCCCGTCGGGCTGGGCCAGCCCGGGACAGAACCAGGCCTCGTCCAGCAGGCTGGTGGCGGCGCCGATCGCGACCGCGGCCTCGGTGGCGTCGCCGGTGTTGGTGCCGTCGGGGGCCATCGACCAGGCCGCCTCTCCGGGGACGCCGCGCCCGGCCCGCCGGTCGCCGTCGAGCTCGAACCCTCCCGCGGCGAGCACCACCCCGTGGCGGGCGCGCACCTCCATCGGGCCCTCGGGCGACATCCGCACCGCTCCGACCACCCGGGTGTCGGCTCCGTCGCCGTCGAGCAGCAGCCCGGTGACCGGCAGGCCGGTGAGGAACTCCCCGCCCTCCCGCACGAGGATCGCCGCGAGGCGAGCGATCAGCGCCTGCCCGCCGGTGAGCGTGTTGCGGCCCGGCTGACCGGTGCGATCGAGCTCCACCGGTGCCCGCAGCAGCTCGGAGACGACCGCGGGCAGCTCGCTGCGGCGTACCTTCACCGGCTGGATCGAGCGCCCGAGGGGCACCCGGCCCGGGAGGTCGTAGTACTCCGGGAACATCGTGTGCTCGAACTCGAACAGCTCGTCGGCCTCCAGCACGGCGACCAGTGCGGGAGCCTCGGCGAGGAACGCCTCGAGCCGGGTCCAGTCCGGAGCCGGGTCGGCACCTTCGAGCATCGCGGCGAGGTAGCTGCGCGCCGACTCGGTGGAGTCCGCGCTCACCCCGCACCGCTGCTGGGCCTGGGTGCCGGGCAGCCAGCAGGCCCCGCCGGAGTACGCCGACGTCCCGCCGATGCGGTCGGTCTTCTCGACGACCACCACCGACAGTCCCGCCTTGGCCGCCAGCGCCGCCGCGGTCATCGCGCCCCCACCGGACCCGACCACCACGACGTCGTACTCACGTGACTCGCTCATGGCCGCGATGCTCGGGGCAGACCGGGTCGCTGGCAACCGTCGCTCCCGCTGGCCGAGCGTCGACCGGCGGGCGGCGGCAAGCCCGGAGGCGGCGCTCACCGCCGGCCGGGCAGAATGGAGCCCTTATGTCCGGCACGGCTCCAGCCCCTCAGGTCGATCCGCGACCCGACCCCAGACCAGCGCCGGTGATCACCTATCCGCCCGAGCTGCCGGTCAGCCAGCGTCGCGACGACATCGCGCAGGCCATCCGCGACCACCAGGTCGTGATCGTGGCCGGCGAGACCGGGTCGGGCAAGACCACCCAGCTGCCGAAGATCTGTCTCGAGCTCGGCCGCGGACGCCGCGCCAAGGGTGGCAAGGACGGCAGGGGCGACACGGGCGGGCTGATCGGCCACACCCAGCCCCGCCGGATCGCCGCCCGGTCGGTGGCGGAACGGATCGCCAGCGAGCTCGGCACCGAGCTGGGAGATCTGGTCGGCTACCAGGTGCGGTTCACCGACCGCACCTCCCGCTCCAGCCGGGTCAAGCTGATGACCGACGGCATCCTGCTCGCCGAGCTGCAGCGCGACCGGATGCTGCGCAAGTACGACACGATCATCATCGACGAGGCCCACGAGCGCAGCCTCAACATCGACTTCCTGCTCGGCTACCTGCGGCGGCTGCTGCCCCGGCGCCCCGACCTGAAGCTGATCATCACCTCCGCCACCATCGACCCCGAGCGCTTCGCCCGCCACTTCGCCGACCGCGACGGCAAGCCCGCGCCGATCATCGAGGTCTCGGGCCGCACCTACCCGGTGGAGGTTCGCTACCGCCCCCTGGTCGAGCTGCCCGAGGCCGACGAGGAGGGCGAGCCGGTCGTCCGCGACCAGACCGAGGCGATCATCGAGGCGGTCCGCGAGCTCTCGGGTCAGGGCCCCGGCGACGTGCTGGTCTTCCTGCCCGGCGAGCGCGAGATCCGCGACACCGCCGAGGCACTCGAGGGCGCCGAGCTCGGCAGCCGCGGCCGCAGCCTCGAGGTGGTGCCGCTCTATTCGCGGCTCTCGGCGGCCGAGCAGCACCGGGTCTTCTCCAGCCATCCCGCGACCGTGCGCCGGGTGGTGCTGGCCACCAACGTCGCGGAGACCTCGCTGACCGTGCCCGGCATCCGGTACGTCGTCGACAGCGGCGTCGCGCGCATCTCCCGCTTCTCTGCCCGCACCAAGGTGCAGCGGCTCCCGATCGAGCCGATCAGCCAGGCCTCGGCCAACCAGCGCTCCGGCCGGTGTGGCCGGGTCGAGGCCGGTGTCGCGATCCGGCTCTACTCCGAGGAGGACTTCCTCGGGCGGCCCGAGTTCACCGACCCCGAGATCCTGCGCACCAACCTGGCCTCGGTGATCCTGCAGATGACCAGCCTCGGGCTGGGCGAGATCGCCCGGTTCCCGTTCGTGGAGCCGCCCGACCGCCGCAACGTCACCGCGGGCGTGCAGCTGCTCGAGGAGCTGGGTGCGCTCGACACCTCGCCGCGCCCCGAGCCACCGAAGGAGTCGCGTGGCGGCCGGGACCGCCGCCGGGGCCGCCGCGACCGGCGTCCGCAGGAAGGCCACCGACTGACCACGGTCGGCCGCCGGCTGGCCCGGCTGCCGATCGACCCCCGGCTGGGCCGGATGATCCTCGAGGCCGAGCGGCTCGGCTGTGTGCGCGAGGTGCTGGTTATCGCCGCCGCGCTGTCGCTGCAGGACCCCCGCGAGCGGCCGGCCGAGCAGCAGGCGCAGGCCGACCAGCAGCACGCCCGCTTCAAGGACGAGAAGTCCGACTTCCTCACCTGGCTGAACCTGTGGCGCTACCTGCGCGAGCAGCAGCGCGAGCTCTCCTCCAGCGCGTTCCGGCGGATGTGCAAGCGCGAGTTCCTCAACTACCTGCGGGTGCGGGAGTGGCAGGACTTCGAGTCCCAGCTTCGCCAGGTCGCCAAGGAGATGGACATCAACGTCGGCAAGGAGGCCGACACCCCCGACGCCGACGGCATCCACCAGGCGCTGCTCTCGGGTCTGCTCTCCCACATCGGGCTGCTCGAGGAGCGCGACCGCAAGGAGCGCGGGCCGCGCGAGTACCTCGGCGCCCGCGGCGCCCGGTTCGCGGTCTTCCCCGGCAGCGTTCTGCACCGCAGGAACCCGCAGTTCCTGATGGCCGGCGAGCTCGTGGAGACCAGCCGGCTGTGGGCGCGCCAGAACGCCGCGATCCAGCCCGAGTGGGCCGAGCGGCTCGGCGCCCACCTGGTCAAGCGCAGCCACTCCGAACCGCACTGGAGCAAGAACCGGGCGGCGGTGCTGGCCTACGAGCGGGTCACCCTCTACGGCGTGCCGCTGGTCGCCGACCGGCTGGTCAACTACGGACGTGTCGACCCCGAGCTGGCCCGTGAGCTGTTCATCCGGCACGCGCTGGTGCAGGGGGAGTGGGCCGAGCTGACCTCGGGGCGCCACAAGTTCTACAACAGGAACCTCGAGCTGCTCGCCGAGGCCGAGGAGCTCGAGCACCGGGCCCGGCGCCGCGACATCGTCGTCGACGAGCAGACGCTGTTCGACTTCTACGACGCCCGGGTCGGGCGCGACGTGGTCAGCGGCGCCCACTTCGACCAGTGGTGGAAGCGCGAGCGGCAGCGCCACCCCGACCTGCTCACCTTCGACCCCCAGATGCTCACCCACGACACCGCCGAGGAGATCCGCGAGGCCGACTACCCCCAACAGTGGCGCGCCTCCGACGAGGGGCTGACCTTCCCGATCAGCTACCACTTCGAGCCCGGGTCGCCCGACGACGGGCTGACCATCGACCTGCCGGTCGCCACGCTGAACCGGGTCGAGGCCGACGAGTTCTCCTGGAACGTGCCGGGCCTGCGCGAGGAGCTGGTCACCAGCCTGATCCGCAGCCTGCCGAAGAACCTGCGGGTCAGCTTCGTGCCAGCGCCCAACAAGGCGCGTGAGTTCCTGGCCGCGGTGCCGGCCGGCGAGGAGCCGCTGCTCGACGCCCTCGAGCGGTGGTGCCGCTCCACCACCGGCGTGGTGGTGCCCCGTGAGGCCTGGGACTGGGCCAAGGTGCCCGAGCACCTGCGGCCCACCTACCGCGTCGTCGACGAGACCGGCCGAGAGCAGGCCCGCGGCAAGGATCTCGAGGCGCTCAAGGAGCCGATGCGGCCGAAGTTCGCGCGGGCGCTGGCCGAGGTGGCCACCGACTCCGGCCTGGCCCGCACCGGTGAGACGAGCTGGGTCTTCGGCACCATCGAGTCCTCGAACACGTGGACCCGCGCTGGCCACGAGGTCCGCGGCTACCCGGCGCTGGTCGACGAGGGCGAGACCGTCGGGCTGTCGGTCTACGGCTCCGCCGACGAGCAGGAGGCCCGGCACCGGCTCGGCGTACGCCGGCTGCTCCAACTCGAACTGGACCGCACCGAGCTGCGCGGCACGGTCAAGCGGGTGCTCGACGGCCTCATCAACGCCGAGAAGCTCGGCCTGGCCGGATCCCCCTACCCGTCGGTGGCCGCGCTGCTCGACGACTGCCGGGCCGCAGTGCTGGCCGAGGCCGTCGACGCCCGGCCGCCGGTGCGCGACGCGCAGGCGTTCGCGGCGCTGCTCGCGGCCGCCCGCGTCGACCACGAGGCACGGGTGCGCGCCCTGGTCGCCGACGTGATCCGGGTGCTCGACGCCTGGCGCCGCGCCGACAAGGCGCTCTCCGGGCGCACCGACATGCGGCTGCTTCCCGCGCTCACCGACCTGAAGGCGCAGCTGGCCCGGCTGGTGCACGCCGGCTTCCTCGCCGAGGCCGGGCCCACGCAGCTGCGCCGCTACCCGGCGTACCTCACCGCGCTGCTGCAGCGCCGGGAGCGCCTCGAGAGCGGCGGCAGCGCCGAGGTGGTCCGCGACCGCCAGCTGATGGACCGGATCGCGGAGCTGCAGGCGGCGTGGCTGCACCAGGTCGAGGCGCTGCCCGAGGGCCGGCCGCCGGGTGCCCACCTGCGCCAGGCCCGGTGGATGCTCGAGGAGTACCGCGTCTCGTTGTGGGCCCAGCAGCTCGGCACGCCCTACCCGGTCAGCGACCAGCGGATCCGGAAGGTCCTGAACGCCCACGCGTAGCCTGGACCGGTGAGCCAACGCCCCCACCATCGCCCGATGCAGCCCGGCGACGGGTTCTTCGCCGAGATCGTGGGCGGTCAGGACCCGGCACTGGTCAGCGAGGCCGCCGACCGGGCGGCGACGGTGCTGGTGCGGGGCGCCCGCGGCAGCGACGACGCCGGGGTCGCCGAGCGGCTGCTGCACCTCGCCGACACCGAGGGCATCGAGGTGATCGCCGAGCTGTGGTCGAGCGCGCCCGCCGACTCGCTGGCCGGCTGCCTGTGGCGGCTCTACCTGCTGCGCTCGTGGGTGTACGCCGACCCGGCCCAGGTGGCGCGCGAGTTCGAGGCCGGCCGGGCGCGGGCCCAGGTCGCGCGGGTCGTGGCCGGTGTGGCCGACCCGCCCGGCCCCGACGAGCTGCGAGCGATGGTCGACGAGGTGCTGCGTGGCATCGCCCGTGGCGACTTCGCCGACGTGCTGTTCCGGGCCGCGGCGTTCGCGCGGGTGGTCGCCACCGGTCGCGCGTCCCTGCCGGGGTGTGACGACGTGGCCCTGCAGCGGATGCTGCTGCTGTCGGAGCAGCTCGAGGCCGCCGGCCATGCCGAGTTGGCGCAACGGCTTGGCTGACCGCCGAGACGGCGTACAGTTGACCCCTGAGCACGCCGGGCCGCGGCAGCCCCGGGTCCCAAAATTAGCCGCTACGAGCGGCCACGCGCCGTGAGGCGCTCCCGGTCCGGCGTGCTCGCCCTTCCGGTCCCGCCGCACTACCGTTCCCAGCATGACCGACGTCATCGTGGTGGGCGCCGGCCTCGCGGGCCTCGCCGCCGCCAGGCGGCTGGTTGCGGCGGGGCACAGCGTGCGGGTGCTGGAGGCCCGCGACCGGGTCGGTGGGCGCACCGAGGGGTGCACGCTGTCCGACGGGCAGTGGGTCGAGCTCGGCGGGCAGTGGATCGGCCCGACCCAGGACCGGATGTACGAGCTGGTCGGCGAGCTCGGCCTCGAGACGATCCCGCTCTACAACGACGGCGACATCGTGTTCACGCTCGGTGGGCGCACCGGCCGGCTGCCCGGCCGCAAGGGAGCGGTGCCGCGGCTCAACCCGTTCGTGCTGGCGGACCTGGGCCAGGGCCTGCTGCGGTTCGGCCGGCTGGCCCGCCGGGTGGAGCTGGACGCACCGTGGCGGACGCCGTCGGCTCGTGAGCTCGATGGCCAGACGTTCCGCACCTGGGTGCAGCGCAACCTGCGTACCCCTCAGGCTCGCGCCTACTTCGAGCTCTACTGCGAGGCGGTGTTCTCCGCCGACCTGTCCGACGTCTCGCTGCTGCACGCGCTGTTCTACACCCGATCCGGGGTCGACATGGACACGCTGATGGCGGTCGACCGGGGTGCCCAGGCCGACCGGATCCTCGGCGGCTCCGTGCTGGTCAGCGAGCGGATGGCGGCCGAGCTCGGCGACGCCGTCGTGCTCGGGGCGCAGGTGCGCACCATCGCCCAGGACGCCGACGGGGTCACGGTCACCACCCGCGACGGCCGCGCCTTCGCCGCCGACCGGGTGGTCGTCGCGGCGCCGCCGACCCTCGCCGGGCGGTTCGACTACAGCCCGGTGCTGCCGGCCTGGCGTGACCAGCTCACGCAGAAGCTGCCGATGGGCAGCGTGCTGAAGCTGTACGCCGTCTACCCGCGGCCGTTCTGGCGCGACGCCCACCTCAACGGGCAGCTCGGCTCCGACGTGGGCCCGGTCAAGGTCACCTTCGACAACACCCCGCCCGGCTACGAGCGCGGCGTCCTGATGGGCTTCATGGAGGGCGAGGACGGCCGGCGCTGGTCACGTCGTACGCCGGCGGAGCGCAAGGCGGCGTTCGTCGAGTGCCTGGTCCGCGCGTTCGGGCCGGAGGCGGCGGAGCCGGAGGAGTACCTCGAGAAGGACTGGACCGCCGAGGAGTTCAGCCGCGGCTGCTACGGCGCGCACTTCGCGCCCGGCGTGTGGACCGGCTTCGGGCCCGCGCTGCGCGAACCCGTCGGCCGCGTCCACTGGGCCGGCACCGAGTGCTCGCCGGTGTGGAACGGCTACATGGAGGGCGCGGTGCGCTCGGGCGAGGCGACCGCCGACGAGGTTGCTGCGCTGCTCTGACCGAAAGGAACCGCCATTCACCGGGACCGGCGTGGACCTCAGCACGCTGTTCATCGAGCAGGCCCGGGCCCGCGCCGCCGAGCTCGGCGTCACGCACCAACGTCCCCGAGAAGGCACGTCGAGCGCCCGTGACCTCGACGCACTGGCCACGCGCTGAGGAGAGGCGCCCGCTCATCGGCCAGATCCGGAAGCTGGAGCCGCCCCGAGACGAACGACGCGTCTCGAGCTGCTCGTGGTCCCCACGGAGGCGGCTCAGCCGAGCTCGAAGGAACCGAGGTCGAGGTGTACGCCGGTGGTGCGGGGAGGCGTGGACTCGGGGCTTCGTGGCGAGGTCGAGGACCGGCTGGAGCTTCACGTCCGCGTGGCCCAGCAGTTCGGCGAGGCACTGGGCGAGCATCGGGCCGAGGCCTTCGACGCGGGCGAGTCCGGCCTGCCTCTGGAGGGCGGCTTGGTGGAGGTGGACGTACACCGTGCCGCGGGGGCGGAGTGAGGCGAGTTGTCGGGTGGACAGTGCCTTGAGGCGGTCGAGGGTGGCGTCGAGGTGCGCTGGCGCGTAGGCGGGGCGGCCCGCGGGGCGAGCGAGCAGCGGGCGGTCGTAGAGCCCCCCGGTTGGTTACCGTCCGGCGGGTATCTCACCGTGTGCTGGGCGTGCCCTGACCCGTCAGTTTCGGTCTCCTCCGCTGCGCTCCCCCGACCGAAAGCGGACGGGTCAGCGCGGGTCGCGGATTGGTGGCCGCTGGGTTGTGGCCGTGCTCCAGCGCCAGGATGTCGGCGACTCGGTCGACGAGGGCGTCGAACCAGACGGCGTCGCCTGCGGTGACTTTGGCGATGATGTGGCGGAAGCCGTGTTCGTCGGTCTGGGAGAGTTTGACGTAGCGCTCGTGGCGGGCGCGTTCGCGGCGTTGGGTGTGGGCTTCGGGA
>NZ_QZVR01000009.1 GCF_003660455.1 Nocardioides ferulae | reverse complement strand
CTCGCAGTCCAGGGCCTCGACGACCCGCCAGGTGTTGGGGAGGCGGTGTTGGAGGTCGAGGGTGTCGGCGATCAACGCCCGAGCGGTGGCGGCGTGGGTGTGGCGGGCCATGCCGAGCTCGGCGATGCAGGCCTCGCGGACCTCCGGGGTGCCGTCGCCGCCGGGTTGGGTCATCGGGTCGACCAGGCCGGCGAGCTCGCCGGCGGCTTCGCGGACCGGTTCACCGTGCAGGGTGGCCCAGTGGGCGGCGAGTCGCATTTCGGTGACTTCGGCGGCGCGGCGGGCCATCATCGTCTCGGTGGTGGCGGCCAGCGTGGCCCGTGCGTCGAGATGGGTGATCTCGTGCGGTTGGGGGTGCTGGCTGGTGGGCATGGGTCTATTTTAGTTCGAACAGGTGTTCGGGACAAGGGTTGTGGTTGGGTTTGTGGGTTGGGTGCGGGGGTCTCGACTCGCGTCGTCGCTGGCGCTCCTCGCGGCTCGACCAGCGGTGTGGTCTCGGCAAGCTCGACCAGCGGAGCGAGCTCGACCAGCGGTGTGGTCTCGGCAAGCTCGACCAGCGGAGCGAGTTCGACCACCGGAGCAGGCTCGACCACCGGCAGGGTCTCGGCAGGTTGGACCACCGGGGCGGCACGCGGCGGAACGCTCGCGGCTCGCCGGCCGTCGTACGGACGTGCGCCGACACCCACGCCTGCTGCCCCTGGCGGCCCTGTGTGTGCTGCTCCCGCTGGCCGCGTGCGGCGAGGAGAGCTCGCTCGGTCGCGACGCGATGACCTCCTACGACGGCCCGCTCCACCTGCCGGAGGGGGACGGCCGGCATCCGCGGGCCGGTGCTGCCGGCGACGTGGTCGACTGCGATGCGTGGGGCACGGGCGCCTCATTGCACGGCGAGGTCTACGAGGAGGGCGCCACCTCCGACTCCCCGGCAGCGGCGGTCAGGACGGCCCGCAGCGAGGGCCTGTGGCTGTCGATGCCTCCCGACCTGGCCGTCGCCGCCGAGACCGACGACCGGGTGCTCTACGTCGCCGAGGTGGCCGGACGGCCGAAGGCGGCGCTGATCGTGCACGACGGCCAGGGGAGCGAGGGTGCCGGGGGCGACGGCTGGTACGTCGAGTCGTGGGCGGTGTGCGACGTGGTGGAGCTGCCGGCCGGCTTCGTCGAGGAGCGCGGCTACGAGGTGTGGACCGACGCCGACGGACAGGTCGTCCCCACTGACCGTCTGGAGGTGTTCCGTGGCCCGGAGCACTGCGACCAGCAGGACATGACGTTCCTGAGCCTGGGCCCGTGGGGCCGGACGCCGACGTTCGTGCGCGACCCCGACCCGGAGCCCTACCTGCGTGACTACCTCAGCGAGCCCTACCAGCCCCACACCGCGCTGCCCGCCGACGCCGTCGACTCCGGCTTCCGCCGCGGTGACGACCGGCTCTGGCTGGCCCCCGACCGCGCCCGCGCCTACGTCGGCGCCGCGCGCGACGACGTGGAGATGTGGCCGCGGATCGTGAAGCGACTCACCTGCGCCTAGGGGCGTCGGCCTACGGCGCGTAGAGACCCGCCGCGGCGAACACCTCGCGGGCGGCCTGCACCTGCTCCGGCGAGGCCGCGTCGACTCCCTCGAGCCGGTCGACGAGGCCGAGTCGTGCGTACTTCTCGCGGCCGAGCCGGTGGTAGCCGAGCACGTCGACGCGCTCCACGTTGCCCAGCGAGGCGACGTACGCCGCATGCCGCTCGAGGTGCTCGGGTGCGTCGTTCCAGCCGGGCACCAGCACGAACCGCACCCACACCCGCTGGCCGCGGGTGGCCAGCCGGTCGGCGAACCGCAGCGTGGGGGAGAGGTCGAACCGGGTGAGGTCCTCGTAGATCGCCGGGTCGATCGCCTTCACGTCCAGCAGCACCAGGTCGGTGGCGTCGAGCAGCGCGTCGCCGGCCCGGTCGCCCAGCGCCCCGGAGGTGTCCAGCGCGGTGTGCAGGCCGAGCTCCTTCCCACCGGCCAACATCGCGGTGGTGAACGCCGGCTGCAGCAGCGGCTCGCCACCGGAGATGGTGAACCCCCCGCCGGACGCGGCGATGAACCGTCGGTAGCGGGCGACCCGTGCGAGCATCTCGTCGGCGGTGTGCCGGGTGCCGCCCCGCATCGACTGGGTGTCGGGGTTGTGGCAGTAGGCGCAGGCCAGCGGGCAGCCGGCGGTGAACAGCACGAACCGGGTGCCCGGCCCGTCGACACCGGTGGAGAGGTCCCAGGAGTGCACCGCGCCGGTGAGCGTGGAGCAGGCCTCGGGGCGTACCGCCAGGTCGGCGCTCACCTCACATCGCCTCGTGGAAGGTGCGGTTGATGACGTCTCGCTGCTGCTCGCGGGTGAGCCGGACGAAGTTCACGGCGTAGCCGGAGACCCGGATGGTCAGCTGGGGGTAGTTCTCCGGGTGCTCCATCGCGTCGAGCAGCGTGGCCCTGTCGAGCACGTTGACGTTCATGTGGAAGCCGGCCGAGGCCATGTAGCCGTCCAGCACCCCGGCGAGGTTGGTGACCTGCTCGTCGCGGGTCCGGCCGAGGCCGGCCGGCGTCACCGTCGTGGTCAGCGAGATGCCGTCCTGCGCGGAGTCGAAGGGCAGCTTCGCCACGCTGAGCGCGGAGGCGACGATGCCGTGCCTGTCGCGGCCGTTCATCGGGTTGGCTCCCGGGGCGAACGGCTCGCCGGCGCGGCGTCCGTCGGGGGTGTTCCCGGTGGCCTTGCCGTAGACCACGTTGGAGGTGATCGTCAGCACCGACTGGGTGTGCTCGGCGTCGCGGTAGGTGGGGTTCCGGCGCACCTTGGCCATGAACGCCTCGACCAGCTCCACCGCGATCTCGTCGACCCGGTCGTCGTCGTTGCCGTACGTCGGGAAGTCGCCGGTGGTCTCGAAGTCGACGACCAGGCCACGCTCGTCCTTGACCGGTCGCACCCGGGCGTGCTTGATCGCCGACAGCGAGTCGGCCGCGACCGACAGCCCGGCGATGCCGCAGGCCATGGTGCGGTGCACGTCGGAGTCGTGCAGCGCCATCTCGAGCTTCTCGTAGGCGTACTTGTCGTGCATGTAGTGGATGACGTTGAGCGCGTCGACGTAGGTGCGGGCCAGCCAGTCCATCATCGCGTCCAGCCGGGCGCGCACCTCGTCGTAGTCGAGGACGTCGTCATCGCCGGAGCCGCCGAGGACCGGGCCCGCGGGGCCGACCTGGGCCCCCGAGATCTCGTCGCGGCCGCCGTTGATCGCATAGAGAAGGGTCTTGGCCAGGTTCACCCGGGCGCCGAAGAACTGCATCGCCTTGCCGACCGCCATCGGCGAGACGCAGCAGGCGATCGCGGTGTCGTCGCCGAAGCGGGGCCGCATCTGTTCGTCGGACTCGTACTGGATCGCGCTGGTGTCGAGCGAGACCTGCGCGCAGAACCGCTTGAACCCCTCGGGCAGCCGCGGCGACCAGAGCACGGTCAGGTTCGGCTCCGGCGCCGGGCCGAGGTTGTAGAGCGTCTGCAGGTAGCGGAACGAGGTGCGGGTGACCAGCGGGCGGCCGTCGTCGCCGATGCCGCCGATCGACTCGGTCACCCAGGTCGGGTCGCCGGAGAACAGCTCGTCGTAGGCCGGGGTGCGCAGGAAGCGAACGATGCGCAGCTTGATCACGAAGTCGTCGACCAGCTCCTGGGCCTGCTCCTCGGTGAGCACCCCCTCGGCCAGGTCGCGCTCGAGATAGACGTCGACGAACGTGCTGGTCCGGCCGAGCGACATCGCGGCGCCGTTCTGGTCCTTCACCGCGCCGAGGTAGCCGAAGTAGAGCCACTGGATCGCCTCGTGGGCGGTGCGGGCGGGCGCGGAGATGTCGTGGCCGTAGGACGCGGCCATCTGCTTCAGCTCGCCGAGCGCACGGATCTGCTCCGAGAGCTCCTCGCGGGCCCGGATGACCTCCTCCGAGGCGCGCCTGGAGTCCAGCGCCCGCAGGTCGGCGACCTTGCCCGCGACCAGTCGGTCGACGCCGTAGAGCGCCACCCGGCGGTAGTCGCCGATGATCCGGCCGCGCCCGTAGGCGTCGGGAAGCCCGGTGATGACGTGCGAGCGCCGAGCCGCCCGGATCTCGGGGGTGTAGGCGTCGAAGACCCCCGCGTTGTGGGTCTTGCGGTAGCGGGTGAAGGTCTCCTCCACCTGCGGGTCGACGTCGTAGTGGTACGCCGCGAGGGCGTCCTTGACCATCTTCCAGCCGCCGTTGGGCATCATCGCCCGCTTCAGCGGCGCGTCGGTCTGCAGGCCGACCACCAGCTCGAGGTCCTGGTCGATGTAGCCGGGGCCGTGGCTGGTGATCGAGCCCGGCACGTGGGTGTCGATGTCGTAGACCCCGCGCTCGCGCTCGGACGGGAACATCTCCGACAGGCGGGCCCAGATCGCGGTGGTCCGCGGCGTCGGGCCGGCGAGGAAGCCGGCATCGCCGGCGTACGGCGTGTAGTTGGCGTTGATGAAGTCGCGCACCGCGATCTGCTCGCACCACGCGCCGCGGGCGAAGCCGCGCCACGGGTCGGTGTGGGCTCCCTCCGTTGCGCTGGCCAGCGTGAGTGCGGGGCGGTCGGCCACGGTCGTCACTGAGTCATCAGTCCTTCGCAGGACGCGGCCGAGCCCGGCGCTCGGCGGACGTCTGCTTGAGCATGCAACGAAATCGCCGCCGCACCACCTCGGCGGGACCTTGGTCCCGGGGTCGCCCGGGCCGCGGTGTGGCCACTAGGGTCGCGGCCATGAGGTCGCCACGTCGCCTGGCCCGTGGACTCGCCCGTGACCTGGCCCGCGGTGTGGCGCGACGGGTGCGGGACCGGGTGTCCTACGCTCCCCGCCGCGACGGCCGACCCGACCCCGGTGAGGTCGTGTGGGGCTGGGTGTCCTACGACGAGGACCCCGACCGTGGCAAGGACCGCCCGGTGCTGGTGATCGGCCGCCGCGGCCGGCAGCTGCTGGCCTTGATGCTCACCAGCAAGGACCACGACCTCGACGCCGAGGACGAGGCCCGCTGGGGCCGCCACTGGATGGACGTCGGCTCCGGCGACTGGGACGCTCAGCGGCGCCCCAGTGAGGTGCGACTGGACCGGCTGCTGGTGCTCGAGGAGCACGCGGTGCGCCGCGAGGGCGGCACGCTGTCGCGCCCGGTGTTCGACGAGGTGATCGCCGCGGCCCGCAGGTTCCACCCACTGGAGACCTGAGCGCGGTGCCTGCGCGAGCGCAGGCCGGTCAGGAGCCGAAGGTGCGCGCGACCCGCCGGACCGCGACCGCGACCGCGGTCTCCGCGCCGGCGAGGGCGGCGCCGACTCCGCTGCCCGCCGGGCTGCCGACCCGCCAGCTGCGCGAGCGGGCCGAGATCTCCATCACGCTGAGCAACCGGCCGGTGCGCAGGATGCCCAGGGCGGAGACGGTCCCGCCGCGGCGGTCCGCGGCGGTCGTGTAGCCCTCGGCGACGCCGGTCGGCACCGTGAGCTCCCGCACCGGCCCCACCCTGCGGGAGGCCCGCTCGGCGCAGTCGGCGTGCCAGGCCACCAGCACCCGGTGGGCGCGCCAGGCGGAGCGGCGGTCGGCGAACCGGGCGACCACCTGGGTGGCCCGCGCGTCCCGGCCCGAGGAGTGCTCCCTGCGGGCGGCCCGGAGCGCGCCGATCGTCACCAGCGGCGTCTTGTGGCAGCCGCCCGCCACGGCGGCCCCCTCAGCGCCCTCGGCGGTCACGGTCCAGCCCAGAGCAGCGCCCGGTCCGGGGACGGCGGCGGAGGTCAGGAGGTGGGTGCCGAGATCCGCCGGGATGGCGCCCGGGCTGCGTCCCGGAGCCAGGGGGCGAGCCGGCAACGGGGCGGGAGCGGCGCCCGGTGCCCCGGTGGCCGACGGGCTCGGACGCGGTCGGCGCGAGGGCCGGTCCGCCGTCGTCGGGGGCGGAGCGTCGGGGGTCGGCTCGGTGGTCGCGGCGAGGCGGTGCCGGGAGACCGGTGGCTGGTCCGCGGCCGGCTGGGGGTCGCCGCCGCACGCTCCCGTCACGAGCACGAGCAGCAGGGCGGTCGGGAGCAGGCGGCGCACCTCGGCATCGTAGGGACGATGCCCCGCCGATCCCGGCTGCGACATGCGCGTCGTCGCTGTGCCCGTGGTCTCGATAGGGTGACCCGGACCCCCGTGATCCGCGCGCCGGCCCGAAGCCTCGGGCGGCGCTGCCGGCGGGTCGACGGATGCGAAAGGGGAGCTCAGTGGGCGTGCTTCGGGCACGGGCCGGTCGACGGCGAGCGCCGGCGCTGGCGGCGGGACTCCTCGCGCTGGCCGCCGTCGCCGGGTGCACCGAAGACGGTGACCCCCAGCCGTTGCCGCCCCCGCCGGCCGAGCCGGTGCGGCTGACCTTCGGGGCGTGGGGAAGCGAGCAGGAGATCGTCGCCTACGCCGACGTCGTCGAGCAGTACAACGCCCTCAACGACGAGAGCCAGGTCGAGCTGCTCACCTGGCCGACCGCCGATGCGATGCGGACCGCGATCGAGGACGGCGAGCGGATGCCCGACGTCATGCTCTCCTCCCGTGACGACCTGGCCTGGTTGCTGGGCGAAGAGCTGAACCAGCCCGTCGACGACCTGCTCGACGAGCGCGGGGTCGAGTTCGGCGACGGCTACTCCCGCGACGGGCTGGAGGCGTTCTCCGCCGACGCCCGCCTGCAGTGCATGCCCTACGGCATCTCGCCGATGGTGGTCTTCTACAACACCGAGCTGGTCGACTTCGAGAAGATGGCGGCCCGAGAGCTCCCCGCCCCCGACATCGAGAGCGACAGCCCGCGCTGGAGCTTCGAGGAGTTCGCCGCCGCCGCCGACTTCGCCACCAGACCCCGGCGCGGCACCCGCGGCGTACACATCGAACCGACCGTCGAAGGGCTCGCGCCGTTCGTGCTCTCCGGCGGCGGCGGACTCTTCAACGACGACGCCACCTCGCTGGGGCTCTCCGGCGACGGCAGCCGCGGCGCGCTGGAGACCACCCTCGAGCTGTTGCGCGACCCGCAGCTCACCCTCACCGAGGAGCAGCTGGCCAAGGCCCCGGCGCTGACCTGGTTCGAGCGGGGCAAGCTCGGCATGATCGCCGGCTACCGCTCGCTGGTGCCCCACCTGCGCCAGGTGCAGGGCCTCGACTTCGACGTGCTGCCGATGCCGGTGCTCGGATCGTCGGCCACCGTCGGCAACCTCACCGGGCTGTGCCTGTCCAAGCAGGCCCGCAGCCGTGCCGAGGCCGCCGACTTCCTGGTGCATGCCACCTCGACCGACTCGGTGGCCCGGGTCGCTCGCACCGGCTACCTCGCACCGGCGAACCTGCAGGTCGCGGTCTCCGACGACTTCCTGCAACCAGGCCGCCTCCCGGTGCACGCGGGCGTCTTCAACGTCGCGGTGCGGGCGGTGCAGGAGCTGCCGCTGATCGAGGACTGGCCTGCTCTCGAGGCCGCGGTGGCCACCGAGCTGCAGCAGCTCGTCACCGTGCCGGTGCTCGACGACCTCGACGAGCGCACCGAGCGGATCGACGAGCTCTCCCGCCAGGTGCTCGACCCCGAGGCCGAGCCCTCGGAGGGCTTCACTCCGATGGAGAACTGAGCGTCTCGGTCTTCTCGGGCAACTGGGGTTGTTCGGGCTCCTCGGCAGGCTCCGGGGGCGCGTCGGCGTCGAGGATCGCCTGGGTCAGCAGCGGAGCGGCCAGACCAACCTGCCAGCTGCGCGCACCCAGGCCCAGCAGTTGCTCGACGACGGCGTCGAGCAGAGCGCCCGGCTCGCGGGTGCGCGGCGGCGTCCAGAGGGTGCGGCGCAGGTAGTCGGGGGTGAGCACGTTCTCGACCGGCAGGCCGTGGGCCTCGGCCAGCTCGCCCATCGCCTGGCGGGCCAGTTGCAGGCGGCGGGCCGCGACCGGGTCCTTGTCGGCCCAGGCCCGGGGGAGCGGCGGTCCGTCACCGCGCGGGGCGCGGGCGGGCAGGTCGTGCTCCTCCATCGAGGCCGCCTCCTGCAGCGCCGCCACCCAGCGGGTCGAGTAGCGCTCGGCGCCGCGCCCGTGGAAGCCCTTGGTGGCCAGCAGGGAGGCCCGGTCGGTGGGCAGCGCGTGGGCGGCGGCGACGATCGCGGAGTCGGGGATGATCCGGCCCGGGGTCACGTCACGCTGCGCCGCGATCTCGTCGCGGGCCTCCCACAGCGCGCGGACCGCCGCGAGGCCCCGGCGCCCGCGGACCTTGTGCATGCCGGAGGTGCGCCGCCAGGCCTCGACCCGGGGCGTCGGCTCGAATCCGCGCAGGTGCTCGAACTCCTGCCGGGCCCACTCGTCCTTGCCCTGCGCGACCAGCTCGGCGCCGAGCTTCTCGCGCAGCTCGACGAGCACCTCGACGTCGAGCGCGGCGTACTCCAGCCAGGGCTCGGGCAGCGGCCGGGTGGACCAGTCGACCGCGGAGTGCTCCTTCTTCATGCGCGAGCCGAGCACGGTCTCGACCAGGGTGCCGAGACCCACCCGCGGGTAGCCGAGCAGACGTCCGGCCAGCTCGGTGTCGAACAGCGCGCTCGGCACCAGGCCCACCTCCCGCAGGCAGGGGAGGTCCTGGGTGGCGGCGTGCAGGATCCACTCGGTGCCCTCGAGCACCCGCTGCAGCGGCTCGAGGGAGTCGAAGGCGATCGGGTCGACCAGCCAGGTGCGCGACCCCTCGCGCCGCAGCTGGATCAGGTAGGCGCGGCTGGAGTAGCGGTAGCCCGACGCGCGCTCGGCGTCGATCGCCACCGGGCCGGTGCCGGCGGCCAGGGCCTCGCACAGCTCGGCCAGGGCGCTCTCGGTCTCGACCACGGCGGGGAGGCCGTCGCGCAGCGTGAGCAGCGGAGCGAGAGGGGCGGTGGCATCGTCCTCGGTGGCCGGCTCGGTTCCTGGCTGCTCGGGGGTGGGGGAGGGCATCAGCGTCCGGCGCCCCGTTGTCCACGGCGGCTGGGCATCACGCTCACACCCTCGGGCACGGGAGGCAGCCCGACCGCGGTGCACAGCAGCTCGGCCCAGGCCTCGACGTGGGCGGCGACGTCGAGCGTCGCCTCGCCGTCGGCCCCGGCCGCCGCTGCGGTGCCACCGGCCGGCAGCGGCGTCCACGAGGCCCGCACCTCGATCTGGGCGGTGCCGCCCTCCTCGGCCATCCCACCGAAGCTCTCGGTGGCGACCCGGGTGACGGTGCCGGAGATCGCGGTGTAGGCGGCTCCGTGGGCGTCGAGCGCGTCGGTGAGCCACGACCACCCGACGTCGGCGAGCAGCGGGTCGGTGATCAGGTCGACCTCGATCTCGGCCCGCGCGTAGGCGACGCAGCGGAAGGTGCCGTCCCAGGCATCGTTGCCGGCCGGGTCGTGGAGCAGGATGATCCGGCCGGTGCCCAGGTCGGTGTCGTCGACGGTCACGTCGGCCGACAGGGCGGCCGCGAACGGGGCGATCCGCTGCGGCGCCGGCATCTCCTCGCAGAAGACCTCGGGACGCAGCCGGGCGGCGCGCATGCTGGCCACGGCCTCGGAGAACTCCGGGGGCGCGAGACCGGCACCCGTGCCCGGGTGCGACTCCTGACGGACCACCATGGCCCCACCCTAGGGCGGGCCTCTCGAACCGATGTGCGAACACGCCGGTCCAGGTGCGAGGCTTCGCTCGTGAGCACCTCCCCGAATCCGGAGCGCCCCGCCGCCGACGAGCGGCTGCGCGACAGCGCCTTCCTGCGGGCCGCCCGCGGCGAGCCCGTGCCGCACACCCCGGTCTGGTACATGCGACAGGCCGGTCGCTCGCTGCCGGAGTACCTCCGGGTCCGGCAGGGCGTCGGCATGCTCGAGTCCTGCATGGACCCCGAGCTCGTCGTCGAGATCACCATGCAGCCGGTGCGCCGCTACGGCGTCGACGCGGCGATCTTCTTCTCCGACATCGTGCTGCCGCTGAAGGCGGTCGGTGTCGACCTCGACATCAAGGCAGGGGTGGGGCCGGTCGTCGAGAACCCGGTGCGCACCCTCGACGACGTGGCGGCGATCCCCGACCTGACACCCGACCACGTGCCGTTCATCACCGAGGCCGTCCGGTCGCTGGTCGCTGAGCTCGGCGGCACCCCGCTGATCGGCTTCGCCGGAGCTCCGTTCACCGTCGCCTCCTATCTCGTCGAGGGCGGTCCCTCGAAGGAGCACGCGAAGACGAAGGCGATGATGTTCGGCGCCCCCGACGTGTGGGACGCCCTGATGCGCAAGATCGCCGGCATCGCCGCGGCGTACCTCGAGGTGCAGGTCGCGGCCGGCGCCAGCGCGGTGCAGCTGTTCGACTCGTGGGCGGGCGCACTGACCCCGCGCGACTACCGCGACCACGTCATGCCGCACTCGGCGGGCGTGCTGGAGCGGGCGGGCGCGCTCGGCGTCCCGCGGATCCACTTCGGAGTCGGCACCGGCAGCCTGCTGGAGCTGATGGGCGAGGCCGGGGCCGACGTGGTCGGCGTCGACTGGCGTACGCCGCTCGCGGACGCGGTGTCGCGGGTGGGCCACCGAGGGGTGCAGGGCAACCTCGACCCGACGCTGGTGTTCGCGCCCACCGAGGTGATGACCGCTCGCGCCGCGGAGGTCATCGAGGCCGGCCGGGCCGCCCGCGGGCACATCTTCAACCTCGGCCACGGGGTGATCCCCTCCACCGACCCCGCGGCGCTGGAGCGGCTCACCGAGTTCGTGCAGTCCTACCCGCTGGACTGACGATCGCCGCGCGCGGCCCTCACGCCTCGGCGGTGGGCGCCGCCGGACGGCGGCGCCGGCGGTTGCGACGCAGCCACCACAGCGGCACCGCGATCGCCAGCAGGACGCCCAGCCAGGGGAGGAGCGCCCCGACGACGGTGACCAGCGCGACCGTGAACGCGGTCAGCGCGCCCCACCCGGCGTCCAGGCCGGAGAGGAAGCCTGCGTCGTCGTCCTCCTCCTCGTCCTCGGCCTGCTGCTCCGAGGTGCGCTCGAGGTGCACGGTGATCGTCGACATCGAGGTCTGGTCGGTGAGAAAGGCCCGGCGGCGCAGCAGCGAGTTCAGCTCGGACTGGCGCTGGGAGAGCTCGGACTCGATGCGCACCACGTCGCCGATGTCGACCGCGCGGGCGAGCAGCGCCTCGATCCGGCGGATGCTGGCCCGCTGCACCCGGATGCGCACCCGGTTGTCGATGACCTGGGTGGTCACGTCCTCGGAGCTCCTCGTCGAGTCGTTCAGCTCGGCGACCTCCTCCTCCAGCTCCTTCATCGTCGCCTCGAAGGTGTCGCTGGGCACCCGCAGCACCATCCGGGAGGTGCGGACCTCGCCGTCGTCGCCGGTGCGGGTCTCCTCGTCGGTGATCTGGCCGCCCGCCCGGTCGACCACCTTCTGCACGTCGAACCGGGCCTGGGCGACGTCGTCGCTCTCCAGCGACACGGTGCCGGTGCGGATGACCAGCGCCTCCTGCACCTGCTGCTCGGGGGCGGCCTTCCCCGGCTGGTCGCGGAGGACGCTGTCTGCCGGGGCGTCCTCGGCGGACATCGCGCCGCCCTCGGCAGCACTGTCGGCGGCCGTCGCTTGGCTGTCGCCGCCGTCGTCGGACGAGGAGCACGCGCCGGCCGTGAGGGTCACGGCCAGCAGCGCGGCGGCGAGAGCGGGGAGACGGCGAGGCAAGCGAGAGCTGCTCATGCCGTCTGGGACGGTCCCTCCCGGGTGACGGTTCCCGCGGCGCCGGGCGGCCGCGCGCGAGCGTCTGAGAGATTGGGGGCGTGCGCGAACACGGGCAGGGCGGACGCTGGCAGGTCGTCGTGGTGGGTGGCGGCATCGCGGGCCTGGCGGCCGCCCGCGAGCTGGGCTCCCGGGGGCTGCGGGTGCTGCTGCTCGAGGGCTCACCGGAGGTCGGCGGCAAGCTGCGTCGCCGCCCGGTCGCCGGCGTGACCGTGGACGTCGGGGCGGAGGCCATGCTCAACCGGCGGCCCGAGGGTGTCGACCTGGCCCGGGCGCTCGGCCTGCCGGTCGAGCACCCGACCACCGCCGCCTCGAAGATCTGGACGCGCGGCTCGCTGCGGCCGCTGCCGCGGTCGCTGATGGGGGTGCCGCTCGACCTCGACCAGCTCTCCGCCTCCGGGGTGCTCTCCGCCGAGGGCCTGGCGCGGGTGCGGCAGGAGCCGTCGCTGCCGGCCGAGGTGGTCGACGGCGACGTCTCCGTGGGCGACCTGGTCGACCGGCGGTTCGGGCCCGAGGTCACCGACCGGCTGGTCGAGCCGCTCCTCGGCGGGGTCTACGCCGGCCACGCCCGGCTGCTCTCGGCACGGGCGTCGGTGCCGCAGCTGGTCGCGTTCGCGACCAAGGGGTCGATGCTCGAACAGGCCGCGGCCATCCCGACCACCTACGCCGGGCCGGTGTTCGCCGGGATCCCCGGCGGCATGGGCCGGCTGCCCGAGGCGATCGCGGCCGGGGCGAGCGGCGAGGGCGGCTTCGAGCTGCGCACGGGTGCCACCGTGCGGGAGCTGCGCCGCACCCCTGACGGCTTCGCACTCACCGTCGGACCCACCACCGCCGAGCAGCTGGTGGAGGCCGACGCCGTGCTGCTCGCCGTGCCGGCTCCGCCGGCCGCCCGGCTCCTGGCCGAGGTCGCCCCGGTCGCCGCCCACGAGCTCGCCGGGGTCGAGGTGGCGTCGATGGCGGTGGTGACGCTGGCGTTCCGCGCCGCCGACGTGGCCTCGCTGGCCGAGACCTCCTCGTCGGGGTTCCTGGTGCCTCCGGTGGATGGCCGCCGGATCAAGGCGTCCACGTTCTCGTTCGCGAAGTGGGGCTGGGTCCGCGAGGCCGGCCGCGCCGCCGGAACGGACGGCGGCGACCTCCTCCTGCTGCGCACCTCGCTGGGCCGGCACCGCGAGGAGGCCGCCCTGCAGGCAGCCGACGAGGAGCTGGTCGCCGCGTCCCTGGCCGACCTCGCCGAGGCCGTCGGGCTCGCCGCCACCCCCGTCGACACGCACGTGCAGCGGTGGGGTGGCGGGCTGCCGCAGTACGCCGTCGGCCACCTCGACCGCGTCGCCCGGGTGCGTGCCGCCGTCGGTGAGGTGCCCGGCCTCGCGGTCTGCGGCGCGGCGTACGACGGGGTGGGCATTCCCGCGGTGATCGGCTCCGCGCTCTCCGCCGCCCGGTCCCTCGCCGAGTCGGCGGGGGTGGCTCTGCAGTAGCGCCGGGTCGGCGGGGCTGGGTGTCCCGCCGGGTGTACCGCGGCGTCCCTGGGAGACGGGACAGCGGGCCCGCGAGCCTGCGGTCATCGCGACAACCGACCCAGAGAAAGCGACCCACCGATGACCACCCACGTCACCTCCACCAACCCGGTCCGATCCGACCTGTCCCCGACGCCCTCCGCCCCGCGAGCGTCGCGGGCCTGGGCCGGGGCCGGGGTCGTCGCCGGCCTCGCCGGCCTGGCGACCTTCAACCTCAGCGGCATGATCGGCGGGGTCTACGACCCCGAGCTGGGCGGCGACGCCGCCCTCATCACCGACGAGCTCGCCGACCAGACCGGCCTGCTGATCGCCTTCCACACCGTGACGATGATCGGCGCGGTGCTCTCGGTGGTCTTCGCCGCCGGCCTGTTCCGCCGGCTGCGGGCCACGATGGGCGAGACGGCGCTGGCCCCGCTGATCGCGTTCTCCGGGGTCTTCGGCACCGCCGTGGTCAGCGTCCTCGGGGCCGGTCTCGACACCGAGTTCATCTTCGCGCTCAGCGACGACGAGGGCCTGGTCAACCCGGCCAACGTCACCTTCTACAACCACTGGATCGGCACGATCCCCTGGCTGTGGGTGCTCGCCGGCCTGAGCGGCCTCGCCCTGTTCGTCGCCGGCCGGGCGAAGGCGGTGCCCCGCTGGATCGGCATCGTCGGCCTCGTCCTCGGCGGCATCACCCTGCTGTGGGGCGTCTCGCCGCTGCAGTACATGGCCGGCATGACCGGCCCGGTCTGGATGCTCGTGACCGCCCTCGGATTCTCCTTCGGCGACCGCACCAGCGGTGTTTGATGTCCGCGTGACGCCACCCGCGGAGCGCGCGCAGCGACCGGCCAGCTGGCCGGTCGCTGCGGCGTTCCCGTTCGCCAGCGCGCTGTGTGTCGCCGTGATCGCCGCCCTCGAGCTGCGGATCCACGGCGAGCCGATCCTCTGGTCGTTCGGCGAGGAGTCGACGACGACCTACGGCCTGGGCACCGGACTGGTCGGCCTGGTCCTGGGCCTGCTGTCCGCCGTCATCCTGCGCTCGGCCGGCCACCGGGTGATCGGGGTGGCCATGGGCGGCACGGGCCTGTTCTGGGCGCTGGACGGCGTCTCGGAGTCGTGGGTGCGGCTGGCCCTGGTCACCGAGGACGCTCTGCCCGGCACGACGTTCGCGGTCTGGTTCCTGTTCCGCTTCACCGCGCTGCTCACCTCCACCGTGGTGCTGCTCGCGCTGATCTTCCCCACCGGCCGGTTCCTGCCCGGCCTGTGGGGCGTGGCCAGCTGGGTCTGCATGGCGGCGATGGTGCTCAGCTCCCTGTCGTTCGTGCTGGTCCCCTACGAGGCGCAGGAGCCCGGGAGGGTCGACCCCCCGCCCGGCGTCGACCTGGACCCCACGACCGTCGATGCGCTGGCCCCGCTGCTGGAGACCCTCTCCGGCGCGCTCCAGGCCATCACGGTGCTGGGCCTGGTCGTGCCGGTCGGCGTCGTGGTGCATCGCTACCGCCACGCCACCGGCACTGCGCGCGACCAGATGCGCTGGCTGCTGTGGGGCGTGCTGGTGGTGGTCACGGTCGCGGTCGTGACCGCGTCGATCGACCTGGGGCCGCTCAACGCGCCAGTCTTCTTCCTCTCGATCACGGTGGCCCCGGCCGCGATGACCGTGGCCGTGGTCGCCCCCCGCTTGGTGCCGATCGACGATCTGCTCGGCCGAACCCTGGTGCTGGCGCTGCTCGCGCTGGTGCTCGTGGCCGTCGACTTCGTGGCGGTCGCGGGGCTCAGCGCGCTGCTCGACGACTCGATGGAGCAGTCGCAGGTGGTGCTCGTGGTCCTGCTGACCACCGTGCTGCTCTACGGCCCGCTGCGCCAGCGGCTCTCCCGGTGGGTCCGGCGTCGTGTGCTCGGCGAGAGCGCGGACCCCTACGACGCCGTGGCCGGCCTCGCCTCGACGTTGGAGTCCACCGACGAGGGACCCGAGCAGCTGGCCGCGGTCGCTCGCGCGGTCGCGGACGCGTTCGGCGTGGGCTTCGTCAGCGTCGAGGTCGAGCGCAGCGGCGGTGAGCGGCTCACCGCCACCCACGGGACGGCGCCCGACCGCACCCGCACCCTGCCGATCACCTACCGCGGCGACCACGTCGGCCGGCTGGTGCTGCCAGCGCGTGGGCTGCGCAGCCGGCTCTCGCGCCGCGACGAGGAGGTGCTCGGTGACCTGGTGCGACAGGCCGCGACCGCGGCCCGGACCAGCCGGCTCGCCGAGGAGCTCCAGGCCAGCCGGGAGCGTCTCGTCGTGGCCCGCGAGGAGGAGCGTCGCCGGATCCGGCGCGACCTCCACGACGGGCTGGGGCCCTCGCTGGGCGGCGTGGTCTTCCAGCTGGAGTCCGCTCGGCTCCTGATCGATTCGGAGCCCGAGCGCGCCCGGCGGCAGCTCGCGGCCACGACCGCGCTGGTCCAAGACGTCGTCGCCGACGTGCGGCGCCTGGTCCACGACCTGCGCCCGCCCGCACTCGACGACCGCGGCCTGGTGGGTGCGCTGCGCCAGCAGGCCGAGCGGGTCGAGGGTGTGCGCGTGACCGTGGCCGCCGGCGACCTCGGTGCGTTGCCCGCCGCGGTCGAGGTGGCGGCGTACCGCATCGCCGGCGAGGCGATCACCAACGTGACCCGGCACGCCCGGGCTCGCGCCTGCACCGTGCGGCTGAGCCGTGACGCCGACCAGCTCCTGGTCGAGGTGGCCGACGACGGGGTCGGGATCCCCGAAGACGTGCAGGCCGGCGTCGGTCTGGTGTCGCTGCGCGAGCGGGCCGCCGAGCTGGGCGGCCGCGCCGAGGTGGCCTGCCCGGACGACGGCGGCACGGTGGTGCGGGCCTGGCTGCCGGTGCGGCGCGGCCACGACGGCGCGACGCCGGAGGACGAGGGATGAGGAGGACGAGGCGATGAGCGAGCACGCGGAGCCGGTGCGGGTGGTGGTCGTCGACGACCACGAGATCGTGCGGGACGGACTGGTCGCCCTGCTCGGAGCGCTGCCGGAGTTCGACGTCGTCGGCGTGGCCGCCGACGGGCGGGCAGCGGTGCACATCGTCGACGAGACCCGACCCGACGTGGTCGTGATGGACATCCAGATGCCGGTGCTCGACGGGGTCGAGGCGACCCGCTTCGTGACCGCCCGCCACCGTGAGGTGCGCGTGGTGATGCTGACGATGAACGAGGACGACGACACGGTGCTCGCCGCGATCCAGGCCGGCGCCTCGGGCTACCTGCTGAAGGGCTCGGGCGCGGAGGAGGTACGCCGGGCGCTGCTGGCCGCGGCCGCCGGCGGCATGGTGTTCGGGGCCTCGCTCGCGGGGCGGGTCGCGGCGCTGTTCGCGGGCGGGCGCCGAGCCCCGGAGAAGGAGCCGCCGTTCCCGGACCTCACCGACCGTGAGCGGGAGCTGCTGCACCTCCTCGCGGCCGGCCGCTCCAACGACGCGATCGCCGCGCAGCTGTTCGTCTCGAACAAGACCGTGCGCAACACCGTCTCCTCGATCTACGCCAAGCTGCACGCCACCGGCCGGGCGGACGCGATCATCAAGGCCCGGGAGGCGGGCTTCGGCCGGGAGTGAGTCGCCGAGGGGTCACTGATTCCCGCGATATCGCGGCGTGTCGGGGAACCGTTGACTCCTCGGCATGCGGAGCCCCCCGCCAAGGTGGTCCCGCCCGCGCGGCAGAATGGGAGGCATGACGAGCAACGCAGCCCGCATCCGCGAGATCAACGACTCGATCCGCTACACGATGTGGTCGGTGTTCAAGCTGGAGCACCTCCTCGGCGGCGACGCCGACCGAGGCGCCGAGTCCACCGAGCTCGAGAAGCTGATCGCCGACCTCGGTGAGGAGGACGTGGTCGTCCGCGGACTCTACGACGTCAGCGGGCTGCGCGCCGACGCCGACCTGATGGTCTGGTGGCACGCCGTCGACTCCGAGCAGCTGCAGTCGGCCTACCACCGGTTCCGCCGCACCGCGTTCGGCCGCCGGTTCGCGCCGGTGTGGTCGCAGATGGCGCTGCACCGCCCGGCGGAGTTCAACCGCAGCCACGTGCCGGCCTTCCTCGCCGACGAGGAGCCCAAGCGGCACGTGTGCGTCTATCCGTTCGTGCGCTCCTACGAGTGGTACCTCCTGCCCGACGAGGAGCGCCGTGCCCTGCTCGCCGAGCACGGCCAGATGGCCCGCGACTACAAGGACGTGCGCGCCAACACCGTGGCCAGCTTCGCGCTCGGCGACTACGAGTGGCTGCTCGCGTTCGAGGCAGACGACCTGGCCCGCATCGTCGACCTGATGCGCCACCTGCGTGCCTCCGGGGCGCGGCGCCACGTCCGCGAGGAGATCCCGTTCTACACCGGCGCCCGGGTCGAGGCCGCCGATCTGGTCCAGCGCCTGCCCTGACCGGCCCGAGCCGAGCCGGAAGATGCAACCGGCCGGCGTGCCCAGGCGTCGGAACGGCATGCGCATCCCTGCTGTGGCCGCCGTGGTCGGCCTGCTGCTCCTCGCCCCGTTGACCGGCTGCGGCTCCGAGGACCCCGCCGACGTTGCGGCTGACCCGGCGCTCGCCGGCTCCGCGGACAGCCCGGTCTCCGACGACGACCCGGCCTCCGACGGCGCGGAGCCTGATGCCCCCGCCGGCATGCCCGCCGCGATCCCGGCCGCCGACGGCCCGGTCCGCAGCCTGCACCTGGCCACCGTGCTCGACGCCGGCGACGCACCGCCGCAGCTGTGTCTGGGACCGGTCGCCGAGTCGTGGCCGCCGCAGTGCCAGGGCATCCCGATCGACGGCTGGAGGTGGGCCGACGCCCGGGGTGTCTTCGACCGCGAGGGTGACGTGCGCTGGGGGTCGTTCGCGGTGACCGGCACGTTCGACGGCGAGACCTTCACGGTCACCGACCTGGTGCCCGCGGCTCTCTACGACCCGATGGTGCCGGAGCCGAGCACGCCGCCCACCCCCGCGGTGGAGCTCGACGCCGGGGAGCTCGAGGTGGTCGTCGGGGAGGTGATGGCGCTGCCGGGCGCCACCAGCGCCTCCGCCGACGAGGTCCGAGTCACCGTCGAGGTCGTCCACGACGATGGGTCACTCCAGCGGTGGGCCGACGAGACCTACGGCGCCGACGTGGTGAACGTGGTCTCGCTGCTGGTGCCCGCCGTCTGAGCGTGCCGAAAGGTCAACCGTTCCCCCGGACACGCGTGTCGCGCGGGAATGGGTGACCCCTCGGCGGCCATCTCAGGAGACCCGGTGGTTGCCGACGAAGACCCCGGTCGGGTCGACCGCCGTCTTGGCCGCGCGCAGCCGGGCCAGCCCGTCGGTGGAGTACGCCGTCGCCGGGTCGACCGGGCGCTCGGTGAACGTCAGCACGTGGCGACCGGTCGCCCACGGTGCGAGCGCCTCGACCACGCGGGCCGCCGCGGCCCGGCCCGCGACCGCTGCCTCCGGTCCGGGAGCGACCGCGACGCAGAACAGCGCGTAGTCGCCGTCCACGTGGGAGAGGGCGCCGTCGGCGGGGCGGGCCACCGCGCCGCCGAGGTGGCGCAGCTCGGCGAACATCAGGCCCGATCGCGTGCCCGCGCCGACCTCTGCGAGCAGCGCGTCCACGGCGGCGTCCGGCAGTGGGCCGAGCACCGCGTGGTCGGCGACCGACGGCACCGGGGCGGGCGGGTCCATGTGCACGCCGAGCATGCCGGCCGCCGGCATCCGGCCGAAGGTGTCCAGCTCCGGCGCGAGCGCCCGCAGCGGGGCCAGCAGCGCGGCGGCGGTGTCGTCGTCCTCGAGCACCGCCCCGTCGACGATCACGAGGTCGCGGCCGCTCAGGAACGGCGGCAGCTCGGGCAGCGGCGGGAAGCTCATCACCCGCAGCGAGGTGGTCACCGACTCGGGGAGGTCGCGGGTCCACTCGGTCCACGCCCGCACGACCTCGGCGGCACGCTCGCGGTCCCACAGCAGCATGCCGCCGTAGACGTCGGCGATCGGCAGCAGCGCGATCTCCAGCGCGACCACCACCCCGAGGTTGCCGCCCCCGCCGCGCAGCGCGTGCAGCAGCTCGGTGTTCTGGGCGCCGTCGGCGCGGACCAGCTCGCCGGTGGCGGTGACCACCTCGGCCGCGGTGATCGAGTGTGCCGCCAAGCCGTGCTGCCGGGCGAAGAACGACAGCCCGCCGCCGAGGGCGTAGCCGGCGACCGCGACGTCGGGAGCGCTGCCGTGCAGCGCGGCCAGGCCGTGCGGGGCGATCGCCGCGACCACGTCGGCCCACAGGGTGCCGCCGACGACCCGGGCGGTCCGGGTCTCGACGTCGACGCTGACGCCGGTCAGCTCGTGCAGCCGGACCAGCACGGTGTCGGAGAGGTCGGCCTCGGCGAGCGCCGAGGCGCCGTGGCCGGTGCTCTGCGCCGCGACGCGGAGTCCGGCCGCCGCCGCGGCCCGCACCACCTCGGCGGTCTCCTCGACACTGCGGGGTACGGCGACCGCGGCCGGCCGCTGGTCGGCGGCGAGGTTCCAGGCGACGCGCGCCGCGTCGTACCCGTCGTCGCCGGGGAGGGCGACGCGGCCGCCGCAGAGGCCGCGCAGCGACGTGGCGGGCCGGGCCACGTCAAGAGGGGTGCCGGGGGTGCCGGGGGTGGTGGGGGTGGTGGGGGTGGTGGTCATGACTCGGGTGTCCTTCGCGTTCGAGCGGATCCTCGGTAGGTAGGGGCGAGGCCCGGACAGTCAGAAGCCAGCCTCGTCCCGCAGCGTGCCGTCGGACATCCCTCGCGGGCGGGCTTTTGTCAGCCGCCGAAAATGGGTGGACCGCGAAGGGCCCGCGTCACCTCGCGCTGCCTCGGCCGTTGGTCCGTCATCCCCGACGGCACCGCGGAAGACGAGGCCACCATGCGCCGACTGGTCCTGCTCCCTCTCTGGCTGCTCTCCCTGCTGCTCGCCGGTGTGGTCGCCGGCGGGCCGGCCGGCGCGCACGAGGAGCGCGAGTCGCAGTTCCCGCCGGGCCGCGGTGAGGTGCCCGAGCACCGCACCAAGGCCGAGGCGGCCGACGTGATCGTGGTGTGCAAGAAGGGCTCCGCCAAGCGGATCGCCCGCATCGATCGGCCCGGCGTACGCCGCTTCAACCAGCGGCTGCTGCGTGACTGCGAGCACCGCGACATCCAGGCGGCGGTCGACGCTGTGCAGAGGCAGGGCACCAACATCTACGTGCTGCCCGGCCGCTACCGCGAGAAGCCGTCGTGGGACGCCGCGTGTGCCGAGGACTACGACGGCGGCGTCGTCGAGTACGACCTGGTCGTCGACTGCGGCGAGGTGGTCAACCTGGTCACGATCGCCGGCGACGACCCCGACGACCCCGACATCACCTGCGACAACCAGCTGTGCGACCTGCAGATCGAGGGCACCGGCGACGACCCGCGCGACGTGCTCCTCTCCGGCGGCTTCCGCGAGGACGGCGACTGGGTCAAGCACAACGGCATCAAGGCCGACCGCGCCGACGGCTTCTACCTGGCGAACATGACCGTCGAGCTGTTCCGCGAGAACGCCGTCTATGTGCACGAGACCGACGGCTACGTGCTCGACCGGCTCGAGACCCGCAAGAACGACCTCTACGGCGTGCTCACCTTCACCTCCGACCACGGTCTGATCCAGCGCTGCAACGCCCACCACAACGGCGACTCCGGGATCTATCCCGGGTCGGCCGCCGACGTGAACTCCGAGAGCACCGTCACCGGGCCGCTGGACCGGTGGGCGGTCGAGGTGCGCGACTGCGACATGCACCACAACACGCTCGGGTTCTCCGGCACCGCCGGCAACTCCGTCTACGTGCACGACAACCGGATCCGCGACAACGGCATCGGGTTCGTCGTCGAGTCGATCCTCGGCGGTCACCCGGGCATGCCGCAGGACCACGGTTGGTTCACCCGCAACGAGATCCACGGCAACAACGTCAGCTACTACGGCAACACCCAGGGCACCGACGCACCCTGTCAGGCCGACACCCCGGCGGAGGTCGGCTACGAGAAGGGCGTGGTGTGCCCGGCGTTCGGCCTGCCGGTCGGCACCGGCGGCATGATCGTCGGCAACCACAACTTCGTCAGCGGCAACACGATCTACGACAACTGGCGCAGCGGGATCATGTCCTACTGGGTGCCGCCCGCCGCGCTGCGCGGCGAGTACGACCCCACCAAGCAGTTCGACAACGGCAACCACAACAAGTTCACCCGCAACGAGCTCGGCTTCTCGCCCGACGGCGAGGTGCTGCCCAACGGGCTGGACTTCTGGTGGGACGACGCCGGCGTCGGCAACTGCTGGCAGGACAACCTCACCGCGCCCGGCACCGAGGTCACCCACAACGCCACGCTCGGCTCGCTGCCCGACTGCGGACACCCCTCGCAGCTGCCCCCGAGCAACCTGGTCAAGACCGTGCAACTGCTGCCGTGCGCCGAGTACGACCGCTACTCCAACCCCGACCCGGCCGGCTGCGACTGGCTCGAGGCGCCCCCGAAGCCGGTCCCCGGCCAGCGGCCGGCCGCGATGGGCGGCCGCGACAGCAGCCCGGTCGGCCCCGTGCTGCTGCTCGGGGCGGGAGTGCTCGCCGCGCTCGGCGTCCGCCTCGGGGCGCGGCGTACCGGACGGGCGGCCCGATGAGCCTGCTCCTGGGCCAGCCGGCGATGCCGACGGCCGACCTTCCTCCCGCCGACGAGCCGACGGCGAGCGGTCGGCCGGGTCGGAGCCGGTGGCCGCGCTGGACCGCGGTCGTGGCGGCGCTCGGCCTGGCGTGGGCGCTCGCGCCGCAGGGGGTGCGGTTGGGACAGGACGTGCGGGTGGCGATGCCGGTGCGGGCCGGCCTCGAGGTGCCCGAGTACGGCGCCGACGGCACCTACTTCCTGGCCTACGAGTACGGCGAGACCGTCACGGTCGGCGTGCCGGTCTCGAACACCGGGCTGCTGCCGGTCACGGTCACCGGGGTGCGGCTCGTGGAGCCGGAGTTCCCGCTCCTCGAGCCCGTCCCCGAGGGTGAGGGCGCAGCGGAGCCGGTCGAGCTGGGGCCGTTCGAGGAGGCCGTGGTGCCGTTGACGTTCCGGTTCGCCAACTGCCGCTACTACCACGAGCGGGCGACGCAGAGCTACACCGCCGCGGAGGTCACCGGGAGCGTCCTGGGCCGCTCGTTCACCGAGACCGTGTCGTTCGCCGAGCCGCTCACCTCGCACGCGCAGGTGATCCTCGACTGCCCCGAGCGCACGCTGGTGCGCGGCGACGACCGGCGGCTGCCGGCGCCCGGGCGAGGGTAAGCGTCCTACGAGCCGTCGGCGGACGGTTCCAGGGTGAGGCTGATCGAGTTGATGCAGTAGCGGTCGCCGGTGGGCGTGCCGTAGCCGTCGGGGAACACGTGTCCGAGGTGCGAACCGCAGTTGGCGCAGCGCACCTCGACCCGCTTCATGCCGTGGGAGTTGTCCTCGAGGTACTCGATGGTGTCGCTGATCGGCTGGTAGAACGACGGCCAGCCGCAGCCGGAGTGGAACTTGGTGTCGGACTCGAACAGCTTGGCCTGGCACGCCTTGCACCGGTAGACGCCGGTGGTCTCGGTGTCGGTGTACTCGCCCCGGAACGCGGGCTCGGTGCCCGCCTGGCGCAGCACGGCGTACTCCTCGGCGGAGAGCTCCGCACGCCACTCCTCGTCGGTCTTCTCCACGTTGTAGGCCATGCCGCCAAGCCTACGGAGCGGTTGCAACGCGCCACTCGCGTGAGAGCGCCCACTCACCCGTCGGGACGGTTGACCCTTGTCCGGGGCCTGTGTCTACTGGAGGGGGTACGCCGCTCGACGTCGACACCGAACAGGGAGCAGCGCGTGGCCGCAGGAACGATCCCGTGGGAGCGAGTGCGCCGAGCCGGCTCGAAGCTCACCACCCCGCTCCACCCCGACGACTACCTGCGGCTGGTCAACCCGCTGTGGACCGCGCGCGAGCTGCGCGGCCGGGTCGAGAAGGTGGTGCCGGAGACCGACGACGCGGCCACCTTGGTGATCCGGCCCGGCTGGGGCTGGCACTACGAGCACCGGCCCGGGCAGTACGTCGGCATCGGGGTGCAGGTCGACGGCCGCTTCCAGTGGCGCTCCTACTCGGTGAGCTCGCCGCCGCAGCGTCGCGGCCGCACGATCGCGATCACGGTCCGCGCGATGCCCGAAGGGCTGCTCTCCACCCACCTGGTCAGCGGCCTCGAGCCCGGCACGATCGTGCGGCTGGCGCTGCCGGAGGGCGACTTCGTGCTGCCCGATCCGCCGCCGGAGCGGATGCTCTTCCTGGTCGGCGGCAGCGGCGTCACGCCCGTGATGTCGATGTTGCGCACGCTCGAGCGGCGCGGCGCCCTGCGCGCGGGCGGCCCCGACGTGGTCATGCACTACTCCTCGCCCAGCGCCGAGCGGATGATCTTCCGTGAGGAGCTGGAGGCGCTGGCCGACCGGCACGACACGTTCACCCTGCACCAGCTGCACACCGACACCGACGGCATGCTCGAGCTGGCCGATCCCGAGCGAGGCCTCGACGGGCTCTGCCCCGACTGGCGCGACCGCGAGCTCTACGCCTGCGGCCCGGCACCGATGCTCGACGCGATCGAGGAGCACGTCGAGGCCCACGGCGACCGGGACCGGCTGCACCTGGAGCGGTTCTCGCTCCAGCTCGGCGGCGAGGGTGGCGAGGGCGGCACGATCAGCTTCCGTACCTCCGGCAAGACCATCGACGTCGACGGGGCGACGACCGTGCTCGAGGCCGGCGAGCAGGCCGGCGTCGGGATGCCGTTCGGCTGCCGGATGGGCATCTGCCACACCTGCACGCTGACCCTGGTCGAGGGCCGGGTCCGCGACCTGCGCAACGGCGACGAGTTCGGCCAGCCGAACGAGCCCGTGCAGACCTGCGTCACCGCCGCCGTCGGTGACTGCGTGCTCGACATCTGACGCCGTCGGTCGAGCTTGCCGAGACCTCCGACAGATCTCGGCAAGCTCGATCACCGAGGACCGCTCGATCACCGAGGACCGCTCGATCACCGAGGACCGCTCGACCACCGAGGACCGCTCGACCACCACCAGACCGACCCGACACCACCAGGGAGGCCACCGTGGCCATCGCCGACGTCAAGGAGTACACCCACCTCACCGAGGACGAGGTCGAGCAGATCGGGCGCGAGCTCGACGGGATCCGCGCCGAGATCGAGGAGTCCCGCGGCGCCGCCGACGCGGCGTACATCAACCGGATGATCAAGGTGCAGCGCGGCCTCGCGGCCGCCGGCCGGGTCACCCTGTTCGCCAGCAACCGCAAGCCCGCCTGGGCGGCGGGCACCGCCATGCTCGGCCTGGCCAAGATTCTCGAGAACATGGAGATCGGCCACAACGTCATGCACGGCCAGTGGGACTGGATGAACGACCCCGAGATCCACTCCTCCAACTGGGAGTGGGACACCGCGCAGCCGGCGGAGCAGTGGAAGCACAGCCACAACTACATCCACCACCAGTTCACCAACGTGCTCGGCTACGACAACGACATCGGCTACGGCATCCTGCGGATGGCCCGCGAGCAGAAGTGGCACCCCTACTACCTCGGGCAGCCGGTCTACAACGCGCTTCTCGCGAGCCTGTTCCAGTGGGGCGTGGCGCTGCACGACCTCGACCTGGAGCGCATCCGCAAGGGGCAGAAGGACCCCAAGGTGATGAAGCGGCAGCTGCGCCAGATCGTGCGCAAGGGCCGCAACCAGATCCTCAAGGACTACGTCGTCTACCCGGCGCTGTCGGGCAGGAACTGGAAGACCACGCTCACCGCCAACGCGACCGCGAACCTCACCCGCAACCTGTGGGCCTACGTGATCATCTTCTGCGGCCACTTCCCCGACGGGGCGATGCACTTCACCGAGGAGGAGATCGAGGACGAGACCCGGGCCGAGCGGTACCTGCGGCAGATCCTCGGCGCCGCGAACTTCAAGGGCGGGCCGCTACTGCACATCCTGTCGGGCAACCTCGGCTTCCAGATCGAGCACCACCTCTACCCCGACCTGCCGAGCAACCGCTACGCCGAGATCTCCGAGCGGGTGCGCGCGCTGTGCGACAAGTACGACATCCCCTACACGACCGGTCCGCTCTACCGGCAGTACGGCCAGGCGCTGCGCACGATCATCAAGCTGTCGGTGCCCAACCACTGGACCTCCAGCAACGACCCGGCCCCGCCGGAGCGCTCCGACACCGCCGACGAGCCCTCCCGCGACCGGCGGCGCCGGTCCGACGAGGAGCGGCCGCCGCGCCGCGTCGAGTTGGGTGCGTGGACCCGCTCGCGCGACGAGCGCCGGCACCGGGACGACTGAGGGGTCGGCGATGGATCCGGCTCCCACCGCGTTCGCCGACCTGCCGCTCGACCCCGAGCTCGGCGCACCGGTGCCGTTCGCCTGCGGCACCGACGACCGGTACGGCGCGGCGCGCGACGGCGCGCCGGTCTCGGCCCGCACGCTCGACGGGCGCCGGGTCACGCAGTGTGCGCTCAGCCGCATCTGCGGCGTCTGCGGCGCCGGCCTGGGCCGGCCGATCGCGTTCCTGGGCAGCCCCGAGGAGGCGGCACGAAACGCCTTCCACTTCCCCCCGGCGCACCTGGCCTGCGCGCAGGCGCTGCTGGCGGCCTACGAGAGGGTGCCCGGGGCGCTGCTCGGGCAGGTCGAACCGCCGCCGTCGTGGGTGCTGGTGACCACCGCGGCGTTCGAGTTCGTGCGACCCGGCCGCGAGGAGGTCGACCGGCGTCCGACGTTCGCGCCGCATGCGATCTTGGAGCAGGTCCGCTGATGCTGGAGTCGTGTGCCCCTCGACGCGCGATGGCGCGTGCTCAGGCACACGACCCCCGCTAGCGTGACGCCATGCCGAAGACGCCCGCCGCCGAGGTCCAGGCCGGGGATCGCACGGTGCGGGTGTCGAGCCCCGACCGGGTGATCTACGAGGCCACCGACACCACGACCGAGGTCACCAAGCTGATGGTCGCGGAGTACTTCGCCGGCGTCGAGGACGGTCTGATGCGGGCCCTGCGCGACCGGCCGACCGCGCTCGAGCGCTGGACGTCGGGGGTGCGGCCCGGCATGAGGCTGGCCACCGGCCCGCAGGACAAGGACGCCGACGCGTTCTACCAGAAGCGGGTGCCCAAGGGCGCTCCCGACTATCTCGAGACCGTGCAGATCACCTTCCCCTCGGGCCGCACCGCCGAGGAGATCTGCCCGACCGAGATCGCGGTGCCGGTCTGGTGCGCCCACATGGGCACGCTCACCTTCCACCCGTGGCCGGTGCGCCGCGACGACGTCGACCGGCCCGACGAGCTCCGCCTCGATCTCGACCCGCAGCCCGGGACCACGTTCGCGGACGCCGTGCGCGTCGCCGGTGCCGCGCGGGTGCTGCTCGACGATCTCGGGATGACCGGCTACGCCAAGACGTCGGGCAACCGTGGCGTGCACGTGTTCGTGCGCATCGAGCCGAGGTGGGAGTTCGTCGACGTCCGGCACGCCGCGATCGCCTTCGGCCGCGAGCTCGAGAAGCGGGACCCCGGGGTCACCACCGCCTGGTGGAAGGAGGAGCGCGGGCAGCGGATCTTCGTCGACTACAACCAGAACTGCCGCGACCGCACCATCGCCTCCGCCTACTCGCTGCGGCCGCTGCCGGGCGCCCCGGTCTCGACGCCGGTCACCTGGGAGGAGCTGGCCGAGCTCGACGACCCCCGTGGCCTCAACCTGTTCACGGTGCCGCAGCGGCTCGCCGAGCACGGCGACCCCTGGGCCGGCATCGACGAGGTGCACCACGACCTCACCCGGCTGCTCGAGCTGTGGGAGGCCGACCCGCGCGAGCTGAACTATCCACCGGACTATCCGAAGATGCCGGGCGAGCCGCCGCGCGTGCAGCCGAGCAAGAAGGTCGCCGAGCACTGGGACGAGGAGGGCAACCGCGTTGAGGGTTGAACCGGAGCCGGGCCTGACCGACGAGGGCGCCGCGTTCGCGGCGTACCTGCGCTTCTACCGCGAGACGATCCTGGAGAAGTGCCGGGCGCTGCCGTACGCCGAGCAGCGCCGGCCGCACGTGCCGTCCGGCTGGACGCCGCTGCAGCTGCTGAACCACGTCGTGCACGTGGAGCGGCGGTGGATCGTGTGGGGGTTCCTCGGCGAGCAGGTCGCCGACCCGTGGGGCGACCACCTCGACGGGGTGCCCGACGGACCGTGGGTGGCGCCCCAGGACGGCACGGTCGACGGCCTCGCGGCGCAGTGGGAGCAGGTGGCGGCGCACACCGAGCGGGTGCTGGCCGCGACGCCGATGGCGACGTCCGCGGCCACCGGCGGTCGGTTCGACGAGGACCCGCCCGACCTGCGCTGGATCTGCTTCCACCTGCTGCAGGAGGTGGTGCGGCACGCCGGCCACCTCGACGTCGCCGTCGAGCTGGCCGGGGGCCCGACGGGGGAGTGAGCCCCGCCGAGGCGTCGATCGTTCCTCGACACGCCGCGAGATCGCGGGAATCAGTGACGCCTCGGCGTCAGACGCCGGTGATGCCCTCGCCGCCGCCGGCCTGCTCGTCGAAGTTCTCGTGCTCGAGCAGGTGCAGGACGGGCACGCCGATGCGGCGACGGGCCTGGGAGGTCCAGTCGAGGTGGAAGAACTCCGCGACCACGTGCGGCCGGGTGAGGATGATCGCCTCGCGGCCGTCGACCTCCGCGACCTTCGCGGCGAGCGCGTCGATCGGCGGGTCGGTGACCACCTGTCCGACCGCGGTGGCGCCGGCCTCGCGCAGGGCGGCCAGCGTGGCGGCCAGGTGCTCGTCGCTGCGTTCGCGGCAGTCCTCGCGCACCGCGTCGAGGTCGACCTCGTTCATCGCGATCGCCGGCGAGGCCAGCAGGTCGCCGGCGGTGATCGACCCCATCGCCGCCTCGATCCGGGCCGCGGCGTCCTCGAGCGGGAGCAGCACGTGGTAGGTGACGGGCTGTTCGAGCGCCTCGTGCAGGGACCGGACCTGGGCGGCGTCGGCAGCGCTGAGCGGCTGCTCGATCAGCAGCACCACGTCGTAGTCGGGGGCCTCGCTCATGTCTGCTCCTGCAGTCGAAGGACTCATCCGCCCAGCACACTACCGAGGTCGTAGCCGGCGGGTTCGTCCAACTGGTCGTATCCGCACGAGGCGGGGTCGCGGTCGGTGCGCCAGCGCCGGAACTGGGCGGTGTGCCGGAAGCGGCGCCCCTCCATGTGGTCGTAGGCGACCTCCACGACCAGGTCGGGGCGCAGCGGCACGAACGAGAGGTCCTTGCCCTGGCTCCACCGGCTCTGGGTCCCGGGCACCCGGTCCGGGTTCGCGACCGCCTCGCCCATCCAGGCGCCCCACGGGTGCTCGTCGAACGGGACCACCAGCGGCTGCAGCTGCTCGAACAGCTCGGCGCGACGCTTCGCGGTGAAGCTGGCCGCGACCCCGACGTGCTGCAGCGAGTCGCCGTCGTACAGGCCGAGCAGCAGGCTGCCCAGCAGCGGCTGCTCGGGGGTGGAGGTCTTGTGCTCGCGGAAGCCCGCGACCACGCAGTCGGCGGTGCGCTCGTGCTTGACCTTCAGCATCGTGCGCTTGTTCTGCTGGTACGCCGCGTCGAGCGGCTTGGCGACGACGCCGTCCAGGCCGGCGCCCTCGAACTGCTCGAGCCAGCGCTGGGCCTCGACCGGGTCGGAGGTGACCCGGGTCAGGTGCACCGGGCCGCTGCCGTCGAGGTGGGCGAGGGCGTGCTCGAGGGCGGCGCGGCGCTCCCGCAGCGGCCGGTCGAGGAACGACTCGTCGCCCAGCGCGAGCAGGTCGAAGACCACGAGCCCGGCGGGTGTCTCGCGCGAGAGCAGCTCGACCCGCGACTTGGCGGGGTGGATGCGCTCCTGGAGCCGTTCGAACTCCAGGCGCTCGCCCCCGCCCTCGCCGGGCAGCGCGACGAACAGCTCGCCGTCGACCACGCACCGCTCGGGCAGCTGGCGCTTGACGGCCTCGACCACGTCGGGGAAGTAGCGGGTCAGCGGCTTGGTGTTGCGGCTGGCGAGCTCGACCTCGTCGCCGTCGCGGAAGACCAGGCACCGGAAGCCGTCCCACTTCGGCTCGTAGACCAGCTCGCCGAACGACTCCGGGCCGGGCACCCCCTTGACCGACTTGGCCAGCATGGGCAGCACGGGCGGCATCACCGGAAGGTCCACAACCGCGAGGGTAGGGGTTTGGTTGAACGCTCACCACCGACCTGGCTTAGCCTTGGGCCCGTGTTCGCGAGGACGCATTCCCCGGTTGGTCTGCCGGCAGGGCCCGCCTGACTTTGAATCAGGACTAGCGACGTAGGTTCGACTCCTACCCGGGGAGCCGGCCGATCGACCCGTGCGGCGGGCCCGGACACACAGTCGGCCGGGCCGGAACTGCTGCTCCGGCCCGGCCGACGACCCCCCTGTGAGTCCCCCCTCCGTGACCGCCCGGGACGGCCCGTGACCGGGTAGGTCCACTGTCCCGCCCGGCGGTCCTCCGCGGCGGCGGGCTGTCGGGGGTCCCGCGATCGCGGGGGTGTCATTCGGGGTCGAGTGGGTAGCCGTCGCGCCGGGCCTCGTTGACCAGGGCGATCGCCCCCGGGGCCGGGGTGCGCCCGATCCTGAGGTACTTCATCCGGATGTCGTCGAGGTGGCTCTGCACGGTGTCGCGGGTGATGTGCAGCTCCGCGGCGATCGAGGGTTGCTTGCGCCCGTCGGCGATGCGGGTCAGCACCTCGAGCTGGCGCTCGCTGAGCTCCGCGGCCAGGCGCGGGTCCTCGCACAGGCTCTGGGCGAGCCGGCTGCTGCACACGAACTCGCCGCGGGCGGCCCGCACCAGGGTCGGCTCGAGCGGCTCGAGGTCGAGCTTGAGGTGCACCCCGCTCGCGCCCTGCGCGACCGCGGCCCGCAGCGGCACCGCCGCGCCCACGTTGGTGTAGAGCACGACCTTCGCACCCCACTGCGTGAGCCGGCGCACGTGCGGGGTCGAGCTGGTGTCGTCGCGGCCGAGCATCAGGTCCAGCAGCAGCACCTGCGGTGCGGGCGCGTCGAGGTCGAGCTCCTCGATCGAGGCGTACTGGCCGACCAGGCGCACCTGCCGGCTCGCGGCCAGCTCGTGCTCGACGTACAGCCGCGAGGCGGGGGAGTTGTCGACGATCGCGACGGTGATCAGGTCCACGCGTGCTCCTCGGTTCCGGACAGGTGCTCGTCGGGGAGGTCGGCGAGGCCGGTGCCAGCGGCGCCGGCGGGCGCGACCGGCTGGCGCGGCCAGGGCAGGAGGACGACGGTCTGGTGAGGGGTGGTCTCCACCGCGCACCCGAGGTCGCGGGCCAGCCGGCGCAGCTCGGCCAGCACCCCGTCGGGCAGACCGGGCACCACGGCGAGCCGCCCGCGCCGCGGGTCCCCGGGCACCTGCCGCAGGCTCACCTCGGCGTCCTCCCCGAGGTGCGGCAGCAGCGCGGCGAGGACCCGCCCGTCGGCGCGGTCCTCGGCCCCCGGGGGAAGCCCCTCGGCCACGGTGAGTCGGCCGCCGCGGCCGCGGAACCCCTGCACGACCCGCCGCAGCTCGGCGCCGTAGTAGCCGGGCAGGTAGAGGTCGTCGCGGGCGAGGAGGGCCAGCTGTCGGGCGTCGGCCCAGACCGCCGGGTCCGAGGGGTCGAGCCGGCCCGCTCCGATCGAGCTCAGGAAGGGGCCGAGGTCGGTGGCGGCGTGCGAGAAGTACTGCGAGCGCAGCTCGGCCGCCGCCCGTTCGGCCGCGGTGCGGGCGGCGGCCTCGGCGAGGTCGTGCTCGCGTTCGACCAGGCGCCGGGCCGAGCGGCGCAGGAAGGAGCCGAGCGCCCAGCTGGCCAGCACCGGCAGTGCCACGCTGTTGAGCGCGCCGAAGCCCGGGGCGCCGACCTCCGGGTGCCACAGCACCAGGCCGAGCAGCAGGGCGGCGTCGGGCCCGACCAGGAGCGGCAGCAGCCGCCCCGGCGTGACGAAGGCCAGCAGCGCCAGCGGCAGGCCCAGGAAGCCGACGTACCACGACGCGAACGTGGTCAGGGCGGCCGGCCCGCTCACCGCGACCGCGCCCGCGGTGACGGTCGGGGCGAGCAGGCCGAGCAGGACGAGCATCCCCACCGACGGCCCCCGGCGGTAGGCCTCCACGGCCAGCCCCACGAGCGCCAGGGCGGCCACCAGCACCAGCCACATCGCCGGCGGGCCGGGGTGGGCGATCAGCTGCCAGCCGGCCAGCAGCGCGTTGCCGCCGACCATCGGCGCCAGCACTCCCAGCAGGACCCGGCGGCCCAGCACCGCGGCCTCGCCGTGGTTGCGGCGGAGCTGGAGCGAGGACGCGCGACCCACTCGCCAGGACAGCGCGACGACGGTGCCCTCCCCGGGGCGCGACTCCACCCGGGCCCGACCGCCGGCGGCGCGGACGGGGTCGACGATCGAGTGCTGCACCCCGTGGCCGGCGGTGCTGCCGCGCGGGTCGAACCCGGCACCGCGATCGCGCACCCGCAGCTCGACCCGGTCGCGGCCGAGGGTGAGCACGACCTCGACGTCGCGCACCCCGGAGTGCCGCACGGTGTTGCGCACGGCCTCGCGGGCGGCGAGGTCGAAGGCCCGCACCACGGTGGGCGGAGCCGACGTGAGCCGGCCTCGGGCCCGTTCGACCGTGCAGGTCACCCGCGCGCCCGGCACCGTCTCGAGGCGGGCGAGCACCTCGGCCCAGGGCTCGGGTGCGCTCAGGGGGTCTGCCACCGGGCCGCCTTCCTCAGTTCGTCGTACGCCGCCGCGCACGCCTCCCGGACCCGATCGGGCTCGGGGGCCGGCCTGCTGGCCAGCCGCAGCGCGTCGCTGACGGCGTCGTGCAGCACGGCGACCGCCTCGCCGCGGGCGACCAGCTCGCGCCGGGCGACCTCGCCGGCCACCAGCTCGGCCAGGTGCCGCTCGCGTGCCTGGTCGGTGCGCCGCACGGTCTCGTGCAGGGCCGCGCCCAGGGCCTGGGCGGCGCCGGCCATCGCCACCTGGAGGGCGATGCCGGGGCCGCGGAACGTAGAGGTGCCGTCGGCGAGGTGGAAGCCGAGCAGGGAGAGCAGCGCCGCGGCGGCGATCCAGCACCAGGCCCGGGGGCCGGCGAACACCCCGACGCAGGCCATCAGCGCGCAGGACATCGCGATCTCGTTGGGATAGACCCCGCCCGAGCCCGTCGGGTCGGCCACGCCCCACGAGACGGCGAGCCCGGCGACGGCGCCGGCTGCGTGGCGGGCGCGCAGCGGTGAGGTGGCCAGGTCGGCGGTGAGGATCGTGAACACACCCAGGCCGAGCAGGGCCGTGGGCCGGGTCTCCGCGCGGACGAGCACGCTCCACGCGCAGAGCGCGGCCACCACGGAGGTGATCACCGCCAGGCCCCGGCCCAGCTGAACGCCGGTGGCCCGGGTCGTCTCACCGGCCTCGGGACCACACCATCGGGCCGGCCCGAGAAGCACCGCGCCGATCGTCACAGGGTGACCTCCCGGCGCAGATGCAAGCCGATCCGGCACCGCCGTGACAAGTCGGTCCGGACCAGCCCGGTGGGATCCGGACGGGGCGAGCGGTGCGTGACCGGCGATGCGGCGGCTCCCGTCCTGGGCCGTGGCCCGGCGTGGAACACTGGCCGGACCGATCGGGGCCCAGGCCCCTCCCCGGACCACGGCGGCGCCGGCCCGAGACGGACCGGCGACGTAGGTTCGACTCCTACCCGGGGAACGTGAGCAAGCGAGAGCTGACGGTCGTCGTCCTGGCCGCCGGGGGCGGCACCCGGATGAAGTCGAAGACCATGAAGGTGCTGCACCAGGTGGGTGGGCGCAGCATGGTCGGGCACGTGCTGTCCGCGGTCCGCGCGGTCGAGCCGGACCGGGTGGTCGCGGTGGTGGGCCACCAGCGCGACCAGGTGGGCCCGCACATCCAGGAGTGGGTGCCCGACGCCGTGCTGGCGGTCCAGGAGAGCCAGGACGGCACCGGCCACGCGGTCCGGGTCGCCATGGAGGCGCTCGAGCGCGAGGGGACCCTCGGCGAGGGCACCGTGATCGTGGCCTACGGCGACACCCCGCTGCTGAAGGGCGAGAGCCTGCGCGCGTTCGCCGCCGAGCACGAGGCGGCCCAGTGCGCGGTCAGCATCCTCAGCGGCGTGGTCGACCAGCCCGCCGGCTACGGGCGGGTGGTCCGCGACGACGAGGGCGAGGTGCTCGCGATCGTCGAGGAGAAGGACGCCACCCCCGACATCCGCGACATCCGCGAGATCAACTCGGGCATCCTGGCCTTCGACGCGGCCTTCCTGGCCGAGGCGCTGCCGCAGCTGGACAACGACAACGCCAAGGGCGAGTACTACCTCACCGACACCATCAAGATCGCCCGCGACGCCGGCCTCAGCGTCGGCGCCTACCCGATCGACGACGTGGTGCAGACCGCGGGCGCCAACGACCGGGTCCAGCTGGCCGAGCTCGGCCGGGAGCTGAACAGCCGGATCGTGACGCGCTGGATGCAGGAGGGGGTCACGGTGATGGACCCCGCGACCACCTGGATCGAGGCCGACGTGGTGCTCGAACGCGACGTGACGATCCTGCCGGGGACCCAGCTGTTGGGCGCGACCGTGGTCGCCGAGGACGCCGTGATCGGCCCCGACACCACGCTCAAGGACTGCGAGGTGGGCACCGGTGCCCGGGTGGTGCGCACCCACGGCGAGCTGGCCGTGGTCGGCGCGGGCGCCACCGTCGGTCCGTTCTCCTACCTGCGGCCCGGCACCGTGCTGGGCGCCGCCGGCAAGATCGGCGCCTTCGTCGAGACCAAGAACGCCGAGATCGGCACGGGCGCGAAGGTGCCGCACCTGTCGTATGTGGGTGACGCCGAGATCGGCGAGGGCAGCAACATCGGCGCCGGAACGATCTTCGCCAACTACGACGGGGCGGCCAAGCACCGCACCACGGTCGGCCGGCACGCCAGGACCGGCTCCAACAACACCTTCGTGGCGCCGGTCGCGATCGGCGACGGCGCGGCGACCGGTGCCGGCACCGTGGTCCGCCAGGACGTGCCTCCGGGTGCGCTGGCCGTGAGCAGCGGACCGCAGCGCAACCTGGAGGGATGGACGCTGCGCAAGCGGCCGGGGACCGCCCAGGCCGAGGCGGCCGAGAGGGCGGGAACGAGCGCAGAATCACAGGTGACCGGCTCGGGAACGGACGGGGTTGGGCAACGTCTCGGCGGTGAGGGAGAATCCTGACCGCACCCCCCTCCGGCGACCAGGGAGCAGCTCGTGATCGGGATGAAGCGGACCACCGAGAAGAACCTGATGATCTTCAGCGGTCGGGCCCACCCCGACCTCGCTGAGCAGGTCGCCGACATCCTCGGCACCGACCTGGTGCCGACCTCGGCCTACGAGTTCGCCAACTCCGAGATCTACGTGCGCTACGAGGAGTCGGTGCGCGGCTGCGACGCCTTCGTGATCCAGAGCCACACCGCTCCGATCAACGAGTGGATCATGGAGCACCTGATCATGGTCGACGCGCTCAAGCGCGCCTCGGCCAAGCGGATCACCGTGGTGATGCCGTTCTATGGCTACGCCCGCCAGGACAAGAAGCACCGCGGCCGCGAGCCGATCTCGGCCCGGCTCATCGCCGACCTGTTCAAGACCGCCGGCGCCAACCGGCTGATCTGCGTCGACCTGCACGCCGACCAGATCCAGGGCTACTTCGACGGCCCGGTCGACCACCTGATGGCGCTGCCGATCCTCACCGAGTACGTCTTGGACAAGTACGGCCGCGAGCAGCTGGCCGTGGTCTCGCCCGACGCCGGCCGGATCAAGGTGGCCGAGCGCTGGTCGGCCAAGCTCGGCGGCGTCCCGCTGGCCTTCATCCACAAGACCCGGCGCACCGACCGGCCCAACGAGACGGTTGCGAACCGCGTGGTCGGCGACGTCGCCGGTCGCATCTGCGTGCTGACCGACGACATGATCGACACCGGCGGCACGATCGTGAAGGCCGCCGAGGCGCTGATGAACGACGGTGCCGCCGGGGTGGTGATCGCGGCCACCCACGCGATCCTCTCCGACCCCGCCGTCGACCGGCTCAAGAACAGCCCGGCGATGGAGGTGATCGTCACCGACACGCTGCCGATCGCCCCGGAGTGCGAGTTCGACAAGCTCACCGTGCTCTCGATCGCGCCGCTGGTCGCCCGCGCCATCCGCGAGGTCTTCGAGGACGGCTCGGTCACCTCGATGTTCGACGGGCACGCATAGCCGGCGAAGCCGGGACCGGGGCACCGGCGGACCGGGAGGCCCTACCTGAGATCGTCGCGCCAGTCCTCCCACGCCCGCTTGAGCACCGTCGGGACGTCGCCGCGCAGCGCCGCCTCGAGGGAAGCCACCTGGTCCGCGTCCAGGGCCCAGCGGGGGACCGCGTGCCCGACCTCCTGCGCGAAGGCCTGGCCCCGGCGGCGCGCGATCGCGGGCGCCTGGGCGAGATAGCGCCCGACGTACGGCGCCAGCAGGTCGGCCTGCTCGGCCGACCACAGGCCGTTCGCCAGCGCCTCGAACCGCCGGGTGGAGACCGCGTCGTCGGTCATCTCGCGCCAGGCGGCGTCCTTGGCGTCCGTGGTGGGGCGAGCCGCCAGCGCGGTCGCCGCCGCCAGGTCGCCCTGGGCGCTGCCGTCGCGGCGCCGCTCCCGCTCGATCCGCCCGGCGTCGGCGGCGCCGAGCTCGGCGAGCCGGTGCAGCGCCTGCCAGCGCAGTGCGGGGTCCAGGGTCAGCCCGGTATCGGTGCGGTCGTGCTCGAGCCACGACCCGAGCAGTCCCTCGTCGCGGCTGGTGGCGGCCAGTCCGCGGGCCAGCGCCAGCGTCCGCTGCTCGCCGGCGGCGTGGGAGCGGTCGAGGCCCTCCCGGCAGGCCCGCGCCAGCGCGTCGGCGGCCGCGGCCGCCTCGCCGGCCGGCACCCGAAATGGCACGACGTGGGCGCGGGTGCGGCGCACCACCGCCTCGACCAGCACCGGGTCCGCCTCGTCGGGGAGGAGCCGCTCCACCAGGAGGAGGTAGTCGGTGGCGGGAAGGTCGCGGCTCGCGACCATCTCGAACAGCATCGCCCACACCACGCTCCGGGCAAGCGGGTCCTCGAGCGCGGACAGCCCCGACCGCAGGGCGGACGAGGAGAGCTCGTCGAGCCGAAGCCTCGCGAACGTCTCGCCACCGGCGTTCGGCAGCACCACCCGGCCGGCCCACTCGGGCAGCGGCACGGGCGCATCGCCGAGGTCGACCAGGCGCCGGCCCACCTCGCCGAGCCGCCCGTCGTACGCCTTGACCAGCACCCGGTGCGGACGTGTGCCGTCTCGGTGCAGCACGGGGATCTCGCCGTCCCGCTCGACCCGGATCGTGTCGTGGCCGGTGGTGCGCAGCCACGCCTCGACCCAGCCGCGCACGTCGCGGTCGGTGGCACCCTCGAGCGCGGCGACGAAGTCGGCCAGCGTGGCGCTCCCGAGCCGGTGCCGGGTCAGGTAGTCGTTGACCCCCGCGAAGAACGGCTCGTCGCCGAGCCAGGTGACCAGCTGGCGCACCGCCGCGTTGCCCTTGGCGTAGGAGATCATGTCGAAGTTGCCGAAGGCGGTGTCGACGTCGACGACCTCCTCGGTCACCGCTGCCACCGGATGGGTGGAGCGACGCCGGTCGGCGTCGTAGCCGCCCGGCTTCTGGCCGACCTCGAAGCCGACCTGGGCGCCGGAGAACCCGGCGGCGTCGGCGGCCACCCGGAAGCCGAGGTAGTCGGCGAAGGACTCGCTGAGCCAGCTGTCCTCCCACCAGCGCATCGTGACCAGGTCGCCGAACCACATGTGGGCCATCTCGTGGGCGACGATCATCGCCCGCTGCTCCCGTTCGCGGTCGGTGATCCGGCCCCGGGGCAGCAGCTCGTCGCGGAAGGTGACGCACCCCGGCATCTCCATGGCGCCCCAGTTCAGGCCGGGCACGAAGACCTGGTCGTAGGAGTCGAACGCGTACGGCTCGGTGAACAGGTCGCGGTAGTGCGCGAAGCAGGCCTCGGCGGTGGCGCGCAGCTCCGCCGCGTCCCGGGCGAGCTCGGCGGCGAGGGAGGCCCGGGCGTGCAGCCCGAACGGCAGTCCGGCGTGCTCCCAGGTGACCGAGTGCCACGGGCCGGCGCAGACGACGAAGAGGTACGGCGGGATCGGCGGGGTGGGGGCGAAGCGCCACCGGCCGCCGGAGCGGTCGGCCGCCGACCCGACGCTGCGACCGTTGGCGAGGACGGTCCAGCCCGGCTGCGCGTCCACCGTCAGCGAGACGGGTGCCCGCAGGTCCGGCTGGTCGAAGCAGGCGAGGACGCGCTGGGCGTTGTCCATGCCGCAGTAGGCCGACACGTAGCGCTCGCCGTCGGCGGGGTCGGTGAACGTGTGCATCCCGTCGCCGTCGGTGACGTAGGGCAGTCGAGCCTCCACCACCACCTCGGTGCGCCCGGACAGGCCGTGCAGCGGCAGCCGGTCGGCCGAGTAGCCCGGGTCGGCGACGGCTGCCCCGTCGACCCACACCCGCACGTCGCGACCGCCGGCCAGTTCGAGGAACGTCTCGGGCCCGGCGGCCACGAACCGCACCACGGTGCGGCTGGCGAAGCCGTCCGCCGGCGGGCCGGTGAGGTCGAGGTGGACGTCGTACTCCACCGCGGAGACCGCGGCGGCCCGGGCCCGGGCCTCCTCCAGTGTCAAGGACATGCCACTGAACCTAGAGGAGACGGCGCTCGGGCGATTGGCGCCGCCGCGGTGAGCGCGGTTAGACTGTCGCGGTTGCCTCGGCGAGGGAGCCCCGGAGACGGGAGCTCCGTGATCGACAGGGCCGGCTGCATGACCACGCCGCGCTGCTCGATCACGCCTCGAGAGCGCGGCGTTCGTCGTCCCGGCGTCTTCTGCCGGGCGACCGCGTCGCGGCCGGGACCGGCCGCCGGCAACCCACCGCCACCAGCTTCCACACCGCCCCGCACGAGGAGTCGCAGCATGTCCGCCGAGAAGATCACCGCCGAGCGCCGCACCGAGTTCGGCAAGGGCGCCGCCCGCCGCATCCGTCGTGACGACAAGGTGCCCGCAGTCATCTACGGCCACGGCGCGGACCCGATCCACCTCACCCTGCCGGGCCACGACACGATGATGGCGCTCAAGCACGGTGGCGCGAACGCCCTGCTCGAGATCGACCTCGACGGCGAGACCCACCTGGCACTGACCAAGCAGGTCCAGATCGACCCGATCAAGCGGTTCCTCGAGCACGTCGACTTCGTCGCGGTCCGTCGCGGCGAGAAGGTCACCGTCGACGTCCCGGTGCACCTGGTCGGCGAGGCGAAGCGCGACACCCTCGTCGTCACCGAGAACGCCACCGTCTCGATCGAGGCCGAGGCGACGCACATCCCCGAGTTCATCGAGATCTCGATCGAGGGCGCCGAGGCCGGCACCCAGATCACCGCCGCCGACCTGACCCTCCCGTCGGGCTCGACGCTGCTGGTCGACGCCGACACCCTGATCGTCAACGTGACCGTCGCGCAGAGCGCCGAGCAGCTCGACGCCGAGCTCGCCGAGGCCGAGGCCGAGGTGGGCATCGAGAAGGACGAGCCCGAGGCGCCCGCCGAGGGCGAGGGCGACACCGCCGCCGAGTGATCGCGGCGAGCCGGCCGGTCCCGGGCGACCACCCGGGCCGGTGACCGTGCTCGCGCACCTGTTTCGACGGAAGGGCCGGGACTCCCCGATGAGCGACTCCGCTGCACCCGTGTGGCTGGTGGTCGGGCTGGGGAATCCCGGCCCGGCCTACGCCGGGCACCGGCACAACGTCGGCTACCTGGTCGTCGACGAGCTGGCCCGCCGGCTGGGCTCCGGGTTCCGGGCCCACAAGTCCGGCCGGGCCGAGGTCGTCGAGGGGCGGCTCGGCGCCCCCGGCTCGCTCGGGCCCAGGCTGGTGCTGGCCAAGCCTCGCTCCTACATGAACGAGGTGGGCGGGCCGGTCAAGGCGCTCGCCACGTTCTACAAGGTGCCGGTCGAACGGGTGGTGGCGATCCACGACGAGCTCGACATCGGCTTCGGCACCCTGCGCATCAAGCGCGGCGGCGGCGACAACGGCCACAACGGGCTGAAGTCGATGCGCTCCTCACTGGGCACCGGAGAGTTCTACCGCGTGCGGGCCGGCATCGGCCGCCCGCCCGGCCGCCAGGACGTCGCCGACTTCGTCCTGTCGAACTACTCCTCGGCCGAGCGCAAGGACCTGCCCTTCCAGGTCGACTCCGCCGCCGACGCGGTCGTGAGCCTGATCACGGACGGCCTGGAGAAAACTCAACAAACCTTCAACTCCTGACGCAGCTGGTTTGAACTCCCCCGATTGACGCAGACTGCCCCTAGGCGCTCGGGCCGCCTAGGGGAGGGACTGTCCAGTCCCAATTGCTGTCTGTGGGGGAACACGTGAAAGCCGAACCTGACGCGCCCGCGCCGCCCGACGGGCGGGGCCCGACCTCCGAACCGCTGCCAACCGCCCCCGACGAGTCGGTGCGGGCCCAGGCCGACCGCGCGGCGAAGTACGTCGAGCAGGTCCTCGACGATCTCGACCGGATGTTCGCCGACACCGTCGAGGAGCGGCTGGCCACGGTCGCTCGCCGCGCCTGCTCGTGGTTCGGGGCGTCGGGGTGGTCGGTGTGCTTCCTCGATCGCGGCCGGCCGGTCTCGGTCCGCCAGGAGCGTCCAGGCGGAGAGCCCGCGGGGCCGGGTGAGGTGGCCCTGGCGCTGGCGACCGCGCTGCCGTCGGCTCGGCAGGCCTTCGAGGGCAGCTCCTTCGTCGTGCACGGCGACGGCCTCGCCGGCCCTGCGGCCGCGTCCGGCACGCCGGTGGGGACGGTGATCGGTGCGGGCGGCTACGACGTCGACGCGCTGCAGTGGCTCGTGTGCCTGTTCGCCGACGACCGAGCCGGTGACCTGTGGGTGGGTCGCGCGGCGCTCCTGGCTGCGGTGCAGGCCGCGCTGGGCTTCCCGCGCGCCCCGCGCGGCGGCCGCTGACCCGTCCGGGTGCGTCGCCGGGACGCGGGTCAGACGCCCAGCGTGTCGAGCACCGCGCCCAGGTGGCGGCGGAAGCATGCCTTCCGGTCGACCAGGAAGGCGCCGAGGTGGCCGTAGAGGTCGAGCGCCACGTAGCCGTGCACGCTCACCCAGGCTGACACCATCGCCAGACAGGGCTCCTCGCCGACCTCGTGGCCGGTCCGCTCCGCAACCTCGCGGCGTACGGCTGCGGCCGGCCGGGTGAGCGCCTGCGGACCCGTGGCGGCCTCGGGGGCGCACGCCACCTCGCCGCGCCCGATGCCGTCGGCGAGCACCTCGAGCGGGACCTGGTACAGCCGGTGGAGGTTGGCCGGGTCCGATGGCGCCGGCTCGTCGGCGCGCAGCAGGGACTGGTCGGTGGCGAAGAGCAGCTCGAACTCGCCGGGATGGGTCAGCGCCCAAGCTCGGTAGGCGGTGAAGACCGCCTCGAGGCGACCCCGGGTGTGCTGCCCGGCCGTCAGGTCCGCCGCCGTGCGGAGGGCGTCGGTGGCCTGCTCGTAGGCGGTCAGCGCCACGGCGGAGACCAGTGCCGTCTGCGAGTCGTAGTAGCGGTAGATCGCCGACGGGGTGAGCCCGACCTCCCGCGCGACCGCGCGGAGTGAGAACCCCCGCACGCCGTGCTCGGTCAGCTGGCGCTGGGCCGAGGAGGTGATCTCGTCGAGGGTGACCTGGCGCTGCCGGTCGCGACGAGAGATCGCTCGGTCCTCCGACTCACCCATACGGGTGGCTGAGTCAGGGTGGCTGCTCGAGGTGTTCACCGGCGGCGGCATCCCTTCGAGTGTCCGGCCGCGTATGCGATCAGCCCGGACTGTAGCGGGCTCGGGCGCTGTTGTCCGGCGAAGTCCCGCGTGTTGAAAAGTCGGGCCGTAACTCCCGACGGAGAACACCGTTCACACAGTGAATGCCGTTCACGAAGCGGTCCGCTCCAGACCATGGGGGGTCTGATGACCACGATCGACGTCGGCGTGGTGGAGACCGCGCTGGAGGGCGTCGAGCCCACCGTCGAGCCCGCCGCCGGGCCGCCCGCCGGGTGGGCGCGGCGATGGCCCACGGCGGGCTCGCCGGCGGTCGACGCGGTGACGGTCGCGGGGCTCGGCGTCGCCATCGCCGCGGTGTCCGAGGTGACCCCCGGCGTGGCCGCGGCCAGCGCGCTCTGCTGGGGCGTCGCCCGCCTGGCTCGTGGCTCGCGCGCCGGTCGTCCCGGCGATGCCGCGGCCCGGGTGCGGCCCCTGGTCGCGACCGTGTGCCTGGCCGCGTGCCTGGTGGCGCTGGTCGGTGCCCCGGTCGGGGTGCTCCGCCAGGTGCTGCTCTGCCTGGTGCCGGCCACCGCGGTGGTGCTGGTGCTCGGGGCCATCACCGAGCGGATCCTGCCGCGGCCGCGGCTCATCGTGATCCGCGCCGCGGGTGACCCGGCTGACGCGGATCCGGCCACGCTCCTCGCACGGCCGGGCGGGGGCCCCCGGATGCCGGAGGTGGTGGGCGTCGCGCGGGTCGACCCGGGCACTGGCCGGGTCGGCCGGGTCGAGCCGGCCGACCCCGGACTGCCGGCCCTGCCTCTCGAGCAGGCGGTCGCCCGGTGGGGGGTCGACCTGATCGCGGTCGCACCGGACTCGGGGGTGAGCGGCTCGGCGCTGCGCGCCCTGGGCTGGCTGGTGGAGCCGCACGCGGCACTCGCGCTCCTTCCCTGGAGGGGCGGCCGGCTCCTGCCCCTCGCGCCGACCCGTCCGAACGGCTGGGTGCGGGCCGCCAAGTGCCTCGTCGACCGGGTGCTCGGGGCCCTGCTGCTGGTCGTGGTGCTGCCCGTCCTCGTCGTCCTCGCCGTTGCCGTGCGCTGGGACAGCCCCGGTCCGGCGTTCTTCGTGCAGACCCGGGTCGGCCGCGACGGTCGCCCGTTCCGGATGCTCAAGCTGCGCACCATGCGGCACGACGCCGAGCGCCTGCGGCAGGTGCTCGACGGGGCCAACGAGGCCGACGGTGTGCTGTTCAAGATCCGCGAGGATCCCCGGGTCACCCGGCTCGGCCGTCTGCTGCGGCGGACCTCGCTCGACGAGCTTCCCCAGCTGGTCAACGTCGTCCGCGGCGACATGTCCCTGGTCGGTCCCCGTCCGGCGCTGCCCGACGAGGTGGCGCGCTACGACGACCGCACCCGACGCCGGCTCGCCGTCCGGCCCGGCCTGACCGGCCTCTGGCAGGTCAACGGCCGAGCCGACCTCGACTGGGAGCGGAGCGTCGAGCTCGACCTCCACTACACCGACAACATCTCGATCGCCGGCGACCTCGCCATCTGTCTGCGGACGATGCGCGCGGTGCTCGGCGGCAAAGGAGCCTACTGATGCGCACCGCGATGGACGGCCCGGCGATGACCGGCGGAGTCACCACCGCCGCGACGGCGACCGGCGCCGTGGACGGCAAGGTCCTGCTGGTCACCACGCAGGGCGGGCACCTGACCCAGCTGTTGGCCCTGCGGGCGTGGTGGGGGGCGCGGGAGCGCCTCTGGGTCGCGCCCGGCACCCCGGACGTCGCCGACCGGCTGGCCGGTGAGCGTGTCGTCGCGTCGCACTGGCCGACCACCCGCAACCTGGCCAACCTGGTCCGCAACCTGCTGCTCGCGGTCCGGGTGGTGACCCGCGAGCGGCCCGCGCTGGTGGTCAGCGCCGGCGCGGGCGTCGCGGTCCCGTTCTTCGTGGTGGCCTGGTTGCTGCGCATCCCCACGGTGTTCATCGAGGTCTACGACCGGGTCGACTCCGCCACGGTGACCGGCCGGCTGGTGGGGCCGTTCACCACCCGCCGCATCGTCCAGTGGGACCAGCAGCTCGACGTCTACCCCGACGCGCGGCTCGTGGGGAGGCTGCTGTGACCGCCCTCGTCGTGGCCATGGTCGGCACCGACCACCACCCGTTCGACCGGCTGATCACCTGGATGGACGACCTCGCCTTCCGGCTGGGGCCCGACGTCCACGTCGTGGTCCAGCACGGTGCGAGCACCGCCCCGCTGGTCGCCGAAGGGCACGCGTTCTTGAGCCAGCACGAGCTGGCGGAGCTGTTGTCCAGGGCGGACGCGGTCGTCTGCCACGGTGGACCGGGCACGGTCATGGACGCCCGCAACGCCGGGCACCTCCCGATCTGCGTGGCCCGCGACCCGATGCGCGGGGAGCACGTCGACGGTCACCAGCAGCGTTTCGTGGCGATGGCCGGGCGCACCGGCCTGGTCGCCGAGGCCCGCTCCCGCGCCGACCTGAGCCGCCTCGTGGACTGGACGCTGCACGACGCCCCGGCGTCCGACGCCTCCCCACCGTTGGGGGTCACCGCCAGCGGTGACACCCCCGCCTGGGCGTGCCAGCGGCTCAGCGGTGAGCTCGATCTGCTCTGGGGGTCGCGACCGACCCGGCGCAGCTCGGTGGGGCGCTTCCTCGGCTCGCGGGTGCTGCGGTGAGCGCCCCGGTCCGCGCGCGTGCCCGCCGGCTGCGGCGCGCCGCTCGCCTCGACCTCGGCATCGCCGTCCGCCACCTGCTGCTCGGTCGGCTGGCCGGCTCGGCGCTGCTGCCGCGTCCGCTCCGGTGGGCTGTCTACCGCGCCTGCGGGCTCGAGGTGCGGACCGCGAACGTGTTCAGCGGCACCAGGATCACCGGCACCGACGTGCGGATCGGAGCCCGCACCTTCCTCAACCACGAGTGCTACCTCGACGCGGCCCGCGGGCGGATCGAGATCGGCGAGGACTGCCACCTCGGCCCGCAGGTCATGGTGCTCACGGCCACCCACGACCTCGCCTCGGGCGTCGCCGACCGGGCCGCCGCCTACCGCATCACCCGCATCGGCGACCGGGTCTGGCTGGGCGCCCGGGCCACCGTCCTCCCCGGTGCCGTGGTCGGCTCCGACTGCGTCGTCGCGGCGGGTGCGGTCGTGACCGGCCGCTGCGAGCCCGGGGGCCTGTACGCCGGGGTGCCGGCGACCCGGGTGCGCGACCTGGCCGCGCCCGAGGCCACGGCGCTCGCGCGCCGGGCCGGAGCCAGGGCCGGTGCCCCATGACCTCGTCCGACGACCGAGCGCTCGTGGAGCGTGCCGCACTCCCGCTGGCGCTGCTGCTGCTCGGCTATCCGCTGTGGTGGGCGCTCGGGGTGCAGCTGCCGTTGTGGGCGCTGGTGACCGTCCCGTTGACCGCTTGGCTGCTGCGGCACCGCGACCAGCTCGCCCTGCCGCCCGGCTACGGCGTGCTGCTGCTGTTCTTCGGGTGGGTGCTCTTGTCGGGGCTGATGCTGGACGGCCTCGAGTACGCCGCGTCCTACCTGCTGCGGCTCGCGGTCTACGTCACCGTGCTGTGCTGCGGGTTCTTCGTGTGGAACGCGCTGCGCCGCGGGCTGCGTGCCTGGACGGTCGTCTCGTGGCTCGTGGCGTTCTGGGCGGCCGCGGTGCTGTTGAGCTACCCCGGCCTGCTCAGCGCCAACCTGGAGTTCACCAGCCCGTTCGAGTGGCTGCTGGACCGGCTCGGCGTGCACGACCCCTTCGTCACCGCGCTCACCCACCCCGAGTTCTCCGAGTACGACGTCGTCTACGGGGTGCCTCGGCCCAGCCCGCTGTTCGCCTACACCAACGACTGGGGCGCCGCGATGGGGGTCTTCACCCCGGTCGCGGTCTGGGCGATGCTCCAGGCGCCGACGGCCCGGCTGCGCTGGGCGGTCGCGGGCACGCTGGCCCTCTCGCTCCCTCCGATCGTGATGTCGGTGAACCGTGGCTGCTGGATCAGCCTGGGGGTGGCGCTCGGCTACGTGGCGATCCGCCGGGTAGCGGCCGGCAGCGTCGGCATCCTGGCCGGGCTGCTGACCATCGTCGGCTCCGTGGCGGCCCTGCTCGCCTTCGTGCCGGAGGTCCAGCGGGTGGTGAGCGCCCGCTTCGACTTCGCCAACACCAGCACCCGCGAGACGCTCTACGAGGCCTCGCTGCGGCTGGCCGCAGGGTCGCCGCTGTTCGGTCACGGTGCCCCGCAGTCCTCGGAGGGGCTGGCCGACAGCAACGACGTCTCCATCGGCACCCACGGCCAGTTGTGGACCGTGCTGGTCTCCCAGGGGTTCGCCGGAGCGCTGCTGTTCCTCGGCGGCGTGCTCGCCGTGTGGTGGCACGCCCGCCCCCGCGACGGCCGCTCCCCGGACCTGTGGCTGCACGCCGCCGGTCCGGCCCTGCTGGTGCAGACCGTCTACTACGAGGTGGTCCCGTTGCCGCTGACCGTGGTGCTGCTCGCCCTCGCCGTCACCGCGCTCCATCGCGACCGGCCGCCCCTCCCCACGCCGGTCACCCGCACCGGCACCGCGGCCGCCCCCCGACCGGTGCCCGGCCCCGAACTCGCCCCAGTGTCCTCGGAAGGACGATCGTGATGACCCTCACTGAAACCCGGCCCGAGACCACCCTGCCGGACGCCAGCCACCCGGAGTCCGGCCTGCGGCCGGTCACCGGCATCTGGCCGGCCATCTCCGCCCGCTGGAGGCTGCTCCCGATCGGCCTGCTGCTGGGGCTCGGGATCGGGGCCGCCGCCGCGGTGCTGGTGCCCACGACGTACGACGCGACCGCGACCGTGCGCGTCGGTGCCGGCCTGGTGCCGGTCGGCGAGATGAACCCCGGCAGCGACTGGGCGCAGGACCAGGCGGTGCTGGCCCGCACCGAGATGGTGCTGACCGCCATCGGCGACCGGCTGGGGGAGGAGCCCGAGGTCGTGGGCGACCGGCTCACGGTCGCCCAGCACGGCGAGACCTCCTACCTCGACTTCAGCTACACCGCGGACACCGGCTCCAGGGCCGAGCGCGGCGCCGACACCGCCGCCGCGATCTACCTCCAGGTCGCGCAGGCCGACGCCGAGCGACGCTGGCAGGACCAGGTCGACCTGCTCGACGACCTGGTCGCCGAGGCGTCGGGCTCCGAGCGCGCGGCGCTGCGGGCGCAGCGACGCACGCTGGAGCGCACGGTGGTCGACCCCGGGCGCACCGTGCAGAGCGCCTCCGGTGAGGCCCAGCGCGCCACCGTCGACCCCAGCGCCTTCCCCCTCGCCGGCGCCCTGGGCGGGCTGCTGCTGGCCGCGGCGGTGGCCTACCTGCTCGAGGCCCGCTCCCCGCGTGCCCGCCCCCTGGACGAGCGGCAGCCCGGCGGCCTCCGCCTCGCCACGCTCGGGCGGCTCGACGGCACCGACGAGGCTCTCGTGCCGGTGGCCGGGCGGCTGGAGCAGGTCCGGCTGCCGGAGGGGCGGGAGAAGGCCAGGCTCGGCGTCGCCGTGGTCGGAGCGCGCCGCTCCGGGCAGCCCCGCGACGTCGTGGCCGTGGTCCGGCAGTCGGTGCGCAAGCTGACCCGGGACCGCAAGGTGCGCACGGTGGCCGTCGACCTGAGCACCACGCAGGGCGTCGCGGCCGCTCGGGAGTGCGACGAGCTGCTGGTGGTCGCGATCGCGGGTCGGTCCCACCGACGGCGGCTCGAGCGCGTGCGCCAGCGACTCGAGGTGCTCGAGCTGCAGCCGCTCGGCGTCGTGGTCGCGCCGCGCAAGCGCCCCCGGAGCGCCTGGTGAGCGCGGCGTCGCCCGCGCGTCCGGAGAGCCCCGTCGACGTTGCCGTCGCCGAGCGCCCGCTCGCGGATGCGCCGCGGCACGACGGCGTCAGCGTGCTGATCGCCACCCGCGACCGGCTGCCGACGCTGCGCCGGGCGCTCGCGGCGGTCTGGGCCCAGACCTATCCCGGGCCGATGCAGGTCGTGGTGGTCTTCGACGGTCCGCGCCCCGACCGGCTGGACCTGCCGGCACCGCTGCGCCCCGACCGGCAGCGGCTCGAGATCCGCACCAACCAGCGTGCCCCCGGGGTGGCCGGCGCCCGCAACACCGGCCTGGCCACCGTGCGGCACCGGCACGTCGCGACCTGTGACGACGACGACGTGTGGTTGCCGCACCGGCTCGAGGCCCAGCTGGCGGTGCTGGCCGCGGAGCAGCACACGGTCGCGGTCGGCGGCAGCGTGCGGGTGCAGCGCCACGGCCGTTCGATCGTGCGCCGCGCGCCGCTGAGCGAGGTGCGCCTCGCGGACCTGCTGGAGGACCGGATCATGGAGCTGCACCCCTCCGCCATGCTCTACCGCACCTCCGCGCTCGAGGCGATCGGCGGCTGGGACGAGACGATCCCCGGCGGGTACGCCGAGGACTACGACCTCCTGCTCAAGCTCGCTCAACGTGGGCCGATCCGGTTGGTCGACGAGGTCACCGCCGACATCCACTGGGACGGCGGGTCCTACTTCTTCAGCCGGTGGCGGATGGTGGCCGACGCGCTGACCCTGCTGCTCGACCGCTACCCGGAGTTCGCCGGTGCGCCACGGGGTCGGGCCCGGATCGAGGGCCAGATCGCGTTCGCACTCGCGGCGGCCGGCGACCGGGCCGGCTCACGGGTCTGGCTGGAGCGTGGCCTGCAGGACAATCCGCGTGAGCCGCGGCTTGCCCTGACCCGGCTGGTCCTCGCCGGCCTGGTCCGCGCCGAGCTCGTGCAGCGCGTCCTGCACGCCCGGGGCCGTGGCATCTGACCCGGCGGCCGCGGTGGCGCCGTCCCCCGACGCGGGCACCCCGCCCGTGACCCCGCCCGTGACCCCGCCCGTGACACCCTCGGACCTGGTCGCCCGCCGGATCGCCGCCCGCGGCGGCCTGCTGACGCTCCTCGGCGCCGCCTACGCCGCGGCCGCCGGCTTCGCGCTGACCGTGGCCGTCGGCCGGTTCTTCGGCGCCCACCAGGCCGGACTGTTCTTCATGGCGGTCGCGGTGTTCATGATCCTCAACGGTGTCGTCCTGCTCGGCAGCGACACCGGCATGGTGCGTGCCCTCTCGGCGGCGCGGGCCACCGAGGCGCACCGGGAGCTGTGGCGGGTGTTCGCCGGCTCCGTGCTCCCGGTGCTGGTGTGGAGCCTGGCCGTGGCGAGCCTGCTGGCAGTCACCGCCGTGCCGCTGGCGGAGGTGCTGGCCCCGGGTGACGTCCAGGCGGTCGCCGCCGACCTGCGCGTGCTCGCGGTGACCCTGGTGCTCTCCGGCGTCGGCCAGGCCTGCCTCAACGGCACCCGGTCCTTCGGCGGGCCGTGGCGCTTCGTGCTGCTCTACCAGGTGTGGCTGCCGACCAGCCGGCTGCTGCTCGTCGTGGCGCTGTGGCGCAGCGACCTCGACCTGAGGTGGCTGCTCTGGACCTGGGCGGCGCCGCTGCTCGTGATGGACGTGGTCGCGCTGGTGTGGGTGGGCCGGACCGCGGCCCGCGCCGCCCGTGAGCCGGGTCCCCCCGGCCGCGGGTCGCGGGCGGTGCTGGCCGAGGTGTGGCGCTTCAACCTGCCCCGCGGCCTGGCCTCGATGTTCGAGCTCGGCATCGTGTGGATCGACGTGATCCTGGTCGGGGTGTTCCTCGGACCGGCCGCCGCCGGCGCCTATGCGGCGGCGAGCCGGTTCATCACCTCCGGCACGATGGCGATGGAGGCGCTGCGCATCGGCACCGCCCCGCAGTTGGCCGAGGGGGCAGCCCGGGGGGAGCGGCACCGGGTGCAGGACCTGCACGCGGTCTCCACGGTGTGGCTGGTGCTGCTGGCCTGGCCGGTGTTCGTGACGCTCGCGGCGTTCGCGCCGCTGATCCTCTCCGTGGTCGGCGACGAGTTCACCACCGCCTCGGGGGCGATGACGGTGATGGCGCTCGGCATCCTCGGCTACCTGGCGATGGGCAACATCAACTCGGTGCTGCTGATGGCGGGCCTGAGCCGGCTCACCGCCGCCAACACGCTGGTCGCCCTCACCGTCAACATCTGCCTGAACCTGCTGCTGATCCCCACGATCGGGCTGGTGGGTGCCGCGGTCGCCTGGGCGGTCTCGCTCACGCTCGACTCGCTGCTCTGCACGGTGCGCGGACGCCGGCGGCTGGGCGTGCATCCGCCGTGGCCGGGCCTGCTGGCCGCGGCCGGTGCGGTCGCGGTCTGCTTCGGCCTGCCGGCCGTGCTGGTCCGCACCTTCGCGGCGCCGACGCCGGGGTGGCTGGCCGGCTACGCCGTCGTCGCCTGCACCGGCTACGCCCTGGCCCTGCTGCGCCTGCGCGGCCCGCTGCACCTCGCCGGGCTGCGCGATCTGTCGAGGAGTCCCCGATGACCGCGCCAGCGACCGCCCCGACCGCCCCGGCCGCCCTGACCGTGTCGCGCGCCTCCGGTCGCCGGCTCGACCCCGCCCCGGTCCGGCTCGCCAAGGCGCTGCTGCCACAACGGGTCAAGGATGCCGCCGATGCGGTGATCCGGGCGCTGACGGGTGCGACGGCCCGCTGGCGCCCCGGACCGGACCTGCTGGTCGTGGGCACCAAGAGAGGTGGCACGACCTACCTGTGGTCGGCGCTGCAGGCGCACCCTCAGGTGATGGCGATGGTGCCGCGGGCCCGGCACCTGAAGAGCTCGCACTACTTCACCGAGCAGTTCCGGCGGGGGGAGCGGTGGTACCTCGGGCACTTCCCGACCCGCTGGGCGCGGCGGCGCCACGCGCGGCGCCACGGTCGGGCGCTCTGCGTGGAGGCCAGCCCGCTCTACCTCTTCGACCCTCGGGTCCCCGCGCGGGTCGCGGCCGCGCTGCCGCAGGTGCGGGTGGTGGTGCTGCTGCGCGACCCGGTCCACCGGGCCTTCTCGCACTACCGCGAGCGGGTGAAGAACGGTGTGGAGGGCTTGTCGTTCGCCGATGCTCTCGCCGCCGAGCCCGGCCGGCTGGGTGGCGAGCTCGCCCGCATGGCGGAGGACCCGGCGTACTCCAGCCGGCCCCGGGACTGGTACTCCTACCGCGCCCGTGGGGAGTACGCCGACCAGCTGCGCGGCTGGTTCGAGGCGTTGGGCCGCGACCGGGTGCTGGTGCTGCGCAGCGAGGACCTCTACGCCGACCCCGCGGCCGTGCTCGCCCGGGTCCAGGAGTTCGCCGGTCTCGACCCGGCCCCGCCCGCCCCGGGCAAGCGCAACCGCAGTGACGGAGACGAGCGGATCGACCCCGACAGCGCAGCCCGGCTGCGCTCGTGGTTCGCCCCGCACAACCAGCGGCTCGCCGAGCTGCTCGACGAGGAGGTGTGGTGGCCGTGAGGCTTCGACCATTCCAGGTTCAGCGACCGACCAGGGGCATCGCCGGGAGGCTGGTCCGAGCGGTCACGGTGGCCCTGGTGGCCGGCACGCTCGCGGTGACGCCCGCCGCGGCGTACGACGCCGAGCACACCGCGATGCGCGGCATGCCGTCGCCGATGGGGCAGGCCAACGGCCCGGTGTGGGCCGTCGAGGTGGCCGGGGGCCGGGTCTACGCGGGGGGTGGTTTCACCTCCACCCGCCCGGCCGGCTCCGCCGCCGGCAGCGGCGAGACCGGGCAAGCCTACCTCGCGGCCTTCGACGCGACGACCGGTGCACCCGTGACCTCGTTCGCGCCGCGCCTGGAGAACGACTACACCGGCGGTCCGGCGACGGTGTTCGCGACCGCGCTCTCCCCCGACGGGCGGACGCTCTACGTGGGCGGTGACTTCAACCGGGTCGACGGTCAGCGCGCCGAGCACCTGGCCAGCTTCGACACCGCCACCGGCGCGTTCCTCGGCGAGGTCGGCCGCAACGGCGTCGACGGCACGGTGCGGTCGCTGGCGGTCTCGCCCGACGGCCGCACGCTCTATGTTGGGGGTGCCTTCTCGCGGGCGAACTGGTCGGCCCGGCGCGACCTGGCCGCGTTCGACCTGACCACCGGTGAGCTCACGAGCTGGGCGCCGGTGGTCTCCGACAACGTCAGCAACGAGGCGCTGCGCGTGGTCTCCCTCGCGGTGTCGGGCGACGGCAGCCGGGTCTTCCTGGCGGGGCCGTTCCGCAAGGTCAACGGCGCTGTCGCGCAGGGGTTCATGGCTGTCGACGCCAGCACCGGCCAGAACGTCGCGGGGTGGCGCGCCGACTACCTGCTGGCCCCCTACAACTGGGGCACCGCGCTCGAGACCGTCGGCGACACCGTCTATCTGGGAGCGCGCGACGACGTCTCGGGGTCGCTGGACCGCAAGGAGGGGGTCTATGCGATCGACGCCGCTTCGGGCGCGGTGCGGTGGTACGCCCGCTGCTACGGCGACACGTTCGCGCTGCAGGCTCTCGGCAACGACCTCTACGTCGGCTCCCACGCGCACGACTGCGCCGATGCCGGGGGGATGCCCGAGACCAATCCGCGCACCTACCTCGCGGTCACGGCGCTGAACCGCGGCAACGGGCAGGTCAAGCCCTACTTCGTGCAGACCTCGGGCGTGTCCGGTCAGCCGGACACCATGCTGCTGACCCGGGCGCTGGCCACCGACGGCCAGACCCTGGTCGTCGGCGGCGGCTTCGCGGGGGTCAACGGCGCCGCGCAGGCGAACCTGGTCCGCTTCACCCCAGGGTCGGCACCGCCGGACCGGGCCGCCTGGCCGTCGGTGCGCACGTGCTGGCGCTGTAGCTACGTCGACGTCAGCGTGCTCGAGGCGTCCGACCGCGACGACGTCGACCTGACCTACCGGATCTTCCGGGGTTGGCAGACCGACACCCCGATCGCGACCGTGACCCGCGAGTCGGTGCCGTATGCCAGCGAGACGTTCACGGTCCGTGACACCGGGGTGACCCCGGGCAGCTCGACCTACTACCGGGTGCTGGTGACCGACCCGGCCGGCAACGAGGTGATGTCGGTGCGCTCGGCCACGGTGACGCTGACCGCGTCGTCGAGGACGGTGCGGGCCGGACAACCGGTGCGGCTGACCGCACGCGTCGGCCACGGGCAGGGAGGCTGGGTGCGGTTCGTCCGCGACGGACGCACGGTGGGCAGGGCGCGGGTCGTCGACGGCCGGGCCCGACTGCGACTGCCTCGGCTCCCCGAAGGGCGGTGGGAGTTCGCCGCCACCTGGCGCGACCCCGACAGCCCCCGCAGCGCCACGATGGGGAAGGTGCGGGTCCGGGTCACCGGCAGCTGAGCAGGTCCAGCAGGTCGCGGGCGTACGCCGCCGAGGCGGCGGCGCCCGCGGCCGCCTCGGCCGCCCGGCGTACGGCCATGTCGACCAGCAGCAGCTCGGCGGTCAGCGCCGTGGTGGGGCGGCCGGCGGCGGCGGCGCGCAGCCCGGCGGCGGCCTCCGGCATGGTCCGGCCGCGCACGCTGGTGTCGTGGGCGAAGCCCCAGTTCCACTCGTCGAGCCCCAGCGGCGCGAGCGGCTCGGAGAACTCCCAGTCCCACACGGCCAACCGGTCGGCTCCGACTCGGCCCATGTTCCACGGCGACCAGTCGCCGTGGCGCAGGCCGTGCTCGACGACTCGGGTGCCGTGGTCGCGGCGCAGGCGAGCGACGGCAGCCGTCGTGGGGCCGCGCCACGGCTCCGGCAGTGCGGCGGCGTCGTCGGCGAGCCGGGCCGTCCACGGGGAGTCGTCGAGTCGGAGCGCGGCGCGCGGCCGGCTGGCGACCAGACGGTCGAGCCACGGCTGCACCCGCTCCCGATCGCCGACGCGCACCCGGCGGATGTCGATGGGCAGGGCCTCGACGCCGACGACGAGCGCGTTACCCGAGGTCAGCCGGAACAGTGGACGCGGGACCAGCAGCCCCGGCACCGGCTCGCGCGCGAAGTCCGCCGCGAGATCGTGCTCCCACGCCAAGGTGGCCTGCTGGCCCGGGTCGAGCGCGACCTTGACGAACGCACGGGGGCGGCCCTCGCGGTCGGCGACGTTCAGGGTGGGCCGGGGAGTGCCGGTGCCGGGCCGGACGCCGGTGGAGAGCACGAGTGAGCCCGGAGCCGCGCCGAGCGCGGCCGCCACGTCGGCGAGCAGCGAGGACGGCGAACCGGCGGCGCGCACGAGGTTGACGCCGGGACGCGGCCGCGGCAGTCCGAACCGCACCAGGCCCGCCAGCGCGGAGCGGGTCGCGCGGCGCCGGTCGGAGCGAAGCCGGTTGTAGCGCAGCAGCAGTCGCGACCGGGCCTGCGGTGTCGCGTCGAGGGGGAGCAGGAAGCGCGGGCTGCGCAGGTGGGGGAGGACCAGGTAGCTCTCCACCCCGTCCTCGAGCGTGCCCGGCGTGGCCGCCGTGGTGAGCCGGTGGCCCCCGGCGCCGTCGGGCCACACGACGAGGGCGATGCGGAGGAGGTCCGCGGAGATGGCCGGCGACGGCCGATGAGCGTCGCGTCGCATGGCTGCCCTCCTCTCGCCGTGGTGGGACCGGATTCCCGACCCGATGTGACCTTGGTCTCCATCCTGCCGTTCCGAGGACATCGACCACTCAGACCGGACCTCCTGCGTCCGATTCCTTGGGCACGATGTCAGGTTGCAGCGCGCAGTGCGCGCCGCCGTCCCCGGAAGCCGCTCATGATGCTCCTCCGCTCTGCCCGTTCCCGCTCCTCCCGAACCGTCCTGGCGGCGCTCGCCGTCGCAGCGATCGTGCTGGGCACCGGAGTGGCCAGTCCGGCGGCGACGTCGGGCGAGGGAGAGCCGGAGGCGGCTCGGGCCAAGTCGTCGGCCCGGTGGACCAAGGTGGCCACGGAGCAGTTCGCCGGCCCGCTGGACTCGTCGCGGTGGGCGCCCTTCCAGGGGGTGCCCGGCTGCTGCTCGGACACCGTGTGGAGCCCCACCCAGGTCAAGGCCTCCGACGGGGTGCTCACGCTGCGCAACAACCCCGTCGCCGGCACCTGGCTCAGCGGCGGGGTGGGCTCGTGGAACTGGCCGGACGCCACCCGGCAGTACGGCCGCTGGGACGCCCGGATCCGACTGGACGCCGGTGAGGGGATCTCCGCGACCGCGTTGCTGTTCCCGCGCGAGGGCTGGCCGCCGGAGCTGAACTTCTTCGAGATCTTCGAGACGTGGGGCGCGCGCAGCCAGTCGATGGTCACCACGCACTGGCTCGACGGCGGGAAGCACGCCGTGAGCCAGCAGACGGTCGAGGGTGACTTCCGGCGCTGGCACGTCTTCAGCATCCGCTGGACCGCCGACCGGCTGGTCTACGTCATCGACGGCAAGGTCGTGCAGGTCGAGACCGACCCGGCCCGCATCCCCGACGAGCCGATGTGGGTCGGCTTCCAGACCCACGCCCACCGCGACGCCAACGGTCGGATGCCGCAGCTGCCGGCGGGTCGCAAGAGCGTCCGGATGCAGGTCGACTGGCTGAAGGTCTTCGCCCCCGCGGCCTGAGCTCACCGGCTGGCAGCCTGCGGTTCCGGCCGGAGCCTCGAACGGAAGCCGCTCGGGTCCATGACCCGGTCCTACCCGAACACCAGTTCGAACACAACCCTTGTCGGATCCGAGTGGAGGAGGCGTCCGTCCGTCGAGGTCGTCTAGGGTCGGTGACATGCCGCTGACCTCTCGGAAGCCCGACCCTGAAGCGCCGCGCCGCCCGGACTGGGGCCGGGTGCTGCTCGCCGTCGCCGTGCTCTGCGCGGTCTTCGTGGCGGGGCTCCTGGTCGGCCGCGCCATGACCGCAGCGGACCACGGTCTCGGTGGCTGGCAGGTGGGTGAGGCGAAGCTGGGCAAACGGCAACTGCTGGTCGAACACGACGGCTGGTCCTACGCCGCCAACGACGGGGTCCCGATGTGGATCGACGACAACGGCGCCTGGCACGACTCCGGCTGGCCCTCGTGCCTGGACGGGCGCGCCGGCACCGACCTCCGCGTGCGGTTCGCGGCGCACAAGGTCTCGGTCGAGGGGATGAGCTGGCGGCCGATCGTCGCCGTCGACTGCCGGGAGACCAGCCCCCGCGACTGATCCGCCCAGGCGGCTGGCGTCCGTGGGTCTGCGTGGCCTCCGGACCTCGGGTCGTTAGGGTGGCCGCCGTGACCTCCGCGCCCCGCTCAGCCCCCGGAACGCCCCCGCCCGCCGCCGCCACCGACGACCACGTCCTGGCCGCCTGGCTCGCCGAGACCGCGGGCAGGCTGCTGCTCGAGGTGCGCGAGGAGGGGCTCGAGGGCCGCGAGCTCAAGGATGCCGGCGACCGCGCGGCGCACGAGCTGCTCATGCAGCTGCTCGCCGAGCACCGGCCGGACGACGCGGTGCTGTCGGAGGAGGGCAAGGACGACAAGGCGCGGCTGTCCGCCACACGGGTCTGGATCGTCGACCCGCTCGACGGCACCCGCGAGTTCTCCGAGCCGCCGCGCGACGACTGGGCCGTCCACGTGGCGCTGTGGCAGGACGGCGACCTGGTCGCCGGCGCCGTCGCCCAGCCCGCGCTCGGCCAGACCTTCCACACCGGGCAGCCTCCCGTCGTGCCGCCGGCCAGCAACCCGAGGCCGCGGATCGCGGTCTCGCGCAGCCGCCCGCCGGCCTTCGTCAACGCCCTCGCCGAGGAGCTCGGCGCCGAGCTCGTGCCGATGGGCTCGGCCGGGGTGAAGATGATCTCGGTGACCCGCGACGTCACCGACGCCTACGTGCACGCCGGTGGCCAGTACGAATGGGACTCCGCGGCACCCGTGGCCGTGGCCCGCGCCGCCGGCCTGTTCACCTCGCGTGTCGACGGCACCCCGCTGCGCTACAACCAGGAGGACGTCTATCTCCCCGACGTCATCGTGTGCCGCCCCGAGCTCGCCGACCGGATCGTGGAGTTCGTGAAGGCGCACGGGGTGGAGTGAGCGCGCCGCGACTGATCGCGGTCCTCGCGCTCGGCCTGCTGCTCGTCACCGGACTGGCCTACGCGGCCTCGCAGACCATCGCGAGCCGCGAGAGCCCGCGAGCCGGCGAGGCCACGGCGTACGTCGGCGCCCCCACGCCGCCGCGGGTGCGGCCGCCGGTGCCCGCCGGCGCCGCGCTCGGCGCGGTCCGGGTCGCGCCCGGGTGGCTGACGCGCACCGCCGAGAAGACCGGGATCCCCCGCCCCGCGGTGCGCGCCTACGCGCGCGCCCAGCTGACCCGGCCGCTGGGCTGCGACGTCGGCTGGACCACGCTCGCGGGCGTCGGCTGGGTGGAGTCCCAGCACGGCACGCTCGGCGGCCGTGAGCTGCTCGCCGACGGGCGCTCCTCCAGCCGCATCCTGGGACCTGCCCTCGACGGCTCCGGTGAGTTCGCGGCGATCCCGTCCACCTCGACCTCGCGGGCCTGGCACGGTGACCCGCGCTGGGAGCACGCGCTCGGCCCGATGCAGTTCCTGTGGTCGAGCTGGGAGCCGTGGGCGGCCGACGCCGACGGCGACGGCCGCGCCGACCCGCACGACCTCGACGACGCCGCCGCGGCAGCCGCGGCGTACCTCTGCGCCGGCGGTGGCGACCTCACCACCGCCGAGGGTTGGACCGACGCGGTGTTCTCCTACAACCACGCCCAGGAGTACGTCGACGCGGTGCTCGCGGCCGCGCGGGCCTACGCGGGCGCGGTCGCGTGACCGCGCGGAACCCGTCCGGTGGCCGGATCGTCGGAACAGGCATGCCCACTCGCCGTGACGTCCTGCGCCTGGTGCCCCTCGCGGCTCTGGCGGTCGCCGCCCCGTCGCTGCTGTCCGGCTGCTCCGACGACGACCCTTCCCCCACGGAGCCCGGCGGCGACCTCGACCTGGTCGCCTCGGACGTCGAACGGAGCGAAGGCCTGCCCGAGGCGGTGCCCGACGCCGTCGCCTCGCTGCACGCGCTCGGCGCGGGCCTGTGGGGCGAGCTTGGGCCGGCCGCCGACGCGAACCTCGCGGTCTCGCCGTTCTCGATCGGCGTCGCCCTGGGGCTGACGGCCAACGGGGCCCGGGCCGAGACCCTCGCCGAGATGCAGCGGGTGCTCGCGGCCCCCGACCTGGACCGCCTCAACGGCGGCCTGAACGCGCTGACCCGGCACGTCGAGTCGCTCGCCGGGCCGGTGCAGCGCGGCGACGGGAGTGAGGCCGAGCTGCTGCTCGACAGCGCCAACGCCCTCTTCGGGCAGCGCGACACCGAGTGGCAGCAGGAGTTCCTGGACGTGCTGGCCCGGGAGTACGGCGCCGGCATGCGGCTGGTCGACTACACGTTGGCCGCCGAGCAGGCGCGCACGCTGATCAACGACTGGACCGCCGAGCAGACCCACGACCGGATCGAGGAGATCATCCCCGAGGGGGTGCTTGACGCCCTGACCCGGCTGGTGCTCGTCAACGCGCTCTACCTCAAGGCGCCCTGGGAGCACCCCTTCGAGGAGTTCAACACCGAGGAGCGGCCCTTCCACCTCGCCGGCGGCGAGACCCTCCGGGTGCCGACGATGTACGCCGGCCTCGACGACGCTGCGTACGCCGGCGGCGACGGCTGGCAGGCGGTGCGGCTGGGCTACGCCGGAGGCGGGCTGGCGATGACCGTCGTGCTGCCCGACGAGGGGCGCCTCGCCGACCTCGAGGCGGCGATCGCGGGCGGCGACCTGCCGGCCGTGCTGGCCGCGCCGCGGCCCCAGGGCGTCGACCTGACGCTGCCCAAGTGGACCTTCCGCACCGACGCCCCGCTGCGCACCGCGCTCGAGGCACTCGGCATGCCGCTGGCCTTCGACAGCGAGCGCGCCGACCTCTCCGGCATGACCGCCGAGGAGCGGCTGCACCTGCAGGCGGTGCTGCACCAGGTGTTCATCGCCGTCGACGAGGAGGGCACCGAGGCCGCGGCCGCCACCGCGGTCGTGGCCGGCACGACCTCGGCGCCGCCAGAGCGCCGGACGGTGGTCGTCGACCGGCCCTTCCTGTTCGCTATCCACGACCTCGAGCACGGCACGCCGCTGTTCCTGGGACGGGTGGCCGACCCGCGCGGCTGACCCCGCCCGATCGGGCCGCTGACCGGGGCGGGGGCACACTTGCCGGATGGACAGGTGGGGCACTCCGCACCCCGAGGACGCCGCGGGCGCCGAGGTGCTCGAGCGGGCTGGGCGGGAGCCGCGGCTCACCTCGCGGGGCCGGCGGTGGGTGGCCGCGTCGATGGCGCTGCTCGCCGTGGCCGGCGCGGCCCTCTGGCTGGTCGAGGAGCGGGTGCGCGGCCGCGACGAGCGGGCCGTCGCCGCGTGCCGCGACGTGGCCCAGGCGGCCGACAACCGCAGCCTGGTCACGGTCGGCTTCATGGTCGACCACGTCGAGCCGGCGCTGCTCGCGGTGCGCGAGGAGGCTCGACGCAAGGGCCTGGTCGCGCTGGTGGCAGAGGCCGCGCAGCGCGCCGAGCCGGGTGTCGTGGCCGCGGTCGCCGAGTGCGAGCGCCAGGACACACCGGCGCCCTGGCACCCCGGCCTCCGGAGCCGCCGCGCGGCCTACCTCGACTACCTCGACGCGCGACTGCGCTGGCTGCGACTGATCGCGGCCGACGGGCAGGCCTACTACCGCGACCGGCCGTGGCTCGCGGCCGCCCGCGAGGCGGCCTTCGGCGGCTGAGCGACCCCGATCCCGGTCCCGGCTCGCAGCCGAGGCGGGGTGTCGGAGAGCTCTCCTACACTGGCCTGACCACCCCCTGTCGTTCCGACCGGGGGCGCTCGTGCTGCGCCCTCTCCGCGCCGCCGCCCATCCGCGCACCACCAGGGAGCCACCGTGAGCCTCACCGGCCTGGCCGACGCCGTCCTCGCCGACCCCACCCTCGCCTCCGCGATGGCCGACGCCCGCGGCGGCGCGGTGCGGGCCCTCGACCTCACCGGCCCCGAGTCGCTGCGGCCGTTCGTGGTCGCGGGGCTGGTCCGCGAGGGCAGGACCGTGCTCGCGGTCACCGCCACCGCCCGCGAGGCCGAGGACCTCGTCGACTCGCTCGGCTGCTTCCTCGACCCGCGCACGGTCGCCCTCTACCCGAGCTGGGAGACCCTGCCGCACGAGCGGCTCAGCCCGCGCAGCGACACCGTCGGGCAGCGGCTGGCGGTCCTCCGGCGGCTGTGCCACCCCGGTGACTCGGCCGGCTCGGCCGGGGCCGCCGCCAACGGGCCGCTCCAGGTCGTCGTCGCCCCGGTCCGCTCGGTCCTCCAGCCCCAGGTCAAGGGCCTCGGCGAGCTGCGGCCGGTCGAGCTCGAGCCGGGCGACACCGCCCCCCTCGACGAGGTGGTGCAGCGGCTCGCCGACGCGGCGTACTCCCGCGTCGACCTGGTCGAGAAGCGCGGCGAGTTCGCGGTGCGCGGCGGCATCGTCGACGTCTTCCCGCCCACCGAGGAGCACCCGCTCCGGGTCGAGTTCTGGGGCGACGACATCGAGGAGATCCGCTCGTTCTCGGTCGCCGACCAGCGCACGCTCGACACGGTCGAGCGGCTGTGGGCGCCGCCGTGCCGCGAGCTGCTGCTGACCGAGCAGGTCCGCGAGCGCGCGGCCGAGCTGGGCCGCGCCCACCCGCAGCTGCTCGAGCTCACCGACAAGATCGCCGCCGGCATCGCGGTCGAGGGCATGGAGTCGCTGGCGCCGGCGCTGGTCGACGAGATGGAGCTGCTCGTCGACCTGATGCCGGCCGACACCCACGTGCTCGTGCTCGACCCCGAGCGGGCCCGCACCCGCGCCCACGACCTCGTCGCGACCAGCGAGGAGTTCCTGGGGGCGTCGTGGGCGGCCGCGGCCGGCGGCGGCACCGCGCCCATCGACCTCGGCGCCGCGTCGTACCGCTCCCTCTCCGAGGTCCGCGAGCACACCCTCGACCGAGCCGTGCCGTGGTGGACGATGAGCCCGTTCGGCATCGAGGACGACGACGCTCCCGGGGGCGACGTCGACGTGCTCGTGGGCGCGGTGCCCAGCCGGGGCCTGTCCGCGCACCCCGCCGAGGCCTACCGCGGCGACGTCGAGCGCGCGATCGCCGACGCGAGGGCCTGGCTGGGCCAGGGCTTCCGGGTGGTGTTCGTGCACTCCGGGCACGGGCCCGCGCAGCGCCTGGTCGAGGTGCTCGGCGAGCACGACGTGCCGGCCCGGCTGGTCGACGACCTGGCCGCCCCGCCCGACCCCGACGTGGTCACCGTCGCCACCGGCGGCCTGACCCACGGCTTCGTCGACGAGGCCAACCGGCTGGTGCTGCTCACCGGCGAGGACCTCTCGGGTCAGAAGTCCTCGACCCGCGACATGCGCAAGATGCCGGCCCGGCGCAAGCGGCAGATCGACCCGCTGGAGCTGAAGTCCGGCGACTACGTGGTCCACGAGCAGCACGGTGTGGGCCGGTTCGTGGAGATGAAGCAGCGCGAGGTCGGCGGCGCGACCCGCGAGTACCTCGTGCTCGAGTACGGCGCGTCCAAGCGCGGCGGCCCGCCGGACCGGCTCTACGTGCCCGCCGACGCGCTCGACCAGGTGACCCGCTACGTGGGTGGCGAGCAGCCCAGCCTCGACCGGCTCGGTGGCGGCGACTGGACCAAGCGCAAGAACCGCGCCCGCAAGGCGGTGCGCGAGATCGCCGCCGAGCTGATCAAGCTCTACGCCGCGCGGCAGGCCACGCAGGGCTACGCGTTCGGCCCCGACACCCCCTGGCAGCGCGAGCTGGAGGACGCGTTCCCGTTCACCGAGACCCCCGACCAGCTGAGCACGGTCGACGAGGTCAAGGGCGACATGATGCGCACGGTGCCGATGGACCGCCTGGTCTGCGGCGACGTGGGCTACGGCAAGACCGAGATCGCGGTCCGTGCGGCGTTCAAGGCGGTCCAGGAGGGCAAGCAGGTCGCGGTGCTGGTGCCGACCACGCTGCTGGTCACCCAGCACCACTCGACGTTCGCCGAGCGGATGAGCGGCTTCCCCGTCGTCCTCAAGCAGCTCTCGCGGTTCCAGACCGACAAGGAGGCCGCCGAGGTGATGGCCGGCCTGACCGACGGCACCGTCGACGTCGTGATCGGCACCCACCGGCTGCTCAACCCCGACATCCGGTTCAAGGACCTCGGGCTGATCATCGTCGACGAGGAGCAGCGCTTCGGCGTCGAGCACAAGGAGCAGATGAAGCGGCTGCGCACCTCCGTCGACGTGCTCGCGATGAGCGCGACACCGATCCCGCGCACGCTCGAGATGGCGATCACCGGCATCCGCGAGATGTCGACGATCACCACCCCGCCCGAGGAGCGGCACCCGGTGCTGACCTATGTCGGCGCCTACGAGGACCGCCAGGTTGTCGCCGCAGTGCGTCGCGAGCTGCTGCGCGAGGGCCAGGTGTTCTACATCCACAACCGGGTGAACTCGATCGAGAAGGCCGCCGCCCGCATCCGCGAGCTGGTGCCCGAGGCCCGGGTCGCGACCGCGCACGGCCAGATGAACGAGAAGCAGCTCGAGCAGGTGATGCTCGACTTCTGGGAGAAGCGCTTCGACGTGCTGGTCTGCACCACGCTGGTCGAGTCGGGTCTCGACGTCTCCAACGCCAACACGATGATCATCGAGCGCTCCGACACCCTCGGCCTCTCCCAGCTGCACCAGCTGCGCGGGCGGGTGGGTCGCTCCCGCGAGCGGGCCTACGCCTACTTCCTCTATCCCGGCGAGAAGCCGCTCACCGAGACCGCGCACGAGCGGCTCGCGACCCTCGCGCAGCACTCCGACCTCGGTGGCGGCATGGCGATCGCGATGAAGGACCTCGAGATCCGCGGCGCCGGCAACCTGCTCGGCGGCGAGCAGTCCGGCCACATCGCCGACGTCGGCTTCGACCTCTACGTGCGGCTGGTCGGCGAGGCGGTGGCCGAGTTCAAGGGCGACGGGGAGCCCGAGCAGCAGGAGGTGCGCATCGAGCTGCCGGTCGACGCGCACCTGCCGCACGACTACATCTCGAGCGAGCGGCTGCGCCTGGAGATCTACAAGCGGCTCGCCGAGGTGCGCTCCGACGACGACGTCGACGCGATCCGCGACGAGCTTCAGGACCGGTACGGCGACATGCCCGACGTGGTCACCAGCCTGCTGCTGGTCGCCCGGTTCCGCGCCCGGGCCCGGCGGGCCGGCATCGGCGAGGTGACGATCGCGGGTCGCAACGTCCGCTTCGCGCCGGTCAGCCTGCCCGACTCGCGGGTGGTGCGGCTGAACCGGCTCTATCCCAAGAGCGTGGTCAAGACCCAGCTCGACACCGTGCTGGTGCCGCGCCCGCAGACCGCGGTGGTCGGGGGGAAGCCGATCGCCGGCGTGGCCCTGCTTGAATGGGCACGGCAGGTCATCGACTCCGTCCTCGACCCCGAGGCCGCCGGAGCCCAGAAGCCGGCCTGACCCGTCGCACCACCCGCACCGATCCCAAGGGAGCCTCCCGTGAGCACCACCCCGCGTCCGCTGCGCCGTTCGCTTGCCGGCGTCGTCACCGCCTCCGCCCTGCTGCTCTCCGGTTGCGGTGCGGCCGGGTGGAATCCCGGGGTCGGCGTGCGAGCGGGCGACCAGACGATCAGCAGCTCCCGGGTGGAGGAGCTGACCGCCGGCTACTGCGCCGCGATCGAGAGCCAGCTCGAGGAGGGCGGCCAGGCCTTCGCCGGCCGCTTCCTGCGTGGCGGCGTGGTCGGTGAGCTCGCGCTCGCCGCGGCCGCCGAGGAGATGGCCGACGACTACGGCGTCACCGTGGCCGGGCAGTACGACCGCCAGGTCTCCAGCCTCGAGCAGGCCGTCGCCGACCTCCCCGAGGACCAGCAGGAGGCCGTGATCGAGATCGAGGCGGCCGGCAGCTACGTGGTGGAGGCCAAGATCGAGGTCGGCCAGCTGCTGCTCGTCGAGGAGGGCGCCGCCGGCGACCCCACCCGTGAGGAGTCGCTCGCCCGCGGCGAGGAGGCCTTCGCCGACTGGCTCGCCGAGAACGAGGTGCGCCTCGACCCGTCGTACGGCATGGCGATCGAGGACGGCGTGGCGGTGCCGGTCGACACCGGCCTGTCCTACGCCGTCAGCGACGTCGCCAAGCAGGGCGACGTCACCGAGCCCGACCCGGGCTACGCCGGCAGCCTGCCCAACAGTCAGCGCTGCGGCTGAGCCTGATCCGGTGGTCGAGCCTGCCGAGACCGCCGGCGAGCCGCTGCTGGAGTTCCGCGCGGTGATGCGCCGGCTCCAGGCCGAGTGCGGCTGGAAGCGCGCGCAGACCCACCGGTCGCTGGCGCGCTACCTGCTCGAAGAGACCTACGAGACGCTCGAGGCGATCGACACCGGCGACCTCGACCACCTGCGCGAGGAGCTCGGCGACCTGCTGCTGCAGGTCTACTTCCACGCGCTGATCGCCGAGCAGGAGGGCGCCTTCACGCTCGACGACGTCGCCCGCGACATCACCGCGAAGATGTACCGCCGCAACACGCACGTGTTCGGGGGCGACGAGCACGAGGCGGCCGGCCTCACCGATCCCGCGGCGATCAACGAGGCCTGGGAGGCGGCGAAGGCCGACGAGAAGCAGCGCAGCTCGGTGACCGACGGGCTGCCGCCCGGCCTTCCCGCGTTGCTCTACGCCGACAAGGTGCTCGACCGGCTGCAGCGGGCCGGCACACCGGCGCGCGTCGAGCCGGCCCAACCGGTGGTCGAGCCCGCCGCTCCGGTGGTCGAGCCCGCCGAGACCATCGGCGACCGGCTGCTCGCCCTCGTGGCCGAGGCCCGCGCCGGCGGCGTCGACCCCGAGCAGGCGCTGCGCGACGCCGTACGCCGGGTGCTGCCGGGCTGAGCGGTGGGGCCCGCGCAGGGCCTTGAGCCCTGTGTTCGACGGACCTTCTTCCCGGCGATGCCCGCGGGGGAGGGTGCCCGCCCCGGCCGGGTCTAGGCTGGGCCGAGGCCGGCCCGGCCCACCCGCTGGAGCCGCCGCACGACCCCGCACGACAACTGCACATCCCTCTCGACCAGACCTCCGTCGGGTCGACCGACTCGTCACCTCTCGTCTTCAAGGAGCACTACGTGGCAAGCATCGAAGCCGTCGGCGCACGCGAGATCCTCGACTCCCGAGGCAACCCCACCGTCGAGGTCGAGGTCCTCCTCGAGGACGGCACCTTCGCCCGCGCGGCCGTCCCGAGTGGCGCCTCCACCGGCGCGTTCGAGGCCGTCGAGCTGCGCGACGGCGGCGACCGCTACCTCGGCAAGGGCGTCGAGAAGGCCGTCGAGGGCGTCGTCCAGACGATCGCGCCGGCCATCGAGGGCCTCGACGCCGACGACCAGCGCCTGATCGACCAGGTGATGCTCGGTCTCGACGGCACCCCCAACAAGGCGACGCTCGGCGCCAACGCGATCCTCGGCGTCTCGCTCGCGGTCGCGCGCGCCGCCGCCGACTCGGCCGGCCTGCCGCTCTACCGCTACGTCGGTGGCCCCAACGCCCACCTGCTGCCGGTGCCGATGATGAACATCCTCAACGGCGGGTCGCACGCCGACTCCAACGTCGACATCCAGGAGTTCATGATCGCGCCGATCGGGGCGCCGACGTTCCGCGAGGCGCTGCGGATGGGCGCCGAGGTCTACCACGCGCTGAAGTCGGTGCTGAAGAAGAAGGGCCTGGCCACCGGCCTGGGCGACGAGGGCGGCTTCGCGCCGAACCTCGAGTCCAACCGGGCCGCGCTCGACCTGATCGCCGAGGCCGTGGAGGCCGCCGGCCTCAAGCTCGGCACCGACATCGCGCTGGCGATGGACGTGGCCGCCAGCGAGTTCTACAAGGACGGCGCCTACGCGTTCGAGGGTGGCACCAAGTCGGCCGCCGAGATGACCGCCTACTACGCCGACCTGGTCGCGGCCTACCCGATCGTCTCCATCGAGGACCCGCTCGACGAGGACGACTGGGAGGGCTGGAAGGAGCTGACCGACCAGCTCGGCGACAAGATCCAGATCGTCGGCGACGACCTGTTCGTCACCAACGTGGAGCGTCTGCAGCGCGGCATCACCGGCGGTCAGGCGAACGCGCTGCTGGTGAAGGTCAACCAGATCGGGTCGCTCACCGAGACCCTCGACTCCGTCGACCTCGCACACCGCAACGGCTACCGCTGCATGATGAGCCACCGTTCCGGGGAGACCGAGGACACCACGATCGCCGACCTCGCCGTCGCCACCAACTGCGGCCAGATCAAGACCGGTGCCCCGGCCCGCTCCGAGCGGGTCGCGAAGTACAACCAGCTGCTGCGCATCGAGGACGAGCTGGGCGACGCCGCGCGCTACGCCGGCGCGGCCGCGTTCCCGCGTTACCAGGCCTGATCGGGGCACAATCGGGCCCATGCCCGACCTGAGGCCCGATCCCCGGCGCGATGCACGCCGCACCCCGCCCCGGGGGTCTCGCCCCCGGGGCCGGACCGGTCCCGGCCGTCTGGCCGGGACCGGGCGCTCGGCGCCTCCTGCGCCCGGTGCCGGGCCGGCCCCGGCTCGCCGTCCCCGGTTGACCGGCCGGGCCGCGATCCTGCTCCTCGTGGTCGCCGTGCTCGGTGTCTCCTACGCCTCGTCGATGCGCGCCTACCTCGAGCAGCGCGCGCACATCGTCGACCTCAAGGAGCAGATCGCCGAGCGGCAGGCGGCGATCGCCGACCTCGAGCGCGAGAAGGACCGGTGGGAGGACCCCGCCTACGTCGAGGCGCAGGCCCGCGAGCGGTTCGGCTACGTGATGCCGGGCGAGACGGCGTACGTCGTGCTCGACGAGGACGGCGAGCCGCTCGAGGCCGAGTCGCAGCTCAACGACCCCGCCGACGTGCTCGGGGACGAGCCCGAGGCGTGGTGGGAGGATGCCTGGGCCTCGGTCGAGCTCGCCGGCGACCCGCCGCGCGACCAGGCGCCGCCGGCGACCCAGATCGACGGCTCCGACGAAGGTGAACCAGAGGACCAGTGACCAGCATCGACCCCGCCGACGAGGCCGCGATCGAGGCCCAGCTGGGCCGGGCGCCCCGGGCGATCCACGCGGTCGGGCACCGCTGCCCGTGCGGCAATCCCGACGTCGTCACCACCGAGCCGCGGCTTCCGGGCGGCACGCCGTTCCCGACGACGTTCTATCTGACCTGTCCGCGGGCCGCCTCCCTGATCGGCACCCTCGAGGGGTCGGGGCTGATGAAGCAGATGCAGGCTCGGCTCGGCGACGACCCCGAACTGGCGGCCGCCTATCGCGCCGCCCACGAGCGCTACCTCGAGGCGCGAGCCGAGCTCGGCTCGGTGCCCGAGATCGAGGGCATCTCCGCCGGCGGCATGCCCGACCGGGTCAAGTGCCTGCACGTGCTCGCCGGCCAGGCGCTCGCCCAGGGCCCCGGCGTCAACCCGCTCGGCGACGAGGTGCTCGCGCTGCTGGGGGAGTGGTGGCGCTCCGGGCCGTGCGTGCCGCGGCCCGCGGCGGAAGACCCGGCGTGAGTCGCGCACCGGTCGCGGCGATCGACTGCGGCACGAACACGATCAAGCTGCTGATCGGCGATCCGGGCGAGAACCTGGAGGCCGCGGTGCGCGAGATGCGGATGGTGCGGCTGGGCCAGGACCTCGACCGCACCGGACGGATCGCCGACGAGGCGCTGGCCCGCGCCTTCGCGGCCCTCGACGAGTACGCCGCGCTGATCCGCGCCCACGGCGCCCGGCGGGTCCGCTTCGTGGCGACGTCGGCGACCCGCGACGCGAGCAACGCGGAGGCCTTCACCGCGGGCGTGCGGGAACGGCTCGGGGTGGAGCCCGAGGTGGTCAGCGGAGCCGAGGAGGCCGCGCTCGCCTTCGACGGCGCGGTGCGGCACCTGCGCGAGCAGCCGGCCGAGCCGGTGCTGGTCGTCGACATCGGCGGCGGCTCCACCGAGCTGATCCTCGGCGGTGTGAGGACCGGCCCGGCGGCCGCCCACTCGATGGACATCGGCTCGGTCCGGCTGCACGAACGCCACCTGCGCTCCGATCCACCCACCCCGGACGAGGTGGCCGCGTGCCTCGCCGACATCGACGCCCACCTCGACGCCTGCCCGGTAGACCCGTCGGCGGCAGGCACGGTGGTGGGTGTCGCCGGCACCGTCACCACGCTCGCCGCCGGAGCCCTGAGGCTGAGCGCCTACGACCGCGAGGCCACCGATCAGGCGGCGCTGCCCGTCGAGGTCGTGCACGCCCTGGTCGACCGGCTGGTGGCGATGCCGGTCGCGGACCGGCTGGCGCTGGGCTACCTGCACCCCGGCCGCGCCGACGTCATCGACGCCGGTGGCCTGATCCTCTCGCGGGTGCTGCGCCGCTCGCCGGTGGCCGCCCTCGTCGTCTCCGAGTCCGACATCCTCGACGGGATCGCCTGGTCGCTCGCCGGGGCGTGATGGCCCGCCGCGTTTGTGCCGAGCCCGCGTGGGGCATCGGGAGGGCATGAGCGCCACCCGCAGCCCCGAGCAGATCGAGGCCGAGATCGCGGCCCAGCGCGAGCAGCTCGCCGCGACCGTCTCCGAGCTGCAGGAGAAGCTGGATGTGAAGGCGCAGGCCAGGCAGCGGGTCGGCGGCCTGCGCGAGCGGCTGGTCACCCCCGACGGCTCGCCGCGCCCGGAGGCCGTCGCCGCCGGTGCCGTGCTCCTCGGGCTGACCGTGCTGCTGGTCGTGCGCCGCGCCCGCCGCTGATCCGGCTGGCACCCGTCCCGCATCCGCCCCCCCACGAACCCGCACACCTGACGAAAGGGAGCACCCATGAAGAAGCTGATCCTCCTCGCCGGCGTCGGCGTCGGCTACGTCCTCGGCACCAAGGCCGGGCGCGAGCGCTACGAGCAGATCAAGGGCATGGCCCGCGGCTTCGCCGGCAACCCGAAGGTCCAGGAGACCGTGAGCAAGGCCCAGGACACCGTGGCCGCGCAGGCGCCGGTGGTCGCCGACGCCGTGAAGGACAAGGCCGGCGCCGCGGCCGGCGCCGTCAAGGACAAGGTCTCCGGCGGCTCCGACGACCAGGTCACGACGACCGACCCGGCGGCCCCGGCATCGCCCCCGCTCAGCTGACCGGCTCGCCCACCGGGCCGGGGGCCGAGCCGAGGCTCGCGCACCCGGTCACCGGCGAGCCGTTCGGATCCCCGGTCCCGCCCGGCACGGGCTGGCCCGGGGATCCGGCGCGTCCGGACACTCCCGTCGCCCGCACTCCCACCGGGGTCGCCAGGCAGGCGCGGTCCGTGCGGATCCTGGCCGACCTCGATGCCCGGGTCTCGGTCTGCCGGGCCTGCCCGCGGTTGGTCGCCTGGCGTGAGGAGGTCGCCCACACCAAGCGGGCGTCGTACGCCGCCGAGCCCTACTGGGGGCGGCCGATCCCGGGCTGGGGAGACACCGAGCCGCGGGTGCTCGTGGTGGGGCTCGCTCCCGCCGCCAACGGCGGCAACCGCACCGGGCGGATCTTCACCGGCGACCGCTCCGGCGACTGGCTGTTCGCGAGCCTGCACCGGGTCGGTCTCGCGGCCCGGCCCGACAGCGTGCACGCCGGCGACGGCCAGCGGCTGATCGGCACCAGGATGGCCGCGGCGGTGCGGTGCGCGCCGCCGCTGAACAAGCCGACCGTCGACGAGCGTGACGCCTGCGCCCCCTGGTTGGACGCCGAGGTGGCGCTGGTGGCGCCCTCCCTGCGGGTGGTGGTGGCCCTGGGCTCGTTCGGCTGGCAGGCCGCCCTGCGCACGTTCCGCTCGCTCGGTTGGCAGGTGCCGCGTCCGGCCCCCCGGTTCGGCCACGGCGCCGAGGCCCGGCTGACCGCGCCCCCGGGAACCGGCCGGGCCGGCGGGCGGACCGAGGTGCTGCTGCTGGGCTGCTACCACCCCAGCCAGCAGAACACGTTCACCGGCACCCTCACCGAGGCGATGCTGGACGAGGTGCTCGGCCGCGCGGCGGCCACTGCGAGAATGCCCGGGTGACCCAGTCTCCTGCTCCGACCAGCGGATCCCGATCCACGCACGCGATCACCGTCCTCGGCCACGACCGGCCCGGCATCATCGCCGAGACCACCGCGCGCCTCGCCGACCTGGGCCTCAACCTCGAGGACTCCACGATGACGCTGCTGCGCGGCCACTTCGCGATGATGCTGATCTGCGAGGGCGAGACCGGCGAGGCCGCGCTCGAGGAGGCCCTGGCGCCGCTCGCCGCCGACGGCACCCTGACCGTGACCGTGCGGCCGCTGCCGCCGGAGCACCACGAGCCGGCCGCGGGCACCTCCTGGGTGCTGACCGTGCACGGTGGTGACCGGCCCGGCATCGTCTCGGCCGTCGCCGGCGAGGTCGCTCGTGTCGGCGGCAACATCACCGACCTCACCACCCGGCTGGCCGGCGACCTCTACCTGCTGGTCGCCGAGATCGACCTGCCCGCCGGCGTCGAGGTGGCCGGCGTCGAGGCCGCGATCGGCGAGGCGGCCGCGCGCCTGGGCGTCGGGGCGACGCTGCGCCCGATGGAGGCCGACGACCTGTGAGTGGCACTCCAGCAGCGAGCACGGTGAACGACCGGGTGGCGTCCTGGTCGGCGACGGAGCTCGGCGTCGAGGGTCGCGTCCTCGACGTGGTCCGCGCCCCGGCAACGGTGCTCTCGAGCAAGGGCGAGGACGTCGACCCCACCTCCGCGGAGGCAGTGCAGCTCGCCGCCGACCTGGTCGCCACGATGCGGGTCAGCCCCGGCTGCGTCGGCCTGGCCGCGCCACAGGTGGGCGTCGGGGCACGGATGTTCTGCGTCGACGTCTCCGAGCACCCCAAGACCCGCGACCACCACGGCACCTTCGTGCTCTGCAACGCCGAGGTGGTCGAGGCCAGCCGCAACGAGAAGGCCCGTGAGGGCTGCATGAGCGTGCCCGACTTCACCGGCGACGTGAAGCGCGCGACCCGGCTGGTCGTCCGGGGCCAGCTGCCGGGCACCGGCGAGGAGGTCACGGTGCGGGCCAACGCCTTCGAGGCACGCTGCCTGCAGCACGAGATCGACCACTGCGAGGGGCTGCTGTTCCTCGACCGCGCCGCGGGCGCGCACGCGATCTACCCCCGCAAGACCTACCTGTAGCGTCCGGTCGACGACCCTCGGCCCCCGTATCCCAACCGGTAGAGGAAGCCGCCTTAAAAGCGGCGTGTTCTGGGTTCGAGTCCCAGCGGGGGCACCCTCGCCGTCCACAGCTCCGACCCCCGGCTTCCCCCGGGCCCCGCTGGTGCGACATGCTGGGGCCGGCCCGCCGACGCGGGGTGGGGGCGAGCAGGAGTGGGGGCGTGACGGTCTTTCTGGTGATCGGGCTGGTCGGGCTCGTGCTGCTCGGCGTCTCGCTCGTGCTCGGCGACGTCTTCGACGGCGCCCTCGACGCGCTCGCCGGCGACGCGTTCTCCAGTGCGGTGATCGGCGCGTTCGTCGCGGCGACCGGCTTCGGCGGGGCGGCGGCCCAGGCGCTCGAGGCGCCGATGGTCGTGGCGCTGCCGGCCGGCCTGGCCGCGGGTGTGGTCTTCGGCTGGTTCGCCTGGTGGCTGACCCGGCTGATCCGAGACGGCGGCAGCGACGCCACCGTCAGCATCGACGACACCGTCGGGCGCGACGGCAAGGTCCTCACCAGCATCCCCACCGACGGCTTCGGCGTCGTGAACATCCTGGTGGGCGGCCACACCCTGCGGCTCAACGCCCGCGCCGACCAGCCGCTCGAGCCCGGCACCGAGGTGCACGTCACCAGCGTGCTCTCCCCGACCGCGGTCACCGTCGCCCCGATCTGGAACCAGTTGCCCTAGCAATCCGTCGGAGCGCCCGAGCGGCGCGCCGCCGCCTCACCCACCCCCTCTCGGAAGGACCCCCGGATGTCCGTGCTGATCCCCGTCGGCGGCCTCGTACTCCTCCTCGTGCTGCTGGTGCTCCTGGTCACCAGCCGCTACAAGGTGGCCGGCCCCAACCAGGCGTTCATCGTCACCGGGCGCAAGGGCAAGGCGGTGCTCAACCCCGAGACCGGTGCGCTGACCACCGACCTGTCGGGGCAGAAGGTCATCCTCGGCGGCGGCACGTTCGTCATCCCGTTCGTGCAGAAGCTCGCCACGATGGACCTCTCCTCGCGGCGCATCTCGGTGCAGATCCGGGGGGCGGTGTCCGGCCAGGGCATCAAGCTCAACGTCGAGGGCGTGGCGATCGTCAAGGTCGGCGGCAACGCCGACCAGATCCGGCTGGCCGCCCAGCGCTTCCTGTCCCAGCAGGCCGACATCGAGCCGTTCACCCAGGAGGTGCTGGCCGGTGCGCTGCGCTCGATCGTCGGTGGCCTGACCGTCGAGCAGATCATCCGCGACCGGGCCGCGTTCGCGCAGCGGGTCGCCGACGAGTCCGAGAACTCGCTCACCGGTCAGGGCCTGATCCTCGACACCTTCCAGATCCAGGACGTCACCGACGACGGCAGCTACCTCGCCGACCTCGGGCGCCCGGAGGCCGCGCGTATCCAGCAGGCCGCGTCGATCGCCGAGGCCAACGCCCGGCAGGCCGCCGAGCAGGCCCGGATCGCCGCCGAGGAGGAGATCGCGGTCTCCCAGCGCCAGCTCGCCCTGAAGCAGGCCGAGATCAAGGCCGAGACCGACGCCGCGTCCGCGCAGGCGGCCTCCGCGGGGCCGCTCGCCCAGGCAGATCGAGACCAGGCGATCCTTCTCGAGCAGGAGAAGGTCGCCGTGCGCCAGGCCGCCCTGACCGAGCGCAAGCTCGAGACCGAGGTCCGCAAGCCGGCCGACGCGGCTCGCTACAAGGTCGAGCAGGAGGCCGAGGCGAACCGTTCGGCCGAGATCGCCGGCGCCGAGGCCCGCAAGGCCGCCACGATCGCCGCCGCCGAGGCGAAGGCGCAGGAGGCCCGGCTCTCCGGTGAGGCGGAGAAGGCTCGCCGTGCCGCACTGGCCGAGGCCGAGGCCATCGAGGGTGCGCGTCGCGGTGAGGCCGAGCGGGCCCGTCGTGTCGCCGAGGCCGAGGCGACCCGCGCCGAGGGTGAGGCCAAGGCGGCCGCCACGCTGGCGATCGGTCAGGCCGAGGCCGAGGCGATGGACAAGCGGGCCGAGGCGTTCGCGCACTACAACGACGCCGCGGTGCTGCAGATGCTGATCGAGGTGCTCCCGCAGATCGCCCGCGAGGTGGCCTCGCCGATCGCCGGCATCGACAACCTCACCGTGATCTCGCCCGACGGCGCCGGCGCGCTGCCGCGGCAGGTCAACGACAACGTCGTGCAGACGCTCAACATGCTCAAGGCCTCCACCGGTCTGGACCTCGAGGCACTGGTCAAGAGGTCGGTCAACCGCGCCGCCGAGGGCACCGGGTTGGTGGCCTCCGACACCGTGGCCGCCGACGAGGCGGCCGAGGCGGGCTCGCGCGGCTGAGAACCAGCCAGAACCAGCCCCGTCCAGCGGGAACGATCCGGCGCACCGGCGCGTTGCACAACACGAGAGCCGGTCTAGTCTGGCCTCACGGCGAGCCGTCAGGGCGACGGCCACCAGGCCTCCAGGGAGGAGACCACACGATGCAGAGCAACAACCCGGTGTTCCGACGCTCGGCCGAGTTCAACGGGTCGGGCGGCAACTCCTACGGCACCCAGCAGGGCTACGCCGACCCCTCGACGTGGGGCACCGGCACGCCCGGCATGCCCAGCACCGACGTGCAGGGCCCCACCGCCCGGATGACCGTCGACTCGGTGGTGCAGAAGACCGCGTTCTCCCTCGGCGCCGTGATCGTGGCCGCCGCGGCGACCTGGTTCCTCACCGCCGACATCACGACCGAGACCACCGCCGACGACCTCGGTGGGCTCTACGCCGCCGCATCGCTCGGTGCGCTGGTCGCGTTCGCGCTGTCGATGGTCAACTCGTTCAAGCGCGTGGTCAGCCCGGCGCTGGTGATGGCCTTCGCGGTCGCCGAGGGCATCGCGCTCGGTGCGATCAGCAAGATCTTCGACGCCCAGTTCGGCGGCGGCATCGTCACCCAGGCCGTGATCGGCACGTTCGCCGCGTTCGCGGGCACCCTGGCCGCCTACAAGTTCTTCGAGATCAAGGTCGGCCAGAAGTTCCGCATGTTCGTGATGGCCGCGGTCTTCGGCATGATCGGGCTGAGCCTGATGGAGCTCGTGCTCGGCATGTTCGGCTCGCAGATCGGCCTGTTCGGCCTCGGCGGCCTCGGCCTGCTCACCGCGGTCGCCGGTCTGGTGCTGGGCGTGTTCATGCTGATCCTCGACTTCGACTTCGTCGAGTACGGCGTGGCCAACGGCATCGACGAGCGCGAGTCGTGGCGCGCGGCGTTCGCGATGACCGTGAGCCTGGTCTGGATCTACACCAACCTGCTGCGTCTGCTGGCGATCTTCAGCCAGGACTGACCCACAGCCGCACACCGCGAGGGGCCCCGGAGCGATCCGGGGCCCCTTCGTCGTGTTCGAGGTCAGCCCTCGCCGTCGAGCCAGGCGAGCACCGCGAGCACCCGGCGGTTGTCGTCGCCGGCCGGGGGCAGGTCGAGCTTGGTGAGGATGTTGCCGATGTGCTTGCCGACGGCCTTCTCGGTGACCACGAGCCGCTCGGCGATCGCGGCGTTGGAGCGGCCCTGGGCCATCAGCTCCAGGACCTCCCGCTCCCGGGGCGTGAGCCGCTGCAGCGGGCGGTGGCGCCCGGAGCCGCTCACCAGCCCGGCCACCACCTCGGGGTCGAGCACCGTGCCGCCCGCTGCGACCTGACGGACCGCGGCGAGGAAGACGTCGACGTCGGCGACGCGGTCCTTGAGCAGGTAGCCGACCGCTCCGGTGCCGCCGGCCAGCAGGTCGCGGGCGTAGAGCGGCTCGACGTACTGACTCAGCACCAGGACCGGGAGGCCCGGCCTGGCGGCGCGTGCGGCGACCGCCGACCGCAGCCCCTCGGTGGTGTGGGTGGGCGGCATCCGGACGTCGACGATCGCGACGTCGACGTCGGGGCGGGCCAGGGCCCGATCCAGCGACGGGGCGTCGTCGACCGCCTCGATGACCGTGATGTCGCCGGCCTCGAGGATCCGGGTCAGGCCGACCCGGAGGAGGGCCTGGTCCTCGGCTACGACGGCGCGGAGCCCGGGGACGTCGGGGTCGTCGGGCACGGCACCTCCAGGGTCACGACGGTGGGACCGCCGGCGGGGCTGGACACGGTCATGCTGCCATCGAACGCGGCCAGTCGCCGGGCCACGCCGGCCAGCCCGGAGCCGGCCGGGTCGGCGCCCCCGACGCCGTCGTCCCCGACCACCAGTCGCAGCCGCTCGTCCTGGTGCGCCCCGGACACCCAGGCCCGGGAGGCCGCGGCGTGCTTGACGGTGTTGGCCAGGCACTCCGCGACCGCGAAGTACGCCGCCGACTCCACCGGGGCGGGCAGCGACTCCGGCACGTCGAGCGCGAGCGTCACCGGCAACGGGATCGACAGCGCGAGGGCCTCCACCGCACCCGGCAGACCACGGTCGGCCAGCACCGGCGGGTGGATGCCGCGCACGACCGACCGGAGGTCCTCCAGGGCCGAGACCGTGGTCTCGCGGGCCTCGCGCAGCAGCTCGGCCGCGGCCGCGGGGTCGCTGGCGATCAGCTTCTCCGCCAGGCCGACGTTCATGCCGACCGCGGCGATCCTGGCCTGCGCGCCGTCGTGCAGGTCGCGCTCGATGCGGCGCACCTCGGCAGCGTTCGCGTCGAGGGCCTCGGTGCGGGTCGCCGCCACCTGCGCGACCCGTCGCTCCAGCTGCGCGACCAGAGAGTGGCCCAGGATCGCGCGGTCGGCCAGCGTCCGCGCGCGCACCAGCGGCGGCGTGACCAGCCACCAGACCAGTGGGCAGACCAGGCTCAGGCCGAAGGTCAGCGCCCACACCCGGCCGGGGTCGATCAGCAGGCCGGCCAGGTGGACGACGGGCGTCAGCAACAGCAGCGGCGGCAGCGCCGACAGGATCGCCCCGCCGGTCGTCGAGTAGGCGAGGAAGCCGACGTCGCGCCAACGGTTGCCGTCGCGCAGCCACACGAGAGGACGCCCCAGCAGGCCGCGGCCCGCGGTGTCGGCGTACCCCGCCGGCACCGGCTCGCCGAGCAGCCCGCCGGCCAGGCGGCGGTGCCAGGAGGCCAGCAGCGCGGTCGCCGGCACCACCCCGGCGGCGAGCACGAACCCGACCCCGGCCGGCCCCGTCGGCACCGCGACGACCGTCAGCACGAAGAGCACCAGCGCGGGCACGAACAAGAGGAACTGCCCGGCGCTGACCAGGGTCAGTCGCAGCCGCTCCACCAGCGCGACCTGGTCGACCGGCGCGGGGTGCACGGTCGTGATCGGGGCGAGCAGGCTCGGCATCGGCGCCCAGTCTGTCATCGGGCGGGCACCGCAATGGTGCCGTCGAGCATCGTCCGGCGCAGCGCGGTGCGGGCGGCCAGCACGGTCAGGGTGACGGCGGCGGCGACGACCAGCGGCGGCAACCACAGCTGACCGTCGGGGACGAGCCCCTCGTCGCGGGCCACCGAGAACGGCACCACCGTGACCAGCGCCGCCAGCGACCCCAGCAGTACCCCGACGACCGCCACGACCAGGGACTCGGCGACGACGGCGGCGCGCACCTGGTCCGGCGTGGCACCGAGCCGCCAGAGGAGGACCAGCTCCGGGCGCCGGTGCGCCAACAGGGCCACGGTCGAGCTGACCACGAGGATCGCCGCGAACACCACGATCATGCCGACCACCACCAGGTTGAGCAGGTTGATGGTCTGGGCCTCCTCCGCGGGCACCCCGGCGGCCCGGCGGGTGCGGTCGTCGATGCCGAGGATCGTCAGGATGCTGGTCGCGGCGCTGGTCAGCACGATCACGGGGCCGAGCAGCCCCGCCAGCAGCCGGGCGCGGTGCCGCAGGTGCTGGCCCGCCAGCTGTGCCCAGGTGCCCCGGCCGAGCCACCGCAACGGCACCGAGCAGCCACGCAGCAGCGGCGCCGCCACCAGCGCCAGGCCGACCGCGACCACGATCCCCGCCGCCCCGCTGGTCTGCATCGCGGCATAGGGGTCCTCCGCGTCGGCGGTGACCGTCACGGTCACCACCGCCATCGCGGCCCCGTAGCCGACGAGCAGCACGGCCAGCGCGACCCGCCACCGCGGCAGCCGCGACCGCTCCACGTCGGCCGAAGCGAGGGCCTCCCGGACCGGACCCCGGGTGGTCCGCCGCGCCGCCACACCGGCCGCGACCAGGCTGGTCGCCACCACGACGAGGGCGACGCCGCCGAGGGAGCGCGGGCCGCCGCCGAAGCGCACGTCGTCGGCGACCAGGCCGCCGTCGCGGACCATCGCCAGCAGCAGCCGGCCACCGATACCCGCCAGCGCGGCCCCGCCCAGCGCCGCCGCGAGCGCGACCGTGAGGGTCTCCAGGCGCACCAGCCGGCGGGCCTGGCGCGGGGTGGCGCCGATGGTGCGCAGCGTCGCCACCTCCGTGGTCCGCTGGCCGACGGCGATGCCGACGGTGCTCGCGGTCGCGAACAGCACGATCACCGTGCCCCAGGCGCCGACGACCAGTCCCATGACCGTCAGCGTCTCCGCGTCCAGCTCCGACACCGGGCCGGTCGCGGTCTCCGCCAGCGTCGCGAACGAGCCCATCAGCGTGGTCCCCAGCAGCAGGGTCACGAAGGTCGCCGCGAACGCGTCGGCGCGGTGCCGCACCGACCGCAGGGCCAGGCCGATCACGACGCCGCCCCCTGCCGGGAGGCGGCGACCAGCTGGTCGAGGTGTGCGAGCTGACCGGCGACGGCGTCGGCGCTGGGGGAGGCCATCTGGCCGGCCACCCGGCCGTCGACGAGGAAGGCCACGCTGTCGGCGTACGCCGCGGCGACGGGGTCGTGGGTGACCATGACGACCGTCTGAGCCCGACCGGAGACGGGGCGGTCGACGATGGATCGCAGCAGCTCCAGGACGCCGCGGGCGCTGCGACTGTCGAGGGCTCCGGTCGGCTCGTCGGCGAGCACCACGCTCGGCTCGGTGACCAGGGCCCGGGCCAACGCGACGCGCTGCTGCTGGCCGCCGGAGAGCTGAGCCGGCAGGTGCCCGGCCCGGTCCGCGAGGCCGACCCGGGCGAGCAGCGCCTGCACCCGGTCGCGGTCCGGGCGCCGCCCGCTCAGCCGCACCGGCAGGGCGACGTTCTGCTCGGCGGTGAGGTAGGGCATCAGCTGGAACGACTGGAACACGAACCCGAGGTGGTCGCGCCGGAAGCGGGTGCGCTCGTCGTCGGCCCACTCGGTGACGTCGGTGCCGTCGACCAGCACCCGGCCCGCGGTGGGCCGCTCGAGGCCGGCCGCGCAGGTGAGCAAGGTCGTCTTGCCGGAGCCCGAGGGGCCCATCACGGCGGTGAAGGTGCCGCGGTGGAACGTCAGGTCCAGCCCGGCGAGGGCGTGCACGGCCGCTGCGCCGTCGCCGTAGGTGCGGGCCAGGCCGTGCAGCGCCAGGGCGGGGGCCTGCGTAGGCGGGACGGAGGGGATGGAGAGGGACATCGTGGATACTCCTGGGAGTCGGCGCTGTGTCGACTCCGACGCTTCCAGCGCGGGTGCCCGGCCACGAGGGGCCCAGACCGCCGACCGGGGGTGGGCCTGGACCCACCACCCGGCAGCTCGGCTCGAGCTCAGTCGTCCGCGGTCCCGGTGGGCGAGAGGCCGTCGGCGTCGTCGCCGGGGCTCTCGTCGCCCTCGTCGGGGGCCTCGCCCGCCGCCTGCGGGTGCCGCCGGCGGTGCCGCAGCTCGACCCACAGCCCGCGCACCCCGAACCGGGCGCCGCCCACCTCGGTGCCGTCGAGCTCGGTGCCGGGCTGGTTGACCGCCTGGATCGCGGCCTTCGTGATCGGCAGCACGCCCTCTCCGCGCAGCGCCTCGGGGCGCGCCTCGTCCTCGGGGATCTGCCCCAGCGCGGCCAGCGCCGAGGGCAGCAGCACGGCCGCGAGCGAGCGGTAGCCCTCGGCCGAGGGGTGGAACTGGTCGGGCCCGAAGAGCAGCGCCGGGGCCGCGGCGAACTCGGGGCCGAGGATCGAGCCGAGCGACACGGTCCGGCCGCCCTCCTCGAGCACCGCGATCGTCTGCCCCGCGGCCAGCCGGCGCGACCAGGTGCGGGCCACCTGCTTGAGCGGCGGGGCGATCGGCTTGATCGTGCCGAGGTCGGGGCAGGTGCCGACCAGCACCTCGACGCCGGCCTCGCGCAGCCGGCGTACCCCCTCCTGGAGGTGGCGGACCGAGGCCGAGGGGAGCACCGTGTGGGTGACGTCGTTGCCGCCGACGAGGATCACCGCGATGTCGGGCTCGATCGGCAGCGCGCGGTCGATCTGGGCGGCCAGGTCGGAGGACTGCGCGCCGACCACCGCGAAGCTGCGCAGATAGACCCGCCGGTCGGCCCGCTCGGCCAGACCGCTGGCCAGCAGGGAGCCGGGGGTGTCCTGCACCCGCTCCACGCCGTAGCCGGCCGCGCTGGAGTCGCCCAGCAGCGCGACCTTGAACGCCGGACCGGGCCGGCCGCGGCCGTACCACCCGGTGCAGTCCGGCGGCGGCTCGTCGCGCGGATCGCCGATCGTCTTGCGGGCCAACGTCGCCTCGACGCGCATCACCCCGTAGAGCGCGGCGCCGAGCGCCGAGACACCGCCGCCGCCGTACGCAGCGGCGGACGCGAGCTTCCGGGCGGCTGCAGCTTTCCCCACGCGCCTCACTCTACGGAGCGCCACCCATGAGGGTGAGAGAGCGGGGTTTCGCGGGTGACGGTCGCCACCCGTAGTTTGGGCCCGTGCAGTACGTGAACTCGCTCCTCGACCTGATCGGCAACACTCCGCTGCTGCGCCTCTCGCGCACGCTGGACGACCTGAACCCCGAGACCGGGGCGTCCGGCCCGCTGGTGCTCGCCAAGGTCGAGTACCTCAACCCCGGCGGGTCGGTGAAGGACCGGATCGCCACCCGGATGATCGAGGCGGCCGAGGCCTCCGGCGCCCTCCAGCCCGGCGGCACGATCGTGGAGCCCACCTCGGGCAACACCGGGGTCGGCCTGGCGATGGTGGCCCAGGCCAAGGGCTACCGCTGCGTGTTCGTCTGCCCCGACAAGGTCAGCGAGGACAAGCGCAACGTGCTGCGCGCCTATGGCGCCGAGGTCGTGGTCTGCCCGACCGCCGTCGAGCCCGAGCACCCGGACTCCTACTACAACGTCTCCGACCGGCTCGCCTCGCAGCCGGGCGCCTGGAAGCCCGACCAGTACTCCAACCCCCACAACCCGCGCTCGCACTACGAGACCACCGGGCCGGAGATCTGGCGCCAGACCGAGGGCCGGATCACGCACTTCGTCACCGGCATGGGCACCGGCGGCACGATCAGCGGCGTCGGGCGCTACCTCAAGGAGCAGAACCCGGCCATCCAGGTGATCGGTGCCGACCCGGCCGGCTCGGTCTACTCCGGCGGCACCGGACGCCCCTACCTGGTGGAGGGCGTCGGCGAGGACTTCTGGCCCGAGACCTACGACCGCGACATCGCCGACCGGGTGATCGAGGTCTCCGACGCCGACTCGTTCGCGTTCACCCGCCGGCTCGCCCGCGAAGAGGCGCTGCTCGTGGGCGGCTCGTCGGGCATGGCCGCCTTCGCCGCCAAGCAGCTCGCCGCCGAGCTGGCTGCCGAGGGACGCACCGACGCGGTGATCGTGGTGCTGCTGCCCGATTCGGGCCGCGGCTACCTCACCAAGCTGTTCAACGACGACTGGCTGGGCCAGTACGGCTTCCGGGTCGACGGTGCCGAGGCGGCCGTGCAGACCGTCGGCGAGGTGCTGCGCGGCAAGGACGGCCGGCTGCCCGATCTGGTGCACACCCACCCGGGCGAGACCATCGCCGAGGCCGTCGCCATCCTCTCCGAGTACGGCGTGAGCCAGATGCCGGTGGTCCGTGCCGAGCCGCCGGTGGTCGCCGCGGAGGTCACCGGCTCGGTGTCCGAGCGGGCCCTGCTCGACGCGCTCTATCAGGGCGCCGCGTCGCTGACCGACCGGGTCGAGGCACACATGTCGCCGCCGCTGCCGACGATCGGCTCCAGCGAGGACGCCAAGGCGGCGGTGCGGCTGCTCGAGCAGGCCGACGCCGTCCTGGTGCACGAGGACGGCAAGCCGGTGGGCGTGCTGACCCGCCAGGACCTGCTCGGCTACCTCGCCCGCGGCTGACGGTCCGCAGTCGCGGGTCCGGTGACCGCCCGCGGGTCCCGCCCGCGACGCGGCCCGGTGCTGCGTAGGCTGCGGACATGCGCAGCCCGGCCCGTCAGCCCACGATGGCCGACGTGGCGGCTCGCGCGGGAGTCTCGCACCAGACGGTTTCGCGGGTGCTCAACGACCTGCCGGGGGTGCGGGAGGAGACCGCGCTGCGGGTCCAGCAGGCGATCGCGGAGCTCGGCTACCGGAGGAACCGCTCGGCACGGCTGCTGGCGTCGCGCCGGTCCGGGCTGGTCGGGGTGGCCACCTGGGGAACCAGCCACTTCGGCCCCCAGCAGACCCAGCTCCAGCTCGATCTGGCTGCCCGCGAGGCCGGCTTCCGGCTGACCACCGTGGCGATCCGCGACCTGGTCATCGACGACGTGCGGGAGGCGGTCGACGAGCTGCTCGAGCAGGGGGTCGAGGCGGTCGTGCTGCTGCTTCCGCACGACTCCGTGGTCCGCTTCGTGCAGCAGGTCGAGCTCGGCGTGCCGGTGGTCGTGGTGGAGGGCGACCCGTCCCGCACCCCGCTCAGCGTGGCGGTCGACAACGTGCAGGGGGCGCGGTTGGCGACCCGGCACCTGCTCGAGCTGGGGCACCACACGGTCACCCACGTCGCCGGGCCGCCCGGGTGGGCCCAGACCGCGGCCCGCATCGAGGGGTGGCGCACCGAGCTGGAGGAGTGGGGCCGGCCGGTGCCGCCGCTGCGGTGGGGTGGCGACTGGTCCGCCGACAGCGGCTTCGCCGCGGGCAGCGCGCTGGCTCGCGAGCGCGAGGTGACGGCCGTGTTCACCGCCAACGACCAGATGGCGATGGGGCTGATGGCCGCCCTGCGGGAGGCGGGGCGGCGGGTCCCGGCCGACGTCAGCGTCGTCGGCTTCGACGACCTGGCCGAGTCGGTCTACTTCGACCCGCCGCTGACCAGCGTGCGCCAGGACTTCGGCGAGCTGGGCCGGCGCTCGATGTCGCTGGTGACCCGCGCGCTGGCCGGCGAGGTCGGGCCGGTGGTCGACCTGGTGCCGACGCAGTTGGTGGTGCGGGCCTCCACGGCCAGGTGGGCGAGCTGAGCAGCCGTCGGCCATAGGGTCGTTGTGCCCGGATCTTCCCGGTTAGGGCCCGAGTGCGTCCGGCCGGCCGTTACCTTGCTTCCGAGTCCTTCCGCTTGGCGCCGGCGCGCCTTGGATCGTGCCAAACAGCGTTGACCTGCGACGTCGCAGATCGGCGGTCCCGCTGAGCCGCGATGTGAACAAACTGGGTCGGTCACGTTTCCGTGAAGTTGCTTGACGGGGGCGTTTGTGAGCGCTCACACTCGGTTGCTGTGAGCGCTCACATTGGTGGGTGACGCCGGACCGTGAAGGGCAGGCCTCAGATGGCTCCCGAGAAGTCTCCGCTGGTGGTGGGTGTCGACTTCGGCACGCTCTCCGGACGCGCCGTCGTGGTGCGGACCAGCGACGGTGCCGAGCTCGGCTCCGCCACCCACGAGTACGAGCACGCGGTGCTCGACACCGTGCTGCCGTCGGGGCGCCGGCTCGGGCCCGACTGGGCGCTGCAGGTGCCGGCCGACTACGTCTCGGTGCTGCGCCACGCCGTGCCCGAGGCGCTCGCCGCCGCGGGCGTCGACCCGGCCGACGTCGTCGGCATCGCCACCGACTTCACCGCCTGCACGATGGTGCCGACCACCGCCGACGGCACCCCGCTGTGCGAGCTGCCGCAGTTCGCCGATGAGCCCCACGCGTTCGTCAAGCTGTGGAAGCACCACGCCGCGCAGCCGCACGCCGACCGGATCAACGCCCTGGCCGAGCGGCGCGGAGCGCCCTGGCTGGCCCGCTACGGCGGGCTCATCTCCTCGGAGTGGGAGTTCGCCAAGGGCCTCCAGCTGCTCGAGGAGGCCCCGGAGGTCTACGCGGCCATGGACCGCTGGGTCGAGGCCGCCGACTGGATCGTGTGGCAGCTGTGCGGGGAGTACCTCCGCAACGCCTGCACCGCCGGCTACAAGGGCATCTACCAGGACGGCACCTACCCCTCCCGCGACTTCCTCGCCGAGCTGAACCCCGCCTTCGCCGGCTTCGTCACCGACAAGCTCGAGCACCCGATCGGCGAGCTGGGCGCGCCCGCCGGGCGGCTCACCGCCGAGGCGGCCGCCTGGACCGGTCTGCCCGAGGGCACCGTGGTCGCCGTCGGCAACGTCGACGCCCACGTCACCGCCCCCGCCGCGCAGGCCACCGAGCCCGGCCAGATGGTCGCGATCATGGGCACCTCCACCTGCCACATCATGAACGGGGACACCCTGCGCGAGGTGCCCGGCATGTGCGGCGCGGTCGACGGCGGCATCGTGCCGCGACTGTGGGGCTACGAGGCCGGCCAGTCCGGCGTCGGCGACATCTTCAACTGGTTCGTCACCACCTCGGTCCCGCAGGCGTACGCCGAGGAGGCCGCCGAGCGCGGACTCTCCCTGCACGAGCTGCTCACCGAGAAGGCAGCGGCGCAGCCGGTCGGCGCGCACGGCCTGATCGCGCTCGACTGGCACTCCGGCAACCGCTCGGTGCTGGTCGACCACGAGCTCAGCGGGCTGGTGCTGGGCCTGACCCTGACCACCCGACCCGAGGAGATCTACCGTGCGCTGCTGGAGTCGACCGCGTTCGGCACGCGCGTCATCGTCGAGACCTTCCAGGCGGCAGGCGTGCCGGTGGAGGAGTTCGTGGTCGCGGGCGGCCTGCTGCGCAACCCGTTCCTCATGCAGGTCTACGCGGACGTGCTGAACCTGCCGCTCTCGACGATCCGCTCGACCCAGGGCCCGGCGCTCGGCTCGGCGATCCACGCCGCGGTCGCGGCCGGCGTCCACCCCGACGTCCACGCGGCCGCCGCGGCGATGGGCGGCGTCGACCGGGGCTCCTACACCCCGATCCCCGAGAACGTGAAGGCCTACGACGCCCTCTACGCCGAGTACCGCGCGCTGCACGACCACTTCGGCCGGGCCGAGAGCGCGATGCACCGGCTCAAGACGATCCGGCGCGAGGCGCTGGCAGGAGGTGGGGCATGAGCTCCCGACGCGCCAGCATCAGCCGGCTCCGCGAGGAGGTCGCCGAGCTCCACTCCGAGCTCACCCGCTATGGCCTGGTCGTGTGGACGGCCGGCAACGTCTCGGCCCGGGTGCCCGGCCACGACCTGATGGTGATCAAGCCCTCCGGCGTGTCCTACGACGAGCTCACCCCCGACAACATGGTGGTCTGCGACCTCGACGGCAACCTGGTCGAGGGCGAGCACGCCCCCAGCTCCGACACCGCCGCGCACGCCTACGTCTACCGGCACCTGCCCGAGGTCGGCGGCGTCGTGCACACCCACTCGACGTACGCCACCGCCTGGGCGGCCCGCGGCGAGCCGATCCCGTGCGTGCTGACGATGATCGCCGACGAGTTCGGCGGCGAGGTCCCGATCGGACCGTTCGCGCTGATCGGTGACGACTCGATCGGCCAGGGCATCGTCGACACGCTGCGCTCCAGCCGCTCGCCGGCCGTCCTGATGCAGAACCACGGGCCGTTCACCGTCGGCAAGGACGCCCGCGCGGCGGTCAAGGCCGCGGTCATGGTCGAGGACGTCGCCCGCACCATCCACATCAGCCGGCAGCTCGGGGAGCCGCTGCCGATCGCGCAGGAGCACATCGACTCCCTCTTCGACCGCTACCAGAACGTCTACGGCCAGCACCAGGGCGTGCCGGCCCGAGGAGGGCACGCGTGAGCACCGGTCAGCACGGCACACAGCAGGGTCGGATCTGGTTCCTCACCGGGAGCCAGCACCTCTACGGCCCCGAGGTCCTCGACCAGGTGGCCGCCCAGTCCGGCCAGATCGTCGCCGCACTGGACGCCTCGCCCGAGCTGCCGGTGCCGGTCGTGGCCAAGCCGGTCCTGACCGGCACCGACGCGATCCGCCGGACCCTGCAGGAGGCGAGCGCCGACGACAGCTGCCTCGGTGTGATCGCCTGGATGCACACGTTCAGCCCGGCGAAGATGTGGATCACCGGCCTCGACGCCCTCCGCAAGCCACTGCTCCACCTGCACACGCAGGCGAACCAGGCGCTGCCGTGGGCCGAGATCGACATGGACTTCATGAACCTCAACCAGGCCGCGCACGGCGACCGCGAGTTCGCGGCCGTGCAGACCCGGATGGGCGTGGTCCGCAAGACCATCGCCGGCCACGTCGCCGACCCCGAGGTCGCCCGCCGGGTCGGCGTCTGGGCCCGGGCCGCGATCGGCCGGGCCGAGATGTCGACGATGAAGCTGGCCCGCTTCGGCGACAACATGCGCAACGTCGCGGTCACCGAGGGCGACAAGGTCGAGGCCGAGCGCCGGTTCGGCGTCTCGGTGAACACCTGGGGCGTCAACGACCTGGTGGCCGTGGTCGACCAGGTCGCCGACGCCGACGTCGACGCGCTGGTGGCGGAGTACGCCGACTCCTACGTCGTGGCGCCCGAGCTGCTGCCCGGCGCCGAGCGCCACGACTCGCTGCGCTACGGCGCCCGCATCGAGCTCGGCCTGCGGTCGTTCCTGACCGAGGGCGGCTTCGGGGCGTTCACCACGAACTTCGAGGACCTCGGCGGCCTGCGCCAGCTGCCCGGCCTGGCCGTGCAGCGGCTGATGGCCGACGGCTACGGCTTCGGCGGCGAGGGCGACTGGAAGACCGCGGTGCTGGGTCGCACCCTGAAGACGATGGCGGCCGGCCTGCCCGGCGGCACCTCGTTCATGGAGGACTACACCTACCACCTGGTCCCCGGCGAGGAGCTGATCCTCGGCGCCCACATGCTCGAGGTCTGCCCGAGCATCGCGGTGGCCCGACCCAGCCTGGAGATCCACCCGCTGTCGATCGGCGACCGTGAGGACCCGGTCCGGCTGGTCTTCGACGCCACCCCCGGCCCCGCCGTCGTGCTGGGCCTGGCCGACCTCGGCGAGCGGTTCCGCTTCGTCGCCAACGAGGTGGAGGTCGTCGCCCCCGACGAGCCGCTGCCCAACCTCCCGGTCGCCCGCGCAGTCTGGCGACCGGCCCCGAACCTCCGCACCTCCACCGAGGCCTGGCTGATGGCCGGCGGACCGCACCACACGGTGCTCTCCTCCGCGCTCACCAGCGAGCACCTCGAGGACCTCGCGGAGATGACGCGCACCGAGCTGGTGCTCGTCGACGCCTCGACCACCATCCGCTCGCTGCGCAAGGAGCTCCGGTGGAACGCGGCCTACCACCGATTGGCTCAGGGGTTCTGAGAGACCACTGGCAGGACGGGCCGGGAGCTACCCGGTCCAGGAACGAATGGAGAAGGTACGTGCGCAAGCTACTCACGACCATCGCCGCAGGAAGCCTTGCGCTGACCCTGGCCGCGTGCGGCGGGGACGACGACAGCAACGGCGGCGGCAGCGACGGCGGCGGCGACAAGGGCACGATCGGTGTCGCGATGCCGACGAAGTCCTCGGAGCGCTGGATCGCCGACGGCAACAACATCAAGGAGCAGCTGGAGGCCGAGGGCTACACGGTCGACCTGCAGTACGCCGAGGACGACATCCCGACCCAGGTCTCCCAGGTCGAGAACATGGTGACCAAGGAGGTCGACACCCTGGTCATCGCCGCGATCGACGGCACCGCGCTCGGCGAGGTGCTGGCCAACGCGGAGGCCGCGGACATCGACATCATCAGCTACGACCGGCTGATCCGCGACTCCGACGCGGTCGACTACTACACGACCTTCGACAACTTCCAGGTCGGCGTGCTGCAGGCCGAGTCGCTGGTCAAGGGCCTCGAGGAGTCCGGCAAGCCGCCGTACAACGTCGAGCTGTTCGCCGGCTCGCCCGACGACAACAACGCCACCTTCTTCTGGGAGGGCGCGATGTCGGTGCTCCAGCCGATGATCGACTCCGGCGACATCGTGGTGCCCTCCGGCCAGACCGACTTCGACCAGGCGGCGATCCTGCGTTGGGACCCGGCCACTGCGCAGCGGCGCATGGAGGACATCCTCACCAACACCTACTCCAGTGAGACCGTGGAGGGCGTGCTCTCGCCCTACGACGGCCTGTCGCTCGGCATCATCGCCGCGCTCCAGGGCAACGGCTACGGCGGCGGCGGCAAGGCCCTGCCGATCGTCAGCGGTCAGGACGCCGAGGTGCAGTCGGTGAAGTCGATCCTCGCGGGCGAGCAGTACTCCACGATCTTCAAGGACACCCGCGAGCTCGCGGCGGTCACCGTCGACATGATCAAGGCGCTGGGTGAGGGCGAGGAGCCCGAGGTCAACGACACCGAGACCTACGACAACGGCGTGAAGGTCGTGCCGTCCTACCTGCTCGACCCGGTCACGGTGGAGAAGGACGACGTCCAGTCCGTGCTGGTCGACTCGGGCTACTACACCGAGGACGAGCTCAAGTAACACCACCACACGCACGGTCGCGACCGCGGCCGTGGGGGCGGGCCCGGGGGACCCGGGTCCGCCCCATGACCTCGGCCCCCGGGCCGGAGAAGGGGTAGGCCCATGGCGCAGCCGATCCTGGAGATGCGCTCGATCACCAAGAGGTTCCCCGGCGTCCTCGCGCTCTCGGACGTCAACCTCGTCGTCGAGCGCGGCGCGATCCACGCCATCTGCGGCGAGAACGGGGCCGGCAAGTCCACGCTGATGAAGGTGCTGAGCGGGGTCTACCCGCACGGCAGCTACGAAGGCGAGATCTTCTACGAGAACGCCGAGGTCGAGTTCTCCAACATCCGGCAGAGCGAGGCGGCCGGCATCGCGATCATCCACCAGGAGCTGGCGCTGATCCCCGAGCTCTCGATCGCCGAGAACATCTTCCTCGGCAACGAGACCGTGCGGCGCGGCGTCATCGACTGGAACCTCGCGAACCACCGGGCCATCGAGCTGATGGCGCGGGTCGGGCTGCGCGAGAACCCGCTGACCCGGATCAAGGACCTCGGTGTCGGCAAGCAGCAGCTGGTCGAGATCGCCAAGGCCCTCAGCAAGGACGTCAAGCTGCTGATCCTCGACGAGCCGACCGCCGCGCTGAACGACGACGACTCCCGCCACCTGCTCGACCTGCTCAAGGGCCTGCAGGGCAAGGGGATGACCTCGATCATGATCAGCCACAAGCTGAACGAGATCGCCCAGGTCGCCGACGCGATCACGATCCTGCGCGACGGCAAGACGATCGAGACCCTCGACGTGCGCGGTGGCGAGGTCAACGAGGACCGGATCATCCGGGGCATGGTCGGGCGCGACCTGGAGCACCGGTTCCCCGACCACACCCCGCAGATCGGCGACGTGCTCTTCGAGGCGCGCAACTGGTCGGTCATGCACCCCCAGGACCACACGCGCGCGGTGATCCGCGACGCGAACCTCACGGTGCGCCGGGGCGAGATCGTCGGTCTGGCCGGCCTGATGGGCGCCGGGCGCACCGAGCTGGCCCGCAGCATCTTCGGCAGGTCCTACGGCAGCCGGCACCAGGGCACGCTGATGCTCGACGGCCAGGAGCTGAAGCTGCGCTCGGTGTCCGACGCGATCAAGGCCGGCATCGCCTACGTCAGCGAGGACCGCAAGGGCCTCGGCCTGAACCTGCTCGACGACATCAAGACCTCGATCGTCTCCGCGAGCCTCGACAAGATCCGCAAGGGCATCACCGTCGACGAGCACGCCGAGGTGGTCGCCGCCGAGGACTACCGCCGGCGGCTCAACATCAAGACGCCCAGCGTGCGCGCGGGCGTCGGCAAGCTGTCGGGCGGCAACCAGCAGAAGGTCGTCCTCAGCAAGTGGATGTTCACCGAACCGCAGTTCCTGATCCTCGACGAACCCACCCGCGGCATCGACGTCGGGGCGAAGTTCGAGATCTACGGGATCATCCAGGGCCTCGCCCAGCAGGGGAAGGGGGTCCTCGTGATCAGCTCCGAGCTGCCCGAGCTCCTCGGCCTCTGCGACCGGATCTACACGCTCGCCGAGGGCGTGATCACCCACGAGTTCGACCGTGAGGACGCCGACCAGGAGGTCCTCATGCGCCACATGACAGCGGATGCGAGATAACTGATGAGTTCCCTGACCACGATGCTGCGCGGCAACATCCGCCAGTACGGCATGATCATCGCCCTCGCGGCGATCGTGATCCTGTTCCAGATCACCACCGACGGCGTGCTGCTCAAGCCGTTGAACGTGTCGAACCTGATCGTCCAGAACGCCCACATCCTGATCCTGGCCATCGGCATGGTGATCGTGATCGTGGCCCGCCACATCGACCTCTCGGTCGGCTCGGTGGCGGCGTTCGTGGGTGCGGTCTCGGCGATCCTGATGACCAAGCACGACGTGCACTGGCTGCTCGCGATCGTCCTGTGCCTCGCCCTCGGCGCCCTGATCGGCGCCTGGCACGGCTTCTGGGTCGCCTACGTCGGCATCCCGGCGTTCATCGTGACGCTGTCGAGCATGCTGCTCTTCCGCGGCCTCACCCTGGTCGTGCTCGAGGGCGCCACCGTGGGTGGCCTGCCGGAGAACTTCAAGAAGATGGGCAACGGCTTCCTCCCCGAGGTCGGCCCCGACACCGACCTGCACAACCTCACGCTGATCCTCGGGGTGCTGGTGGTCGCGGTGCTGGTCGTGCTCGACATGCGCAAGCGGTCGGTGTCCAAGCGCTACAACGTCGAGGTGCTCCCGGTCTGGGCGTTCTGGGCCAAGCAGGTCGTGCTCGCCGCGGTGGTCCTCGAGTTCGCCTACCTGCTCGCCGACGCCCGTGGTCTGCCGATCGTCGGCCTGATCCTGTTCGCCCTCATCGCGATCTACAGCTTCATCATGGCCCGCACGGTCTTCGGCCGGCACGTCTACGCGATCGGCGGCAACGTCGACGCGGCGACGATGTCGGGTGTCAACACCAAGCGGGTCGACTTCCTGGTGATGACGAACATGGGCCTCCTCGCCGGTCTCGCCGGCATGGTCACCGCCGCCCGCCTGACCGCGGCCAACCCGAAGGCCGGCACGAACTTCGAGCTCGACGCGATCGCGGCGTCCTTCATCGGCGGCGCTGCGGTCACCGGCGGCGTCGGCACGGTCGTCGGCGCGATCGTCGGTGGTCTGGTGATGGGCGTCCTGAACAACGGCATGTCCCTGATGGGCGTGTCGATCGACTGGCAGCAGGCCATCAAGGGCCTGGTCCTGCTGCTCGCGGTCGCCTTCGATGTGTGGAACAAGAAGCGCACCGCCGGGAGCGGCGGGGCCGGCGCCGAGGACCCGGACGCCACCCAGCCGCCCCCCGAGGAGCTCGCGGAACAGCTCGACGACGGTCCGTCGAGCGCGGCGCCGCCACGGCGTCTCTGACCCGCGTCGGGCTCCTCACCGGGACCCGGCCGGCCTCAACTCCTCCGAGGCCGGTCGGGTCCCGTCCATTTCCTGTGGCTAGAATCTGAAACCTGTTCTAGTTCGCCAGGTCCCCAGGGGAGTGCATGAGCGCCACGGCAACGCCCGCCATCGACGGCTGGTTCACCACCGGACCCGAGCCCGCCCTGCTGGGCTCGCGCTGCACCGGTTGCGCCAGCGTGTTCTTCCCGCCCACGGGCGGCTTCTGCCGCAACCCGGGCTGCGCGAGCACCGAGTCCGAGCAGGTCGAGCTGGCCCGGCGCGGCACCGTGTGGTCCTACACCGACGCGCAGTACCAGCCCCCCGCGCCCTACATCCCGGCCAGCGACCCCTACGAGCCGTTCGCGCTCGCGGCGGTCGAGCTGCCCGAGGGCCTGGTCGTGCTCGGTCAGGTCGCGGCCGGCTACGGCGTCGCCGATCTGCGGGTCGGCGCGGAGGCCGAGCTGGTCGTGGAGCCCCTCTACGCCGACGAGACCGGCGACCGGCTGATCTGGCGCTGGAAACCCGTGACCGAGCTCGGTGAGGAGACCGACCAGTGAGCAGCAACGACGTCGCCGTCGCCGGGGTAGGCATGCACCCCTGGGGCAAGTGGGGCCGCAACTTCGTCGAGTACGGCGTGCACGCCGCCCGCGCCGCGCTGGCCGACGCGGGCGTCGACTGGCGCGACGTCGGCCTGGTCGTCGGCGGCGAGACCGTGCGCAACGGCTACGGCGGCTACGTCGCCGGCGCCACCTTCGCCCAGGCGCTCGGCTGGAACGGAGCCACCGTCGCCACCTCCTACGCCGCCTGCGCGACCGGCGCGCAGGCCCTCGACACCGCCCGGGCCCGGATCCTCGCCGGCATGTGCGACGTCGCGCTGGTGGTCGGCGCCGACACCACCCCGAAGGGCTTCCTCGCGCCCAACGCCGGCGAGCGCTGGGACGACCCCGACTGGCTGCGGTTCCGGCTGCTCGGCATGACCAACCCGGCCTACTTCGCGATGTACGCCCGCCGCCGGATGGACCTCTACGGCGCGACCCAGGAGGACTTCGCCCGGGTCAAGGTGAAGAACGCCCGGCACGGGCTGGCCAACCCCTACGCGCGCTACCGCAAGGAGGTCGGCGTCGACGACGTGCTGGGCAGCGCGGTCGTCTCCGACCCGCTGCACCTGCTCGACATCTGCGCCACCTCCGACGGCGCCGCAGCGGTGGTGCTGACCAGCATGGACTACGCCCGCCGGCACGGGCTCACGCAGCCGGTGCGGGTCCGCGCGGTCTCCACGGTGACCCCCACCTTCCCGAACACGGTGCTGGACATGCCGAACCTGTCCACCGACCCCAGCACCGCCGTCGCCCCGCCCGCCCGCACGTTCAAGGAGTCGATCGCCCACGCGGCGTACGAGGAGGCCGGGCTGGGCCCCGAGGACGTCAGCCTGGCCGAGGTCTACGACCTCTCGACCGCCCTTGAGCTGGACTGGATGGAGGACGTCGGCCTGTGCGAGCGCGGCGAGGCCGAGGCGCTCCTGCGGGCCGGCGAGACCACGATCGGCGGCCGCATCCCGGTCAACCCCTCGGGCGGGCTGGCCTGTTTCGGCGAAGCCGTCCCCGCGCAGGCGCTCGCGCAGGTCTGCGAGGTCACCTGGCAGCTGCGCGGCCAGGCCGAGGGTCGCCAGGTCGAGGCGGCCCGGGTCGGCATCACCGCCAACCAGGGGCTGTTCGGCCACGGCTCGTCGGTGATCCTCAGCGTCTGACGCCGACCCGTCAATGATTCCCGCAGACACGCCGTGTCGCGAGGAACGATCGACGGGTCGTGGTCCGCTGCGAGGTCAGTCCGGCAGCACCATCAACCAGACGTCGGGCTGGTGGGCGGGCAGCCACGGCGGCCGGATGCGCCGGACCTCCTGCCAGCCGCGACGCCGGTAGAGGGCCAGCGCCGCCGCGTGCACCGGGGCGACGTCGAGCACCGGCCGCCGCCCGTCGGCGCGGATCGCCGCGACCGCGTGCTCGAGCAGGCGCCCGCCGATGCCGTGGCCGCGGCACGCCGGGTCGACCAGCAGCACGCTGACCGCCGCCAGCCTTCCCTCGACCCCGGCCGCCCGGAACTCCGCGAGGCCCTCGCCCTCGACCCGGGACACGGCCACGTGCCCCAGAAGGACCGGTCCGGCGCCGTCGTCGCGCTCGGCCACCCAGGCGCGCTCCTCTGCGGGCCGGACGACGAACTGCTCCGCCGGGAACGGCAGCGGCCACCGCATCGGATAGCCCGAGGTCGGCTGCTGGAGGGTCAGCATCTCGACCAGCCCGGGCACGTCGGTCGGACGCCGCTCACGGATCGTCACCCCGGCGCTCACGAGACGTCGCCGTCGAGGTAGACCCAGCGCCCGGCACGCCGCAGGAACCGGGAGCGCTCGTGCAGCTCGCCGGGGCCGGCGGGGGAGTCATAGCGGGCCACGAACTCCACGACGCCCTCGTCGTCGCCAGGCCCACCGGCGACCGTGTCCACGACCTCGAGGCCGGTCCAGCGCAGGGCGTGGTCCCAGGTGCGCCCGTCGAGGTCGTCGGGGCGGGTGCGGGGGTGCCAGGTGGCGAAGACGTACGCCGCGTCGCCGACCGCGTAGGCGGCGTAGCGCGAGCGCATCAGCTCCTCGGCGGTCTCGGCCCGGTCGGCGCCGCGGTGCAGCCGGCCGCAGCAGGCGTCGTAGGTCGTCTCGGTGCCGCAGGGGCAGGCGGGCTGCAGGTCCACGTCCGCGACGGTAGCGGGCGGCCCTCTCGCACCGGCGCTACGGTCGCCGGGTGATCATCGAACACGCGCTGCTCCCCGTCGTCCCCGGCCGGGAGGCCGACTTCGAGGCGGCCTTCGCCGAGGCGCGCGGCATCATCGCCGCGATGCCGGGCTTCCGCCGACTCACGCTCTCTCGGTGCGTGGAGCGGCCCAGCGGCTATCTGCTGCTGGTCGAGTGGGACACCCTCGAGGATCACACCGAGGGGTTCCGCGGCTCGCCGGACTACCAGCGCTGGCGCGAGCTGCTGCACCACTTCTACGAGCCGTTACCGGTGGTCGAGCACTTCACGCAGGTGCTCGACGCCTGAGTGTTCGACCACCGGGACGCGTCACCGGCTCACAACCGCCAGCAGGAGGACGTCGCCGGAAGCCCCGCGAACCGGGCCTCGAAGAACCCGTAGACCTCGGTGGCGTTGTTGAGCATGCCGCCCACGTGCAGCGGCGTCGCATTCGTGCTCAACCGCACCTTGGCGCCGCGGTCGCACCAGTCGGTGGCCAGCTGCTTGCCGACCCGGTGCGGGACGATGTCGTCGAGCAGGCTGTGGCTGACCAGCACCGGCGCGCTGGGCCGGATCCGGCCGATCCGCTGGTCGGCGATCATCGAACGGAACGGTTCGACGCCGATCAGCTCCTCGAGGTTCGACCCGTCGGCGGTGAACTCGCGCGAGTCGGTGAACGCGGCGTTGAACAGGTCGAAGACGCAGTCGTCGGAGATCTCGGCGAACATCTTTGCGCCCGCGTCGTTGAGGTAGCCGGCCATGTCGACGTCGTAGCTCGCCGACAGCCCGGCGATCGCGAACCAGGTGAACTCCGCCCACAGGCTGCCGTCGATGGCGCCGGGCAGCGCGGTCAGGTCGGCCGGGACGGCACCGACGACACTGCCCTTCACCTTGAGCTCGGGGGCGTACGACGCGGCGAGCTCGGCCGCCGAGGCGGCGGCGGCGCCACCCTGGCTGTAGCCGTAGAACCCGACCGGGCTGGTCGCGGTCAGCCCGCTGCCCGGCAGCCGCTGGGCGGCGCGGACCGCGTCGAGCACGGCGTGGCCCTGCGAGACCCGGTCCATGTAGGTGTGCATGCCCGCGGTGCCGAGGCCCTCGTAGTCGGTCACCGCCAGCGCGTAGCCGCGGGCCAGCAAGCCCGCCATGAACAGCGCCTCGTACTCGATGCTCTCGCTGAACAGGCGCGACGGCGCGCAGGTGTCGCCGACGCCCTGGGTGCCGACCGCGTAGCCGATCACCGGCCGCCGGCCGGGGCCGATCCACGGAGCCTCGGGCACGAGCACCGAGCCGGAGACCGCGTGCGGCTCGCCGGTGCGGTTGGTCGACCGGTAGAGGATCCGGGTGGAGTCGAACGCGACGTCGGTGACGCCGGCGGGGTCGAGGAGATAGCGGATCGGCTCGCTGCGGACGATGTCGCCGTCGGCCGGCGGCAGCGTGGCCGGCGCCTGGTAGAACGGCGGCAGGGTCTCCTCCGCCGCTCCCTCGGCGGCGGTGGAGGTGGTGGCCCCGACGAGCGGGACCAGGATCGCGGTGGCCAGTGCGGCCACCGCGGTTCCGAGACGGGTTGATGGCACGGTGCTCCCTTTCCGTTACCTGTGGGTAGGTGACCACACCCAACCGTGTGACGCCCCTCACCGGCAACGGCCTGTCCGCCGGGACAGTCGCTAGGGTTCAGCGCCATGGGGGATGTCACGCGCGAGACCGGCGAGGGACACCGCGAGGCGTGGCGCCGGGAGCGGGCTCAGGTCGACCGGGCGCTGGAGGCGGTGGGCACCGCGCTCTACCGGCTCAACGAGGCGAGCGACGCGGTGCGCGAGGCGCGCCGCTGGTGGGCGCCCGGGATCGCCTTCGGCGGAGGCGGGATGTTCCGGTGGTCGCGGATGAAGGCGTCGGCGGCCGACGCCTCGCGGTCGCTGCGCACCATCGACCTCGCCCTCGGTGACCTGCGCGCCGAGCTCGCCCGGCTCACCGACGTGCACGTCGAGGAGGCGCCGGAGGCCTCGGCTGCCGGCACGGCCGTGGGCGACTGGGTGGTCGCGGCGTGGTTCGAGGCCCTGTTCTCGAGCGTGGTGATGAACCGGAGGCTGCGCAACGCCGCCGACCGGATCGAGGCGACCGGCCTGGCCGTGGTCCGGCTGCAGAGCGCGCTGGGCCGCCGCCGGGCCTGGCTGGAGGAGCGGCTGGGCGAGGGCGCCGCGGCCGGTTGAGGTCGCGAGTAGCGTTTCCCGCGTGACCACGGCCGCGAGCGCATCCCCCACCACACCCCCCGCCATCGGCACCGTCGGCGAGCTGCGCGCCGCCGGGCACGAGCTGAAGCACCTGCGCCAGGAGCTGCGCGACAACCTGCTCGCGATGCTGCGCGAGGGCCGGGACCCCTGGCCCGGGCTGCACGGCTTCGAGTCCACCGTGATCCCGCAGCTCGAGCGGGCGCTGATCGCCGGGCACGACGTCGTCCTGCTCGGCGAGCGCGGCCAGGGCAAGACCCGGCTGTTGCGCACGCTGGTCGGGCTGCTCGACGAGTGGAGCCCGGTGATCTCCGGCTCCGAGCTCGGCGAGCACCCCTACGAGCCGATCACGGTGGCCTCCCAGCAGGCCGCGGCGACCTACGGCGACGACCTGCGGGTCTCCTGGCGGCACCGCAGCGAGAGGTACGCCGAGAAGCTGGCGACGCCGGACACCTCCGTCGCCGACCTGATCGGCGACGTCGACCCGATGAAGGTGGCCGAGGGCCGCAGCCTCGGCGACCCGGAGACCATCCACTTCGGGCTGATCCCGCGCAGCCACCGCGGCATCGTGGCGATCAACGAGCTGCCCGACCTCGCCGAGCGCATCCAGGTCGCGATGCTCAACGTGATGGAGGAGCGCGACATCCAGATCCGCGGCTACGTGCTGCGGCTGCCGCTCGACGTGCTCGTGGTGGCCAGTGCCAACCCGGAGGACTACACCAACCGCGGCCGCATCATCACCCCGCTCAAGGACCGGTTCGGCGCCGAGATCCGCACCCACTACCCGACCGAGCTCGACGACGAGGTGTCGGTGATCCGGCAGGAGGCGCACCTGGTCGCCGAGGTGCCCGACCACCTGATCGAGGTGCTCGCGCGGTTCACCCGGGCGCTGCGCGAGTCCAGCGCGGTCGACCAGCGCAGCGGGGTCTCCGCCCGGTTCGCGATCGCCGGCGCCGAGACGATCGCGGCGTCCGCGCTGCACCGGGCCACCTCGCGTGGTGAGGACGAGGCGGTCGCCCGGGTGGTCGACCTCGAGACCGCGGTCGAGGTGCTCGGCGGCAAGGTCGAGTTCGAGACCGGGGAGGAGGGCCGCGAGAGCGAGATCCTCACCCATCTGCTGCGCACCGCCACCGCCGAGACCGTGCGCGCCCACCTGCGCGGCGTCGACCTGGCACTGCTGGTCGAGGCGGTCGAGAACGGCGCGATGATCACCACCGGCGAGCAGGTCACCGCCCGCGAGTTCCTCTCCGGACTGCCGGTGCTCGGCGAGTCGGAGGTCTACGACGAGATCTGCGACCGGCTCGGCGCCACCAGCGACGGCGCGCGCGCCGGCGCCATCGAGCTCGCGCTCGAGGGGCTCTACCTCGCCCGCAAGGTCGGCAAGGACACCGCCGGCGGCGAGACGGTCTACGGCTAGGACGTCTCGGTGACCAAGGACCGCACCCGCTTCAAGCGCTACGACGGCGGCGACCCGCTCGCCCCGCCGGTCGACCTCGCCGAGGCGCTCGACGCGATCGGCGAGGACGTCATGGCCGGCTACAGCCCCGAGCGCGCGATGCGCGAGTTCCTGCGCCGCGGCGGCCAGGACCAGTCCGGTCTGGACGACCTGGCCCGCCGCGTCGCCGAGAAGCGGCGCGACCTGCTCCGGCGGCACAACCTCGACGGCACCCTGGCCGAGGTCCGCGAGCTGCTCGACCGCGCCCTGCTCGAGGAGCGCAAGCAGCTGGCCCGTGACGCGATGATGGACGACGCCGACCGGGCCTTCCGGGAGATGCAGCTCGAGGGGCTGCCGGCCTCGCCGGCGGCGGCGGTCAGCGAGCTCGCGGCGTACGACTGGCAGAGCGGCGAGGCACGCCAGGCCTACGAGCAGATCAAGGACCTGCTCGGTCGTGAGCTGCTCGACCAGCGCTTCGCCGGCATGAAGCAGGCGCTGGAGGGCGCCACCGACGCCGACCGGGCCGCGGTCAACCAGATGCTGGGCGACCTCAACGAGCTGCTCGAGAAGCACCGCCGCGGCGAGGACACCCAGGCCGACTTCGACGAGTTCATGCGCAAGCACGGCGACTTCTTCCCCGAGGGACCGCGCAACGTCGACGAGCTCGTCGACGCGATGGCCCAGCGGGCCGCGGCCGCCCAGCGGATGCTGAACTCGATGACTCCCGAGCAGCGCGCGGAGCTGATGCAGCTCTCGGCCCAGGCGTTCGGCTCGCCCGAGCTGATGTCCGCGCTCGACCAGCTCGACGCCAACCTGCAGGCGCTGCGGCCCGGTGAGGACTGGTCGGGTGCCGAGCAGTTCGACGGTCAGGAGGGGCTCGGGCTCGGCGACGGCACCGGCGCGCTGCAGGACCTCGCCGAGCTCGACCGGCTCTCCGAGCAGCTCTCGCAGTCCTACGGCGGTGCCCGGCTCGACGACCTCGACCTCGACGCGCTGGCCCGGCAGCTGGGCGAGCAGGCGTCCGTCGACGCCCGCACCCTGCAGCGGCTCGAGCGGGCGCTGCGCGACAACGACCTGCTCAAGCGGGGATCCGACGGGCAGCTGCGGCTCAGCCCCAAGGCGATGCGCCAGCTCGGCAAGTCGCTGCTGCGCGACGTGGCCCAGCGGATGTCAGGCCGGCAGGGGCAGCGCGACCTGCGCCAGGCGGGTGCCGCGGGGGAGCGCTCCGGCGCGAGCCGCGAGTGGGTCTTCGGCGACACCGAGCCCTGGGACATCCCGCGCACGGTCACCAACGCGGTGGTGCGCACCGCCGGCGCCGGCCGGTCCACCCGGGGTGGCGTACGGCTCGAGATCGGCGACGTCGAGGTGCAGGAGACCGAGGCCCGCACCCAGGCCGCGGTCGCGCTGCTCGTCGACACCTCGTTCTCGATGGCGATGGACGGCCGCTGGGTGCCGATGAAGCGCACCGCGCTCGCCCTGCACACGCTGATCCGCTCCCGGTTCCGCGGCGACCACCTGCAGCTGATCGGCTTCGGCCGGCACGCCGAGGTGATGGACATCGAGCAGCTCACCGCGCTCGACGCGATGTGGGAGAAGGGCACCAACCTCCACCACGGGCTGCTGCTCGCCAACCGCCACTTCCGCAAGCATTCGAGCGCGCAGCCGGTGCTGCTGGTGGTCACCGACGGCGAGCCGACCTCGCACCTCGAGCCCGACGGCGAGGTGTGGTTCAGCTATCCACCGCACCCGCTGACCATCGCCTACTCCGTGCGCGAGCTCGAGAACGCCCGCCGGCTCGGGGCCCAGACCACGTTCTTCCGGCTCGGCGAGGACCCCGGCCTGGCCCGGTTCGTCGACTCGATGGCGCGTCGCGTCGACGGGTCGGTCGTGGCGCCGGAGCTCGACGACCTCGGTGCGGCCGTGGTCGGGTCCTACCTCGGCTCCCGCGGTCCTCGCGGCGGCCCCGGCGCCGGACCGTCGTACGGCGACTGGTTCGGCGGCCGGGGCTTCTGGGTCGGCGACTGAGGCGTCAGCCCGCGACCTTCAACGCACGCTTGGCCAGCTTGATCGACTTCGCCTTGGCAGGCGCCTTGCCATCCAGCGAGTACGCCGAGGCGATGACCAGACGCTTGCCCTGGCGGACCATGAGCGTGTCGCTGAAGGTCGTGGTGCCGTCGGCGACGACCTTGACCCGGAGCCCGGCGCGCTGCTGGCCGGCCTTGAACCTGATCGTGCTGACCTTGACGGTCGCGTCCGGGTCACCGGAGTAGGCGTCGCCGGCGCATCGCTTGTTCCTGGCCACGGCCTTGCGCAGCCAGGTCGACGCCGACTTCGCCGACCGGAAGCGGGCCGCGGAGGCGCCGACGCCGGGCGTGTCGCCGGTCGGGTACGTCGCGTCGGCCGCCTGGTAGGAGGCGCTGCGGTACCGCGCGCCCTTGACCGGCTTGCCCTCCGAGCAGCCCTTTCCGATGCTCGGCACCTGGCCGGTGTACTCGTCGGCGCTCCCGCCGGCGAGGTGGGGGTAGATCTTCGCGACCGCGCCCACCTTCGGGACTGCCGGCGGCTTGGCGGCGGCGGTGGCGGGGGCGGCGGTGGCGGGAACGACGAGGGCGGCGGCGGCAAGGACGAGGGCCGCGCGGTGGCGCCGACGGGACATGTGGTTGCTCCGGTTCTTCGATGGGTTGACCTGGACTGCCGATCGGGCCGGCACCGTGGGTCTACCCAGCCGGGAGCGGCCTACACCCACGGCCTGTGGGCTACTCCCCGGCCCGGCCCGCATCGCCGGCCACCTACCATCGGCCGGGTGGAGGACCCGACGATCACCGTGCTCCTCCTGCTCGGACTGGCGGCGCTGTTCGCCGGTTTCGTCGACGCGGTCGTCGGTGGGGGCGGGCTGGTGCAGCTGCCGGCGATCCTGATCGGGCTGCCGGGAGCCTCGCCGGTGCAGGTGCTGGCCACCAACAAGCTCGCCTCGATCTGCGGCACCACCGTCAGCAGTGCGACGTACTACCGGCGGATCCGCCCCGATCCGCGCACGTTCGGGCCGCTGATGGCGGCGGCGTTCCTCGGGGCGATCGGCGGCGCGCTGGTGGCCGCGCAGATCCCCAAGCGCGCGTTCGACCCGATCGTGCTGGTCGCGCTGGTGGTGGTCGGCGCCTACGTGCTGGCCAACCCGCGGCTCGGGCGGTCCACGATGCTGCGGTTCGCCGGCCACCGCCACACGCTGCTGGCGATGCTCACCGGCCTCGTGGTCGGCTTCTACGACGGCGCGCTCGGCCCCGGCACCGGCAGCTTCTTCGTGTTCACGCTGGTGGGGTTGCTCGGCTACAACTTCCTCGAGGCCAGTGCCAAGGCGAAGCTGGCCAACTGGGCCACCAACCTCGCGTCGCTGTGCGTGTTCGTGCCGCACGGCGCGGTGCTGTGGAAGGTCGGGCTGCTGATGGGCGGCTGCAACCTGGTCGGCGGCTACCTCGGTGCCCGCACCGCGGTGGCGAAGGGGTCGCGGTTCGTGCGGGTCTTCTTCATCGTCGTCGTCGGCGCGTTCGTGGTGCGCATCGGCGGCGACGTGGTGGGGGTCTGGTGAGCGTGGAGGTGAGCAGCTACCTCACGGTCGCGCGCCCCGCCGAGGCCGAGATCGAGGTGAAGCGGTCGCGGTTCCTGTGCACGGTCGAGCCGGTCGGCGACGAGCCCGCAGCCCGGGCGGTCGTCGAGCGGCTGCGCCGACAGCACTGGGACGCCCGGCACCACTGCTCGGCGTTCGTGCTCGGCCCCGACGGGCGGGTGGAGCGCTCCAGCGACGACGGCGAGCCGGCCGGCACCGCCGGGGCACCGATGCTCGACGTGCTGCGTGGCCGTGGTGTCACCGACGTGGTCGCGGTGGTGACCCGCTGGTTCGGCGGCACGCTGCTGGGCGCTGGGGGCCTGGTCCGGGCGTACGGCGACGCGGGGCGGGCCGGGCTCGACGCCGCCGGCACGCTGCGGCGGGAGCTGCGCCGCGAGCTGGTGCTGGAGGTCGGCCACGCCGACGCCGGCCGGGTCGAGACCGAGCTGCGACACCGCGGCGTCGTGGTCGTCGACACCGCCTACGGCACTGCCGTCACGCTCCGGGTGGCCGTCGCCCCCGACCGGGAGGAGGCCCTGCACGCCCTGGTCGCGGAGCTGACCGGCGGCACGGCGGCTGCGGCGGTCGCCGGGGAGCGCTGGGTCGACGCGACCCCATGACCGGGCACTAGCGTGGGGCCATGAGCATCCCCGTCGACGTCGCCGAGCTGGCGACCACGCTCGCCGACTACGGCTCGGGCTACCTGCTGACCGTCTCCAGCGCCGGACGGGTCAAGGTGGTCAGCGCCGCACCTCGGTTCGTCGACGGCTCGCTGCTGGTGACCGCGCCCGGCAGCGGCTCGATCACCAACATCGAGCGCAACCCGGCGGTGACGCTGCTGTTCCCGCCGGTGCAGCCCGGCGGTCATACGCTCCTGGTCGACGGCATCGCAGCGCTCCCCACCCGCGACGACGAGGACGACCGGAGCGACGTGGACGACGAGGACGACGGGGACGAGGAGCGGACCGGCGACCGGGAGAGCGGTGACGCCGCTCCGGACGTGCGGATCGAGCCGCACCACGCGGTGCTGCACCGGCCCGCGACGCCGGCCGACACGCAGGCCGTGGATGGCCCCGCATGACGCCCTCGTGGGTCTCCGCCTTCCTCGACTTCGCGCCTGACGAGTTCGCCGCCGGCGTCGAGCACTGGCGCCGGGTGACCGGCTACGGCCTCTCGACCACCCGCGGCGAGGATGGCGAGTTCGCCTCGCTGCTGCCTCCCGACGGCGACGACTACCTGCGGGTGCAGCGGCTGGGGCAGGGGCCGAGCCGGATCCACCTCGACCTGCACGTGGCCGACGCCGACGAGGCCCTCGAGAGCGCGGTCGGCCACGGCGCGTCGCTCGTCGCGCGGCCCCTGGGCGACGACGGCTACGCCGTGCTCACCTCGCCCGGCGGCTTCCCGTTCTGCCTGGTCACCCACCGGGCGTCGATCCGGCCCCGGCCGGCCCCCTGGGGCGACGGCGCCTGGGAGTCGGTCGTCGACCAGGTCTGCCTCGACATCCCGCCCGCGGCCCACGAGCGCGAGGTGGCGTTCTGGGCGGCCGTGACCGGTTGGGAGGCCCGGCCCACCTCCGACGAGTTCACCAACCTGGTCCGCCCCGGCACCAGCCCGCTGCGGCTGCTGTTGCAGCGGCTGGACCAGCCCGAGTCGGGTCCGGTCACCGCCCACCTCGACCTTTCCAGCACCGACCGCGACGCCGAGACCGCGCGCCACGTCGCCCTCGGCGCCCGGGTGCTCGAGCGGTTCGAGCACTGGACCGTGCTCGCCGCGCCCGCCGGACCGGCGTACTGCATCACCGCCCGCACCCCCGACCCGATGGACCCGGAGGCCTGCTCGTGACCGACCGCACCCACCCCCCGATGGCCGCCGGCGAGCGCGAGACCCTGCTCGCCTTCCTGGACTTCCAACGGCAGACGCTGCGCCTCAAGGCGTCCGGGCTCACCGCCGAGCAGCTGCGCACGCCCCTGCCGCCGTCGTCGCTCACCCTGGCGGGGCTGCTCAAGCACGCGGCGCTGGTCGAGGACAACTGGTTCGCCCACGTGCTGCGCGGCGACGAGCCGGCTCAGCCGTGGGCGTCGGTCGACTGGGACGCCGACCCCGACTGGGAGTTCCGCACGGCGAACCAGGACGCGCCCGACGACCTCTTCGCGCTCTTCGACGCCGCGACCGCCGCGTCCGACGCGGTGCTCGCCGAGATCACCGACCTCGACCACCTCGCCGCGCGGCAGCGGCGAAGCGGGGAGCGGGCGTCGCTGCGCTGGATCCTGCTGCACATGATCGAGGAGTACGCCCGCCATGCAGGTCACGCCGACCTGATCCGCGAGTCGATCGACGGGCAGACGGGAGAGTGAGCCACGGCGCGCGGGCCCCCGAGGCGATCCGCACCGCCACCGACGACGACTGGCCCCGCATCTGGCCGTTCTTCCGCGAGGTCGTGCTGGCCGGCGAGACCTACGCCTACCCGCTCGACGTCACCGAGGAGACGGGGCGGGCGCTGTGGATGCAGCGGCCACCCGCCCGCACCGTCGTGCTCGAGGACGAGGGGACCGGCGAGGTCCTGGGCAGCGCCACGATGGGGCCGAACCGCCCCGGTCGCGGCAGCCACGTCGGCGCCGCCTCGTTCATGGTCGCGCCGTCGGCGCGCGGGCGCGGCGTCGGACGGGCGCTGGGCGAGCACGTCGTCGCCTGGCACCGCGAGCAGGGGTTCCGCTCGATCCAGTTCAACGCGGTCGTCGAGACCAACACCGCGGCGGTGCGCCTGTGGCAGTCGCTGGGGTTCACGATCGTCGGCACCGTCCCGGAGGCGTTCGACTCCGCGAGCCACGGCCTGGTCGGCCTGCACGTGATGCACCTGCCGCTGCGCTGATCGGCTACGCGGTGTCTCCGGGGCCGTCCGGCTCGGCGAAGCCGGGCAGGTGGTCGATGAGGATCTGCCGGAACGGGGCCTCGGCCTCGAGCTGGCTGAGCACCCCCACGCCGCCGAGCCAGGTGCGGTGGATGAGCAGGTAGGACGGCGGCAGGTTGAGTCGGGTCGCGATGAGGTAGGCCGGGTCGTCGGGGTCGTTGATGCGCTGGAACTGCTGCTGCATCCAGGCGCGCGAGAACTGGAACCGGTCGACGGCCGCCGGCTCGACGAACGGGGCGAGGTACTCCAGCAGCAGGTCGGGGTCGACCTTGACCCGGTCCTTGATGAAGCCCTCCTCGCGCAGGCCCTCGACGAGGTCCTCGCGAGCGGCGTCGATCGCGATCCGGATCAACCGGCCCATCGCCTCGGGCATACCCCCGGGCAGCCGCGCGGCGGCGCCGTAGTCGAGCACCGCCAGCCGGCCCGGCGCGCCCTCGTCGTCCGGGATCACCCGGAAGTTGCCCGGGTGCGGGTCGGCGTGCAGCAGCCCGGCCCGGGCCGGTCCGGCGAAGAGGAACCGGGCGAACAGCTCGCCGTAGTGGTCGCGTTCGGCCTGGGTGCCGTGCCGGATCACCGACGCCAGCGAGGCGGGGCTCTCCACCCACTCGGTGACCAGCACGGTGCTGCCGACCGCCACCACGTCGGGCACCACGAAGTCGGGGTCGTCGCGGAAGGCCGCGGCGAACGCCGCCTGGGCCTCGGCCTCGAGGTGGTAGTCGAGCTCGTCCTCGGCCCGGGCTTGCAGCTCCTCGACCAGCGGCTTGACCTCCATGCCGGGCATCAGCGGCGCGATGGTCCTGGCCAGCCGGGAGAGCTGTCGCAGGTCGGAGCGGAGCGCGTCGCCGGCGCCGGGGTACTGCACCTTGACCGCGACCTCGCGGCCGTCGTGCCAGCGGCCCTGGTGCACCTGCCCGATCGATGCCGAGGCGGTCGGGCCGCCGTCGAGCCAGACCAGCTGGTCGCGCCAGTCGTCGCCGAGCTCGGCGGCGAGGATGTCGCGCACGGTCTGGGTCGGCATCGGGGGAGCGGAGTCCTGCAGCCGGGTCAGGTGCTCGCGATAGGGCGCCGCCAGCTCGTCGGGCAGCGCCGCCTCGAGCACCGACAGGGTCTGGCCGAACTTCATCGCGCCGCCCTTGAGCTCGCCGAGGGTGCGGAACAGCTGGTCGGCGGTGCGCTGCTGGATCTCCGACATCACGACCTCGGCCGGCCGCCCACCCAGCCGCTTGCCGAGCCCCAGCGCGTTGCGCCCGGCGTACCCCAGGGGCAGCGCCGCGAGCTTCGCCGTGCGGGCCACGGCCTTGCGGGGGAGTTCGGTCACGCCGTCCATTGTCCGGTACGACGCGAAATCGTGCGGGCGGCCCGCCGGCGAAGTCTACGCCGCCGGCAGCAGTGCCGCGTAGCGCTCCAGGTAGAGCGGCCAGCCCTGCTCGTCGCCGATGCCGTCGCGCAGCGACTGCCAGCCCGCCCCGTGGCGGTCGAGATGCCGGTGCTCGAGCTCCACGCGGGTGCGTCCATCGCCCTCGGCCAGGAATCGGATCTCGACCTCGCTGGCGTTCTCGGTGCTCTCCTCCAGCTGCCAGATGGGGCCGATGTCCCAGCTGAAGACCAGCCGGTGTGGTGGGTCGAAGGCGAGGATGCGCGCCCAGGCGCATTCGGTGCCGTCCTCGGCGCGGTCGAGGATCCGGCCGCCGACGTGGGGCTCGAGGATGGTCTGCACGAGGGGGGCGCCGAGCAGGTTGTGCTCGCGCGGCTTGATGGCGTCGAACTGCTGGGTGAACACCGCGAACGCCTGCTCGGGCGTGGCGTTGACGATGGTGTGGCGTTGCACCACGGCTTCCTGGGTCATGGTCTCTCCTCCTGATCAGGTTGCTGGTCGAGTTGCTGCTCCAAGCCCTCCAGCGTCCTTCGCCAGAACGTGTCGAGCTGGTCGCGAAGGGCGGCGACGCCGTGCTCGCTGAGCCGGTACCGACGCCGGGTGCCCTCGGCGCGGTCGGTCACCATGCCGACCTGCTTGAGCACCTTGAGGGTGCTGGGAGACCGCCGGCTGGCTCACCGGCAGCGCCTCGGTCAGCTCGCCGACGGTGCGCTCACCCTCGGCCAGCTGCATGACGATGGCGCGGCGGGTCTTGTCGGCCAGCACGGTCCATGCGTCAGTGTCTTCATAAGTCATGATGAATAGAAGTCAGAACTTATGGAGTGCTGGCGCAACCTCTGGTGGCCTGCATGTCGGGTCGCGACGTGGGAGCGGGCGCCGACCGTCGTCGTACCGCGACGGACATAAGGGCGCCGACGAGGACGATTGCGCGGTGCGAAGGGTCGATACGTCCGTCCAATTGCGAGCGGGTTCGCGCGATCGCTCGGCAGACGAACCAGCAGAGCACGCACGCACAGCCGCCGGTAAGGCGTCGCAGCACCCCCGAGCCGCCGCCAGGTCACGGCATTGGCTCGGCGTACTGAGCTCCCGCCCGGGATCAGGCCTAGCCGCCGTGCACCAGCCCGCCGACGACCCAGGCGAGGATGAAGGCGAAGCCGCCGGTGAGCCGTCGCGCGCCAGGAGGGGGAGGCCCCACCAGCGGCAGCACACCGCCGAGCACCAGGAACGCGATGGCAGCGAGCGGCATCACCGGGCTGGCGAGCAGCCAGAACCAGGCCCAGCGGGTGGCCCGCCACGGCTCGTTCAGGCCGGTGATCAGCGCCAGGGTCAGCACGAAGGCGGCCGCCGTCGCCCAGGCCACGGCGCCACTGAGCTCGCGGCCCAGCATTCCGACGCTGACCCCGGACGGCCGGTCCATCGAGTCCACCGCCAAGCTCGGCTGAAGTGCGCGCAGCTGTGTGGCGAGGTCCTCGACCACCGGTCGCTCGGTGCCGATGCCGTCAACGCCGTCGGGTCGCTCGTCACCGCGCTCCGGCCGCGACTCCACGACCTCGGTCGAGTAGGTGTAGAGGCCGCTGCGCCACCGCACCTCGACGACCGAGAACCCCCGTGACCGGGGGGACAGGCCGGGCGTCATCGCGACTTCGTCGGTCCGGCCGAGGGCGACGTCGGCCTCGAGCTCGGCGAGGGTCGCCTGCTGCGGCGCCAGGAACCAGGCCCACGCCGAGATCACCGTCCAGCAGAGCAGCAGCGCCCATCCGAGGTACGTCGACGCGCGGTCGACCCGCGAACGCCGCGGAGTCGAGACACCGCCCCCCGTGTGCGGTGAGCGGTCCGTGCGCCCCGGCCGGTCGGCAGGTCCCCCGAGCATGATCCCACCCTAGGGTTCCAGCGCTCCGAGGGCCGAACGTTCCGTGATCGGCTCGTCCGCCACGCCCTCCCGCTCAGGTCTCGACTGCTCGGTGTCCCGCCCGGCGGCGCGTGCGCAGGGCGACCACGCCGGCCGCGAGCACCGAGGCCACCCCGGCTGCGGCCACCGACAGCGGAACGACGCTCCACGGGCCGAGCCGCGAGAGCAGTGGGGGCAGTCGTGGCGCCGACTCGACGGCGACCAGGCTGAACGGCTGCGCACCCGTGGGGTCGCAGACCACCTCGACCTGGTCGGACCGCGGCGTGAACACAGCCGTGGCCTCCCAGTCGGCCGCGCTGCCGCCCTCCCGGACGAGGGCGTCGTCGGGCCGGCTCGATGGCAGCACCTCGGCAGTGGCGGCGTCCCGCACCGTGCACGACGGTTCGGCATCGGCCGCGTAGGACCACAGCAGCACGTTCCGGTCCCGGTCGACGCGCACGACGTGCGGCCGACCGTCGTCCTCCACCATGGCCTCCTCGGCCCAGTCGTAGCCGTCGAGCTGGCTCGCGGCCAGCAGCAGCATCGCCACGGCCGACGTCACCAGCAGGACGAGGCCGCCGGCGAGCAGCCACCACGGCCCGCGGACGCGGGCCGGGGCGCTCACGCCCCCGCCACCCGGATGACGGTCTTGTCCCCGGAGCGGCCGACGGCATGCCGGAACGCCTCGTCCGCCCGCTCGAGTGGGAACCGGTCGCTGACCAGGTCGTCGAGGTCGACGCCGGTGGTGGCGAGCTCGATCGCCCGGGGATAGGTGCCGTGCATCCGGCGCACCATCGCGAACGTCAGGCCCTTGCGCCGAGCCGGAGCAGCGGGGAAGGCCGAGAGCGGCGTCGACGGGATGCCGCCCACCGCGATCCGGGCGCCCGGCCGGGCGCAGGCGACCGCCGTCGTCAGGGCCGCGTCGACACCAGCCATCTCGACCACCACGTCGACGCCCCTGCCCGACGTCGCGGCGAGCAGCTCGCGTTCGGCCTCCTCGGGCGACCACGCGGCGTCGGCGCCGAAGCGCTGAGCGGTCGCACGTCGGTGCGCCAGCGGCTCGGACACGAAGACCCTCGCCGCGCCGGCGCGCCGGGCCACCGCGCAGGCCAGCACGCCGATAGGTCCGGCGCCCACGACCAGGACGTCGTCGCCGTCGCGCACGTGCGCGACCTTGACCGCGTGGACCGCCACGCCGAGCGGCTCGAGCAGGGCCCCGGCATCGTCGGTGAGCTCGTCGGGCAGCGGGAACAGCAGCTCGTCGGGCCAGACCAGCCGCTCCTGCAGGCCGCCGTCCAGGCCGGCGTGGCCTGCGAACCGGACCTCGGGGCAGAGGTTGCCGTGGCCGGACCGGCACTGCTCGCACGCGCCGCACGGGATCGCCGGGTCCACCGCGACCCGGCGCCCGGCGTGGGGCCCGTCCAGCGCCACGCCGGCGAACTCGTGCCCCGGCACCACCGGGTCGCCGATCGTCACCTCCCCGGTGCCGCCCTCGGCGTACCAGTGCAGGTCGGAGCCGCACAGGCCGACCGAGGTGACCGCCACCGTCGACCAGCCGGGCGGCGGCGGGCCGGGGTCGGCGACCTCCGCCAGTCGCAGGTCCCCGACGGCGTGGAGCTTCGCGGCGCGGTGCACCCTCACATCATCGCGCAGCCCGGCGCCTGCACCCACGATGCGCCGTCGCGTGCTGCTGTCTCGGCTCAGGGCATCTGCGGGCCGACGGCGCCGGACCGGCCGTCCGCAGGGTCCGCGCCCTCGGCCGTCCCCTTGAGCTCGACGAAGAGCACGTGCGTGGGGGTCTCGCCGATGTTCTCGCCGTGGTGCTCCTGGGCCGGGAGCCAGGTGGTCGCCCCCTCCTCGAGCGTCACCTCGCGCTGGGTCTCGCCCGACACGAGGCGACGGCGGAAGGAGGACAGGGCGTACATGACGCTGTCGGGGTGCCGATGCGGAGTCGTCTGGTCGCCGGGCTGGTCGGTGTACTCGAGCACGCGCACCCGCTCGTTCTCGAGCACGACCCGGTAGTGCCGCGGATTGGTGACCACGGGGTCGAGGTCCATCCAGCCAGGGTGGCGCCGCCGACGCTGTGTGTGAAGAGCCTCCGGCGCCTAGCCCGGCCGCGGCCCGAAGCGCCGGACCTCCTGCGGCCAGCCACACGCCTCGGCCATCCGGCCCGCCCACATCCGCGCGGTCTCCAGGTCGGGCACGTCGACGACCGCGAAGCCGCCGAGCTGCTCGGTGGTCTCGGCGTACGGCCCGTCGGTGAACACCAGGGTGCCGCTGGTCGCGTCGGCGCTGACCACGTCGGACTGGTCCTCCTCCAGGCCGCCGGCGAAGACGTAGACGCCTGCTGCCTCCATGTCGTTCACGACCGCCATGGCCAGCGGCGCCCGGCCGGCGAACCACTCCGGGGAGTGCTCGCCCACCCACTGCTGATTGAAGTAGATGAGGTACTCGGTCATGCGCGCTCCTCTCGGCCTGGCGACCCCGACGGTCGCCTCCACCCTCATGACGACCGAGCCTGGCAGGAATCGACAGCCGCCCGCGAGCGGTCCGCCTACGCCGGGAACGGCACGCCGGTGTTGGCGTGGCAGCGGTAGCCGTGGGGCACCTTGTGCAGGTACTGCTGGTGCGGGTCCTCGGCGTAGTAGTAGGTGGGCGCCGGGGCGATCTCGGTGGTGATCGCGCCGATGCCGCGCCGCTCCAGCTCCGCCCCGTAGACCGCGGTCAGCTCGCGCGCGACCTGCTCCTGCTCGGGCGAGGTGTAGTAGATCGCCGAGCGGTACTGCGTGCCGACGTCGTTGCCCTGCTGCATGCCCTGGGTCGGGTCGTGCACCTCGAAGAACTGCTTGACCAGGTCGGCGTAGGAGACCTGCGCCGGGTCGAAGACCACGCGCACCGCCTCGGTGTGGCCGGTGCGGCCGGTGCACACCTCCTCGTAGGTCGGGTGCGGGGTGTAGCCGCCGGCGTAGCCGACCGAAGTCGACCAGACGCCGGGCACCTGCCAGTAGATCTCCTCGGCGCCCCAGAAGCAGCCGAGGCCGAACAGCGCCACCTCGTAGCCCTCGGGGATGTTCGTCTCGTCGGTGACCAGCGGGGTGCCGAGCACCTGGTGCTTCTCCGCCAGCGCGAACGGCTGCTGCGGCCGGCCGGGCAGGGCCTGGTCGGGGGCCACCATCTGGGTCTTGGTGCTGGAGAAGAACACGAGCTTCACTCCTCGTCGTCGCCGGTCGCGGCTGCGCACCAGTGTGCGCACCGGGTGCAACAACGAGATCGTGCCCGACGTTCCCGGGCGAAGAGGCCTCGCCGAAGTGGTATCACCGCGGTATCGTTTCCGACATGGCGATGACGCTGCGCACCGATGAGGAACTGGACCGTGCGCTCGAGGACCTGGCCTCCTCGCAGGGCATCTCCAAGCAGGAAGCGGCCCGCCGGGCGATCCTCGACATGCACTCGCGTCTGGACCTGCGCGAACGGCTGGACACCATCGCCGACGAGATGCTGGAGAAGTGGGGCGACGTCCTCGACCGACTCGGCAAGGCCTGACGTTGGTCGACTACCTCGACCTCGAGGCCCTGCTGCTGCTCACGCGCAAGCTGGGCGCGGGTCCGGTCCGCGACCCCGGGCTGCTCGACTCATCGGCGGCCCGACCTCGCTCGAGCGTGTTCGGCGCCGACGCCTATCCCTCGATGGAACTGAAGGCTGCCGCGCTGCTGCACTCGATCTGTCGCAACCACGCGCTGGTGGACGGGAACAAGCGGCTCGCCTGGTTCGCCACGGTGACCTTCCTCGGCATCAACGGCCACGAGGTGGACATGGGAGACGACGACGCCTTCGATCTCGTGATGGCCGTGGCCGAGGGAACCCTCGACGTCGAGGAGATCGCCGCGGCCCTGGCTGCACACCTGCGGCCGCGCTGAGTAGCCTCCTCGGATGAGCGAGCAGCAGCACAGGTCCAAGTCCGGCTTCATGACGCGTGCGATCCACGCCGGCTACGAGCCCGACCCCACCACCGGCGCGGTGATCCCGCCGATCTTCGCGACCTCGACCTACAAGCAGGACGGCGTCGGCGGGCTGCGCGGCGGCTACGAGTACAGCCGCTCCGGCAACCCCACCCGCACCGCTCTCGAGGGCGCGATCGCGGCGCTCGAGGAGGGGGAGCGGGGGTTCGCGTTCGCCTCCGGCCTGGCCGCCGAGGACACCCTGGTGCGCACCACCTGCCGGCCCGGCGACCACGTCGTCATCCCCGACGACGCCTACGGCGGCACGTTCCGGCTCTTCGACAAGGTCGAGAAGGTCTGGGGGGTCGAGCACAGCCCCGCGCCGGTCTCCGACGTCGACGCGGTCCGCGCCGCGATCCGGCCCGGGCAGACCAAGCTGGTCTGGGTGGAGACCCCCACCAACCCGCTGCTGAACATCGGCGACATCGAGGCGCTGGCCGCCGTCGCCCACGACGCCGGCGCGCTGCTGGTCGTCGACAACACCTTCGCCTCGCCATACCTCCAGCAGCCGCTCACGCTGGGCGCCGACGTCGTCGTGCACTCGACCACGAAGTACTGCGGCGGCCACTCCGACGTCGTCGGCGGTGCGCTGGTGGTGCGCGACCTCGACCTGGCCGAGCGGGTGGCCTTCCACCAGAACTCCATCGGCGCGGTCGCCGGACCGTTCGACTCCTTCCTCGTGCAGCGCGGGCTGAAGACGCTGGGCATCCGGATGGACCGGCACTGCGACAACGCCGAGCGGGTCGTCGAGTTCCTCGCCGGCCACGCCAAGGTGGCGCAGGTGATCTACCCCGGCCTGCCCGAGCACCCCGGCCACGCGGTCGCCGCACGGCAGATGTCGCGCTTCGGCGGCATGGTCTCGTTCCGGGTCGCCGGCGGCGAGGAGCACGCCCTCGCGGTCTGCGACCGGGCCGAGGTGTTCACGCTCGCGGAGTCGCTGGGCGGCATCGAGTCGCTCATCGAGCACCCGGGCCGGATGACCCACGCCAGCGTCGCCGGCACCGACCTCGAGGTGCCCGCGGACCTGGTCCGGCTCAGCGTCGGCATCGAGACCGTCGACGACCTGCTCGCCGACCTCGACCGTGCACTTGGGTGACGTCGAGGGGGGACCAGCCGTCGCCCTCTGCGTCGACTTCGGGTCCACCTTCACCAAGGCGTTGCTGGTCGACCTGGCCACCGGCGACCTGCTCGGCACCGCCGAGCACCCGACCACGATCGACACCGACGTGCTCGACGGGTACGACGCGTGCCGGGCCGCGCTGCTGCGGCTCGACGCGCGCGCGGAGCACGCCGAGGTGCTGGCCTGCTCGAGTGCCGGAGGCGGTCTGCGCATCGCGGTGCTCGGCAACGAGCTGCTGGTGACCGCCGAGGCCGGCCGTCGGGTGGCGCTGTCCAGCGGCGGCCGGGTGGTCGCCGTGCTCGCCGCGGCGTCCGGCCTGGACCCGCGCGGGTTGGGCGAGAGGCTGCACGAGGCGCGCGCCGACGTCGTGCTGCTCACCGGCGGCACCGACGGCGGCAACAGCGAGGTGCTGCTGGCCGCGGCCGAGGCGCTCGCCGGCTGCGGCTGGCACGGTCCGGTGGTCGTGGCGGGCAACGTCGACGCCCGCGAGGAGGTGGCCCGGCGGCTCGCCGCTCTGCCGCACGTGCTGGCCGACAACGTGGTGCCGCGCATCGGCGAGCTGGCGCCGGCCTCCGCCCGGGCCGCCGTCCGCGAGATGTTCCTGGCGCACGTGATCGGCGGCAAGCACCTCAGCGCGCGCCGCGACTTCACGGCGATGGTGCGCGGCGCGACCCCCGACCTGGTGCTCACCGGGGTCGAGCTCCTCGCCCGTGGCGTCGACGAGCGCCACCCCGGTGTCGGCGACGTGGTGGTCGTCGACATCGGCGGCGCCACCACCGACGTGCACTCGGTGGTCGAGCCGGACCACGAGGCGGCGCTGCTCGACGCCGACGGGCTGGCCCGCGAGGTGGTCGCGAGCACCCCGGTCACCCGCACCGTCGAGGGCGACCTCGGCATGCGCTGGTCGGCGCTCAGCACGGTGGCCGAGGCCGGCCTCGACGACGCCGACCTGGTCGAGGCGGCCCGCGCCCGGGCGGAGCGGCCCGGGCTGCTGCCGCTCACCGACGACGAGTGGGCCGCCGACGAGGCCATCGCCCGCGCCGCCGCGACGCTCGCATTGCGCCGCCACGCCGGCCGCGCGAAGGTCGTCGTCGGCCCCGACGGGCGCGTGGTGGAGCGCACCGGGAAGGACCTGCGCGAGGTGCGGCTCGTCGTGGGCTCCGGCGGTGTGCTGCGCAACGGCCGGGCCGGAGTCGCCGACCGGGTTTTCGGTGGCTCGGTGGGCCCCGACCCCGAGGGCGGCTGGCAGCTGCCTCGCCAGGCACGGGTGAGCGTCGACCGCGACTACGTGCTCGCCGCGGCCGGGCTGCTGAGCGCCGACCATCCGGTGGCGGCCTACCGGCTCGTGCGGCGCGTGGTCGACGGCGGCGTACCCCCGGGCCAGTAGCCTGACCAGGTGACGGAGCGGGAGGGCGGACAGGCCGACGACGAGGCGGCCGGGCTGCCGGTCCCGCCGCCCGAGAGCGAGGACGAGCGGCGGCGGCGGGTGCCCCGGATGGGGCTGCGGTCGCGTCGCGACGACGATCGGCACGCCCAGCAGCCGAACGCCGAGGACGACGACGGGCTGGCCGAGCGGGTCACCCAGCAGATCGCCCATCAGTGGGCGCTGATCCGCGCGGAGCGGCGCGCCGAGCAGCAGCCGCCGCAGATCGTCGGCGGACGCTCCAACTTCAGCCGCGCCCAGGTGCCGTGGGGCTACGACCTGGCCGCGGCCTGGGCCTGGCGGTTCCTGGTGATCTGCGCCGCCGGCTACGTGATCTTGTGGCTGCTCGCCCGGTTCGCGGTGATCACGGTGCCGCTCGCGATCGCCCTGCTCATCGCGGCGCTGGCCACCCCGGGGGTGCGCGGGCTGCGGCGCATCGGGGTGCCCCAGGGGCTGGCCGCCGGCCTGGTGGTGCTGACCGGGCTGGCGATGGTCGGCGGGCTCGGCACCGTGGTCGGCCAGCAGATCGCCGACCAGTCCTCGCAGCTGGCCGACCAGGTGGTCAAGGGCCTGGGCGAGATCCGCACCTGGCTCAAGGAGGGCCCCCTCAACGCCAGCGACACCCAGATCCAGACCTACATCGAGCGCACCCAGGAGGCGATCGGCAACTGGGGGCAGGGCGGTGACGCCGTCAACCGGGTCACCGACCTGGGCACCGCGCTCAGCCACGTGCTCACCGGCTTCTTCGTGGTGTTGTTCGCGACCTACTTCTTCCTCGCCGACGGACGGCGCATCTGGGCGTTCTTCGTGCGGCTGGCGCCGCGCGCCGCGCGGGAGCGGATCGACAGCTCGGGCCGCGTCGCGTGGGTCTCGCTCACCCAGTTCGTGCGTGCCACCGTGCTGGTGGCCCTGGTCGACGCGATCGGCATCGCCGTCTGGGCCGCCGTGCTCGGCCTGCCGCTGGTGCTCGCGATCGGGCTGCTGGTCTTCCTCGGCGCGTTCGTGCCGCTGGTCGGTGCCACGGTCGCGGGCGCGGTGGCGGTGCTGGTCGCGCTGGTGGACCAGGGTCCCTGGACCGCTCTCCTGATGCTGGTCGGCGTGATCGTGGTGCAGCAGGTCGAAGGCCACGTGCTCCAGCCGTTCCTGATGGGCCGCTTCGTCTCGGTGCACCCCCTCGGCGTGATCGTGGCCATCGGCTGCGGGGTGCTGGTCGCCGGCGTCACCGGGGCGCTGATCGCGGTCCCGCTGGTCGCCGCGGCCAACGCGGTGGTCCAGCACCTGGCGGCCGAGACCGAGCCCGGCGACGACCCGGAACGCGAGCTGGCAGACGAGCTGCCACCGGAACAGCGGACCCCGGTCCGCGACGAGGGGGTGGGTGACGATGCCTGAGCCGACCGTTGGTCTCGACGACATCCGTGAGGCCCGGCGGATGCTCGAGGGCGTCACCGTGGGCACGCCGGTCGAGCCCTCCCGCTGGCTGTCGGCGGCGACCGGCTCACCGGTGCTGCTGAAGCACGAGCACCTCCAGCGCACCGGCTCGTTCAAGGCCCGCGGCGCCTACGTCCGGATCGCGCGGCTCACCGCGGAGGAGCGCAGTCGCGGCGTCGTGGCCGCCTCCGCCGGCAACCACGCTCAGGGCGTCGCGCTCGCCGCGCAGGAGCTCGGCATCCCGGCCACGGTGTTCATGCCCGAGGGTGCGCCGATCCCCAAGGAGAAGGCGACCCGCGGCTACGGCGCCGACGTGGTGTTCCGCAAGGGCTACCTCGAGGACTGCCTGGCCGCCGCCGTCGATCACGCCGAGCGCACCGGGGCGGTCTTCATCCACCCGTTCGACCACGTCGACATCGTGGCCGGTCAGGGCACCCTCGGGCTCGAGCTGCTGGAGCAGGCACCCGAGGCGACCACGGTGCTGGTCCCGACCGGTGGCGGCGGGCTGCTGGCGGGCGTCGCGATCGCCGTCAAGGCGCTGCGGCCCGACATCCGCGTGATCGGCGTGCAGGCCGAGGGCGCCGCGGCGTACCCCGGTTCGCTGGCCGCCGGCCACCCCGTCGCGCTCACCGAGATGCACACGATGGCCGACGGCATCGCCGTCGGCCGCCCGGGCGCGATCACGTTCGCCGCGATCCGCGACCACGTCGACGAGGTCCGCACGGTCTCGGAGGAGTCGCTCTCCCGCGCCCTGCTGGCGCTGCTCGAGCGCGCCAAGCAGCTGGTCGAGCCGGCCGGCGCGGCCGCGGTGGCGGCGATCCTCGACCGGCCCGAGGACTTCCCCGGGCCGACGCTCGCCGTGCTCTCGGGCGGCAACATCGACCCGCTGCTCCTCGGCAAGGTGATCCGGCACGGCCTGGCCGCCGCGGGTCGCTACCTCAACCTGTCGGTGCACATCCCCGACGTGCCCGGCGGCTTGGCCCGGCTGCTCTCCGAGGTGGGGGAGGAGGGGGCCAACGTGCTCGAGGTGATGCACGAGCGGATCTCGCCGGCGCTGCAGCTCGACGAGGTCGAGGTGCTGCTCCAGCTGGAGACGCGCGGTGGGGCGCACGCCGAGGCGCTGCTGACCCGGCTGCGCGGGCACGGCTACACCGTCACCACGCGCTGAGCCGGGCCGGCGCCCGGCCGGGTCAGCCGGTGAACGGGGTGGCGTCGAGGATGACCACCTCGAGGGTCTTGCCGTTGGGGGCCTCGTAGGAGACCGTGTCGCCCTTGCGCTTGCCGTTGATCGCCGAGCCGAGCGGCGAGGCGGGGGAGTAGACGGTGAGCCCCTCGGGCTCGATCTCGCGGGCGCCCAGCAGGAAGGTCTCGGCCTCGTCGTCGTCGTCGCCGACGAACTTGTAGGTCACGACCATGCCCGGCTCGACGACGCCGTCGTCGGGCGGGGTCTCGCCGATCTCGGCGCGGCGGAGCATGTCCTCGAGCTGACGGATGCGCCCCTCGATCTTGCCCTGCTCCTCACGTGCGGCGTGGTAGCCGCCGTTCTCCTTCAGGTCGCCCTCGTCGCGGGCGGCGCTGATCCGGGCGATGACCTCTTGACGCACCGGCCCCTTGAGGTCCTCCAGCTCCGCCTTGAGCTTGTCGTAGGCGTCCTGGGTCAGCCAGACGGTGGCGGGCTCGGTCTGCTGCGTCATCTTCGGCTCCTGTGCATCAGTTACGGGTAAGGCACTGCCCACCCGGTGGTTCCGAGTGTGTGTCGGCCCTCTGCGAGCGAACCGGTGTGCGGCTGTGCGCTCGGCCGTGGGCGCATCGGCCGCTCTGGAGGCGGCGCGAGCCAGTACACCTGGTCAGCCCGACGGGGACGATCAGAACGACCAGCCTAGCAACACCAGGCACATCCGGCAGCCGGGAAGCCGAACCCGCAGGTCAACCCGCACGCGAGGGGTTCCTCACCGGGGCCGGTTCTGGCCCTTCGCGGTGCAGCCGATCAGGTCCACCGAGGTGGCCCGGCGCTCGGTCCGGATGGTCTTCACCTGCCGGGCCGGGTCGCCCGGGCCGGTGTCCCAGGCCAACTCGCCGACGGTGTTCTTGTCCTCGGCGGTGGCCCGCAGCAGGCAGGAGACGTCTTCGGCGTCGTCGGCCATCGTCACCACCACTGTGGCGCGCACCTGGTGCTCGTCGACGATCTCCCACGCCTCGACGTCCGACTGCACCGCCGGGTCGGAGTAGACGACCACGAACCAGCCGATCATGGCCAAGAAGACGAGCGCCAGCGCGGTGCTGCCCGCCACCAGCAGCCGGCGCCGGCCGGGAGGAGGGGTGCCGTAGCGCGCGGCGAGCGAGGGGTCCGGGCGGGCTGGGGAGCTCACCGGTCCATGGTCACACCTACGATTGGCCCATGCCGCACCACCCCACCCCCCGTGCCGGACTCCGGCTGATGCACGTGCACGCGCATCCCGACGACGAGTCGAGCAAGGGAGCCGCGTCCACGGCGCGCTACGTCGCCGAAGGCGTCGACGTGCACGTGGTCACCTGCACCGGTGGCGAGCGCGGCTCGGTGCTGAACCCGAAGATGGACCGTCCCGAGGTGCTGGCGAACATCGCCGAGATCCGCCGGGCCGAGATGGACGCCGCCCGCGAGATCCTCGGGGTCCGCCAGGACTGGCTGGGCTTCGTCGACTCCGGCTGGCCCGAGGGCGACCCGCGTCCGCCGCTGCCCGAGGGCTGCTTCGCGCTGGTGCCGACCGAGGAGGCCGCGGCGCCGCTGGTGCGGCTGATGCGCGAGTTCCGGCCGCACGTGGTGACGACCTACGACGAGCGGGGCGGCTACCCGCACCCCGACCACGTGAAGTGCCACGAGGTCACGGTGGCCGCGTTCGAGGCGGCCGGCGACCCCCAGCGCTACCCCGAGCTCGGCGATCCCTGGCAGCCGCTGAAGCTCTACTACCACCACTCGTTCAACCGGCCGCGCACCCAGGCGCTGCACGACGAGATGGTCCGCCGGGGTCTGCACTCGCCCTATGCCGAGCGGCTCGAGAAGTGGAAGCCCGAGCCCGACTGGGACGCCCGCATCACCACCCGCGTCCCGTGTGCCGAGTTCTTCCCGGTGCGCGACAAGGCGCTGCTCGCGCACGCCACCCAGATCGACCCCGACGGTCCGTGGTTCGAGATCCCGCTCGAGGTGCACCAGTCGGTGTGGCCCACCGAGGACTACGAGCTGGTGGTGAGCCACGTCTCCTCGCCCACGCCGGAGGACGACCTGTTCGCCGGCATCGTCGACCCCGCCTGAGAGGCTCCCCCCATGCCGCTGCTCGTCCTCGCCACCGCCGACCTGCTCAGCAACCTGGCGACCGGTGTCGCTCCGCTGCTGCTCTCCTTCGCCGACCAGGCTCCCGACGACGAGGACGTCAAGGCGGGCTGGACCGCGTTCGCGATCTTCCTGCTGGGCGTCGCCGCGGTCGCCTTCCTCGGGTGGAGCCTGACCAAGCAGCTGAAGAGGGCCAAGGCCGCCGACGAGGCCGGTCTCTTCGACCCCTCCGACAAGCCGGCCCGGCGCACCACGATCCCCAGCGCCGAGCAGCCCACCGACCCCGATCGCTGACGGGCGGGTCAGGACCTCCGCCTCTGGTCAACGCTCCCGGCTCGGCTGACCGTGTCAAGGAGGGGCACGGCATCGGAAGGGGCTGGACATGAAGCGGTCGGCACGCATGGTCGGGGCGGGGGTGGCGGCGGCCGCCCTGTTCGTCGTGGGCGGAGGAGTCGCGGTCGCGACGGCGGACGACGGTGGCTGGGCGATGATCGGCAGGCACACTCCGGGTCACCCGATGATGGACGCGGCGCCGGGCGGGTTCGCGGGGATGCCCGGTGGGATGCACGGGATGTCGCACGGGTGGGTGTCCAGTGAGCTGGACTACCTCGCCGCGATGGTTCCCCACCACGAGGAGGCGATCGCCGCCGCCGGCGAGCTGGCCCGCTCCGAGCGGCCGCAGATGCGCCGGCTCGGCGCCGCGATCGTGGCCGCACAGAGCACCCAGGTCGACCAGATGACCGGCTGGCTCGCCGAGTGGTACCCCGGCGAGACCGCCGACCAGGACTACGAGCCGATGATGCGCGACCTCTCCAGGCTCGAGGGGGACGCGCTCGACCGGGCCTTCCTGCGCGACATGGTCGGCCACCACATGATGGCGGTGATGATGTCGCAGCAGGTGCTGGTCCGCGACCTGGCCGAGCACGAGGCTCTCGCCGACTTCGCGGGCGACGTCCGTGACGAGCAGCGCACCGAGATCCACCAGATGCGCAGGTGGTACGCCGAGTGGTTCGGACGGCCCGGCGACTGCCCCGGCGGGCCGCGGGGTCAGGGGCACCCGAGCGGCATGGGCGGCATGGGCGGCATGGGCGGCATGGGCGGCATGGGCGGCATGGGCGGCATGGGCTGGCGCGCCTGACGCTCAGGCCGGCAGCGCCAGGGCCTGCCGGGCGTCGTCGAGCTCGGCGGCGGTGCGGTGGTCGCTCCAGCCCAGCTCGGCCGCTGCGGTCCGGGCCACCGCCTCGAGGACCTCGTCGCCGGGGTGGCCCAGGGTGCCGATGCCGGTGCGGCGCAGCAGCACGTCGCGCAGGGTCCGGGCCATCTCCCAGCGGGTCGCGGCGACGACCTGGGCGAGCAGTTCGCCGTCCGCGTCGAGGGCCCTGGCCAGCGCGGGGTCCTGGTCGGCGAGCGCCAGCACCCGGTCGTGCTCGGTGCCGTGGTGCAGCGCGACGTACCGGACGGTCTCGGGGGCGAAGGCCCGGTGCCGGTCGGAGGCGGCGGTCAGGTAGGGGCGCAGCGGCCCGGTGTCGCAGCCGTGCAGCGGCGTCCTCGCGGTGCGGCTGCGGCCCGGTGGCCGGCCGAGCTTGCGCGCGATGGTGCGGTAGGTGTGCTCGGCGAAGCCGCGGCTGGTGGTGTACTTCCCGCCGGTGACCGTGATCAGCCCGCCCAGGCCGTCGTGGGCGTGGTCGATGTGCTCGGAGGCGCGGGAGGCGTCGTAGGTGGTCTCGCCGGCGACCTCGGTGAGCGGGCGCAGGCCGCCGTAGGCGAACAGCACGTCGTCGTAGCCCAGCGTGACCGGCAAGAGCCCGGCGGAGTTGATCGTGACGAGGAACTCCTCGATGCTGCGCCGGGTCAGCCGCCAGTCGTGCACGGCTCCGCGGTAGGGGCTCTCGGTGGGGCCGATCAGACTGTGCCCGCGCCACGGCGCGCAGCTGAAGTGGCCGTGCGGGGTGACGTGCAGCGTCATCACCTCGGTGAGCTGCCGGGTCACCAGATAGATGCCCTCCGAGCGCACCGGTGGCCGGCGGCCGGCGGCGCGCTCGGTGCCGGGGGTGCCCATCAGCACGTCGTGCGCCCACGGGCCGGTGGCGTTGACGACGACGCGGGCCCGCACCTGCGTGCTGTGGCCGGTGAGCGCGTCGCGCACCTGGGCGCCCACCACCCGGTCGCCTTCGAGCAGGAACCGCTCCGCGCGGGTGTGGTTGGCGACGTCGGCGCCGTGGGCGACCGCCGAGCGCACGAAGGCGAGGGTGAGCCGCTCGGGGCTCGGCATCGTGCAGTCGTGGTAGAGCAGCGCGTGCGGATCGGTGCCCAGACCCCATGTGGACGCCTCGGCGGCGTGCACCCGCCGGTGCCGCGGGATCCGCTGGCCCGGGTCCCAGACCCGGTTGCGATCGAACGAGAGCAGGTCGTAGGCCGTGAGCCCGGCTCGCTCCAGCAGCCCGGCGTCGGGCAGGGCGATGGGGTAGGGGCGGACAAGGTTGGGGGCGATGTTGGACAGCACCCGGCGCTCGCGCAGCGACTCGCGCACCAGCCGGACCTCGAGCTGCTTGAGATAGCGCAGCCCGCCGTGCACCAGCTTGCCGGTGGCCGCGGACGTGGCGGCGCCGAAGTCGTCGGCCTCCACCAGCGCGACCGTGCAGCCGCGGCTGGCCGCCTCGTAGGCCAGGGCCGCGCCGGTGATCCCGCCGCCGACGACCAGCACGTCGTAGGCCGGGGCGCCCGGCGGTGGCGGTGACTCCACGAACCGGTGCAGGGTCACCGGCCGGGTCGTCGACGGGGTCATCGGTGAGCGTCGTCCGCGGCGAGGGCGGCGCGCAGCGCGGCACGAAGCCGGTCCCGTTCGGAGGGGATGTCCCAGGCCAGGCGCAGCACCAGCGCCGGGGCTCGCCAGGCCGCCACGGCCCCGTGGCCCAGCCCGGTGAGGCGGCGGTACTCCGCCCAGTAGAACTCGAAGAACGCTCGGCGGCCGGCGACGATCACGGCCTTGCGGGCGAGGGAGAGCCCGGGGAACAGCTCGGCGTCGCGGAACAGCAGGAACGTGGCGGCCACATCGGCGGCGGGGTCGCCGCGCAGGGCGGTCTGCCAGTCGATGACGTGGTGGACGACTCGATCGGCGCTCCCGGCCCGGTCGGCGGGGGTGGTGTCGCCGGTGACGATGACGTTCTCGGGGTGGAAGTCCAGGTGCAGCAGACGGTCGCCGTCGGGCAGGGCGTTCACCAGGCCGCGGGTGTGGGCCTGCTCGATCGGGCTGAGGAACGACAGGGCGGCCTGGTCGAGTGCGTGCAGCACCGCGGCTCGGACGTCGGTCAGGTCGGGCGCCGCGACCTCGTGCATCCGGGCCTGGAGCCGGGCCAGGGTCCGGCCGCTACGCCGCAGCTGCAGCGGGTTGCGCTCGGCGACCCGGGTCAGCGAGCCGCCGTCGAGCCGGTCGAGGACGAGCCCGGTGCGGTCGTCGACGTACGCCGTGCCGTGGCAGCGGGCGCCGGTCAGCCCAGCGCGCACCGCGACGTCGATGTGCTCCGCCTCGGCCTCCACCTCCTCCCCGGGGACGTCGCCGTGGAAGAGCTTCAGGACCCGGTCGGGGCGGCCCGGATGGGCGTAGACCTCGCTGGTGCGTCCGGTGGCGACGGGGTCGCCGAGGTCGGCGAGGGTCCATCGGGTCATGGCCGGTCGCCGGCGGCCGGCCGGGTGCTGCCGTAGCCGGTGCGCAGGGCGGCCTCGATGACCGCCTCCTGGTCGGCCTGGGTGAGCGCCCGGGGGGTGCCGAGCGCGGCGGCCTGCCAGTAGAGCGTGCACGCCCACTCCAGCAGCAGGGCACGCTCGACGGCGGTGTCGAGGTCCGGCCCGATCGTGACGGTGCCGTGGTTGGCCAGCAGCACCGCGTGCCGATCGCGCAGGGCGACGTGCACCGAGTCGGCGAGCTCGGCCGACCCGAACACCGCGAACGGGACGACGGGGGTCGAGCCGCCGAGCAGGAGCTGTTGGTAGTGCACACAGGGCAGCTCGTCGAGCACCAGGGAGAGCGCGGTGGAGACCGGAGCGTGGGTGTGCACCACCGCGCCGACGTCGGGGCGGGCGAGGAGGTCGAGATGCAGGTCGAGCTCGGAGGTCGGGGCGAGGGCGCCGTCGACCACGGTCCCGTGGGCGTCCACGACCGTGACGGCGTCCGCGCCCGCCTCGGCGAGCACGACTCCGGTGCCGGTGACCGCGATCAGTCCGGCGTCGGCGCCGCTCAGCGCGACGCCGACGTTGCCCGCGGTGCCGATCAGCAGGCCCTCGGCGGCCAACCGGCGGGCGGCCTGGGCGACCGCCGTCCTCGCCTGCTCACGCTGCATAGGGCTAGCATCGAAGGGAAACAAATCAGAGTCAAGTTTGATTTGGGGTGACGATGGTCGCGTCAGACGGTCCGTCCGGCGGCGGGGCAGACGACGGCGGGTTCGACGACGGCGGGTTCGACGGCGCCGTCCTGCACCGCGTGCCCCGCCAGGCTCGGTCCCGGGAGAAGGTGGTGCGAGCCCTGGCCGCCGCCGAACGGCTGCTGGAGCGCGACGGGGCGCCGGCCCTCACCGTCACCGGCGTCGCACGCGAGGCCGGACTCTCCGTCGGCGCGCTGCACCAATACCTGCCGGACCGGGAGGCGATGACCCGGGCCCTGCTGACCCGCTACCACGCGCGGTTCGAACGGCTGCTGGCCCGACTCGTCGAGGAGGCCGCTGGCCGCCCGGGCGGCATCGGCGAGCTGGACGTGGTGGTCGCGGCCTTCGCCGATCTGCACCGGCGCAGCGCGGGGGTGCGAGCCCTGCGCGGCGAGCGCCCCGACTCCGAGCCGGAGACCCGCGAGCACAAGGCTCGGATGGCGGCGCTGCTGCTGCGTCTGCTGCGAGAGCTGGGACTGCTCGCCGGCGTGTCCGACGATCGCGCCGCGCTGGTCGCCCGGACCGCGTTCGCGACCGCCGACGCGCTCATGCACGAGGCGTTCCGCGAAGACCCCGAGGGAGACCCGCGGCTGCTCGCCGAGCTCGACCGGCTGCTGGCTGCTTATCTCCACGCGGCGGCTGCCGATGGGACTCCCACGAGAGACGCCGGCTCCTCTGGGCCTGCCGGCTGACCCACCGTCTGACCCACCGTGGCACCTGTTCAGAGCTCCGCTTGTGGCGCGTCGGCTAGCGTCCGACACGGGGGTCGGATCGAGACGAGAGGACCAATGCCCGTGGACCGGGTGGTCGACGACGCCGACGCGGATCCCGCGACCGGTGTGGAGGCGCGACCCCGGCAGCTGCTCCTCCTCACGGTGGGGTTCGCCGTCGCCCACGCTGTCACCCTGGTGCTGGCCCGCGTCACGCTCGTGCCCGACACCCTGCTGGTGGTCCTCGCCCCTGGCGCCGGGATCGCGGCGGCCTGGTTCGCCTTCGTGCGCCCGCTGCCCTGGCGCGTGGTCGCCGCCGGCCTGCTGTTCACGATCAACGTGGCCGTGCTGGGGGAGAGTCACGCGTCGGCTTCCGTCGCGCTCGGCTTCGGAGCCGCCAGCGTGGTCCAAGTCGTGCTGTTCACCTGGCTGATGGAGAGGCGAGGGGGCAGTCGTTCGCCGATCGAGCTCGCCGAGCGCCTGGACGTGGAGGACCTCGGCCGGGTGGCGCTCTTCGCCATGCTCGCCGCGCTGGTGACCGGCGCCCTGGGACCGGCCTCGCTGACCGATCTGGGTGACCGCAACCTGGCGCTGTGGGCGGCGTGGGCCGTGCGCAACACGGTCACGGTGGTGGCGTTCTACCCTCTGGCGCTGCTGCTGCTCAGCCACGTCCGCACGGCCCGGGACCCCGGGTCGGAGGTGGCCCGACGTGGACGGTGGACTGCCGCCCGGTGGGCGGAGCTGGCGATGCTGATACTCGCCACCCTGGTGGCCTGCTGGCTGACCTTCGGTGAGAAGGAGCTGCCGGTCACCTTCCTGATCCTCGCCACCAGTGCGTGGGTCGGTGCTCGCTTCACTCCGCTGGTGGCGAACCTGCACGCGGTCGCGGCCGGCGGGGTCGTGGCGAGGCTGACCATCGGCGACCGGGGGCTGCTGTCGACGATCCCGGACCCCGTCGCCGAGGCCGCGGTGATCCAGGCATTCATAGCCGTGACCCTGGGCATCTCGATGAGCCTGGCGCTGCACCGACGCACCAACGAGCGGCTCACCGAGAGGCTGGCGGAGGCCGAGCGCGAGGCGCGGGGCCAGGCGGAGATGCTCGAGGCGATCCTGGCGGCGTCCGAGGAGAGCGTGGTCGTGCTGGACGGGTCCGGTCGGGTCCTGATGCGCAACCGGGCGGCCGTCCGGCTCGGCGGCGGCCCCGCCGACCAGGGGCTGCCGACCGACGACGTCGACCTGCGCCGACCCGGCGGCCCCCGGCTGCGGCCCGACGAGCTGCCGCAGGCGCGGGCCCTGGCCGGTGAGGCCGTGGTGGCCGAGGACTACGTGCTGCGCACCCGCTACCGGCCGGAGCCGGTCATCGTGCAGCTGAGCGCCGTGGTGGTGCCCTCGATCGACGGCGAGCCGCTCGCGGTGCTGCTCTCCCAGGACGTGACCGCCGTCCGGAGGGAGCGCGACGAGCTGACCTCCTTCGCCGCGGTGGTGGCCCACGACCTGCTCAACCCGCTGACCGCGGTCGACGGGTGGTCCGACGCGCTCGAGGACGAACTGGACGGCCCGGAGCCGGACGTCGTTCAGCTGCGCAGCCACCTGCGACGGATCCGTCGGGGGTCCGAGCGGATGCACGCGCTGATCCGCGACCTGCTGGCCTACACCACGGCCCGCAGCTCCGAGCTGACCCTGCTCCGCGTCGACCTGACCGAGCTGGTCGCCGAGGTGGTCGCCGAACGCATCGACGCGGCCCGGGCCGGAGGCGTCGAGCCCGAGATCACCGTCGAGCCGCTGCCGGTCGTGCACGCGCAGCCGCTGCTGGTCCGGCAGGCGATCGACAACATCGTCGGCAACGCCCTCAAGTACGTCGCGCCGGGCGTCACGCCGCGACTGGACATCCGCGCGCGCCGGGTGCCGGCCGGCGAACGGGGGGCGCACCCGGAGCTGGTCGAGCTGCAGATCGCCGACAACGGCATCGGCATCCCCGCCGACCAGCGCATCGCGGTCTTCGACACCTTCCACCGGGTGCACCGTGACGGCTACAAGGGCACCGGGCTGGGGCTCTCGATCGTCAAGCGGGTCGCCGAACGGCACGGCGGCACCGTCGAGGCCGACGAGAACCCCGCCGGTGCCGGCACCCTGATCCGGCTGGCCCTGCCGGCCGCCCCGAGCTGAACCTCAGCCTCATCCCGCCCGGGCGTGCAGCTCGTCGCCGAGCTCGGAGCGCAGGTAGAGCACCGACCGGCCGTGCCGCGCCGAGGTGAGCAGCCCGGCGTCGCGCATCGCGCGCAGGTGCTGGTTGACCGCGGTGGGCGTCACCCCGAGCCGCACCGCGAGCTCGGTGGAGGACGCCGGGGACTCCAACAGGCCGAGCAGCCGGGCTCGCGCCGCGCCGATCAGCGCCGCCAGCGCCCCGGGCACCGGGCCGGCGGTCTCGGCCGCCCACAGCGTCCCGACCCCGCGAGCGGCGTACATGATCACCGGGGCCTCCTCCGGCGAGATCGGTGCCGAGGCGTTGCGGGTGAAGGTCGTGGGCACCAGGGTCAGGCCCTCGCCCGCGGTGCTCCGGCGGAAGTGGTGACCGGAGGACAACGAGACCTGAACCACCTCGTCGACGAGCCGGACGCGCGGGCTCAGGTCGGCGAACATCGCCGCCAGTCCCGATCGCGCGATCACGCGGCCGCGGTGGACGATGTCGGCCTCGAGCACCGCGCGCATCCGCGGCCACCAGGGCTCGAAGCAGGCGGACCAGTAGTCGGCCAGGGCGGTCACGATCCGGCCCAGCAGCCGGCTCGTGCTCGCGTCCAGCGCCTCGGGCCGGGTGTCGGCGTCGGGGTGCACCTCGGTGAGGTCGTCGCGCACCACCGAGAGCGGGGTCCGTGCCACGCCGTCCAGCTCGTCCTCGAAGCGGGTCAGCGGGGAGTGGGGTCGCGGGGTGAGGAAGTCGGGGGTCCACAGCGCGGCGTTGGTGAGCGCGACCAGCAGCTCGAGGTCGAGGTCGCGGCGAGCGGGCTCGGTGGCCGCCAACCAAGGCAGGTGCAGCGGGTAGCGACCGGGCTCCCGCAGCGCCCGCAGTGACAGGACCGCCTCGTGCAGGGGTGAGATCGCGAACCGCACCTCACCGAGATCGGCGCCGGCCAGCTCGTATTCGATCATGAAGCAGAACGCTACATCGTTGGTGGTCGGCGGTCCCGGCGTGGGACAACTGCGTCCGTGATCCGCACCCTGCTCCCCGCCGACCCCGTGGCCCGGGCGCTGTCGTTCGCGACGATGTCGGCCGCGTTCTCCTCGGGGCTCTTCTACAGCGTCAGCGCGCTGTTCTTCACCCGGGTGATCGGGCTGTCGGCCACCACGGTCGGCCTGGGCCTCTCGGTCGCCGGAGCGGTCGGTGTGCTCGCCTCCTTCCTCGGAGGACGGCTCAGCGACCGGTTCGGCGCCGACCGGGTGCAGGTGGTCGCCAACGGGCTCCAGGGCCTCGCCCTGCTCGCCTACGTGCTCGCCGACGACACCACCTCGTTCGTCGCGATCGCCTGCTGCGCCGTCGGCTTCCGCGCCCTGCAGGGATCGGCCAAGGCGACCATGCTGGCGCGCTGGTTCACCGGCCCCGACCGGGTCCAGGTGCGCGCCCGGCTCCGGGTGGTCACCAACGTGTTCATCGGCCTCGGCACCGTGCTCGCGGGGCTCGCGCTGCTCGTCGGCTCCGCCGCGGCGTACCGGACCACGATGGTGATCGCGGGCGTCCTGGCGCTGGCGGCGACGCTCCCGCTCACCGGGCTGCGGCAGCGGATCCCCGACCTGGCCGTGCGGATGCGGCGGCCGGTCGACGCCACGGGCGCGGTGACGGTGGGGCGCTCGCCGCTGCGCGACCGCACCTACGTCGCCTCGGTGGCGCTGAACTCCGTGATGGCGCTGCAGTTCGGCCTGCAGAACGTCGGCATCCCGCTGTGGATCGCCGGCCACACCGAGGCCCCGACCGTGATGATCTCGGCGCTGATGGTGGTGAACACGGTGTTCGTGGCCCTCGCCCAGGTGCGGGCCTCGCGGGGCACCCACGACGTGCTCGTCGCCGGCCGCACCGTGCGCCGCGCCGGCCTGCTCCTCGGCGTCGCCTGTCTGCTCTACGCCGCGGCAGGCTCCGTGGGCGTGGTGCTGGCCGTGGTGGTGCTGCTGGCCGCAGAGCTGGTCGCCTCGGCCGCCGAGGTCTGGTCCGAGGCCGGCGGGTGGGGGCTGGCCTTCGAGCTGGCCGACCCGGTCAACGCGGGGGCCTACCAGGGGCTGTCCCAGATGGGCTACTCGCTCGCGGGGATGCTGGCGCCCGCGGTGGTCACCGTCACGGCCATCGAGCACGGAGCGGCCGGGTGGGCGGTGCTGGGCGCCGGGTTCGCCGTGACCGGCGTACTGGTCGCCCGGCTGGCCGCCCACGCCGCCGCGACCCGACCCGCGGTCCCGGTCGAGCTCGTGGCCTGACGCCGACCCAGACCCGAGTCAGCGCAGTGAGTACGTCGCCAGGGAGACGCCGACGTAGTGGCTGATGAAGGCGAGGATCGTGAAGGTGTGGAACACCTCGTGGAACCCGAACCAGCGCGGCCACGGGTCGGGCCGCCGGAAGCCGTAGACCACGCCGCCCAACGTGTAGAGCGCGCCGCCCACCACGACCAGCACGAACACCGCGGTGCCGGTGCCGGCGCCGAGCGCCCGCGCTCCGTCGAGGAAGCCGGGCAGGAAGAACAGCGCGGCCCAGCCGAGGGCGATGTAGATCGGCACGTAGAGCCAGCGCGGCGCGCTGGTCCAGAACAGCTTGAACAGCACCCCCAGTGCGGCGCCGCTCCAGGCCACGGTGAGCAGCACGGTGCGTTCGGTGCCCTCGAGCAGGATGACGCTGAACGGCGTGTAGGAGCCGGCGATGAGCAAGAAGATGTTCGAGTGGTCGAAGTTGCGCAGGAACGCCCACACCCGCGGCGACCAGCGCCCGGTGTGATAGATCGCCGACACCGTGAACAGCACCAGCGCGGTGCCGACGAACAGGGCCGAGGCCACCCGCGTCTCCGTCGTGGGGGACAGCGCGATCAGCACCACGCCGGCGGCCAGCGTCAGCGGCGCGGTGGCGAGGTGCAGCCAGCCCCGCAGCTTGGGCTTGACCTCGGCGAAGGTCTCGGAGATGTGGTCCGACAGCGAGTCGAAGCCGTGGCGGACCGCGTCGTTCACCGTGCTGGTGACCTGGTGCTTTCTGCCCTGCGTCATGTCGCCAACGGTACCCAGTTCCGAGCGGTCGACTGCCGCGGAGCGGCGAACCTCACCCCGCGCAGCCGCTAGCATCGGGGGGTGGCGGACTGGAAGAGCGGACTGCGTCGAGTGCTCTACCCGGCGTACGAGGCGCGGATGCTGCGCCGGCTCTCCAGCGACCAGATCCCCCAGCACGTCGGGGTGATGCTCGACGGCAACCGCCGCTGGGCCCGCGCCGTCGGCCGGGACACCGCCCACGGGCATCGGGCCGGGGCGGCGAACATCGAGCCGCTGCTCGGCTGGTGCGACGAGGTCGGCATCAAGGTGGTCACGCTGTGGCTGCTGTCCACCGACAACCTCAACCGCCCCGAGCGGGAGCTGGCCCCGCTGCTGGAGATCATCGAGGAGGCGGTCGCCTCGCTCGCCGACCAGGCCCGCTGGCGGCTGCACCCCGTCGGCGCCCTCGACCTGCTGCCGGCCTCGACCGCGGAGAAGCTCAAGGCTGCCGAGGAGGCGACGCTCGAGGTCGACGGCATGCTGGTCAACATCGCCGTCGGCTACGGCGGCCGGCGCGAGATCGCCGACGCGGTCCGCTCGATCCTGCTCGAGGCGGCCGAGCGCGGCACCGGCCTCGAGGAGCTGGCCCAGCACATCGACGTCGACCTGATCTCCGACCACCTCTACACCAAGGGACAGCCCGATCCCGACCTGGTCATCCGCACCTCCGGTGAGCAGCGCCTCGGCGGCTTCCTGCTCTGGCAGAGCGCGAAGTCGGAGTTCTACTTCTGCGAGGCCTACTGGCCCGACTTCCGGCGCGTCGACTTCCTGCGCGCGATCCGCGCCTACGCGCACCGCGAGCGCCGGTTCGGGGCCTGAGCCCACAGCCCGGGCCACGGCGGCGCGCCTGTGCCGTCATCGAGCCGAAACGAGACGTTCACCCCGGCGTCGGGCGTGTCGGAGGTGACCTGGCTCTCAGCCGGCGTACTTTTCCAGCATCGGCGGGTGGGGAAGCCCGCCGTATCGGGAGGCCCCAGACCGTGAGTGATCACGCGAGCGACGCGCGGCAGGCCCCGGCCTGCGCTGCGCCGGGGGGCCGGCACTCCGGCTCCTGGGAGCGGTCCCGGTCCGACTGCGTGAGCTAGGGCCGGGGCGAGGAGTGCGCGCGCCGGCCCGTGAGGGGTGCACCGTGCCGCAGGCCCAGAGTAAGGCGACCGAGACCGATGTCCGCACCTACGTGCTCGACACCAGCGTGCTGCTGGCCGACCCGGGGGCGCTGCACCGCTTCGCCGAGCACGAGGTGGTGCTCCCGGTCGTGGTGATCACCGAGCTCGAGGGCAAGCGGCACCACCCCGAGCTCGGCTACTTCGCCCGCAGCGCGCTGCGGATCCTCGACGACCTGCGGGTCACCCACGGCCGCCTCGACCAGCCGGTGCCGATCAGCGGCCAGGGCGGCACCCTGCGCGTGGAGCTGAACCACACCGACGCCGGCTCGCTGCCGTCGGGCTTCCGGCTCGGCGACAACGACACGCGCATCCTGGCGGTGGCGCGGAACCTCGCCGACGAGGGCCGGCGCGTCACCCTGGTCTCCAAGGACCTGCCGCTGCGCATCAAGGCGTCCGCGGTCGGTCTCGACGCGGAGGAGTACCGCGCCGAGGCGGTCAGCGACTCCGACACCGGCTACACCGGCATGGCCGAGCTCGACGTCACCGCGGCTGACCTCGACGAGCTGTACGACGACGGCGTGCTCGACCTCGACACCGCACGGGAGCTGCCCTGCCACACCGGCCTGGTGCTGCTCTCGGAGCGCGGCACCGCGCTGGGCCGGGTCGGGCCCGACAAGCGGGTGCACCTGGTGCGGGGCGACCGCGAGGCGTTCGGCGTGCACGGCCGCTCCGCGGAGCAGCGGATCGCGCTGGAGATGCTGCTCGACCCCGAGGTCGGCATCGTCTCCCTGGGTGGCCGAGCCGGCACCGGCAAGTCCGCGATGGCGCTGTGCGCCGGCCTCGAGGCGGTGCTCGAGCGCGGTCAGCACCAGAAGGTGGTCGTGTTCCGGCCGCTGTTCGCCGTCGGCGGCCAGGAGCTGGGCTATCTGCCCGGATCGGAGTCGGAGAAGATGTCGCCGTGGGGTCAGGCGGTCTTCGACACACTGGGCGCGATCACCTCGCGCGAGGTGATCGAGGAGATCCTCGCCCGCGGCATGCTCGAGGTGCTGCCGCTGACCCACATCCGGGGCCGCTCGCTGCACGACGCGTTCGTGATCGTCGACGAGGCCCAGAGCCTGGAGCGCAACGTGCTGCTCACGGTGCTCTCGCGCATCGGAGCGAACTCCAAGGTGGTGCTCACCCACGACGTGGCCCAGCGCGACAACCTGCGCGTCGGCCGCCACGACGGGGTGGTGGCGGTGGTCGAGAAGCTGAAGGGCCACCCGCTGTTCGCCCATGTCACGTTGACCCGGTCCGAGCGCTCGCCGATCGCGGCGCTGGTCACCGAGATGCTGGAGAACGTGACGATCTGAGCCGGACGCACCCGACCGGAGGGGCTACTGGGTCTTCTGGGACTCATGGGGCCGGCGTGACTGGGGAGGTCCCGATGTGACGGGACTCAAGGCCCGACTTGGGCGGTTCGGTTTGCAACCACCTGGGGGCTCGGGCATGGTGGCCCGTGACCTTTTCGTGACCTGCGTGCGCGTCACCTCGCAGGGACGGGAGGTCGTCCTGCTGTCTATACCCCCGGTGGACCTCACCTGTGTCGAAGCACGCCAAGTACACCCCCAAGCACCGGCAGCAGCCGGCGCGCCCGGCCCTCGGCGAGGCTCCCAAGAAGGCGCTGCGCACCACGCTGGTGCTGAGCTCGGTCGCTGCCGGTGCCACCGGGATCGCCGTCGGCGGCGGCGTGGTCAGCAGTCCCGTCGAGGTGAGCGCCGCCGCCGGTGCGCTCGACAGCCTCGAGCGCCCCGACCCGGGCGCCCCCGAGGTCGGCAGCGCGGCCACCCTCGAGCTCCCCGAGCGTGAGGAGTCGGTCTCGCGCTCCGACCGCCGCGACGAGGCCGACCCGCTGAAGGAGGCCGCGCTCGCGCAGCCCGAGGGCCAGGCGATCACCCGCACCGAGACGCTCTCCGACGACGACCCGCGCGACATCGGCCGCGCCCTGCTGGCCGAGTTCGGCTTCTCCAGCGACCAGTGGAGCTGCCTGGACTCGCTGTGGACCCGGGAGTCGAACTGGACCGTGACCGCCGACAACCCGACGTCCTCGGCCTACGGCATCCCGCAGGCGCTGCCCGGCTCGAAGATGGCCTCCGCCGGGGCCGACTGGGCCACGAACCCGGTCACCCAGATCCGCTGGGGCCTCGGCTACATCGCCGACCGCTACGGGTCGCCGTGCTCGGCCTGGGGCCACAGCCAGTCCGTCGGTTGGTACTGACCCGGCGGATCGAGACCGAGCCTCACGGTCGCGTCATCGACTCCACGTCGAGCGCGGTGTCGAGCTGCTCCTCGGTGAGCTCGCCCCGCTCCACGAACCCCATCGCGAGCACGGTCTCCCGGATCGTCGCGCCGTCGGCGAGTGCCTGCTTGGCCACCTTCGCCGCGTTCTCGTAGCCGATGTGCTTGTTCAGCGGGGTCACCACCGACGGCGACGACTCGGCGTACTGGCGCATGCGGTCGGCGTCGGCGGTGATGCCGTCGACGCAGCGGACGGCCAGCACCCGCGAGGACGCCGCGAGCAGCCGCACGGACTCCAGCACGTTGCGGGCGATCACCGGCATCGCGACGTTGAGCTCGAAGCTGCCGCTCGCGCCCGCCGCGGTCACCGCCGCGTCGTTGCCCACCACCTGGAAGCAGACCATCAGCGTCGCCTCCGGCAGCACCGGGTTGACCTTGCCGGGCATGATGCTCGACCCCGGCTGCAGGTCGGGCAGGTGGATCTCGGCCAGCCCGGTGGTGGGGCCCGACGACATCCAGCGCAGGTCGTTGCAGATCTTGGTCAGGCCGACGGCGTAGGTGCGCAGCACCCCGCTGAGCTCGACCAGCGAGTCGCGGGTGCCCTGGGCCTCGAAGTGGTTGCGCGCCTCGGTGAACGGCTGGCCGGCGGCCTCCGACAGCACCGCGATCACCCGCTCGGCGAAGCCCGGCGGGGTGTTGATGCCGGTGCCGACCGCGGTGCCGCCCAGCGGCAGCTCGCGGACCCTCGGCAGCACCGACTCGAGCCGCTCGGCGGCGTAGCGCACCGTGGCGGCGTAGCCGGAGAACTCCTGGCCGAGCATCACCGGGGTGGCGTCCATCAGGTGGGTGCGGCCGGACTTCACCAAGCCTGCGAACTCCTCGGCCTTGCCCTCGAGCGAGGTCGCGAGCACGTCGAGCGCGGGCAGCAGCTCGTCGGCCACCGCCAGCGTCGCGGCCACGTGGATCGCGGTCGGGAAGGTGTCGTTGCTCGACTGGCTCGCGTTGACGTGGTCGTTCGGGTGCACCTCGGCACCGGCCGCCCGGGTCAGGCTCGCGATCACCTCGTTGGCGTTCATGTTCGAGCTGGTGCCCGACCCCGTCTGGAAGACGTCGATCGGGAAGTGCGCGTCGTGGCGACCCTCCACCACCTCGGTGGCGGCGGCCACGATCGCGTCCGCCTGCTCTCGGGGCAGCACCCCGAGCTCGGCGTTCACCGTGGCCGCGGCCGCCTTCACGCGACCGATGGCGTGGATCAGCGCCGGCTCGATCGGGGTGCCGCTGATCGGGAAGTTCTCGACCGCTCGCTGGGTCTGGGCCCGCCACAGGGCGTCGGCCGGCACCTGGACCTCGCCCATGCTGTCGTGCTCGGTGCGGAAACCGTGGTCGGCGGAGTTGGCTGCATCGCTCACGTTCGCGACGGTACCCGGGCGAGGTAGAGCCAGTACTGCTCGTCGCGGCCCTGGAGACGGACGGCCAGCGGCTGCTCGGTGACGTGCTGCTCGGCGTACACCTCGACCAGCGCCGCGTGCAGTGCCGGCGCCCGGTCGGCCGACCACACCACGAGCCGCCCACCGGGGCGCAGCGCGCGCCGGGTGGCGGCGAGCAGGGGGGCGCGGTAGAGCGCGGCGTTCTCCTCGTGCACCAGGTAGCCGGGCCCGTTGTCGACGTCGAGCAGCACCAGGTCGTACGCCGAGGGGGCGGCGTCGGCGAGCACGCCGGCGACGTCGGCGATCACCACCGCCACCCGCGGGTCGGCCAGCAGGGCCGGACCGTGCGGCACGGTGCCGTCGCGCAGCCAACCCACCAGTGCGGGCTCGATCTCGACGACCGTGCAGGTGCGGACGCGGGCGTCGGCCAGCACCTCGGCGAGGGTGAACCCGAGCCCGAGGCCGCCGACGAGCACGGCGCGGGGGTCGGTCACCGTGGCCAGCGCGGCCGACGCGAGGGCGCGCTCGGTGCTGGTCTCGGCGGTGTCCATGACGAACACGCCGTTCGCGCGCAGTTCGAGCACCGTGCCGGCGTCGTCGCGGTGGCGTTGCAGCAGCACCAGTTCGCCGCGCTCGGAGAGGGCCCGGGCGACCTCGTGGGGTGGTGTCGACACGCCTCTCATCCTTCCGGGTGGAGATTGGTCCGGGTGACGGCAGGGCACCGGAACCGCCACGAGGACGTCATCTCGCCCTCGATCCGCGAACCCTGGAGGAAGCATGACCACCAGCCCTACCGCGAAGGAGCGTGCCCAGGAGACGGCGGCCACCGCCGCCGACGAGGGACGGCACGTCGCCGGCGTGGCCCGCGAGGAGGCGCAGCACGTCGCCTCCGAGGCGGCCGCCCAGGCTCGCAGCCTGGTCGGCGAGGCCACCCGCCAGCTCAGCGACCAGGTGGGGGACCAGTCGCGCACCCAGAAGACCCGTCTCGCCGAGACGCTCCAGTCGCTGAGCGGCGACCTGGAGTCGATGGCCGGCCAGGCCAACGAGGGCATGGCCGGCGACCTGGTCCGTGAGGCGGCGGACCGCACCCGTGCCCTCGGCCACCACCTGGAGAGCCGCGAGCCGGCCCAGCTGCTCGACGACGTCCGCGACTTCGCCCGCCGCCGTCCCGGCACGTTCCTGCTGGGCGCGCTGGCCGCGGGCGTGGTCGCCGGGCGGCTGGCCCGGGGCGCGCGGGACGGCGCCGTCGGCGCCGCCGCCGCGGCTCCGGCCGAGGGTGCGCTGCCGCGGCCGCCGGCGCCGCGCGCCGGCACCACGAACCCGCCCATGCCGCCGGTGACGCCCGGCCAGCAGACCATGGACCCGCCGCGCGCCGGCTCGGCCCTCGACGCAGACGGCCCGATTGGCACCGATGCCGCGGGCTACGGCGAGCGCGGCTCTTACGGGGAGGGCACCCGATGACCGACCAGGTGAGCCCCACGGTGCCGCCCGGGCCGCGCAGCGAGACCGAGCCCCGCGACCCGCGGAGCCTGGGGGAGATCGTCAGCGACGTCACCACCGACCTGAGCACGCTGATGCGCCAGGAGATGGAGCTGGCCAAGACCGAGCTCAAGCAGGAGATGGGCAAGGCCGGCAAGGGGGCGGGGCTGCTCGGCGGCGCCGGCGCTGCCGGCTACCTGTTCCTGTTCTTCCTCTCGCTGACCGGGGTCTACCTCCTCGACGAGTGGATGCACCAGGCCCTCGCGGCCCTGATCGTGACGGTGCTCTGGGGCGCCGTCGCGGCGGTGATGGCACTGACCGGCAAGAAGGCGCTGCAGGAGAGCAACCCGCAGCTGCCCCGCACGCAGCAGACACTGAAGGAGGACGCGGCATGGGCGCGAGCACAGAAGAGCTGAGCAGGGACATCGAGGGCACCCGGCGCCGGATGGCGACGGATCTGGACGCCCTGCAGGACCGGGTCAGCCCGCAGGCGATCCTCGATCGCCGCAAGGCCGCGGCGCGGGGTCGTCTCAGCGGGATCAAGGACCGGGTGATGGGCAGCGCGCAGAGCGTGCGGTCCGGCGCCGGCGCCACGTCGTCCGGGCTGAGCGATGGCGCCTCCAACGCCGCCGACACCGCCCAGGAGCGGTTCGAGGGCAGCCCGCTGGCGGCCGGGCTGATGGCCTTCGGCGCCGGCATGGTGCTCTCCGCGCTGCTGCCGGCCACCGACCAGGAGGCCCGGGCCGCGGCGGCGGTGATGGACACCGCCCAGGAGAAGGCCCAGCCCTTGGTCGACCAGGCCAAGTCGGTCGGTCAGGAGATCGGCCAGGACCTCGCCTCGACGGCCCAGCAGGCCGCCCAGCAGGTCAAGGGCACCGCGACCGAGTCGGCGTCGCGGGTTCAGGACGAGGGCACCTCCTCGGCCCAGCACGTGCGGTCGGACGCCACCGGCGGCTGACGACCCTGAGGCCGGATCCCGACGGCGCCGTCCGCGCGTGTTGCGGACGCCGCCGCCGGGTACCCGGGACAGCGACAGCCACCCGAGGACCGACCGAGGAGGAGCACCATGACCAGCAACGAGGGCAAGCAGGTCTCGGAGGTCTCCGGGCTCGAGGAGACCGACGACGCCCAGACCCCGATCGCGCCCGAGGACGCCACCGCCGGCTACCCCGACGGTGAGAGCGGCCATGCGCAGGAGGGCACGGCAGGGCCGAACGCCGCCCCGCGCCACCATCCGCCGCACACCGGCGACCAGGCCACCGACCCCGACGACGACGCGCAGGGCGTGTGAGGCTCAGTCGAAGAGCTCGCTGAGCCAGCTCTCCTTGCGCTTGTGCGGCTTGCGGTAGCGGTCGTCGTACTTCGGCTGGTAGGGCTGCTGGTACTGCTGCCCCCGGTCGTACGACGGCGGCGCCGGGGCGGGGGGCGCCTGGGTGAAGGAGCGTTCGATGATCTTGTCGAGTTCGCCTCGGTCGAGCCACACCCCGCGACACTGCGGGCAGTAGTCGATCTCGATGCCGCTGCGCTCGCTCATGGTCAGCGTGCTGCCGTCGACGGGACACTGCATGTGAGACCTCCTGGGTTCACTGCGACAACGTGTGTCGCCGGCCGGTAGTTCCGGGGCCGGGGCGGCAGGCGGCTACTCCTTCGACCGCACCCGGATCCCACTGACCGGCACGGTGACGGTGCCGGAGGGGTCGGTGAAGAAGTCGTTGCCCTTGTCGTCGACGACGATGAACGCGGGGAAGTCCTCGACCTCGATCTTCCAGACCGCCTCCATGCCGAGCTCGGGGTACTCCAGCACCTCCTGGCTCTTGATGCAGTCCTGGGCGAGCCGCGCCGCCGGGCCGCCGATGGAGCCGAGGTAGAAGCCGCCGTGCGAGGCGCAGGCCTCGGTCACCACCTTCGACCGGTTGCCCTTGGCCAGCATGAGCATCGAGCCGCCCGCGGCCTGGAACTGCTCGACGTAGGAGTCCATCCGGCCGGCCGTGGTCGGCCCGAACGAGCCCGACGCCATGCCCTCGGGCGTCTTGGCCGGGCCGGCGTAGTAGACCGGGTGGTCGCGCAGGTACTGCGGCATCGGCTCGCCGGCGTCCAACCGCTCCTTGATCTTGGCGTGCGCGATGTCGCGGGCCACGACGAGCGGCCCGGTCAGCGAGAGCCGGGTCTTGACCGGGTACGCCGACAGCTGGGCGAGGATCTCGGCCATCGGCCGGTTCAGGTCGACCTCGACCACCTCGCCGCCGGCGATGTCCTCGGCCACGCCCGCCTCGGGCATGTAGTGCGCGGGGTCCATCTCGAGCTGCTCGAGGAAGACGCCCTCGGGGGTGATCTTGCCCAGCGCCTGCCGGTCGGCCGAGCAGGACACCGCGATCGCCACCGGGCAGGACGCGCCGTGGCGCGGCAGCCGCACCACCCGCACGTCGTGGCAGAAGTACTTGCCGCCGAACTGGGCGCCGATGCCGAACGACTGGGTGAGCTTGAAGACCTCCTCCTCCAGCTCGAGGTCGCGGAACCCGTGCGCGCTCAGCGAGCCACTCGTCGGCAGGTTGTCGAGGTAGTGCGCGGAGGCGTACTTCGCGGTCTTCATCGCGAACTCCGCCGACGTGCCGCCGATCACGATCGCCAGGTGGTACGGCGGGCAGGCGGCCGTGCCGAGCGAGCGGATCTTCTCGTCGAGGAACTCCAGCATCCGCTTCGGGTTGAGCACGGCCTTGGTCTCCTGGAACAGGAACGACTTGTTCGCCGACCCGCCGCCCTTGGCCATGAACAGGAACTTGTACTCCGGCTTCCCGGAGGTCTGCGGGGTGGAGTAGATCTCGATCTGGGCCGGGAGGTTGGTGCCGGTGTTCTTCTCCTCCCAGGTGGTGATCGGCGCCATCTGGGAGTAGCGCAGGTTCAGCTTCGTGTAGGCGTCGTAGACGCCCTCGGAGATCGCGACGCCGTCGTCGGCTGCGGTGAGCACGCCCTCGGACTTCTTGCCCATCACGATCGCGGTGCCGGTGTCCTGGCACATCGGCAGCACGCCGCCGGCGGAGATGTTGACGTTCTTGAGCAGGTCCAGGGCCACGAAGCGGTCGTTACCGGACGCCTCGGGGTCGTCGATGATCCGGCGCAGCTGGGCCAGGTGCGCGGGCCGAAGGTAGTGCGAGATGTCGTGCATCGCCTCCGCGGTCAACCGCCGGATGGCCTCCGGCTCGACCTGCAGGAAGGTGCGGCTCTGCCCGTCGACCACTGCCTCGAACGTCGAGACCCCCTCGGTGGTGATCAGCCGGTACGGCGTGTCGTCGGGGCCGATCGGCAGCAGGTCGGAGTAGCGGAACTCCGGACCGGTCGCGGGGGAGGGGGACGGGGACGCGGGGGTCGACGTGCTCACACCCCCGAGGGTATCGACGCCGGCGCGGATCCGCGGCCCGGTGCTCGGCCGTGTGACGTGTGCCCCACCGGTCGGGTGTTCACCGTCTCGACACAGCGAGGTCGCACCCGAGTAGCCTCCGAGGCGCGTGGTGCCGCGAAGGTTCGCGCGGTCGGCTCGGGCGACCCGGAGAGCAAGCCCAGGCACGACACCCTGCACAACAGGAGGTAACGGTGAAGGTTCGATCAGCACTGCGTTCGGTCGCGGTCCTGGCCACGGTGGCTGCCCTCGCGGCGTGCGCCCCGCCCGAGGACGACGACGACAACGGCGCCGACGGCGGCAGTGGCGAGGGCACCTCGGCCGCGTCCGCGACGTCCGCGGAGGACTTCGGCGGGATGGACGCCCTGGTCGAGGCCGCCCAGGAGGAGGGCGAGCTCAACGTGATCGCGCTGCCGCCGGACTGGGCCAACTACGGCGAGATCATCTCCACGTTCGAGGAGAAGTACGACATCGAGGTCAACTCCGCCCAGCCCGACGCGGCCAGCCAGGACGAGATCAACGCGGCCGAGCAGCTCGCCGGCACCGGCCGCCAGCCCGACGTGTTCGACCTCGGCCAGTCCGTGGCGCTCGCGAACACCGACATGTACGCCCCCTACCAGGTGGAGACCTGGGACGACATCCCCGCCGAGTTCAAGGACCCGGACGGTCTCTGGGTCAACGACTACGGCGGCTTCATGTCGGTGGGCTACGACTCCAGCAAGGTCCCCGACGTGACCTCGCTCGACGACCTGCTGGGCCCCGACTTCAAGGGCAAGGTCGCGCTCAACGGCGACCCGACCCAGGCCGGCGCCGCGTTCAGCGGCGTGGTGATGGCCTCGGTGGCCAACGGCGGCTCGGCCGACGACATCGCCCCGGGCGTGGAGTACTTCGCCGAGCTCGAGGACGCCGGCAACTTCATCCCGGTCGACCCGACCCCGGCCACCATCGAGTCCGGGCAGACCCCGGTCGTCATCGACTGGGACTACCTCAACGCCGCAGAGTCGGCAAAGCTCGACAGCTGGAAGGTCTTCGTGCCCGAGGAGGCGCCGATCGCCGGCTACTACTTCCAGGCGATCAACGCCGACGCGGCGAACCCGGCGGCGGCGCGGCTGTGGCAGGAGTTCCTCTACAGCGACGAGGGCCAGAACCTCTGGCTCGCCGGCGGTGCTCGCCCGGTGCGGGCCGAGGCGATGGCCGAGGCCGGAACCATCGACGCCGAGCTGTACGACGCTCTGCCCGAGGTCTCCGGCGAGCCGGTGATCCCGACGAACGAGCAGACCGAGCAGATGGCGGCCTACCTCTCCGAGAACTGGGCCAAGGCGATCGGCTGACGTGACCGCCTCCGCGCCACTGGCGGCGCCGGGCCCCACGCCCGGCGCCGCCGACAGCCCACCCGACAGCCCACTAGACCCGCGTCCGGGCTCCGGACGGCTGCGTCGTCTCGGCCCGGCCGTGGGGCTGCTGCCCTTCCTGGTCTACGTCACGATCTTCCTGATCATCCCGACGGTCACCGTCGCGGTGGGGGCGTTCCAGTCCGAGGACGGCGGCTTCAGTACCGAGAAGGTGGCGGCGCTGTTCGACGAGACCCCGATGCGGGCGCTGCGCGAGAGCCTGATCCTCTCCGCGACCTCGGCCGCGATCGGCGCGGTGCTCGGGGCGCTGCTGGCCTACCTGATCGTGACCGCGCCGGCGACCAGTGTGCTGCGCCGGGTGGTCACCTCGGTCTGCGGGGTGCTGGCCCAGTTCGGCGGGGTCACGCTGGCGTTCGCCTGGATGGCCACGCTCGGGTTCGGCGGCCTGCTCACCGGCCTGCTCGCCGACGTCTTCGGTGTCGGTGACACCGGCACGGGCTGGCTCTACGACCTCCCCGGGCTGATCCTGGTCTACACCTACTTCCAGATCCCGCTGATGGTGATCGTGTTCCTGCCCGCGCTCGAGGGGGTGCGGCCGCAGTGGCGGGAGGCCGCGGTCAACCTCGGCGCCACCACGCGGCAGTACTGGACCAAGGTCGCCTTCCCGCTGCTGCGCCCGGCGTTCCTCGGCTCGGCGCTGCTGCTGTTCGCCAACGCGTTCGCGGCCTACGCGACCGCCGCGGCGCTGGTCAGCCAGGGCTCGCCGATCACGCCACTGCTGATCCGTGCCGCGCTGACCAGCGAGATCGTGCTCGGCCAGGCCAACTTCGCCTACGCGCTGGCGCTCGAGATGGTGGTGGTGGTCGCGGTCGTGATGGGCCTCTACGCCTGGCTGCTGCGACGCACGTCGAGGTGGCTGCAGTGAGCGCCCCCGGCGCGGGCGCCGGCGCCGTCGCGTGGCGGATCTCCCGGGTGCTCCTGCTGCTGGCCTTCGCCGGCTTCTTCCTGCTGCCCCTGGTCGCCCTGCTCGACTTCTCCACGAAGGTCCCGAGCACCGGCGACCGCACCGCCCAGCCGTGGCGGGACCTGCTGGCCGACGAGCAGATGAGCTCGGCGATCACAACCTCGTTGCTGCTGGCCGGCCTGACCGTGGTCGGCATGGTCTTGCTGCTGGTCCCGACCATGGTGTGGGTGCGGCTGCGGGTGCCGCGGGCCAACCGGCTGGTGGAGTTCCTGTGCCTGCTGCCGCTGACGATCCCGGCGCTGGTGATCGTGGTCGGCATCAAGAACGTCTACGCCTGGGTCGACTACCTGATCGGTGACTCGGCGCTGACGCTGACGTTCGTGTACGTCGTGCTGGTGCTGCCCTACGCCTACCGCTCGCTCGACGCGGCGCTGTCGGGCCTCGACACCACGACGCTCTCCGAGGCCGCGCGCTCCTTGGGCGCCGGGTGGGGCACGGTGATCGTGCGGGTGATCGTGCCGAACATCTGGTCGGGCGTGCTGTCGGCGGCGTTCATCTCGGTGGCGCTGGTGCTCGGCGAGTACACGATCTCCTCCTTGTTGCACTACGACACGCTGCCGGTGGCGATCGTGATGCTCAGCAAGAGCGACGCGCCGATGTCGATGGCCGCGGCCCTCGGCTCCCTGATCTTCGCGGCCCTGCTGCTCCTCGTCCTCGGGGCGCTGGACCGCCGACGCCGCCCGACCGGAAGGTGATGCCTTGACGATCCGACCTCACGACCTCGATCCGGACGCCGACCGGGGCGCCGGCGGGCTGGCCGTCGAGCTCACCGGCCTGCGCCGCCACTACGGCGACGTGCACGCGCTCGCGGGGCTCGACCTGCACCTGGACCCCGGCGAGCTGGTGGTGCTGCTGGGTTCCTCGGGCTGCGGCAAGACCACGGCGCTGCGGATCGTCGCCGGGCTGGAGCGCCAGGACGCCGGCACGGTGCGGGTCGGCGGACGCGACCTGTCGCACGTGCCGGCCAACAAGCGCGACATGGGCATGGTGTTCCAGGCCTACAGCCTGTTCCCGCACCTGACCGTGCTCGACAACGTGGCGTTCGGCCTGAAGCTGCGCGGGCAGTCCCGGGCCCAGCGCCGACAGCGTGCCGGCGACGTGCTCGACCTGGTCGGGCTGGGGGAGCAGAAGGCGCGCTACGCCAACCAGCTCTCCGGCGGCCAGCAGCAGCGGGTCGCGCTGGCGCGTGCGCTCGCGATCGAGCCCTCGGTGCTGCTGCTCGACGAGCCGCTCTCGGCGCTGGACGCCAAGGTGCGGGTGCAGCTGCGCGAGGAGATCCGCCGGGTGCAGGTCGAGGTCGGCACCACGACGCTGTTCGTCACCCACGACCAGGAGGAGGCCCTGGCCGTCGCCGACCGGGTCGGGGTGATGAACGAGGGCCGGCTGGAGCAGATCGCCACCCCGGCACAGCTGTACGCCGCCCCCGCGACGCCGTTCGTCGGCGAGTTCGTCGGCCTGAGCAACCGGCTGCCGGCCACGGTCGAGGGCGGCCACGCCCACGTGCTCGGCACCCGGGTGCCGGTGCTGCCGGGATCGGCGAGCGGCAGCGGGCTGGCGCTGGTGCGGCCCGAGTCGGTGCAGCTCACCCTCGACGAGCAGGGCTCGGCCCGGGTCGCGACGGTGGCGTTCCTGGGCCCGCTCTCCCGCGTCACCGCGACCCTGCCCGACGGCACCGACGTGGTCGCCCAGGTGCGCAGCGCCGACGCGGTCGAGCTGACCGCGGGGCAGCGGGTGCGCCTCCAGGTCTCGCCGGCGCCGGTGCTGGTGGTCGGCGCCTGAGCGAGGACTAGCCTCGAGCCATGGCTGGTGAGCTGGAGCGAGGGCAGGATCCGGCGCGCTGGCGGATCTCCGACGCCGACCGGCACCGGGTCGCCGAGCTGCTCCGGCAGGCGGCCGGCGAAGGTCGGCTCGACCTCGACGAGCTCGACGAGCGGCTGGCCGCGACGTACGCCGCGAAGACGTACGCCGACCTGGTGCCGCTGACCGAGGACCTCCCGGCCGGGAGTGGGCCGGCGCCGTCGCGGCCCGACCTGCCGGTGGCCGGGGGCCCGGCGGGCACCGTCGAGCATCAGCGCCGGTTCGCGGTGCTGAGCGGCTTCGAGCGGCGCGGCGTGTGGGTGGTGCCGCCGCGGCTGACGGTCCTCGCGTTCATGGGTGGTGCCCAGATCGACCTGCGACAGGCCACGTTCGCCGCCCGCGAAGTGGTGCTGACGATCAACGCCTTCATGGGCGGCGCCTCGGTGATCGTCGGCCCGCACCACAACGTCGTCCTCGACGGGATCGGGATCATGGGCGGCTACACGGGGCCCTCGGGCCTGGTGGAGGCGCGGCTGGGCCACGACTCACCGACGGTGCGGGTCCGGGGCGTCGCGTTCCTGGGCGGCGTCTCGGTCGAGCGCAAGCACGGCTCGCCCCGGCCGGACTGACCCGGGAGCTCAGCCGGCCGCGGCCGGCTGCTCGGCTGCCGCCTCCATGGCCAGCGCCGGGATCTCCCCGGCGTGCTCGCGGTCGACGGTGAGGTTCTCGCCGGTGGCCGGGTCGAACAGGTGCATCCTGCGGGTGTCGACCCAGATCTCGGCCTCGTCGCCCTCGGCGACGGTGCTGGCGCTGTCGAGGGAGACGACCAGCTGGGTGCGCAGCGACTCGCCGTCGAGGTCGCGCTCGAGCTGGGCGAGCTGCTCCTGCACCTGCGGCGGGGCCTCGAACGGGATGTAGGCGTAGGCCTCGTTGCCGAGCCACTCGACGACCTCGACGGTGGTGCGGAAGGTCGAGCCGTGCTCGAGCTTGGAGTCGTCGACCACCGAGGCGTCGTCGAAGTGGTCGGGGCGGATGCCGGCGATCAGCAGGTCGCGACCGGCCGCCTTCTCGGCCTTGTCGGCCGAGATCTCGACGGTGCCGAAGGGCAGCTTGACGGTGGTGCCCTCGAGCGTGGCCGGCAGGAAGTTCATCGGCGGGGAGCCGATGAACCCGGCGACGAACAGGTTGCCGGGGTTCTCGTAGAGCTCCCGCGGCGAGGCGAGCTGCTGGAGGATGCCGCGCTTGAGCACCGCGACCCGGTCGCCGAGCGTCATCGCCTCGACCTGGTCGTGGGTGACGTAGACGGTGGTGATGCCGAGCCGCTTCTGCAGCCGCGAGATCTCGGTGCGCATCTGGCCGCGCAGCTTGGCGTCGAGGTTCGACAGCGGCTCGTCGAAGAGGAACGCGTCGGCGTCGCGCACGATCGCGCGGCCCATCGCGACCCGCTGGCGTTGGCCGCCGGAGAGGTTGCCGGGCTTGCGCTCGAGGTGCTCGTCGAGCTCGAGGGTGCTCGAGGCGGCGCGGACCTTCTCGTCGATCGTCTTCTCGTCGGCGCCGGCCAGACGCAGCGGGAACGCGATGTTCTCGTAGACGGTCAGGTGCGGATAGAGCGCGTAGTTCTGGAAGACCATGGCCAGGTTGCGGTCGCGCGGCGCGAGGTCGTTGACCCGCCGGTCGCCGATGAGCATGTCGCCGTCGGTGATGTCCTCCAGGCCGACGATCATCCGCAGCAGCGTCGACTTGCCGCACCCGGACGGGCCGACCAGGATCAGGAACTCGCCGTCGGCGACGTCGATGCTGACGTCGTTCACGGCCGGGAACCCGTCGCCGTACTTCTTGACGATGTTCTTCATCGTGATGGCAGCCACGCCGGTCACCCCTTCACTGCGCCGGAGGTGAGGCCGGCGACGATCTTGCGCTGGAACAGCAGGACGATGACGATGATCGGGATCGTCGAGACGACCGCGCCCGCCGCGAGCAGCGAGGCCGGCCGGTTGAACGGGTCTTGCCCGACGAAGAACGACAGCGCCGCGGGGATCGGGCGGGCGTTCTCGGTCGAGGTGAGCGAGATGCCGAAGACGAAGTCGTTCCAGGCGAAGAAGAACGTCAGGATCGCCGCGGTGAAGACGCCCGGGGCGGCGAGCGGCACGATCACCTTGCGGAACGCCTGCCACGAGGTGGCGCCGTCGACCTGGGCGGCCTGCTCGAGCTCCCACGGGATCTCGCGGAAGAACGCCGACAGGGTCCAGATCGCCAGCGGCAGCGTGAACGACATGTAGGGGATGATCAGTCCCGGCCAGGTGTCGTAGAGCCCGATGCTGCGCCACATGTCGAACAGCGGGCCGACCAGCGAGACGACGGGGAACATCGCGATCGCCAGCGCCATCGTGAGCACGAACTTCTTGCCCTTGAACTCCAGCCGGGCGATCGCGTAGGCCGCCAGCGTCGCGATGATCACCGACAGCAGGGTGGCGATCAGGCTGATCCCGATCGAGTTCAGGATCGCCCGGCGGAACTGGTCGTTCTCGATCACGTCGACGTAGTTCGCCCAGCCGGCCCCGTCGCCGGAGGCGGGGAAGAACCCCGGGCTTCCGTTGGTGATCGCGGACTGCGACTTGAACGACAGCGAGATGATCCACACCACCGGCAGCAGGCACCAGACGAGGATCAGCGCGACGCCGACGGGCACTCCGATCTTGCGCATCTCAACTCTCCTGCCGGGCCTGGGCCAGGTCGACCTTGAACAGCTTCACGATCAAGAACGCGATCAGGATCACCGAGAGGAACAGCAGCACCGACAGCGCCGAGCCGATGCCGAGCTGGAACTGCTCGATGGTCTGGCGGTAGGTCAGGAACGAGATGGACTCGGTGCCGACGGCGCCGGCGGTCATCACCGCGATGTTGTCGAAGATGCGGTAGGCGTCGAGCGCCCGGAACAGCACCGCGACCATGATCGCGGCCCGCATGTTGGGCAGGATCACCTTCCACAGCCGTTGCCACCAGGTGGCCCCGTCGACCTTGGCGGCCTCGATCATGTCCTCGGAGACCTGGGCGAGCCCGGCGAGCAGCAGCAGCGACATGAACGGGGTGGTCTTCCAGATCTCGGAGACCATGATCGCGATGATCGCGGGCGTGGAGTCGCCGAACCAGTTGAAGTCGGCCTCGAGGAACGGCAGCCAGCCGTTGACGAAGCCGTTCTGGTAGCTGAACGCGAACTGCCAGGCGAAGCCGGAGACGACCGTGATGATGCCGTAGGGGATCAGGATCGAGGTGCGGATCACGCCGCGGGCGAAGACCACCCGATGCATCACCATCGCGAACACGAAGCCGATCACCAGCTCGATCGCGACGGTCACCAGCATGTAGAGCACCGTGACGCCGGTGTCGCGCCAGAACAGCGGGTCGGTGAGCGCGGTGACGTAGTTCTGCAGGCCGACGAACTCGCGGTCCTCGGGAGCGGTCAGCGAGTAGTTGAACACCGAGAGGTAGAGCGCCCGCAGCATCGGGAACGCGGTGACGATCAGCATCACCACGATCGCCGGGGCGACCAGCTTGCGGCCGAGCGCGTTCTCGCCGCGGGAGCGCTCGCTGTCTGCCGATGGGGCGCCCTTCTTGCCGCGCTTCTTGGCCTGGGCGTCTTCGCCCGCGGTGGCGACGTAACTGGTGCTCACAGCAGCGCCTTTCCGTCGAGGACGTCGCGCAGGAAGTCGGCCGACTCCTCCGGCGTGCTGTCGGGGTCGACCGAGGTCGGTGCGTGCCACACGCTCTGCAGCGCGGCCGAGATCGTGGCGTAGTAGGCGCTCTCGGGCCGGGGGCCGCCGGTGTCGACACTGTCGCGGAACAGCTCGAGCAGGTCCTTGGGGTAGGCCTCCGCGAGCTTGGGGGAGTCGTACGCCGAGTTGCGAGCCGGCATCAGCCCCTCGTCGACGGCGAGCGCGACCTGGGCCTCCTCGGAGGTGACGCACTCGGCTGCCTCGAGGGCGAACTCGGGGTGCTGGCTGAAGGCGCCGACCCCGATGTCGATGCCGCCCACCGGCGGCTTGGACTGCTCGCCCTCGACCGTGGCCGGGTAGCGGGCCCAGCCCAGGTCGTCGAACTGCTCCTGGGTGATCTCGCCGCTGTCGACCAGCCCCTGGTAGTTCTTGTAGACGAACGTCCAGTTGACCATGAACTCGCCGGGTCCCTCGGCGGGGTACATCCAGCCCAGGCTGCTGCCCTCGTTGGACGTCGTCAGGTCGGGCTGGGCGGCGTCGGCGCCGGCCAGCTGCTCGATCACCGCGGCGGCCGCCTGGCCGGCCTCGGAGTCGATCTCGATGGTGGCGTCCTTGCCGGCCTCGTTGTCGGAGATGATCTGGCCGCCGGCGCCCTGCACGAGCGCGTTGATCCACACGACGTACGCCTCGTACTTGTTGGCCTGGACGCCGACCTTGCCGCCGGCCTCGTTCGCGGCGTCGATGACCTGCTCCCAGGTGACCGGCTGGCTCATGTCGAGCCCGGCCTGCTCGGCGAGCGACTTGCGGAACCACAGCACCTGGGTGTTGGCCCACTGCGGGAACGCGTAGACCTTGTCGTCCCAGGTGACGGTCTCGGCGGCGCCGCGGAGGACGTCGTCCTCGGTCGCCTTGTCGGCCGCCTCCTGGGGCAGCTCCTCGAGCCAGCCGGCGTTGGCGAACTCGGCGACGAAGACCGGGTCGAGGCTCATCAGGTCGGTGGAGTCGTCCTTGGCGGCCAGCCGGCGGGCCAGCTGGACGCGCTGGTCGGTGGCGCCGGTGGGCAGCAGTTGGAGCTCGATGTCGTAGTCGTCGGTGCTGCACTGCTCGGCGAGCTTGCCGAGGGTGTCGACGCCGTCGGGGTTGACGTACCAGTTCAGGGTCGGCGGCCCGGAGTCGCCGGAGCACGCGGCCAGCAGTGGCGCGGCGAGGGCCAGGGCGGCCAGCCCCACCCCGCGGCGCCGGGCGCGGCGTCCGAGCACGGACCTGGGTCTGCGAGCCACGACCTGCCCCCTGTCGTCATCGACGGTGTGACGCATCTGTGTCCCGAACGTGACGGGTTCAAACCCATTGCTCCCACCGGCCGCGGCGAGGAGGGCTAGGGTGGCGGCAATCACTTCACGACGGATCGTCCGGCACGTACCTGCCGGTGGAGGGAGCACGTCAGCATGGCCACAGTCACCTTCGAGAAGGCACAGCGCTGGTACCCGGGCAACGACGCCCCGACGGTTCCAGGCATGGACCTCGAGATCCGGGACGGCGAGTTCATGGTCCTCGTCGGACCGTCCGGATGCGGAAAGTCCACCACCCTGCGGATGCTCGCCGGGCTGGAGGAGGTCAACGCCGGGAAGATCTTCATCGGCGACCGCGACATCACGAACACCCCGCCCAAGGACCGCGACATCGCGATGGTGTTCCAGAACTACGCGCTCTACCCGCACATGAGCGTCGCCGACAACATGGGCTTCGCGCTGAAGATGGCGAAGGTGCCCGTGGATGAGCGCAAGAAGCGCGTCCAGGAGGCGGCGAAGCTGCTCGGCCTCACCGACTACCTCGAGCGCAAGCCCAAGGCGCTCTCCGGTGGTCAGCGCCAGCGGGTCGCCATGGGTCGCGCGATCGTGCGCCAGCCGCAGGTGTTCTGTATGGACGAGCCGCTGTCGAACCTCGACGCGAAGATGCGCGTGCAGACCCGCACCGACATCGCCAAGCTCCAGTCCGACCTCGGCGTCACCACCGTCTACGTCACCCACGACCAGGTCGAGGCGATGACGATGGGCGACCGGGTCGCGGTCATGCTCGACGGCGTGCTGCAGCAGGTCGACACCCCGCTGAAGCTCTACGACAAGCCGGTCAACCTGTTCGTGGCCGGGTTCATCGGCAGCCCGCAGATGAACCTGCTCGAGGCGGTGGCCGACCAGGGCCAGGCCAAGATCGGCGGCTACCACGTGCCGGTCGACCCGACCGCGTCGAAGCGGATGCAGGGCAACATCACCGTGGGTGTGCGGCCCGAGGCGTGGCGCATCGTCGGTGACGGCGAGGGGGGCCTGCCGGTGCAGGTCACCGTCGTCGAGGACACCGGTGCCGACGCGTTCGTCTACGGCACCAGCGGTGTGGAGGGCACGCCGGCCAACCTGATCATCCGCACCAGCGGCCGCCACCACCCGCAGAAGGGCGAGACGGTCTACGTCACGACCGACCCGAGCAACGTGCACGTGTTCGACACCGCGACGGGCGAGCGGCTTAGCGACTGAACGGTGAGTGAGGCAGGGCGGTGACCACGGTCACCGCCCTGTTCTCACATCCGGGTCACGTCCGGGCGCGGTCCGCGGTGCGCCGGATCGCGTCGGCCAGGTCCTCGAACAGGGCGGGCGGGAGGTCGTGTCCCATCCCCTCGATCAGCACCAGCTCGGCGCCGCGGATCGCGGCGGCCGTGGCCCGACCGCCGGAGGCGTGCACCATCTTGTCGGCGAGGCCGTGCACCACCAGCGACGGCACCCGCAGGCTCCGCAGCCGCGCACCCCGGTCGGGCTGGGTGAGCACCGCGACCATCTGGCGCAGCACGCCGCTGGCGCTGACGCCGCGGTCGTAGGTCTCGGCGGCCCGGCTCTCGAGCGCCGCGTCGTCGAGCGGATAGCCGGGCGAGCCGATCAGCCGCCACACCCGCTTGCTCTGGGCGACGTAGGCATCCCGGGAGGGACCGCGGCCACCGAGGAGCACCGGCAGCAGCGTCGGGTGCTGCCAGCCCACCGTGCGCTTGCCGGTGGTGGACATGATGCTGGTCAGCGAGCGGACCCGGTCGGGGTGCTCGATCGCCATCGTCTGCACGATCATGCCGCCCATCGACACCCCTGCCACGTGGGCGGAGTCGAGGCCCAGGTGGTCGAGCAGGCCGACCGCGTCGTCGGCCAGGTCGGTGATGGAGTACGGCGCCCGCACCCGGCCGCCGGCGGCCGCGCGCACCAGGGTGGCCCGGGTGACCCGCCCGGGGATCCGCGAGGAGCGGCCGGTGTCGCGGTTGTCGTAGCGGACCACGAAGAACCCGCGGCGGGCCAGGATCTCGCACAGCTCGGCGTCCCACCAGGTCATCGGCCCGCCGAGCCCCATCACCAGCAGCAGCGGGTCGCCGTCGGGATCGCCGAAGGTCTGGTAGCACAGCTCCACGCCCCGGCCGACCGGTGCGAACAGCTCCCGGGAGGCGGCAACGGGCAGGGGGTTCGGCTCGGCGCTCATGGTCCCAGTGAACCGCACCGCCGCGCCGACCGTGACACCGCCACTGTCACAATTCGGTTTCCGATTGAACCTTTTACGGGTGTTCGCGTGTGACGGTCCCGGTTCGCGGGTACGGTCCCGGGTGTGACCTCGAGCACACTCGCGCCGTTCCTCCTCCCCGACGGGTTCTCCCCGCCGGCAGCCGCCGCGCTGCTGCGGGAGGGCAGCCTCGTGTTCGAGGCGGGGCGCTACGCCCGGCGATCGTGGGGCGAGCGACGCGAGCGCCGCGCCACGCCGTACGCCCTGCGCACCGGCGACCGCGTGCCCGACCCGGTGCTGCTGGTGCCGGGGTTCATGGCCGGTGACGGCACGCTGGCGCTGATGTCCCGCTCGCTGCGGCGCCGCGGCCTGCGCACCTACCGCTCGCACATCCACGCCAACGTCGGCTGCACCCTCGACGCGGCCGCCCAGCTCGAGGAGCGGCTCGAGTCCCTGGCCCTGCGCCGGGAGAGCCGGGTGCAGATCGTCGGCCACTCCCTGGGCGGCATGCTCGCGCGGGGCATCGCGGTGCGCCGTCCCGACCTGGTCTCCGGCGTGGTCACGCTCGGCAGCCCGATGCTCGCGCCCGGCGCCCACCACGGCCTGCTCTCGCGCAGCGTGGGCGTGCTGGTGCGGCTGAGCCGAGCCGGCGTGCCCGGCCTGATGGCCGAGGAGTGCGTCGGTGGCCACTGTGCGCGGCAGAGCTTCGAGGAGTCGCGGATGCCGGTCCCAGCCGGCATCGACTTCACCACGATCTACTCCCAGCGCGACGGCATCGTCGATTGGCGCGCCTGCATCGACCCGACCGCCGAGGCGGTCGAGGTGAGCGCCTCCCACGTCGGCATGGCGGTCGACCCCCACGTCATCGACCTGGTGGCCGAGCGGCTGCGCGCCTGGAGCGCGGCGCGCGCCGGCTCAGTGCTCGAAGTCGATCGCGGAGTATCCGCGTAGCTTGCCCAGCCGGTGCTCGGAGGTGATCGAGCGCACCGTGCCGCTGCGCGAGCGCATCACCAGCGAGTGGGTGGTCGCCCCGCCGGCGCGGTAGCGCACCCCGCGCAGCAGTTCGCCGTCGGTGATCCCGGTGGCGACGAAGAAGCAGTCGTCGCCGGTGACCAGCTGGTCGGTGGTCAGGATCGCGTCGTCACCGAGGTCGTGGCCGGCGTCGAGGGCCCGCTGCCGCTCGTCGTCGTCCTGGGGCCAGAGCCGGCCCTGGATGGTGCCGCCGACGCACTTCATCGCGCAGGCGGCGATGATGCCCTCCGGGGTGCCGCCGACGCCGAGCAGCAGGTCGATGCCGGTGTCGGGCCGGGCGGCCATGATCGCGCCCGCGACGTCGCCGTCGGTGATGAACTTGATGCGCGCGCCGGTGGCCCGGATCTCCTCGACCAGCTGGGCGTGCCGGGGCCGGTCGAGGAGCACCACGGTGACGTCCTCGGGCTGGGAGCCCTTGGCCTTGGCGACCTGGTGGATGTTCTCGGCGACGGGGTAGCGGATGTCGACCACCCCGGCGGCCTCGGGGCCGGTGACCAGCTTCTCCATGTAGAAGACCGCCGACGGGTCGAACATCGACCCGCGAGGAGACACCGCGAGCACCGACACCGCGTTGCTCATGCCCTTGGCGGTGAGCGTCGTGCCGTCGATCGGGTCGACCGCGACGTCGCACTCCGGTCCGCTGCCGTCACCGACTCGCTCGCCGTTGTAGAGCATCGGCGCGTTGTCCTTCTCGCCCTCGCCGATGACGACGGTGCCCTGCATGCCGATCGTGGAGATCATCACCCGCATCGCGTTGACCGCGACCCCGTCGGCGCCGTTCTTGTCGCCGCGGCCGACCCAGCGGCCGGCGGCCATCGCGGCGGCCTCGGTCACCCGGACCAGCTCCAGGGCGAGGTTGCGGTCGGGCCGCTCGGGCCCGACGTCGACGGCCTCGGGGTGGACGGACTCCGGCTCAGGGGTCTGGCTCATGGGGCGCATGGTAGCCGGGGTCACACCTCGTGACCGAGGTCACTCGTAGCCCTGGACGGCGGTCTCCTTGACCGAGAGCCACACCTCGCGACCCGGCTCGAGTGCGAGGTCGGCGGCCGCGGCGGGGGTCACGTCGGCGAGCAGGCCCGGCCCCCCGGCGCCGGTGGCGACCTCGAGGCGCACGGCATCGCCGTGGCGGGCCATCCCGCGCAGTGTGCCGTGCCACCGGTGCCGTGCCGACCCGGCCGGCTGCTGCAGCGACACCGTCACCGCGCTCGGCCGGAACGCGCGGAACCGGTCGCCGTCGCGCAGCACGTTCAGGCCGACCAGCCGTGCCACGTGCGGGGTGCGCGGTCGCGCCGCGACCTCGTGCGGCTCGCCCAGCTGAGCGACCCGGCCCTCGTCGAGCACCAGCACCTGGTCGGCCAGCGTCAAGGCGTCCAGGGCGTCGTGGGTGACCAGCAGGGTGACCCCGGCGTACGACGAGAGGTGGCGGGCCAGCTCCACCCGTAGGCTGCTGGCGACGCCGACGTCGAGCCCCGCGAACGGCTCGTCGAGCAGCAGCAGGACCGGGTCGGACGCCAGCGCCCGGGCGATGGCGACGCGTTGGGCCTGGCCGCCGGAGAGCTCGGCGGGGCGGCGGCCGGCGAGGTCGCCGACGCCGAGCCGGTCCAGCCAGGGTCTGGCCCGCGCGGCTGCCGCACGGCGCGGGAGCCCTCGGCTGCGCAGCCCGAAGGCCACGTTGTCGAGGGCATCGAGATGCGGGAACAGCGCCTGGTCCTGGAAGACCATGCCGACCCGGCGCCGGCGCACCGGCCGAGGCGGGTCGGTCCAGCTCTCGCCACCCATCTCCACGGTGCCGCGGACCCCCACCAGGCCGGCCAGCGCCGCCAGCAGTGTGCTCTTGCCGGCGCCGTTGGGGCCGATCACCGCGGTGACGCTGCCCGGGGCGGCCTCGAGCTCGGCGACCAGGCGGCCGGGCACCTCGACGCGGGCGCGCAGGCCGGGGCTCATCGGCCCGCTCCGACCAGCCACCGGCCCCGCAGCGCGCCGATGACCACCACCGAGACGGCCAGCAGCACGATGCTCAGCGTCCGGGCCAGCTCCGGGTCGCCCTGGAGGGTGCTGTAGATCAGCGACGGCATCGTCTGCGTCGTGCCCGGGTAGTTGCCGGCGAAGGTGATGGTCGCCCCGAACTCGCCGAGGGAGCGGGCCCAGGCCAGGACCGCGCCCGAGACCACCCCGGGCAGCGCCAGCGGCAGCGTCACCCGGCGGAACGTCGTCCACCGGTCGGCGCCCAGCGTGGCCGCGACGTCGTCGTACCGGCCCCCGGCGGTGCGCATCGCGCCCTCGACCGCCAGCACGTAGAACGGCATCGACACGAACGTGTGGGCGAGCACCACCGCCAGCGTCGTGTAGGGGACGGTGACGCCGAACGCCTCCCGGAGGGGTTCGCCGACCAGCCCGGCGCGCCCGAACGCGGTCAGCAGGGCGACACCGGCCACCACCGGCGGCAGCACCAGCGGCACGGTCACCACCGCCCGCAGCAGGGCCCGTCCGCGGAACTCGACGCGAGCCAGGAGCCAGGCCAGCGGGGTGCCGAGCACCAGGCAGCCGGCCACGGTGGCCAGCGAGGTGAGCGCGGAGAGCCACAGCGCTTGTCGCACCGCCGGCTCCGTGAGCTGGCCGAGGAGGCCGCGCCACGGGGTGTCGAGCAGCAGGGCGACCAGAGGCAGCACGAGCAGCGTGGCCGCGACGAGGGCCGGCACCAGCAGCACCAGCGGCGGCCGGCCGGGGGAGGGGGCGCGGACGGCGGTCGGCATCAGATCGGCCCGAAGCCGGCGGCGCGCAGCACGTCCTGCCCCTCGCGCGAGAGCAGCAGGTCGACGAAGTCCTGGGCCGAGCCGGGTGCCCCGGGCAGGGCCAGGACCGACGGGACGGTGCGCTCGTCCGCCGCACCCGGCAGCGGCAGCGCCCGCACGGAGTCGCCGGCGGTGACCACGTCGCTGGCATAGACCAGGCCGGCGTCCGCCTCGCCGTCCACGACCCGGGCCAGGACCGCCTTCACGTCCACCTCGAGGCTGACCGGCTCACCGGCGATCAGGCCCTGCTCGAGCAGCGTCGCCGCGACCCGGCCGCAGGGGGCGGTCGGCACGCAGGCCACCCAGGAGACGTCCGGGTCGGCGAGGTCGGCGACCCCCTCGACCGGTCCGGGCCCGCGCGGCACGGCGAGGACCAGGTGGTTGGTCGCGAACGCCAGCGGGTCGGCGTCCAGGGCCTCCGCCGCCGTCAGCATCGTGGCGCCGTCGGCCGTGGCCAGCACGTCGGCAGGGGCGCCTTCGACGACCTGCTGGGCCAGCGTCGCCGACGAGTCGAAGGCCAGTCGCACCTCGACGTCGGGATGCTGCTCCTCAAAACGCTCGGCGAGCTCGGTGAACGGCTCGGTCAGCGAGGCCGCTGCCAGCACGGTCAGAGTGCCTCGCTCGGCGTCGCCACCGCAGCCGGCCGCGGTGAGCGGCAGGGTGAGTGCGAGGGCGAGCGAGACGATCGAGCGCCGGCCGGTGTGGGTCACGGCCGCTCCACGACCACGTTCGTCGACTTCACCGAGGCGATCGCCCGCACGCCGGGCTCGAGGCCGAGCTCGTCGGCGGCGTCCGCGCTCATCAGCGACGTCATCCGGTAGGGGCCGCAGACCATCTCGACCTGGGCCATCACCGCGTCCCTCTTCACCCGGGTGACGATGCCGGCCAGCCGGTTGCGGGCGCTCACCGAGGCGGCGCGGGTGCGCTCCCGGTCGGGCTCGAGCGCCAGCGACTCGGCGAACGCGGCCAGGTCGGGGCCGGGCACTCCCGTGCGTCCGTCGACCACGACGGCCGGCAGCCGGCCGGCCTCGACCCAGCGGCGTACCGTGTCGTCGCTGACGCCCAGCAGCTCGGCTGCCTCCGCGATCCGGTAGGTCGTCACCCGCAGAGTGTGCCGCAACTGCGTCGAATTCGCCACAGATGCTCCGCGGATGCGGAGATCGGTGCCTGGTCGCCCACGAGGGCCGGCGGGGGTGCTGGCGGAGGTGCCCGGGCCAACTGTGAAACTGGGCCGCGTGAGTGAGACGGGCAAGCCGGGGCGCTACACGCGCAGCACCAACGGCCTGGTGGCGGCGCTGGTGGTCACGGTGGTGGCGGTGCTCGCCTTCGTCGTGTGGCGGGCGACCTTCCGTGCGGAGCTCGAGGTGCGCCCCGAGCCGTACGACTACCTGGCCGCTGCGGAGGCCGCACAGGCCGCGGGTGTCGACGTGGTCTACCCGCGTGACCTGCCCGAGGGCTGGATGGCCACCCGGGTGCTGCTGCGCCAGGGCGAGCGCCCCGAGTGGGGGATCTCCCTGCTGACCGAGGACGAGAAGTTCGTCGGGGTCCGGCAGCGCGACGACTCCGCCGAAGACCTGGTCGCGGAGCTCGTCGACGAACACGCGGACCGGGAGGACGACGTGGAGGTCGACGGCTCGGTGGCCGGCAGGTGGCAGCACTGGACCGACGAGGGCGGCGACCACGGCTTCGTGGCGGAGCTGCCCGGCTCCGGTCAGACCGTGATCGTCTACGGCTCCGCGCCGGAGGCCGAGCAGCTCGGCCTGCTGGAGCGGCTCACCGTCGGGTCACGCTGACCGGTCACGCCTCGGAGTCGGACTCGGGGTCGATCGCGCGGTCCAGACGCTGCCGGGCGCCGTCGAGCCAGCGCTGGCAGATCGTGGCGAGCAGCTCTCCCCGCTCCCACAGCGCGAGCGACTCCTCGAGGGTGGTGCCGCCGGTCTCGAGCCGGCGCACCACGTCGATCAGCTCCTCGCGGGCGGCCTCGTAGGACGGCGTCTCCGCATCGGGGGCGCTGTCGGTGGCGGGGGTCTCAGGCATCGGGCTCCTCCTCGGTGCTCGGGCTCGGTCGCTGCTCGGCCGACTCGACCCGGGTGGTGGTGGCGAACACGCGCCCGTCGGCGACCCGGACGCTGACCTTGCGGCGGGCGGCGACCTGCGTGATCGAGCCGACCACGTGGCCGTCGGAGTCCTGGAGCACCGCGTAGCCGCGCTGCAGGGTGGCCAGCGGTGACAGCGCCCGCGCCCGCGCGCGCTGGTGGCCGATGTCGTCGGCGGCGCGGTCGAGCGCGTGGCCGAGGGTGCGGCGGGCCCGGTCGCGGAGCAGGCCGACCTCCTGGCCGCGGGCGTCGAGCAGCGAGCGAGGGTCGGCGAGCGCCGGACGGGAGCGCAGCGCGTCGAGGCCGGCCTGCTCACGGGCGAGCAACCCGGCCAGGCAGGAGCGGAGACGCTCGCGGGACGCCGCCACACCGCGCAGCTCGTCGGCGACGTCGGGAACGACGAGCTTGGCGGCGTCGGTGGGGGTGGAGGCGCGCACGTCGGCGACCAGGTCGAGCAGCGGCGAGTCGGGCTCGTGGCCGATCGCGGAGACCACCGGGGTGCGCGCCCGGTGGACCGCCCTGACCAGCGCCTCGTCGGAGAACGGCAGCAGGTCCTCGACCGACCCGCCGCCTCGCGCCACCACGATCACGTCGACCTCGGGGTGGCGGTCGAGCCGCTCGAGCGCCTCGATCACCTCGGCGCACGAGCGAGGGCCCTGCATGGCGGCGTAGACGACCTCGAAGGCGACGGCGGGCCAGCGGCGGCGGGCGTTCTCGAGCACGTCGCGCTCCGCCGCCGACTTCGGGGCGGTGACCAGGCCCACCCGCGTCGGCAGGAACGGCAGCGGGCGTTTGAGCTCGGCGGCGAACAGGCCCTCGGCGGCCAGCAGCTGACGGCGTCGCTCGAGGCGGGCCAGCAGCTCGCCCAGGCCGACCATCCGGATCTCGCGGGCGTAGAGCGAGAGCGTGCCGCGGTTGGCGTAGTAGGAGGGTTTGGCGTGCACGACCACGCTGGCTCCCTCGACCAGCGGGGGGTTCAGCCCGTCGAAGAGGGTGCGCGAGCAGGTGACGGTGATCGACAGGTCGGCCACGGCGTCGCGCAGCGTCATGAAGACCGTGCCGACGCCCGGCCGCCGGTTCACCTGCGCCACCTGGCCTTCGACCCAGACGGCACCCAGCCGGTCGACCCACCCGGCGATCGCGTTGGCGATCTGCCGCACCGGGGCCGGCGACTCGGGGGAGGTCTCCAGGGCCATGCACGTGAGGGTAGGCGGTGCCGCCGACGGCGAATCGCCGCCCCACCGGGCTCCTTCTAGACTGAGCCCATGACCATCGACCTCGGCACGCCCCCGGTCCTCTCCGTCGAGGAGGCCGATCGCGCCGTCCTGCTCGCGGCGCCCCGCGGCTACTGCGCCGGCGTCGACCGGGCCGTGGTCACCGTCGAGAAGGCGCTCGAGCTCTACGGTGCCCCGGTCTACGTGCGCAAGCAGATCGTGCACAACAAGCACGTCGTCTCCGACCTCGAGTCGCGTGGCGCGATCTTCGTCGAGGAGCTCGACGAGGTGCCGGCGGGGCAGACGGTCGTCTTCTCCGCCCACGGCGTCTCGCCCGAGGTGCACCGCCAGGCCGAGGAGCGGTCGCTGAAGACCATCGACGCCACCTGCCCGCTGGTCACCAAGGTGCACCACGAGGCCAAGCGGTTCGCCGCCGAGGACTACGACATCCTGCTGATCGGCCACGAGGGGCACGAGGAGGTCGAGGGCACCGCCGGCGAGGCTCCCGGGCACATCCAGCTGGTGCAGAGCCCCGCCGACGTCGCCGACATCGTGGTCCGTGACCCCGAGCGGGTGGCCTGGCTCTCCCAGACCACGCTGTCGGTCGACGAGACACTCGAGACCGTGGCCGCCATCCGCGAGCGGTTCCCCGCGCTGCTCGACCCGCCGAGCGACGACATCTGCTACGCCACCCAGAACCGTCAGCTGGCCGTGAAGGAGATCGCCCGCGACTCCGACCTGGTGATCGTGGTCGGCTCGGGCAACTCCTCGAACTCCGTGCGCCTGGTCGAGGTCGCCCTCGAGGCGGGGGCGCGCACCTCCTACCGCGTCGACGACGCCTCCGAGATCCAGGAGTCCTGGCTCGAGGGCGTCCGCACGGTCAGCGTCACCTCCGGCGCCAGCGTCCCGGAGGCGCTGGTGGAGGGGGTGCTCTCGTTCCTCGCCGAGCGCGGCTACCCCGACGCGCGTGCGGTGCAGACCGCCGAGGAGTCGCTCATCTTCGCCCTGCCCAAGGAGCTGCGCCGCGACCTCAAGGCCGCCGGCCGCTCCTGACCCTAGAGTGGGGTCGTGGCCCGCTTCCTCGACATCCACCCCGACAACCCCCAGCCCCGGCTGTTGCAGCAGGTCGTCGACGCCCTGCGCGACGACGCGTTGATCGCCTACCCGACCGACTCCGGCTATGCGCTGGGCTGCCGGATCGGCAACCGCGACGGGCGCGACCGGATCCTGCGCATCCGCGGGCTCGACGACCGCCACCACTTCACCCTGATGTGTCGCGACTTCTCCCAGCTCGGCCAGCTGGTCAAGGTCGACAACGCCGCGTTCCGGGCCATCCGGGCCGCGACGCCGGGGCCCTACACGTTCATCCTCCCGGCCACCCCGGAGGTGCCGCGGCGGCTCCTGCACCCCAAGAAGCGCACGGTCGGGGTGCGCATCCCCGACCACGTCTTCGACCAGGCCCTGCTCGAGCTGCACGGCGAGCCACTGCTCACCAGCTCGCTGATCCTGCCCGGCGAGTCGGAGCCGCGCACGATGGGCTGGGAGATCAAGGAGGACCTCGACCACGAGGTCGACGTCGTGGTCGAGGCGGGCGACGTGCCGGCGGAGCCGACCACGGTCGTTGACTGGTCGGAGGCCACCCCCGAGGTGGTCCGCCGCGGTGCCGGCGACCCGGACCGGTTCGGGGCCGAGTAGCCGGGGACGGAGTCAGCGGTTGGCCACCTGGTGGCGCAGGGCCAGCACGCCGAGACAGAGCAGATAGCCGACCACCAGGGCGGCGCTGTGGTGCGACAGTCCGGAGACCACGGCCTGGACGACGCCGTCCTCGGCGCGGGCGATCGTGCCCGGGTCGGTGGCGCCGAGCAGCACGAACAGCCCGAGCATCAGCAGCGGCGGCAGCACGCCGACGGTGAAGAAGTCGCGTGGGCGCACCGCCAGGGCCAGCCCGACGCTGAGCGCGACGAAGGCCAGGTCGAACAGCACGGTGAGCTGGCCGAAGAGCAGCAGGTCGAGAGCCGCGAGACTGAGCGCGACCGCCACGCCGAGGGTGACCACCTCGCGCGCGCTCGCCCGGCCCTCCTCCCAGAGGGTCCGCTGCTGGTGGCTGTGCACCTCGCTCACGACGCCACCGTAGAGCCGCCGTCGGGGACGTCGGGGGCGGCGCGCCGGTCGACGGCGCGCAGCTCCACCGAGCGTGGGGCGTCGAGGCGTCCGTCGACACCGGCGTCGGTGACGCCGAGGTCGTCGAAGCGGCGGGCCGCCACCAGCACCCGCGACTCCAGGGAGCCGACCGTCGCGTTGTAGTGACCGACGGCGGCGTTCAGGCTTCGCCCGACCGCGTCGAGGTGGCCCGACAGGGTGCCGAGCCGCGCGTGGAGGTCGCGACCCAGCCGGTGCACCTCGCGCGCCTGGTCGGCGAGGGCCTCGTGACTCCAGCCGTGGGCGACCGTGCGCAGCAGCGCGATCAGCGTGGTGGGGGTGGCGAGCACGACCTGGCGCTCCGCGGCGTACTCGATGAGGGCGGAGTCGGTCTCGAGGGCGGCGGCCAGGAACGACTCGGCGGGCACGAACAGCACCACGAACTCGGGAGTCTCGGGCAGCGACCGCCAGTAGGCCTTCGCCGCGAGCGTGTCGATGTGGCCGCGCACCTGACGGGCGTGGCGGGCGAGGTGGTGGGCGTGGAGGTCGTCGTCGTCGCTGGCGGTGGCGTCGAGGTAGGCGTCGAGGGGGACCTTGGCGTCGACGACCAGGCACCGGCCGCCCACCAGGTGCACGACCAGGTCGGGGCGGCGGGCGCCGTCGTCGAGGCGGACCTGCTCGGAGAAGTCACAGCGATCGACCAGCCCGGCCAGCTCGACGGCGCGGCGCAGGTGCAGCTCGCCCCAGCGGCCGCGCACCTGCGGCTTGCGGAGCGCCGTCGAGAGCGACCGGGTCTCGCGGCGCAGCGTGTCGGTGGTGTGGCGCATGTCGTCGACCTGCTGGGCGAACTGGCTCTGCCAGGCCACCCGGTTGTGCTCCAGGTCGCGCATCGTGTCGCCGAGCCGGGCCAGCCCCTCCCGCACCACCGCGTGGTCGGCGGCCCGCTGCTCCAGGGCGCGGACGATCCGGTCCTCACCGCCGGGCCGGGAGCGCCCCCAGAGCGCGCCGGCGACGCCGCCGAGGGCAGCCCCGAGCAGCAGGCAGGTCACCAGGGCCCAGAACGTGGTCGTCTCCATGCGGCCAGCATCGCCGCAACCACCGACATCGAGCCCGCCCGGGGAGGTCAGACGACGTCGACGACCACCGGTGCGTGGTCGGAGGCGCCGGTGCCGGCCCGCTCCTCGCGGTCGATGAACGCGTGCGTCACCCGGGCCGCGAACGCGGGGGAGCCGAGCACGAAGTCGATGCGCAGCCCGCGATTGCGCTCGTAGCGCTGCCGGTAGTAGTCCCAGTAGGTGTAGACCTCCGGGCCCGGCGCGTGCGGCCGCACGACGTCGACGTACCCGCTGTCGAGGAAGGCCTGGAAGGCGGCCCGCTCCGGCGGGGTGACATGGGTCGAGCGCGCGAACTGGGCCATGTCGAAGACGTCCTCGTCGCGGGGGGCGATGTTCCAGTCGCCGACCAGCGCCGTGGGCCCCTCCACCCAGTCGGTCGCGACGTCGTGGAGCCGGGCCAGCCAGTCGAGCTTGTAGACGTAGTGCGGGTCGTCGGGCTTGCGCCCGTTGGGCACGTAGAGCGACCACACCCGGACCCCGCCACACGTCGCGCCGATCGCCCGCGACTCGGCGGCGACCGGGTCGCCCCACCCGGGCATGCCCGGGAAGCCCACTTCGACGTCGTCGAGCCCGACCCGGCTCACCAGCGCCACACCGTTCCACTGGTTGGTGCCGCAGGCCGCCACCTCGTAGCCCATCGACTGGAGGCCCATCAATGGCAGCTGGTCCTCGCGGGCCTTGGTCTCCTGCAGCGCGAGCACGTCGACGTCGTGGCGCTCCAGGAAGGCCTCGACCCGGCCGATCCGCGAGCGCAGGGAGTTGACGTTCCAGGTGGCGATCCGCACCAGACCACCCTAGGAGGGAGCGCCGACGGTCCGACGACGGGTCGCCCAACAGGCAAAGGTCGGGCCGCGACCGGCCGATCCCCTCCTCGTGGAACGTCCCGGACTGCGTGGTGCGGCGCCCTTCGCCGCCTGCCTGGCGATCGGTCTGGGCATGATGCTGCTGCCTCAGTACCAGGTGCACGCCGCGTCGGCCGTCCTCGCGCTGGTCCTGCTCGGTGTCGCGGGGGTGCTGTTCCTCCGCACCCTGCGCAGCCGGCGACGCACCTGGCTGGAGCCGACGCTCGTGGTGCTGATCTCCAGCGGCCTCGCGGCGATCTTCCACGCCACCGGTGGCCCCGCCTCGCCGCTGCTGCCGCTGGTGGCCGTGCCGGTGCTGTGGTGCGCGCTGTTCGGCCGCCGCCGCGATCTGCTGCTGGTCGCGGTGCTCACCGTCGTCCTGCTGTTGACCCCCGCCGTCCTGACACCGGCCGACTACGACGCGGCCGGTGTCGCCCGGGCGGTCCTGTGGGGCGCGATCACACTGCTGGTCGGTCCGGCCGTGCAGGACGTGGTGGTGCGGTGGCGGATCGACCGGGACCGGCACTCGGCGCTCTCGCGCGAGCTCGAGCAGGCCAACGCGCGATGGCGGTTCGTCGTCGACACCATCCCCGAGACGGCGCTGGTCACCCTCGACGAGGACCTCCAGATCGGCCTCGTCGCCGGCAGTGGCGCCTGGGCGGTGGGGCTGCGCGATGCCGAGGGGCAGAACTTCTCCGAGTTCGCCAGCTCCCGCAACCTGCCGATCGTGCGCCGGCTGGTGAGCAAGGCGATCGAGGGCGACCTGGTCGGTGCCGAGCTCACCTCGACCGCCAACGGCCACGACCAGGAGGTGCTGGTCAGCCCCATCGTCAGCAGTGACGACGAGGAGTCGGGGCACCGTGAGGTGCTGCTGCTCGCACGTGACGTCTCTCGCGAGCGGCAACGGGCCCGGCAGGTCGCCCGCGAGCGCGACCGCGCGGAGCGCTTCTTCAGCGAGTCGCCGCACGGCATCGCCGTGCTGACCCCCGACGGTGTCGTCCACCGGGCCAACCCCGCCCTGTGCCACCTGGCCGGCGTCAGCGAGGACGTGCTGGTCGGGCAGCCGCTCACCGAGCTGGTCGAGAAGGGTGCCGGCGAGATCGTCCAGGAGCACCTCGACCGGGTGCTGTCGAGCGGCAACCGGGCGCAGAGCCGCTGGTCGCTGCGCAGTGCCGCCGGCGACCCCTGTCCGGTGGCGGTGTCGAGCTCGCTGATGCCCGCCGACGACTCCGAGGGCCAGGCCGGCAGCGGCCTCGACGGCGACGCGGTGCTCATGCACTTCGTGGACATGTCGGAGCAGGAGCGCTACGAGAACCGGTTGACCTTCCTGGCCAACCACGACCCGTTGACCGGCCTGACCAACCGCCGGCGGTTCGAGGAGGAGCTGGAGCGGCACCTGGACCGGTGCCAGCGCTACGGCGCCCGGGGCGCGGTGATGATGCTCGACCTCGACCATTTCAAGGAGGTCAACGACACCCTCGGGCACCCCGCCGGCGACCAGCTCATCGTGATGCTCGGCGACCTCCTGCGTCGTCGGCTGCGCGCCACCGACCTGGTGGCCAGGCTCGGCGGCGACGAGTTCGCCGTGCTGCTGCCCGAGGCCGACGCGGTCGGGGCCGAGCTCACCGCGCGCGACCTGGTCGAGGCGGTCCGCGAGGAGGTCTCCACCTTGGACGGGGCCCAGCATCGGGTCACCGCGAGCATCGGGGTGCTGTTGCTCAAGCACAGCAAGCTGACGGTGAGCGACGTGATGTCGAGCGTCGACATGCTGCTGTACGACGCCAAGGACGGCGGGCGCGACCGGTACGCGACGCTGGACACCACGCGCTTCGACGTCCCCCGCACGGCGGCCCGGCTGCACTGGGCCGACCAGATCGAGCAGGCGCTGCGCGAGGACGCCTTCGAGCTGCACCTGCAGCCGATCCTCGACGTGAACACGATGAAGCGCAGCGGTGCCGAGGCCCTGCTGCGGATGCGGATGGAAGACCACCTGGTCCCGCCGGCCCGGTTCCTCTACGTCGCCGAGCGCTCCAACCTGATCACCCGGATCGACCGCTGGGTGATCCGGCACAGCGTGGCGCTCCTGGAGCACCTGCAGTCCTTCGACCCGGACTTCCACCTCGAGGTGAACCTCTCCGGCCGGTCGGTCGGCGACCCCGCGGTCGAGGCCGAGCTGATCACGGCGTTGCGCCGCAACAACGTCGACCCCCGCGGCCTCGTGCTGGAGATCACCGAGACCGCCGCCGTCGCCCACATCGAGGAGGCCCGCCGGTTCGCGGAGCGGCTGACGCAGCTGGGCTGCAGCTTCGCCCTCGACGACTTCGGGGCGGGCTTCGGCTCGTTCTACTACCTCAAGCACCTGCTGTTCGACTACGTGAAGATCGACGGCGAGTTCGTCGCCGGGTGTGACGTCGACTCCCGCGATCGCACGATCCTGGCCTCGATCGTGCAGATGGCCCACGGCCTGGGCAAGAAGACCATCGCGGAGTTCGTGACGAGCGATCGGATCCTCGAGGTGGTGCGCGAGGAGGGCGTCGATCTGGCCCAGGGGTTCGGGATCGGACGGCCGGTGCCGGTCTCGGAGTTCTTCACCAGTGTCGTCGAGTCCGCGGCGGAACGGCGCGGCGGACTCCGCGCCCAGCCCACGCGTGCTGACCTCGAGCGACTTTCCAGCACCACCGGCTAGGTCCAGCGTGGCCAGCCTTGTTCGACCAACCGACGTACGGAGGAGAAAGTGGAGCAGCTGATTCGGGCAGCGCTCGATCGCGAGCAGGTGCAGCTCGCCTACCAACCGGTCGTGGATCTCGTGGACGGCCGGGTGGTCGCCGCGGAGGCGCTGCTGCGGCTCCGTGACGCCGAGGGCAGTCCGGCCTCGGCCGCGCAGGTCGTCGCCGAGGCCGAGCGCACGGGCCAGATCCTGGCGCTCGGGCGCAGCGTCCTGCGGACGGCCGCGCTGCAGGCGGCAGCCTGGCGACGTGAGCTGGGCAGACTGGTGCCGGTGTTCGTGAACGTGTCCGCCCTCCAGGTGCACGACGACGGCTTCGTCGACGACGTGCTGGGAGCCCTGGCCGCCGCGGACCTGCCCCCTGTCGGGCTGTCGCTGGAGCTCACCGAGTCGGTGCTGCTGACCACCGACCAGGCACCGCTCGCGCGGCTGTGGGAGCTCGACCGCGCGGGCGTCTCGCTGGCACTCGACGACTTCGGCACGGGCTTCGACACGCTGACCTACCTGCTGCGGCTGCCGGCGACCACGCTCAAGATCGACCGGGCCTTCGTGGCGGGCGTGCCCCACGAGGAGCGGTCGACCGCGATCGTGGACGGCGTCGTCGCGCTGGCGAAGCGGTGCGGGTTGCGCACGGTGGCGGAGGGGATCGAGACGCCGGCGCAGGCCGAGCACCTGGCCGCGCTCGGGGTTTACGGCCAGGGCTACCTGCTCGGACGCCCCGCGTCCGCCGCCGCTCTGGGGCGCTGGCTCGCCGAGGGTGCGCCGTCACGGTGGAGCGCGGCCACGAGCGAGGACTGAACGAGGAGGGGCCATGCACCTGCACGCCGCACTGCTGCCGCCGGAGCCGCTCGCCGCGGCGATCGCCGCGGCGGTGGCCGAGGTGCCGCTGCCCGTCCCCGAACCGGAGCCGCAGCCGATGCCGGCGACCGGGGCGCCGTCGCGCCGTGGCCTGTTCGCACGTTCACGGGGGCCGCGGGTCGAGACGGCCGTGGCGCCACCGGCGCCCGCCGAGCCGGCGCCGCAGCTGGACCTGGTGCCGGCCGACCAGCTGCACCTGCCGCTGTCCAGCTTCGGGAACCTCACCACCAGCGAGGTCGACCGGCTCTGCCGGGCGATCACCGAGCTGGCGGAGGGGCTGGCCGGCGTCGAGGTGCGCATCGCCGGGGCCATGGCCCTGGAGTTCCCGGGCGACCGGGCCGTGTGGGTGAGCTTCGACGGCGACGTCGACGGCCTGCGCGCGGTGTTCGGCGGGATCAACCAGGGCGTGGAGCGGCTCGGCTTCTTCCTGGACCGGCGCACCTTCCGGCCGTGGGTGCCGGTGGGAACCATCAACGACGCCACCACCGCGCCGTACCTCGAGGACGTGGTGGCCGCGATCGAGGGCCTGCGCGGCCAGGTGTGGCAGGTCGACGCGGTCTCGGTGATGAAGCGGGTGCTGGAATGCCGCCCACCCCGCTCGACCGAGCTGCTGCGCGCGCCGCTGGGGGCGGCGGCCAGCTAGTCCGCGGGCCGCGTTACAGCTGTCCCGCCCGCTTGTCGGACAGGCGCCGTACGCCGTCGAGCAGGCGGTCGACGTCCTCGGCCGTCGAGTACGGCGCGAGCCCGGCCCGCACGGCGCCGTCGTCGCCGAGTCCGGCGCGGTGGGAGGCCTCGAGGGCGTAGAAGTGGCTCGCCGGGGCGTTCACGCCGAGGCCGGCGAGGTGACCGGCCACCGCACGGGGGGTGTGCCCGGCGACGGAGAAGAGCACCGTGGGCGTGCGGTGGGCCGGCCGTCCGTGCACGGTGACGGACGGGAGCTCGCCGAGGCCGCCGAGCAGGCGTGCCAGCAGCGCGTCCTCGTGGGTCTCGACCGCGGTCATCGACTCGATCACGGCGGCGCGGCGGTCCGGGTGGGTCGAGGCCAGGCCGGCGATGAAGTCGACGGTGGCGGTGACGCCGGCGAGCAGCTCGTAGGGCAGGGTGCCCAGCTCGAAGCGCTCCGGCACCTGCTCGGGCGAGGGCAGCAGCTTGTCGGGGTGCAGCGTCTCGAGCAGCTCGGGCCGGGCGGCGAGGACGCCGAGGTGGGGGCCGAGGAACTTGTACGGCGAGCAGCCGAGCAGGTCGACCCCCAGGTCCGCCAGGTCGACGACCACGTGCGGCACCAGGTGCACGGCGTCCAGGTGCACCAGTGCCCCGGCCGCGTGCGCGGCCGCGGTCATCCGGCGGACGTCGGGCCGGGTGCCGAACAGGTTGGACGCGGCGGTGAACGCCACCAGGCGGGTGCGGTCGGTGAGCAGCGGCTCCAGGTCGTCGAGCTCGGCGGTCGCGGGGTCGAAGTCGAGCCAGCGCACGGTCGCGCCGGCCCGTTCGGCGGCGAGCACCCAGGGGCGGATGTTGGCGTCGTGGTCGAGCCGGGTGACCACGACCTCGTCGCCGGGGCCCCACCCGGCGGCGAGCGTGCGGGCCAGGTCGAAGGTCAGCTGGGTCATGGAGCGCCCGAAGACGATGCCGCGCGGGTCGGCGCCGAGCAGGTCGCCCATCGCCGCCCGGGCGTCGACCACGATCGCGTCGGCGCGCCGCTCGGCCTCGGTGACGCTGCCTCGGTTGGCGAGCCCGGCGGTGAGTGCCGCGGCCACCGCATCGGCGACCGGGCGGGGCGTCTGGGAGCCGCCCGGGCCGTCGAAGTGCGCGACGCCGAGGTCGAGGGCGGGAAAGGCGGATCGGATGCGGTCGAGGTCCACGGCCCGATCGTGCCACCCCCGCGGCCGGCAGCGATTCGGGGCGCCGCCGTACGCCGCCGTAGACTCGCCGCCCGTGGCTCTCACCATCGGCATCGTCGGGCTCCCCAACGCGGGCAAGTCCACCCTCTTCAACGCCCTGACCAAGAACGACGTCCTCGCGGCGAACTACCCGTTCGCCACGATCGAGCCGAACGTCGGTGTCGTCGGGGTGCCCGACCCGCGCCTGGCCAAGCTTGCCGAGATCTTCGGGTCGGCCAAGATCCTGCCGGCCACGGTCGAGTTCGTCGACATCGCCGGCATCGTCCGGGGGGCGTCCGAGGGGGAGGGGCTGGGCAACAAGTTCCTCTCGCACATCCGCGAGTCGGCCGCGATCTGCCAGGTGACCCGGGTCTTCCGCGACGAGGACGTCACCCACGTCGACGGCGAGGTCAACCCGGCCAGCGACATCTCCACGATCTCCACCGAGCTGATCCTCGCCGACCTGCAGACGGTCGAGAAGGCGATCCCGCGGCTGGAGAAGGAGGCTCGCGGTAACAAGGCGCTCACCGCGAACGTCGAGGCGGCCAAGGAGGCGCTGGCCGCGTTGGAGGCCGGGACGCCGATCATCGCCACCAAGATCGACCGGTCGCTGGTGCGCGAGCTGTCGCTGCTCACCGCCAAGCCGTTCATCTTCGTCTTCAACTGTGACGCCGACGAGCTCGGCGACGAGCAGCTGAAGCAGAAGATGCGCGACCTGGTCGCGCCGGCCGAGGCTATCTTCCTCGACGCCAAGTTCGAGGCCGAGCTGGTCGAGCTCGACGACGACGCCGAGGCCCGCGAGATGCTCGCTGAGATGGGCGTCGACGAGCCCGGTCTGGAGGTCCTGGCCCGGGTCGGCTTCGACACCCTCGGCCTGCAGACCTACCTCACCGCCGGCCCCAAGGAGACCCGCGCCTGGACGATCCCCAAGGGCGCGACCGCCCCGGAGGCCGCCGGCGTCATCCACACCGACTTCCAGCGCGGCTTCATCAAGGCCGAGATCGTCTCCTTCGACGACCTGGTCGAGGCCGGCTCGATGCTCAAGGCCAAGGAGAAGGGCCTGGTGCGCATGGAGGGCAAGGACTACGTCATGGCCGACGGCGACGTCGTGGAGTTCCGCTTCAACGTGTAAACACGGAGGTCAGAGGCGATTTAGCCGCCATCTGCCCTCACAGTGCCCTCACCAGCGCCGAGGACCTCGGCCGCGAGGCGAGCGGACGCGTCCCTGACCCGGCTCTCGGCGCTCGGCCACAGGTGTGCGTACGTCGTCAGGGTTGTCGTGGACTTGGCGTGTCCCAGCGCGCGCTGGACGGCCACCACGTCGCAACCCGAGGCAATCACCCCGGACGCGTAGAAATGACGAAGGTCGTGCAGGCGAACGCCGCTGACTCCGGCACGCGAGAGGGTCGTGCGCCATCGGTGACCGATGGTGTTCTGATGCGGCGGAAGCTTGGCGTTGCCTTCGAACAACCACTCGTTGGTGAGGCCGAGCGCGACGTGCTCGGCGAGCATGTCGATCAGCGCCTGGGCGGCGTGAATGGTGCGCTCGGAGTTGTACTTCGGCAACCGGATCTCGACCTCCCCGCCGTTGACCCGCTGCACCTGCCGGCGGACGTGGATCTCGCGACGCAGGAAGTCGACGTCGGCGACCTGCAAGGCAGCCGCCTCGCCGAGCCGCAGACCAGCAAAGGCACACAACCCGACGAAGGCACGGAAGCGCGGATCGGCGCCCTCGAGGATCTGACGAACTGACTCAGGTGTCGGGATCGTCATCGCTGCCTCACGCTTCCGCTGCCGGGGGAGACGCACCCGTGCCGTCGGATCGGTCGCGATCATTTCGTCCCGGACGGCGGCCCGAAACACCGAGCGGACGTTCACGAACCGGGTCTTGATGGTCCCCGGTGCCAACGGCGCCGACCGCTCCGGTGAGGAGACCGTCATCGACTTGACCCAGGCCTCGACATGGCTGGGTCGGATCTTCCGCAGATCCATCTGGGCGAACGTCGCCGACCGCGCCGCGAGCGACATTGCCTTGCGGGTTCCATCGGTCCAGACCTGGTCCCGCTCCCAGGACTCGAAGTACCGCAGGAACGACACTTTGCCGGCCTGCGGATCGACCCACCGCCCCCGGTCGAGCGCGTCAAGCTGCTGGCGGCGCCACTTGACGGCGTCGACCTGCTTGGCGAAGGACCGCTCGTGCTGCTGACCGGTCTCCAGGTTGCGGTACCTCGCCCGCCATGAGTTGCCGCGTCTCGTGATTCCCTCGGGCATCGGGACTCCTCTCCATGGCCTTCGAGAGTAGGACGGGGCTCCGACGCCGGTTGAGACAATCCGCGCCTTGCTGTTGGTGCGCGGTGGTCGTTGCCGAGTGTTTCCCTTGACCAGCTGACGGTTGCGTCATGATTCGTCGTTTGCCGCGCCGCATTGCGCACGAGCTCGTCAACTCCATCCTCAGCGGAAAGACGAAGGAGTTATCCCGACGAGAATCCTCGATTCCTTGACACCCGTGGGTGCGACCCCGACCCTCACGAGGTGAGGCGAAATCGAATGGCCGCGTCGGCTGCCGCAGCGCTGGTGGTGGCTGCCCTGACGGTGATGCCAACTGCACACGCGGCTGGAAGTTGCGACGAGCTTACATCTAATCTCCTAGGCAAGTTCTCGGCGTCCTCGACCTCGGTGTACGGCACTCGGGCGCGGATCGAGTACCGGAACCCGAACCTGTGTGGCAATGACTCCACCAGTTTCGGCGTTAGCGCTGCTTGGCAGGCGGTGACCGCGGATTCGGTGCCTAGTGGCGATGGATACGCTCGCAACTACGCACAGGTGGGGTACATTCAACTCGGTTCGGGAGCGCCGGGAAGCACGAGCGGAGTGCACATCTTCTCCCAATGGACGCGGAAGTGCTTCGCGCATTCTAACTGTGGCACCAATCCGTCGACGAACGATCTAGCGGCGACAGAATATTGGCCGGCTCCGACGGGAACTCACTTCTATGGTCAGTACCTTCGCGCTTCGGATGACCGGATCCACCTTTACGCGCATGGTGACCAGATTGACGTCGTGGGTTACGACGTGACTGGTGACTGGGCTGCATCCTGGAGAAGCGAGTACTTCGGGGAAACGCATCACGACGCGGACGACCTGCCCGGAACCGCTGACAACAAGACGAACTTCGACTATCTGCAGTACTACAACGGCTCCGGGGCCCAGTCGCTCAATAACGGAAACAGTGGTGTGCCGGCTCGCTACAACAGGGAAGCCTACTCACCTTCCGTAGGTGGACTCGGGATGAGGATCTGGACGCAGTGAACACCAAAATTCGAAATTTCGGGGTCGTCGCCGTCAGTGCTGGCGCGGTCGCGTCAGTGGTCATAGCAGCGACATCCGTCGGCGCCCACAACCGAGACGCTGACCCGACGGCATCTTCCCACTCCACGCCTGGGGTGACACACGGTGCCGCCGCCGCTAGTGCGCAATCTACAAGTGATACTCCCGGTTTGAGTCCCGCCACGGTAGCGGCGCTGGAATCCAGCGGGGTGGTCGTCGAAACGTCTGAGCTGGACAAGTCGTCGGTGACCGGTCTGGACGCGGCAGTACAGACAGCCAAGAAAGAGTTTCCGGGCATGCTGACCGACGAGAGCGGACCCGTCCAAGCGTCGCCCGTGGCGGTCTCGATCGGTGAGTACGGCAAGCAATTGCAGCCCGACCCCCGCAAGCCCAGCCAGATCTTGCCCAACATCAATCACCGGCCGGCGTGGGTTCTGGTCTTCGACAACGTACACGTGCCTCTCATGGGCTCGTTCAACGAGGATGAGTCCAAGTCGGTACCGACACCTGCGCCGTCCCGATTCGTTGTCCTCATCGACGGAGTGACCGGGGCTTTCCTAAACGCCCGGACGTTCTGAGAAGGACCCCACTAGAGCGGTCAAGCTGGACGGGGGTTCAAGTGGCCAAGCGGGCCCGGTGATGACGCGCTCTGAAGCGTGCTTCGGTTATTGAACCGTTGGCGTGCTGGCGACGCCTTCGAAGCGGTCGCGCTTGGATGAAAGCGTCGAGGTGCGGCTCGCGCATCAGATCTCGTCCCTTTAGCGATCGACCACCCACCGCCGACCAGTCCTGGCGTCTCCAGCGGGCCACATGGTCGTCCTTGCGGCTCCATCGCCCATGAATGGTCTGCTGGACTTGGCGCCGCCGGCAATCGTTAAGCGCGTCGCCGGCGAGCTCGGCCACGTGGACAGGGCCATCACCGCGACCGCAACGGGCAGCTCCTCGGAGATCAGGAGCTTCCATCCGGGAAACGTCGACGGCTACGAGTGCCACGACGCAGCAACCGGCTCTACATCCTCACACTGTACGGACCGGCAGTCCGCCCGCGCGAAAGGCCGCTGCAGGTCTTCTGGGTCTGCCCGCAATTTTGACGACCATCGAAGCCCACACACCTGTTGCATTCTCGGCAGGGATTCGTCCCGACGAATCTCGCGCTGCTCGTCGACCGCGAGGGTCCCCCAGGTGGAGACCCCGTCCGCCAGTGCGAGATACACGGCCGGAGTGATCGCTGGCGCCCGCTCCGCGCACATAGGTGACTGAAGAACGACCATCAGCTACCGAAGGAAGGGCGTCATGAGCAACCAAGCGCGACGTGAGGATCAGCCTGGGCTCTGGGGAGATTCGAGCCCGTCGTCGATGAGGGAGAGCGGTCCGCAGATCCGCCCTCCAGTAGCGGCACCGCCAACCAGTCGCACGAGGTCGGCACCCATGCTGCCGCCGCAGCGTCCGTCGAAGCCGATGAACTACAGCGAGCTCTGGACGATCGACGACGTCTCCAACTACCTCGGCGTCCCCAAGCAGACCATCTACTCGTGGCGGCACACGGGGTACGGCCCCAAGGGATTCCGGGTCGGCAAGCACCTGCGTTGGCGATCTGCGGTTGTCATCGCATGGACCCTCGGCCTGGAGAAGGACGAGTGATCACGCAGCGGCCCCGCGATCGGTGCGGCCGTCCGATCTACGAGGGTGTACCTCGGCACCCCGGGCGTCCGAAGCGGTGGTGCAGCGCCGCCTGCCGTCGAGCGGACTACGCGGAACGGCAGGCTGTCCAACGTGCCCTGGAGCCGATCGCCCCCATCGAGGAGCACGTCGACGCGGTGCTACGGTCGCCGGCGGCCTGTCGACGGGTGCTGCGCCAGATCGGGGAGCGGGCTGATGACGGGACGCTCGATGATGCGAAGTGGGGCAGCCTCGCAGACGAGATCACTCGGCTGGCTCGTCGGGTGGCGCCGCGGAGCGGCCGTCGATGAGCAGCCAGCTGGGTCGGCGCCGCGCGTGGGCGCGACGCGAGGAGCGCAGCCGCCAACTGATGCGCCGCGCGCGGCGGATCGAGGTCCTTGTCATCCGTGTCCTCACCGCCCTCGCGCAGCGGGGCCGAAGTCCTCATGCCGAGCTTGATGCCGGGCGTGCCCTGTCGGAACTCGTCAACGTCGAAGGCGTCAGTCTCGCGGAGGTCGTCCGGTTGTTCCGCGGTGAGCTGACCAGGGCAGAGGTCGAGCGGCTGAAGACCCTTGCGCGCCCGCAGTGTGACGTCCGCCGATCGTCGGCTGAGTCGCCTAGACTTCTTGGCATGACCGCGAACCGCGATGAGCTGATCCACCTGATCGAGGGCTTGCCCGACGATCAGGTCGAGGTCGTGCTCGCGGACGTGCGGCGCCTGGCCTCGGAGAGGCCGCGGGGGGAGTGGCCGCCGGCTTTCTTCGGCGCTGGCGTTGCGAAGGACGGTCGCACCGACATCGCGCGAAATGTGGATGAGTACCTCGCCGAAGGCTTCGGTAGTCGACGCTCGTGATCCTCTGCGACTCGGGTCCCCTGATCGCGGCCGCGGCCAGCAACGACGCTGATCACCACGCCTGCACGGAGTTGTTCAGTGGACTGCGGTTGGCAGGCCGTCGCTTGCTCGTCCCGCAGACCGTCGTCGCGGAGGTCGGCTACATGCTGGCCGAGTGGGTGAGTACCGAGGTCGAGGCGAAATTCCTCGACGCGCTCGCCGATGGAGACTTCGAGGTCGTCAGCCTGACGTCGGCGGACTTCGCCCGCATGGCTGAGCTGGTGCGCCGCTACGACGACCTGCCGCTGGGCACGACCGACGCCTCGGTGATCGCACTGGCCGAGCGTCTCGGGATCGACGAGATCGCGACGCTCGACCAACGGCACTTCCGAGTGGTGCGTCCCAGCCACCTCGAGGCGTTCACGCTGCTCCCGGACGTGTAAGGACCGCGTCCGAGGACCGCGCCTGCCCTCAATCTGCCCTCACCAGAACGCAAAGCGACCATCAGCGGTGATGGGGCACGGAGGAACGTTTGCGCAGGTCAACGCCGTATTCGACAAATGTCGGCCAATGCTGAAAGTGACCGGATTCGTTCCGCTTCAACGTGTGAATCCGCGCGTTGCGCAGGTCAGAAGGGGAATGGCCTCTCCCAGTCCGCACAGAGCCCGCGGGGGCATCGCAAGTTCGCTGTCCGAAGGCGGCTGCAGATTCGGCGCAGAGTCGTGAGGCGGACGTTGGAGGCGGGCCCCTCGATCGGTATGTCCTGGGACGAACTGGACCCACGGCTGGCTTCGCTGGGCCTGGCCCGTTTGGCCGAGAGGACATCTCAATGTTTCTCATTATTGATATGACGGGACGAATGGCTACAATGAGAAACGTGCCAGCTTCTAGCCCGTACACGAGTCCTGAGCAGCAGGCTGACCTCCAACGCCTAGGGGCCAGGCTGCGCGAACGCCGAAAGGCCCTCGGTGTCACGGCAGTCGCCTGTGCCGAAGCTGCTGGCGTTTCGCGTGTCACCCTGCACAGGATCGAGGCAGGCAACCCCTCGGTCACGATCGGCGCCTACGTCAACGTTGCAGCCGCACTCGGACTTCACCTCGTCGTCCCGATCCTCGACGCTCCAGTAGCGGAACCGGCGACGATCACGGTCGGCGACTACCCCGGCCTGCGCACGCTGGCCTGGCAGACCGACGCCGGCACCACCATCACCGAGACGGAGGCACTCAACCTCTACGAACGCGGCTGGCGACACCTCAACCAGGAGGCCCTCACCGATCGCGAGAAGGCGTTCATCCAGCACCTCGCGGACACCTACAGCAACGGGAGGCTCCTTGTTTAGGCGGCTGCACCACCAACAGGTGGCCGAGGCGCTGTCGATGCTCGACGCACCGCTCCTGGCCGAGCACAACTGCTGGTTCGGAGGCGGGACCGCGATCGTTCTTGCCAACGGTGAGTTCCGCGAATCGGTCGACATCGACTTCCTGGTCTCCGACCCGCAGTCCTACCGCGCGCTGCGCCAGATGGTCAGGGACCACGGGTTCGACGCTCTGGCTACACGCGAACTGGACCTGGGTCGAGCACCCTCTGTTGACGGTTACGGCATCAGGGCCTCTGTGCTCGTTGCGGGGGTTGCGATCAAGTTCGAGATCATCCATGAAGGCCGCATCGACCTCGACACTCCCGCCCCGGGCGAGGAGATCTGCGGCGTGCGGATCCTGACGCGAACCGACCAGGTCGCAACCAAGCTGCTCGCCAATGACGACCGCTGGGCAGACACATCGACGTTCAGCCGCGACCTCATCGACCTGGCCATGATGAGACCCGACACCGCCGCCCTGAAGGCCGGCGCGCGCAAGGCGGTCGATGCCTACGGCAAGACGGTTGGCGAGAGCCTCGACAAAGCGGTCGCCTACCTCCAAGATCGCCCGCAACGTCTCGACGACTACATCCGCGCACTCAAGATCGACGCGCCCCGAGCGGCTGTCTGGCAGAGCATCCGCGACCTGTCCGCAAGATCCGCGAAGATCGAAGGTCTGGGTCGGGGCTCGGACTAGCCTCCGACCGCCCAGCGGTCCGCAAACAGTCCGCAAGAAGTCACGCGGAGCCCGTTTCTGACCAACGGCTGCCAACGACTCGTCGACGGCGTTTGCCCGGCGAGCACCGTCGAGCACATGACGGTGGCCAGCATGACGCCGGTCCAGGCGCGCAGGGAATGGGTGCGATTCTCCGGCGCTCGCTCGGCTGATGCTCGACGGGTGGGGGTTGCGTGTTCCGTCAGGCATGCCGCAGTATGCAAGTCATGACTTGCCTGTCGGGGGCGTGGCGTGACTGAGGCGGTGCTGTTCAAGGCGCTCGCCGACGAGACCCGCCGGCTGATCCTCGACGAGCTCCAGGAGCGCGACGAGCAGCCCCTTTTCGAGCTCTGCGCCCGCCTGGCCGCCCGGCACGGCGTCACGGCGAGTCGCCAGGCGATCTCCCAGCACCTGCAGGTGCTGGAGGACGCCGGGTTGGTGCGGGCCCGGCGGGTCGGCCGCACCAAGGTCCACACCTTCACCCCGGAGCCGCTGCGCGCCATCGTCGCGCGGTGGCCGCTGTCCCCACCCCATGCACCGCACCCCAAGGAGTCCTGATGCCCACGATCACCGTCACCTCGGTCCTCGTCGACGACCAGGCCAAGGCGCTCGCGTTCTACACCGACGTCCTCGGCTTCACCCTCAAGCACGACGTGCCGCTGGGCGAGCACCGCTGGCTCACGGTGGTCGGCACCGACCAGGACGGCACCGAGCTCGTTCTCGAACCCGACCAGCACCCGGCCGCGAAGGCCTGGAAGCAGGCGCTGGTCGAGGACGGCATCCCGGCCACCTCGTTCGGGGTGGCCGACGTCGACGCCGAGCACGAGCGCCTGGCGGCACTCGGCGTCCCGGTGGTGATGCCGCCCACCGACCTGGGGCCGACGCGGGTCATGACGATCGACGACGGCTGCGGCAACCTGATCCAGCTGGCCGAGCTCACGGGCTGAGCCCTCACCAGGCGTCGCCGGGGCGGTCGTGGCAGGCGATCATCTGCGTGCGGCTCAGCGTGGCGGTGGGGCCGAACCGCAGCACCATCAACCCGTCGTCGTCGTCACGGCTGCGCCGGGCTCGACCGCCGCTGATGACGTACGACGGGCCCAGCCAGCGCTCCCAGCCGAGCCGCTCGTAGAAGTGGTGCGCCCCGGTCGAGAGCACCCCCAGGTGGTGACGCCGGACCAGCTCGTCGCCCAGCAGCCGCATCACCGCGCTCCCCAGGCCGCGCAGCTGGCGACTCGGCAGCGCGCACACCGCCTCGACGTACCCGGCAGCGATCGGGGCGCCGCCGCCCACCAGGATCGTGCGGGGCACCACGCTGGCGTGGGCGACCGGCTCGCCCTCGGGGGTCCATGCGACGGCATGCACCCCGCCGAGCGCGTGCTGTTCGTCGTCCGCAGTGAACCGGTGCGGGAACGACGCCTGCCACAGCGACCGCAGCGCGGCCAGTCGCTCCGGGGCCAGCTCGTGGCTCGCGACGACCTCCAGCAGCACCGCACCAGGCTAGCCGCGCGCAGGCCTGGTGCCGAGCGGATAATCCGTCGAGTCCACGGTCCGCTGCGGCTACCGTCGGTGGATGACCGAATCGCCCCTGCGCAGCCGGCTGCGGGCCGCCGCCACCACCGCCCGGCGCGAGCGTGACCGTTCGCTCGCGGGCGCGCTGGGGTCCGCGCTGGCGGCGCTCGACAACGCCGAAGCGGTGCCGCACGTGGCGGGACCGGCCGTCTCCCATGGCGAGCATGTGGCCGGCGGCACGGTGGGCCTGGGTGGCGACGTCGCCCGGCGGGTCCTGAGCGATGTCGACGAGGCCGAGCTGGTCGAGCGCGAGGTCCAGGAGCTGCTGTCTGGCGCGGCGACGTACGACGAGGCCGGCGCCGTGGAGCGGGCAGCAGACCTGCGGCGGGTGGCCGGGCAGCTGAGAGCGGTGTTGACCGATCGCGGTTGATCGCGCCGGGTGTCGGCGGGTGCGCCTAGATTGCGGGGCGTGAGCACGACCCTGTTCGAGGTCCGCCCGGCGACGGCGGACCGCTTCGACGACGTCGCCACCATGGTCGGTCCGAAGAGCCCGCAGGCCTCGGTCTGCTGGTGCCTGAGCCACCGCGTCGACTCGCGCACCAACCGCGAGCTGGTCGGTCCGGCGCGGGGCGAGTTCGTGCGCGAGTTGTGCGCTCGCGACGTCGCGCCCGGCGTGTTGGCCTACGACGGCGACGAGGTCGTCGGGTGGGCGGCGGTCGCGCCCCGCGCGGAGCTGCCGTTCGCCCGGTCGCGCAAGATCCCGCACGTCGACGACCTGCCGGTCTGGTCGGTGTGGTGCCTGCGGGTGCGGCCCGGGTGGCGGGGCCGCGGAGTCTCGCTGCCACTGCTGCAGGGCGCCGTCGGCTATGCCCGGGCTCAGGGTGCCCCGGCGGTCGAGGGCTACCCGGTCGACAACGACGGCCGCAAGGTCGACCTCACGATGGCCTACGTCGGCACCCGGGGGGTCTTCGAGCGGGCCGGGTTCGCCAAGGCGGCCGACACCGACGCGGTCTCGGGCGGGTTCCCGCGGGTGCTGATGCGCCTGGACCTTCGCTGAGGAGCGCGCTCGCGTCAGCGTCAGCCCAGCGTCAGCCAGATCCCGATGATCCCGGGGATCACGCCGAGCAGCAGCCAGGGGCTGACGATCCGCTTGCCGTGGATGCCCAGGCCTGCGGCGACGGCGAGCACGCCGAAGGCGCCAGCGATCACGTTGAGGCCGATCTGGGACGACAGTGGGGCGTCTTCGTAGAGCAGCGTGAGCACGATCAGCGCGAGCGACATGTGCAGGATCGTGCTGACCGCCAGCGTCGACATCACCCACCGCTGCACGCGCGAGAGCGAGCGCTGCTCGCGAGCCACGTCGCGCACCGGTCGCGGCGCGTTGGGGTCGATCAGGTGCTTGCGGCGCTTCGCCGGGGGAGCGACCGACGAGCTGGCGCTGCCGGGCGGGGTGTCGGTGGGGGTCCCGTGGTCGGTCATCGTCATGCCTCGCGCTCCCAGATTCGTTGTCGTGCCAACTATTGCTAGGCTAACAGTCATGCCGGCCCGCAGCATTCCCCTCTCGGAGGTCGAGAACCCGCTCGCCCTCGAGCAGCAGGTCTGCTTCGCGCTCGCGGTGGCCTCCCGGGCGGTGATCGCGGTCTACCGCCCGCTGCTCGAGCCCCTGGGCCTCACCCATCCGCAGTACCTCGTGATGCTCGCGCTGTGGCAGTCCGAACCCCGCTCGGTCACCGAGCTCAGCCGGCTGCTCGATCTCGACGCCGGCACGCTCTCCCGGCTGCTCAAGCGGTTGGAGGCGGCGGGACTGGTCCGCCGGGAGCGGGACCGCCACGACGAGCGGTCGCTGGCCGTCGTCCTCACCGACGAGGGTCGGGCGCTGAGAGCTCAGGCCGAGGAGATCCCGGTCGCGGTCGTCGACCGACTTGGTGTCGACGTCGACGAGCTGCTCGAGCTGCACGCGAGGCTGACCCGGGTGATCGCGGCCGCCAAGTCGGCCGTCCAGCCCGATCGCGCGAGCTGACGCCCGGCTCACGTGACCGACGCGGCGCCCGGCCGTTGAGCAGGCGTGATCGCCACTCGCACCGCCCGCTCCTCTCGTCCGCTGCTCCGATCCCTGGCCACCGGCCTCGTCGGCCTGCTGGCCGCGGTGCTCGGCGCCGCCGCGGTGCCCGCCACCGCGACCGCACCCGCGTCCAGTGCGGCCGCGAAGGAGGCACCGGACCGGCCGCGCTACCGCGAGTACGTCGCCCTGGGCGACTCCTGGACCGCGGGGGTGGTGCTCGTCAACGCCGACGGGCTGCCCGACACGCGCCATGCCCCGATCGACTGTGGACAGTCGCTGCGCAGCTATCCCAAGCTGGTCGCCGCCGAGCTGGGTGTGAAGCGGTTCCGGGACGCCTCGTGCGGCTCGGCGACCACCGACGACTTCGCCGCGCCCCAGACCGAGCTCCCGATCGGCGGCACGAACCCGCCGCAGTTCGACCGGCTCACCCGGCGTACCGACCTGGTCACCGTGGGCATCGGCGGCAACGACGCCGGCATCTCCTCCGCGGGCATGGACTGCCTCAACCTGCTCCCGGTCGAGAACCCGATCTCGGACACCGGCCCCGGGCTGCCGCTCGGCGGCTGCAAGGCCAAGTACACCGCCGGCGGCGTCGACCAGCTCTCGGTCCAGATCGCCGAGTCCGAGCCGAAGGTGGTCCGCGCGCTCAAGGCGATCCACCGGATCTCGCCGCGCGCCCGGGTGCTCCTGGTCAACTACCTCGCGGCGGTGCCGGACCACGCCTGCTACCCGCGGGTGCCGGCCACCGACGAGGACATGGCCTACATCGCCGCGAAGTTCCGCGAGCTGAACGCGATGCTGCGGCGGGCGGCCCGCAAGGGCGGCGCCGAGCTGGTCGACACCTACCGGCCCACGATCGGGCACGACCTGTGCCAGGGCCCGACCGTGCGGTACGCCGAGGTGCTGGGCCTGTCGGTCAACGACCCGGCCGTGGGCATCCCGGCCCACCCCAACGCGGCCGGCGCTCGGGCCCAGGCGGCGATCGTGCTGGAGGCGATCCGCGGCTGAGCCACGTGCGGGGATCGAAAGCCGCACGTGACGGCCGTCACGGGGCCTAGGCTGAGCGTTCCCACCGTGGGGCCCTCCGCCCCGCTCGCACGAACGGACCAGACACCTTGCTCAGCTCACGTAAGCGACTCCTCGCCGCGGCCCCGGTCGCTGCGCTCTCCGCACTGCTCGCGTTCTCCGGCAACCCGGCCGTCCAGGCCGCCGACCCCGGCTCCTCCGATGCCCCCGCCAAGCCGCGCAAGCCCGCGGCGCTGAAGGTGATGACCCAGAACCTCTACCTGGGTGCGTCGCTGGACCCGGCGATCGAGGCGCAAGGGGACACCGTTGCTCTGCTGCAGGCGGTCGCCGGCATCTACGAGACCGCGATCGCCTCCGACTTCCCGGCCCGAGCCGCCGTGCTTGCCGACACGATCGCGGCGGAGAAGCCGCACGTGATCGGCCTGCAGGAGGTCTCGAAGTGGAGCGCACTTCGTCTCAAGGGTGAGGGGGGCGCGCTGCCGAACGTCGACTTCCTCACGGTGCTGCTCGATGAGCTCGAGGAGCGCGGACTGAGCTACGTGGTCGCCTCGGATGGGGAGGACGAGGCGGTCTCCGAGAACGCCGATATCTCTGCACCGCTGGCCTCCGAGACCTACGGCTGCCCGATGCCGACGAGCCAGACCGATGTCTCGTGCCTCGCCACGTTGATGGATCGCGACGTGATCCTGGTCGCCTCCCGTGCGCCACTGGAGATCTCCGCCGTGCGGAGCGGCAGCTTCGCCCACCAGGAGACCTTCAGCGGCGGTCCGCTGGGCGAGATCAGCTTCGCCCGGGGCTGGACCCTCGCTGACGCGACCTTCAAGGGGCGCAAGGTGCGGCTGCTCGACACCCACCTCGAGATCGGTCGCTTCGCGAACGTCCAGACCTGGCAGGGCTGGGAGTTCGTGCACGGCCCGGCCAAGACCGGCCCGAAGCGTCAGCTGATCGCGCTGGGCGACTTCAACTCAGCCGCTGACGGAAGCTCGACGGTCACCTACGAGCTCCTGACCAGCTATCTGGACGACACCTGGACCCAGGCCAACGGTGACGCTCCGGGCTACACCTGCTGCCAGAACGACCTGCTGTCCAATCCCGAGTCGCAGCTGCGCGAGCGCATCGACCTGATCCTCACGAAGGGCACTCGCGGCACGGCCTGGGCGAGGGTCGTCGGCGACCAGCCGGTTGCCGGTGCCTCGGATGGCCCGCGCTACGCCGCCGACCACGCCGGCGTGGTCGCCAAGGTCCGCCTGCGCTGACCGAGGCTCCACCCAGCGACACACTCCGAGCGCCCCGCCGACCAGTCGGCGGGGCGCTCGCCGTCTCGGGTCGCTCAGCGATCGAGGCGTCGATGGTTCCGCGACACGCCGCGGAATGGCGGGAATCAGTGACGGTTCGGCGTGCTGGTGGGGGTGGTGAGCCAGCGGTCGAGGGTGGTCTGGAGGTCGTCGGGGTCGACGGGCTTGGAGATGTAGTCGTCCATGCCGGCGTCGAGGCAGCGTTCGCGGTCGCCGTCGACGGCGGCGGCGGTCATGGCGATGACCGGGAGGCGGCGCAGCCGGTGGTCGGCGCGGATCCGGGCGGTGGCCTCGTAGCCGTCCATGACGGGCATCTGGCAGTCCATGAGGACGGCGTCGTAG
>NZ_QZVR01000008.1 GCF_003660455.1 Nocardioides ferulae | reverse complement strand
CGCACCAACACCGCGTGCACGGTGGAGGAAGCCATCCCGAGGCGGTCGGCGATCTCGACCGGTCCGAGCCGCTGCTTCCACCGCAGGTGCACGATCTTGCGTACCACTGGCGCCGGCGTCCGGTTCGGTTGGTGGTGTGGGGCCGAAGACCGGTCCCGCATGCCGTCGGGGCCCTCGGCGCGGTAGCGGTCGGCCCACTTCTTCGCCGTGCGCCACGAGACGTCGTAGCGCTCGGCGGCGCGGGCTGGCGGCCAGTCGTGGTCGACGATCAGGCGCGCGAGCCTGAGCCGTGCGCGAGGGGTCAGGGCAGCGTTGGTGTGGGTAGCGTGTGACACGAAGGCCTCCTGCGGTGCGGAGCGGTTTCTAGACAGCTCCACTCCACACCGGGGAGGCCTTCGTCCATCTACAGGTCAGACCGTGTCGTCGCAGGATCTCGACCAACGTGCCTGGGCATCACAGCTAGGACACCCCAGCCAGACACGCCCACAACAGGAGTCCTGCCTTGTCTCAGATCACGCGTCGCGCCGTCCTCCGGGGGACCGCCGGGCTGGCCGGTGTGGCAGCCCTCGGTGGTTTGACGTCCTGCTCCCGGACCACGGGGTCCGTGGTGGGAGCAGGTGTCGTGGGACCAGGCGCCGACGCTGTGGCGGCCGCGGAGGCGGCACGGCGCCGGGGCGGAGCGCGCCTGGTCACCGCCCGCATCACACCGCGACGAGTCACCGTGGATCTCGGCGGACCAACGGTCAACACCTGGGCGTACGGCGACACCATTCCCGGGCCGCTCCTGCGCGCAACCGCCGGTGACGTGCTACGCGTCGAGCTCGACAACCAGCTCCCCGACGCCACCAGCGTGCACTGGCACGGCATCGCCCTGCGCAACGACATGGACGGCGTCCCGGGCATGACCCAGGACGCCATCCCTGTCGGCGAGACATTCCGCTACGAGTTCACCGTGCCCGACCCCGGCACGTACTTCTACCACCCGCACTCGGGTGTCCAGCTCGACCGCGGCCTCTACGGCGTCCTGATCGTCGACAGCCCTCACGGGGCAGGCGAGTATGACGCCGAGTGGGTCGTCGTCCTCGACGACTGGGTCGACGGCACCGGTCGAACCCCGGACCAGATCCTCGCCGAGCTGCAGCAAGGCGGTGAGAACAGATCCTCGGGTGGCATGGACGACATGGACGGCATGGAGGGGATGGACCACGGCTCGATGGGTGGTTCGATGGGTGGCATGGAAGCCATGCAGTCCCCGCTGCTGGGTGGCGCCGGTGACATCACCTATCCCCACTACCTCCTCAACGGCCGGACGTCAGCGGATCCGGTCACCTTGTCGGCGAAGCCCGGTCAGCGCGTCCGGATCCGCTTCGTCAACGCAGGCTCGGACACTGCGTTCCGGGTCGCCGTCGGTGGGCACCGCATGACCGTCAGTCATAGTGACGGCTTCCCCACAATGCCGGTGCCCACCGACGCGCTGCTCATCGGGATGGGCGAGCGCTTCGACGCCATCGTGACGCTGGGCGATGGCGTCTTCCCGCTCGTCGCCTCGGCGGAGGGCAAGAAGGGACAGGCGCTCGCGGTGATCCGCACGGGCGCGGGACGTCCCCCCGCAGCCGACGTCGAGGTTCGCGAACTGGCGGGTCAAGTGCTCCTCGGCACAGATCTATCCCCCGCCGAGTCCGCACGCCTGGACCGCCGGTCGATCGACCGCCGTCACGATCTCGCCCTCGGCGGCACCATGTCGCCGTACAGGTGGACGATCAACGCCAAGACCTTCCCCGACAGCGAGCCGCTGCAGCTGGTCCAGGGTGAGCGGGTCCGGTTGCGGTTCCTCAACCAGTCGATGATGTTCCACCCCATGCACGTGCACGGGCACACGTTCGCCCTGGCCAAGGGGGGTGCCCGCAAGGACACCGTCATCGTGCGCCCGATGCAGACAGTCGAGGTCGACCTCGAGGCCGACAACCCGGGTCAGTGGGCGGCGCATTGCCACAACATCTACCACGCTGAGGCCGGCATGATGACCACGCTCTCCTACCAGGCGAAGGACTGACGATGCTCGACCACCACATCCAGAGCGAAGCAGAGCTCGAAGCCGAGGGTCTCAGCCACTCAGAGGCCGACGCGGTCGAACCGCACGAGCATCGAGGGGTCCTCGCCACCGCGTGGAACGCGCTCACCGCCCTGGTGGGCGGCATCATGGGCCTGCTCCCCCACGTGCTGCACCACGTGGGGTTGCTCGGAGGAGCGGTGCTCGTGACCGGCGCCACCGGCAATGTGCTCTTCGCCGTCCTAGGCCTGGTCTTCTCGCTGCCCTTGCTGCGGCGCCTCTACCGGCGCTTCGGCACGTGGAAGGCACCAGCTTTCGCCCTCGCGGTCTTCGCGCTGATGTTCTCGATCTCCGCGTTCGTCATCGGCCCGGCGATCACCAGCGAACCGGCTCCCGACCGTACCCCCGTGCAGACCCCCACCCCGCAGGAGCACGACGAGCACCACGACTGACGCACAAGCCCGCAACTGGACGTCGACAGAGGAGTGGCCATGGACACCGCGGTCGCCCTCGTCCAGGCCTACTTGCACCTGAACGGCTACTTCACCGTCGCGGAATATCCCGTCCTTTACGACAGCCCTGACGGGCAGGTGCGCACGGTCACCGACCTGGACATCCTCGCCTATCGCTTTCCCGGCGCCGGCGATGTTGGGGTCCACAGCAGCACCCGGCGCGCCTCCGAACGGGTGACAGTCGACCCCGCCCTCGGCGCCCCCGTTGACCGAGCCGACATGATCGTGGGCGAGGTGAAGGAGGGTGCTGCGCGGCTGAACCGGGCACTGCGCGACGCGACGACCCTGGAGGTCGCGCTCGCGCGGTTCGGTTGCTGCCCTGCTGAGGAGGCAACAGGGCTCTCACACACGCTGCTCACGACCGGCCGCGTCGGGACGGGCGCCGGTCACGAGATCCGAGTGGTGGCGTTCGGCAGCGTTTCGGACACCGTTCGCCCGGGCCCCTGGCGGACAGTCCCGATGAGACACGTGGTCGAGTATCTCCAGCAGCACCTCCACGACCACTGGCGCGTGCTTCGGCACGCCCAGATCCATGACGAGGGGCTCGCCGTCCTGGCGCTGATGGAGAAGTGGGGCCTGGGCCTCACCTCCACATCCGGTGACCCCGTGCCACGGAGCTCCTCACATGGCTGAGTGTGGCTGCAGCCGGGTGCACAGCCCTCGTCGTGTCGTGCTCACGGGCGGCCCCGGGGCCGGCAAGACGGCGGTCCTCGAACTGGTTCGCCGTTCACTGTGCCAGCACGTGAGGGTCCTGCCGGAGTCGGCCAGCGTGGTGTTCGGCGGCGGCTTTCCGCGCGACGAGCACGAGGACTGCCGGCGAGCCGCCCAGCGCGCAATCTTTCACGTCCAAAGGGAGTTGGAGGCCGCGGGCGACTCGCACGCTCCGGCGATCGTCCTGTGCGACCGTGGCACGGTCGATGGCCTGGCTTACTGGCCCGGGTCGACCGAGGACTTCTGGAACGCGACCGCAAGCACGATCGAAGCCGAACTCGGCCGGTACGACGCGGTGCTCCACCTGCGGACACCCAGCGCCGACCAGGGATACAACCACCAGAACCCTCTGCGTACCGAGTCGGCCCTCAGTGCCGGCGAGATCGACATGCGCATCCTGGAGGCTTGGGAGCCGCATCCGCGGCGACACGTCATCGAATCCACCGGCGACTTCATGGAGAAGGCGACGACCACTCTCGACCTGCTGAGGCAGGAACTACCCACGTGCTGCGCCGGACATCTGGGCATCGCCACCCCCGGAGCGATGACTCAGGCGCTGTGAAGGTCGCCTCCTGCCTCGGGCCGGAGCCATGTCCGGCGCCCTCCAGGACCGCTTCTTCAGCGAACCTTCACAAGACGGCTGACGTCACCTTCACCCTGCGGCGCGACTGTGGAACTGGACCAGAGAATCCGCGGTCCAACCAGGAGTTGGAGGACATCATGACTACCCGTTGGAGCACCAACATCACCCCCGCCGAACGAGCGGCTCGCATCCTCATCGGTGGCCTCGGCGCCGTGGCCGGCATCGTCTTGTTGACCGGAGCCACCTCAACCCTGGCCGTGGTGCTCGAGCTCCTGCTCGTGGTGGCCGGTCTTGACCTGGTCGTCACCGGGGCGCTCGGACACTGCCCCCTCTACGCGAAGCTCGGGCACGTGCCCGCCTCCTTGAAGGGAAGCACCTCATGAGCACCCCGAACGGCATGGGACACGACCACGGCCGCAGCCCGAAGGACTGGGTCTACCCGACCGAGACCATGCCCCCGACACAGACCCACGATGCCGGCCACGGGCAGGACACCGAGAAGGCCGGTCACGGCGGGCACGGTGGCCACGGACTGATGATGATGATCTGCTGCATCCCGATGCTGGTCATCGCCGGGCTCCTGGTCGCCACGGGTGTCGCCGGGTCGGGGATCATCGTCACCGCGCTGCTGTGCACAGCCATGATGGCCGCGATGATGTTCGCGATGCCGGGCGGACACGGCGGTCACGGACAGAAATAGGGCATAGCGCCGAGCCTGTGCTCGGCGGAGGGATGTGAGCCGACATGAGCGGCCGCAACAAGGCATCGGTCCCGGTGACGCGCCGGCTGCTCTCCGCACGACCTGTGCGCACCGCAGCCGGCGCCGCCGGGATCGGCCTCGCCCTGATGCTGATGCTGCTGCTGGCCGGGCTCTGGGTGGGCGTTCAGGACCGGGTCACGACGTACGACGACAACCTCAGCGCGGACCTGGTGGTGGTGCCGCCCGGCACCCGCAGCCTGTTCGCCGACCCCGGCGTCCTGCCCGCGCCCGCCGTGGAGCAGATCGCCGCAACACCGGGCGTGAGCGCGGCGGCGCCGTTGCGCACCATGTACCAGATCCTCGAGCTACCGCACGGGAAGGCCGCGGTCGCGGCGGTCGCCTACGACCCCACCACCGACCTCGGTGGCCCGTGGGCCTTCACCGAAGGGAGCGCCCCGGCGTCCGCCGACGAGGTGGCGGTCGACTCGCTGTGGGCAGACCAGCACGGCTTCGCGATCGGAGACCGGCTCCCGATCCTGGGCCACCCGATGCGAGTGGTCGGCCTGACCGACGACACGGCCCTGTTCATGACCCCGTTGCTGTTCACCACCACATCGGGGATGGACCAGATGCTCCGCGCCACCGGCACCACCGGTGCCGTGCTCGTCACCACGTCCGATCCCACTGGGGTCAGCGAACGGCTGCGCGATGCCGGATTCACCGTCCGCACCCCGGCCCAGCTGGGCGCGGCGTCGCTGCAGCTGGCGACCGACATCTACGGCTCGCCGGTGCGCCTCATGGTCGGGGTGGCCTTCGCGGCCGGCACCCTCATCGTCGCGCTGGTGGCCTACACCCGGGTCACCGAGCAGCAGCGCGACCTCGGCGTCCTCAAGGCTCTGGGCGCCACCCCGGGTCGGTTGCGGAGGATCGCTGTGGCCGAGACTGCGGCGCTGACCGTGCTCGGCACGCTGGCCGCCGTCGTCCTACTGGTCATCACGCGAGAGCTCCTCGGGTGGTGGCGACCCGCCTTCCCGGTCCTGCTGACCCCGGCCACGATCGCGCAGACCGCGGCCGCGGCTGCGGCGATGGCGCTCCTGGCGGCGTGGCTGCCCGCACGCCGACTCAACCGGCTCGATGCCGCCACGGCGTTCCGGAGCGGACGATGACCACCGCCACGCCGTCGACGGCGCCGAGGTCCCGCTTCGTGCGGGGAACCGCCGTGTCGCCAACCGTGCCCGCGGGACGGCGCCTCCTGTTCGCCGACCGGCGCCGCGCTCGCTGACCGTGTTGGGCGTGGCGGCATCGCTGATGCTCGTCCTCATCCTGGACGGCATCTTCGCCGGCGCGGTCGACCGGGTCACCTACTACATGCGCACCTCGCCGGCCGACGTGTTCGTCTCCCAGGCCGGGGTCCGCACCATGCACATGTCCGCCTCCACGCTTCCCGCCGGCACCCCGGCTCGGGTCGCGCAGGTGCCCGGCGTCGCCTGGACCGCGCCGATCGCGTTCGCCTCAGGCTCCGTGGCGGGACCACGCGGCCGGCAGCTGTCCTACCTGTTCGGCTACGACACCCGCACCGGCCGAGGTGGCCCGACCCGCCTGGTGGCCGGGCGTGCACCCGGCGTCGGTGAAGCCGTCCTCGACGAGCAGGCCGCGGACCGGCTCGGCATCGAGGTGGGCGACCGCTTCACCGTCATGGGCATGCCGGTCCGCGCCGCCGGCTTCTCCACCGGCGGCAGCAGCATCACCAACACCACCGTCTTCGTCGACCTCACCGAGTTCGCCCGGATCCACGACGACCGCGTCTCCTACGTGCTGGCCGGCCTCGACGAAGGAGCCGATCCGGCGACGGTCGTCGACGCGATCCAGGCCGAGACTGCCGGGGTGGAGGCGCAGACGAGAGAGGAGTTCGCCGACTCCGAGGCGCGCGTCGTTACCGACATGAGCGCGGACCTGCTCCGGCTGATGTCGACCATCGGACTGGTCATCGCGCTGGCCGTCATCGCCCTGGGCCTGATGACGGCCACCCTGAACAGGCTGCGTGACTTCGCTGTCCTCAAGGCCCTCGGCGCCCGCACCCCCCGCCTCGCCGGGGCCGTGGCCATGCAGGTGCTGCTGACCGTCGTGCTCGCTGCCACCGTCGCCACCACCGCCGTGCTCGCGCTGGCGTGGCTGCTGCCGCTGGCCGCGCCGGCCGTCCAGATCTCCATCACCGCCGCAGCCGTCCTACAGACCGCCACCAGCGCTCTGCTCGTCGGCATGCTCGCCGCGCTGTGGCCCCTTCGCCGCATCGCCAGCCTCGACGCCGCAACCGCCTTCCGGGAGACACGATGACCACCAACACCAACAGCAGTGCCGTTCCGGTCCCTGCCCCGGCTGCCGCCTCCCCCGACGACCTGAGCGGCAATCGGAACGGAGCACCCGCGCCGCGTGCCTTGACCGTTCGAGGGCTCACGAAGACCTACGGCACCGGTGACATCGCCGTCGACGCCGTCCGCGCGGTCGACCTCGACGTGGCCGCCGGTGAAGTCCTTCTCGTGATGGGGCCGTCCGGGTCGGGCAAGACCACCCTTCTCCTGATGCTCGGCGCACTGCTGCGACCGACAGCCGGATCCATCACGGTCACGGGCCGTGACGGACGCGACGTCGACATCGCGAAAGCGCCCGAGAAGCAGCTCCCCGCCCTGCGGTCTCGCACCTTCGGCTTCATCTTCCAGGACTACGCACTCCTGGACGCCCTCACCGCGACCGAGAACATCGCCGTCGCCGCCAACCTGGCCGGCACCACGGGTCCCCCAGCACATGAGCGCGCGACCGAGCTGCTCAACCGGGTCGGCCTGAGCCACCGAACCGCCGCGCGACCCTCGCAGATGTCCGGCGGCGAGCAACAGCGGGTCGCCGTGGCGCGTGCCCTCGCCAACGACCCACCCGTCCTGCTCGCCGACGAACCCACCGCCAACCTCGACGCCTCTCGCGGCCGAGACCTCGCCCGGCTGCTGCGCCACCTCGCCGACCAGGACCACCGTTCGATCATCATCGTCAGCCACGACGACCGGCTCCGCGAGATCGCCGACCGGGTCCTGTGGCTCGAGGACGGGCGGTTCCGTCAGGTCGCTGCCCTCGCCATCGACCCCGTGTGCCGGATGCAGGTCGAACCGTCCGGGCCACACGCCAGCTGGGGCGGCGAGGATTGGTGGTTCTGCTCGGACGCCTGCCGCCGCGAGTTCCTGGCCGAGCCGGAGCGGTTCGCCGGAGCTCCGCCGACCGGATGATCGACGTCCATGGGCTGGGGCATCGCTCAACGTGAGCTGAGCTGTGCGCGGAAGCGGAAGGAGTCGCGCCGGGTGTCAACCCGGCCCTCACCGAACCCCGCGGCTCGCAGACGCGCCGGCAAGCTTCCCCTGTCCACCGGGGTGTACGTATCCCCGATGTGCGCGAGTGCGAACAGGAAGCCCCCTCGACTGTCCGACCCGGCGAACACGCCACCCGGCCGCAGGACACGGGCGGCCTCGGCGTACAGACGGTCCTGCGCGGCAGACGAGGGCAGGTGGTGCAGCATCGTGAAGCACACCACCGTGTCGAACGACCCAGGCCCGAACGGCAGCGCCGTCGCGTCCCCGTGGCGCACTTCCACTCCGGGGCACCTTTGCGCGAGCGCCACGGCGGCGCTCTCGTCGTACTCCACACATGTCAACGACCCCACGCGCGGCAGCAGCCAATCCGTCGTCAACCCCGGACCGGGCCCCAGCTCCAGGACAGTCGCCGCCTCGAGCACGAGCCCCTCCAACGCCCATGGCAGCACGCTGTCGACGTGGGCGCGCCAGATCCGCGACCGGCAGCACAAGCGATGAGCCAGGTTCACCGTCGAGTCCCCTTCCCGCGTGCGGCCATCAGACCACGGCCCGGAGCGGGCTGGCTCGACCGTGAGCCATGTGGACGCCTGCTCGGCTGCTCCTTCATCGGTTCTTCACCGAAATCCACGGGGCTCCCTCCGGGTTGGGCAACGAGGGTGTCGGCACGCCCCTCAAAGCAGGGTGTCCCACGTCATCTCCGGCGAAAGGCCCACCATGAACACCGCACCAGACGGCGACGCGTCGCATCAGCAGCGGTCACCTGACGAGCAAGAGGGGAACCGGCGCACACACCGAGGCCTTCTTGCCGCTGGCTCGCTGGCCATCGTCGTCACCGCCGCAGCCCTGGTCCTGGTCAACCGTGACAACAGCGACGGCTCAAACGCCGCCGGCCGCAGTGTGACGGCTGCCTCCTCCCACCGTGGCATGGTCGAGGGCACCGTCTGGATCGCCAACGAGGGCGGCGGGTCCCTCACGGCGATCGACGCCGCCACCAATCAGGTCACGACGACCGTGTCGGGCGTTGAGGGACCGCACAACGTGCAGGTGTCCGCTGACGGCGCCTCGGTATGGACGGTCAGCGGACATGACGGCTACGCCGCCATGGTCACCGCCGACAGCCTGGACCTCCACGGGGTGGTCCGCACCGGGGCCGCCCCCGCGCACGTCGTCGTCTCCCCCGACGGCGCCACCGCCTACACCACCAACGGGGCCGACGACACCGTCACTGTCATCGACACGGCCACCATGAAGCCCGTCGGCACGATCAAGGTGGGACGAGGCCCCCACGGCCTGCGCCCCAGCCCGGACGGGCGCTGGCTCGTCGTGGCGAACGTCGCCGACACGACGCTTAGCGTCATCGACACCCGGACCAACCGCCTGGTCACCGATGTCGACGTCGGAAAGGCGCCTGCGCAGGTCGCCTTCTCTCCTGACGGACGGTTCGTCTACGCCTCGCTCAACGGCGAGGACGCCGTCGCCAAGGTGGACATCGCCACGCGCAGGCTCGTCGACACCGTCGCGGTCGGCGACGGCCCCATCCAGACCTACGTCAGCCCCGACAACCGCTACCTGCTGGTCGCCAACCAAGGCACCGAGGACGCACCAGGCACCACCGTCTCGGTCCTCGACACCAAGACCTTTGCCGTCATCGAGACCGTCGAGACGGGCCAGGGCGCGCACGGCATCGTCGTCGACCCCTCGAGCCGGCACGCCTACGTCACCAACATCTACGGGGACGACGTCGCCGTGCTGGATCTCGAAGAGCTCGAGGTCGTGGCCCGGATCCCGGTCGGAGACAAGCCCAACGGCGTGAGCTTCTCTTCCGTCACAACCGGCGATGGCCGCGAGACCCTCACCCTGGAGGTACCCGACAGTGCCGGGATGTCGCACGACGACATGGAGGACGGGCACGACGACGAGGGCCACGACGGCGGCCACTGACCACCAAGAGCCGCCCGGACATTACCCGGTGGCAGGAAGGCGCCATCGGCACCGTGTAGGCCGCTGCCGCGTCCTTCCGGTAGAACCGGCTCGAAGTGCCCCGAGGCCTCCTACAGGAGCGGCCGTCGCTCTCCCCCAGCCGGTGCGGATACCGGGCTTCAGTTCGGCCCGGTTCCTGACCCCCGTTGATGCATCGCACACATCTTGACGCGATCGCAGGGCGGGCTTCACGCGATCTACACAGTGACAGGGCAGTTTGGGAGACGCACCTTGATCGACGAGCCTCGAGGAGATTCCGTGTGCACCAACCACACACACGCCGATGCCCACAGAAGTGAGCGTGCCGGGCAGCCCGCCAGCGGCTGCTGCGGACACTGCAGCGGTGACAATGCCAAGCTTGAGGACCTCGGCGATCGGCGCGACCGCCTCGTCCGCGATGAGGCCGTGCAGCGTGACCGCGAAGATGCCAAGGGGCTCCACCACACTGCGTGATCGACAGCCCCTCCTCTTAGTCTGGGCAAGCTGATGCGGTTCTACGACGTTCACTCGCGGTTCGCCGAGGTGCATCTGCGCACCAGCGCCGATCGGGCGGTGTACTTCACCTTGGTGGCCCAGTTGGCGGAGTCCTGGTCTGCTGTGGAGATCGCCAACCTGAAGGATCTCGACCTGGGCACAGTCGAGGCGGTGCTTGATCGCTACGCCCACGCCGGCGTCGTCGACGTTGTCGATTCAGAGATCGGTTTGCGCTACCGCTGGCGCTCGGACATGAGCTATGTCTTTGATGTGGGTTCGAGCGGACGCACGATGCTCGATCCCGTCTGCGGAATGACGGTTACGGATTGGACTCCGCACCGGATTGAGGACGGGCCCAAGGAGTCTTGGCTATTCTGCTCCGCCAACTGCCTGGCGACGTTCCGAGCCGATCCCGGGACTTATCGGGACCGGGATTGCCTGATGTAGGAAGTACCCATTGTGTCGACACAGGCGATCGCGCGTTCACCCCGTCGGCTGCGGCGACGTCGACTTGTGTGTCGCGTGAGCGAATCGAGGGCATAAACGATCCGCGGCTTCGGTGACCCGGCCACCAGAAGAGGAGGCTTCAAGCATTCGTGGCGATTTTGCGTTGCGGCTTCACGATGAGGGAGGCCGCACGTGCCAACCAGCGATGACGAGACGTGTTCACCGCGGCGGTGGGCCGCTTTCGGCGGTCCGGCTCCGAGGGACTCTGCGGTGCCGACGGCGGCGGATGGCCTTGTCTAGCTCACCGGTAGCCAGTGCCAGGGCGGCGATGCCAGTCGCAGCGAGCCAATGCTGCGGCTCGAGCGCGACAGTGCCGAACAGGCTTTGGAGAACCGGGACGTGGACGACGAGCACCTGCAGGGTCACGACGAGCGCGAGGCTGCCGAGTAGCCACCGGTTGGTCGGGAGGCTGTTGGAGAACGCCGACTCGTGCTCACTGCGGACGTTGAAGGCGTTGGCGACCTGGAACAGCACGAAGGTGGTGAAGGCGAACGTGGTGGCGTAGCGGGTGCCGCGACTGTGGTCGGTGGCGGCCAGGACGGCCAAGGTGCCCGCTGCCATGACCGTCGCGACCAGCGCCATCCGGGTCAGTCGCGGCCAGGAGAGGATCCGTTCCCCGGACGGGCGCGGTGGCCGGTGCATCGTTTGTTGAATCGCCCCGGGTTTCGTGGAGGCTCGGTTACTTGGAACCGGCCCCGGTGGGGACGGGTGTCTCAGGGTAGTGCTGGGGCGTGACCTCGGCCTGGTGATCGACCTCGATGCGGGCCCAGTGGTAGGCCTCGAACTCAGCTGGTGGGACGAGTCCGATCTCGCCGTGCAGGCGCCGGTGGTTGTACCAGTCGACGTACTCGGCGACGGCGATCTCGACGTCGGCCACGGACTTCCAGCCACCTCTGGGCCGCATGACCGGGTTGCGGATGCACTCGGCCTTGAACAGCGAGTTCAGCGCCTCGGCCATCGCGTTGTCGTAGCTGTCACCCTTGGATCCGACGGATGCGACGGCCTCGGCTTCAGCGAGCCGCTCGGTGTAGCGAATCGCTCGATACTGCACGCCGCGATCGCTGTGGTGGACCAGGCCGGCGGTGTCCTGCCCGGCACGGCGCCGGGCCCACAGCCCCATGTCGAGGGCATCGAGCGCCAGATCGGTGCGCAGGCTGGTCGACACCTGCCAACCCACCACGAGGCGGGAGAAGACGTCGAGGACGAACGCGACGTAGGTCCACCCCGCATGCGTCCTGACGTAGGTCAGATCGGCCACCCACAGCTGGTTGGGCGCGGCGGCGACGAACTGCCGCTCGACGCGATCCTCTGGGCGTGGGGCCTCCGGGCCCTCGCTCAGCGTGGTCTTGCGGGTCTTCTCCCGCGGGATCCCGCGCAGCCCTTCGGCCCGCATCAACCGCTCCACGGTGCACCGCGCCACCTGGATGCCCTTCCGGTTGAGCTCGGCGTGGACCTTGCGAGCACCGTAGACACCCAGGTTCGCCTTGTGCGTGCTGGTGATCTCGGTGACCAGCTCGACATCGCGGATCGCGCGTGCCGAGGGCTTGCGGGTCTTGGTGGCGTAGTAGCCGCTCGGGGCGATCTGCACGCCGGCGCGCTTCAGCACCGCGCAGATCGGCTCGACCCCGACCTCACGCCCATCGACCACGTCGTGGCGATGGGCATCGATATAGGCCACTACCTGCTGGTGGGGCGGTCGAGCTCCGCCGCGAAGAAAGGCTTGATATGTAGGTGATCCGCGAGTCGTTCCAGGATTGGCATGGCGCCGGGCGGATGCTGACCTCAGGTGTGCTCCTTGAGGAGGCCGGGATGCCTGGTCCCGGATCGTTCAGCCCGTGTCTGATTGGCTCGTCCGGCGAGGTTCCGACCTTGGGCGACCCGTTGATCGATGAGTACCTTCGGTTCACTGCTGCCCGGGTACGCCCGAACACGATGGCCGCCCAGGTGTTCGACCTGAAGGTCTTCTTCACCGTGGTCGCCAAGCGGCCTCAACAGGTCGGTGTGCAGGACGTCCTTGGGTTCATCGAGCAGCAGCGGATGCCGCGACGAGGGGCCAACGTAGTCCGGATCATCGACGGCGAAGCCGGGCTGGCGGCCTCGACGATCAAGCGCCGCTTGGCGACGATCTCCTCGCTCTTCGACTACCTGCTGCTGCGCGGGATGTGCGACCGCAACCCGGTCCCGCGCAGCATGAACGCCCGCCATCGCGGCCACCGCGGATCCCCGCTGATCCGGGCGCCGAAGAAGATGCCCCAGGTGCTCGCCCCGGAGGAGGTCGTCGCGTTGACCGCCGCACTGCGGACGGTGCGAGATCAGGCGATGGTGTCGCTGATGGTCCACGCCGGACTGCGCCGGTGCGAGGTTCTCGGGCTGCGGTACGCCGACATCCACATCGGGGACCGGCGGGTGTTCATCGCCGACGGCAAGGGCGGCCACCAGCGCCTCGTCCCTGTCATGGCCGGCTTCTTCGTCCTGCTCGCCGCCTATCTCGCCGACGAACGCCCCGCCGACGCTGGTGACAGCGCAAACGATCACGTCTTCGTGGTCTTGAAGGGACCTCATCGCGGCCTTCCGCTGACCGCGGCCGGGCTCGATCAGGTCCTGGCCGGTGCCCGGACACGCGCGGGCTTATCGCATGCGACGTGCCACGAGCTGCGGCACACCTGTTTCACCCGGCTCCGCGAAGCCGGGATGGCACTCGAGGCGATCCAGGCCCAAGCCGGGCACGCCTCGATTGAAACCACCCGGATCTACCTGCACCTGTCCAACGACTGGCTCGCCGGCGAGTACCAGCGCGCCATGGCGATCCTCGACAACTGGGACGACGAAGGGACCAACCGATGAGCGAAACAGCCGTGGTCTTCGCGCCAGCACCTGAGCCCGCCGCGATGTCCAACCAGATGATGGACACATCGCCGAGGCCGACGCTGCAGTCAGCGGCGGACGCCTACATCCGTGCCGGGGCGACCGAACGTGGACGAGCATGCCGACGCCGTGGCGTGGCCGGCTTCATCCGGCGCTACGGCGACCTGGACACGTGGGCCGCCGCGTCGGTCGAAGAACGGCGCAGTGCCCGCAGCGACGCGATGGCGTTCGCCGGGCACGCACTGGTCCACTGCCACGTCCCGGTCGATGTCTCGTTCGTGATCACCTCGGGGTGTCGATGGGGCAAGTACATCGCCGACGCCTACCCCATCCAGACTGCCAAGTTCGCCGAACAGGCCGCTGACCTGGGCTTCTGTACGAACGAGACCCATCGGATGTGGGCGTACTTGAGCAAGATCTGCATGGTCACCGGCGCAGCTCCCGACGAACTCACCGCTGACAAGTACGCCGACGCCCGCAGTCAGGTCCACAACGCCGTCATCGCGATCCGCGGCTACCGGCCGCTGAGCCTTTCGACACCGCTGTTCGGGCTGGACGCCGTGATGTTCCATCGGGGTCAGGCGCACCCACCCGACATCCGGCGTCGCTGGACGGGGCGCCCGCTCAAGGAGGTCACCTGGGAGCAGCTCGCCGAGCAGGCACCGGTCATGGTCGCCACCATGCGTCGCTATCTCGACCAGTGCCTGCTCAGCCTGCGCCCCTCATCGGTGGCCTGCTTCGACACCACCTTCCGTCAGTTCGCCACGATGCTCACCAGCGCGGACCCGCCGGTCGTCCGGGTCGCAGACATCACCCGGGAGCACATCGAGGCCTACAAGCGCGACCTGGCCGCTCGTCCTGGCCAACGGGGCAAGCCTTTGTCGAAGACCACGCTGGGGATGCGGGTGGGGCATCTGCACACCTTCTTCGGGCGGATCGCCGAGTGGGACTACAACGATGTCCCGGCCCGGATCCCGGTCTATGCCAGCGACCGGCCGCGACTCGACAAGCCGCTGCCGAAGTTCCTCGACGACGCCCAGGCCGTCGCGTTCATGGCCGCTGCCCGGAACCTGCCCGACCCGCTCGATCGGCTCATGGTCATCGCCCTGGCCCGCACCGGGATGCGCCGCGGTGAACTGCTCGGCCTGAGCATCGACGCCGTTGTCCAGATCGGCACCGGCTACTGGCTGCGCACGCCGGTCGGGAAGCTCCACACCGACCGGTACATCCCGCTGCACCCGCAACTCAAGGACCTGCTCGACGACTGGGTCGCCGGTCGTCCGGGCTGGCAGGCCACCAGCCTGCTGCTGACCGACCGCGGCCGCCCGATCCCACCGACGCGGGTCGACAAGGCCGTCCAGAAGGCCGCAACCGCGGCCGGGATCGGGCACGTCCACCCCCACCAACTGCGCCATACCCTGGCAACCCAGGCCATCAACCGCGGCATGTCACTCGAAGCGATCGCCGCGCTCCTCGGACACCACGACCTGTCCATGACGATGGTCTACGCCCGCATCGCCGACCGAACCGTGGCCGAGGAGTACTTCGCCGTCACCGAGAAGGTCGAAGCCCTCTACGACGCCCACAGCCACCCAGCGGCACTGCCGGCTGACGCCGCCGGACCGAACATGAGAGCGCTCCGCCACGAGACCGTCAAACGCCTGCTCGGCAACGGCTACTGCGGCCGCCCGCGCGAGCTCGACTGCCAGTACGAGACCATCTGCGAATCCTGCTCGATGTTCTTCACCACCATCGAGCACCGCCACACCATCCAAGCCCAACGCGACTACGCCGCAGCCCAGGGCCACCAGCGGCCGCTCAAGATATACGAAGCCCTGCTCAACAGGCTCGACGACAACACCGCTTGACACCGATCACCCACATAAGCCGCCGAGGTGCGCAAAATGTGATTTGCTCGCCGCAGCTCACGGTTCTCCTGCTCGAGCTTGGCGATCCGCTCCGCCTCAGCGGTCGTGGTGCCCGGACGGACACCCCCATCTACCTCGGCTTGGCGGACCCAGTTGCGCAGGGTCTCCGGGTGCATGCCGAGCTGCTCGGCCACCCGCGCGATCGCGCCCTGCTTCGTCGCCGGGTCCGCCCGGAGCTCAACCGCCATCCGGGTCGCCCGCTCACGCAGCTCGTCGGGGTACTTCCTGGGTGCTGCCATGACTCTCATCCTCCATGGATTGAGAGCCTCCACCAGACCCGGGGCGATTCACCTGAGAGGGATTTATGGGCAGCCCTACACCGACTACACCCGCCGGACCCGCCGCTGGTGGGGCCGGCGGGGTTGACCCGGTCCGGCGATTCACAACCTGAAAGGGCCTTCGGTGTTGGAGGGATTCGCGCTCGTCCTGGCGCTGGCAGCGCTACCTGCCGCCGGGAACTCTCTCGGCGGCCTGGCAGCGGAGACCTTCGATGTGTCCGAACGGGCGCTCAGCCTCTCGCTGCACCTAGCCGCTGGCATTGTCCTCGCCGTCGTTGGTCTAGAATTGATGCCCGAAGCGCTTAGCGGAAATCCGCCATGGGTGCCCATCGCCGCGTTCGTCGCCGGCGGTGCCGCGTTCATCGGCCTCGAACGCGCCATCGGGTACGTTCAAGCTCGCACGGGGGCCAGCGAAGAGTCGAAAGGCCCGCTCGCCATCTACTCCGGCGTGTCCATTGACCTATTCAGCGATGGCGTCATGATCGGCACCGGCACCGTCATCAACCCCGCCCTGGGTTTGCTCCTCGCGCTCGGACAGGTCCCAGCAGACGTTCCCGAGGGATTCGCCTCAGTCGCCACCTTGCGCCGGACCAACATGACCCGCCGCACCCGCATCCTTCTGTCCCTGTCGTTCGCCCTCCCCATCATGGCGGGCGCAACACTGGGTTACTTCGCGCTGCGCGACGCACCCGACCTGCTCACCCTGTCGGTCCTCGCCGTCACCGGCGGCGCCCTGACCAGTGTCGTTGTCGAAGAGATGCTGACCGAGGCTCACGAGGGAGAGACCAGCCGACTGGGACCCGTCGCACTCACTGCTGGATTCGCCATCTTCGCGCTCATATCCATATACGTCGGCTGAGTACGCAACACCAAGGCCTCGCTGCTTTCGACCGCACTAACCCGTGGCGCTGTGCACCAGACCTCACCTGACCGGCCACAGGGCCACTATGGGAAGTGACTCCGTCCCGTCCTGTCATTGCGGCTTGGGCGACGAAGGGCTGTCCACATATTCGAGCACGACCCCCAGGCCGTCGCGTGGTAAGCCGATGAACTACGACCCGGTGTCCCCGACGGTCAAGGACAAACCATGAGCACCGACACGGCCTTCGCAGACTTGGTCATGGTGGTGCTTCCTGGTCAGAGGGTCCCGGCGAATCATCGCTGTTGCTCCGACAGATCGGCCCGGACACCCTGTTCTTGAGGACTCGAAAGTCAGCCTCGTCGAATCGAGCACATCCGGGCCGACGCCGTCGACCGCGGACAGCCATCACCAACGCTGGCTACCAGGTCGGCTGACCCTACGCCGAGCCCGTCGCAGCTCCCGAGCCCTGTACTGGTCAGCGGCGACCAGGGGTCCTTCGTCGACAAGGACCTCCATCTGCCTCCGCAAATAGGGGTCGAGTTCCCGGCGAAGAAGGACGCCCGGCTTTGACACAGTCACCCGGCGGCGGACGCCCGTGCGGCAGCGCTGGCATCAAGGAAGGCGCTGGGGCGACCGGCGCAGATGATCACCGTCGGCACGTTGTGGGAGAGATCGGCCCGTGCCGGATGAGGGCGGGAGCCTCGGCCGGGGCAGTGGGCGATTATCGATTCTGGAGCCAGATCGAGGTCAGCACGTGCTCCCGCGAGGCCGCTCGGTCGTGAATACTCCGCTCGCGTTGTAGCCCGAGCTCGACGAGCTCCGCTTCGTCGCCCGCCTGAAGAGTGACGTCGCACTCCGGGCAGGTCAGTTCCAAGACTCGCACCGCGACCTCCTATTAGAGATCATAGTAGGAGCGGCAGTACGCGGATCTGCGCCAGCTTGATGGACCCCATAGGAGGTGCCGTGCTTCAGGCTAAGTAGCCGGCGGCGGCTTCTCGAAGAAGCGCCAGGTCAGCCCGCTTCGCCCATCTACTATGAGAGTTAGTAGACTCTTGCCCACGGCTCGTGGACGATCAGGCTTTCGCCGGCAAGGGGCCGAAACTTCGGGCGCCTGATGCCGGCGCAAAGGCGGCGACCATGTCCGCGAAAGCTACGCATTCCCAGCAGACCGGCGAGATCGGACGGCACGATCGTTGAATCGCTACCGGATGCGTTCCTGTGCTGGCTTCACTGAGGAGAACCCATGACCCTTGAGGCACTGCAAGTCCTGTTGTCTGACACGCCGTCCGGTCTACTGCCCGCGCGTAACCAGATGGCGCTGTCGCTGGGCTGGCACATCATCTTGGCCTGCTTCGGCGTGGCTTTCCCGTCGATGATCTTCATCGTCCACTGGCGCGGTGTCTTCCGCGGTGACGCGGTGGCACTCGAGCTTGCCAAGCGGTGGTCGAAGGTCTCCGCCGTGCTGTTCGCGATCGGCGCGGTGTCCGGGACCGTGCTCAGCTTCGAGATGGGTCTGCTGTGGCCGGGCCTGATGGGCAGGTACGGCGACGTGCTCGGTCTGCCGTTCGCGTTCGAGGGGCTGGCGTTCTTCGTCGAGGCGATTTTCCTCGGCATCTACCTCTACGGCTGGGGCCGGATGCCTCCGCGGATCCACCTGCTGATGCTGGTCCCGATGGCCTGCGCCGGCGTGATCGGCACGTTCTGCGTAATCGCGGTCAACGCCTGGATGAACAACCCAACCGGCTTCCGGCTCAACGCGGCAGGCGAGGTGGTCGACGTCGACCCTTGGGCCGCAATGTTCAACGACGGCGTGTGGCTGATGTTCGCCCACATGTGGGTCGGCGCCTTCGTGGTCGTCGGCTTCACCGTCGCCGGGGTGTACGCCGCTGGCATGCTGCGCGGCCGCCGCGACCGCCACCACCGGCTCGGGTTCGTGGTGCCTTTCGTCTTCGCCACCGTCGCCGCGCTGGCCCAGCCGCTGGTCGGCCACGTGCTCGGCCTGCGGGTCGCGGAGAGCCAGCCGGCCAAGCTCGCCGCGTTCGAACTGGCCGAGACCACCGAGCAACCGGCGCCGCTGCGCCTGGGCGGGATCATGATCGACGGCGAGGTCCGCTACAGCATCGACATCCCCAAGATCGGCTCGCTGATCGCACGCAACAGCTTCAACAAGCCGGTGCCCGGCCTGGACGAGGTGCCGGAGGACGAGCGGCCGCCGCTCAACATCACGCACTGGGCGTTCCAGTCCATGGTCGGCATCGGCTCGCTGCTCGCCCTGTCCGTGCTGCTGTTCTGGTTCGTGCGATGGCGCGGCCGCGACCTCCTGGAAAGTCGCTGGTTCCTGCGATACGCCGTGGCCGCTGGTCCGCTAGCGATGATCGCCCTCGAGGCTGGCTGGATCGCCACCGAGGTCGGCCGTCAGCCGTGGGTGGTCTGGCAGGTGTTGCGCACCGAGGACGCTGTAACCGACAACCCGTGGATCTGGTGGAGCTTGGCCGGGACCGCGGTGGTGTACCTCGGCATGACGGTCGGCGCCTACGTCGTACTCCGGTCCATGGCGCGACGCTGGCGCGCCGGCGAGCTCGATCTACCCAGTCCCTATGGCCCCGAGTCCGCCGAGGGCGTGCAGGAGCCGTCCCGGTGACGCTGGAGATTGCGGTGGCCGCCGCGCTGTTCGCCGGTGTCGTCGTCTACTCGATCTTCGGTGGCGCGGACTTCGGCTCCGGTTTCTTCGACGCCACCGCCGGCGGCGCCCGCCGCGGTGCGGAGGTTCGCACGCTGATCGACCACAGCATCGGACCGGTGTGGGAGGCTAACCACGTCTGGCTGATCTATGTGCTGGTCACCTGGTGGACGGCGTTCCCCGGAACGTTCGCCGCGGCCATGTCGACGCTCTGGTTGCCGTTGATGCTCGCTCTTATGGGCATCGTGCTGCGCGGGGCGTCCTTCGCGTTCCGAAAGTACTCCGCCACCCTCGGCCAAGCCCAACTCTTCGGCATCGTGTTCGCCGGTTCCTCACTAATCACGCCCTTCTTCCTGGGCTGCGTAGCCGGTGCAATCGCCTCCGGCCGAGTTCCTGCCGACGGCGGCGGCGACCTGCTCTCGTCGTGGGTGAACCCGACCTCGCTGTTCGGCGGCCTGATCGCGGGCGGCAGCTGTGCGTACCTGGCCGGTTCGTTTCTCGTCGCCGACGCCGCCCGATCCGGGCACCGCGGGCTAGCCGAGATGCTGCGCGTGCGCACGCTGGGTGTGGGCGCGCTCACCGGCGCGTTGGTGTTCGCCGCGCTGGTGCCGATCAAACAGGACGCACCCACGCTCTTCGACGGTCTCACAGGTCGGGCGCTGCCACTCATGGTGCTGTCGGCGCTCGCCGGAGCCAGCGCACTCGTGCTGATCTGGACGCGGCGGTACTCCGTCGCCCGGTTCGCCGTGGCGGCCGCGGTCGCCACTGTGACCCTGGGCTGGGGGGCCGGCCAGTACCCGTGGCTGCTGGTCGACGAGGTCACCATCGTCGACGCCGCCGGTGCCGACGCGACGCTGCAGGCGCTGCTGGTCGCCGTCGGCCTGGCGGTGGTGATCGTGCTGCCGGCACTGTCCTACCTGCTCTACCTCACCCAGTCCGAGCGGTGGTTACGACACTGATGAGAACCTCTGCAGGGTCAGGACGGGCGGCCAATTGGTGTCGTCACCCGTCCACCTTATCGACGGCGGTCCGGACGAGAGGAGGTCGTTCATGGTCTCGATCTCGGTCCGTGCTGGGCGGTCTCGCGCTTCTTCTCGATGCCAATCGCACGATCTTCGTCGATGGCATCGGGGTGGCCGCCGCCCGGCATCTTCATCATGTTCCATCTCGGTGCTCCTTTCGTGAGCACTCCGGATGAGTTCTCCATGTGTATCGGCACTTCGGGGGTCGCAAACCCCGATCGCGCCTACGAGGAACGCGACCGTCCGGCACCCGTGGTGCCTACGCGCGTGGAGGTTCGCGTTCGGCCCACGCTGCTCACGGAGCACAACGGGTCGCGCAGAGGCTAAACGGAGCCGCCGACGACCTCAGCCCGATCCAGCTGCGTGCCCGCACCGCGGCCATCGTGCGCTAGCGCGGAGCAGCTCCGCCGCCGATCCCGATTCACATGTCCGAACAGGTGTCCTACCCCGGATAGTAGTGAGGATTTCAGAATCCGCTGGCCGGCGTGCTTGCATCACTCGTCATGCCCGGCCTCCTCACCGGGGGAACCAGCGCATCGACCATGACAGCGACAGTAAGGAATCAGCGCGTGGCGACTCATAGCCACAAGCGGGAAACCGCCCGACGCAAGCCTTCGGCAGCACTCATCGCGGCACCACTCGCGGTTCTCGCAACCGGCGCAGGGGTGACGATCGGAGTTGTTGGATCCGATCCCCCGTCCGACATCCTCGCCGTCGACCAGTCGGCCGCGGGCAGCGTCCTTGACCGCCGCCCGGTCGTTTCGCGTGGCGGTATCAGGCGCGGCGACGCTGGCCGGCCAGCGGGGTCTCCCGCGCGTGAGCTGAAGGCCGCTGCTGCGCGTCAGTTGAGCCCGGTCGACGAGGTCCTGCTGCCAAATGCGGTCGCAGCGGCAATCCGGAATGCCGAAACCCAACGGTGGACCACCACCGAGCTCAACATCTGGACCCGCCCGGACAAGCAGGCCGAGCAGCTCGGTGTCCTCGATGCAGGTAAGAAGGTGCCCGTCACCGGCCGCGAGATGCTCGGCCGACAGGAGATCGTGCTGGACGGTGCGGCCCGGTGGGTCACTTCGGGCTATCTCAGCGAGGAGAAGCCTGAACCTGGGCCTAGCCTCGGCGGTCAGTGCACGAACGGGACCTCTGTCCCCTCCGGCGTCAGCTCGAACATCCGGACGATCCACCAGGCCGTCTGCGCGAACTTTCCCGAGATCGTGACCTACGGCACGCTGCGCGCCGACGGTGAGCATGCGCAGGGGATCGCTATGGACATCATGGTTGCCGGCGACCGCGCCTGGCAGGTCGCGGAGTTTCTCCGGGAGTATTACTCCGAGTTCGGGGTCAGCTACGTGATTCACGCCCAGCGGATCTGGTCGGTGGAGCGCTCTTCAGAGGGTTGGCGCGCGATGGAGGATCGCGGATCGGTGACCGCGAATCACTATGACCACGTCCATGTGACGACCTACTGATAATGTCGGAAGTTACATCTAACGCACGATTCGTGCGGTAGATGTAAGCGCCAATCTGGCGTTAAGCGTGAATCGACAATGCGTCCTCCGGGCGCCCGCACCCCCGTTGACCTGCAGGTTTGCGGACTGACGTACATTAGATGCAGGAATCGTACATCTGATGTAACGTTGTTGGCATGGTCCTTGACGGCGTCGGCGTTCCCGGCTCGGTGGTGGCGTTGCGCCCGGGGAATGTGTCGGTCCTGCGGCCGGCCGATCATCTCTTCGACGACATGCTGGCTGGCTGGGCGGCGCAGCAGTCGTCGCGGTTGCTGTCTCGTACGACGACCCGGACTCGCGAGTCGCAGGTCCGCCGGTTCGCCGGCTTCTGCTCCACCCCGCCGTGGGAGTGGACCGCGAGCGACGTCGAGGAATGGACCTCCGAGCTGTTGTCAGGTTCGCGCCCGCTGACGGTGTCCACGATTCGCGGCTACCAGAACGCGGTAGCGCTGTTCTGCTCCTACGTGACCGACTTGCGCTACGGCTGGGTCGATCAGTGCATGGCGATGTTCGGCACCCATCCCGTCCAGGTCTGTCACGAGTGGAACACCGCCGTGCACGTCGCCGACCACGAAGCACGCCCGCCGGTGCGACCGCTGACCCGCGCCGAAGTGCAGGCATTGTTCGACCTGGCCGATGATCATGTCGACTTCGCCCGGTCGTCCAAGCGCAAGGGCTGGTTGACGCTGTTCCGGGACGCGACGTTGTTCAAGGTCATCTACGCCTACGGGCTGCGTCGACGCGAAGCCGCGATGCTCGACGTCCACGACTTCACCCGCAACCCCAAGGCGCTCGAGTTCGGCCGCTACGGCGTCTGCAACGTCCGCTGGGGCAAGGCCAGCCGCGGCTCCCAGCCTCGCCGGCGAGCGGTGCTGACGGTGTTCGAGTGGACCCGACCTGTCCTGGAGGAGTACGTCACCGATGTCCTGCCACGGTTCGAATTGGCGGACTCGGCGGTGCTGTGGCCGACCGAACGCCAGGGACGTATCCGGCTGGCCCACATCGATGACCGGTTCGCCGACTGGCGCGACGACCTCGGCCTGGACCCGGTGCTGCACCCGCACTGTCTGCGGCACTCCTACGTGACCCATTTGATCGAGGACGGCTTCGACCCGCTCTTCGTCCAACAACAGGCCGGCCACCGTTGGGGCTCGACCACCGCGCTCTACACCGGCGTCTCCGGTGATTACCGCAACCGCGTGCTGCGACACGCCCTCGACGAAGCATTCGCGCCACCGACCAGTCCGACCGATCAAGGAGGTACCCCGCGATGACGAACCCGACGACGAAAACCGTGGCCTACCGCTGGCACCTGCGCAAGGTGATGAGCGACCACGGCCTCCACAACACCACCGATCTGGTGCCCCTTCTGGCCGATCGCAGCGTGGTGATGACCTCGACGCAGGTCTACCGGATCGTCACCGGCGAACCCGAGCGGCTCAACATGCGCCTGCTGGCAGCGCTGTGCGACATCTTCGGGTGCACGCCCAACGACCTCATTGAGCCCTACGTCGTTGCGACGTCGAGGCGTGGACGGAAGACCGCCACTGCCGCGCAGCCGACCACTCGCGACACGACAAGCAAGACCAGGCCGCGCCGAGCCACCATCACGCCCACCGACAACGACTGAGCGGTGGGCCTGTGCCACGCCCGGAAGCGCAGCCTTGCTCCGACTGCGGCCGGGCACGCAGTGGCCGAGCGCCTGGGGTACTGCTCTGCCGATGTCACGAGAAACGTCGCGCGGCCGAGAAACTCGCCGCCAACCGGAGCGCACAACTCGCTACCGTCGCCAGGCTGATCGTCGAGCTTGACCAGACGGTCACTCCTGACCAAGTCGAGGATCTGCTGGCCCAGGTCGCACCCGCCGCCCACGCACACACCCTGCTGCTCGGCCACCTCGCCAATCACCCGGCCGTCCTGACCTCCGGCGGGTCGTCTATGCCGAAGCTCGTCGGCGAGTTCCTCTACGCCGCCATCGACGCCGGTATCGCCGGCCTGGCCGCTCCCAGCTGCGCGCTCTGCCACCGGCCACGGCCCCTGTTCCACACCCACGACGACGGCCAGCGGATCTGCACCACCTGCTACAGCCGGCTCCGCGTCGCGACCTGCTCGGGCTGCGGTCGAGAAAACCAGCGCATCAAGGTACGCACCAGCGACGGCAGCCCCCTCTGCCCCCGATGCCACGACCACGCCCGGCAACCGGAAGCCTGCGCAGGCTGCGGACAGTTGCGCCTCCTGAAACGTTCGACGGCAGACAGCCTCGACTACTGCCGGGGCTGCCAAAGCAGACGGTCGCCGACCGAGCCTTGCTCCGTCTGTGGGCAGGATCGGCGTGTCAACGCACGCGCTGCCGACGGCAGCGCCGTCTGCACCACCTGTTACGCCAAGAGCCGCACCAGCACCGACGTCTGCCACGAGTGCGGTGCCGTCGGCCCGCTCAACGCCCGCGCCGGTGGACGCACCGCCACTGGCAAGGACGTGTGCATCCGTTGCTACCGGCACCCCAAACGCGAATGTGGCATCTGCGGGCGCGCCCGCCGGGTCGCACTGAAAGCGACCGGCACCAGCACCGACGTCTGCCCCACTTGCTACCAGGCGCCGATGATCGACTGCTCGGTCTGCGGGCAGCACGCTCTCGGCCGCCGCACCACCAAGGAGGGACAACCCTGGTGCTTCGCCTGCCAAGCCACCGAACGCATCGACCAACTCCTCGCCGCGGCTGATCGCAGCATTCCCGATGGGCTCAAAGACGTGCGCGACGTACTCGTCGCCGGCCCCCGACCTCGATCGATCCTGAGCAACTGGAATCGCATCGGAAGCCTCAGCCTCCTCGCCAAACTGGCCCGCGAGCACACCGATCTCACCCACGAGCTGCTCGACGCCGAAGGCAACCGGTTCTCGGTCAACTACCTCCGCGCGGTCCTCGTTGCAACAGGCGCCCTGCCTGCACGCGACGAGAACCTCGCCAGGCTGCACCGCTTCGCTGCCCGAATCATCGCCGAGGTGTCTTACGCCCAGGACCGCCAGAATCTGAGCCGATACGCCCGCTGGCACGTGATCGCCAGAGTCCAAGTTGACCGTCATGGACAGCTCGGCCACGGCGCAGCCGACCGCTGCCGCCAGGAGATCCGAGCCGCACAACGCTTCATCGCTCACCTCGCCGACCGCAACCGCATCATCGGCGACTGCACTCAAGCCGACATCGACGCCTGGCTCACCAAGCAGCCCGACAAAGGAATCCGCTTCGTCCGATGGCTACGCGACAACGGCCACGTCGGTGACGTGGCCCTGCCTGGTCCAGTCCCAAAGGCCGGGCCACGAACCCACGCCAACCCCGACGAACACTGGGCCCTGGTCCGACGGATGCTCCACGACGAACACTCCGCCAGCGTCGAGGACCGCGTCGCTGCCTGCCTCGTACTGCTCTACGCACAACCACTCGCCAAGATCGTGGCGCTCACGGTCCACGACATCAACACAGCCGAGGACGGCACCTACCTCCGACTCGGCACCGAGCCGTTGCTCCTCATCCCCCCGCTGGACGCGCTCGTGACCGCGCTCCCGATCGCCAAGCCCTTCGGCGCCGCCCGGACCCTGGCCGACCCCCGCTGGCTGTTCCCCGGCAAGAACGCCGGCCAACACCAACACCCCACGTCCCTGATGGGGCGACTCAATCGGCTCGGCATCACCACCCGCGCCAGCCGCAACACCGCCATGCTCCACCTCGCCTCGAGCGTCCCACCCGCCGTGTTCGCCAGCCTCATCGGAATCAGCGCCGGCGCCGCCACGAAGTGGACCGAGCACGCCGGCGGCAACTGGACCACCTACGCCGCAGTCCGGAAGAACTCCACCAGGCCGCGTCACAACGACTGAGGCATGTCCAACACGCCGCTGGCACGCTACACAGCAGCAGCGCCAGAGGCCGGCGACTCGACTCGTTGTCGTTCTGTCAGAGACCGAACGCTCCGCCGGTGTAAAGGATGACGATGCCGAGTCCGACCAAGACGAGGGGGAACAGCACATGCTCCCAGCGTTCGAGGACCTCGTCGATCCCGGGTCGAGTCGCAACGAACTTGGCCAGCATGACCAGAGCTGCCACAAGGACGAGGAAGACAATGCAGAACGCAACCGTGGCAGCGACGCCCACGCTGAGGAAGACCGGCACGTAGACCCCGATGTTGTCCCCACCGTTGGCGAACGTCACGGCAGCCACCGTCCAAGCAGCCACCGGCTTGCCGGCGATCTTCGCGTCGTCGTCATCGTCGCCGGATCGCCAGACTTGCCACGCTGCCCACAGGCCCAGCAGCAAGGGGATCAGGCCGAAGTAGGGAATGGCTTCCTCGGGCAAGAAGGCTCCTGCGCCCAACGACACGAGCACTGCTGCGGCCAAGATGCCAGCGAACCCCAGGTACTGACCGACCAGGATCCGGGCCGTGGTCCCACTGCGGCCGGCTCCTCGGGCGAAGAACAGCGAGAGCACGATGATGTCGTCGATGTTCGTAGCGATGAACAGGCCAATCGCCTGCAGCGCGGAGGACAGGATCACGCGCCTGCCTCTCCGTTTCCGCACTCGGGTAGGGAGCAGGTCGGGTCGATACAAGGTGCACTCTCATCGACCGCGAGAGTGACCTCAACCAACGCAGTAAGGGCCCGAGCCAGATGCGGATCGGCAATGACATACCGCGTCTGCCGACCCTCCGGTTCAGCCACCACGATGCCGCAGTCCCGCAGGCACGCCAGATGATTCGACACGTTCGACCGGGTCAGACCGAGCTCGCGCGCCAACTCAGCGGGATAGGCGGGCCGCTCCAGCAGAGCCATAAGAAGGCGAGAACGGGTCGGGTCCGCCATCGCCCGACCCAACCGGTTCATCACGTCCAAACGCGTAGCAACAGTCAGCACATGCTGAATAATACAGCCACTGCTGAACCATTAGCTCGCTGGGCGCTGCCTCATGAACGCAGACTTGTCGCACGTACTCCATATTTCGGCGGGGGAGCCGAGCGCCCTGGTAGTGCTACTCCGTCGATTCGATCATCCGACGTCGCCGGTATTCCCCGGAGCAACCGCGCTCACCGGGTCGTGATGGAGACGGGGCCCGAGGAGAACCGGAGTCAGCTCCAAGGGTTCTCCAGCCCGTCCATCCGTGGGTAGGCGTGAGGGCACGCCGCTGCGGCGGCAAGCGCGACGTGTGTCTACTATTGCGTCTAGTAGATGGTGTTCTGACGAAACGCGGTAGGGGTGGTGGTGACGGCGGACGTGGCGGACCGGGGCGCCCGGCCATTGCCCTCGTGGGGGTGGGGTCGGTGGGCTTGGCGTGAGCTGACCTCGATGCGCACCGCCGTGGCTCTGCTCGGACTCCTCGCATTCGCGGCGATCCCGGGATCGGTGCTGCCGCAACGCAACGTCGCCACCGATCCGGCGGCGGTGCCGCAGTTCATGGCCGAGCACCCGAGGATCTCGCCATGGCTGGACCGGTTGGGGCTGTTCGAGGTCTACGCCTCGCCCTGGTTCGCCGCCACGTACGGTCTGTTGCTGGTCTCGATGACCGGCTGCGTCCTCCCCCGCTGCGTGCGGCTGTGGCGGGAGGCGCGGGCCGAGCCACCGAAGGCCCCACCGCGGCTGGACCGGTTCGAACACCACCGCGAAACCTCGCTCGACGCCCCGGCAGGCGTCGTGGTCGCACAGGCCGCGGCCACCCTGCGCGGCCGCGGCTATCGCGTCGTCGTCGACAGCGAGCCCGACGCGCCCTGCACGACAGGTGAGACGGGTGAGGCAGTGCCCGGCCAGGCGAAAGCACGGGCGGAGGTTCGCGCGGAGAAGGGCTATGCGCGGGAGATAGGAAACCTGGCCTTCCACCTCTCGCTGCTGGTCCTGCTGGTCGGCGTGGCTGGCGGGAAGCTGTTCGGCTTCGAGGGTCGGGTCGCGCTCGCCGAGGGCGACACCTTCACGAACGTGGCCTCCTCCTACGACGCGTTCACACCGGCGTCGTTGGCCGACGTCGACGGACTGACCCCATTCTCGATGACCTTGGAGGAACTCGAAACGGCCTTCGCGCCAACCGGGCCACGAACAGGCGAACCCCGGAAGTTCGACGCACAGGTCACCTACCGCACTGAGGACGGCGCGGAAGCCTCCACCAGCATCGCGCCGAACCAGCCGCTGGACGTCGATGGCACCAAGCTGTTCCTCAGCGGTCACGGGTACGCCCCCAGGGTGACAGTCCGCGACGGCAAGGACGAGACCGTGTTCTCCGGGCCGGTCATCTTCCTTCCCTCCGACGGTTCACTGACCAGCGACGGCGTCATCAAGGTGCCGAACGCGAAACCGACCCAGCTGGGTTTCGAAGGTCTGTTCCTGCCCACCGGCACGCCAATGGGCGGCGATGTCTCGCAGTTCCCCGGACTGCTCGCACCCCGTCTGGACCTGGTGGCCTACTCCGGCGACCTGAGCATGGACACCGGAGTGCCGCAGTCGGTCTACAGCCTCGACAAGACCAGTCTGACCGAAATTGAGAGTCAGAGCCTGCGGATCGGCGAGACCATGCGGTTGCCCGACGGTGCCGGGTCGGTCACCTTCGACGGCGTCGCCCGGTTCGGCAACTTCCAGGTCGCCTACGACCCGGGCAAGGAGATTGCCCTGGCCGCAGCTGTCCTCCTGCTGATCGGTCTCACCGTCTCCCTCACCGTCCGCCGTCGACGGGTCTGGGTCCGCGTCACCCAATACCCCGACCGGGAGGGCGTCCAGGTGGAGACCGCCACGCGGTCCCTCACTCGCAGATCCGCACCGAGCGAGGACACAGACAAGCTCATGCAGACCCTGAACCGCCTCGCCCCCGACCTCGCCCCCGACCTCGCCCCCGACCTCGATCCCGAGGCCGTGAGGAGTCTCTCGTGAACATCGCCGCGCTCTCCGACAACCTAGTGGCCCTCGCCATCGGCATCTATGCGGTGGCCTTCACGGTGTACGCCGCCGATCTGGCCAAGGCCCGCACTGGCGCCCGGTTCGGCGCCCGAACTCGCTCCACCACACCCGCCGCGGTGACCGGGTCGGCGAATCCCGTCGACTCCCCCGTCGCCGTAGACCCAGATGGACCGCCCGAAGACGTGGCGGCCCCCGACGTGAACTCGTTGCTCGACCGCAGCGACCGCAGCGACCTCAGCCGGACCGCGCTGATAGCGGGGCGACTTCTCACCATCGCCTGCGGCGTGAACATCGCGGCCGTGGTAGCACGAGGGGTCGCCGCGGGGCGGGCGCCGTGGGGAAACATGTACGAATTCGCCATGGTCGGCGCCGCTGCCATCGCCACCGCATTCGTCGTCGGATCGCGGCGCCACCGGATTGAGGGTCTCGGGATCGGAGTTGCCGGACTGGTCCTAGTGTGCCTCGGGCTCGCCGTCACCGTTCTCTACACGCCGGTTGATGCGCTGATCCCCGTCCTCAACTCCTACTGGATGGTCATCCACGTGGCTGCGGCCATCGTCGCCGGCGGCGTGTTCACCATCGCCGCCCTCGCCTCGGGAGCGTTCCTGATCCAGCGGCGCCGCGAACGCGCCAACGACTCCACATCGGGCATTGACGCAACCAGCCGCGGGACTGGTACTGGGTTGAGGTCGGAGACGCTGGAGCGAGTCTCCTACGGGCTGATCGTGTTCGCCTTCCCGATCTGGACCTTCGCCGTCATCGCGGGCGCGGTATGGGCCGAGGCCGCCTGGGGCCGCTACTGGGGCTGGGACCCCAAAGAGACGTGGGCGTTCATCACCTGGGTGTTGTACGCCGCCTACCTCCACGCCCAGTCCACGGCCGGATGGCGCGGAACCCGCGCAGCATGGTTTAGCCTCCTCGGCTACGCGGCGTTCCTGTTCAACTTCGTCGGGGTCAACATGTGGATCTCCGGCCTGCACTCCTACGCCGGAGTGTGACCCGGTCGTGACCGGACCGCCGCTGTCAGCGGCACCTCGTGATCAGATGCCCCACGGTGACAGAGGGCAGCCATGAGCTGGTGGGAGATCATCGCCATATTCGTCGGCATCCCCGTCGCCGTCTGCGTGGGTGTCGGGACACTGGTGTTCTGGTTGACCGAGAACCGGGTGCCCGACGGACTCGCCGCTGCCCGCGAGCAGGACTCATCCTGCGCGACAGCGGCAGCCCAGAACGAACCCGGGGATCAGCCTGAAGCCACGCCCCAAGATCGGTCTGCAGATCCGCCCGCCGAGCATGGCCCCATCGTCGATCCCGAGGGCGATGGAGAGTGCGGCGGGATGTACGGCGACACGCACTGAGACACCAGTCGACCCGCGGTCCTCGCCCGCAGCCATCAACTGATGCGCGCAGCTACCAGGTCACTTCGTCGCAGTTGGCGGTGCGCTTCTCCTCGACCTGCAAGGTGGCGTGCTCGATGAGGTAGTCATTCCGCAGGATCGTCTGTGCGGCCACCAATGCGGGTTGCCCTTGAGCGTTGTCGTGGAGGACCAGATGGGCGGTGGCAACATTCATCCCCGAGGTGAGGGTCCAGGCGTGCAGGTCGTGCACGTCCTTCACCCCGGGCACCGAGGCCAAGGAGTCCGCGACCGCGTCGATGTCCAGGCCAGCGGGCGCGTGCTGCCCGAGCACCGCGAGGACCTGGCGGCCGAGCATGACCGCGCGCACCGCCACGAAGGCGCCGATCGCGAACGCGACAGCGGTGTCCCAGTACCCCTCGCCGGTGGCGGCGACGAGACCGGCTGCGGCAAGAACCCCGATGCTGCCGGCGGTGTCGGCGACGACCTCCAGGTAGGCGCCCTTGACGTTGAGCGAGTCCTTCGCTCCGGCGCGCAGCAGGACCAGTGCGGCCAGGTTCACCAGGAGGCCGAGAAGGCCGACGATTAGCATGGCGCCGGTGTCAACCTCGGGGTTGGTGCCCAGGCGACCAATCGCCTCGATGACGACGTAGGCGGCGACGCCGAGCATCAGCAGAACGGCGAGCCCGGAGGCGAAAACCTCGGCTCGGTAGGAGCCGTAGGTGCGGCGGCCGGTGTCGTCGGTGCGGGTGGCGATCTTGGTCGCCACGAGCGCGGCCCCCAGGGCGACGACGTCGGCGGCCATATGGCCAGCGTCGGAGATCAGCGCGAGGGAGCCGCTGATGATGCCCGCGACAAGCTCGACGACGAAGAACATTGCGATGAGTCCGAAGGAGACCGCTAGCCGCCACCGGTACCGCGCGCCCGCGTGTCCCGTGAGCTGGCCCCCATGCTGAGGTCCATGCCCATGCCCATGCCCGTGACCGACACCCATCCCGATGTGCCCTCCTAGTCGACCGCTGTCTACGATGGAGCATAGTAGTTGTCCGTGAACGGCTGGAGATTCCCCTTGACCGTCAAGCCCGTGCACCCGAGCCTTGCCCTGCTAAGTGGCTTGCTGGTTTCGATGGTCGCGTCGGTCCTCGTCTTCGCCATGCCCGCCCCACCCGCAGCGGCCCACACCGACCTGGTCGGCTCGGACCCCGCCGCCGACTCGACGCTGCGCGAGGCCCCGGATCAGGTGACGCTGCGGTTCAACGAGCCGATGGAGCCACGGCTCTCGAAAGTCGCCCTCACCACGCCTGACCAGGACGCGGCGGAGCTGCCCGTGACGGCGGGCTCGGAACCGACCACCCTGGTGGCCGACCTCCCCGGCGAAGGCATGACTGGCGGCGCCTGGGAGGTCGCCTACCGGGTCACGTCCGCCGACGGGCACCCCGTCCAAGGGACGCTGTCGTTCACCGTGCGCCCTCGCGCGAACGCGGCCACCGAGGACCCCGAGGACCCCGAGGACACAGAGGGCAACGCATCAAGCGACGACCCCGCCGATGCCCGAGGGTCGGAGGAGAACGCGTCCTCTGAGCCAGCCGATGGTGCGGCATCAGGGGGTGGCGACCAGACCAGCGACGCGCGAGAGGGCGATGGCGCGGGATCGTGGCGACTTGTGGCGCCCGTGCTCCTTGGCGGCTTTCTGCTCCTGCTCGCCGCACTGCTCTTGGTGACCCGGTTCACCCGGGTGACACCCGTCGAGTCGATCGACGGCACGCCTGCCGAGACCACCACCGGAAGGGCTGACGCAGAAGCCGGCCACGGGGTGGCCGACACGCGGACGGACGCCGAAACAGTCGAGGCCAACTCCGAGACAGACGTATCAGAGCCCGATCAGCCAGACCCCGACGATGCCCAGCCGAACCGCGCCTGATGACCACGCGGTCACCGGCTCCCCGGTGATCGGCAGCGGTACTAGGCGCGCCGCCGGCCTGCTGCTGCTCACGGCTCTCGCGCCGGGTGTCGCGCTGGGGCTGCTGTTCCTCTCCGACGGCCTGGCGGCCACCAGCCTGCCGGGGCTGCCGGACTCGGGGTCCCTCACACGGTGGAGCCTGCCAGTAGTGCAGGCGGTACGGGATGCCAGCGCGACGGTCGCGGTCGGGGTCGTGGTGCTCGCGGCCACCTGCCTGCCCACCGCCCCCGGACCCAGCGCCGGGTCCGGCGGTGGGTCGCGCCGCGTGTCGTCGACGCAGCGGCTGCTGCTCAAGGTCGGTGCCGTGACCGCGATGGCATGGGCATGGAGCACCCTGGCGATGCTCATCTTCGTCTACGCCGACGCCTCCGGTGAGCCCGTAGGCGGCGAGGGGTTCTGGTCCCAGGCGTGGTACTTCGCCACCAGCTTCGACCCTGGCCGCTACCTGCTCACCGGCGCCGCTCTGGCGGCGCTGCTCGCCACCGCCTGCCTGATGATTCGACGTCCAGAAGGGATGGGGTTCGCCGCGCTGGTGGCGTTGGCCGGAGTGTGGCCTATGGCACTCGGCGGACATGCGACCGGGTCACTGGATCACAACCGCCTGGTGGAGTTGCAGCTGTTCCACCTGGTCGGCGTGACCGTGTGGACCGGTGGCCTGGTCGGCCTACTGGTGGTGCGCCGGCACCTGGGCGAGAACCTCGGACCCGTCGTACGCCGCTACTCCCGGCTCGCGGGCTGGTGCCTGCTGCTGGTCGCGCTCTCCGGAATCTCCGGTGCCGCCCTGCGCCTACCCGGCGCAGGGGCACTGACCACCAGCTACGGGGCCATGCTCGCCGCCAAGGTCGCGGTACTGAGCGCGGTCGCCGCTCTCGGCTGGTGGCAGCGGACCCGCATCGTCAGGCGCATCGAGTCCGGCGCCTCGAGTGCGTTCGCCCGGCTTGCGTTCTACGAGGTCGTCCTGCTGCTGACCGGCGCCGGTGCCGGGGTCGCGCTGAGCCGCACCAACCCACCGACCCCCGAGACCGACCCGTCCCTCAGCAACGCACAGGCCCTCCTCGGCACCGACCTGCCCCCCGAGCTCGGCATCGGTGAGTGGTTCACCCAATGGAAGCCCGACCTGATCTGGCTCACGGTCGCCCTGGCCATGACCGCCTGGTACCTGAGTGCGGTGCTCCGGCTCCGGGCACGGGGTGACGGATGGCCACTGCTGCGCACCATCGCTTGGCTGCTCGGCTGGCTGCTCGTCGTGTGGGCCACCAGCGGCTCCCCGGGGGTCTACGGACGGGTGCTGTTCAGCATGCACATGGTCCAGCACATGACCATCGCGACCGCCGCACCCACGTTCCTGGTCCTCGGCGCACCGATCACACTCGCGCTACGGGCACTGCCCCGCCGTACCGACGGCTCCCTAGGCCCCAGAGAGTGGCTCCAGGAGGCACTTCGATCGTTCCTGACCCACCTCCTGACCCTCCCGGTAGTGACGGCCGGGATGTTTGTAGTGAGCCTGGCCGTCTTCTACTACAGCGGCCTGTTCGAACTGTCGCTGGAGTCTCACACCATGCACGTGGCCATGGTGGCCCACTTCCTCCTTACCGGCTTCCTACTGGCGAACTGCCTGGTCGGCATCGACCCGGGAATCCACCGACCTATGTTCCCGCTCCGTGTGGTGCTGCTAATGGTGACGTTCGGCTTTCATGCACTCTTCTCGGTCTCGCTCATGTCCTCGGACCAAGTGCTCGCGCCGGACTGGTTCTCAGCTCTCCAGCGGCCCTGGGGAGCCTCCCTACTCGACGATCAGCAATTCGGCGCATCACTGGGATGGGCGTTGGGTGACTACCCGCTCGCGATCCTCGCCGGAGCCCTCATCGTCCGATGGGTCGCCTCCGACCGGCGCGAGCGACGTCGGTTCGACCGCTCCGAGGCCCGCACCGGAGGGCAGGTACTCGCCGACTACAACGCCTACCTCAGCCGCCTTGGGAAGCTCGACGGATCGCTCGAACCGAGTCGGGACCCTGCCCCTCCCCCGGCGCCGGAGTCCACGGGCGAACGCCAGGAGTAGCCCCACCACCGCGACCGCGGGAATGGCCGCCGACCGCATCGACTGGGAACGCACCGCTGGGGTCACCCGGTCGGCGAGCTCAACCTCGGCAACGAGCGTCGCGGTCTCCTCCCCCGTTGCACGTTGGGTCACTTCGCCGTCGCCGGCGATGACCCCGGAGACACCGTTGGTCGAGGCCACCACGACCGTCCGCCCGAGCTCAACTGCCCGAGCCCGAGTGATCTCGAACTGCTGCTCGGGCTGGATGGTTCCGGTGAAGGTGGCGTTGCTGGTCTGCACCACCGCGATCTGTCCACCGCGAGCGACCTGGCCGGGAAGGACGTCGTCGTAGGCGACGTCGAAGCAGATCGCGTCCGCTACCAGTAGCCCGTACACCGACAGCGGTCCCTCGCCTTGGCCGGGAAGCATGTCACGTGGGATGCGGTCGAATCGCGACGACCAGCCACCGATCACCGACCGCCACGGAATGTGCTCCCCGAAGGGCACCGGATGCGTCTTCGTGTACACCCCGCTCCCACCGAGCTTGGGTCCGCGGTCGGGTCGCCAGAGCAGTCCGCGGTTGTAGGCCGTCTCAGCGGTCGGGCCATCGAAGATCCCCCCGACCAGGACGGGAACGCCGATGGCGGCCACGGCCTCCTCGATGGCCGCGCGCGCAACGGGGTCGCGGACCGGATCGACGGCGGTAGCGTTCTCCGGCCACACCACCAACACAAGCGACTCCCTCTGCTTGGAGGTGAGGCTGTCGGCGAGCGCGGCGGTCGCCTCGACGTGGTTGCTGGTGACCGCCCGGTGATGGCCAGCCAGATCCCGGCCATCGCCGGGCACGCCGCCTTGGACCGCGGCCACTGTGGTCGTCGCGGCGGCCGGCACGTGGTAGGGCCAGATCGCCCCCGCGAGAACGGCCGCGCATACGCCCGCCAGCATTCCGGCGGCCGCGGTGCGACGCAGCGATGAAGTGCGGCGCAGGAAGACGCTGCAGGCGTGGGAAAATGTGAAGCCTCCGATTGCGATGAGAAGCCCGGTGCCGGTGATCCCGGTGTAGGGGAGGAGCGGCTGCCACGGGGTGTCGATGGCGGTGAATCCGAGCCGGCCCCACGGCATACCTCCCAGCGGCCAGCCGCTGCGCAACGACTCGACACCGATCCACACCGCACCGGCCCACACCGGCCCGGCCGGGAGCGACGCCACCGCACGCACCCCGACGCTGGCCACGGCGACACTCACCGCCAGGGCGCCGGCAAGGCCCAGCCAGGCCGCCCAGCCGATCGAGTCCTCCAACCACCACAACAGCACGAGCATGAAGGCCAGACCGAAGCACAGCCCCGAGAAGGCCGCGAACCTCAGCGGCGCGCGGGCCACGCTGGCCCACAGCAGCGCCATCGCGACCGGTGCGAGCCAGCCTGCGCCCACCGGCTCAAAGCACAGCGCAGCCACCAGACCTCCCCCGGCGGCACCGACCGCGTTGACGAGGCCGCCACGTCGACCGATCGGGCTGCACCCGCCGAGCTCGCCGCTGAGGCTGTATCGGTCTCCAGCAGGCCCGGTGCGGGTCGCGGCGCGAGGGGCCCCGGTCCGACCGGAAGGTGCGGGAGAGTTGGAGGACATGGGACCCTGAGGACGGAACTGGAGCCAGAAGAGCAGCAATGAGACGCGCGACGAACCAACCGATCTACGATGCAGCATAGTAGGCCGTTGATGAGTGCGGAGGTGCGGAGGTCGGATGAAGCAGATGGGACAACTCGAAGCGGCTGTCATGCATCGACTATGGGACTGGGATCGCCCAGCCTCGGTGCGCGAGGTCGTCGACGATCTCCAGCGGGAGCGCAAGATCGCCTACACCACGGTGATGACCGTGCTCGACAACCTGCACCGCAAGGGGCTCGTACACCGGCAGAAGCAAGGCCGTGCCTATGTCTATACCGCGGTCATGTCCCAGGAGGACCACACCGCGAGCATGCTCGAAGACGTCCTCGCCCAGACCGCCGACCGTGGCGCCGCGCTGCTCAACTTCGTCGAGCAGCTCTCCTCAGAAGAACAGGTCCAAGTTCGCACCGCCCTAGCGAAGTTCAGAAAGCGCGGCAATCAGTCACGTGATCCAGGCGAGAAGGAGTGAGCGTGTGCTTGCCCCCGCCGTCCTCCTCGTCTTCGTCGCATTGGCCGCTGCCCTGGGCCCGCGGCTCCTTCTCGGCGCGGCCTGGGTGCAGCGAGCTCCCGGCTGGGGCATTCTGGCCTGGCAGGCACTGACGATCTCGGTCGTCGCCGCGATCGCGCTCGTCGGCCTCACCCTCGCCGCACCGCTCACACCCCTCGCCGAGGTCATCGCCCGGCTATGCCGCACCACCCCGGCCGAGGTCATCGAGCACTACCAGACCCCAGCGGGCACCTGGGTCGCCTACCTCGCCGCTCTGGCCGCGGCGGGGCTCGCCATCCGGATGCTTTGGCTGACCACCTCGACCGTGGTCAACGCCGCCCGCGGCCGCCACACCCAGCTGACCCTGCTGCGCGTACTCGGCACCGAGCACCCCGACGGGTTCGTGATCGTCAAGCATCCCAAGCCACTGGTCTACTGCCTCCCAGGACTGCGCAAGCGAGTCGTGGTCACCAGCGCCGCCCTCGAGGTGCTGGACCCGCACGAGCTGGAACTCGTGCTCGCCCACGAGCGATCCCACCTACGGTCACGTCACGACCTGGCCCTCGCGCTCGCCGACGTACTGCGCCGCGCGCTAGGCCCTGTGGCGGTCTTCCGAGTGGCACACGAGCAGGTGTCCACCTTGATCGAAATGCAGGCCGACGACGCCGCCCACGACCGCCATGGGCTCGCCCGGGCCCTGGTGACACTCGGCTCCGGCCTTGCCGCAGGGGTGCCCGAGCCCGGACTCGGCGCCGGCAACGTGGCCGCCGTGGCCCGGGTGGAGCGGCTCGCGGCCGCCGCGGGACCGTGGAAGCCGTGGAAGCGCCGCCAAAGCCTCGCGGTCGCCCTGGTCACGGCCATCCTGCTGGCGACGCCGGTCGCGTTGGCGATGTCCCCGATAGTCGAGATGATCATCACCGGCTGCACCACCATCCTCGGTTGAGCCCCCAGCCGACTGGTCGCTCCGTCCGTGGCTGGGCGCGCGTCGTTGGCTCTCAGCCGACATTCGGCCAGGGGTTGCGCCGACAGCCGTCCAGCCCGTAGGTCTGTTGCTGCATCACCGGCGCCCGCTCGCCCGGTCCGGGACAGTCGGCGTGGGCGTACCCGATGGCGTGCCCGACCTCGTGATTGACCAGGTACGTGCGGTACATCGGCACCGCATCCTGGTAGTCGTCCGTGCCGAAGGCCCACCGCCGGGCGTTGAGCACGACCAGGTCCCCGTTGCGGCAGGAGACCTCGCCGTTCGTCCTCAGCGGCGCACAGAGCACATCCGTGGTTTCCGGTGTGGCGATCAGCATCCGCAGCTCACCAGCCTCGGCGACCTGGTGGAACGTGCGGCCGGCCACCGTCGCCCAGCCCCGGTCATCGTCCAGGATGCGGTCGATCGTGCGCGCGGTCCCCGTCGGGGCGAACGGGAGACCTTCCTCGATCTCCACCGTGTAGGTCAGCTCCCCGGCCCCGGCAGCGTGGTCGGCGCTGTTGCCTGGGGGCGCGGTCACGACGAACTTGCCGGACCCGCCAGCCGGGATCCTCACCCCCGCCTGCCCCATCGCGTCACGTGTCGACCGCGATCCGGCTGGCGCGCGCCCGGTGCGGTCCCGCTCGGCTCTGTCCCTCGCCCGCATCTTCGGTCTCGACGCGGGCGGCCCAGGCGTCGGAGCCGGTTGCGCGGCTGGCTCGTCGAGCATGGGCGGCGCCTCCGGGGGAGGCGTCCTCGCCGCCGTGGACTGCGGCCGTCCGAGCCCGCCACTGACCGCCGCAGTTGTACCACCCAGCACCATCGCCACCAGCGCGGAGACGACGATTGCACGTCGAGCCGACCCGGCACGGCGGTGCCTGCCCGACCGATGCCTGCCGGACCGGCTGCTGTCGACTCGATACCTGTTGGATCGGGCACCGCCGGGCCGGCGACCCGCGGCGGCTCTAGTCCTGCGCATCCGTCTCGGCCAACACGGGCTCGATCAAGGCACGCAGCGTGCTCGCAGTCACCGGCCCCACGACACGGGCCGCGACCCGGCCTTCGGGGTCGACGACCAGCGTGGTCGGCACCGCCGCGGCGGCCAGGGCTCCCTGGAAGGCGAGCATCGCCTCGCTCGAGTCCGAGGAAACGATGCTGTCGTAGGGCACGCCGTGATCGCGCTCGAAAGCACGTGCCGCCGCGTCGTTGTCGCGCACGTTGATGCCAACGAACTGCACCTGGCCGGTGAACTCCTCCGCGACCTCGACCAACTCGGGTGCCTCGGTCACGCAGGGCACGCACCACGAACCCCACACGTTGTAGACCGCGACCTGGCCGGCTAGATCGCCGGAATCGAACCGATCCCCGCTGAGCATCCGTGCCTGGAACGGCTCGCCCTCGATCCGGTCGTCAGGCTCGAACTCCTCGACCACCGACCCGTCGGCGGACCGCGCCCGCGGGTCACCACCGTCTGAACGGCTAGCGACCAGCCACGCCACCAGACCGATCACGGCGAGGACGACCAGGACGGACAGGATCCGCGTCCCCGGGGTCCGAGACGGGGACGGCCTACCAGATGAACCGGGTGCACCGGCCGGACCAAGTGTGCTGGGTCTGCTGACCATTGCCTCGCCTTCCATCCCTTCCTCCCCCTTCTGCCAACCGGGGCCGATCCCGCGGTATTCGATCCGTTCTGCGCTCGTATCAGTCGTGGGTGTACTAGATGGGGGGTTGCCAGCCGGCTATCAGGGCCTGCATCGCGGCCATCCACTCCGACCACACCCCGGTCAACTGGAGGACCCCCAAGACGATCAGAAACCCGCCGCCGGCACGCGCGATCGCCCTGACGTGGAGCCGGGCCCACGCCAACCGCCGCATCGCTCCACTGACCGAGAACGCCGCCAGCAGGAAGGGCAGACCCAACCCGAGGCTGTAGGCGAACGCCAGGACCGCGCCACGACCCGCCGTAGCAGAGCTCGTCGCCAACGTGAGCACCGCAGCCAACGCGGGGCCGATGCAGGGAGTCCACCCCACCCCGAACACAACACCCAGCAGCGGCGCGCCGGCCAGCCCGACCCGCGGCCGGTAACGCAGCCGCACCGTTCGCCCCAGGAGCGGAACCCGGGCGCCCGCGAGCGCGAACACCAGCCCGAACAGCACCGTCAGCGCCCCCGAGAACCGGATGATGTCCTCCTGGTGGCGCACCAGCTGGGAACCCAAAGCACCGAACAACGCGCCGTAACTGGTGAATACGGCCGCGAACCCGAGCACGAACAACCCCGCACCCGCGATCGTGCGACCGCGTGCCGTCGGCGCATGACCTTGGAGCTCGCGCGCGACCGTCGACTCCTGGCCCGACACCCCGGCCACATAGGACAGGTAGCCCGGCAACAGCGGCAGCGAGCAAGGGGAGAAGAAGGACACCACCCCAGCGGCGACGGCGACCACGGCCGCCAACAGGAGGGAGCCGGAGAGAACGGTGTCCTGCAGCCCGTTCACGCGACCACCCCCACCCCGACGACGTTCATGCTGGTCATGTCGCGCTCAGACCAGGGTCGACCAGTAGTACCAGAACCGGTCTGCGATCAGGCCCAGCGCGACCACGACCGCCGTCGTCAGCACCACCAGGTGCCACTGCGCAGCCACCCGCACCACCCGGCTCCCGCCGACCTTCGCGCCGAACATCCCGGTGGTGGCGTTGCGAAGCGTGACGTAGCCGAACAGCGGCAGCATCACCGTCCACACGACCATGCAGTAAGGGCACAAGGCGCCGATCCGGTACAGGCTCTGGAAGATCAGCCATCCCACGAACACCAACCCGAAGGTGACACCGGCCTGCAGCCCCAGCCAGTACCAGCGGGCCAGCCGGGCGCCCGCCAGCAGCGCGGCGCCCGTGGCGGCAACCACCGGGAACGCCGCCACCCCGAGCAACGGATTCGGGAACCCGAAAGCCTCGGCCTGCGCTGTTTGCATCACCGACCCGCAGCTGAGCACCGGGTTCAGGCTGCACGAGGGCGTGTAGCTCGGGTCGGTCAGTAGCGCGATCTTTTCCACCGCCAGCACGAACGCCGCCGTGAAACCGACGACGCCCCCCACGAGCATCAGCCACGCCAGAGCACGATCCGACACGGGACGAGCCCCGAGCGACCGCCCCCTCGCCGTGTCATCCGTCGGCTGGCCAGTCGTCTGGTTGGTGTCCCGGTCAATCTGTGTCTCGGCGACGACTGCGCTGCGGTCGGTGACTGCCGGGTCGGTGACCGCTGCGTCCGGCATGGTCTTCCCCGATGCTGGTCTCACGCGCCCCTCACTCTTACTCACTGGTTGAGGGCGTCGTCGATCGCGGTGTTGAAGTCCTCGGCCGAGGTCGGCTCGAACAGCTCGCCATTGAGGTAGAACGTCGGGGTCCCCTGGACTCCGAGGTCGGTGCCGTCGGCGACGTCGCGCTGAACCCGGTCGGCCACCTCGTCAGAGGCGTAGTCGGCGTCGTACTGGTCCATGTCCAGGCCGATCTCGACGGCGTACTCGCGAAAGAGGTCGTCCAAGGGCTCCTGCTGCTCACCCCAGGAAGATTGGGTCTCGAACATCCGCTGGTACATCTCCTCGAACTTGCCCTGTCTCGCCGCCGACTCCACCGCGCGGGCGGCGCGCTCGGAGTTGAAGTGCCCGGGCAGTGGGAAGTAGCGAGCCACGAACGTCACCTCGCCGGCGTACTCCTCGCGGAGGTCCTCGATGATCGGATAGGCGGCCCCGCAGGCTTCGCACTCGAAGTCCAGGAACTCCACGAGCACCACATCACTGGAGCCCTCCTCACCCATGATGCGGCTGTCCTCGCGCACCAGCCGCGGATCAGCAGCACCACCGGGGGCGTCCGAGCCGGGCTCGGCCGCATCGTCACGACCGGCCCAGAACAGCAGGCCACCGATCGCGATCACGAACGCCCCGGCAATCAGCAGGGCCACTCTCACCTGGGTACTCACGCGCACGTCCTCGACTCGACACCAACTACTATGCTGCATCGTAGTGGATGGGTAGGTGGCCGCGCCGCCTCGGCCTGGTGCACGACAAGAGACAACAGTGATGGAACCGGCGATGGAGCGGGCAATGGAGCCAGACAACTCACCCATGATCAGGGCCTGGGACGGCGAAGTCGGGCAACGCTGGGTCACCGAGCAAGCCCGTTACGAGCGCATGCATGCACCCTTCGGCAGCACCCTCCTCGCCGCCGCTCAACTGCGCCCCGGTATGCGCGTCCTCGACGCCGGCTGTGGCATGGGTGATCGCACCATCGACGCCGCCACCACGGTCGGACCACATGGCAAGGTCGTCGGTGTCGACGTCGCCAGCCCTATGCTGCAGGTCGCCCAACACAGGGCCATCGAACTCGGCCTCGACAACGCACGCTTCATCCGCGCCGACGTCCAGACCACCGAGGACCTCGGCTTCGAGGAGTTCGACCTCGCACTCAGCCAGTTCGGTGTGATGTTCTTCGCCGACCCCGACGCTGCTTTCGCCAACCTGTGCACCGCGCTCCACCCGGGCGGTCGGCTGGTGTTCACCTGCTGGCAGGACCTAACCCATCAGCAGCACCTGATGGTCCCTTTGACTGCGGCACTCGAGCACGTGCCGACACCCGAGTTCACCGCCGACAGCTGGTCCTACTCCGCCTTCTCGCTGGCCGACCCCACCCGCACCCAGGCGCTGCTGGCCAAGGCCGGATTCACCGACGTCGAAATCCAGCCGACCGTGGCGCCGATGTACCAAGGCGCGGACCTGAGCGACGCCCTGCGGTTCCTGCGACAAAGTGAGCTCGGCGACGCTGTGTTCGGCGATGCCGGCCCGGCCGCCACCGCCCAGGGTTGGGAGGCGGTCGGCACCGCCCTTGCCCCGTACGTGCGCGAGGACGGCGTGTTCCTCGACGGCGCCGCTTGGCTGGTCACCGCGACCCGAACCTGACCGAACCCGGCCCTCCCCAAGCACGCTCACCGTCGAACGCGTCCAGTGCGCGCCCCGTTCGAGAGGCACTGTCCTATGCGGCATAGTAGATCCGCGCCGCCGTCTCCCACACTGACGCCGTGGGGCCCGGAGGCGACGTCACGACCGGTCCCCCGGCCACCCAGAAGGAGACTCCATGCGTAGAGCGCGCCTGCTCGCCGTCGCCCTGACCACTGTGCTTGCTCTCAGCGGCTGCTCCGGCGGCGACGATGAATCAACCGAGGACGCGACGGAGGCCACCGCGACGGCCCCCGACGACTCCGGCAGTACGCCTCCCGAGGAGTCGCCCTCAACCTCGCCCACCCAGTCGGCGTCACCAACTGAGGAGTCGCCGGCCGGGCCGAGCATCGAGGTGCGCATCGAGGGCGACAAGGTCGCCCCCAACGCGGAGGAACTCTCAATCGCCGTCAACGAGACGCTGGTGTGGAACATCACCTCCGACCGCGCCGGCGAGTTGCACGTGCACTCCAAGCCCGAGCAATACGTCGAGTTCGGCGAAGGTGAGACGCGCGCTGAGATGACCGTCGAGACCCCCGGAAGTGTCGAGGTCGAGGACCACGAGACCAGCGCGGTCGTCGCGATCCTGGAAGTTCGTTGACCAACATCTCCGCCCACGGGCTGGGCGGCGCAGATGACCTGCCGATCCCGGCCAATCTCGCGATCGCCGGCGGCACCGCGGCGCTAACGATCTCCTTCGCCATCTTGCTCCTGGCCTGGCGCAAAGCACGGTTCGACACACCCAGCCACGAGCTGCTGGTCCCGCCACCGATCGCCCGGGTCCTCGACGGTCCGGCATTGAAGATCGCGCTGCGAGCCCTCGGTCTGCTCTTCCTCGGGTTCATGCTCTGGCCCGCCGTCCTCGGTCCCAACGACCTGACCAACCCTGTCTTCGGCGTCGCCTACGCCTGGCTCTGGGTCGGCCTCGTGCCCGTGTCCCTGCTGTTCGGGTCCGCCTATCGCGCCGTCAACCCCGTCCGCACTCTCCTAGAGCTCCTCGACAAAGCCGTCGGCCGCACTCACGGCGACAGACACAGTGACGGAAAGAGTGAGGGCCTCCGGCCCTACCCGCCGTGGCTCGGATACTGGCCCGCCAGCCTCGGGCTCTTCGCGTTCGTCTGGCTTGAACTCGTCTCCCCCGACGGAACCGACCTCGACTTCGTCCGCCTCTGGTTCGCCCTCTACGCCGCAGCCATGCTCGTCGGATGGGCCGTCTTCGGCACCACCTGGATCTCCCGTGCCGACCCCTTCGAGGTGTACTCCACCCTCGTCGGACACCTCTCACCATGGAACAGGAACACCGCTGGGAGGCTCGTCCTCGTCAGCCCATTGCGCAACCTCGCCCGCATCACCCCCGAACCCGGGCTGGTCGCCGTGGTCGCCGTACTGCTCGGCAGCACCGCCTACGACAGCTGGAGCAACTCGGCCACCTGGATCCGGTTCGTCCAGTCCAACACCATCGACCTCACCCGCCTCGGCACCGGCCTGATGCTGCTGATCATCCTGGTCGTCGGCATCACCTTCACCGCAGCCTCCATGGCCACCAGCGTCGACCCACAGGGAACCCCGCGCCGTGAACTGCCCCGACGGCTGGCCCACTCGATCGTGCCGATCATCGTCGGGTACATGATCGCTCACTACCTCTCCTTCCTCGTCGAGTACGGCCAGCAGACGCTGGTCCTGATCAGCGATCCCGGCGGCACCGGGGCAAACCTGTTCGGCACTGCAGACCTCGAGATCAACTACTGGCTCTCCCAGAACCCCTCGGCCCTGGCCACCATCAAGGTCCTCGCCATCGTCACCGGCCACGTCCTCGGCGTCATCGCCGCACACGACCGGTCCCTGACCCTGCTCGCGCGCCGCCACCTCATCATTGGCCAGCTCGCACTGCTGTTCGCGATGGTCGGCTACACCTTCATGGGCCTCTACCTGCTCTTCGGCGCATGACAGGCCTATGACAGACCCACAGATCAGGACAGCACGGACCCGGGCCGTCCCGCCGGGCCACGTGAGCGCGGTGTGCACGGTCCGCGTCGACCCAAAACGGTGGGCCATGGTCATGCTCGTGCCGCTGGCCGCCGCGTGGGCGTGCGTGCTCAGCTCGCCGGCCGCTGCCGACAACGCCTTGCCCTCCAGCACAGTTGTCGATCGACACCAAGCCGCCGCCCACAGCCCTTACACAGGAACGCCTACGCCGGGGGGCGAACCCACCAACCACAGGTCCCCCCTCGAGGATGATGACGCGGGACCACCGTCACGAGACGAGCCGCGCGAGAGCGGAGAATCTGGAGGGTCAACGACCTCGACGGTCGTCATCGGTCTCCTCACCGCGCTGTTGACGCTCGGATTCGTCGGGTGGCTGTCGCGAGCCCGACGCAACGCCTCCCACACCGGGTGACCCGGGCCCCCGATGAGACGCCGACCGGTCGCCGCAGCCGCGGGCTCGGCGGCGTCCTCGTCGCCGGCATAGCCGTCGCCGTTCTCACTCAACCGACGAGGGTGGCGTGGTCCCCGCGGCCGGGTTTGCCCGACCCCGGGGCCCCGCGTGGTCGAGCTGGTCATCATGGGGATGGCGACGGGCCTGGGTGTCGCACTAGCCGCACGCCGCCACCTCAACCCGATGAAGGAAGGGATCAGACCGTGGCGCAACCGCACCAATTCCGCGCCCCGAAGCAGCCGCATGACCAGCGCTTTGTGGTCCGATTGCAAGCGAGGGCAGAGCGGACCAGGAAGAGACGGCTGCTCAGTCGTCGTCGAGATGGCCGCGCCTGGCCACGTGCCGTTCGAACGGCCAGGTGAAGGCGGGGGGAATGCTCACCAGCAGGCCCATCAGGAGCAGCCGCCAGGACCATCCGAACCTGCGGGCAGCCACGATGGTCGCCACGACGTACGCAATGAACGCCACGCCATGCAGCGGGCCGAACACCCGCACCCCGAGATCGTTGTCGGCGAGCACGTACTTGAACGCCATCCCGATCAGCAGCCCAATCCAGGTCGCCGCCTCGACGCGCGCCGCAACCTGGAACGCCGGCCCCATCCACGTGCGACGGATGCCGGCTTCTACGGTCTGGCCGGGGTCGGCCGCACTCAGGGTGTCCTCGGATCCAGAAGATCTGGGCATTTTGCATCTCCCTCCTTACCACTTCTACTATTTCGTATAGTAGAAGTTGGGTTGCGAGACCACGCGACCAGGGTCCCTGAGCGAGGAGTCATGCCACGTGCTAGCAGGTCCACAGCACAGGGCAGCAACGCGTGCACCCAGGCCCACCACAACCCGCGGACGACGACGAGCGGACACGCCCCCCCGATCACGCAACACAGACACCGTAGGTCGACACCGCGCCGCATCCGGCCCCAGCCACCATCCGGGCCGGCGCCTCGCCCTCTCCGCCGCCCTGACGCTGGCTGGGATGACCGCCCCCACCGCGTGGGCCGCCGACCTGATCGGCCCCAGCGCTCCAGCACCAGCATCCACCGCCAGCGACGCGCCGCCACCGTCTGAGGCTGAGCTCCGAGCCGGAGACGCCATCCGCCGCGCCGTCGGCGCGCGCAGCAATATCCAGAAGAAGCACCGTCGCGCCAACCGGCGGCCACCCGTGAGTCGCGGCGGCTCCATCAGCAGAGCTGCGGCCCGGCCAAAGCTCCCGGGCTGGCTTGCCACCTGCGACACCACCCCCGCCGAGACTAGCGAAGCCAACGGCCTCATCTCCGACAACGACCTCTGCGAACTCCCTACCGGCGGACTTCACCTCCGCGGGGACGCCGCGCAGGCCTGGTGGCGCCTCTCCGAGAGCTACCAACGTGACTTCGGCGAGACGCTCTGCATGACCGACGCCTACCGGAGTCTCGACGCCCAACAACGCCTCAGCGCCGCCAAGCCCGGCCTGGCCGCTCGCCCCGGCACCAGCAATCACGGCTGGGGCTTGGCCATCGATGTGTGCGGCGGCGCCGAGACCTTCGGCACCGCCGAGTACACCTGGCTACTGGCCAACGCCGACGACACTGGATGGACCAACCCAACCTGGGCCCAACAACGCGGCTCCAAACCCGAGCCCTGGCACTGGGAGTATGCCGCGGGCGGCCCGACCCCGCCGTGACATGGCCTGCATGGCGACAACAGGACCCAAGAAGAGGCATCGCAATGAACGATTCTCGCTACGGCAAGACACCGCGGCGACGCATCCTGGCGCTCGGCGTCCCGCTCGCCGTGGCCATGATGACCCTCGGCGGCTATTGGACCCTGCTCGCCTGGGGCGTGGTCGGCAACCAACCAGAGTCCCGGACACTCGGCGCCGTCGGCCCGATCATCGCCGGCTTCGGTGTCGCCCTCGCCTACGTCTGCATCCGCCCGAGGCGCTAACCACCACCGTTCAGGGGTGCTCCTTCGCAGGTGCCCGGACAGAAGCGCGACGAGAGGCAGGCTGTGCACCGCCAGACGAGCGGCTACCGCGAGCGGCTGCGGGTACCCCCGCGCTGGTGGCTTCAGTGGACGCTCATGGTCGTCAGCTTCTGGGTCGCGATGATCGTCGCTGTTCCGGAAGCCCTCGCCTGGGGGATCACGGCGATTCTGATGCTCCTATTGGCGGCCCTGCTCTACTCATACGGATCGGCCAAGATCGTCGTAACCGACGAATGGCTGCACGCGGGGCGAGCCCGAATCCAGCGCCGCTACCTCGGGCCAACCCAGGTGCTCGATGCACCCAACATGCGGTCGATCGCCGGGCCCGAAGCCAATGCCCGCGCCTACCTCCTGTTGCGCCCCTACATCCGGACGGGGGTCCGGATTCCCATCGAGGACCCCAACGATCCCACCCCGTACTGGCTGGTCAGCTCCCGCCGGCCCGCACTGCTCGCGGAAGCACTGAACACAGACGCCAGCGACACCATTGACTCTGATCGACCCTGAGGATCGGCCCCCGGCCCACCGCTTCTTGGCCGCCAGTGCCCTAACGCTGGGAGTAGCGGGCCGTCAAGAGAGCGGGTAAATGCAGAGGCCATTTCGGTCCCGTGAGCCAAAACCGATCTAGACCAGGTGCCGCAGCCCAGCCCAGCAGCGGGGGCAACGAGGCAGTCGGGGTTCCCCGCGGACTGCTCACGGAAGTTCAACGGCACGATCGTCACGATCCAGAACCCCAGGAGCCCGACGGCCACCGCGCGGCCCATGGAGATGACTGTCGAAAATGCCGCGAAGCTATCGGGAGGACGAGCGGGGATCGTTGCCCAGGCGGCGGGTTCGCGGCTTGGCGGAACTCTAGACGTCAGCCCGGCCCCTGTCGGCCTGTAGGCCGATGGCCGGGATGAATCGGCCGACGTTGGCCAGGTATTGGCGGTAGCGGTTGCCGTGGTGGCGTCGCAGGTAGGGCTCTTCGACGACACGGACCTGGAGCTCGGTGGCGATAAGGAGCAGCATCCAGCCGGCGACAGCGATGAAGTTGGGGACGACGACGGCGATCCCGGCGCCAGTGACGAGCATGGCGGTGAAGATCGGATTGCGGACCAGCCCGAACGGACCCTTGGTGACCAGGTCTGTCTGTTCGGACTCGTCGACGCCGATCCGCCAGCTCTCCCTCATCGCGAGCTGGGTGAGCAAGGTGCCGGCGATGCCCAGCGCAGCGAGTACAACCCCGGTTGCCGCGAGCCAGGCTTGGTCGAGCCCCGGGAGCTCGGGGAGGCCGAGGAGACCCGCGACGGGACCGAGTACGCCGGTGACCAGTGCAGCGGCGAACAACACACCGGCCCACCACTCGGCCGTGCCCGGCGATCCGCTGAGGCCGCGGAACCCGCTGTCACCGGTGCGTCGGATCTGTACCAGGGTGCGGATCCCGAACCCGACCAGGCCGTAGAGAGCGAACAGGGTCAGGGCAAGCCACTCCATGACGCTCACCGGCCCTCGTCGTGCGCGCAGCAGCCATCAGCACAACCCTCGCCGACGGTCTCCTGTGACGTGGCATCGCGGAGCGGGGTTGGACCGCAGGCACAGCCTTCACCCCGCCAGGCCTCGAGACCCTCGCGGACGGCGACGGCGGCGATCACCAGCCCGGCGATCGGGTCGGCCCACGACCATCCGAGGGTGGCGTTGAGGACCAGGCCGGCCAGGAGCACGGCGGACAGGTAGGTGCACAGCAGGGTCTGGGTGGAGTCGGCGACCACTGCGCTCGAGCCCAGGCTCTTTCCGGTGCGCCGCTGCGCCCAGGAAAGGAACGGCATGATCACCAGCGAGGTCGCGGCCAGCCCTATGCCTACCGGGGAGGCGTCCGGTTCGTGCCCGCTCACCAGGGCGCGCACCGACTCGACGGTCACGTAGGCGGCGAGCGCGAAGAACGACAACGCCATCAGCCGCAGCGCGCGACGCTCGCGGGACTGCGGGAGCGGGTGCCGGAACTGCCACAGAATGATCAGTCCGCTACTGACCTCGACGATGGAGTCCAGCCCGAATCCGACCAGCGCGATCGACCCGGCTACCAGGCCGGCGGTGATCGCGATGACGGCCTCGATCAGGTTGTAGGAGACTGAGGCGGCCGCGAGCAGCTGAGCGCGGCGGCCGAGCTGGCGCCGCCGGGCGGGGTCCTCGACGTACGTCGCGGCGTGGACGTGGCTGCTCACTGCGCGATCCCTTCGCCGTAGGTGGGGCACAACACGACCGCGTCGCCTGTGGCCGCGAGGAGCTCCTCGGCGGCGGCGAACACCTTCAGCACCGCGCCGGGGTGGGTCAGCGAGAACATCGACGCACGACCGGCCGGCCGGGACTCCACCAGCCCGCAGTCGCGCAGGCACGCCAGGTGTTTGGAGACCGTGGACTGCGCCAACCCGAGGTGGGAGGTTAGTTCGGCTACGTTGTGCTCGCCGAGCAGCAAGTGTCGCAGGATCGCTACCCGCGAGGGGTCACTCATCCCCCGGAACAGGCACGCTGCGGCCCGGGCAGCGGAGGTCTCTTCGACGCCAGCCAAGAGCTGTGCATTGGCCGCCCGCAGATTCATCGTCATGCAGCGATATTAGCGTCGCCTGGTCCAAGCATGTCAAGCGCCGGCGCGGTGCAACTTCGGACGCAGAGACGTGGCAGGCGCGCCACTACCCAGACGCGAAGACGGCGACGGAATCGATGTCAAATCCGACGGAAATGTCTAGCGACGCGGTATCAGTGCGACTCCCGTCTGCGTGAATCGCCCCGGGTTTCGTGGAGGCCTGGTCGCGGTTGTGCGAGGGTTCCTTGAAGAAGCCCGCAGGACTCGCTGCCTACCCATTCCGGGGGTTCACGCCCGCTTTCACACGACGGAAACGCATCCAGGCCGCCCGAGTCCTTCGGTGCGCTCAGCATCGACCGGGCCCGGCCGTGATGTCTGGCTCGCTGGTGAACCCGTGGCGTCGACGCGTACCGAGTCCGACGTGTTGGCCGCACTGTCTGAGCCGCCGAGGATCGTTCTCACCCGGCGCCAGCTCATCAACCACGTCTGGGGACCCGCGTGGCTGGGCGATGGGGCCTGCTCGACGTTCGCATCGGGCGTCTACCACAAGGACCGCACGGGCTTCGCGAAAGCGCTCAAACCTATCTACCCCGCCCCGGACGGGGCCGCCGCGCAACCCGAGTCCGACACCTTCCGTGACTCGGTCTGGGACACGAAGTACCCCCACGCGGTCGGGACCCGGCAAGCCGCGTGGGAAAGGATCATCCCGCACCTGGCGTTCCCGCGCGGGCTCCGCGGGGACTCGACAGCCGGCGCCTGGGATTGACCCTCCCACCACTGCGCGTCGGCCGCCGAGGCGCCCACGTGCCAGATGCAGGTCAGACCGAGAAGACCCTCCAGAGCACGCCGGCTCCGATGCCGAGCGCGAGACTGAGACCCGCGGTCACCACCGCCGTCGTCGCCGACCAGGCCGCAGGGATGAACGCTCCTGGCAGGGTTCGCGCGGGGGGTTCCCCTCGGCCGTAGACGGGTGCAATCCACCGAAGGTAGTAGAAGAGACTGACCACGGTGTTGACGAACACCAGCACCGCCAGCCAGGCAAGCCCGCCGTCCCAAGCGGCGGCGGTGGTGGTGAGCTTCCCGGCGAAGACGACGGTCGGCGGGGTGCCGACGAGGCCGAGCAGCGCCACCACGAGGGATGCGCCAAGCCACGGCCGGGCTCGGCCCATGCCGCGGTAGGAGTCCAGGTCGCGCCGGTCAGGAAGGGCAGTCGTCACCGCGAATGCCGCGAGGTTAGTGACGGTGTAGCCGGCGAGGTAGAGCAGCAGGGCGGGCAGGGCGAGGTCGCTGCGCCCGGCGACCGCGACCGGCACGAGCAGGTAGCCGACCTGGCTGACCGTGGACCAGCCGAGCAGGCGCCGGGGATCGGTCTGCCAGTAGGCGGCGAGGTTGCCGAGCGTCATGCTGGCGACCGCGAGGACGGCGACCAGCAGCGGCCAGGCGAGGGTGTCGGGGAGCATGGCGATGAGCCGGTAGGCCGCGATCATCGCGCCGATCTTGGGCACGGTGGTGAGGAAGGCCGCCACCGCCCCGCCCGCACCCTCGGCGGCATCGGGGACCCAGAAGTGCCCCGGGACGCCGCCGGCCTTGAACATCAGTCCACCCAGCACCGCCACGACGCCCGCCGCGACCACGCCCTGCGGCGCCTCAGCAAGTCGGTCGGTGAGGTCTGCGTACGACGTGGTCGCGGAGACTCCGTAGAGCAGCGTGACCCCGAGCAGCAGGAGGATGCCGAACAGAGCACCCAACAGGTAGGTCTTCATCGCGGCCTCGGCTCCGCGGGGCGTGCGCGCGATGCCGATCAAGCCGTAGAGCGGGATGCTCGCGAGCAGGAACCCGACCACTACGACGAGCAGGTCGTCGGCGCCGGCGAGGACGAGCGTGCCGGTCGTCGAGAACAAGAAGAGTGCGTAGGTCTCGCTCTCCCGCGGCGAGCCGGCGATCTCGTCCGAGGCCAGCGCGAGGACGATCAACGTGCCGAGGGCGGCGACGATCCGCGCCACTCCGGTGGCGGTGTCGACGGTGAAGGTGCCCTCCATCGCCGGCTGGGCCGAGCCGGGGAGGTCGACCGCGGCCAGGATGGCGGCGGCGACCAGCGCGACCGCGGCGATGACGCGGGTGACCCACTGGCGGGTCCGCGGGAGGAAGGACCCGCTGACCAGGACCGTGAGCCCGCCGAGGAACAGCACGATCTCCGGCAGCAGCAGGAGTGGCCGCATGGCCATCTCGGAGCCCACGGGCCTACCTTCCGACGAGCTCGACGGCGACCTCGGCCGCGGGCTCGATCACGGCGAGCAGTGGTCGGGGGAACACTCCGATGAGCAGGGAGAGCACCAGCAGCGGGCCGACCGACCAGACCTCGGCGGCGCGAAGGTCGGTGAATCCGACCGAGCGGCCGCGGGTCTCGCCGGTGAAGATCCGCTGCAGCGCGCGGAGGAACAGCGCCGCGGTGAGGAGGATACCCACGAGCGCGACGGCCGTGACGGGGGCGGCGGCGATGCTGCCGGTGAAGATCTGGAACTCCGCGATGAAGCCGGACAGCCCGGGAAGGCCCAGAGAGGCGAAGGCACCGACGGCGAAGAACGCGGCGAACCGCGGCGCCGGTCCGGCCAGGCCGCCGTAGGAGTCCATGTCATAGGTCGCTGCCCGGTCCTGGAGGACCCCGGCGAGGAGGAACAGCGCACCGGTGATCAGGCCGTGGCTGACCATCTGCGTGACGGCACCGGTGACCGCGACGGACCGGGCCTGCGCGGTGTCGTCGGCGACGAGCCCTGCGGCGCCGACGGCGAGGACGATGTAGCCCATGTGGTTCACCGACGTGTAGGCGACCATCCGCTTGAAGTTCGTCTGGGCCAGGGCCACCAGGGCGCCGTACACGACGGAGACGATGCCGACGACGATGATCACCCACGCCCAGTCCCGCCACGCCTCGGGCAGCATCGGCATCGCGATCCGCACGAACCCGTAGGTGCCCATCTTCAGCAGCACGCCCGCCAGGACCGCCGAGCCGATCGCCGGCGCGTCCGTGTGGGCCGGCGGCAGCCAGGTGTGGAACGGCACGGTCGGGGTCTTCACCGCCAGTCCGATCAGGATCGCGGCCAGCACCAGCCCACCGGCCAGCGACGACCCGGCGAACGGGGTCTGCTCGGCCAGCTCGACCATGTCGAAGGTGTGCGGGTCGGCGGCGATGTAGAGGCCGATGAAACCGACGAGCAGAGCCAGGGAGCCCAGAAACGTGTAGAGGAAGAACTTCATCGCCGACCGGGCGGCGTTGCCATGCCCCCAGCCGGCGATCACGAAGTACATGCCGACGATCGAGAGGTCGAAGAAGACGAAGAAGAGGATCAGGTCGGCGGCGACGAACAAGCCCATGCTGACGCTCTGCAGGAAGAGGAACAGCGCAGCCTGGAGACGCGGCCGGTCGGTCTCGCGCAGCGCAAAGATCGCGCAGGCGAGGAAGATCACCGCGGTCATCGCGATCAGCGGCAGGGACAACCCGTCGACGCCGAGGTGGTAGCTGCTGTTCACGCCGGGGATCCACTCGGCCTGCTCCTCAAAGGCGAGTCGTCCGGCCGTGGGCGTCTCGTAGCGCAGCCACGCCGCGACGACGAGGGCGAGGTCGGCGGCTGCGACCGCGACCCATGCCCACCGTGCGGCCGTGTCGCCGAGCCGCGGAAGCGCGAGCAGGGCCAGAGCGGCAGCCAGGGGCAGGAAGACGATCAGACTGAGCACGTTCACCTCACCGTGACAAGGAGCAGGACGCCGATCGCGAGCACCGCGACGGCCTGGATGTAGTACTGGTGCAGCTGGCCGGTCTGCGGACGACGTGCGAGGCGGCCGAGGCGGCGCAGCTGCGCAGCGAGCCCCTCGACCGCCCCATCGAACCACCGGTCGTCGTCCCGTGCCGCGCGAGCCGCGGTCCACAGCGACGCCCGGGACGTTGTCTCGACCGCACCGTCCAGCACCCGGTCGTCGAAGGTCGCTGCCCGCCGCGCCAGACCGAGCGCGGCCGCGGCGGACCCGGCCACGCCCCGGTCCAGGACGCGGTCGTCGAAGCGCGCCAGCGCCTCTGCCAGCGCGAGGGTCGGGCGTACGACGAGGGCCTGTGTGGCGCCCCCGAGACCCAGCCAGGCCAGGGCCCATCCCGGTTCCGGCACCGGACGCCACCACACGAGCGCCAGCACCCCCAGTGCGATCACGACCGACGCGGCCATCTCCGCCCATGTCGGGTGGAGCGGCTCCTCGCCGAGAGCGCGGGCGATCGTGTCGCCGAACGGCGGCAGCGCGAGCACTCCGAGGACCACTGCGCCGAGCGCGAGTGCGATCAGCGGCATCTGCTCCAGCATGCCGACGTGGCGGGTGCCCGGCTCCTCCTCGTCGAGATGCGCCTCGACCTCGGCGTGGTTTTGTTCGGACAGCTGTCGCCACAGGATCACCAAGATCTTGCCGGCGTACGCCGCCGAGAGCGCGGCCGCGGCGAGGCCGGCGGCGTAGATCCACGGTGACTCCGCCAGCGCCGCGGCGAGGATCGCGTCCTTGGTCGCCCACAGCGCCAGCGGGGCGACGCCCGCGAGGGACAGCGCACCGGCGGTGGCGGCCCAGCCGACCAGCCGCCACCGCCGAGCCACGCCACGCAGGCCAACGAGCTGCTTGGTGCCGAGCGCGGTGAGCCAGGCCCCGGCGGCGAGGAAGAGCAGCGCCTTGGTCGAGGCGTGTGCCACGAGGTGTGCCGCTCCCCCGCTCACCGAGGCCAGCCCGGCGCCCATCACCACGAATCCGAGCTGGGCGGACGTGGAGGCGGCGAGCAGTTGTTTGAGGTCCTGCTGCGCCACGGCGACGGCGCCGAGCAGCAGCGCGGTGAGTGCGCCGACCCAGGCAGCAGCCGGCGCGGTCCAGCCGGTTGAGGCCAACAGCGGCTCGGTGCGCAGCAGCAGGTAGCCACCCATGGCGACCATGGCCGCGGAGTGCAACAATGCACTGACCGGGCTCGGACCCTCCATCGCGCGCGACAGCCAGAACGAGAACGGCAGCTGGGCCGCCTTGCCGAGTGCTGCGACCAGGACACCCGCCGCGACGACGTGGCGCCACCCCTCGCTGGCTGCGGGCAGGTCGCCCAGTGACAGGCCGGCTCCACCGGCGAGCGCTGCTCCGGCCGCGACGTACAGCCCAACGTCCGCCGTGCGCGTGGTCACGAACGCCGTGGTGCCGGCGGACACCCGGTGGTCGTCGCGCCACCAGAACCCGATCAGCGCGAAGGACGTCGCGCCCATCACCTCCCAGGCGAACAGCAGCGCGGGCAGCGTCTCGGCAGTCGCCGTCAGGAGCGCGGCGGAGGCGAAGAGCAGCATGAGCCCGTGGAACCGGGCCTGTGACTCCCGGATCTCGCCGGCCGAGAACACGAGCACGAGCAGGCTCACGACCGCCACGGTCGGTGCGACCAAGGCCGACAGCGCATCCACCCCGAGGGCGAGATCGCTGCCGGCCATGAACGGGACCGACACCCTCGGCCGTTCGAGGGCGACCACCACCGACAGTGCGGCTGTGGTGAAGGCCGTGGCCAGCGACACGGCGGCCGCCGCCCGCTCGAGGCGGGAGAGGGCGAGCCCTCCGCCCACCACGGCGGGCAGGAGCACGAGCAACCAGAGTGCGGTCTCGGACATGGACATGGTCACCCCGACAGGTCCGTGGCCATGTCGGTCATGTCGGCACCACGCTCACGATGCAGAAGCGTGGCGACCGCGAAGCCCATCGCCATCTCCACGGTCATCGCGGCGATGATCACCATGAGGAGGACCTGCCCGGTCGGGTCGGGAGCGAGGAACCACCAGACGCCGGCAGCGGCGAGGATGACAGCGTTGATCATGAGCTCCAGGCCCATCATCACCATCACCACGACCTGCTGGGAGATCGCGCCGAACAGCCCGACGCTGAAGATCGCCGCGGCGATGAGCAGGGTCGCCTCCAAGGTCATCTGCCGACACCTCCGGGCTGGGGGTCGTCCGCGGGGCGCTGCTTCAGGTCATCGCCGAATCGGTCGTAGCGGGTGCGGTGCGCCGCGAGCACGACGCCGGCCACGATGGTGGCCACCATGACCGGGCTGATCACGGCCATCACCAGCATCTTCGGGCCCATCAACGATTCCCCCAGCGCCATGGTGACGTCTGGCGGTGGACTGCCCCGGCGGGTGGGCCAGTCGACCATCAGGATGCCCGTCGCGAGCGCCAGGAACGTGGTCACGGCGACGGCGATAGCGGTCTTGTTGCTGTGCACCATGCTCATCGGCATCAGCGCGGGGTTCATCCCCATGAACATGACCATGTAGACGGCCATGATCGCCATCTCCATGACCATCATCAGGATCGTCACCACGCCGACGTAGTTCTGCTGCAGGAAGAGCACCTGCAGGCCAACCGCGACGAAGGACAGGGCGAGGGCGTACGTCGCTCGAGCCATCGAGTCGACGTAGAAGACCGCGGCGCCGCCGAGCACCGCGACGAGCCCGATCCCCCAGAAGGCGATGTCACTGAGCACGTTCACGACCTCCAGACGGCGATGACGGCGACGACCAGGTCCTGCAGCAGCACGGCCGGGAGCAGCAGCATCCAGCCCACCTCCATGAACTTGTCCGGCCGGAAGGCCGGCAGCCGCCGCCGCAGCCAGACCAGGACCGCGAGCAGGGCAACGGTCTTCACCAGCACCCAGGCCCATCCCGGCAGCAGCGGACCGGCGCCGCCGCCGAGGAACATCGGGACCGCGAACGCCGCGCCGGCGGCCAGCAGCGCGTATCGCCCCGCCTCGAACACCAGCCGGTCCACGCCCGACAGTTCCGCCCGTGCGCCGCCGGAGACGTCCGTCCCGATCGCCGGGGCGAAAGGCCCCCACACAGAGAAGGCCGCGACCCCGAGCAGGTAGACCAGGAACGCCACCGGCATCCAGACAGCGAACCAGAGGCCCTCCTGGGCCGCCGCGACCGCGCCCACGTTCAGGGTCTCCGCGGCGATCGCCGGAGCGACCAGGGCGAACATCAACGGAAGCTCGTAGCCCAGTCCGTGCGCCAGGAACCGGTAGCCGCCGACCAGCGAGTGTGCCGAGTTCGCACCCCACCCGGTCAACCAAACCAGCGCCCAGACCATCACGTCCATGGCGTTGAACCACATGACGCCCACGTCGAGGTCGAAGATTGTCCACTCCCCCAACGGCACGACCGTCACCATCAGCGCCGCCACTACCAGCAGCCCGGCACCCCCGATGCGCCACAGCAGGCGGTCGGCTTCGACGGTGGTACGACGTCGCTGCCGCATCAGCCGGGCGGCTTCACCGAACGGCCGGACCGGCCCGCCCATCTTCCCGCCCGGCCCGCCCCCCGCACGCGCGGCGAGGGCACCGTCCAGCATGGCAGCGGTTACGGCCAGCGCACCCAGAATCCCCAACGCGGCAATCGCCCAGCCGGGCGCCACGGTGGTGATCGGCGAGTCCGTCATCGGCATCGGGTCAGCCATGCGACACCTCGTGCTCCGCCTGTCCGGCGAGCAGCTCGTGGATGTCGAGGCTGGCGAGGACCAGACGTGCCGTGGCGAGATCCAGACCCATGACCAGATGCGGAAGGTGGTCGGTCGAGAGTGTCCGGCTGGCGTCGTCCGTCCGAGTGCCGGTGTCACCGGCGGCGGTCGCGGCAACACCGGCGACCGCCCGGTCCAGCATGCCCATCAGCCGCTCATAGGTGTCACCGACCGCGTCGGCCGGCAACCCCCGGGCGTGGGCGTCCTCCTCGCTTAGCCGCCTGACGCCTCGCAGCGACCAGCGCAACGTCCTCGAACGACGGACCCTCCGGCGCAGACGCTCGAGTTCCGACCCCGCCGCTCCGTCCCCGGGCTCCAGGGCGGTGTCGCGGATCCTTCGGGCCTCTGCCGCAGCGTCGTCCCACCCCGCCAACGCCAGCAGCGAGGCGATGTTGTCGATGCCGCGGGCCGGCCCGACAACTTCGTCATCCTGGCGGACACGCCCGTCGACGAGCTCGGCCTGTGCCTCGACAATGACATCGCCCTGAAGCGAGCAGCGCAACACCAGACCGGCCGGCCAGTGCGGCAGCACAGGCCCGAGACGCACCTGCAAGACGTCCATCTCGAGGCCATCTCGGTCCTCACCGCCCTCCGCGAGCGGAATCCCTCCCGGTGACATCTCCATGTCGCCGTGGTCCATGCCTTCGTGGCCGCCGTGGTCCATGCCCTCGTGGGCGCCGTGGTCCATGCCCTCATGGGCGCCGTGGTCCATGCCCTCATGGCTGCCGTGGTCCATGCCCTCATGGCTGCCGTGGTCCATGCCCTCGTGGCCCTCGTGGCCCTCGTGGCCCTCGTGGCCCTCGTGGCCCTCGTGGTCCATGCCTTCGTGGCCGCCGGCTGAACCGTGGTCCGTGTCTCCATGGCCACCATGACTCTCGGCTCGAGATCCGGCCTGCTCGGCGAGGAGTTCGGAGGCGGTGGGTCGCTGCTGCGCGTCACGGCGGTGGCGGTCGGTGTCGAGCAGGCCGGTGTGTGCTTCGTCCAGTCGAGCACCCACCTCGTCGCCCGCGTGCACGTAAACGCGCACCCGAGGTCCCGGCATCTGGTGCCAGATGCCCTCGATCGCCTCCGCGAGCCCCGGCCCGGGTTCGCCGCACACGACGAGCACGTCGGCGTCCGCGGGTGAGATGGCGAGGCGCCATCCACGGGCGGCCACGTTGCGCTCCGCCGCCATTCGCGTGCGCCACGAGCCCGGCACCTCGACGACCAGAGCGTGAGCGTGCCGGGAAGCGCTCCGTGCGATCGCGTCACTCAGACCCAACGCAGTGCTCCCTCCCGCCATGCCCAAAGCACGGCGACGAACAAAGCAGCCAAGAAGAGGAACATCTCGACGACCGCGGTCACGCCGACCTGTGCGACGACGACCGCCCAGGGATACATGAACAGCATCTCGACGTCGAAGGCGAGGAAGAGCAGCGTCGCGAGGTACCAGCGCACGTGGTACCGCGACAGTGCGTGCTGCTCGGGGGCCCAGCCCGACTCGAACGGAAGCACGGTTAGCGAGTCCGGCGCTACGGCGGTGAGCCTGTGCAGCGCGTACAGCCCGAGCACGAGTACCCCGACCGCACTCGCCATCACGACAACCCCTGCGTACATGACTCTCCTCTCGCATTCAGATCGTCGCCACTGGCTGGCTATGGACGGGGATCCGTGCTCAGGGGCTTGCCTCGAAGTCCGGGACGGGACGCTGCTTGGCCTCTTCCTCGGTGGTGGCGGCACCGTTCTTCTCGATGTCCTCGATCAGCCACTTCATCTCGGCGATCTCGATGCGCTGAGCCTTGATGATCTCGTCGGCCAGCTTGCGCACACGCACGTCTTCGATCTCGGACCGCTCGCTGGTGAGGATCGCGATCGAGTGGTGCGGGATCATGCCCTTCATGTAGGACTCGTCCTGCACGAAGGTCTGCGACCGGGACAGCCACAACGCGGAGCCCCCCACCACGAGCGCGGCCACGATGATGGCGACGTTGACCTTGACGTTCTTGTACATCATCCCCCACATGAAGCCGAGCATGATGAGCGCCATCGCCGACCCCATGAGGATGGCCATGTAGACCCGCTCCTCGCTGAACGTCATGTGCGACCAGGTGAACGCGTTGGTGTAGGTGAGCAGGAACATCGTCACCGTCGACGTGGTGATCATGGCCGCGAAGATGAGGTACATCTTGCACTCGTGCTTCGTGTGCTGCTCGTGCTCGGAGGACTGGTTCTTCTCGGACTTCGTGGTCATGCGGGGACTCCTCTCATCGGGGTACGCATCCACATCGCCGGTTGTGACACCGGAGCTTGTCGTCGGTGATCCGGCGCAATGGTTCCGCCTGCGCCTATCGGTCGCTGTCGCCTCGGAGCTGACGGAGACGGTCCTGGTACTCCTCGTCGGTGAGCTCGCCCCGGGCGTAGCGCTCGTCGAGGATCTCTTGCGCTCGAGTTCTCCCGGTCCCCGGTCCAGGCGGTGGCGCGCTGCCACTGCTGCGGTTCGTGCCTCCGCCGCTGCCGCGAACCAGCAGCACAACGACGAGGACGATGACCAGGATCATGATCGGCCAGATGAACCACATCCAGCCCATGCCCCCTCCGTTGCCATACATGGGTCTCACCTCTCTTTCCGATTCTGGAGCCCCGAGGGCTCCGCTGTGTTGGCAGGCGGCCCGCTCTGGGCGGCGACCGCCGACGAGGTCAACTGGCCAGGACGGTGCCCATCATTCCCCGGTCCTCGTGGTCGAGGATGTGACAGTGGTAGACGGTCCGACCGCCGAAGTCCTCGAACGCGACCCGGACCTTGACCTGGCTTCGGGCGGGGACGTTCACGACGTCGAGCCAGACCGGCTCAGACAGCTCGCGGCCGTCGACCTCCAGCAGCTGCATCGGCCACACGTGCAGATGGAAGGGATGATCCATCGGGCTGTCATTGCCGATGGTCCACTCCTCCACCGTGCCCATCCCCACCTGCTGGTCGATCCGGTCGGCGTCGAACTCCTCACCGTCGAAGGTGAAGCTCATCGGACCCTCGCCGCCGCCCATCATCCCGCCCATGCCCATCTGGAAGATGATCGACCGACGACCATCGACGTCAGCGTCACGCAGGTCGCGGACAGCCGGGCCAGGCGGAATCCCACCCGCGGCTCGGTTGCCGCCCGCGGAAACGCTCAAGCGGGCGAGGGTCACCGCACCGCCACTCCCTGGCCTCGGGCCCCCGCCCATCATCTGGCCCATCATGCCGCCGCGGTCGACCGGCATCGCGGTGAGCTCGCCGCCTCCCTCGGAAAGGTCGACCACCAGGTCGAGCCGGTTCCCGGGCGCGAGCACGACGTCCTCCAACGCCGTGTCCCGGGGCAGCCGACCCACGTCGCGGCCAACAACCCGGGCGCGCTGTCCTGGCAGTCTCAGCGCGAGGTAGCGGGCGGTGCAGGCATTGATGATCCGCCACCGTTCACGCTCCCCCGAGCGGCCCTTGAGGTCCGGCTTGGCGGCACCGTTGACCAGGACGAGCTCACCCTCTCGGCCCATCATCTGCTCCATGGTGGACGGGCGGACCAGTGAGCCACCGGAGTCCAGGTTGATGTCGGAGACGACCATGACCCGTTCCCGGTCGACGGGGATCTCCTCGTCGTCCTCCACGATGATGGCGCCGTAGAGTCCGCCGAACACCTGGTCCGCGACCGTGCCGTGGTGGTGCGGGTGGTACCAGTACACGCCTGGTGGATGGTTGTCGGGCAACCGATACTCGTACCGATGCGCCCGGTCCGGTTCGACAGCGACGAACACGTTGTCGCCGTTGCCTTCGGGTGAGACGTGCAGCCCGTGCACGTGCAGGTTCGTGACCCGATCGAGCCGGTTCACCAGCTCCACCCGCACCGTGTCGCCCGGTCGCAGCCGCAACGTGGGACCCGGCACGCCACCGTTGTAGCCCAGGGTCGTCGCTTCGCGTCCGGCGACCTCGTGCTTGCCCAGCGCAGCCTCCAGCCGTACCTCCAGCAGACCCCCGGCGCTCCGGAGAACCTCGGGCTCGGTGAACCGCTCCCCGGCGACGGGGTCCAGGACCGAGGTGGACAGCTCCCGCCACAGGCCCGAGCCACCGACGACGGCGCCCACCAGGCCGGCACCGCCCATCGTCAGAGCCGCGCGCCGGCTGATCGATTTCACGATTGCCCCTCCTTCAGGACGCGCGACCGGTGCTGGTACTCCTCCGTGCTCAGCTCGCCCGCCGCGTACCGCTCCTCAAGGATCTGTCGCGCACCACCCGTCCCGCCCGACCGGCCAGGCCGCCCCGAACCGCCTTCGAGGCCTCCGACCAGCACCCGCACCGCCGTCACCACCAGCAGCACGACGCCGAGGACCAGCACCACTCCGTAGAACAACGCGATCATGGGCGACCGACCTCGGACCACGAGGCACCAGCATCGGTGGACACGAGAACGCCACCCTCCGTGGCGACATACCACCGCGACTCGGTGGCGGTCAGCGCGTAAGGCACGTCCGGGAGTGATCCCACCTCCCGCCACGAGTCCCCACTGTCGTCGCTGCGATAGACCGACCCCTCGGGGCCGGCCCCGACCAGCAGGTCCTCGCTGTCCCAGTCCAGGAGCAACAACCGCGGCGCGGACTGCACGAGCTCGGGAGACCCGGAGACCTGGAGTCGGACGAGCGAACCGCTGGCATCGGTGAGCAGCACAAGATCGGGGTTACCTGGATGGGCGGCCACGTCGGCGGCGGGCAACGGGCCCAGGTCGCGCCATCGCCTGCCGTCCTCGGTGGACATGAGGCGCCCGCTCTGGGAGTCGACCCCGTACACGCGGTCACCGGCCGCCTCGAGCGCGTGGAAGTCCGCCTCGCCTTCCAGCGAGAGCGATCTCCACGTCCGACCGGAGTCTGTCGACTCGGAGAGTCCGAAGTGCGCGGGTCCGCCGGCGCCTGGCTCGGGGTGACCACTCATCAGGAAGCGGTCCGGGCCGGCGATGGTGAACGACATCGCGTCGAAACTCTCCTCCCCCACACGCTCGAACCCGCCGGCGCCGAGGGCGAACACCCCGTGATGACTCGCGACGAAGAGCCTGTCGTCCGCCGGGTTGACGTCGAGAGAGTGGATATGGCCGAACTCCTCCCCGGCCGCAGCGGCGTTGGAGGCGGTCGGGTTCTCCGCAGAGCTGCAGCCGGCGAGCAAGGCCGCGGCCATGGAGAGGCCGACCACCAGAGGGAGACCAGAAGACAGACTCAGCGATTTGCGCGCCGCGCACATGCGAATACTCCAAAGGGATCGAATGACAGGGCAGGACAGAGGCACCGGACCCATGCGGGTGGTGCGCCGGTGTGCCTGATCAGATCCGGAGTACGGTCAGCCCTCGTTCGAACGGCGGTGGCAGCCCCGCCACGTCGAGCGCGGCGACGACCCACGGCACTAGACGCGGCAGACGCCATCCTCCGCCCCGTGCCGCGGTGGCGAAGATCCACAAGCCCAGCGCCAGACCGGGCGTGAGCACCATCAGGCACAGCGCGAGCAGCCCCCCGTCATCCGCGGGTGGGGCCTCGTCCCCGGCAACGACGCCGTGGGACGCGACCACGCCCACGGTGGTGTCGGTGGTCATCATCATGGCCGGGGCGGCGTGGTGCCCCACGTGCTCACCGGAGTCCGGCCCGGACGCCAGCCCGTGCATGCCGACGATTCCTAGTGCGACTGCGCACAGGAGCACAACCCGCGGAAGCCGCGTCTTCACGGCTCCCGGCAAGGGGCGGTCGGCAAGAGTCATCGCCTCCTGAGGCTAGGGACTGGCACACCCGGCCGCCAGCCAGGCACCAGTGGTCCTGCCGCTGCGAGGGCAGGCAGCGCCGCCGGATCCGAGGAGCGATCACGTGCCATCGGCACTCGTCAAGAAGGAAGACCGCTTGTGACGTCGGCTGCGAACGCTTCACAACGACCCCGAGTTCCAACGAGCCGTGTCCGCAGCGCGACAACGTCGCGCGTCATAGTCCAGGACGGCCCTTTTCACAGGTCGACGACATCGAGCTCATATGCCCGATTCGCTCTGGCCCGAGCTCATCAACCCCATCCTCGCCGCCGTCCTCCTCGGCGCCCGAAACCAGACACAGCCGAAGGCCACCGCAGCCGTTGGCGACGACCACCCAGGCTGAATCCAGGTGGCGAACCCGGCACCGGACCCCGCTGCAGAGGGGGTTTTCGGGTCACAAAGCGCGACACAAGCCAGAATGGTTCAAATGAAGAGTGGCCCGTGTCCTGCGTTTCCGCAGGCCACGGGCCACTTTTCAGTAGCGGGGGCAGGATTTGAACCTGCGACCTCTGGGTTATGAGCCCAGCGAGCTACCGAGCTGCTCCACCCCGCGTCGGTGAACCCAACGTTACCGGAGGGTCCCCAGCGGTCCAAATCCGGGGTCCCGGCCGGGGCTGCCGGCCGGGACGACCCGGTTGCTCGCGGGGCTACTCGCTGGGCTCCTCGGTCGGCTCCTCGCTCGTCTCGCCGTCGGTCGGCTCGTCGGTGGCACCGTCGGTCTCCGGGTCCTCTTCGCCGGTGTCGGGCGCGCTGCCCCCGGCGTCGCGGGCCTCGGCCAGGGCGATCGCGTCGGCGACGTACTCCTGGGCCAACTCGACCTGCTCCTGGTAGCCGCCCAGGTCGCCCTCGGCCAGCAGCTCCTCCGCCCGGTCGAACGCCGTCTCGGCGCGGTCGAGCAGGCTGCTGATCTGCTGGTTGACGGTGCCGGTCGGCTCCTCGCCGCCCTGCCCGCCGTTGTCGTTGCCGCCGTTGCCGCCGCTCTCCGCGGAGACACCGAGCAGGTTCGCCAGCGACTGGCGCAGCGTGGTGCCGAAGCCGATGTCGCCGCCGTACTTGACCAGCACGTAGCGCAGCACCGGGAAGCTGGACTCCGACACCTCGCGCGCGGCGTACACGGGCTGCACGTACATCAGTCCCTCGCCCACGGGCAGCGTCAGCAGGTTGCCGTAGACGGGCCGCGCGCCGGAGCGGTTGAACTGCGCCAGCGTGTCGGCGACCTCGGGGTCGGAGGCGAACTCGTTCGCGACCTGGCCCGGGCCCGGCGTCTGCTCGTTCGGCAGCTGCAGCGCGCTCATCTTGCCGTAGTCGTCGCTGCTCGCATCGGCGACCACCGAGACGAACGACGCCAGGTTGTTCTTGCCGCGCGGCACGAACACCGACGTCAGCGAGAAGGTGCCCTCGCCGTCGAGCTCACCCGGCTCGTCCACGAAGAGCCGGTACGGCGGCTGCAGGCTGCCCCGCTGGTAGGGGTCTTCGGGCACCTCCCACCGGTTGTTGCCCTGGTAGAAGTCGCCCGGGTCGGTGACGTGGTAGCGGGCGAACTGGTAGCGCTGCACCTTGAACAGGTCCTCGGGGTAGCGCAGGTGCTCCATCAGCGAGTCGGGGATCTCCTCGTTGTCGACCACCGTGCCCGGGAACGCGCTGCGCCACGCCTTGAGGATCGGGTCCTCGGTGTCCCACTCGTAGATCACCACGTCGCCGGTGTAGGCGTCGACCGTCGCCTTCACCGCGTTGCGCATGTAGTTGATCTCGTCGGTCGGGATCGCCCGCAGCGTGGAACCGGTGTCGAGCGAGTCGTCGGTCATCTCCTGGAACGACTCACGCTGCGACATCGGGTAGCGGTCGGTCGTCGTGTAGCCGTCGAGGATCCAGACGATCCGGCCGTCCACGATCGCCGGGTAGGGGTCCGCGTCGACGGTCAGCCACGGCGCGACCTTCTCGACCCGCTCCTTGGGGTGGCGGTGGTAGAGGATCCGGCTGTTGTCGTTGACCCGCTCCGAGAGCAGGAAGTTCGGCTCGCCGTACCTGATCGCATACATCAGCTTGCGGAAGGTGCCGCCGAGCTCCACGTCGCCGCCGCCGTCGTACGTCGTCGTGGTGCCGGCCTCGTCAGCCGACCCCGACACCGGCAGGTTCAGCTCGACGTCGCGGTCGTCCTCGTCGACCTTGCCGACCACGGAGTACTCCGGGCTCTGCTCGCCGTAGTAGACCCGCGACTCGTAGCCGCCGGTGATCTCGGTCAGGTCGCTCTGGCCGGCCTGGTTGCCCTCGGCCCACACGATGCCGGCCTCGTCGTCGTCGGTGTCCTCGGCGTCGAGCTGCACCGAGTTGTCCTCGGGACGCTGGTTCGCGTAGGCGGCGATCACGCCGTTGCCGTGGGTGTAGACCGTGTGCAGGTTGTTCCAGTTGCGGTCGGTCTCGGAGATGCCGTCCTGGTCGAGCTCGCGCACGCCCAGCACCAGCGCCCGGTCGGTGCCGTCCATCTCGTAGCGGTCCACGTCGAGCACGTCGGCCACCGAGTAGTAGGCACGCACCTGCTGCCGCTGCTCGAACGCCGCCCGCACCAGCTGCGGGTCGACCAGCGGCACCGACGAGGTGGCCCGGTCGAGCGCGCCCAGCTGGTCGCCGTCCAGATCGGCCTCGCTGCTGTAGTCGACGACGTCCACGTCCGCCAGGTCGTACGCCGCGCGCGTGGCGCGGATGTTCGCCTCGATGTAGGCGGACTCCTTGTCGGCCTCGGACGGCTTGACCTGGAACTGCTGGACGATGCCTGGCCAGATCATGCCCAGCAGGATCGCCGAGAGCACCAGCAGCGCCAGTCCCACCGACGGCAGCAGCCAGGTGCGGCGCCACACGTTGAGGAAGAACAGCACCGCGCAGATCACCGCGATGCCCATCAGGATGTTCTTCGCCGGCAGCACCGCGTTGTCGTCGGTGAAGGTCATGCCGGTGATCAGGGCACCGCCCTGGTTCACCAGGTCGAAGCGGTCGAGGTAGTAGTCAGCACCCTTGGCCAGCACGAACACGCCCAGCAGCACCGACAGCTGCGCCTGCGCGGCGCCCGAGAGCCGGTCATGGGAGGTCTGCAGCCGGATGCCGCCGTAGAGGTAGTGCACGACCGCGGCCGCGATCAGCGCGATCACGGTGGCCGCCATCGCGAAGTCGACCAGGAAGTGCAGCCACGGCAGGTCGAAGACGTAGAAGCCGATGTCGCGGCCGAAGAACTCGTCCTCGGTGCCGAACGGCACCCCGTTGCGCCACAGCAGGTAGGCGCGCCACTCCCCCGCGCCCGACGTGCCGGCGAAGACGCCCAGCAGCAGCGAGGTGCCCAGCAGCAGCCACGCCCGGATCGGGGTGACCGCCTCGCGGTAGCGGTCCAGGCCGGTCTGCTCCGGTGAGTGGGGGCGGAACAGCGGCCGGAACCGGTAGGCGAGGTACATGTTCGCGCCCACCACCGCCGCCATCAGCAGCCCGAACAGCAGGAAGAGGCCGGTGCGGGTCCAGAACAGCGTGCTGAAGACGTTGCCGTAGTCGGCGGCCTGGAACCACAGCCGGTCGGTCCAGATGCCGGAGAACGTGGTCAACAGGAAGAACCCGAAGACCAGCACCACCGCGGTGATCACGAGGGCGCGGGAGCGCCGGCTCGGCCCGGGAGCGGCCGGGGGTGGCGTATCGCGCGGCCCGTCGTCGAACAGCTCGCTCACGAAGGTGTCTCCTCTGTCGGCGTCGTGCGGTCGGCTGGGGTGGCGGAGCCGGACGGCTCGTCCTCGAGGGTCGCGGCCAGCAGGGTCAACAGCCCCGGCACCAGGTCGGCGCCGCCGACGACCGACTGGTCGTCGTCGTGGGCCCGCAGCCTCAGGGCACAGTACGTCGACCCCGCACGGGTGGCGCCCGCGACGATGCGGACCTCCTGCCGCCCGGGGTGCTCGGCGGCGAACCGGGCCGCCTCGTCGGGGTCCTCGGGCATCTGCGCGTCGGCCTCGGGCGGCAGCACCAGCCGCTCCACCACCGCCGCGCAGCCGCTGACGCCCTCGGGCCAGGTGATCTGCTCCAGCACCTGCTCCAACGGCTGGTCGGGGGTCAGCTGGTCCTGCTCGACCGGGGTCAGCGACCCCTGCTCCGAGGAGGCGTCGAGGCCCATCGCCGCCGCCAGGGCCGGCTCGTGCCGCACCAGCTGCGCGGTCTCGACCAGCGCGTAGAGGCGGGCCGGCTGGTCCCAGCCGCTGTCGGCCAGGTGCGACTCGATCTCGAGCACCGCGGCGGCCAGCGCCGGGTCGACCTCGAAGTCGCCGGCGTCGGTGGCTCGCAGCGCGTCACCGACCTGACCGGCGTCCGGCTCACTCATCGCTCTCACTCCCGCGGGGGCTCGTCATCTGTCCTCGATCATTGGTTCTCGATCACTGGTCCGTGCAGCTGGGCAGGTCGGCGTCGGGGTCCTCGGCCCACGCCTCGATGGCCTCGACGGTGCTGTGCATGGTGGCGGCCCGGACCAGCACCACGTCGTCGCGGGGTGCGCCGAGCGCCTCCTCGCAGTTGTCGGGCGGCACCAGGAACAGCTCGGCCCCGGCGTCGCGGGCGGCGGCGATCTTCTGCTGGATGCCGCCGATCGGCCCCACCGAGCCGTCCGGGGCGATCGTGCCGGTGCCGGCGACGATCGCGCCCCCGGTGAGCGACCCCGGCGTCAGCTTGTCGTAGACGCCCAGGGCGAACAGCAGCCCGGCGCTGGGCCCGCCGATCGCGGGGTCGACGTTGACGTCGACCTGGAACGGGAACGTGTAGCTGGTGCCGACCTGCACCCCGATCTGCGCCTTGCCGTCGCTGCGGCGCGGGGTGAGGACCGCGTCGACCTCCTTGCCGGCGCGCAGCACCCGGAACCGCAGCGGCTCGCCGGGCGGCGCGGCCTGGATGGCGGCGACCAGCGCGTCGGCGGTGGCCACCTCCTCCCCGGCGACCGCCAAGAAGACGTCGCCCACCTGCAGCGGCCCGTCGGCCGGAGCGCCCTGCTCGATCAGCAGCACCGAGGGGCCGGGCTCGACGTCGTAGCCGAGCTCGGTCAGCGCCACCGCGATCGCGGTGTCCTGGGAGGACACCATCTCGGCGGCGCCCTCCTGCTCGCTCTCCTCGGGGGTCTCGTCCTCGTCGTAGACCGCGGAGTAGGGGTAGACGGCGGAGTCGCGGCTGATCCAGTCGCCCATCAGCTCCATCAGGCTGACCTCGGCCCGCGGCCGCGACACGTAGACGGTGGTCATCCGCAACTCGCCCTCGTCGGGGTAGGTCTGCTCCCCCACGACCGTGATGATCTCGCTCTCGCCGTTGCTGTCGAGGATGTCGACGGTCAGCCCCGGCTCGTAGCTGACGTAGGGCAGCGGCTGGGTGAACGCGGCCACGAGCAGACCGATGACCAACGGCACGGCCAGAAGGCCGGCGAGGGTCCGCTGCGTCATGGCGTCACTCTCTCATTCCCGGCCAACCTGGCTCGGGCGAGGGCGGAAGGCTCAGGACGCGCGCCGGCGCACCTCGTCGTCACCGCGCCGGCCCGGCCGTCCTGACGGCGGGGCGGCGGGCCGTGCCCGCGAGGGACGCACCGCCAGCCCGGTGCTGGGCTCACGGGGACGCCGCGGAGCGGGCGCGCGGTCCGGCATCGGCCTGCGCATCGCCTCGCCCAGGCGCCGGACGGCGACGTCGCGATCGACCTCACCCCGGCCCTCCCGGCCCAGCCAGCTCACCCAGGCCATCGCCACGAGCGTGACGACGGCGGGCGGCGCCAGCCAGAGCAGGATCTCCACGTCCGTCAGGGTAGGCGGGCGGTGACACCTCGCCGGGGAGCCGCGCCGTGCGCCCTCAGGGCGAGCCGACCCACTCCTCGGTGCCGTCGGCGAACCGCTGGTGCTTCCAGATCGGTACCTCGGCCTTGAGGGTGTCGATCAGGGCGCGGGAGGCGTCGAAGGCCTCGCCGCGGTGGGCGGCGGTGGTGGCGATCACCACGGCGGCGTCGCCGATCGCGAGGGTGCCGACCCGGTGCACCGCCGCGACGCCGTGCACGTCGTACTGCTCCGCGACGCGTTCGCAGACCTCCCGGAGCCGCTCGAGCGCGGTGGGGTGGGCGGAGTAGTCGAGCCCGGTCACGCCGAGCCCGTGGTCGTGGTCGCGGACCCGGCCGACGAAGAGCGTGAGCCCACCGGCCGCGTCGTCGTCGAGGGCGGCCAGCACCTCGGCCACGTCGAGGGGGTCTTCGCGGAGGTCGACCAGGCGGACGGCGGAGGAGGTCACCACGACAGGCTAGTGCCGCCGCGTACCGTTGACTCCATGAGCAACGACCCCGGGAACCCGGGCAGCGGCGGCCCGGACGACGACAACCCGTTCAAGGGCACCCCGTTCGAGCAGTTCTTCCGCGGCGGACTGCCCGGCATGGGCGGCCTCGGTGGCCTGGGCGGTCCGGGCGGCGGTGGCATGCCCGATCTCTCCGCGCTCTTCGGCCAGATCCAGGCGATGATGCAGCCCTACGACGGGCCGTTGAACTGGGACCTCGCCCTCGACCTGGCGCGCAAGACCGTGGCCCAGTCCCCCGACCCGTCGGTGAGCCAGCGCGAGAAGGACGCCGTCGCCGACGCGGTCCGCCTGGCCGACCACTGGCTCGACGACACCACCCCGTTCCCCTCCGGGGTCAGCACCACCGCGGCCTGGAGCCGCGCCGAGTGGCTGGTCAACACCCTCGACGTCTGGAAGGGCCTGGTCGAGCCGATCGCCGAGCAGACCACCCGCACCATGGGCGAGGCGCTCCCCGAGGAGGCCCGCGCGGCCGCCGGGCCGATCCTCGGCATGCTCGGCAAGGCGGTCGGCGCGATGCTGGCCACCCAGGTGGGCTCGGGTCTGGGCGTCCTCGCCGGCGAGGTGCTCGGCGGCTCCGACATCGGGCTGCCCCTGGCACCCGACGGCCGGGCCGCGCTGCTGCCCGCCAACGTCGCCGAGTTCGCCGAGGGCCTCGACGTCTCCGCCGACGACGTGTTGCTCTACCTCGCGCTGCGCGAGGCCGCCCACCAGCGCCTGTTCGCGCACGTGCCGTGGCTGCGCGAGCACCTCCTCGGCGCGGTCGCCGACTACGCCCGCGGCATCCAGGTCAGCGTCGAGAACATCCAGGGTCGCGTCGAGGAGCAGATGCGCGGTCTCGACCCGACGAACCCCGAGTCGATGCAGCAGCTGCTGGACGGCGGGCTGTTCGACATCCCCCAGTCCCCCGGCCAGCAGGCGGCGCTGAGCCGGCTCGAGATCACGCTCGCGCTCGTCGAGGGCTGGGTCGACGAGGTCGTCGGCCAGGCGACCGCCGAGCGGATGCCCGCGGCCGCCAAGCTGCAGGAGGCGTTCCGCCGTCGCCGCGCCAGCGGTGGCCCCGCCGAGCAGACCTTCGCCACCCTGGTCGGCCTCGAGCTGCGGCCGCGCCGGCTGCGCGACGCCTCCACGCTGTGGGGTTCGCTGCGCACCCGCCAGGGCATCGAGGGTCGCGACGGCGTGTGGACCCACCCCGACCTGCTGCCCTCCGCCGAGGACCTCGACGATCCGCTGGGCTTCCGCGAGGACGCCGCCGCACCCGAGGAGCTCAGCGAGGCCGACTTCGACGCCGAGCTGCAGCGGCTGCTCGAGGGCGGCGTGGACGGGCCCGACGAGCCCGGTGACCAGCCCCAGCCCGAGTGAGCCTGCACGCCGACGCCCTGGCGACCCTGTCCGGCTGGGCGCCGCCGACGTCGGCGCAGGCGACGCTGCGGGAGCGGTACGTCGCGCACCTGCGCGAGCACTCCGACGGGATGCAGCGCTCCTGCCGGCCCGACCACCTGACCGCGAGCACGCTGGTCCTCTCCGCCGACGGTGAGCGGGCGCTGCTCACCCTGCACGCGAAGGCCGGCCGCTGGTTCCAGTTCGGCGGCCATTGCGAGCCGGGCGACGCGACCCTGGCCGGAGCCGCCCTGCGGGAGGCCCTCGAGGAGTCCGGGCTCGACGACCTCGCCTTCGACCCGGTGCCGGTGCAGCTCAGCGAGCACGCGGTGCCCTTCTGCGGCTCGCCGACGGCGCCGGGCGAGCGCGAGGTGCACCACCTCGACGTCCGCTTCGTCGCGGTGGCCCCGGCCGGCGCCGAGCACGCGGTGAGCGAGGAGTCGCTCGACGTGCGCTGGTGGCCCCTGGACCGGCTGCCCCACCCCGACCCCGATCTGATCGAGCTGGCCGAGCTGGCCCGAGCGCGCGCGTCGGGCGGGCCCCTCAGTCGATGACGTCGCCCGGCGGCGGGTCGAGGTTGCTGGCCGCCGACCAGCCCATCAGGTAGCCCTTGGCCCGCTCGGCCTGCGGGTAGCGGTCGACCCAGGCCCAGAAGTGCGGGCCGTGGCCCGGCTCGAGCAGGTGCGCCAGCTCGTGCACCAGCACGTAGTCGACCACCCACGCCGGCATGCCGCGCAGCCGGTGCGAGAGCCGGATCGAGCGGTCGCCGGGCGTGCAGGACCCCCAGCGCGAGTGCTGGTTGTCGACCCACCGCACCGACTGGGGCGTGGCCATGCCACCGAGGTAGCGGTCGCTGAGCGTGAGGGCCCGTTGCAGCAGGTCGTCGTCGGAGGGCCGGCGCCGCTGCTCGGACCGCTCGAGGCGAGCCAGCATGGTCTCGACCCACTTCGCCTCTTCGGCCCGGCTCAGCGTGGCCGGGATCATCACCACGACCCGGTCGCCGTCGCGGTACGCCGACACCGTGCGGCGGCGCCGCTTCGAGCGGCGCACCTCCACGTCGGGCGCTCCGGTCATGCTCGGAGAGTAAGCCATCTCACGTCGGCGGCGCCGGTCGCAACGCGGTCGGCCACCGATCAGGACCCGACCCGGGCCCCGGCCCAGGCCAGCAGCCGCTCGCGTGGCCAGGTGTTGACGATGCGGTCCGGGTCGATGCCGGCGGCCTCGGCCCGCTCGCAGCCATAGACCAGGAAGTCCAGCTGACCGGGGGCGTGGGCGTCGCTGTCGATCGAGAACAGGCAGCCGGCGTCGCGGGCCAGCGCCAACAGCGCGCCTGGCGGGTCGCGCCGCTCGGGACGCGAGTTGATCTCGACGGCCACCCCGTGCTCGGCGCACGCCGCGAAGACCGCCCGGGCGTCGAAGTCCGACGGGGGCCGGGTGCCGCGGCTGCCGGTGACCAGCCGCCCGGTGCAGTGCCCCAGCACGTTCATGAACGGGTTCTCGATCGCGCGCAGCATCCGGCGGGTCATCGCTGCCCGGTCCATCCGTAGCTTGGAGTGCACGCTGGCCACTCTGACGTCGAGGCGGGCCAGCATCTCGTCGGTCTGGTCGAGTGACCCGTCGTCGACGATGTCGACCTCGATGCCCTTCAGCAGCCTGAACCCGTCGCCCCGGTCGGCCTCCGGGGCGCCGGCCGCCAGGTGGGCGTTGACGGCGTCGACGACGTCGAGCTGCCGGGCGAGCCGGTCGGCGGAGAGTCCGTGCGCCACCTTCAGCCGCGGCGAGTGGTCGGTGAGCACCAGGTAGTCGTGGCCGAGCTCGAGCGCGGTGAAGGCCATCTCCTCGATCGGCGAGCCGCCGTCGGACCAGTCCGAGTGCGAGTGCAGGTCGCCGCGCAGCCGGGCCCGCAGCGCGTGCCCCTCGTCGGTCAGTGGCCCGGCCTCCGCCTCCAGCCGGGCCAGCCGCTCGGGGAGCACGCCCCGGACCGCGTCGGCGATGACCTCGGCGGTGCTGGCACCCACCCCGGGCAGCTCCGCGAGCGTGCCGTCGTCGGTGCGCCGGGTCACCTCCGCGGCCGGCAACGGCAACACCGCGGCGGCCGCGGTGCGGAACGCCCGCACCTTGTAGGTGTCGGCGCGGGCCCGCTCGAGCAGGAACGCGATCCGCCGGAGCGCGGCGACCGGCCCCCCGTCGTACGGCTCGCGCTGCGCCACGGCTGGCCTCCTCGGGTGATTGCTCGGACGGTTTTTCTCTCCACAGGCGGTGGAGAGGGTTCTCCCCTGGTCAGGCGAGCGTACGGGGGCGGTGCCGGGCGTGTCGTCCACAGCTCCCTCCCAGCACGACCACCCCGTCCTCCACCGCTGGTGACCCGAGTGCACAGGCTTGTCCACAGCCTTGTCCACAGGTGGGGACGGCGCCGCGTTGACCGCAGCGCGTGCCGCCTCCTAGCGTGGGTGGCAGACGAGGCCTCCGGGCTGTCGATCGGGGCTCGCAAGGGGAAGGCGAGTCACGGAAGGCAGCCGGGGGCCTCTTCTCCTGTGCCCGTCCCCGACCGCCGCCGCGAGTGCGCTCAGCGCCCGGTGAACCGTGGCTGACGCCGCTCCTGGCTGGCCCGGATGCCTTCGTGCAGGTCCTCGGTGGCGAGGGTGATCGGCTGCGCCATCGCCTCCCACTGCAGCCCGCTCTCGAGGTCGCGGTGGCCGCCCTCGCGCAGCGCCAGGGTGGTGAGTCGGCTCGCGATGGGGGCGGTGCGCGCGACCTCGGCGGCGGTGGCCAGCACGTCGTCGTGGAAGTCGGCGGCGCCCAGCACCCGCGAGACCAGGCCCATCCGCAGCGCCTCGTCGGCCTCGACCACCCGCCCGGTGAGCAGCAGGTCGCGGGCGTGCGCCTCGCCGACCACGTGCGGCAGCAGGTAGGTGCCGGCCATGCCCGGGTGCAGGCCGAGCTTCACGAACGGCGCCCCCAGCTTGGCCCCCCGGGCGGCGTACCGGATGTCGCAGGCGAGCGCGAGGCACAGGCCGGCGCCGATCGCCGGACCGTTGATCGCCGCGATCGTGGGCACCTCGAGCCGCCGGATCGAGAGCCAGGCCCGGTAGAAGGCCATCATCTTGGTGCGGAGCGCGTCGACGGTGGCGTCGGGGTCCTCGGCGAGCCAGGAGGTGTTGCCGCCCGAGCAGAACGCGCTGCCCGCGCCGGTCACCACCACCACCCGCACCGTCGGATCGGCCGCCAGCGCCTCGACGGCCCGCACCCACGAGCCGGTCATCTCGTCCGACATCGCGTTGCGCAGCGACGGGTTGTCCAGGGTCAGCAGGGCCACCCCGTCGGCGGGGCGCTCCAGGCGCAGGTGGGCGAGCTCGGGGTAGGTCTCGGACATGGCGGCACCATACTGTCGGCGCGCGGCACGGTGCGCCTGCGCCACGCTCAGCCACGCGTGCCGTAGGGTCTTCCCGTTCGGCGGAGACACCGCCGCACATCCGACGGGCTTCCCCACCAATCCCCGTCGCGACGACCAAAGTGAGACTAGGCAAGGAGGCCGTCATGGCGGAGACCTGGAGCGGCGAGTTCTACTGCGTGAAGTGCAAGGAGAAGCGCGAGGCGGAGGGCGAGGTGAAGGTGAACGAGAAGGGCACGCGCATGGCGAAGGCCGTGTGCCCCGTCTGCAGCACCAACCTCAACCGCATCCTCGGCAAGGCGTGACCCGGACGCGCTGACCGGCGCGTCCCTGCGGGGCACACCCCCGAGCACCACTCGACGGCGGCACCGCCGGCCCTGCGGGGTCGCGGGGCCGCCGTCGTCGTCTTCCACAGTCGGCGCGCGGCCGGGACCTGTGGAGGAGCGACCGCGTGGGCGCGGCTCCCGTGTGACCCTTCCGGTCATGGATCCCGTCCCTCCCGGCGTCCCGGCGCACCCGACCCTGCGACCAGGCCTCGCCGTGGTCGTCCGTGACCACGACCATCTCCAGGTCGGCGTCGACCCGCCCAGACGGGTCCTGTTGCCGCACCTGCCCGAGGTCCGCCGACTGCTCGACGACCTCACCCACCGGCGTACGCCGCGGCCGGCCTCGCCGACCGCGGTCGGGGCGCTCGCGCTCCTGGCCGACCACGACCTGCTCGTCGACCGGGCGCAGCTGGCCGCAGACCTGGCCGGAGCAGCGTCGCGACCAGCGGTCGCCGCCGCCTACGCCCGCCACGGTGACGACGCCGCCCGGCGACTCCGCGCCCGGCGCGACTTCCGGGTCGCCGTCGACGGTCCCGCGGGGGTCCGCGCCGAGGCGGGTCGTCTGCTGCGCGAGAGCGGCTGCCGCCCGGTGGGCGACTCGACGCCGCACGACGCCCGGCTGGTGCTGCTCGACGCTGCGCCCACTCCAGCCGGCGTCGACCGGTGGCTGCGCGCCGGACTCCCCCACCTGGTCGTGGCCGGTGGCCCGGCCGGCGGGGTGCGGGTCGGGCCGCTCGTGGTCCCCGGCATCACGGCCTGCCTGCGCTGCGTCGAGGCGCACCTCGCTCACGACGACCCCCGCCGGACGCTGATCGCCACGCAGGCCGTCGCCCGGGCCGGTCTGGTGCCGCTCGATCCGGCGCTGTGGGCGATGGCGACCGCGTGGGCGGTGCGCGACCTGGTCGCCTATGCCGACGGCGACCGGCCGGCCACCTGGTCGGCCAGCCTCGACCTGACCCCGGGCGGCCTGCCCGAGCAGCGGCCCTGGAGCCGGCACCCGCACTGCGGCTGTGCCTGGGACGAGCTGCGCAGCGCGTGAGGCCTGGGGCCGACGCTGCACCGGTCACCAGTGCTCGCTGTCGAGCTTGGCCTCGATCGCGCGCAGGTGGCGCCGCGAGCACACGTCGCAGAAGGTGCGCGACCGGCCGTCCTCGACCGCGGTGGTCCACATCAGCCGGGCGAGCTCGTCGTCCTCGGCGCGCACCCGGCCGCAGAGGTCACAGACGGTGGCTGCGGTCATCGCCCCAGGATAGGCACGGATCAGGGCCCACCGGCTGCGGAGACGGCGAGAGCCGGACACGACCTCTCGGTCGTGCCCGGCTCTCTCAACACCCGCGATCAGGTGTCCAGGGAGGTGAACCTCCCAGGCCTCACAGCGCCCGGGCGAGGGCGAGGCGCGCCTGCTGGGCGGCGGCCTCGGCCTTGCGGCTCAGGCGACGGGCTCGGGCCAGCTGGTGGCCGCGACGCTGGGACTGCGCCTCTCCCAGGCGCGCGGACATTTGCGCGCGGGCCAGGTCTTCATGCATCAAGTTCATGGCGGTGCTCCGGTTCAGGTCGGTGTTCACGTGGGTGGTCATGTCGTTGCGGTTCCTTCTGGGACGGTGGCCGCGGCGGGCCGTCAGAGTGCGCGGGCGAGAGCGGTCCGGGCCGCGCGTGCGGCCTGCTCTGCCCGGCGGCTCTGCCGGTGGGCGCGGATCAGCTGGTTGCCCAGCCGCTGCGCCTGTGCCTCGTCGAGTCGCGCGCTCATCTGCGCGCGAGCCAGGTGTTCGTGCATCTGGTTCATGTCGGTTCCTTCGAAACGTCGTTGGTTCGTCGGTGTGCTGGAGGTGCTGCTGCTTCTGTTGCGGGTGCTTCTGGTCGGGCTCAGGCGGCCGCCTCGTTCTTGCGGGGCCGGCCACGCGGCCTCTTGCGCGGGATCACCACCCCTTGCAGGAAGAGCTCGCCACCCCAGACGCCCCACGGCTCGCGCCGGTCGAGAGCGCCGGCCAGGCACAGGGTCCGGACGGGGCAGGACAGGCAGAGGGCCTTGGCGGCCTCCACGTCTGCCGGCGACTCGGCGAACCACAGCTCCGCGTCGTTGGCACGGCACGGAAGCAGCTCCTCGTCGACCTCCTGCGCCACGTCGTGCAGGGACCCCAGGCTGGGGCTGGCTGTCGACGGACGGTCGAGAACGCTGATGGTCATGTTTCACCTCCTTCAATTCACCTGATCGCGGAAACGGTGCGGACTCATCGCGGGGAACGAAAAAGGCCGCGGATCCCGGTGTGGGATCCGCGGCCTGGAGGTCAGCCGTGCTGTTGGTCTCAACAGGACGGTGGACTCCAGGCAGTGGTCCCCGGGGCGTAGGTCGGCGTGGTGCCCAGGTCACCCGCGAAACCGAGGCCATCGATGGCCTGGATCTGGGCAGACTTCACCCACGGACGCTCGAAGGTGGGCGCGAGAGTGCGCACAGGAGCGTGGCCGCAGGCGGGCATGCCGAGGCTCGACGGGATCTGAGCCGTCGTGCGGTGCATGGTGCTGATCATCAAGGCCACCTCCTTCAAGGTTTCGAGCGCCGAACTTGTCAGGTTCGTGGTGCGCGTGGACTAACCTGCGGAAAGGTATCGCGGGCGGTTTGTCATGGGCAAACCTTTTTATGGCTATGTCATGCAGAATCGTCTGCGCCCACCGCAGCGACCGGACCGCGCGCCGCTGAACAGGCAAAACGGTTTCTTGTTGAAGCGGCAATCGGTCCAGACCACCTCGACAGGGCGGGTCTTCCGGGTTAGCTGAGCAAGGCCAGCAGATCCTCGCCGAACCGGTCGAGCTTCGAGCGGCCGACGCCGTTGATCCGCAGCAGCGCCTCGGGCGAGGTCGGCCGGTGCTCGGCGATCAGCTGCAAGGTGGCATCGGTGAAGATCACGAACGCCGGCACGCTCTCGTCGGCCGCGCGCTGCTTGCGCCACTCTCGCAGCTGCTCGAAGAGCGCCTCGTCGTAGGAGGCCGGGCAGTCGGTGCAGCGTCCGCGCTTCTTCTCCGCACCGGTGGTCAGCGGCTTGCCGCACTCACGGCACCCGGCGACCCGACGGTTGCGGCGCGGCGCCTCGGGCGCTGTGTGCTCCTCGGGCAGCAGTGGGCCCAGGAAGCGCGAGGGCCTGCGGGAGCCGCGCCCTCCGGGCTGGCGCGCAAGGGCCCACGACAGCGCGAGGTCGAGCCGGGCGCGGGTCATGCCGACGTAGAGCAGCCGCCGCTCCTCCTCGATCGCGGCCGGGGTGTCGGCGTAGGTGATGGGCAGCGTGCCGTCTTGCAGCCCGCACAGGAAGACCGAGTCCCACTCGAGCCCCTTGGCGGCGTGGAAGGTGGCCAGGGTGACCCCCTCGGCGACCGGTGCGTGCTGCTCCGAGGCCCGACGATCGAGCTCGTCGACGAACGCGCCCAGCGAGGCCGGCAGCTCGTCGGTGCCGGCGGCGGCGAACTCGGCGGCCTGGTCGACCAGCGCCTGCCAGGACTCCCAGCGGTCACGCGTCTGCCCGCGCGCGGTCGGTGGCTCGGGCCCCCAGCCCATGCCCGAGAGCGTGTCGCGGACGGCCTCGACCAGCGCCTCCGGGCCGTCGGCGACCTGACCGGACCGGGCCGCCCCACGCAGCCGGGTGACCGCCTCGCGCACCTCGGGCCGGTCGAAGAACCGCGCCGCCCCCCGCACGACGTAGGGCAGGCCACGGCTGGACAGGGCCTCCTCGAACGCCTCGGACTGGGCGTTGATGCGGAACAGCACGGCGATCTGGGAGAGCGGGCGCCCCTGGTCGCGCAGGCGCAGGATCGCGGCGGCGACATGCTCGGCCTCGTCGACCTCGTCGGGACGCGCGGCGAAGGTGACCTCGGGGCCGGCCGGGCGCTGGGCCCGCAACTGCAGCCCCCCGCCCGCGCCGGGCGCGCCCGCCAGCAGCCGGTTGGCGGCCTCGACGACCTGGGGCGTGGATCGGTAGTTGCGCACCAGCTCGACCGAGGTGGTGCCGGCGAACTTCGCGGGGAAGTCGAGCAGGTAGGAGGCGTTGGCGCCGGCGAAGGAGTAGATCGTCTGCGCGGGGTCACCCACCACACAGATCTCACTGCGGCCGCCGAGCCACAGGTCGAGCAGGGCCGACTGCAGCGGCGAGACGTCTTGGAACTCGTCGACGACGAACCACTTGTACTGCCGACGGACCTGGGCCGCGACCCGCTCGTCCTCGGCGAGCATGCCGGCGGTCAGCAGCAGCACGTCCTCCATGTCCATCCGGCCCTGCCCGCGCTTGACCTCCTCGTAGGCGGCGAAGATCCGCCCGACCGTGTCGTGGTCGTGGCCGGTGACCGAGCGACCGCGGGCCGCGGCGAGCCGGGCGTAGTCGTCGGGCAGCACGTTGCTGACCTTGGCCCACTCGACCTCCGAGGCCAGGTCGCGCAGCAGCGCCTGGTCGGCGCTGATCCGGTGCCGGCGCGCCGCCGTGGCCAACAGCCCGATCTTGGACTCGATCAGGGTGGGCAGCTCGGTGCCGTAGACGTGCGGCCAGAAGTAGCGCAGCTGGCGGAGCGCGGCGGAGTGGAAGGTGCGGGCCTGGACCCCGCCGGCACCCAGCCCACGCAGCCGGGACCGCATCTCACCGGCCGCCCGCGTGGTGAAGGTGACCGCCAGCACCTCGGTCGGCGCGTAGACGCCCGTCGCCACCCCGTGCGCGATGCGGTGGGTGATCGCCCGGGTCTTGCCGGTGCCCGCCCCGGCCAGCACCCGCACCGGGCCGCGGAGCGCCTCGGCGACCCGGCGCTGCTCGGGGTCCAGCGCAGCGAGCAGGTCGGGCATGAGCGGGAACAACTCCAATGCGGCGGTGGTTGGATCGTCTGGCAGCTACGACCCTAGACGGCGGAGGCGACAGTCCCTGATGAGTGGTTCCCCCACGGCGACGTTCACGATGTACACCACCCCCTGGTGCGGCTACTGCCACCGGCTCAAGAGCCAGCTCGACCGGGAGGGCATCGACTACCAGATCGTCGACATCGAGGCCGAGCCCGAGGCCGCGAGCATCGTCGAGTCCGCCAACAACGGCAACCAGACCGTGCCGACCCTGGTCTACGCCGACGGCACCGCGCAGACCAACCCCTCGCTCGCGCAGGTCAAGGAGAAGCTGGCCGCGCTGGCTTCCTGAGCGGCTACCACTGGCCGGGCAGCGGCCCGCCGTACCAGTGCTCGACCAGCGACCGGCTGATCGAGACACCGCCGGGCAGCACGAGCGTGCCCGCCTCGGTCCCCTCGCGCATCTCGGCCCGGGTGAACCAGCGCGCGTCCTCGAGCTCCTCGTGGTCGACCCGCAGCTCGGTGGTCAGCGCCCGGCCGACGAAGCCGACCATCAGGCTCGCCGGCAGCGGCCACGGCTGGTTGCCGAAGTAGGTCACCTCGCCGACGACGACGCCGACCTCCTCGGCGACCTCCCTGCGCACGGCGTCCTCGAGGGTCTCCCCCGGCTCGCAGAACCCGGCCAACGTCGAGAACCGGCCCTCGGGCCAGCTGACATGGCGCCCCAACAGGCACCGCTCGTCGTCGGCACCGGGCTCGCCGTGGGTGACGACCATGATCACCGCGGGGTCGGTGCGCGGGAACTGCGAGCGGCCGCAGCCGGTGCAGTGCAGCTCGTGACCGCTGGCCCGCGGCTCCAACGGTGCCGCGCAGCGCGGGCAGTGGTGCGTCACGTGCAGCCACTCGGCGATGCCGAGCGCGTGCAGGAGCAGCGGCGCCCCGGTCATCGAGCCGTCCGCGAGGTGTCCGAGCAGCCCGCGCAGCGGCAGCCACTCCCCCGGCTCGTCCTGCGCCAGGCCCGCCGGTGCCACCACGGCGAACCAGGCCCGGCCCTCGCGCTCACCGAGCAGCACCCGCACACCCTCGGGGGCCTCGGCGGGCGGCACCCACACCACCTGCCCCTCCTGCGGCCGGATGCGGGTGCCGGCGACCACCAGCACCCGGGTGTCCGGGTCGGCCCAGCGGTCGGCCAGCCATCGCTCGTCGGTGCGCCGAGCACCGACCCGGTCGTGGGCGTCGGCGGAGAGCAACAGATGCGGGAAGGTCACCCTCCGAACGCTATCGACTCCCTCCTACGCTGGTCGGCGTGAGCACCCATCTCGGCGCCGGCCCCGGCGAGATCGCCCCGTTCGTGCTGATGCCCGGCGACCCGCTGCGCGCCCGGTGGATCGCCGAGACCTTCCTCGACGACGCCCGCTGCTACAACGAGGTGCGGGGCATGCTCGGCTACACCGGGCGCTGGCGCGGGCACCGGGTGTCGGTGCAGGGCTCGGGCATGGGCCAGCCCTCGCTGGCCATCTACGCCCACGAGCTGTTCTCCGACTACGACGTGCAGGCGATCGTGCGGGTCGGCTCCTGCGGAGCCCTGCACGAGCAGGTCGCCGTGCGCGACCTGGTCATCGCCTCCGGCGCCTGCACCGACCGACGGCCTCGACTACGCGCCGGTCGCCGACTTCGGCCTGATGCGCGCGGCGTACGACGCGGCGGCGCCGCTCGCCGCCACGACCGACGGGCCGAGCGTGCACGTGGGGCTGGTCTTCAGCAGTGACTCGTTCTACGCAGCCCGGCCCGAGTCCGCCGCCCGGATGGCCGACTACGGCGCGCTCGCGGTGGAGATGGAGGCCTCGGCGCTCTACACGATCGCGGCCCAGCACGGCCGCCGAGCGCTGACCGTCTGCACGGTCAGCGACCACATAGTCACCGGTGAGGAGACCACCGCCCTGGAGCGGGAGCGAACCTTCACGGCGATGGTCGAGGTGGCGCTGCAGGCCGGCGTCGACGCCGGCCTGACCGGCTGAGCCGGGCTGAGGCACCGGGTCAGCGGCCGAACGCCTTGCGGCCCAGCACCACCGTCCCCGCCCCGAAGAACCCCAGCAGCGCGAAGCCGAGCGCCTCGCCGCCTGAGTCGGAGTCGACGACGAGGTAGCCGCCGGCGACGACGGGCACCAGGCAGAGAAGGGCCAGGACCAGCAGCGGCCAGGAGATCCTGCGGGTGGGCGTGCTCACCCGGTGAGGATGCCAGAGCCGCCGGGAAGCAGCCGGGGTCGCCCGGCGTTGTGTCGGCATGCTGATGCTGGACGCGGTGGTCGTCGGCGCCGGACAGGCCGGCCTCTCCACCTCCTACCACCTGCAGCGCCGCGGTCTGCAGCACGTGGTGCTGGACGCCGACCCGCAGCCGGGCGGCGCGTGGCGGCACCGCTGGGACTCGCTGACCATGCACGACGTGCACGGCGTGGCCGCGCTGCCCGGCGCGGAGCCGCCCCACGGCGACCCGGCGGAACCGGCGAACACCGCGATCCCGGCGTACTTCGCCCGCTACGAGCGCGAGCACGCGCTCCCCGTGCTCCGGCCGGTGCGCGTGGACCGGGTGGAGGAGCTGCGGCGCGGCGAGTCCGACGGGCCGTTGGTCGTGCACGCCGGCGCGGCCTCCTGGACCACCCGGACGCTGGTCAACGCCAGCGGCACCTGGACCCGTCCCTTCGTGCCGCACTATCCCGGCGTCGAGTCCTTCGCCGGAGAGCAGCTGCACACCGCCGACTACCCCGGCCCCGAGCACTTCCGCGGCCGACGCACCGTCGTCGTCGGTGGCGGCGCCTCCGCGGTGCAGCTGCTCGGCGAGCTGGCGCTGGTCACCGACACGCTGTGGGTCACCCGGCGAGAGCCGGTGTGGCGCACCGACGACTTCACGCCCGACCGGGGCCGGGAGGCGGTGGCCCTGGTCGAGGAGCGGGTGCGTCGCGGGCTGCCGCCGGCCAGCGTGGTCAGCGTGACCGGGTTGATGCTGCGCGAGCAGGAGCAGGAGGCGGCCCGGCGCGGCGCCTACACCCGGCACCCGATGTTCACCGCGGTCGAACCGGGCGGGGTGAGGATGCCCGACGGCCGGCTCGAGCGGGCCGAGGTGATCTTGTGGGCCACCGGCTTCCGGCCGGCGGTCGGCCACCTGGCGCCGCTGCGGCTGCGCGGCCCGCTCGGTGGCATCCAGCTCGACGGCACCGCCGCGGCCGCCGACCCGCGGGTGCAGCTCGTCGGCTACGGCCCCTCGGCCAGCACGATCGGGGCCAACCGGGCCGGCCGGGCCGCGGCGCTCGGCGTGGCCCGCTGGCTGACCGGCGGTGCGGCCGAGGGCGGTCCGGTGCGCACGGGCACGCTCAGTCGGTGAGCAGCCGCTCCAGCTCGGCGCGGCCGGGCAGCCCGTCGGGCTCGACCAGGTCGCCGGAGCGCACGTAGAAGAACGCCGCCCGCACGGCCTCGAGAGGCAGGTCGTTCAGCTCGGCCCAGGCCACGCGATAGATGGCCAGCTGCAGCGGGTCGGCGTCGGCGACGCGGTTGGTCTTCCAGTCGACGAGCAGGTAGCCGTCGCCCTCGGTGTAGACCGCGTCGATGCGGCCCCGCACCACCTGGCCGGCCAGCACCAGCGCGAACGGTGCCTCCACCGCATGCGGGACGCGGTCGGCGAACGGGCCGCGCTCGAACTGCTCCACGAGCGCACGCAGGTCGCTCTCGTCGTCGATGCCGGCGTCGCCGCGGCCGGGCAGCTCGTCGGGGTCGATCAGCTGCTGTTGGCCGAACCGGGCCTCGACCCAGGCGTGGAAGCGGGTGCCGAAGCGCGCCGCCGCCGAGGGTGGCCGCGGCATCGGCCGGGCCAGCTCGCGGGCGAACGCCTCGGGCTCGTCGCGCAGCCGCGCCAGCGAGGTCGCCGACAGGCTGGAGGGCAGCGGCACCTCGATGCGGGTCGACCGCTCGCGCCGGGCCTCCTCGAGCAGCCGGGTGATCTCGTCGTCCCACTGGCCGACGCGGTCCAGCAGGAGGACGTCCTCGAGGCCGTCGTCGGCGTCGACGTCGACCTCGCGGACCCGCCGAGCCGCCTCGTGACGCCGCTCGACCTCGGCCGTGCGGTGCGAGATCGGCCACGGCAGGTCGGGCGACCGCTCGGCGTACGGGCTGGTGCTGCCCTTGGGCGGCATCTCGAGCCAGGCGTCGGGCTGGCCACCCCAGCCGGCCATCGCCTCCCGGGTGCGGTGGAGGTACGCCGAGGGGCCGAGGCCGGTCTTGAGCCGCGGGCCCCAGCACCACGCCGAGACCCACAGCGTGTGCCGGGCGCGGGTCCAGGCGACGTAGCCCAGCCGCAGCTCCTCGAGCGCCTCGTGCTCCTTGGCGGCCTTGCCGACCGCCACGATGTCCTCGCAGGTGTGGCCGGCCAGCTGGGGCAGGTCGCGGGCGTCGCCACGCAGGGCGCTGGGCATGACGTGCGGCACGGTGAGCCAGCTGGAGCGGGTGCGGTTCGTGGGGAACTTGCGCTCGGTGACCCCGACCAGGAACACCACGTCCCACTCGAGGCCCTTGGCCCGGTGAACGGTGAGCAGCTTGACCGAGTCGGCCTCCGACGGGGTGGCGACGTCAAGGCCCTGGCCGAAGTCGTCCTCGGCCTCGAGCCAGGCCAGCAGCGCGGCCAGCGTCACCTGACCGTCGACGGCCTGGAACTCCGCGACCGCCTGCACGAACAGGTCGAGGTTGTCGCGGCGGGCCGCCGCGGCCGGGCTGACCGAGGAGGCCAGCTCGACGTCGATGCCGGTGACGTCGATGATCCGGCGGACCAGGTCGAGGATGGGCTCGCCGATCGCGGCCCGCAGCCGGCGCAGCTCGTCGGCGAGCAGGGCGAACCGCTCGCGGGCGGACTCGGAGTAGTCGAGGTCGCCGGGCTCCTCGAGCGCGTCGCACAGGGAGGGGATCTCGGTGGGGTCGGCGCCGGTGACCGCGGCGTCGAGCTGGGCGCGCAGGTCGTCGAAGGACTCGGCCGCCTGACCGCGCACCCCGGCCAGCTCGCCGGCCCGCTGCCCGAGCAGGGCCAGGTCGCGCAGGCCGATCGCCCACCGGGGGCCGGCCAGCAGGGTGAGCAGCGCCGCGTTGGCGGTGACGTCCTGGACCAGGGTCATCGTCGCGACCACCTCGGCGACCTCCGGCAGCCGCAGCAGCCCCTTGAGCCCGACGATCTCGACCGGGATCTCTCGCGCCGAGAGCGCGTCGAAGACCGCCGCCGCGTGCGCGTTGTCACGGGTCAGCACCCCGATCTGGTTCCAGCAGGGGCCGGCGCGACGGGTGGTGAGGTCGGCGTGGGCCTCGAGGACCCGCTCGGCGAGCCAGCCCAGCTCGTCGTCGAAGGTCTCGTGGACGATCGCGCGGACCTCGCCCGGCGCGGCGTCGGGCTTGGCCGCCAGCGGGCGCAGGTCGGGCCCGGCGGCGTAGAGCGGGGCGGCCAGGTGGTTGGCGGTGGCGAGGATGCGGGCGTCGGAGCGGCGGTTCACCGTGAGCGGGTAGGTCACCCGGCGGCCGTCGACGGTCGGGAAGTCGGCGGCGAACTCGAGGATGTTGGAGACCGAGGCCCCGCGCCAGCCGTAGATGGCCTGGTTGGGGTCGCCGACCGCCGTCACCGGGTGGCCCCGGCCGTGCGCGTCGTCGGGGCCCGAGAACAGCCGGCTCAGCATCAGCGCCTGGGCCACCGAGGTGTCCTGGTATTCGTCGAGCAGCACCACCTTGAACTTGGCCCGCTCGAGCGAGCCCACCCCGGGGCACCGCTCGGCCAGTCGCGCGGCGAGCGCGATCTGGTCGGAGAAGTCCATCAGCCCCAACTGGCTCTTCAGCGCACGGTAGGACTCGACGAGGCCCAGCAGCTCGGCCCGCCGGTCGATGGCCGAGATCGCCTTCAGGTTCTTCTCGCGGTAGGTCTTGCGGTGCTCGGTGGCCATGCCGGCCTCGAAGAGCGGCCGCTGCGCGGCGTCGAAGGCGCGCACCTCGTCGGGGGCGACCAGGTGCTCGCTGAGCTCGCCGTCGAGGGCGAGGAGGTACTGGACGACGTGGCGGGGCGAGTCACTGAGCTGCTCGACCGGCACGGTGTAGCGGGCGATCGCCCGCGCGGCGAGCTGGTAGCGGCTGGCGTCGGCGATCAGCCGGGTGTCGGGCTCGTGGCCGATGCGCAGGCCGTGCTCGGTGAGCAGTGCCGAGGCGTAGGAGTGGTAGGTGGCCACCACCGGCTCCTCCGGCTCCTCGGGCTCCTCGTCGCCGGGCACCGGAGCGAGCAGCCGCTGCCCGCGCTCGGGGAGCAGGCCGGCCTGCCGCAGGCTCTCGCGGATGCGGGTCTGCAGCTCGGCGGTCGCCTTCGTGGTGAAGGTCAGCCCGAGGATCTCGCCGGGGCGGACCCGGCCGGTCGCGACCAGCCAGACCACCCGAGCCGCCATCACCGTGGTCTTGCCCGAGCCGGCGCCGGCGATCACCACCGCCGGCTCGAGGGGCGCGGTGATCGCGGCGAACTGCTCGTCGCTGAAGGTCCAGTCGACGCCGAGCAGCCGGGCCAGCTCCTCGGGGGTCTCGATCTCGCGGGGCTCGAAGGCGCCGGCTGCGGGGGACTCGACGGCGAGGGTCATGAGAGCACCGACCCCGCCGCCTTGTCGGGACACAGCGCGTGGAAGCTGCACCGGTCGCAGTGTGGCCCGGGGCGGGCGACGAACTGCTCGCTGCGCAGCACCGCCGCGGCTTGAGCGAGCTGCTCCTCGACCAGGCGGACGCCCTCGCGGGGAGCGGCCTGGCGCTGCACCTTGGGCAGCTCGTCCCCGTGGCGCAGCTGCACCAGCTCGGCGCCGCCCGCCCGCACGGCGCCGGGATCGGCTCCGTCGGGGAGGAACGGTGCGGCGGCACCGTGGTCGACGGCGAGCTGGTAGAGCCCGAGCTGGGCGTGCCGCTCGACCTCGGGGCCGGTGGGGGGGTACTTGCCGGTCTTGAGGTCGACCACCACCACGCGGCCGTCCTCGTCGAGCTCGAGCCGGTCGGCGTAGCCGTGCAGCCGGACCATCTCGCCCCCGGGCAGCGTGACCTCGGCGCGCATCCGCGGCTCGGTGGCCAGCACCGTGCGGGCGCCGGGTCGCTGGTGCCAGGCCACGAACCGGGCCAGCGCGGCGGCGACCGCCTCGCGTTCGCGCGCCCGCGACCACGGGGTGCGGAACTCCATGCGGCCCCAGACCTCGTCGACCAGCGGCATCAGGTCGGCCTCGACGTCGACCGGACTGCCCGGCGGCAGCGCGGCCACCCGCTCGGCGATCGCGTGGACGACCTTGCCGAACCCCTGGCTGGCGGAGCTGACCACCTCTCCCCCCGCCTCGCGTCGCAGGAACCACTGCGCCGGGCAGGTGAGCAGGCCCTCGAGGACACTGGCGGAGATCGTGAGCGGCTGGTCGGACGGCCGCACCGGCCGCTCGCCACGGGTGAGGGCGCGCAGCCCCCACCACGTCGCGGGGTCGGCGGCCGGCGCGACCGGACGGCCCTGCACCTCGACGTCGGCGAGCCGCCGCAGCCGGCGGGCTGCGGCCTCGCGCAGCGGCTCGGGCTGGGCCGGGTCGGCGAGGGTGCGGCGCAGCTCGGCGACCAGCCCGGCCATCGAGAGCGGGCGGCGCGGACGGCCCACCCGGTGCTCGGGCCGGCGGCCCAGCTCGTGGAGGAACCGCGAGGGCTGCTCACCGTCGTCGTCGGCCGACGCGACGGCGGTGACCACCAACCGCTGCCGGGCGCGGGTGCAGCCGACGTAGAACAGGCGCCGCTCCTCGGCGAGCATCGCCGACCTGGTCAGCGGCGGGAGCAAGCCGTCGCGTCCGATCCGGTCGGCCTGCAACAGCGAGTCGCGACGGCGCAGGTCGGGCCAGGCGCCCTCCTGCACGTGGGCGACCACGACCAGCCGCCACTCCAGCCCCTTGGACCGGTGGGCGGTGAGCAGCCGGACCGCCTCGCCGCGCACCCCACGGTCCGCCAGGGTGTCGGCCGGGATCTCCTGGGCGCGCAGCGTCGCCAGGAACTCGCTGACACCCTTCTTCTCCTCGACCCGGGCCGCGGTCTCGAAGAGGGCACAGATCGCATCGAGGTCGCGGTGCGCCAGCCGGGCCGCGTGCCCGCCCGACTGTGTGGCTGCGTGCAGCCGGCGGCCCCAGTCGCTGCCCTCCCACAGGGTCCACAGGACCTCGTCGACCGGCGCACCGCCGAGGTGTGCGGACCGCGCGCGGGCCAGCACACGGGCCAGGCGCAGCGCCCGGCGGCCGGGCTCGCCGTCGGGACCGCCGGGCGCGTCGAGCAGCGCCGGGTCGAGCACCGCCCGCCGCAGCAGGTCGCGCGGGGCGAGGTCGGGGTGGCGCTGCCGGAGCGCGCGGACCAGCGCCCGCACGTCCGTGGCGTCGAGCCCGGCCAGCGGGGAGGTGAGCAGCGCCTCGGCCCGGTCGGCCGCGACGTGCTGGGGGTGGCCGGGCTCGTCGGCGCCCTCGGTGTCGGCGTCGACGACCACGGCCAGCGCCGCCAGCAGCGGCAACGCCGCCGGCTCACGCACCAGGGGGGTCTCGTCACTGGCCACCTCGACCGGCACGCCCGCGGCGCCGAGCGAGCGGCGCAGCGCCGGGATCGAGGCGCGGCCCGAGCGCACCAGCACCGCCATCTGCGACCAGCCGACGCCGTCTTCGAGGTGGGCCCGGCGCAGCAGGTCGGCGATGTGCTCGGTCTCGGCGCGGGCGGTGTCGAAGGTGAGCACCTCGACGGTGCCGGGGCCCAGCTCGTGGGCCACCGGGGCGGGATTGCGGAACGCGGCGTACTGCTCGGCCGGGATCGCGCCGGAGACGCCGATGCCCGCGGCGATCTCGCGGGAGGCGCGCAGCAGCCGGGAGCCGAACCGCCGGGTGGTCGCCAGCGACACGACCGGGGCGTGGCTGCCGTCGGGGAGCGCGAACTGCGCCGGGAAGTCGAGGATGCCGCGCACGTCGGCGCCGCGGAAGCCGTAGATCGACTGGTCGGGGTCGCCGACGACCACCAGGTCGCGGCCGTCGCCGGCCAGCGCCTGGAGCAGCGCCACCTGGCTGGGGTCGGTGTCTTGGTATTCGTCGACGAAGACGTGGGAGAAGCTGGCCCGCAGCTCGCCGCGGTGCCGCTGCGCCTCGACCACCGCCCGGGCCACCAGGTCGGGGTAGTCGAGCGCGCTCAGGCCACCCAGGACGTCGAGGTACTGCTCGAGGAACAGCCCCGCCGCCTCGAACTCGGGGACGCGCTCGGCCCGCCCCAGCGCCACCAGGTCGGCGGGGTCGAGGCCCCGCTCGCGGGCGCGGGCGAGCACCGCGTGCACCTCACGGGCGAAGCCACGGGTGCCGACCGCCGCGCGCAGGTGGTCGGGCCAGCGGACCGACTCGGGGGCGTCGGTGAGGAGCTCGGCGAGGACGACGTCCTGCTCGGGGGCCGACAGCAGCCGCAGCGGCGCGGCGTACAGCTCGGCGGGGGCGTAGCGCCGGACCAGCGCGTAGGCGAAGGAGTGGAACGTCGAGCTCAGCGTCGTGGCCATCGTGCGGCCCAGGCGGGCGGTCACCCGGTCGCGCAACTGCTCGGCGGCCTTGCGGGAGAAGGTCAGCGCCAACACCCCGTCGGGGCGGGCGCCGCGCACCTCGATGCGCTCGACGATCGCCTCGACCAGCGTGGTGGTCTTGCCGGTGCCGGGGCCGGCGAGCACCAGCAGCGGCCCGCCCGGGTGGTCGACGACGCGGCGCTGGTGCTCGTCGAGCACGGGAGCGGCGGCGGGCGCGGCCGGGGGCACCAGGTGGTAGGTGGGGGCCGCGATGCTCATGCCGACCATTCGACCATCCGGCGCCGACACCCGCTCAGGCGGCGCCGGTGCACGACTCCTACGGCGCCGGGCTGCTGGAGGCGTCCTCGCCGCACTCCCCCGTCACCGGCGCGACGACACGGACCGTGCTGGTGCCCTTGGCTCGCACCTCGAGCACCGCGCCGGTGGCGCTCTCGACCGCGTCCAGGCCGGTCCACCCTCCGGGCAGGTCGAAGGCCTCACCCACCGTCCAGCCGTGGGGCAGGACGCTCTCGACCTCGTCCGCGACCTCGTCCCAGGTGAGCTCGTGGTCCTCTTCGAGCCCGAACCAGACCGGCAGCTCGTGCTCGGCCGACGAGAACTCGCAGACCCCGTCGTCTCCCACGCCGTACCAGGTCTGCTCGTCGCTCGCGACGCTGCTGGCGGCGGCCGCGGCCAGCTCCTCCGCGACCTCCTCCGCGAGCGTGCCGTAGGTGTCGTAGGCGTCGTCGGCGGCGATCGTGGGGTTGCGCTCCCCGCCTGGCCCCGGCCGGTCGTCGGCGCCGCCGGGACCGTCGGGTTCGTCGGTGCACCCGCCCGCCAGCACCCCCAGCACCGCCAGCACGGGCAGCACGGGCAGCCGGGTGGCGCTAGGGCGTGGCATCGCGGAAGGTCAACGTCACCACGCCCCGGCCGCCGGGCCCGGGCACGACCTCGTCGAGGCTGACCGTCGCGAGGCCGAAGAGGTCCTCGCTGTCGCCGCAGGCCAGGTCGACGCGCTTGCCTTCGCGGTCGGAGCGGATCAGCAGCCTGGCCTTGGTGACGCCCTGGTGCTCGCCGACCGCCATCACCCCGACCCGGACGCCGGCGTACGTCGGCTGCGACCCCTGCCGGGCCCGCACGGTGGAGCTCATGGTCGCCTCCCGGGGACGCTCGAGGTGTGGTCGAAGCTCTCGTGGAACTGCTGCTCGGTCAGCCACAGGTCGCCGTGGCGGAACTCGCCGTCGAGCTGGCCACCGTCGGGGCCCCACGGGTTCACCACGTGCACCTCGAGCTCGCCGTCGCCGTCGTGGTCGGCCACCTGGTCGATGACGTAGGCGTGGTTGGGGACGATGCGGTCGTCGTCGACCTCGTCGTCGAACGGGTTGAACGTGTCGCCGTTCTCGGTGGAGACCGTGTAGATGCGACCGTCGCGCAGCCCGTCGCGGATGTCGGACAGGTCGACGTCGTCGTGGGTCTCCGAGCGCTGCCCGGTGACCAGCTCGAGCGCGTCCTGGGAGTGGCCGCCGGAGATGTCGTCGTAGTCGCCGCCGAAGTGAACGGCCGCGGCCTTCTCGTAGATCGACGCCCAGCTCGGCTCACCGTCGGCACCCCGGACACCGTTGTCGATGGCCGAGGCGTCGACGGTCACGGTGACGGGCACCAACTCGCCGTCCCGCTCCTCGTAGAACGTCACCTGGTAGCTGCCGTCGGGCTGAGGCTGGATGTGCTCGCGGATCCAGTCGGGGTCCGCGGCGGCCACCGCACCCGCACCGGCCAGGAACCAGCAGTCTCCGATGCCACCCTGGAACAGGTTGTCCAGCCCCAGATCGTCGTCGTCGAGGCCCACCGGGCCGTCCAGCGGATGGTGGTCCCCCATCCCGGTGGGATCGGCATCGGCGTCCTCGGGCATCCCGAGTCCGACACCTCCCCAGGGCAGCACCCCGGCCTCGTCCAGCTGGCCGGCCGCGGCCGCACCGGCGCTTCGAACCGACTCGCGAGCGGCCTCGAGCATCGACACCGCCTCGTCGCGGAGCTCCCGGCCGGCCGGCATCGCCGCCAGCAGGGCCCGCGGTGGGACCACGAACGGGACCTGCGGGACGCCGACGGCCCGGGTCGCCGCCTCGAACGTCTCGGCCGCGGCGTTGGCGGCCGCGACCATCCCGGCCTCGAACTGCGCCGCAGCGTGCCCCGCCGTGGACTGCGCCGCCGCGAGCACGTCGGAGAAGCCCAGCAGGGCACGACGCGCCGTGCGCAGGCACTCCGCCGCCGACCGCCACCCGTCGGCGGTGAGCCGCTGGCGGTTGCGGAAGGAGTCACCCCCCAGGCCCTCCCACTCGGGACGCAGCGCCGCGAGATCGGCGCCGGCGTCGTCCCATCGGTCGGCGGGCGGCCGGAGCAGGGCCGCGGCCCTGGCCGTCACCGCGGGGTCTCCCGGGACGAGCACGTCGACGGGTTGCTGGCCGAGCAGGTCGAGGAAGGCGCTCACTGGCCATCACCCGTCCCGAAGCCCAGATGCTCCGACAGCCAGCCGAAGCCGGTGTCGACGATGGTGTCGACCAGTTCGTAGTACGTCGCGGAGACCCGCAGGCCCCCGGCGATGCCCTCGCTGGCCTCGACGAGCTGGGCAGCCCCGTCGGTCCACGACTCGGCGAAGGACACCATGGCCGCCGCGAGCTCGTCGTCGCCCACGTCGCCACCGGAGAGGTCCAGACGCCATCCGGCGGCGCCACTGGCCGTGACCGCCGCGTCGACCTGGTCGGCGGCCTCCCGCAGCTGAGACGGCTGGACTTCCACAGGCACCCCCGACGCTGTTCACCCCGCCACCCCTCGGGCGGCCCGTCCGCACGCCTACCCATCCACGGAAGCCGTAAACCACTGTCCGACGTCTGGCACTCCTGACCCGCTCGGCGGCCGGCGGGTTGTCACCTCTGGCCGTTCCCTGTCACGGAGGCCGGCTGTCAGGCTGCCGCCATGGACGCCGACGCCTCCGACCGCCCCGAGACAGAACCCGAGACCGGGCCGCTGGCCGGCCTGCTCGTCGTGGACCTGACCCGGGCCCTCGCCGGTCCGCACGCCGCGATGATGCTCGGCGACATGGGCGCTCGGGTGATCAAGGTCGAGTCGCCCACCGGCGACGACACCCGATCCTGGGGGCCCCCGTTCGTCGGCGCCGACGACGAACGCGAGTCGACGTACTTCATGTCGGCGAACCGCAACAAGGAGTCGATCGTCCTCGACCTGCGAGACGACTCCGACCGCAACGTGCTGGCCGCTCTGGTCGAGCGGGCCGACGTGCTGATGGAGAACTTCCGCGGCGGGGTGCTGGACCGGCTCGGGTTCCCGGTCGAGCGCCTGCACGAGCTCAACCCGCGGCTCGTGGTGCTCTCGATCACCGGCTTCGGCCACGACGGCCCCGAGGCCAAGCGCGCCGGCTACGACCAGATCGCGCAGGGCGAGGGCGGGCTGATGTCGCTCACCGGCACCACCCACCCCACCAAGGTGGGAGTCCCGATCGCCGACCTGATCGCCGGCATGTACGGCGCGTTCGGGGTGGTCACCGCCCTGCACGAGCGGGAGCGCACCGGGCGCGGCCGGGTCGTGCGCACCTCGCTGCTGGCCGGCATGGTCGGCGTCCACGCGTTCCAGGGCACCCGGTGGACGGTGGCCGGCGAGGTGCCCGGGCTGGCCGGCGACCACCACCCCTCCATCGCGCCCTACGGCATGTTCGCCACCGGCTCGGCGCCGATCCAGATCGCCTGCGGCTCCGAGGGCCTGTGGCGGGCGCTGTGCGCCGCGCTCGACCTGGACGCCGACGACCCGCGGTTCGCGACCAACCCACTGCGGGTGGCCCGACGCGACGAGCTCGCGGCGCTGCTCGAGGAGGTGTTCGCCGGGCAGGACGCCGAGCACTGGCTGGCCCTGCTCGGCGAGGCCGGGGTGCCGTCGGGCAAGGTGCGCACGCTCGACGACGTCTACTCCTGGGAGCAGACGCTCTCGCAGGGCCTGCTGCTCAGCGTGCAGCACGCGACCCAGGGCGAGCTGAAGCTGCCCGGCTCACCGCTGCGCTTCGACGACCACCCCTACTCGGGCGGCCGCGAGCACCACCTGGCGCCCCCGACGCTGGACCAGCACGGACCCGCCATCCGCGCCTGGCTGGCCGCCGACGCCGGCTGACCCGAGTCGCCTCAGCGGGTCAGCCGAGGTCGACGATCGCGGCCACGGGACCGCCGCCGTCGGGGCCCTGGTGGGCGGCCGAGACCGAGACGAAGACCGCCGGGTCACCGGTGACCGCCGCGGTGACGCCGCCGACGCAGGCCTTGATCTGCCGGTGCCAGTGCACGTCGGAGTCGTCGAGCATTGCGTTGCGACGGCCCCGGACCTGGCCGTCCTGGGAGGCCTCGCACTTGAGGAACACGTTGACCAGCCGGCCGTCGAGGTCGCTGGTGTGCGGGCGCTCCGGCAGCTCCAGCCCGGCGTCCTTGATCGCGGCCCAGATGCCGTCGGCGTCGAGCGCGTCGTCCATCACCGAGTGGCCGATCCGGTAGCGGCCGCCCACGCCGGTGGCGTTGCCGACGACGACCACCTGGGCCTGGTCGAGCTCGACGCCCGAGGAGCAGGAGGCGACGCTCGAGAACAGGCTGCGGTCGTGCATCACGTCGCCGTCCGTGGGCATCTCGATCTCACCCAGGGCCACCGCGATGCCGAGCGCGGTGGTGCCGTTGGAGAGGTCCATCGACTCGTGGGTGTGCTCGGTCCAGACGGTCTCGCCGCGCGACTTGGCGTCGCGGATCGTGTGGATGGTCAGCAGCGGGGTCTTGGTCTGCACGTAGTGCACGTCGGCGGGGTCGGTGATGCCGGCCCGCTCCATCGCCACCTTCACCGCGGCGGCGACCTTGCTGATCATCGGGGTGCGGCCGATCTCCTCGGGCAGCAGCCGCTCGCTCATCGCGAACCCGACGGTGAGCCGCTGCTCGGCCCGCGACGGGTCGTCGTCGGCGACGTCGGTGGTCGCGAAGATCGTGGCGTGCGGGCTGATCACGCCGTCGGTGCCGCCGGACCAGACGATCGGCACTTGCTTGACCTGATCGGCGGGCGCCCCCTTCTCGACCAGCACCTCGCGGAACGCCCGGTCGGCGATGATCCGGGTGTAGTCGTTGACGCCGCCGTTGCCCTCGGTCTTGCCGATGATCGCGATCACCCGGGACGCCTCCATCACGCCCTCGTCGATCAGCTTCGCCAGCTCCGAGGCGTCGGCGACGGAGTGGATCGGGACCTTGCGTACCTCGATGGCGCTGGGCATGGGGGCTCCTTCTGGGGTTGCTGGACTGCGGGGACGGGTCGAGCCGGGTCAGGCTGGGTCGGGGACGACGTGGGTGGCAGCGGCGTCGGGGTCGCCCGCGACGACGCCGGCGATGTTCTCGAGGCTGGTGATCAGGGCGGCGCCGCCGCCCTGCTCCACGAACCGGCAGGCCGCCTCGACCTTCGGGCCCATCGAGCCGCTGCCGAAGTGCCCCTCGGCGGCCAGGGCGCGCAGCCGCGAGACCGCGACGGTGCCCACCGGCTCGGCCTGCGGGGTGCCGAACCGCAGCACGGCCTGGGGGACGTCGGTGGCGATGACCAGCGCGTCGGCGCCGACCTCGGCGGCCAGCAGGGCCGCGCCGAGGTCCTTGTCGATGACCGCCTCGACGCCCCGCAGCCGCCCGTCGGCGTCCTCCACGACCGGCACTCCACCACCGCCGTTGGCGACCACCACGAAGCCCGCCTCGACCAGCGCGACCACCGCCGGAGCGTCGACGATGCGGCGTGGCTCGGGCGAGGCCACGACCCGCCGCCAGCCCTTCGCCCCGAAGTCGCGCCAGGTCTCGCCGTGGGCGAGCAGAGGCTCGGCCTCCGCGGGGGGCAGGAACCGGCCGATCGGCTTCGTGGGATCGACGAAGCCGGGGTCGTCACCGGACACCACAGCCCGGGTGACGACCGCCGCGGAACGGCGGTCGATCCCGCGGCGAGCCAAAGCGGCGTCCAGGGCGTTCATCAGGACGAAGCCGAGGGTGCCCTGGGTCTGGGCCCCGCACCAGTCCAGCGGCACCGGCGGGACGACGGTCGCCGAGAGCTCGTTCTTGACCAGCAGGTTGCCGACCTGGGGGCCGTTGCCGTGCGTCAGCACGATCTCGACCCCGGCCTCGAGGAGGTCCGCGACAGCGGTCGCGGCCACGCTCGCCGCGGCGATCTGGTCCTCGGGCCGGGCCCGACCGTCGGCGCTGGTCATGGCGTTGCCACCGAGCGCGAGCAGGACCCTCATGCGACGAAACTAGTGACCGGCACCGGTCCGGACACCGTGGCCGCCGACCAAGGACCGGCCGGGGCGCTGGCAACTGTTGCCAGCGCCCGCGCCCGGCACACCGGTCAGGGCACGGTCTGCCGGACCTCGTCGGGGTCGACGACGTCGGCCCCGGCCGACCGTGTGCCCAGAACGCGGTCCGTCGCGCCGGCCGGCGGTGAGTTCGGCGGTGAGTTCGGCGGCGATCCGGGGCGCACCGCCCGCGCCCGCCGCAGCCGTCGCCGGGGAGCCGTGCGCCGCACCGAGGCGGCCGCGTCGTCGCCGTCGGCGAGAGCGGAGTACCAGCCGGCCAGCCGGCCACCACTGCTCACCGTGCGCACCCGCTCCTCCACGACCGGCACCGTCTCGCGGGCGGCGGCGACCAGGGCGTGGTCGCCCACCCGCAGCACGGTGCGGGGCGTCGGCACGAAGATCTCACCGTCACGCAGCAGCAGCGACACCAGAGCACCGCGCGGCAGCCGCAGTTCGGAGATCTCCACACCCGACAGCTTCGACCGCGGCGGCACCGTGAACTGCACGAGCGTCGCGTCCAGCTCCTCCAGCGGCGCCGACTCGATCTCGACCGCCAGCAGGTTGTCGTCGACGGCGGCACCCAGCCGCCGGGCCACCCACGGCAGCGTCGGGCCCTGCACGAGCGTGAAGAGGACGACGAGCAGGAAGACCACGTCGAAGATCCGCTCAGCCGACGGCAGCCCCACGCTCATCGGGATCGTCGCCAGCACGATCGGCACCGCGCCCCGCAGCCCCGCCCAGCTGATGAAGACCTGGTCGCGCCAGGGCACCCGGAACGGCGTCGCGCACAGCGCCACCGAGATCGGACGGGCCACCAGCGTCAGCGCCCCGCCGACGATCAACGCGTAGGGCAGGGCATCCCACAACCGGTCCGGGCTGGCCAGCAGCCCCAGCAGGATGAACAGGCCGATCTGCGCCAGCCAGGCCAGGCCCTCGACGAAGCCGGCCGTGGCGCCGCGGTGCGGCAGCGCGGCATTGCCCAGCACCAGGCCCGCCACATAGATCGCCATCAGGGCGCTGGCGCCCGCGACCCCGGCCACCGCGAAGGCGAGGAAGGCGATCGCCATGGTCGCGATCGGGTAGAGCCCGGACGACGGCAGGGCGCTGCGGGTGAGCAGCACCTGGCCCAGCCGGGCGACCAGCACTCCGAGGAGCACGCCGCCCACGAGCTGGTAGACGATCTGGCCCCCGATGGCGGCCGGGTTCGACGCGCTCCAGGCGCTCGAGGTCACCACCGTGACCAGGATGATCACCGGCGGGTCGTTGAACCCGGACTCGGCCTCGACGATCGCCCGCAACCGCCCCCGGATCGGCATCGTGCGCAGCACCGCGAACACCGCCGCGGCATCGGTAGAGGAGGCGACGGCACCCAGCAGCAGGGCGGTGCGGAAGTCCACGTCGAGCACCAGGTAGACCAGCGACGAGGTGACCCCCACGCTGATGAAGACGCCGACGGTGGCGAGGACCCCGGCCAGCGGCGCCACCGGCCGGACGACCTTCCAGTCGGTGGTGAAGCCACCCTCGGCCAGGATCACCGCCAGCGCCACCGTGCCCAGCACCTGGGTCAGCTCGGCGTCCTCGAAGTCCAGCCCGATGCCGGCCTCACCGATCAGCAGGCCGAGCAGCAGGTAGATCAGCAGGCTGGGCAGGCCGGCCCGGGTGGAGATGCGGACCGCGCCGACCGCGGCCAGGAGCACCGCCGCGGCGACCAGGACCGTGCCGTTGAGATCAGCGGGGTCCATGTGCGGCCCTCGTCCGGCCGAGCTGGTCGGCGCCGGGGCTGAGCAACACCTCCAGCTCCAGCACCTCGACGGAGTGCAACTGCCCGGCCGAGCCGAGGCCACCGCGCAGCAGCGCGGCCTCCAGCCCGTCGTCGGGCTCGAGCAGGCCGGTCACCGGCCGGCCCCGCAGCGCCTCGGTGAGAGCGCGCTCGGCGGCGCGCTCAGCGGACCGCACCGGGTCGGCGTACCGCGCCCGGGGTTGCGGCGGCGGCACCGTCACGACGGCCTCGACCGCGGCCCGCACCTCGACGCCGTCGGCGGTGTCGCCGCGCACCACCACGCCCAGCACGACCTGGCCGCCCGGCCACTCGACGACCTCCTCCAGGCCCGGGACCCGGACCACCCAGCCTCCGGTGACCCGGACGACCCGGCCGCCCCGCACCACGACGGAGAAGGCGTCGCGGGCCGGCGGCCTCAGCGCGGCACCCAGCAACAGCACGAGCAGAGCCGAGAGGAGGAGCCACCAGACCACCGCGGACTCGGCCGGGGGGACGGCGAACACGATGCTCACGGCTGTCTCCTCTCGACTCTTGTCCCCAGTCTCCCGGCGTCGGCCTCGAGAACCCATGGGTGCTACCACCCATCTCCGCGCGCCGACTTCGTGCTCATGCCAGGCTGGCAGCGTGCGCGTCGCCGAGCTGCCCCTCTATTGGAAGGTGTGCCTGATCAACGGCGCCGTCTTCGCCGCCGGCACGCTCGTGCTGGCCCTCGCGCCACTCAGCGTCTCCGAGCAGGTCCTCGCGTCCGAGGCCGCGGTGCTGGCGGTGGGGTTGACCCTGATGGTGGCCACGAACGCGGCGCTGCTGCGGCGCAGCCTGGCCCCCGTCGACCGGGTGGCCAGACAGATGCAGCAGACCGGACTGGTCGACTCCGGCACCCGCCTGGAGCCTCCGAGCTCCGAGCCCGGCGACCGTCTGGTGGCCGCGTTCAACCAGATGCTCGACCGGGTGGAGGCCGAGCGCAGCACCAGCAACGCCAAGGCCCTGGCCGCCCAGGAGGCCGAACGGCACCGGATCGCCCAGGAGCTGCACGACGAGGTCGGCCAGACGCTGACCGTGGTGCTGCTCGGGCTCAAGCAGCTCGAGTCGCGGGCCCCCGACGAACTGGTGCCCGACCTGGTCGCCGCGAAGGAGACCGCCCGCGACGCCCTCGACGAGGTACGCCGGGTGGCGCGGCGGCTGCGGCCGGGAGTGCTGGAGGACCTGGGGCTGCACAGCGCTCTGGCAGCGCTGGCGACCGACTTCTCCGCGGCCGGCCGGGCACAGCTGACCCGGACCTTCGGCCGTGGCCTGCCGCCGCTGTCGAACGAGGCCGAGCTCGTCGTCTACCGGGTCGCCCAGGAAGCGCTGACGAACGTCGCCCGGCATGCCGAGGCCCACCACGTCGACCTCTCGCTCACCCGGCTCGGCGATCGGGTGGTGCTCGAGGTGACCGACGACGGGCGTGGCTGCGCCCACCTTGAGCCTGGGTCGGGGGTGCTCGGGATGCGCGAGCGGGCGGTGCTTGTCGGCGGCGAGCTGAGCATCAGCTCTCGGCCCGGGCAGGGCACGCGGGTGCGCCTGGCGGTCCCGTGCGAACCGGGCCTGCCGGACGTGCCGGACGTGCCGGACGTGCCGGACGCCGGCGGGAGCCGGCGATGACGACGCAGCCGACCCGGGTCATGCTGGTCGACGACCACACGCTGGTGCGGCGGGGGGTCCGGCTGATCCTCGAGCAGGAGCCCGACCTCGAGGTGGTCGCGGAGGCCGGCGACGGCGCCGAGGCGCTGGCGCTGCTGCGCGACCCCGAGGTCGGACCGGTGGACCTGGTGGTGCTCGACATCGCGATGCCGCGGATGACCGGACTGCAGGCGGCCCGCGAGATCGCCCGGCGCCAAGATCCACCGCGGATGCTGATGCTCTCGATGCACGACAACGAGCAGTACTTCTTCGAGTCGCTCAAGGCCGGCGCGAGCGGCTACGTGCTCAAGTCGGTGGCCGACGAGGACCTGGTCGCGGCCTGCCGCGCCGCGATGCGAGGCGAGGCGTTCGTCTATCCCGGGGCGATGAGCGCGCTGGTGCGCGACTACCTCGACCGGATCCGGCGGGGCGAGCGGGTGCCGGGCAGCGTGCTCACCGCCCGCGAGGACGAGGTGCTCAAGCTGATCGCGGAGGGGTCGTCGTCGAAGGAGATCGCCCGGGCGCTGACGATCAGCCTGAAGACCGTCGAGCGGCACCGTGCCAACATCCTCGCCAAGCTCGGCATGCGCGACCGGACCCAGCTCACCCGCTATGCGATCCGCGCCGGGCTGATCGAGCCCTGACCCGGGCCGTGGCCCGGCCGGCTCAAGCCGGCACCAGCTGGTCGTCGATCAACGCGGCCCACTCGTCGACGTCCGCCCAGTCGCGGAAGTCGCCGCTCGGCAGCATCTGGTGGCCCGCCGGCGTGCGGCGGATGAGCCGCTCGGGAGCGGTGAGCGCCTCGGGGTCGAGCCGGCCGAAGAACACGTGGTGGTCGCGCGGGTGCACCGCGGCCACCAGCTCGGGCATCTCGCGGGGCTCGCTCACCGTGCGCAGGTCGCGACCGGACGCGTCGGTGCGGTCGCCGCCCAGCGGTCCGCTGCTGAAGAAGAAGACCGGATGGTCGGCCAGCACCACGTGGTGCCGCCGGACCCAGTCGGTGGCCTCGCGCCGCCAGTGGCCGAGGTAGGTCGCGCTCCCGACGACGAACGCGTCGAACTCCCTCAGGTCGCCGGTGGACCACACCGGCACCACCTCGACGTGGTGGCCACGGTCCGCGAGCCGGTGGCCCAGGCGCTCCGCGATGCCGCCGGTGGCGCCGTGCTTGCTGGCGTAGGCAATCAGGATCCGCATCGTCCTCACCTCGTCCTCACCCTCCGGTCCAGCCTGCGTCGCCGGGTGAGCGGCGGGCCAGAGTCGGAGGTCCCGAGCCGGCTGCCGACCTGTCGATCGTTCCTCGACACGCCGGCGAACTGCGGGAATCAGTGACGGGTCGGCGATCAACCGCACAGGTCGACGTCGGCGTGGGTCGCCCCACCGGCCAGTGCGGCGTATCCGGGGCCGCGGTCGAAGAACGGCTGCTCCCCCGCCCGGGCCGCCTCGGCGGCGCGGCGGGACCGCTCGGCGGCGGTCGCGTCGGCGTCGTGGCCGAGCACGTCCTCGGGGTCCAGCGAGCCGGTCAGCACCACGCCGTAGTCGGCCAGTGCCGCCTCCGGCGACACCTTGCGCCAGACCACGTCGCGCACCACCAGCTCGGGGTCGCGGGCCAGTGGGTCGCCCCAGCCGCCGCCGCCGGTGGTGCGGATCCGGATGACCTCGCCGGCGCGCACCGGCTCGGCGTCGGCGAGGGCGTCGACGTCCCGCTCGTGCGGACCGCCCGGGTCGATGGTCACCTGGAACGACCGACCGGCCTTGCCGCCCTTGACGCCCCAGCAGGCCAGGATCGACCGGTCGGCGATCGACATGAAGTGCCCGTCCTTGAGCATCCGGATGTGCTTCTCGTAGCCGAGCCCGCCGCGGAACTCGCCCGGCCCGCCGGAGTCGACCGCCAGGCTCAGCGACTCGACCCGGAACGGGAACCGAGCCTCGGTGAACTCGGTGGGCAGGTTGCGCGAGTCGGGGACGACGTGGATGGTGTCCTCGCCGTCGGCGTAGTAGCGCCCGCCCGAGCCGCCGCCGAGCACCTCGCGCATGAGGTAGGGGCGGCCCTCGAGGTCCTCGCCGTAGACGCCGGTGTAGCGGATCGTCTCCTGGTCCGCCGGCATCCGGCCGTCGACGGCCTTCGCGACCACACCGGCGAGCACGCCGAGCAGCCGCAGGATCACGAACGTGCGGGCGTTGGTGGGCGCCGGGAACACCGGGGTCAGCAGGGTGCCCGGCGGGGGGAACCGCATCTCGATCAGCGGCACGATGCCCTCGTTGACGTCGAGCTCGGCCATCCGCTCGGGGGTGTCGGCGAGGTTGCGCAGGATCGGCGCCAGCCACTTCTTCAAGAACACGCCGTCGCTGGCGTCGCCCACGTGGTTGATCGGTCCCTTGGCCTGCGGGCCGGTGCCCGCGAAGTCGAGCACCAGCCGCTCGCCGTCCGGGTCGTCGGCGGCGGTGCGGGTGAGCGTGATCCGCTGTGCGTGCAGCTTCGGGTCCTCGACGCCGTCGTGCTCGGCGTAGTCCTCCCAGGTCCATGTGCCGACCGGGATCTTGGCCAGGATCTCGCGGCGGTAGGTCGCCGTGGTGCGGTCGATGATCGCGTCGAAGCATGCCTCGACCGCCTCGACGCCGTAGCGGTCGAACAGCTCCCCCAGCCGGCGCGCGCCCATCAGGCAGGCCGAGCACTCGGCGTCGAGGTCGGCGGCGAGGCTCTCGGGCATCCTGGAGTTGCGGGTCATGATCGCCAGCGCCGCCCGGTTCGGGACCCCGGCGTCCCAGAGCCGGATCGGCGGGACCATCAGCCCCTCCTCGAACACGCTGGTCGCGGTCGAGGGCATCGACCCGGGCACCGCGCCGCCGATGTCGTCGTGGTGGCCGAAGGCCTGCACGAACGCGACCACCCTGCGCTCCTCCGCCGGGCCGGCGAACACCGGCACGGTGACACACAGGTCGGGCAGGTGCCCGATGCCGCCCTCGGAGCGGTAGACGTCGTTGTGGAAGAAGACATCGCCCTCCCGCATCTGGTCGATCGGGAAGTCGCGGGCCACCGGGTGGACGAGCGCGGAGTAGGACCGCCCGGTGAGCTTGCGCAGCAGGCGGTCGTGGATGCCGGCGCGGAAGTCGTGGGCGTCCCGGATCATCGGGCTGCGGCTGGTGCGGCCGATGGCGGTCTCGACCTCCATCTCGACGCTGGCCAGCGAGCCCTGCACGATCTCGACGAGCACGGGGTCGGCGCTGCGGCCGGCGTCGGCGGTCAGCGTGCCGAACGGGAACTGGGTCGGCGCCCTTCGGGAGCCCAGGTCGGGTGCGGTCATCAGACGCTCCTGGTCACGATCAGGTTGAGGTGTTCGTCGACCCGGGCGGCGAACCCGGGGTGCAGCGGGACCGTGGAGCCGAACTCCTCGACGATCGCCGGCCCCTCGACGACCGTGCCTGGCACCAGGGCGGTGCGCTGGTAGACGGGGGTGTCGACATAACCGGCCGCGGCGTCGAAGCAGACCGCGCGGTTGCCGGTGTGGGCGGCGTCCTCGGAGGTGTCGGGAGTGCGCTCGGGAAGGTCGTGGCGGCGGATCACGGGGCGCTGGATCGGGCCGACGCCCGAGACCCGCAGGTTGACCCACTCGACCTGCTGGGTCGCGTCGTCGGCGAAGTCGTAGCCGTACAGCGACCGGTGCTCGGCGTGGAAGCGGGCGGCGACCTCGTCGAGCAGGGCCGCGTCGACGGGGCCGTCGGCCACCGGCACCCGCACCTCGAAGGCCTGCCCGAAGTAGCGCAGGTCCGCGGTGCGCAGGAAGCGGTGCTGCTCGGGCGCGAAGCCCTCGGCGGTCAGCGCGGCGGCCGCCTGGTCGGTGAGCGCGGCGTACACCGCTGCCACCTCGCCGGGCTCGAGCGCGTCGGCGAGCGTCACGTGCGTCTGGACGTAGTCGTTCTTCACGTCGACGGTGAGCAGCCCGAACGCCGACACGTTGCCGGGGTTCGGCGGCACCAGCACCGTCGGCACGCCCAGGACGTCCATCAGCCGGCACAGCAGCAGCGAGCCGGACCCGCCGAAGGTGGTGAGCGTGAAGTCGCGGACGTCGAGCCCGCGCTTGACCGTCACCTGGCGCAGCGCGTTGGCCTGGTTCCACGCGGAGATCTCCAGGATGCCGGTCGCACACGCCTCGGGGCTGAGCCCGAGGCGCTCGGCGAGCCGTTCGACGCCGGATGCCGCCGCGTCGACGTCGAGCGGGATCTCGCCGCCCAGCAGGTGCGGGGGGATCCGGCCGAGGTAGACGTGGGCGTCGGTGATCGTCACCGCTCCGTCGGCGCCGCCCCTGCCGTAGCAGAGCGGCCCGGGGTCGGCGCCCGCCGACTGAGGCCCCACCTTGAGCGTGCCCTCCGGGGAGAGCCACGCGATCGAGCCGCCGCCCGCACCGACCGTGACCACGTCGATCATCGGGATCTTCGACGGGAACGCCCCCACCGATCCCTCGGTCGTGAGCGTCGGCTCGCCGTCGATGACGACCGACACGTCGGTGGAGGTGCCGCCGCCGTCGCTGGTCAGCACCCGGTCGAACCCGGCGACCTTCGCGATCAGCGCCGCGCCCAGCGCGCCGGCCGCGGGACCGGAGAGCACCGTGGTGATCGGCTGGTGCACAACCTCGGCGGCCGAGAGCACGCCGCCGTTGCTCTTCATGACATAGAACGGCAACCCTCGGGGGGCTCCGCCCCCAGACCCCCCGACCACACCCGAGTGCCCGCCGACCACTCCGGGGTCGTCCGGGGTGAACTCCCGCAGGCGGCCCTCGATGTTGCCGACGTACGCCGCCAGCCGGGGCTTCACCGCCGCGTCGACCAGTGTGGTCATCGCCCGCTCGTACTCGCGGTACTCGCGCAGCACCTCGCTGGAGAGCGAGACCACCGCCTCGGGGTGCTCCTCCGCGAGGATCTCGCGCATCCGCTGCTCGTGCGCCGGGTTGGCGTAGGAGTGCAGGAAGCACACGCCCAGCGTCGAGACGCCCCGGTCGCGGAACCACCGGGCCACCCGTCGGGCGCCGTCCTCGTCGAAGGGGCGCACCTCGGCGCCGGTGAAGTCGAGGCGCCCCTCGACGCCCTGCACGAGGTCGCGGGGCACGATCCGGTCCGGCTTCACCCAGAAGTAGGAGTTGCCGTAGCCGTCCGGCACCGACTGGCGGGCGATCTCGAGCATCGCCTCGTAGCCGGTGTTCGTCACGAACCCGAGCCGGCCGACCTTGCCCTCGAGCAGCTGGTTGGTCGCCACCGTGGTGCCGTGGCTGACCGCCACGATCGCCGCACCCTGCTCGCGCCGGTCGAGGTCGCCGAGCCCGAGCAGGCCGAGCACCTTGTCGATGCCGGCCAGGAACCCGTCGGCCGGGTTCGCCGGTGTGGAGGGGGTCTTGGTGGTGACCAGCTCGCCGGAGGCCTCGTCGAAGGCCACCACGTCGGTGAAGGTGCCGCCGGTGTCGATGCCGATCCGGATCCGCCGCGTCATGGTGAGGATTCAACCCAAGTCGCCCGAGGCTCAACCACAGCGAAGACTGCCTACCCGGACCCCCTTCGTTGGCAGGTTGTGCCTGTGCCCGCACTGCGGCGCGGCCCTTCGTTTGGTCGGCGGTCGACGGTGGAAGAACCCTCTCGCCAGCCTCCAACCCCAGTCCCGAGGAGCAGCCTTGCCTGAGCGTGGCAGCCGGACCACCCGACCCGATCCCGCGATCCCGGCGGCCGTGATCGGGGGACTGGTCCTCCTGGCGGCGCTGGTGGGGCTCACCCTGCTCCCCGAGGGGCCGTCCACCGACGTGGAGGTGCCCGCCGTCGCCGCGGCCCCGGTGACGGTGAGGACCGACGAGGGCGCGGCGACCACCGTGGCCTGCCGCGGCTACCACCTGGCCATGGCGGGCTCGGGGGTGCGCGGACTCCTGGCCGACCTCGAGCAGGAGGCCTCGTCGGCCAAGGAGTCGTTCGGCTACTCGAACGCCCAGAACTACTTCTTCGACGGCTACGACCCCGACCCGGTGGGCGCCACGATCTCCGAGGCCATCACGGGGGTGCAGGCGGCGGCGAGCACCGCAGGGCTCCCCGAGGAGGAGTACGACGCGATGGCCGGGCTGGCCGACGCCCTCGGTGAGGCCCGGTCGCTGCTGCGGCTCGAGGGCCCGTCGGCGTACGACCTCGACGCCGTCATCTCCGCGCTCGACCGTACGGCCAACCTCGACTACGAGGTGGCCCGCCTCTGCCCCTGACCGGCCCAGCTCAGCCGTCGGGGGCCCGGTCGTTGTAGACGCCCGCGGGCTGCTGCCCGCTCAGCGTCCCGATCGCGGCCATGATCTCGTCGGTCAGCTCGCGACGGGCCCGGCCCAGCGGCACGCCCGCGAACCGCTCCCCCGCCTCGATCGGCTCGCCGAACGACACGGTGACCGGCACGATCCGGGGCAGCCGCGCTCCCACCGGCTGCAGGTGCTCGGTGCCGCGCAGCCCCACCGGCACCACCGGCACGCCGGCGGTGAGCGCGAGGTGCGCGACCCCGGTGCGGCCGCGGTAGAGCCGGCCGTCACGGGAGCGGGTGCCCTCGGGATAGATGCCGAACGCCTCGCCGCGCCTGAGCACCTCCAGCGCGGTGTCCAGGCTGCTCAGCGCCGCCGAGGCGTCGTCGCGGTCGACCGGCAGCATGCCCATCCCGGTGAACCACGCCCGTTGCACCGCACCGCGCACGCCGGAGCCGGTGAAGTAGTCCGACTTGGCCAAGAACACGACCTTGCGCGGCACCACGACCGGGATCACCACCGAGTCGGCGAAGCTGAGGTGGTTGCTGGCGATGATCACCGGTCCGGTGCGCGGCAGGTGCTCGAGGCCCACGACCGTCGGCCGCCACACGGCCTTGGCGACCGGAGGCACGAGCCGGTGCAGCACGGCGTACATCACTGAGCCAGTCTGACCGACCCGTCCACGGCTACCGGCCGGTCATCTCCGGGTGGACGCCGCGGTCACCGGCCGGCGCGCACCACCAGCAGCGCCACGTCGTCCTCGGTGAACCCCTTCACCAGCCGCAGCAGCAGGTCGCACAGCTCCTCGGGGTGCAGCCGCTCCCGGTCGCGCAGGGCGTCGAGCAGCCACCCGAGGCTGACGTCGAGGGGCACGCCGCGACGCTCCACCAGCCCGTCGGTGTAGAGCACCAGGCTGCTGCCCGGCTCGAGCTCCACGTCGTGGTCGTGGCGGGGGGTCGACGGCTCGAGACCCAGCAGCAGGTCCGGCCTGGTCTCCAGCAGCTTGGTGCTGCCGTCGGGCGCGAGCAGCACCGGCGGCGGGTGGCCGGCGTTGGACCACCGGCACGAGAGCGCACCGGTGTGCGGACGCCGGTCGACCTGGGCGACGACCGCGGTCGCCACCGCCGGGACCTCGAGCCCCTTCATGGCCGAGTCGAGCCCGCCGAGCACTCCCGACGGCGCCCCACGCCGGGTCCACGCCACCCCGCGCACCAGGTTGCGCAGCTGCGCCATCGCGGCGGCCGCCTCGCGGTCGTGGCCCGCCACGTCGCCGACGACGACCGTGAGGCCGCCGTCACCGGTGGTGAAGGCGTCGTACCAGTCGCCGCCGATCTGGGCGACCTCGGCCGCCGGCTGGTAGCGCACCGCCACCTCGGCGAAGGGGATGCTCGGCGGGCTGGTCAGCAGGCTCAGCTGGAGCGCCGTCGAGAGGCCGCGCTCGGCCTCCAGGGCCGAGGCCCGGTCCATCGCCTGGGCCAGGCTGGTCGCGATCAGGTTCAAGAAGTCGAGGTAGTCCGCGTCGGCGGGAAGGAACGGGCTCAGCCGCACGGCCAGCACCGTGCCGCCGACCCCCGGCTCCGCGGTGGGCAACGGGATCAGCACCAGCCGGGCGTCGTCGCGTCCCTCGTCGAGGAGGATCTCGCGCATCGGCGGCCGTGGCGCGGTGGGCGTGCGTCTCGGGTCGGGGGCCAGCCGGATCTCCGCCTCAGGCAGGTCGGCGTGGTCGGTGGCGAACACCTCGTCGGCGCGCACGGTGACCTCGTCGGTGCGCTGCACCTCCGCCAGCGACTCCTGCAGCCGCGAGAGCAGGCGCAGCCGGCGGGCCGCCACCACCTGCCGGGTGGTCTCGGAGGCGATGTCGATCAGCCCCTCGATGTCGCCGTCGCGGCCGCGCACCGGGGAGTAGGAGAACGTGAAGTAGCACTCCTCCATGAAGCCGTTGCGCTCCAGCGGGATCAGCTCGTCCTCCACCCAGGTCGGCTCGCCCCGCTCGCGAACCGCCTCCATCATCGGGCCGACCAGATCCCAGGCCTCCGGGAAGACCTCGTGGGCGGGGCGGCCGAGGGCGCTGGGGTGCTTGCCGGTGATCAGCTCGGCATACGCCTCGTTGTAGAGCAGCACGAACTCGGGGCCCCACAGCAACGTGACCGGGAAGCGGGTCTGCAGCGCCGAGTCCAGGGTGCCGCGCAGCGTCCGGCTCCACCCGACCGGGGCGCCGAGCGGCGTCGCCGCCCAGTCGACGGCGTGGTACGCCGCCTCCAGGCGGCCCGCGCGCGCGAAGAGGTCGGTGGCCGGCACGGCACCAGTTAACCCTCTCGGGGCGCCGGCGGCATCCCCGCGCAGGGGTGAGGCGCGCGGAGGCGGGACGGGATAAGGCCCTAGCGCTGAGAAAGGCGAAGGGCCCTTGCGAGTATGAGTCGCAAGGGCCCTTCTGGTCGACCGGCGCCGGTGACGTCTCCGGTCGGACAGCTCCATCGGTTGGACCCCGGCCGCTGCGTCACCCAGCTGCCGCGGCGGGTCTCCCCAGCCGTGCGGATCCTCGTCTTCGAGCCGTCCCGCTCTCCCCGGGGGGAGTGCGTGGGACAAGTTCTACGCCCCGGCGCGACCGGGCCGCAACGGTTCGCGGGACATTCCGCTGGTTCCACCGCGGCGTCCACAGGTCGTGCCGGGTTCTCCACCACAGGAGACCTCAGTGCACAGGCTGCGGACCAGACCTGTGGAGGGGGCTGTGGAGAAGTCGCCGGGTCAGCGGGACCCGAGGACCGACTCGAACGCGGCGGCGACCTCCAGGAGCCGGCGGTCGGCACCGTGCGGGGCCACCACCTGGATGCCCACCGGGAGCCCGTCGGCGGTGGCGCCGGCGGGCAGCGCGATCGCCGGGCAGCCGGTGACGGTGACGAAGTAGGCCGAGCGCATCCAGTCGAGGTAGCTCGCCATCGGGCGGCCGTTGATCGAGGTCGGGAACTCCTGCTCGACGGGGAACGGCGGCACCTGTGAGACCGGCAGCACCAGCACGTCGTGGTCGACGAAGAAGTGGCGCATCCGCTCGCCCAGCTCGGTGCGCTGGCGGTAGGCGCGGGCGACGTCCGCGCCGGTCAGCGGCTCGCCGGCCCGGATGTTGTCGGCCAGGCTGGGCTTGAGCTCGCCGGGGTGGGCGGCGAGCAGGTCGCCGAGCTTGGCGTGCAGGTGCCAGGCGCGGAGGGTGCGGAAGGTGTCCTCGGCCGGCGACAGGTCCGGGTGGGCCGCGGCCACCCGGGCGCCTGCACCGGCCAGCGCCCCGGCCGCCCGGTCGACGACGGCGGCGACCTCGGCGTCGACCTCGAACGCGCCGCCCAGGTCGATCGAGGTCGCCACTCGCAGGCCGGCCAGCGGGGCGCTCACGGGGTCGGCGAACGGCTCGGCGAAGACCGCGCCCGGGTCGCCGAGCGCCATCGGGGCGCGCGGGTCGGGTCCGGCGAGGACCGAGAGCAACAGCGCCAGGTCGCCGACGTTGCGGGCCAGCGGGCCACCGACCGACGTGGTCTCCCACTGGTTGTAGAGCGGCCACTCGGGCACCCGGCCCAGCGACGGCCGCATCCCGACGACCCCGCAGAACGAGGCGGGGTTGCGCAGCGAGCCGCCCATGTCGGAGCCGTCGGCGAGCGGCACCATGCCGCTGGCCAGCGCGCAGGCGGCGCCGCCGCTGGACCCGCCCGCGGACCGGCTCGGGTCGACCGGGTTGCGGGTGGTGCCGAAGACCCGGTTGAAGGTGTGCGACCCGGCGGCGAACTCGGGCACGTTGGTCTTGCCGAGCACCACCACGCCCGCGCGGCGTACTCGCTCGACGAGGAGCTCGTCGGCGTCCGGCACGTGGTCGGCGAAGAGCGGTGAGCCGAAGGTGGTGCGCCATCCGGCGACCGCGTGGGTGTCCTTGAACGCGAACGGCAGCCCGTGGAGCGGGCCCACCGGCGACCCCGAGGCCAGCCGCTGGTCGGCCTCGGCGGCGCCCGCCCGGGCCCGCTCCTCGTCGAGAGAGACGATCGCGGTGAGCTCCGGGTTGCGCTCGGCGATCCGGGCCAGGTGGAGCTCGAGCAGCTCGCGGGCGGAGATCCGGCGCCCGAGCAGCGCCGCGAGCATCTCGCGAGCGGTGGCCTCGACGGTGAGGTCGCTCATCGCCGGCGACCGAGCCGCGAGCCCGCCAGCACCCCCAGCAGCACGAGTCCGGCGCCGAGCACGACCCCCTTGAAGAAGTCGGTCTCCGAGGAGACCGCGGGTCGCGGGGGCGCGGTGAAGACGGCGCCCGCGGCCGGCTGGTCAGCGGCCGGCTGCCCGGCGGCCGGCTGCCCGGCGGCCGGCTGCGGTGCGGTCAGTGCCCCGCCGACGTTGCCGAAGAACTCCCCCGCCATCCGCTTCGAGACGCTGGTGAGCATCCGCTGCCCCACCCCGCCGAGCATGCCGCCGACGGTCGCGTCGGCGTCGTAGTGGATCCGGGTGCCCTCGGCGCCGAGGTCCTCGAAGCGGACCCCCACCTCCGCGTCGATGGTGCCGGGCGCGCCGCTGCCGGACAGGCGCATCGTCAGCGACCGGTGCGGCTCGAGGTCGAAGAGCTCGCAGCCGCCGGAGTAGGTGCCCTTGATCGCGGCGACGCCGACGGTCACGGTCATCTCGTAGGCGTGCTCTCCCGCCGCCACCAGCCGCTCGCAGCCGGGGATCGTCGCGACCAGCACGCGCGGGTCGAGCAGGGCGTCCCAGACCTGCTCGACCGGCTGCGGCAGCGTCTCGGCGCCGGTGATCTTCACGGGGTCTCCTTCGGTGGATGCGGGGTCTCGGCAGGCTCGACCACCGGTCGGTCGTGGGTGCGGCGCAGCTCGAACAGCTCCGAGGGCGAGATCGGCATCGCGGTGATCGGGATCCTCTCGGCGTCCTCGATCGCGGCCGCGAACACGGCCGCGGACGGGATCACCCCGGCCTCGCCGGCCCCCTTGATGCCCAGCGGGTTCAGCGGCGAGGGCGTCTCCAGGTGGTCGATGTCGATGCCGTCGGGCACCTCGGAGACGTAGGGCATGAGGAAGTCCATGAACGAGGCGTTGAGCAGCTGGCCGGACTCGTCGTAGGCCATCCGCTCGTAGAGCGCGCCGCCGACGCCCTGGGCGACGCCGCCGTGGATCTGGCCCTCGACGATCATCGGGTTGATCAGGTGGCCGCAGTCGTGGACGACGGCGTACTTGAGGATCTTCACCTCGGCGGTGTCGGGGTCGGTCTCGACGATCACCGCGTGCATGCCGGAGGCGAACGTCGCGCGCTCGGGTGAGTAGAAGTCCCGGCCCTCCAGGCCGGGCTCGTCGTCCTCGGCGACCGGCGGCTTGCCCGGGTCGCCGACCGAGAACTGGGTGGCGGCCTTGGACGCCTCGTCGAAGGCGTAGCGCAGCGGGTTCGAGAGCACCGAGACCGTGCCGAGATCGAGCGCGGCGCCCGGTGACCCCTTCACCGACACCACGCCGTCGACGATCTGCAGGTCGGCGGGGTCGGCCTCGAGCGCGTCGGCGGCGATCCGCAGCACCTTCTCCTTGGCACGCTTGGCCGCCAGGTGGATCGCCGAGCCGCTCATCACCGCGGCCCGGGAGGCGAACGTGCCGACGGCGTACGGCATCCGGCGGGTGTCGCCGGTGACCACCTCGACGTCCTCGAAGCGCACCCCGAGCTCGTCGGCCACCAGCTGCGCGAACACGGTGGCGTGGCCCTGCCCTTGGGTGGTCAGACCGGTGGCGACCTTCACCTTGCCGGTGGTCTCGATGTGCACGTGGGCGCCTTCGTAGGGGCCGACGCCGGTGCCCTCGACGTAGCAGGCCAGGCCGATCCCGACCCGCCGGCCCTGCTCGGCCATCTCCGCCCGGAACGCCGGGAACTCGTCCCAGCCGACCAGCGCCTTGATCTTCTCCAGCATCTGCGGGTAGTCACCGGAGTCGTACTCGAGCTCGCGGCCGTCCTGGAAGATCAGCCCCTGGTCGAAGGGGAACTCGTCGGGCTGGATGAAGTTCACCGCCCGCACCTCGGCGCGGTCCTTGCCGAGGTAGGCGGCGATCGCGTCGATGGTGCGCTCCATCGCGAAGCACCCCTGCGGCCGGCCGGCGCCGCGATAGGGCGTGACCATCACCGTGTTGGTGTAGAGGCTCTCGAACACCACGCGGTAGACCTCGGGCTTGTAGGGCCCGAGCAGCTGGGTCGAGGTGATGATCGGCACGATCAGGCCGTACGGCGTGTAGGCGCCGTGGTCGTGCCAGAAGGTCACGTCGAGCCCGAGCAGCCGGCCGTCGTCGTCGAAGCCGACCTCGACGTGCTGCACCTGGGCCCGCTCGTGGGCGGAGGAGACGAAGTGCTCGCGGCGGTCCTCGGTGAACTTCACCGGGCGGCCGAGGGCGCGGGCGGCCAGGGGCACCAGCAGCTCCTCGGGCCAGGGGTGGTTGATCTTCACCCCGAACCCACCGCCGACGTCGGGCGTGACCACGTCGACCTGGCCGAGGTCGAGCCCGAGCTTGACCGCGACCGCGGCACGCACCCCGGTCGAGGACTGGGTGGAGGTCCACACCTGGAGCCGGTCGGTGTCGGGGTCCCAGCGGGCCACCGTGCCGCGACCCTCGAGCGGGGTGCAGGCGCTGCGCTCGACCTCGAGGTCGAGGGCCAGCCGGTGCGGGGCCGCGGCGACGGCCGCGGCCGCGTCACCGGTGGACTGCTCGAGCCGCGCGCCGACGTTGCCGGGCACGGGGCCGGCCGGGTCGTCGGGGTCGTCGTGCACCAGGTGCTCGGCGGCCCGGGCGGCCTCGATGCCGACCACCGGCGGCAGCACCTCGTAGCTGACGTGGATGCGGGCCAGGGCGTCCTCGGCGACGTAGCGGTCGTCGGCGACCACGAACGCGACCGCCTCGCCGGCGTAGTTCACCTCGTGGCGGGCCAGGGCGTACTGGGTGCGTCCGTGGGTCAGCGCCGGGTGCGGGATCAGCAGCGGCAGCGGGTCGGCCATCGGCGCCGAGAGGCCGGCGAGGTCCTCGTAGGTCCACACCGCGTGCACGCCGTCGAGGTCGAGCACCGCGTCGACGTCGATGTCGACGATGCGCGCGTGGGCATGCGGGCTGCGCAGCACCGCGGCGTGCAGCACCTGCTGGCCGGTGTCGGAGGCAGAGCCGGCCAGCACGTCGTCGACGTAGCGGCCGCCGCCGCGCAGGAACCGCTGGTCCTCGACCCGCTGGACCGGCTGGCCCATCAGCTTGGTGGTCACCGGGCGGCCCCCTCGGGGGTCTCGGCAGTCTCCGCCACCGCCGCGGCGGTCTCGGCGGTGATCGCCGCGGCGCGCTCCACCGCCTTGACGATGTTCTGGTAGCCGGTGCACCGGCACAGGTTGCCGCCGACCATCTCGCGGGCCTCGTCGTGCGTGGGGTGCGGGTTCTCCCGCAGGCCCGCGGTGATCGTGGTGAGGAACCCGGGGGTGCAGAAGCCGCACTGCAGGCCGTGGCACTCGGCGAACGCCTGCTGCACCGGGGAGAGGGAGCCGTCGGGCTCGGTGAGGCCCTCGACCGTGGTCAGCTCGGCGCCCTCGGCGGAGACCGCGAGCATCAGGCACGCGCGCATCGGGCGGCCGTCGACCAGGATCGTGCAGGCGCCGCAGACGCCGTGCTCGCAGCCGACGTGGGTGCCGGTCAGGCCCAGGTCGTGGCGCAGCGCGTCGGAGAGGAGACGCCGCGCCGGCACTCGGATCTCGCGGGTGACACCGTTGACCACCAGCCGGACGTCGTGCTGCTCCTCACTCATGCCTCGGATCCTCCTTCGGTGGTGGCGTCGGCGTACGCCGCTCGCAGCACGCGGGCGGTCAGCACCCGCACCAGCTGGGCGCGGTAGGCGGCGGTGGCGTGGATGTCGGCGGCCGGGTCGAGGTGCTCGAGGGCGGCCTCGCCGGCCGCGGCCAGCGAGGCGTCGGTGACCGCACCGCCGAGCGCCTCGGTGAGGTCGACGACCGTGGGCACGTCGGCCACCGAGAGGTAGCCGGCGGAGGCGGCGGCCACGGCGCCGTCGACCACCCGGACCTGCGCGGCCACCCCGCAGAGCGCGTAGTCGCCGTGCCGCCGGGCGACCTCGTCGAACCCGACGCCGGTGTCGGGGGGCAGGGCCGGGAAGAAGGCCGAGGTGGCGACCTCGTCGGGGCGAAGCGACGACTCGAGAGGGCCGACGAACAGCTCGCCGGCCGGGATGGTGCGGCTGCCCGAGGCCGACTCCGCGGTCACCGACCCGCCCAGCAGCGAGAGCACCGCCGGCATCTCGGCGGAGGCGTCGGCGTGCACGATCGACCCGACCGTGGTGCCACGGTTGCGGATCGTCGCGTGGGCGACGTGGGCGAGCGCCATCGCCAGCAGCGGCTGGACCCGGCGCGCCTCGGCGGAGGCGAGCAGGTCGGCGTGGCGCACCAGCGCCCCCACCCGGACCCCGTCGGGAGCGACGTTGATCTCGCCGAGGTCCGGGAGGGAGTTCAGGTCGACGAGCAGGCCCGGCGCCGCCAGCCTCATCGACAGCAGCGGCACCAGGCTCTGCCCGCCGGCCAGCACCTTCGCGTCCGGCTCCGCCGCGAGCAGCTCGAGGGCCTCGGGCAGCGTCGCGGGTCGGCGGTAGGCGAAGGGTGCTGGCTTCACGTCGGGCTAGGCCTTCCCGTGCGGGTGGTCGCGGTGGTGCGGGGCGGCGTGGTCCTCGACGTCGGCGCCGGCGCGGGTGACGATCAGTGCCCCTTCGCCGTCCTGCGGGGCGATCAGTCGGGCGAGGTGGTAGCCGGCCAGGATCACGATCGTGCCCAGCGCGATGCCCCCGAGGGAGAAGTCGTCGGTGACCTGGAAGAACCCGGTGGTGTCGTAGCCGATGCCGATGATGAGGCCCGCCGCGAGCGGCACCAGGTTGGCCGGGTTGGCGAAGTTGACGCCGTTCTCGACCCAGATCTTGGCGCCGAGCAGGCCGATCATGCCGTAGAGCACCAGCGTGATGCCGCCCAGTACCCCGCCCGGCGTGGCCGAGATGATCGCTCCGAACTTCGGCACGAAGCCGAGCAGGATCGCCACCGCTGCCGCGACGTAGTAGGCGGCCGTGGAGTAGACCCGGGTGGCGGCCATGACGCCGATGTTCTCGGCGTACGTCGTGGTGGGCGAGCCGCCGATGGAGGTGGCGATCACGGTGCCGACGCCGTCGGCGCCGACGGCGCGGCCCATCACGGGGTCGAGGTCGGTGCCGGTCATGCCCGAGACGGCCTTCACGTGACCCATGTTCTCGGCGACGAGCGCGATCACGGCGGGGAGCGCCAGCAGCGCGAACGTGATCGAGAACGACGGCAGGTGCCAGCCGACCTGGGCCATGTTCTCGAGCTCGTACTGGTTGCCGACCAAGCCCTCGGCGGTCTTGTCCGGGAGGCCGAACCAGGGCTCGCTCTTCACACCGTCCCAGTTGACCCGGTCACCGTCGACGCCCCCGACGCCCATGACGTCGAAGAGCCAGGACAGCGCGTAGCCGAAGATCAGGCCGAGGAAGATCGCGATCCGGCCGAGGAAGCCGCGCAGTCCCACCGCCATCAGCACCACGGCGACCATCGTGATCATCGCCATCCACCGGTCGGCCGGCAGGTAGAGGTCGGTCGAGACCCCGGCCAGGTTGAACCCGATCAGCATCACCACCGCGCCGGTGACAACCGGCGGCAGCAGCGCGTTGATGAAGTCGGCGCCGAGGTAGTGGATGAGCACGCCGACCAGGGCCAGCACGACGCCTGAGACCAGGATCGCACCGGTGACATCGGCGGGACCGCCCTCCTGCGCATAGATCGCGCCGGCACCACCGACGAAGGACGCCGACGTGCCGAGATAGCTGGGCACCATGCCCTTGACGATCAGCAGGAAGCAGATCGTGGCGATGCCGCTCATCAGGATCGCGAGGTTCGGATCCAGCCCCATGATGAGTGGGAAGACGAACGTCGCACCGAACATCGCGACCACGTGCTGGGCGCCGAGCCCGGCGGTCTTGCCCCAGCTCAGTCGCTGGTGCGGGGCGACCGCCTCACCGGGACCGGGATCGACCAGGTCCCACTTGAACATCGACATGTCTTCGAGCCTTTCGTCCGGGGGTGGCGACCCGAGACGGCCAAACTATTGAGGGCTATGACACACCCACGACGGCGACTTGTGCCGAAGGAACGCCGGGGGCGATGGCACCAGTTGTCGGCGCGCCGCCGCCCCCGCGCCCGGGCGTGTCGGCTCGGTCTCGGGTCTGTGTCGCGGGCATTTCGCGCCCGCTCAGCCGGTGATCTCGAGCACCCGCAGCGCCACCGCCACGTCGAGGCGCAGGTGGGGGTCGGAGGAGAGCGGACCGAGCAGCCGCTCCAGCTTGCTCACCCGGTAGCGCATCGTGTTGTAGTGGAAGAACTGCGAGCGCGCCGCCTCGGCCACGTTGAAGTTGGTGTCGAGCAGCACCTGGAGCGTCTCGCGCAGGTCGACCGCCTCGGGGGTGCCGGCGGCCAGCGGGCCGAGCACGTCGCGGGCGAAGGCACGCAGCTCGTCGGTGTCGGGCACCAGGGCGATCAGCCGGTGCAGGCCCAGCTGGTCGAAGAACGTGGTCGACCCGGCCCCGTGCACCCGGTGGCCCACCTCGACCGCCCGGCGCGCCTGGGCGTAGGCCTCGGGCAGGGCGTCGAGGGACTCCGCGACCCGGCTCACCCCCACCGAGAACGGCCGGCGCCCGCCGCCCTTGTCGCCGGCGACCGCGGTGACCACGCGGCGTACGACGTCCGCGCCGGCGACCGGGTCGTGGTCGTCGGGGCCGACCGGGAGGAGCGTGACCACCTCGGAGGAGAAGTCGACGCTCGGCACCCGCTCGTCGAGACCGGCCGAGACCTGGCGCCACGCCGCGGAGAACCGCTCCTGCCAGCGGCGCCGGGTCGCTCGCGACACCGGCTGCTGCTCGGCGCCGGGGGGGTCGAGCTCGGCGACCACGACCACGACGGGGCGGTGGAGGTCCCAGCCGAAGGTGTCGGCGTGCTCGGCGACGTAGTCGGGGTCGACCTCGGGCCCGCCGGCCCGGCGCAGGAACAGCTCGCGCAGGAAGTCGCCTTGGTACTTGGTCTCGACCGCGGCGACCGCCTGCTCGCGGGTGATCAGCAGCGCGGCGACCGTGGCGGCCCGCTCGAGGGCGTGCACGTCGTCGGCGGTCAGCGGCGCGGCCGGCCGCAGGCAGATCAGCCGGGCCAGGTCGGTGCCGCCGGCGGCGACCCTGAGTCCGCGCACCTCGCCACCGCGGTCGGCGCCGAGCTGCGCGGGGGCGTCGAGGCCGATCCGCTCCACCCGGACCCGGCCGGTGTGGTCGACCAGGCCAGCCTCGGCGAGCAGGGTGCGCAGCGAGTCCGGCAGCGCCGCGGCCCGCTCACGCCCGTCGGTGGAGGTCACCAGCACGCCCACGCCCAGCACCCGCGAGACCTCCGCGGCGATGCCGGTGAGGTCGCCGCCCTCGAGCACGATCTGGGTGAGGCCGGTGTGCAGGGCGTCGACGCGCGCCAGCGCCGCACTGGCCACCTGCTCGCGGACCAGCTCATCGGTTGGCAACATCTGCGTTCACTCCCCGGGGCCGTTGGCACAACCTCACATCGGCACACGCTAGCGCCCTCGACTAGCGTCGTGGCGTGCGCCTCGAGTCGGTCGTCCCCGCGAGCGCACCTCCACGGGTGCAGGCGCGGTTGGCGAGCGCCGCCGACGGCCCGGTTCCGGTCGTGCATCGCGGCACCACCGCGGTCTACGTCGAGGTCGGCGGACTCTGCGTCGGGGTGGTCGCCGACAGTGCCGTGGGCGTGCCGTGCGCGCTGCGGGTCGTGGGCGACCGGCTCCCGTTCCCCGGACTCGAGGCCCGGGTGGTCGCCGGCCGGCTCGAGGTCGACGGCGTCCCACTCGGCGTCGGCCGGCTGCTCGACGTCGAGGTCCCCCGGCTGCCGGCCGCGTGGCCGGCTGCCGAGGCCGCTTCCGGCGATCCGCTGGGAGCCCACGAGGTCACCGGGCTGGTGGGCCGCGGTGACGGCCTCACCCCCTACGGCGACGACATGCTGTGCGGGTGGCTGGCGGTGCACCGCGCGGCGGGCGTCCCCACCCCCGACGTCGACGCCGCGGTCACCGCCCTGCTCCCCCGCACCACCCTGCTCTCGGCGACGCTGCTCGACTGCGCGCTGCGCGGCGAGGTGGTGCCGCAGTTCGCGGCGTACGTCTCCGCGCTCGGCGGCGCCGGCGAGACAGCGCGTGCCGCCGACCTGACCGCCGTCGGACACAGCTCGGGCGCCGGCCTGCTCGCCGGCGCCCGCCGGGCGCTGGGCGAGCTTGCCCGCACCCGTCATCTGGATCGGATCGGAGAGCCCGCATGACCGTGAAGCCGACCACGCCCGCGCCCACCGGCGCGCACGTCGAGGTGCGCCCCGGCGCCTACGCCGACTCGGTGACGCTGCTGCAGGTCAGCCGCAGCGTGCAGCAGGTGCCCGGCGTCGCCGCCGCCCAGGTCGCGATGGCCACGCCGCTCAACGTCGAGGTGTTGACCGGCATGGGGTTCGCCGTGCCGGCCGACGCGACGCCGAACGACATGGTGGTCGCGATCCGCCTCGTCGACGAATCCGACGGGCCGCTGGCGGCGGCGCTCGCCGCGGTCGACGCGGCGCTCGCGCAGGCCTCCCGCGGCCCGGCCGAGACCGGCGCCGTCGCCGCCCCCCGCACCACCGGAGCCGCGCTCCGCGGCGCTCCGCCCGGCGGCGTCGCGCTGGTGTCGGTGCCGGGCGGCTCGGCCTTCGTCGAGGCGATGGACGCCCTCGACGCCGGCTTCGACGTCATGGTCTTCAGCGACAACGTGCCGCTCGAGCAGGAGATCCACCTCAAGCGCACCGCAGCCGAGCGCGGGCTGCTGGTGATGGGCCCCGACTGCGGCACCGCCGTCGTCGGCGGCCTCGGGCTCGGCTTCGCCAACGCGGTCGCGCCCGGGCCGGTCGGGCTGGTCGCCGCCTCCGGCACCGGCTGCCAGCAGCTGCTCGCCCTCCTCGACCACGCCGGCGTCGGGGTCTCCTCGGCGCTCGGCGTCGGGGGCCGCGACCTGTCCGAGGCGGTCGGCGGGCTCTCGACCCGGGAGGCGCTGCGCCGTCTCGACCAGGACCCGGCCGTCGAGCTGATCGTGCTGGTCTCCAAGCCGCCGGCCGAGCAGGTCGCCGACGACATCGGGGAGTACGCCGCGACGCTGGCCACACCGGTCGTGCAGGCGCTGCTCGGGCCGGGGCTGCCGGACCTGACCGCGGCCGCCGAGCAGGTGCTGGCCCGGCTGGGCCGGTCCGTGCCGTCGTGGCCGGTCGCCGGCACCGCGTCGCCGGCGAGCAGCGGGCGCTTCCTGCGCGGGCTCTTCGTCGGGGGCACCCTGTGCGACGAGGCGATGCTGGTGGCCGGGCAGGCCGTGGGCCCGATCCGGTCGAACATCCCGCTCTCACCCGACCTCGCGCTCGGACCCGACCTGCACCATGACGGCCACACGATGGTCGACTTCGGCGACGACGCCCTCACCGCCGGCCGGGCGCACCCGATGATCGACCCGACGCTCCGCCTGGAGCACCTCGCCCGGGCGGCCGCCGACCCCGACACCGCCGTGCTGCTGCTCGACGTCGTCCTCGGCCACGGGGCCGAGCCGGATCCGGCCGCCCTGCTCGCCCCCGCCCTGCTCGCCCCCGCCCTGCGCGAGGTGCGCCGGCCGGTGGTGGTCAGCGTGGTCGGCACCGCCGCCGACCCGCAGGGCCGGGACCGTCAGGTCGCCGCGCTCGTCGAAGCCGGGGCAGAGGTCCACCTGTCCACCGCCGGCGCCGCCCGCCGGGCCGTCGCCCTGCTGCCCACCGGAGGTGTCGCATGACCGCCCACCCGACCCCGTCGCCCTCCGAGGTGATCGCTTCCGGAGCCGACCTGCTGGCCGACGCCGTCGCCGCGCAGGCGGTGCCGGTCACCCGGGTCGACTGGCGTCCGCCGATGCCCGGCACCGAGGCCGACCTGGCGACGGTCGCGGGCGACCCACGGCGCCGCGACGCGAACGCCCGCGCGGTCGAAGCCGTGTTGGGCGTCACCGCCCACCTGGTCGACGTCGTCCCGGCCGCCGACGCGCTCGACCTCCAGCGCGGACAGTTCCTGCACGCCGGGCCGCCGATCGCCTGGGAGCGGGCCTCCGGACCGATGCGCGGCGCCCTGATGGGCGGGGCCGCTCTCGAGGGCCTGGTCGGCGACCCCGAGGACGCCGCCGCGCTGTTCGAGGCGGGCAGCGGCGTCTCGCTCGAGCCGTGCCACCACCGCGGTGCGGTGGGGCCGATGGCCGGCGTGGTGACCCCGTCGATGTGGGTGTTCGTGCTCGAGGACCCGGCCACCGGCCGGCGCACGCACTGCACCCTCAACGAGGGGCTGGGCAAGGTGCTCCGCTACGGCGCCTACTCCCCCGAGGTGCTGACCCGGCTGCGCTGGATGGGCGAGGTGCTCGGCCCGCTGCTGCAGGCCGCGGTGCGCTCCGTCCGCGACGCCGGCGGCGTCCTCGACATCACCGGCATCCTCACCCAGATGCTGCAGATGGGCGACGAGGCCCACAACCGCAACCGTGCCGGCACCTTGATGCTGCTGCGCGACCTTGCGCCGGCGATGGTCACCAGTGCCGGACCCGCGGGCCTCGACCCGAGCGACGTCGCCGAGGCGATGCGCTTCGTCGGTGGCAACGACCACTTCTTCCTCAACCTCGCGATGCCGGCCTGCAAGCTGGCGCTGGACGCCGCTCGGGGGATCGACGGGTCGACCATGGTCGTGGCGATGGCGCGCAACGGCACCGACTTCGGCATCCAGGTCGCCGGCACCGGCGACGAGTGGTTCACCGGCCCCGCCCAGCTGGCCGACGGGCTGTACCTCGGCTCCTACGGTCCCGACGACGCCAACCCCGACATCGGCGACTCGGCGATCACCGAGACCGCCGGCATCGGCGGGTTCGCGATGGCCACGGCCCCGGCGATCGTGCGCTTCGTCGGCGGCTCGGTGCCCGACGCGCTCGCCACCACCCGACGGATGCACGAGATCACCCTCGGGGAGAACCCGCGCTGGACGGTCCCGGTGCTGGAGTTCCAGGGCGTGCCCACCGGCATCGACGTCACCCGGGTCTGCCGCACCGGCATCCTGCCCCAGATCAACACCGGCATGGCCGGCAAGCAGGCCGGCGTCGGCCAGGTCGGCGCCGGGCTGGTCACCCCGCCCGCCGAGATCTTCCCGAAGGCCCTGGCCCGGCTCGCCGAGCTGGCCGGGGGCCGCTAGCGCGAGGGCTACCTGCTGGCCGCGTGCCGGTAGAGCCGGATCGAGAGCGGCACGAACACCAGCAGGATCAGCACTACCCACAGCAGGGTGTAGGCCACCGGGTGCTGCAGCGCCCAGACGTCGGGGGGCGGCGCGCTGGGATGGGTGTTGCCGAACAGCTCGCGGGCGGCCTGGGTGACCGAGGAGACCGGGTTCCAGTTGGCGAACGTCGCCAGCGGTCCGGGCAGGCTGTCGATCGCCACGAAGGTGTTGGCGATGAACGTCAGCGGGAAGATCACCATGAACGAGGCGTTGTTGACCACCTCGGGGGTGCGCACCACCAGACCCACCGCGGCCATGATCCACGAGATCGCGAACGCGAAGGCCAGCAGCACCAGGAAGCCACCGAGCGCCTCGAGCACCGAGGTGCGGATGCGCCAGCCGACGAGCAGCCCGGTCAGCGCCATCACCACCAGGCTGATCACGTTGATGCCGATGTCGGAGACGGTGCGCCCCACCACCACCGAGGACGGCGACATCGGCAGCGAACGGAACCGGTCGATGATGCCCTTCTGCAGGTCCTCGGCCAGGCTGTAGCCGGTGAACGTGGCCCCGAACACCACGGTCTGGGCGAAGACGCCCGCCACCAGGAACTCCTTGTAGTCGACCCCGGTGCCCTGGGTGCCGATCGCGTTGCCGAAGACGTAGGCGAACAGCAGCACGAACATGATCGGCGAGAGCGTCGTGAAGACCAGCAGGTCGGGCACACGCACGATCTTGCGCAGGTTGCGCCGGGTGATCACCGTGGCGTCGCCCACGGCCTCGGCCAGCGCGTTCCTCGAGTCGGGCATCAGGCCACTCCCTCCTGCGAGACGTCGGCCGTCGAGCCGGAGGCCGGGCCGGGGACGCCCTCGGCCGCGTGCCCGGTGAGGGTGAGGAACACGTCGTCGAGCGTCGGCCGGCGCAGGCCCGCCTCGCTGACGGCGACGCCGCCGCGGTGCAGCCGGGTCAGCAGCTCGACGAGGTCCTCGGAGCCCCCGTCGACCGGCACGGTGAGCCGACGGTCGCGCTCGTCGACGCTCGCCTCGGCCAGGCCGAACCCGCGGGTGTGCTCCAGGGCGGTCGGGAGCTGGGCGGGGTCGCCGAGCACCACCTCGACCCGCTCACCGCCCACCTGGGCCTTGAGCTGGTCGGCGGTGCCCAGCGCGATCACCCGGCCGTGGTCGATCACCGCGATCCGGTCGGCCAGCCGGTCGGCCTCCTCGAGGTACTGCGTGGTGAGCAGCAGCGTGGTGCCCCCGCGGACCAGGCCCTCGATGACATCCCACATGCCGAGCCGGCTGCGCGGGTCGAGGCCCGTGGTGGGCTCGTCGAGGAAGAGCACCGGGGGGCGCGCGACCAGGGCGCCGGCGAGGTCGAGCCGACGGCGCATGCCGCCGGAGTAGCCCTTCACGGTGCGGTCGGCCGCCTCGGTCAGGTCGAACTGCGCGAGCAGCTCGTGGGCCCGGGCCCGGCTGGCCTTCGCGCCCAGGTGGTAGAGGCGGCCCACCATGTCGAGGTTCTCGAAGCCGGTGAGGTGCTCGTCGACGGCGGCGTACTGACCTGACACGCCGATGCGGCGGCGCAGCTCCTGCGGAGAGCGCAGCACGTCGACCCCGGCCACCTCAGCCGCCCCCGCATCGGGTCGCAGCAGCGTGGTCAGCACCCGGACCGCGGTGGTCTTGCCGGCGCCGTTGGGGCCGAGCAGCCCCATCACCGTGCCCTCCTCGACCTCGAGGTCGAGCTTGTCGAGCGCGACCACCTCGCCGTAGGTCTTCACCAGGCCGGTGGCACGGATCGCGGTGGGCATGCCCTCACTGTGGCGCAGACCGCCGACAGCGCACCAGCGACTTTAGGCGGGTCCCGACTCGGGCTGGAAGAACGCGGCGGGCAGGTCGACCTTCCCGGAGCGGCGCAGCGGGGTGCCCTCCTCGAGGTGGTGCTGGCGGGCCTCGCCGTCGTGGCAGGCCGGCAGCGTCCCGTCGGCACGCACCACCCGCCACCACGGCACCGCCCCGCCGTGACGCGACATCACGTTGCCGACCCGGCGGGGGCCGTGCCGACCGACCGCGTCGGCGATCGCGCCGTAGGTGGTGACCCGGCCCGGCGGCACCTGCTCGACGCAGCTCAGCACGGCCTCGACGAACTCCTCCCACGCGCGGGCTCGGGCGTCGGGCTCGACGGGGTCCACTCCACGCTCCACGCTCGGCAACCTACGGGGTCTCGGCACGCCCGACCACCGGGAGGCTCCACCCCCGGGAACGCCGGCGGCCCCCTCCCGTGTGGGAGGGGGCCGCCGGGTGTGTGTCAGGGCCGGGTCGGGCGGATCAGAGGATCGGCGAGAACGGCTCGGTGCCGTTGACCAGCTGCAGCCCGGAGATGCCCGAGTGCTGCTGGGCGAAGGCCAGCTCGTGGGCGAGGTCGCCGATGTTGTTCGACAGCGGCAGCGGCGCCAGGCCCAGCGTCGACAGCGTGCCGACCGCGGAGCCGTCGGCGGACAGGAACCCGGAGCCGGAGTCACCGGGCACGCCCGGGGTCAGGGTGTAGAGCGGGTGCGACCAGCCGCCGTCGGCCGCGTTGTCGCCGAGGCTGGTGCCGAACTTCGGCGAGAGCAGCTCGATGCCGCCGCGCAGGCTGGAGTTGCCGTAGCTGTAGAGCTTGTCGCCCAGCTTGGTGCCGTCGGTGTCGATGCCGACCGGGCCGCCGAAGAACGGCACGCTCGGGTTGACCTTGGCCACGTCGGCTGCGTCGACCTTGACCAGCGCGAAGTCGTTGTAGGCGCAGGTGTTCGCGTCGGTGGTGCCGACCCGGCCCATCGCCTCCCACGAGGAGTAGACCAGCGTGCCGCTGCCGACCTGGGTGCCCTCGGAGATCAGGCTGCCGCCCTCGTTGAAGGTGACCTTGGTGCCCAGCGGCAGGGACTCGACCGCGCAGCCGTTGGTGTCGGTCGCCTCGCCGGTGCCGGCGCAGTGCGCGGCATAGCCGACGTAGACGTTGGACGCGGCGTCGCTGAACACGAAGTTCGCGGTGCACTGGGCACCGCCGGTGTACATCTGGACGCCGGGGTGGATCGCGGCCTCGTCGGCCGGAGCCCAGGCGACGGTCGTCTGCGCCGCGCCGGCCGCGGGCGCGGAGGCCACGAAGGCAGCCGCGAGGACGGTGCTGCCGGCAAGGGCCGCGAGGGTCTTCCCGCGCCGGGACCGACGGGTGAGGGCGGTGAGCTGCATGTGCTGGTGCCTTCCGGAAGAGACGCCCGCAGAGGTGTCGGGCGAGCTGAGGGTGACAGCACGCACAACGACACCTGACCCGTCCGGGTTACGTGCGAGTAGCCCGAACGGGTCAGGTGGGGAAGGCACCCCGTCAGCGCGACAGACTCAGTACGCCGGCTGGCTGGGGTCGATCTGGTTGACCCAGGCCACCACGCCGCCACCGACGTGCACGGCATCGTCGTAGCCGGCGCCCTTGAGCACCGCCAGCGCCTCGGCCGAGCGCACCCCGCTCTTGCAGTGCAGCACCACCTGAGTGCCGGAGTCGACCGAGGGCAGCTGCTCGAGCGCGTTGCCGTTGAGGAACTCACCCTTCGGGATCAGCACCGACCCGGGGATGCGGTTGATCTCGAACTCGTTCGGCTCGCGCACGTCGACGAGAACGAAGTCGCGCGAGCCCTCCTCACGCTCCTTGAGCATGTGCTCGAGGCTGGTCACCGAGATCGTGGCCCCGGCGGCCGCGTCGGCGGCCTCCTCGGAGACCGCACCACAGAAGGTCTCGTAGTCGATCAGCCCGGTGACGGTGGGGTTCTCCCCGCACAGCGCGCAGTTGGGGTCCTTGCGGACGCGGAGCTTGCGGTACTCCATCTCGAGGGCGTCGTAGATCATCAGCCGGCCGACCAGCGGCTCGCCGATGCCGGTGAGCAGCTTGATCGCCTCGGTGCCCTGGATCGCCCCGATCGAGGCGCACAGCACGCCGAGCACGCCGCCCTCCGCGCAGGAGGGGACCATGCCGGGCGGCGGCGGCTCGGGGTAGAGGCAGCGGTAGCAGGGAGCCTCCTCGGACAGGGAGGGCGCGAACACCGAGGCCTGGCCGTCGAAGCGGTAGATCGAGCCCCAGACGTAGGGGATGCCGAGGAAGAAGGCGGCGTCGTTGACCATGTAGCGGGTCGCGAAGTTGTCGGTGCCGTCGACGATCAGGTCGTAGCCGGTGAAGACGTCCATCACGTTGTCGTTGTCGAGCCGCTGCTCGTGCAGCACCACCTCGACGTACGGGTTGGTCTCGGCGATCGACTCCTTCGCCGAGAGCGCCTTGGCCTTGCCGACGTCGGACTGGCCGTGGATGACCTGCCGCTGCAGGTTGGACTCGTCGACCTCGTCGAACTCCGCGATGCCGATCGTGCCGACGCCGGCCGCTGCGAGGTAGAGCAGGGCCGGGCTGCCGAGACCGCCGGCGCCGATGACCAGGACCTTGGCGTTCTTCAGCCGCTTCTGGCCGGTCATGCCGACGTCCGGGATGATCAGGTGCCGGCTGTACCGGCGGACCTCGTCGATGCTGAGCCCGTCAGCGGGCTCCACGAGCGGGGGGAAAGGCACGGCAACGCTCCTCGTCGGTTGTCGGTGGACGCCGCCACAACCTCGCGGCCGGCCACCGTGTTCCCCCATGGTCGCCCGACGCGCCGGATCGCCTTGAGACCCGTCCCGTCATCCGGACCCGACTGACGGGTAGGCTCACGGCTCGCACGACCCCCGGGCGGCACATACAGGAGCACCCCCGGGACACGTTCGCGGATCCGACAGGCAGGAGCACCGGGTGGCTGCGCAGTACGACGTGGAGGGACGCCCCCGCGGCGGGCGGATGCCCCGCCGGGAGCGCCGCGCCCAGCTGCTGTCGTCGGCGCTGGAGGTCTTCGTCGCGCAGGGCTACCACTCCGCGGCCATGGACGACATCGCCGACCGGGCCGGCGTCTCCAAGCCGGTGCTCTACCAGCACTTCCCCGGCAAGCTGGACCTCTACCTCGCCCTGCTCGACGCCTCCTGCGACACGATCATCGACAACTGCCGCGACGCCCTGGCCTCGACCAGCGACAACAAGCAGCGGGTCGCGGCCACCATCGACGCCTTCTACGAGTACGTCGCCCACGACACCGGTGCGTTCCGGCTGGTCTTCGAGTCCGACCTCACCAACGAGCCGGCGGTGCGCGAGCACGTCGACAGGGTGACCACCGAGTGCGCGGCGATGATCGCCGACGTGATCCGCGACGACACCGGGCTGCCCGACGCGGCCTCCCGGCTGCTCGCGGTCTCGCTGGTGGGAATGGCTCAGGTGAGCGCGCGGTTCTGGCTCTCGGACGCGGGCGGCATCGACCGTGACGACGCCGCGGCCCTGGTCGCCGGGCTGGCCTGGCGGGGCATCCGCGGCTACCCGAAGGCCGACGAGCACTGATCCGCAACCGGCGCTGCGGCTCGGCCCGGCGCCTCGAACGCACGAACCACTGAAGGAGGACCCGTGGAGGTCAAGATCGGCATCCAGCACGCACCGCGCGAGGTGGTCGTGGACACCGACGAGAGCACCGAGAAGGTGGCCGAGCGGGTCGCCGAGGCGGTCTCGGCCGGCACCGTGCTCACGCTGACCGACCACAAGGGCCGCCAGGTGCTCGTGCCCGGCAGCAAGGTCGCCTACGTGGAGATCGGCGGCAGCATCGTGGGGCAGGTCGGCTTCCGCAGCTGATCGGTCGGCCGGCACCACCCCGGTCCGCCGGGTGGCCGCTCGGTCACCACTCGAAGTCGGAGAGGTCGTCGACCACCGAGCTCCGGTAGGGCAGCCCGACGGTCTCCAGCACGTGCTGTGCGGCGGAGCCGGGGGCCGCGACCAGCTGGATGCCGGCGGCGGTCTCGTCCGCCGGTGACCCCGGCGACTCGGCCGACCCCCAGGCCAGCGCCTCGAACAGCACGCGTACGCCGACGCTGCCGAGGAAGCCGACACCGGTCAGGTCGACGGTGAGCGGTGCCGTGCCGCCCACGGAGCGGCGCAGCAGGGCACTGTGGAGGTGCTCGGCACTGGTCAGGTCGACCGCGCCGGCCACCACCAGCACGTCGCTGCCGTCGTCGTCGAGGAGCAGGTCGTCGGCCTGCGCCGACTCCGGTGCGCCGACCCGCTCGTCGACGCTGCTCTCGAAGAGCTGGGCCGCCCGGCTCAGCGGGAGCTCGAGGGTGACGGTGGTGCCCTCCGCGCCGGGGCGTCCACGCTCGATGGTGACCCGCTCGGTGAAGCCTCGGGCCAGACCGAGCCCTCGGCCGCGGTGGCCCGGTGCCGCCTCGACCCAGACGCCGGTGTCGGCGACCGAGACGACCAGGCGCCCGTCTCGCCCGAGCCGGCCCTCGACGCTGATCTCGGCCGGCGGGTCGGCGTCGGTGGTGCGGCCCTCGGGGGTGCCGTGGACCACGGCGTTCGCGACCACCTCGCCCAACGCGTGCTGGACGGCCATCTCGTCGAGGTCACGGACCGCGAGCGGGGCCAACCACTCGCCCAGCGCCCTCCGGACCGCGCGAACCGCGCCCGGCTCCGCGGGCAGCGACACCGACAGCCGGGCCGGCTCGGGCACCCGCTGCGCGGCGAGCAGCGCGATGTCGTCGCCGGATCCGGTCCAGCGCACCAGCCGGGCGAGGACGTCGTCGCACAGGGTGCCGGCCAGCGCCTGGTCCGGATCGGCCGGCCCCGCCACCGCCCGGGACACCAGGTCCGCCAGGTCGAGGGTGTTCTGGCTCGTGGAGCGGCTCGGTCGCTCGACCGCACCGTCGGTGTAGAGGAGCAGCATCTCGTCGTCGCCGAGCCGGTGCTCGGCGACCTCGCAGGGCGTGCCCGCGGGGCCGGTGCCCAGCGGGCCGGCGCCGCTGCGGGGCAGGTAGTGCGCGGTGCCGCCGGGCGCCGCCGTCAGCGGCGGCGGGTGTCCGGCGGTGCAGTAGCGCACCCGGCCGGACCCGTGCTCGACCTGGGCCACGCAGACGGTGGTGCCCACCGCGTCGGGGTAGCCCCGGGCGAACGCGTCCGCCGAGCGCAGTGCCTCCTCGGGGTCGGCGCCCGCGGCCAGACGCGCCCGCAGCACCGCCCGGACCGCGGCCATCGCCGCCGCCGCACCGAGCCCGCGACCGACCACGTCGCCCACCACGAGGCTCACGCCGTCGGCCCCGGGCACCACGTCGAACCAGTCGCCACCGACGCCGACCCCCGGCGCCGCGAGGAGGTACGCCGCCGCCAGCTCGACGCCGGGCACCACCGGGAGGTCCTGCGGCAGCACGATCTCCTGCAGCGCGGTCGTCATGTCGTGGTCGCGGGCCTCGGCGAACTGGTGCTGGTGCACGCGCTCGGTGACGTCCTGCAGGTGCGCGACCACGCCGCGTACCTGACCGTCGGGGTCGTGCCACGGTGCCACCTGGGCGTCGAACCAGACCTCGGGGCCGCCACCACGCCGGGACAGGCACCAGCCGTCGACGCGCCGGACGTGGCCGGCCAGCGCGGCTGCCCAGGCGGCGACGCCCTCGGGCGGCAGGCCCTCCAGCACCGCGGCCACCCGGCGCCCCTCGAACTCTCCGCCCAGCAAGAGGCGTCCGGCCTCGTTGACCGAGACGACCCGGTGCTCGGGCCCCTCGGTGACCACGACGACCTCCGGCGACAGCTCGAACGCGGTGACGAACGGCCCTGCTGCGGGTCCCGGCATGCCGCTCGGCACCTCGCTCACCTCCCAGCCCCTACGACGTCGGGGTGGCTCCCCCATGGCGAGCAGTCGGTACCCGTCGCCGGGTATCGCATGACTCCGGGCACCGGTCGCCGGACGAGGCCCGCGGTCAGGAGGCCAGCCCCAGCTCGGCCATCCGCTCGGTGTGCCGCTCGGTCAGCCGGGTGAACATCCGGCCGAGCGCGGCGAGGTCGAGACCGGGACGGTCGACGCCGCCGGAGAGCAGCGCCGACAGCGCGTCACGGTCCGCGGCCACGCGCTGTGCCTGGATCAGCGCCTCGCCCATGAACCGGCGGCCCCACAGCGCGAGCCGGCCTCCGAGCCGGTGGTCCGCGGCGATCGCGGCCCGCACCCGGTCGACCGCGAAGGCGGCGTGGCCGCTGTCCTCCAGCGAGGAGACCACCAGGTCGCGGGTGTCGGCGTCGAGGTAGGCGGCGATCTCGCGGTAGAAGTCGTTGGCCAACCCGTCGCCGACGAAGGCCTTGACCAGCCCTTCGTACCAGTCCGACGGGGCGGTGTTGGTGTGGAAGAGGTCGATGACCGGCCGGAAGGGAGCCATCGCCTCGAACGGGTCGGCGCCCAGCGCGACGATCCGTTCGTGGAGCCGGGCCACCTTGCCGAACTCGGCCGTCGCCATCGTCGCGATCGCCACCTTGTCCTGCAGGGTCGGCGCGAGCCGGGCGTCCTCCACGAGCCGTTCGAAGGCGGAGATCTCGCCGTAGGCGATCACGCCGAGCAGGTCGACGACCGCCTCGCGGTAGACGGGGTCGGCCGAGACCCAGGGCTCGGCGGCGGCCCGGGGCTGCGGGACGGTGTCCGAGGTCGCCTCCGGCGAGGATGGGGTCATGGGTGGAGCCTACCGATAGGCTGACTCCCAAGGGCGACGCCCGCGACGGCTCGTGAGCCGGTCGTGACCGGACTTCCAGGCCGTTGCGGCGAGCCCCGTATGTGCGCGGCTGACGCTGCGCGAGCGCCGCCCTCCGGGGTCGGCCTTGCGAGTCCGCCGCATTCGACGACATCCGATTCGGCTGACTCCGGCTGGACCTCACGAAAGCGACAAGGCACTGACCACGTTCCGAGAGCTCGGGGTGCACCCCGAGATTTGCACCGCGCTCGAGCGCGGCGGCATCACCACCCCCTTCGCCATCCAGGAGATGACCCTCTCGGTCGCCCTGCTCGGCACCGACCTGATCGGGCAGGCCCGCACCGGCACCGGCAAGACGCTGGCGTTCGGCATCCCCGTCATCCAGCGCAGCATCTCCCCCAAGGACCCCGACTACGCCGAGCTGCCCCCGGGCAAGCCGCAGGCGCTGATCGTGGCCCCGACTCGCGAGCTCGCGCTCCAGGTCTCCAGCGACCTGGCGCTGGCCAGCGCCGACCGCGGCATGCGGGTCCTCACCGTCTACGGCGGCGTCGGCTACGAGCCGCAGCTCGACGCGCTGGCCAGTGGCGTCGACATCGTCGTCGGCACTCCGGGCCGGCTGCTCGACCTGGCCAACCGGAAGGCCCTCGACCTCTCGCACGTGCACGCGCTGGTGCTCGACGAGGCCGACGAGATGCTCGACCTCGGGTTCCTGCCCGACGTGGAGCGACTGCTCGCCAAGACCCCCGAGACCCGGCAGACGATGCTGTTCTCGGCGACGATGCCGGCCGCGATCGTGTCGTTGGCCCGCACCCACATGCGGCACCCGATGAACATCCGTGCCGAGTCGTCGTACGAGAACGCGACGGTGCCGGCCACCGCGCAGTTCATCTACCAGGCCCACGACCTCGACAAGGCGGAGATGATCGGCCGCATTCTGCAGGCCGAGGACTCCGACAAGATCATCGTGTTCACGCGCACCAAGCGGCAGGCGCAGCGGGTGGCCGATGACCTGACCGAGCGCGGCTTCGACGCCAGCCCGCTGCACGGCGACATGGCACAGGTGGCGCGCGAGAAGGCGCTGACCAAGTTCCGCGAGGACAAGCTGCGGGTGCTGGTCGCCACCGACGTCGCCGCGCGCGGCATCGACGTCGCCGGGGTCTCCCACGTCGTCAACTACACCTGCCCCGAGGACGAGAAGACCTACGTCCACCGGATCGGCCGCACCGGCCGCGCGGGCGCCACCGGCGTGGCGGTCACCCTGGTCGACTGGGCCGACCTGCACCGCTGGAAGATGATCAACAAGGCTCTCGACCTGCCCTTCGACAGCCCGCCGGAGACCTACTCGACCTCCGAGCACTTCGCCCACGACATGGGCATCCCGCCGGGCACCAAGGGCCGGATCGTGCCCGAGAAGCCGCGCGAGCCGCGGGAGCCCCGCGAGGACCGCTCCCGTCAGCGCGACGGCGACCGGCCGCGCCGCGACCGCAACCGCAGCCGCACCCGTGGTGGCCGCCCCGCCGGCGACCAGCCGGCCGACAAGGCGCCCGCCACCGCCGGCGCCACCGGGCCGGCCGCCGACGGCGCCGGGGAGGGTGGCGAGTCGGGTCCGTCCCGCAACCGCCGTCGTCGTCGCCGCCGCTCCGGCGGCTCCGGCAGCGACTCCTCGAGCGCACCCGCGGGCGACTGATCCGACGCCGACGCGTCAACGATTCCCGCGGCTTCTCGGCGTGTCGCGGAACGGCTGACGCGTCGGCAACGCGTCGAGCTCGGACTCAGGCGGTGACCACGACCGTGGTGCCCAGGGGGGCGAACTCCCAGAGGGCGACCGCGTCGGCGCGCCGCTGCCGGATGCAGCCGTGCGAGAGCGGCGTACCGAGCTGGGTGAGCCGCTGCACCGGCTTCCCGTCGTCGACCGGGATGTCGTGGAAGCCGATCGCCGCACGCTCGCCCTGGGTGAACCGCACGAAGTAGCGCATCGTGCCGGAGTCGTCGATGCCGTAGGCGTGCTCGGAGCGGGAGTAGACCGAGTAGGTGCCCGGGTCGAGGTTGTCGTAGATCGACCCCGACACCAGGTAGGTGCGCTCCACCTCGTCACCGGCCCCGACCAGCCAGACCCGCTGCCTGCCCTCGCTGAAGACCACGCGACGCCCGGTTCCGGAGTCGGCGGGCAGCGCCACGTCGTCGGACGGGTCGGTCCGGATCGTGGAGGACCGGCTCTGGCCGGCCGGGCCGTCGGTGGCTTCCTCGACCGCCCCGTCGATCTCGGGAGTCGGGTCGCTCGACTCCGGCGATGCCTCGGGGGCCGCGCCGGCCTCGTCGCCGGCCACCGCTCCCACCGCGTTGGCGCCCTCGGCGGTCGCCGAGGGCGAGGTCGGGATGATGCCGGTGCCGCCCAGGACGGCGATTGTGGTGACGGCCAGCGACGAGCAGAGCATCGCGATCCGCCCGTAGCGCGGACGCACCTGTGCCCGGTGCCGGCTCACCTGCTCAGGCCTTCTTGGCTCGGGTGACGCGGGCCGGCTTGCGGGCCGCGCGGTCGACCAGGTTGGCGGCCACCTCGCGGTAGGCGACCGCGCCCTTGCTGCTGCGGCTCGTCGCCAGGATGGAGCGGCCGGCGGCCGGGGCCTCGGCGAACTTGATCGTCTTCGGGATCGGCGGGCCGATCACGTCGAGGTCGTAGGTCTGCGAGATCGTGTCGAGCACGGTGCGCGCGTGGTTGGTGCGGCCGTCGAAGAGCGTCGGCAGCACGCCCCACACCTCGAGCTTGCGGTTGGTGAACCGGCGGACGTCGTGCACGGTGTCGAGCAGCTGGCCGACGCCGCGGTGCGAGAGCGTCTCGCACTGCAGCGGCACGAGGACGGCGCGCGCAGCGGTGAGCGCCGCCACGGTGAGCACACCCAGCGACGGCGGACAGTCGAGCAGGACCCAGTCGTACGCCGGGTCCGCGGCCTCGGCGAGATCCTCCAGTGCCGACTTGAGCACCTGCTCGCGCCCGGTGCGGGTGAGCAGCTCGGCCTCGGCGCGGGCGAGCTCGATGGTGGCGGGCAGGATGTCGACGCCGTCGTCGGTGGCGATGATCGCCTCGGTGGGCTCGAGCCCCTGGGTGAGCACCTGGTGCACCGACAGCTCGAGGTCCTCGGGGTCGATGCCGAGCGAGAAGGTCAGGCACGCCTGGGGGTCGAGGTCGACGAGCAGGACCCGGTGGCCGAGCTCGGCCAGCGCGGCACCGAGCGAGGCCACCGAGGTGGTCTTGGCGACGCCGCCCTTCTGGTTGGCGATCGCGAGCGTGGTGGTCATCGCCTGCCATCATGCCGGACAGGAGCCCGCGTTGGTCGCAGGTGGCTGGTTGACTTCGGTCATGTCCTCTACTGAGCCCCTCCCGAACGCCCGCCCCGCTGCCCTGGTGACCGGCGCGACGGCCGGCATCGGCCGCTCGTTCGCCGACCAGCTCGCGGCCCGTGGCCACGACCTGGTGCTGGTCGCGCGGGACCGCGCCCGGCTCGAGGAGGTCGCCGGGCAGCTGCGCGCGGCGTACTCCGTGGAGGTCGAGGTGCTGCCGGCGGATCTGGGCGACCGGGACCAGCTGGCCCGGGTCGAGGAGCGGTTGGCGGTCCGGGAGCGCCCGGTCGAGCTGCTGGTGAACAACGCCGGGTTCGGCCTCAAGGGCCGGTTCCTCGACAACGACGTGGACACAGAGACGCAGATGCTCGAGGTGCTGGTCACCGCGGTGCTGCGGCTGACCCATGCCGCGCTCGGCGGCATGGTCGAGCGCGGCCACGGTGGCGTCATCAACGTCTCGAGTGTGGCGGCCTTCCTGCCCCGCGGCACCTACAGCGCGGCGAAGGCATGGGTGAACAGCTTCAGCGAATGGGCCGCGCAGGAGTACCGCTCGCAGGGCGTGACCGTGACCGCGCTGTGCCCGGGGTTCACCAAGACCGAGTTCCACGAGCGGATGGAGGTCGGGCGCGACTCGGCGCCGTCGTTCATGTGGCTCGACGCCGACGAGCTCGTCGCCGCGGCGCTGGTCGACCACGCCAAGGGCAAGGTGATCTCGGTGCCCGGCCTGCAGTACAAGGCGGTCACCACGCTGGCCCGGGTGGTGCCGAACGGCGTGCTGCAGCGCTTCCAGTCGCTGGGCCGCAAGTAGGCACCCAGGTGGCCGCCGACGGGCGCTGTCGGCGGTGGCGCCTAGAGTTCGTCGGGTGAGTGCACGATGAGCAAGGAAGCCGCCCTGCGGGCGATGCGTGAGGCCAACTACCGCAAGCGGACAGCCGGGGAGAAGCTCCCCTCGAAGCCGACCCGGCCGGCGGCGCGGCCCGCGAAGGCGAAGCCGGTCGCCGTGGCCTCCTCGGCCGCACCCACCGACGCGCTGTGCGGCCACCGTTCGATGAACGGCCGCACCTGCACCCGCGAGCAGGGCCACACGGCGAAGAACCACCGCTACTCCTGACGCCGTGACCGCAGGTGACCGCCAGAGCCGCGGCCCGCTCCTCGTACCGCGACGGACGTAAGGACCCAGCAGCGAGGACTTCTACGCTCGCGTGGGCTGGTTATGTCCGTCGGCCTACGAAGCCATCACGGCGATGGCGGGTTCCCTCCTCCGGAGCCCGCACTCTGGCTTGTCAGGATTGCTTGACAGACTCGAGCCGTTCGGGAACTCTCGACGCATGGACAAGACCCAAGGGACGGACACCGTCGAGGCGCCCGGCGTCGAGCCACTGGTCAGCGTCACCCTCACCGTCGAGGACGGCTGGAGGTCCGACCCGATGCGCGTCATCGCGGGCATCCAGCAGAGCCAGCGCGCGTTGGAGAAGTGGCAGCGGAAGGCCGTCCGTGCCGCACGTGAGCAGGGCGCGACCTGGGACGACATCGGCACCGCGTGCGGGGTGAGCCGTCAGGCAGCGTGGGAGCGCTTCAAGGAGTAGCAACCAGAGCGACCGTCCGTCGCTCGACCAGCGGCTGCTCGGCGCACCGGCTCCTGCGGGCGTGCCTGCCCAGTGAGCATGCGATCACCGCCCCTGGCCGGGGAACGGCGTGGCTACAGGCACTTCACCCATAGCGGGACGGACCGGGCACCACCGTCAGGCCCAGCGACCCACAGGAAGCCCACTTCGACGTCGGACTTCCTGCCGGGCCTCCGGAGACACGGCGGATCGCCTTCCCCTCCGGCGCTGGCCGTCTCCCACCACAGGTTGTCGGCATGAAGGGTGAGTTGGGTGCCCTCCTCAGCGTCGAACATCACGAGGTCGTTCTCGCTGTTGGCTCGCATGGCGATGCCCCTGCTTCACCTGCGGATGCTTGGTGCCCCACGGCGCTCGCAGACCGGCATACACCCCGAGCGCGACCGCGAGCAGCAGCACAAGTCCCCCGATCGCCAGAGTGCGCGGCGGTGCCTTCATGCCTCAGAAATCCCCGGTGACGAACGACCGCACCGCGTCGGCGATCAGCTGCACGGCGATCGCGGAGAGAAGCAGGCCGGCGATCCGGCTGATCAGCAGCACCCCGCTCTGCCGGATCACCCGCAGGATCGGCAGCGAGAACCGCAGCGCGGAGAAGATGCACAGGTGGACGCCGATCACGCCGAGGGCGACCGCGAAGAACGTGGCCGAGCCGTCGACCTCCTGGGCGAACAGCATCGTCGCCACGATCGCACCGGGGCCGGCCATCAGCGGGGTGCCGAGCGGCACGAGGGCCACGTTGGAGTCGGCCGCGGCGTCGGGTGCCTTCTGCTTGCCGGTGAGCAGGTCGAGCGCGACCAGCAGCAGCAGCAGGCCGCCGGCGCACTGCAGGGCCGGCAGCGAGATGTGCAGGTAGGACAGGATCTGCTTGCCGAAGAACGCGAACGCGGTCACCACCGAGATCGAGACCAGGACCGCCTGCCAGGCCGCCCGCCGCTGGGTCGCGGTCGAGCGCCCGCTGGTCAGCGACAGGAACAGCGGGATCATCCCGACCGGGTCCATGATCACGAACAGCGTCACGAAGACCTCGACGAGCAGGACGGTGTCGAGCACGCTCACGATCGCAGCACCTCGGGGGTGGCGCACGACGAGGCGTCGGCTGCCGCCGCTGCCAGCTCGATCAGGCGCTGGTAGTCCTCCGCAGAGGTGGTGTTGCAGCCGAGCTCGTGGTCGCGCTTGCCGTCGCCGTGATAGTCGCTCGAACCGGTGAGCACCAGGCCGAGGTTGCGGGTGATCGCGCGCAGCTCGGCGCGCGCCTGCGGCGAGTGGTCCTGGTGGTCGACCTCCACCCCGACCAGGCCGGCCTCGGCAAGCTCGGCGAGGTCCGCCTCGTCCGGACGCCGGCGGCCGCTGCGCCCCCACGGGTGGGCGATCACGCTGACGCCGCCGGCCTCGGTCACCAGCCGCAGTGTCTCGACCAGCGGCGCGGCGTACCGCTCGACGTACGCAGGGCGGCCGGCACCCAGGTAGCGGGTGAACGCCTCGTCCCGGTCCCGCACCAGCCCGCGGTGCACCATCGCGTCGGCGACGTGCGGGCGACCGGTCGCCGCCGTGTCGTGGCCCGCCCTGACCACCTCCGCCTCCGACAGCTCCAGCCCCAGCGCACGCAGCCGCTCGAGCATCGTGGGCACCCGGGCCCGCCGGCCCTGCAGCACCCGCTCCAGCTCCGCCACCAGAGGCGGGTACGTCGGGTCCGGCAGGTAGGCGAGCAGGTGCACCGCGTGCCCCTCGTGCCGGGCGCTGATCTCCATGCCGCGCACGAGCTCGACACCCGTCTCGCCGGCAGCCTCCGCGGCCTCGGCCCAGCCCTCTGCCGTGTCGTGGTCGGTGATCGCCAGCACGTCCAGGCCGGCCGCGGCAGCGGCTCGAACCAGGTCCCCCGGGGCGTCCGTGCCATCGCTGGCCCGGGAGTGGCTGTGGAGGTCGATGCGCACCCCGGCAGCCTAGTGGCGCCACCGGCTCAGCCCCGCCTCGGCGACCTCACCAGGGCGGGCGCGGGCCCCCGAAGCTCATCTCGACCAGCGACGGCCCGAGCCCCGACACGTCGCGCAGGATCCACTCGTCTCTGAGCAGCAGCACCGCCGACGCCGGTCGCAACACCAGCCACAGCCATCGACCGTGCGCCTCGCCGGCCAGCACCGACCGGTCCCACTCCCCCGCCATGCCGCTGGTCGACACCGGCCACAGCGGCACCTGCTGGCTGTCGATGCGCACCTTGACCGTCGGCGCCCCCAGACCGATCTCGGCGCCGGGATCGGGGTGGTCGACACCGGCGCAGCGCGCGCCGAGCCCGGTGCCGGGCTCCTCGCTGACGATCATCACGTCGACCGGCCCGTCCAGCGCGCTGGTGCCCGAGCAGCAGGTCATCGTGGCGCGCGCCCGCTCGGCGTCCTGCCCGACGGCCGCGAAGTCGGTGACGCTCCAGCCGGGCCCGAGCGGCCACGGCAGCAGCGTCGGGAACGGCCGGGCCGGCGAGGAGGAGACCCGGAGATGCTCGGCGAACGCCTCGTAGGAGGCCTCCTCCGGCCGCCACAGCGGCGGCACCGGGCCGTGCTCGGGACACGACCAGACGCCCCCGCCGGCCTCGTCAGCGACACCGAGGACGACCGGGGCCGGGCAGCGGGGACACCCGGCCGTGAGCGAGGGCGAGGCCATGGGAGAACCGTACGACCGCGACGACGGCAGGCAAAGGAGGTGTGAGCAGCGAGGCTGCGCGCGGCCGGCGAACCTGTCCAAGACGCCACGCCCGGCCCGGTGGGCGTGCGAGGATGCCGCGCGTGCCGACCAGCCGGGTGCGGGCCGCGATCGCGGCCGCCTTCCTCGTCCAGGGGCTGGTCTTCGTCACGCTCACCACCCGGCTGCCGCAGTTCAGCGACCGCTGGGACCTCGACGAGGTCGAGCTGTCGCTGATCCTGCTGGCGATCGTGCTGCTCGCCGGCGTCGGGTCGGTGCTGGCCGAGCGGGTCGCGGCTCGTCGTGACAGCGCCACCATGCTGCGGGCCGGCCTGCTGCTGGTCGCGCTCGCGGTTCCGGTGTTCAGCGCCGCGCCCAGCGTGCTGGTGCTCGTCGGCGGGCTGGTGCTCTACGGCCTCGGCGTCGGCATCGTCGACGCCACGACGAACATGCAGGGCGTGGCCTTGGAGCACCGGGTCGACCGGCCGCTGCTGCCCTCGTTCCACGGCGCCTGGACGCTGGGCGGCGTGCTCGGGGCCGCCGGGACCCTCGTCGCGGCCGAGGCCCCGCTCCCGGCCGTCGGTCTGCTCGGGCTGGCACCGCTGGCGGTGGCGTTCCTGCCGTACGCAGCGCGCGACCACGGCCCCGCGGACGGGCCCGAGGTGGAGGTGCCGTGGCGGCCGCTGTGGCTGGTCGGCGCCGGGCTCGTGCTGTTCTACAGCGTCGACACCGCCGCCGCCTCGTGGGGGCCGACCTATCTCGATCGCACCCTGGACTCACCCGAGCGGCTGGTCGCGCTGGCCACCTTCCCCTATCTGCTGGCGAGCGGACTCGTCCGCCTCGCCGGCGACCACCTGGTGGCCGGGCTCGGCCCGGTCAAGGTCCTGCGGGCCGGCGCCGTCGTGGCGTTCGTGGCCCTCGCCCTGGTCGTCTTCGCGCCGTCCTGGCAGGTGGCGGTCGCCGGCTTCACCCTGCTCGGCGCGGGAGTCGCGGTGATCGCCCCGCTCAGCTTCTCCGCCGCGGCCCGGATCGCCGCCGGCGACGATGCCGGTGATGCGGACCCGGCGGCCCGGCACGCCAGGGTCGACGCCGTCATCGCCCGGTTCAACCAGTTCAACTACGCCGGCGCCCTGATCGGCTCGGTGCTGACCGGTCTGGTCGGCGCCGGCTCGCTGCGCGTCGGCTTCGCGGTGCCGATGGTGCTGGTGCTCGCGATGCTCCCGCTGGCCCGCGCCTTCGCGCCGGCGCCGCGCGCCCTGGGGACGCGGGCACCGGCGGCTCCTCCCGCCCCTCGCTAGCTCGGTGCGGGGCCGTGGTTTCGAGACGCGTGGCCGGCCTGCCGCTCCGCGCCGTCCCGGCCCACGCTCCTCAACCTTCGCGGCTCCTCCCGCATCTCGCTAGCTCGGTGCGGGGCCGCTCCAGTTCTTGTCCGGTTGCGGCACCGGCCGGCCGGGCTGCTCGCCGCCGCGGGCCTCGAGGTAGCTGTTCTTGGGCACCATCACCTTGCGGCGGAAGATGCACACGACCTTGCCGTCCTGGTTGTAGCCGATGGTCTCCACGTGCACGACGCCGCGATCGTCCTTCGACTTCGACTCCCACTTGTCGAGCACCGTGGTCTCGCCGTAGAGCGTGTCACCGTGGAAGGTCGGTGCCACGTGGCGCAGCGACTCGATCTCCAGGTTCGCGATCGCCTTGCCGGAGATGTCGGGCACCGACATGCCGAGCAGGATCGAGTAGACGTAGTTGCCGACCACGACGTTCTTGCCGAACTGGGTGGTCTCCTGGGCGTAGTTCTCGTCCAGGTGCAGCGGGTGGTGGTTCATCGTGAGCAGGCAGAACAGGTGGTCGTCGTACTCGGTGACCGTCTTGCCGGGCCAGTGCTTGTAGGTCGCACCGACCTCGAACTCCTCGTAGCTGCGGCCGAACTGCATGGGCACTCCCTCTCTGACGGTCCTGCTCTCACGGTCCTGGGCAGGCGTTCGGGGACCATCGTGCCGAATGCGGGCGGCACCTGGCGCCTGCCGGACACGTGGCGAACCTCACCGACCGACCGACACCGGGTCGGTCCGAGGGCTGGTCAGAGGGTCGGTGGATCCTGGCTCAGGACCCGCCCCCACCGGCCTTGCGCCGGTGCAGGCGCGGCCCGCCGCCGACGACCTCCGAGCCGTGTGCCTTCTCACGCACGGGTCCGTCGCCGGGAACGCCCTGGTCGTGCGCCTTCTTGCGCTCGAGCGCCTCGCGCATCTTGGCCTTGAGGTCGTCGTTCCCTCCGCTCACGGGCTGGCCCTTGCCGGAGTTGGGTGGGGTGGCAGGCACGGCGTCCTCCTGGTCGGCGCGGCGATGGTTCTCCCACCTTCCCACCAGGAGGGGGCGGCGTCGACCCGATTAGGAGGTCCGGGAAGGCTACGCGGGTGCGGGCCGGCCGGTTCGCCTGTGGAAGGATGAGCGGCCAGTCGAGGCGAGCGAGAGGACGGGGATGGCCGAGCGGGTGGTACTTCACGTCGGCTTGATGAAGTCCGGCACGACCTTCATCCAGGGCCGGTTGGGTGCGAACCGCGACCTCCTGGCCGAGCAGGGGGTGCTGTTCCCGGGCCCCACCTGGCGCCGGCACTCGGAGGCGGCCAAGGATCTCAACGGCTCCCCCACCGCCAAGGCCGGCGCCTGGGCGTCGCTGCGGGAGGAGATCCTGGCCCATCCGGGCACCTCGGTGGTCTCCATGGAGTACCTCGGCCCCATGCCCGAGTCCCGGATCGCCGTCGCGGCGGACGACCTCGCCGGCGCCGACGTGCAGGTGGTCATCACCGTGCGCGACCTCGGTCGAGCGGTGCCGGCGATGTGGCAGGAGTCGGTGAAGAACCGCGGCACCTGGACCTGGCCGGAGTATCTCGACGGCATCCGCAACGGCGGCGAGGCGGGCAAGAAGTTCTGGCGGCAGCAGGGCTCGGCCCGCATCATCGAGCGCTGGGTCGCGGCGTTCGGCAGCGACCACGTCACGGTGGTCACGGTCCCGCCGCCCGGCTCCCCCTCCGAGCTGCTGTGGGACCGGTTCTGCGAGGTCGCGGGCGTCTCCGCGGCACCGTGGCTGGAGGCACCCCGCGCCAACGAGTCACTGGGCACCGCGTCGGTTGCTCTCATGGCCCAGCTCAACGCCGAGCTGGCCGACCTCGACAAGCTGGAGTACAAGAAGAAGGTCAAGGCGCTGGCCAAGCACGTGCTCGTCAACCACAAGGAGCACGAGGACACCATCGGCTTCACGGTGCCGCGGTGGCTGAGGAAGAACGCCGATCGCATCGTCGCCCGCATCGCCGACAGCGGAGTACGCGTCGTCGGTGACCTCGCCGACCTCACCCCCGTCGACGTCCCGGGGAGCGACCCGAGCGAGGTGCCCGCAGCGCAGGTGCGCGACGCGGCCGTCGCGGCGCTCGTCGACCTGCTGCGCTCGGGCGGGCCGGTCAAGCCGCCCGCCGACGACTGACCGGATCCCCCACCGGGAACGCACGAGGGCCTCGCGACCTGTGGGTCGCGAGGCCCTTCGAGGTGCAGGGGGTCAGCGCAGCTTGTAGTCCTCGAGCAGCCGCCGTCCGATGATCATCTTCTGGATGTCGGAGGTGCCCTCGCCGATCAGCATGAACTTGACCTCGCGCATCAGTCGCTCGATCTCGTACTCCTTGGAGTAGCCGTAGCCGCCGTGGATCCGGAAGGAGTCCTCGACGACCTCGTTGGCGTACTCGCTGGCGAGCATCTTGGCCATCCCGGCCTCGACGTCCATCCGCTTGCCGGAGTCCTTGAGCCGGGCGGCCTTGACCATCATCGTGTGCGCGGTCTCGACCTTGGTGGCCATCTCGGCGAGCCGGAACAGGATCGCCTGGTGCTGGGCGATCGGCTTGCCGAAGGTCTCACGCTGCTGGGCGTAGGCGACGCCCAGCTCGAAACCGCGGATCGCCAGGCCGCAGGCTCGCGCGGCGACGTTGACGCGGCCGACCTCGACGCCGTCCATCATCTGGTAGAAGCCCTTGCCGGGCTCGCCGCCGAGGATCTGGTCGGCGGAGATCCGGTGACCCTCGAACACCATCTCGGTGGTGTCGATGCCCTTGTAGCCCATCTTGTCGATCTTGCCGGGCACGGTGACGCCCTGCGCGGTCTCGCCGAAGCCGGGCTCCTTCTCGACCAGGAACGTGGTCATGTTCCGGTAGACGCTGTCGGCGCCCTCGTCGGTCTTGACCAGCACCGCGACCAGCGTGGAGGATCCGCCGTTGGTCAGCCACATCTTCTGGCCGGTGATCTCGTAGCCGTCATCGGTGCGGGTGGCCTTGGTCTTGATCGCCGAGACGTCGGAGCCCAGACCGGGCTCGGACATCGAGAAGGCCCCGCGGATCTCACCGGTGGCCATCTTGGGGAGGTACTTGCGCTTCTGCTCCTCGGTGCCGTGCTTCATCAGCATGTAGGCCACGATGAAGTGGGTGTTGATGACGCCGGAGACGCTCATCCAGCCGCGCGCGATCTCCTCCACGCACAGCGCGTAGGTCAGCAGCGACTCCCCCAGACCGTCGTACTCCTCGGGGATCATCAGGCCGAAGATGCCGAGCTCCTTGAGGCCCTCCACGATCTGCGTGGGGTACTCGTCGGCGTGCTCGAGTTCGGTCGCGACGGGAATGATCTCCTTCTCGACGAACTGCCGGACCGCGGCGAGGATCTCCTGCTGGTCCTCGGTCAGTCCGTCCGTCTCACAGAGTCGGCCCATGAGTGTTACTCGTCCTCCCATTCGGGGCTGTCGATGCCGGGACCCGCGAGATAGACCCGACGCTCGGGGAGCGGTCGCCCGAAGCGGTCGGTGCTCCGCTTGGGCTGGACGTGGGGCACCTCGCGGGTGCGGTTCTCCCACATCCACTTCCAGTTCTTCAGGTACTGCGCGGTGGTGCGGTCCTGGTTGAGCATGCGCAAGATGACCTCGTCACCGCGCACCCCCGAGTCCTGGTAGTTGCTGGATCCGGTCACCACGACCTTGGCGGATCGGTCGCCGCCGTAGTTGCCGGTGATGATCAGCAGCTTCATGTGACTGTAGAGGTCGGTCTCCTCGTCACCGTCGGTGTCGAAACCGTTGGCACGGATCGGCATGTAGCCGCGGGGGGTCTTGATGCCGAACTCGTCGCGCACCAGCTTCCCGGCGTAGCCGTACTGCAGCTTGACGTCGCAGCCCGCGGCGTAGAGCTTGCGGAATCGTTCGGCGAGGTAGGTGCCTCGCCGGCCGTTCCAGGCGTGCATGTTGACCCGGATGAGCGTGCGTCCGTTGGTGCCGGTGCCGCCGCGAGCGCCCTTGCACTTCACGGGGTCGAGGACCGTGTCGATCGGGTCGTTGTCGGGACCCTCGTTGTGGAACGGCGTGACCTGCAGCATGAAGTTCTTGCCGATCTCACGGCGCATGTACGTCGGCTTGTCGACCTTGTCGGGCCGCATCCGGCGGAACAGGTCGTCGAACGTCGCGTAGAGGGCGGGGGCGTCGTTCTTGGTCCACAGGTCGTTGTACTGGTTCTTCGACCCGTTGAGCTTCATGTTGACCGAACCGACCATGACCACATCGCGCGCTGCGCCGGTGTGGGAGAACAGGAAGAACTTCGAGTGGTTGTTCTCGCCCGTCGACCGGCAGCCGTTCTGGCACTGGTAGATGTAGCTGCGCTTGGACCGGTTCTTGCCGATCACGCGGCGCAGCTTCTTCTGTGCCCGCGGCTCCTCGTGGTCGTTCATGAGGACCTTCACGTCGACGCCGCGCCGGTGAGCTGCGATCAAGGCGTCGGCGACCGGGAACCGGTCGAAGGAGAACAGCGAGATCTTGATCTGCGAGCCCTTGCGGGCATGCCGGATGGCGCTGACGACCTGCTTCTCGAGTCGGTACTGCTTGTCGCCCCCGACCCGGGGCACGTTGAACTTGCCGCCCTGGGTGGGCCGCCACGTGGGCTTGCGGGCGGCGCTCTCCACCGACACCTGGGCGGCGACGGTCGTGGTGCCGGCGGCGTGGACGGCCGTCGGTGCTCCGGTGGCACCGCCGGTGCCGGCGAAGACCACCGCGCCCACTCCGAGTGCGACGAGCAGTCGCCCGGTTGCGCGCTTGATCACGTCAGCTCGTTCCCTTCCGGCTGTCCCTGGTCTTGCGCCGCGGCGCGATGAGCCGTGGCACGTTAACACGGGCACGAGGCAGGCCCCGCCCTCGTTTCGACCCCTCCGTCGCGTCGTCACCGTCGAGGGTGAGTGATCTCACGTCGGAGGTCATCCGGGCGATGGTGTGGGCCGCGGCGTCGACCAGCTCGGCGTCGGTCACCTCGCTCGGGTGGCGGCGCGGGCCGAGGTCGCGCTGTTCGAGCAGCGACACGTCGCCGACCACGTCGTAGCCGCCTTCGCGCAGCATCCGCAGCGCCCGCTCCGCCCGCTCGGTCAGCTCGGCCAGCTTCTCCTCGCCGGGTCGGAACTTCTCGCGCGACGTCGGGAGCACACCGCCCTCACCGAGGTAGCCGCGGATCCAGCGGCCGCGGTCGAAGGCCGACCGGAAGCCCTCGAGATGGGCGTTGACCCGGCGCAGCAGCTCGATCTCGACCAGGCCCAGGGACGGGTTGGCGGCCGCCTCGGGCGCCTCGAGGCCGTCGGCGGGTACGCCGAGCACCCCCAGCAGGCGCTGCCACAGCTCCTGCGGGTCGGAGCGGCCCGGCGCCATCGGCAGCACGTGCACCCGCTCGGGGGGCACCGCGCTGCCCCAGCGGTCGAGCACGATGCCGAGATCGAAGCTGGGCCAGCCCCATTCGCCGGTCTCCGCGGCGGCACCCTTGGCCTTCGGCGGGTAGCGGTCGACCGCCCCGCGGGCACCGTTCTTGACCCACTCCTGCCACCGCGAGAGGAACAGGTCGACCATGGCGCGCGCGGTGACCACGACGTGCACCTCCACGTCGCCGAGCTCGGCGACCGCCCGGCGCGCCTGCTCGGCGGAGGCGGCCCCGAAGAACTCGTGACTGACCAGCGCGTCCCCCCGCCAGCCCTCGATCTCGGCGACCAGCGCCCGCCAGGGGTGCTCGATCGCCCCTGGCCGGTTCGCGAGCCCGGGGTCCTCGCGCACCTCCAGCGAGGCCAGCAGGTGCCAGCGACGGCGCCCCGGCAACAGCAGGCCGCGCTCGGCCAGCCGGTCGCGGTTCGCCCACAGGGCGTCCTGCAGGTAGGTGGTGCCGGTCTTCGGCAGCCCGACGTGCAGGAAGACCCGGCGCGTCATCGCCGCGGCGGCGGGTCGCTGATCGTGCGGCGGTACCGCTCGAGCAGCTCCTCGACCCGGTCCGGGTCACGGTCGGCCAACGGCACCAGCAGCTCCATCATCACGTCGGTGAGCTCGGCGAGGCGCAGGTTGAGCTGGCGGCACTCCTGCACCTCGTCCTCGAGCTCGCGGACGCGATCGGCCAGGCCGGCCAGGCCGCGGTAGCGGCCCGCGGCTCCCTTCACGCGCTGGGGCAGGGCGGTCTTCACGGGTTCCACTCGATCACCAATCTGCTGGTCTGAGGGTGGGTCTGCGCACGCCGGGAGCCGGCGTCGGTGGTCGGGGCGGCACCGGCGCCCACCTCGACGCGCTCGACGACGCGGCCGCCGAGCCGAGCCACCTGCGCTTCGAAGCGCTCGAGGTCGATCGGGTGGACGCCGAGCTCGCCGGCCGCTGCGCCCGGCCCGTCCGCCGGTCCGTCCGCCGGTCCGGACGTGACCTGCAGGTACAGCCGGCCCGAGCCCCGGGTGACCATGCGAGCCAGGCGGATCAGGTTCTCGCGGCCGTGCTCGTTGGTGGCGTCGGCGACGTGTCGGGCCAGGACGACGCGGGGGCCGGGTCGTCTCGACAGCAGAGCGCCGGCGACGAGCACCGACCGGAGCTCGGTGAGGTTGGTCCAGAGGAAGTGGGCCGGCAGCCCCTTGGCCCCGGCACGGCGCTCGGCGGTGCGGAAGGCCCGTGCCACGAAGTCCAGGCCCCAGGCCTCCACGCCCTGCTGGGCGAGCCAGAGCACGTCTCGGCCGGTGCCGCAGCCGAGGTCCACCGCCGTGCCGAGCTCGGGCTCGCGGGCGCGCACCCAGCGCACGAACGGGGTGGGGTTCTTCCTCGGAGCGGCCCCACCCCGGTGGTAGTGGCGGTCCCAGACCTCCTCCCGGCCCACGCGGGTGCCCCGGAACCAACCGTTGAGCCGCCGCTGGGCCGTGCGGGGAGTCGAGAACTTGAAGGCGGGGTCGGGGACGCGCCAGTGCGGGCCGTACATGGCCTCGAGCAGGTGCTCGGGCTGGGCCGGCGCCGGCAGCCGACGTCCGGCCAGGGTGGTCTCGCCTCGGGGCCACAGCCACTCGTCACGGAACCGATGGCCCACCTCGCCCATCAGGTAGAGCACCCCGTCGCGCCGGAAGCCGCCGAAGACGTCGAGCCCGCGCCGCGCGCCGTCGGCCTCCTCGATGACGATCTTGAACGCCAGACCGCTGTAGCGGGTGATCCGGTACCCCCGCTCGACCAGGGCCCGCTGGACGCGGAAGGACTCTCGCGCCACGTCGACCGGGTGGTCGAACCTGCTGACGTAGCCGAGGTCGGCGTCGGAGTCGTAGCCGATGAGCTGGCCGTCTCGGACCGCGCCCAGGAGGGTGCCGTAGGCCAGGAAGGGCTCCAGTCCGCAGGCCTCGAGCTCGGCCACCACCGCCTCGATGGCGTCGAGCAGCGGGTCGAGCTGCCGCCGGTCCCGGCTGTCGAAGAGCCGCATCAGCCGCTGGCTCTTGTCGAGACCGAGCGGGTTGCCGTTGCCGTCCTCGACGCGGATCCGGTCGTCGCCGCCCTCGCCGAGGACGACCTCGACGTCGTGCACCTGACGCTCCGAGAGGTGGTCGACCAGGGCGACCCGCGTCGCTCCCCGCAGGTAGGGCACCAGCGCGGTCGGCCAGGCGAAGAGCCGGTCGGCTCCGTCGGCGACGGTGTCGCGCAGGAGCCAGAACGACCCGATCCGGCGGCCGTCGAAGAGGAAGTCGACGACTCGGTCGTGGGCGGCCCGCAGGTGGATGCCTCGGTCGTCGACCCGGACGCGCTCGACCACGGCTTCCGGCGCCTCGGGCGGGCCGTCACCTGTGATCATCAGCGCAGTCGCCTCTCATGTGCCGGGCGGGTCGCGGCGGGCTCGCCGCGCAAAACACCGATGCTACCGGTCACCCTCGGCGAGCCCCCGCAGCATGCGGGCGGCGTCGCTCACGATCTCGTCCAGCCGCTGCGGGGCCGAGAGCGTCGTATCCGCGACACGCGCGGTCCGGGCAGCGTGCTGCCAGACCGCCCGGGCGGCCCGCAGGACCTCCTCGGCCGGCGGTGCCACGACCTCGGCCGATAGCGCCTCGGCCGGCGCATCGACGGGCAGATCGCCGAGGTCGCCGACCAGGCCCACGCCCCGCTGTCCCAGCACCTCACGCACTTCCCGGTTGCGGGCCCGCGCATAGTCGGCGGCCGCCTGGTCGAGCACCGGACGCGACTCGTCGTTGCGCAACTGGGCGAGGGTCTCGCGCGCGACCGGACGGATCACCTTGCGGTAGCGGCCGGGGGCGACGTCCTGCAGATGGACGTTGACCCGGCGCAGGGCATCGCACGAGGCATAGCCGAGCGAGGAGTTGTCGTGGACCGCATCCAGCCCGATGCCGGGGACGGTCACCTCGATCGCCCGACAGAACCGCTCCCAGAGCTCCTCGCGCGGGGCGCCGGGCGGCGGCACCGTGACCACGTCGAAGCGCGCCACCTCGGGCCGCCCGACCCACCTGTCGACGATCTCGACGATGTCCTGGGCGCGGTGGTAGGTGCGGTAGGCACGGCCGACTGGCTTGCGGGGCCGCGGCTCGCGGACCTCCCGCAGGTAGTCGGCGAACGAGGAGGTCCCGAAGTTGCGCGTGTAGCTCTGCCACTGCGCGGGCAGGACGCGCAGTTGGTCCCGCACGGTGAGCACCACCTGGACCTCGCGACCGCGCAGCGGCTCGAGGAACCCGGCGACCTGACGGGGGCTGGCGAAGCTGAGGAACTCCATCGACACCACGGCGGTGCGGTCGTCCGGCGCGCCGGAGATCAGCCTGCGCCACCGCTGCAGGGCGTCCTCGGTGCCGGTGCGGCGCAGGCCGTCGAGCACCGCACGGGTCTGCTTGCCGAACCCGCCGAGGAACTCCACACCGGCCGCCGCCAACTGCTCGGGGTGCTGACCCAGGACGTCCTGCACGAAACTCGTGCCGGTCTTCATCGCGCCGAGATGCAAGACCACCCGACCGCTCATGACTCCCCTGTCGCTGCCGATGCCTGTCGGCGATCGCCGACCCCTGGACCCTCCGGCGGCTCGACCACGGACCAACCAGGTGCGGCACCGGACCTGGACACCTTAGACGGGGTCCCGCACCACCCGGGCAGCGGGCATCGCACAGCGCATGACAAGCAACACAGGTCACTGTAACATCACCAGCACCATCAGCCCGCGAGCCCGACCGGCGTGTCGGGGTGCGTCAGGTCGGAGAGCCGGAGCTCTGCGCCATCCGGGACGCTGATCGAAGGGAAGCGCGACATGGCCCACATCCGACCTCGCCGAGGCTCGCTCGGTCACCGAGCCCTGGCAACCGCCCTCGCGGTCGGCGTTCTCGGAGCCGCTGCGCTCACCGCCCCGTCTGCCGCTTCGCCCGCCGCCGCCCCGGCTCGCCTCAGCGACCAGCCGGACCCCGCGACCGTCTTCCAGATCAGCTCCTTCAACGTCCTTGGGGCCGGGCACACCGACGGCAAGGGCGGCCGCGGCGGCTGGGAGAGCGGCTACAAGCGGATGGGCTACGCCAACGAGCTGCTCCAGCGCGAGAGCATCGACGTCGTCGGCTTCCAGGAGCTCCAGCCGATCCAGCTCGAGCGCTTCAACGAAGACCTCGGCAGCCAGTTCGAGGTCTACCCGGGCGCGCGCATGAGCAACGGGGTCATGCACAACTCGATCGCGTGGCGCACCTCGATGTGGACGATGGTCGAGCAGCGCACCATCCCGGTCCCCTACTTCAAGGGCAACGAGATCGCCAAGCCCTACGTGCTGCTTCGCCACAACGAGACCGGACAGCGGGCCTGGTTCTACAACACCCACCACCCCGCAGACGCCCGCGGACCTGCACAGAAGTGGCGCGACGAGGCCACCCGCATCGAGACGTCCCTGTTCAACCGGCTGGCCCGCGACTACCCGGGCGTCCCCGTGTTTGCAACCGGCGACATGAACGACCGCGAGGAGGTGTTCTGCCCCTACCTGCGCGAGAGCAACCTCGTCGCGGCGAACGGCGGCGGCTACGTCGACGGGGTCTGCACCCCGCCGTCGTGGATGCGGGTCGACTGGATCTTCGGCAGTGCCATGGCGACGTTCACCGGCTACGCCGACCTGCGCGACGAGCTGGTCGCCAAGACCACCGACCACGCGATGATCGTCGCCACCGCCACCATCCCGCCCACCTGGGCCCAGGAGCTGCCGGTGCGCCGGGTGCTCGCCCTCGAGGTCGACGGACTGCGGCCGTGGGCCCTGCAGAAGCTCGGCGCGGCCGGCGCCCCCAGCCTGACCCGGATGCGGCAGGAGGGCAGCTCGACCAACAACGCACGCACGAGCGTGGAGCAGACGACCGCCGTGCCGAACACACTCAGCCTGCTGACCGGCCGGCCCGTCGACGCGGCGAGCGGTGGACACGGCGTGGACGAGGAGGCGCTGGCGGGACCCCTGGGTGAGACGGGCACGGTGCACGAGGCCGCCGGCCGGTACACCTCCACCATCTTCGACCTCGTCCACAACAAGGGCGGCGCCACCGCACTGTTCACCAGCGACGAGCGACTCTCCCTCCTGGACCGCTCCTACGGCGAGGAGCACGGGGGACGCGACCCCTTCGGCGTCGACGACGGCGCCGACAAGATCGACCGCTTCGTGCTGACCGACACCGACGCCGAGCTGGTGGCGAAGCTGACCCGGACCCTCCCCCGGACCCCGCGGAGGTTCACGTTGGTGCACCTCGCCGACGTCGCCCGCGCCGGCCAGGAGTCGGGCTTCGGCAGCAGAAGCTACCTCGACGCGGTGGCCGAGCTCGACGCTCTCGTCGGGCAGATCCTCGAGACGGTCGAGAGCGCACCCAAGCTGCGTGGCAAGACCCTGGTCGTGCTGACTGCGACCGGCGGTGGATTCGGAACCGACCAGAGCGACCCGACCGTTCGGCAGAACTACAAGGTGCCGGTCATCGCCTGGGGAGCCGGCGTGCCGGCCGGGGGCGGCCTCTACCGGCTGAACCCCGCCTACCAGAACCCGCGCAAGCAGCAGCCGCCCTACGACGCCGCGCCTCCAGTGCGGGTGGGAAGCCTCGCGAACACGATCCTGGCGGCCCTGCGGCTGCCGGCGATCCCCGGCAGCCGGCTGAACACCCGGCAGGACCTCAACCTGTTCCTGGATCGCTGAGCCCGGCGGCCGTGACGGCAGCGGATCAGGAGATCGGCTGCACCAACGCCTCGGCGTACATGAACGGGTGGTCGCTGGTGCGACCCGCGAGGCCCTCCTCGGTGGCCACGTAACCCGAGAACGACACCGGGGCCGACCCCATGATCCAGTCGACCTTGACCGGTCGGGCCGGGACACAGGGGCTGACCGAGCCGCCGCTCGCGGAACGCATGGACGTGTTCGCCGTCATCGGGCAGAAGAACTCTTCGCGGTCGTTGAAGTCGCCGGTGAAGATCACCGGCGTGCCGTCGGCGGAGAGCTGGTTGGCCAGGGCGATCTGACGACCGACGGCGGCGTCTCGCCAGCGCTGAGCGGGCCCGTGAGCGTCGGCCGGGTTGTGGAAGTTGGCGAACCAGACCGTCTGCCCGGTCTCGCGATGACGCAGCAGGACGTAGGGCATCGGCCGCTCGCGCCCACCGAAGTAGGGGATCTGGATCGTGTTCGGGTCGACCAGCTCCCAGACGTCCTCACGCCACACGATCGCGTTCGCGAGGGCCTGGTGCCCCATCGCCGGGCCGGGGAACACCGACCATCCGGGAGCCTGCCGCGCGAACGCCGCGTGCTGCGAGGGCTGGAACTCCTGGAAGCCGGCCACCGAGATGCCCGCGCCGGTGAGCAGCTGGACGGCCCAGCCCATGCGCGTGACGCCGTCGGTGAACTTGGCGTGCCGGCCGCCCTTGGTGGTGTGCGAGGCCCCCAGCACGTTGTAGGAGCTGACCCGGAACGACGTCGGCAGGATGGGCTCGAGGTCGACGCCGGGCACCACGGGCTGCGGCGGCGGCTTGCGCCGTGCGCTGCGTTCGGCGGCGCGGGCCAGGTCGGCGCGGCTCGGGCCTGCCTTCTCGATCGGGGGTGCCGGGCTCAACACCGACAGCTCGGGCCCACCCTTCGCGGCTCGGGAGGGGTCTGCGCCGCTCTCGGTGTCGGCCGGCGGCGGCACCTCCCAGCTGGGGCCTTCGGCCCGGGTCGCCGCGGAGAGGCCGAGCTGACCGGGGCTCAGGAAGGTCACCACGAGCACCACGGCGACCAGAGCGGTCACCAGGGCGCCGAGGCCGACGACAGTCAGCGGCTTGGCCAGGGCGTCGTCGTCCCGCCTCGCGTGCTTGGTCACCCGCGTTTCTCCCTCTCTGTCGCCCGCCGAGATCGGGGCAGCCCGATGATCCTACCGTCGGCCAGAACCCCGCCTTCCTTTGTCACGGAGCCGACGCAGAGCGCTTCGCGACCGTCCGGATGCGTTCGGTGTGTCCAACGCCACTCCCCCCGCGCGGGTTACGAACTCCGAGGCAAGCAGGGCAGGGTCTCCGCTCAGCTCCTCCCCCGGCAGCAGGACGTCGGGGTGCGGCTCGTCGGCCGACGGGATGGACGGCACCAGATCCTCGGGGTCTCCGTGGACGACGTAGCCGGCCGCGCCGACCTCGTCCAGCCACGCTCGGGTCACCGGCACCCAGTCGGCGGCCAGGTCCGCCGGAGTGCGGGGACGGCGACCGGGAAGGGCGGCCAGCACGCCTTCGGCGTACTCCCGCTTGACGAGCCGGTGGTGGTCTCGCGCGTCCAGGCGGCCGGCCAGTGCCGCGTTGACCTGCCTCAGCTGCGCGATCGCGGCCACGCCCAGCGATGCGTTGGTGCCGCGGAGCGCCGCCGGATCGGAGGCGTCGACCAGGGCCGGATCGACGCCGACCGCCTCGGCGAATCGGCGCCACAGCTCCTCCGGCGGAGCACCGCGAGGCGGACAGGCCACCAGATGAGCACACCCGGGCGGCAGCGAAGCCGCCCACCTGCGCAGCGCGTCGGCGAAGTCCTGGGCGTGCCAGAAGTGGGGCCGGACGCCGCCGGCGTCGGGGCCGGCGTCTCGGCCGGTGTCGGCGCGGAACTGCTCCCGCTCGAAGTCGGCGAAGCTGCGGGTGTCACCGAGCTTCACCTCCTCCTGCCAGTGCGCGGTCGCCTGCCGAGCCAGGTCCCGGGCGGTCACGACGACGTGCACCTCGATGCCGGCCAAGGGACGCAGGGCCCACTCGATCTGCGCCGGCGTCGCGCCACCCAGCACCTCGTGGCTGATCACGGAGAGGCCTGGGAAGTCCCGGACGCGCGCACACAGCGCCTCCCAGGTGCCGGCCACCTCGGCGGCGCTCAGCCCGAACTTCTCGTGGCTGCCACGCACCTCCACCGCGCCGTGGAACATCGCCCCCGGGCGCACGAACGGATAGAGGACCCCACCCTCCCGCAGCCGGTCGCGCGAGTCGGCGAGCAGTGCCTGGAGCCAGGTGGTGCCGGTCTTGGGCAGGCCCACGTGGAGCACGACCCGCTGCGTCGGCGGCGGACCGGAGGGAGGGACGGTGGTCACCGAGACATGGTGCCACCCGTCGGCCCCGTCCTCGGGGCCGTGGCCGCGCCGGAACGGTAGCCTGGTCGGCCGTGAGCACCGCCCCGTCCCGCGTCTTCGCCGCCCGGCTGGTCGGGCTCCCGATCTTCGACCCGCAGGGCGACCAGGTCGGCAAGGTGCGCGACCTCGTGGTGGCGCTGCGCACCGAGGTCAGCCAGCCTCGCGTGCTCGGCATCGTCGCCGAGGTCTTCGGCCGGCGGCGCATCTTCGTCCCGATGACCCGGGTGACCAACATCGACAGCGGCCACGTCTACAGCACCGGCCTGATCAACATGCGCCGCTTCCAGCAGCGCTCCACAGAGACCCTGGTGATCGGCCAGCTGCTCGACCGGGGAGTGCGCATTCGCAGCACCGGCGTCGCCGGCACCGTCTTCGACGTCGGCATGGAGCAGCTGCGCAACCGCGACTGGGTGTTGAGCCGAGTCGCCGTGCAGGAGCCCGCCAAGGGGTTCCGCCGCCGCGGACAGACCCACGTGGTCGAGTGGGACGACGTGGAGGGCCTGACCCGCCGCGAGGAGTCGCAGCCGGCGACCCAGCTGATCCACGCGCTCAACGAGATGCGGCCGGCCGACGCCGCCAGCATGATCCACGACCTGCCGCCCGAGCGGCGTACCGCCGTGATCGCCGCGCTCGACGACGAGCGGCTCGCCGACGTCCTCGAGGAGCTGCCCGAGGAGGACCAGGTCGAGATCCTCGAGCACCTCGACTCCGAGCGCGCCGCCGACGTCCTCGAGGAGATGTCCGCCGACGACGCCGCCGACCTGATCGCCGACCTGCCGCCCGAGACCGCCGCCCGACTGCTGGAGCTGATGCAGCCCGAGGAGGCCGAGGACGTGCGGCGGCTGATGTCCTACGTCGAGAACACCGCCGGGGCGATGATGACGCCCGAGCCGGTCATCCTCGGCCCCGACGCCACCGTCGCCGATGCGCTGGCGCAGGTCCGCAACCCCGACCTCACCCCGTCGCTCGCCGCGCTCGTCTACGTGTGCCGGCAGCCCCTCGAGCCACCCACCGGCAAGCTGCTGGGCGTCGCCCACATCCAGCGGCTGCTCCGCGAGCCCCCCTCGAGCCTGGTCGCGGGGGCGCTCGACGACTCGATGGCCAGCCTGCGCCCCGAGGCCACCATCGACCAGGTGGCCGCACACCTGGCCACCTACAACCTGGTCGCCGCACCCGTGGTCGACGAGAACGGTCACCTCCTCGGCGCGGTCACCGTCGACGACCTGCTCGACCACATGCTGCCGGAGAACTGGCGCGACCAGGCCATCCGCTCGACCGACCCGCACCCAGGGGTGCGCCGTGGCTGAGACCCCACGCGGCGCGCGTTCGCGGCTCGACACCCCGCGGGAGGTGCGCCGCCGCCCCCTGGTGCGGCGGCCCAGCTACGACTCCGACCGGTTCGGCGTCTTCGCCGAGCAGTTCGCCCGCTTCATGGGCACCGCCAGGTTCCTCATCTACATGACGCTGTTCGTGGTCGTGTGGCTCAGCTGGAACACGCTGGCTCCCGAGCAGTGGCGGTGGGACCCCTACGCGTTCATCTTCTTGACGCTGATGCTCAGCCTCCAGGCCTCCTACGCCGCGCCGCTCATCCTGCTCGCCCAGAACCGGCAGGAGCAGCGCGACAAGGTGATCGCCGAGCAGGACCGCCAGGCCAACGCGCGCGCCCACGCCGACATGGAGTTCCTGGCCCGTGAGGTCGCCTCGCTGCGGATGGCCGTCGGCGAGGTGGCGACCCGCGACTTCCTGCGCTCGGAGCTGCGGGCCCTCCTCGCCGAGCTCGAAGAACGGTCCGCCGCCGAGGAGGGCGGCGAGCAGCGTCTCGACACCCCCGCCGACCGTGGGGATCAGCGACCCCTGAACTAGGCTGGGGCATCATGAGCACCCCCTCCCTCGAGCAGGTCAACGCCGCCCTGGCGACCGTGAACGACCCGGAGATCAAGCGCCCGATCACCGACCTCGGCATGGTCGACGCGGTCACGATCGATCCCGACGGCACGGTGCACCTCACGGTGCTGCTCACCGTGGCCGGCTGCCCGATGCGCGACACGATCACCCGCGACGTCACCGCCGCCGTCCAGCGGGTCCCCGGCGTCACGGGCGTCGACCTGCAGCTGGGCGTGATGAGCGCCGACCAGCGCTCCGGACTCCAGGAGCTGCTGCGCGGCGGCCAGGCCCAGCGCGAGATCCCGTTCGCCCAGCCGGGCTCGCTGACCAAGGTCTTCGCGATCGCCAGCGGCAAGGGCGGGGTCGGCAAGTCCTCGGTGACGGTCAACCTGGCGCTCGCGATGGCCGCCCAGGGGCTCAAGGTCGGCATCGTGGACGCCGACATCTACGGCCACTCGGTCCCGGCGATGCTCGGCGTCGCCGACGTCCGGCCCACCCAGGTCGAGGACCTGATCATGCCGGTGCCCACGCCGTCGGGGGTCTCGGTCATCTCGATCGGCATGCTCAAGCCCCGCCGCGACCAGGTCGTGGCCTGGCGCGGTCCGATGCTCGACCGGGCGCTGGTGCAGATGCTCTCCGACGTCTACTGGGGCGACCTCGACGTGCTGCTGCTCGACCTGCCGCCGGGCACCGGCGACGTCGCGATCTCGCTGGGCCAGCACCTCCCGGGCGCCGAGGTGGTCGTGGTGACCACGCCACAGGAGGCGGCGGCCGAGGTCGCCGAGCGGGCCGGCACGATGGCCTCGATGATGCACCAGCGCGTGGTCGGCGTCGTCGAGAACATGAGCTACCTGCCCTGCCCGCACTGCACCCCCGAGGGGCGTGAGCACCGGCTCGAGGTCTTCGGCAGCGGCGGGGGCGACCGGGTCGCCGAGACGCTGTCCGCTCGCTTCGGCTACGACGTGCCGGTGCTCGGCAAGGTGCCGCTCGACCTGGCGCTGCGCGAGGGCGGCGACGCCGGGCGCCCGATCGTCGAGGCCGACCCGGCCGCGGCGTCGGCCGCCGTGCTGACCGAGATCGCCACCCGACTCGCCGGGCGTGGCCGCGGACTGGCCGGGATGCAGCTCGGGCTCACGCCTACCAGTAAGTTCTGACCCGTGTTCGGGGTCGGGCTGCCGGAGTTCGCGGTCATCGCTTTCGTCGCGGTCCTGGTCTTCGGCCCCGACCGGCTGCCCGAGCTGGCCCGGCAGGCCGGGCAGTTCGTGCGCAAGGCCCGCGGGTTCGCCAATGCCGCCCGCGACGAGCTGCGCGCCGAGCTCGGCCCCGAGTACGCCGACCTCGAGCTGCGCGACCTCGACCCGCGCACGATCGTGCGCAAGCACATCATCGAGGCGATGGAGGACGAGGACGACGAGCCGCGGCGCCCCGCCCGGCACGGCCTGCGCCCGCTCGCCGACGGCGAGCTCCCGCCGTACGACCTCGACGCGACGTAGCGGCGCGCCCGCGCTTCATCCCCGGTTCTGCACCGCGCAGAGACCCTCCCAGGCCACCAGCACGGTGCGGTCCGCACCGGTGGCCAGCTCCACGAAGTCGCGGCCCACCCGGGTCAGGACGCCGTCGTGCCGCGTCCCGTCACGCAGGTGCAGCACGCACCGGACCCGCTCGTCGGCGAGCCGGCGCAGCGCCGAGCCCAACCCGAGCTTGGCCACGACGGGCCAGGCGACTTCGGGCACGGCCCGCGGCGAGGCTCCTTCGACGGCACGCACCGCGGCCAGCGACAGCACCCAGTCCTGCCCGGGCCCACGCAGCAGGCACCACCCGTCCGCGACCCGGTGCAGCCGGCCCGCGACCCGGCCGACGGCGTCCACGTCGATCACCAGGTCCCGCTCCAGCGAGGCCATCAGCCGCGCGGCCAGCGACACCTGCTGGTACTCGGCCCGGGCGCGGTCGGCCAGGTCGATCTCGCGCTCGGCGTCGTAGAGCGCCTCGGCCTGCTGCTCGAGGTCGTCGAGCGCGGCGAAGAGCTCCTCTTCCCAGGCCATGCCCCGACCCTGCCACGGCGGGGGTTCGCTCGACCATGCCCGGCGTTGTGGAGAGACCGTTGACAACAGCGCCCAACGGGCGTTTCCTGAGACAAACAGACGCAAACGCAAGGATCTCGGGATGAATGACCGCGTCAGCACGCTTCGCTGCCTCACCGTGTGGGTCGCGGGCACCGTCGCCGCCGCCGGGCTCGCACTGCTGGCGGCGCCGGTCGCGCTCGCACCAGCCGGTCCGGGGTTCGACCGGTGGCTGGTCCGAGGGTGTGCGGTGGCGCTGCTGGCGTGCGTCGGGTGGCTGTGGCTGGGCTCCAGCCTGGTCCTCGCGGCGGCGGCGCGCGGCCGCACCGAGGGCCGCGCCGCCCGGCTGTTGCCGAGCGCGCTGCGCCGCTCGATGCTGGCGGCCTGCGGCGTCGCGGTGCTGACCGCGGGCCCGGTGGCGGCCGAGCCGGGCAGCGCCCCGCTCGTCCCGCGCGAGACCGCCGCCGAGATCCTCACCGGCCTCCCACTCCCCGCCCGGCCCCTGGGTGGCCTGTCGACCGCAGCCTGGGCGAACCAGGTCGCGGCCGTCGCGTCGCAGGCCGACGAGGCGATCCATGTGGTCCGACCGGGCGACAGCCTGTGGTCCATCGCCGCCTCGACGCTGCGCCCGGGCGCCACGGACGCCGAGATCGACTCCTACTGGCGCACGCTGCACGCCCACAACCGCGACGTGGTCGGTGCCGACCCCGCCCTGATCCATCCCGGCCAACGGCTCACCCTGCCGCCCGCCCCCTGAGAGGAGACCCGATGTCACACGTCCACGAGCAGGTCGTTCCGCTGCGGCTGCCGATCCCCGTCGCCGGCGTCCAGGGCACGCTCGCCCTCGACCTGCAGCCCCGGCTGGACCCACCGCCGCGCACCGGCGCCGAGGGAGGCAGCGGCGGCGACGTCGTCTCCATCGACGAGCGCTGGCGGCGCGACGCCGAGGGCTGGAGCCGTCGTTTCGCGCAGGCCGCGGTCGAGATCGTCGGCGGCGACCGGCCGATCACCCAGCTGCTGCGCTGGACCACCGAGGAGGTGTACGACGACCTCCAGCGCCGGGCGCAGCTGGTCGCCCGCGCCGGTGGTCACCGCCCCGGTCAGGGCCGGGTCCAACCCGGCCGACCGCGGGTGCGCAGCGTGCACACCTGCTTCGTGAGCCGCGAGGTGGTCGAGAGCAGCGTGCACGTGGGCTACGGCGTCCGCTCCCGTGCCCTCGCCGCCCGCTTCGAGCTGCGTCGCCAACCCCAGGGTCAGCGCTGGGTCTGCACCGCCCTGGAGTTCGCCTGAGCAGCCGACCCCGAGGGACGAGGGGTCGGCGTCGCTCAGGCAGGTCGAGCGAGCGCGCGAGCGAGGAACGAGCTCGCGACCGCGTGTCGAGACCCGGTGAGCTGCCCACCGGCCGCAACCACGACCGGCAGGTCAGCGCCACCACACCCACCACGACCGGCAGGTCAGCGCCGCCACACCCACCACGAGTGGCAGGTCAGCGCCGACCGATCAGCCGTTGACGCGCGTGGTCATCCCCGTGGGCCCACCGGGGGCGCCGTGGCACTGCTTGAACTTCTTGCCCGACCCGCAAGGGCAGCGGTCGTTGCGGCCCACCCCGGCGAACTCGTCCTCCTCGGCGGCGGCGGGGGCACCCGTGACCTCGACCTCGCCGTCCTCGCTGGGCGCGGAGTAGGCGAGCTTCTGCGGAGTCTTGGGGCGGTCGAGGCCCTTGGCCTTGATCTTCGAGCTGATCACCGGACGCATCTGGGCGCCCTGCCGCTCCGGCGCCGGGGCCTCCTCGGCCGCAGCGTCGGTGACCGGCATCTCGAACCCCGGCTGCAAGCCGACCGACTCCGCCGGGGACGGCGGCGCCTCCTCGACCTGGACCTCGAGGTTGAACAGGAAGCCGACGGCCTCCTCCTTGATGCCGTCCATCATCGCGGCGAACATGTCGAAGCCCTCGCGCTGGTACTCCACCAGCGGGTCGCGCTGGGAGTAGGCGCGCAGATAGATGCCCTCGCGCAGGTAGTCCATCTCGTAGAGGTGCTCGCGCCACTTGCGGTCGAGCACGGAGAGGATCACCCGCCGCTCGAGCTCGCGCATGACCTCCTCGCCCATCTCGGCCTCGCGACGGTCGTAGGCCGCGTGCGCGTCGGCGCGCAGCGCCTCGACCAGCGCGTCGGCGTCGGGGCTGCCGGCCGCACCCGCCCGCTCCTCGAGCTCGGCGAGCTCCAACGACAGCGGCCAGAACTGCTTGAGCTCGGTCCAGAGCTGCTCGAGCTCCCATTCGTCCGGCAGACCCTGGGTGTGGCTGGCGACGTAGCCCGCCACGACGTCGTCGATGAAGGTGCGGATCTGCTCGCGCAGGTCGGCGCCCTCGAGCACCCGACGGCGCTCGGTGTAGATCACCTTGCGCTGGCGGTCCATCACGTCGTCGTACTTGAGCACGTTCTTGCGCGACTCGAAGTTCTGCGACTCGACCTGCCCCTGCGCATTCGCGATCGCGCTGGTGACCCGCTTGTTCTCGATCGGGACGTCGTCGGGGATCTTGAGCACCTGCAGGATGCGGTCGACCCAGTCGGACTTGAACAGCCGCATCAGCTCGTCCTGCAGCGAGAGGTAGAACCGGGACTCCCCCGGGTCTCCCTGACGGCCGGACCGGCCGCGCAGCTGGTTGTCGATGCGCCGCGACTCGTGGCGCTCGGTGCCGATGACGTAGAGGCCGCCGAGCTCGCGGACCTGCTCGTGCTCGGCCGCCACCTGCTCCTTGATCCGTTCGACCATCGCCGGCCAGGCGGCTTCGTACTCCTCGGCGGACTCACCGGTGGGCTCGAGCCCCTGCTTGCGCAGCTCCTGGTCGGCCAGGAACTCCACCGACCCGCCGAGCATGATGTCGGTGCCTCGACCGGCCATGTTCGTCGCCACGGTGACCGCGCCCCGGTGGCCGGCCATCGCGACGATCTTGGCCTCGTCGGCGTGCACCTTCGCGTTCAGGACGCTGTGCGGGATGCCCTGGCGCTTGAGCTTGTCGGAGAGGTACTCCGACTTCTCCACCGAGACGGTGCCGACCAGGACCGGCTGGCCCTTGCGGTGCCGCTCGGCGATGTCCTCGGCGACCGCGTCGTACTTCGCCTCCTCGGTGCGGTAGACCAGGTCGGGCTGGTCGACGCGGGCCATCGGCTTGTTGGTCGGGATCGGCACCACGCCGAGCTTGTAGATCTTGTCGAACTCGCTGGCCTCGGTCATCGCCGTGCCGGTCATGCCGGAGAGCTTCTCGTAGAGCCGGAAGTAGTTCTGCAGGGTCACCGTGGCGAGGGTCTGGTACTCCTCGCGGATCTGCACGCCCTCCTTGGCCTCGATCGCCTGGTGCAGGCCGTCGTTGTAGCGACGGCCTGCGAGCATCCGGCCGGTGTGCTCGTCGACGATGAGCACCTCGCCGTCCTGGACGACGTACTCCTTGTCGCGGCGGAACAGCTCCTTGGCCTTGATGGAGTTGTTCATGAACGAGATCAGCGGGGTGTTGACCGAGTCGTAGAGGTTGTCGATGCCGAGATGGTCCTCGACCTTGGTGATGCCCGGCTCGAGCACCGAGATCGTGCGCTTCTTCTCGTCGACCTCGTAGTCGACGTCCTTGACCAGGCCCCGGGCGATCTTGGCGAACTCGCCGTACCACTTCACCTCGTCCTGGGTGGGGCCGCTGATGATCAGCGGGGTGCGCGCCTCGTCGATCAGGATCGAGTCGACCTCGTCGACGATCGAGTAGTGGTGACCGCGCTGCACGCACTCCTCGATCGAGCTGGCCATGTTGTCGCGCAGGTAGTCGAAGCCCAGCTCGTTGTTGGTGCCGTAGGTGATGTCGCAGTTGTAGGCCTCGCGGCGCTGCGCCGGCCGCATCTCGGGCAGGATCACGCCGACCGTGAGGCCCAGGAAGTGGTGGACCCGGCCCATCATCTCGGACTGGAACTTGGCCAGGTAGTCGTTGACCGTGACCACGTGCACGCCGCGGCCGGTGAGCGCGTTGAGGTAGGCCGGCAGCACGGCGACCAGCGTCTTGCCCTCACCGGTCTTCATCTCGGCGATGTTGCCGAGGTGCAGCGCGGCGCCGCCCATCACCTGGACGTCGAACGGCCGCATGCCCAGGACCCGCTTCGAGGCCTCACGGGCGGTGGCGAACGCCTCCGGCATGAGGTCGTCGAGCGTCTCGCCGTCGGCCAGCCGCTTCTTGAACTCCTCGGTCATGCCCTGGAGCTCTTCGTCGGACATCGCGACGAAGTCGTCCTCGATCGCGTTGACGGCCGCCACGATCGACTCGAGCTGGCGAATGATCTTGCCTTCGCCGATGCGGAGGAGTTTGTCGATGATCGCAGGCACGGTGGGGTTGCTCCTAGGGGTGGTGAGTGCGGCGCCACTCTACCCACGGCGCGAAGCGCGCCCTAACCAGACGGCAGCTCGGCTGCCAACGGGGCGGCCAGGTCGCCGCGCGGCTCGACCCGGACCTCGGCCAGCCCCAGCCACCCGGCGAACCGGGCCAGCTCGACAGCGAGCTCGGCCGCCACCTCGGGCGGGGCGTCGGCCTCGGCGTACGCCGCGCGGACCAGCAGCCGCCCGGCCCCGCCCAGGGCGCGACGGTCGGCCTTGAGGTCGACCCTGGCGGTGAGCCGGTCGCCGGACAGGAACGGCAGCACGTAGTAGCCGTGCACCCGCTGGGCCTCGGGCACGTAGATCTCGATGCGATAGCGGAAGCCGAACAGCCACTCGGTGCGCTCGCGCTCCCACACCAGGGGGTCGAACGGGCTGAGCAGGGCCCGGGCCGCCACCCGGCGGGGCAGCCGGGCGTCGCGGTGCAGATAGGCCGGGCGGCCCTCGACGGTGACCGGCACCAGCTCGCCCTCCTCGGTCAGCTCGGCGACGGCGCGCCGGGTGGCGGCCGCGGACATGCGGTAGTAGTCGCGCAGGCAGCGCGGTGTCGCCACCCCGTGGGACCGGGCCGCTCGACGGACCAGCTCGCGGGCCGCGTCGTCGGGGCCGGGGGTCGGCAGCGCCAGCACCTCGGGGGGCAGCACCCGCTCGGGCAGGTCGTAGCGGACCTCGAACTGGCTGTTGCGGCCGGCGATGGCCAGCTCGCCGACCATGTAGAGGTAGTCGAGGACCTTGCGGGTCTCCGACCAGTTCCAGCCCCAGTGCTCCTTGGCGCGAGGCAGCCCGTCGTCGAGGTCGCGGGCGGTGCAGGCGCCACGCTCGCGGACCTCGGCCAGCAGCGAGGACTCCAGGGAGAGGTCGAGGGAGCTGAACCACTTGTGGCGCCGCGAGCGGTAGTGCTCCATGCGGTGCTGCATGACCGGCCACAGCTCGACCGGCATCAGCGCCTGGACGTGGGCCCAGTACTCCACCAGGCGGCGGCGCCGGCCGGAGGAGGCCCGGCGCAGCAGGTCGACGTCGTAGCCGCCCATGCGGGAGTAGAGCGGGACCAGGTGGGCCCGCTGCACCACGTTGACCGAGTCGACCTGCAGCACGCCCGTGCGCTGCACGGCGCGGGTCAGGGTGCGCATCGTCGGGACCGCGTGAGGCGGGTCGGTGAAACCCTGCGCGGCCAGGGCGATGCGCCGCGCCTGGGCGCGGCCCAGCGACTGCACGCTCGACGACATGGCGTGAGGCTAGTGGGCCGTGCCGACAGGCGCCGCCGATCGAGCGAGGAGCGCCGGCGACGACGCGAGTCGAGACCCCTGCTCCCGCGCCGGGCGTGACCTGGTCGCTGTCGGCGGGCACGTCACCGGGTCTCGACACGCGGGTCACGGCTTCGCAGGCTCAGCCGTGCCGCTCGCTCGACCACCGATGATCTGCCGTCGCGGCTCCGCCGCTACGGGTCCGTGGCGTCCGGGGCGTGCGATGGCAAGGCGGAGGTGCGAAGGCGGCCCGGGTTTGGCCGTCGAGCGCCGACAACGCCGCCAGCGTGCATCCCGGGCGTCACGGCAGATCGAGCAGCTTCTCCTTGACGGCATACATGACCGCCTCCATGCGGGAGTGGAGCTGCAGCTTCTCCAGGATGTTGCGCACGTGGTTCTTGACGGTGTTCTCGCTGATGTAGAGCTCGCGGGCGATCTCGCGGTTGTTCATGCCCCGGGCCACCAGGCGCAGCACCTCGAGCTCGCGCTCGGTGAGACGCAGCCCAGGCACGTGCTCGCGCTCGGGGCGCGACATCTGCTTGAACTCGTCGATCAGCTTGACCGCCATCGACGGGCTGATCAGCGACTGGCCGTCGGCGACCACGCGGACGGCCTGGGCGACCTCCTCGATCGAGGAGTCCTTGAGCAGGTAACCCGAGGCACCGCTCTTGACCGCCTCGTAGAGGTCGGCCTCCTCGTCGGAGACCGTGAGCATGATGATCTTCGCCGACGGCACCGACTCCTTGATGGTGCGGCAGGCCTCGATGCCGGAGCGCTTCGGCATGCGCACGTCGAGCAGCACGACGTCGGGCGCGGCGGTGCTGGCCAGCGTGGTGCCCTCCACCCCGTCGCCGGCCTCGCCGATCACCTCGATGCCGGGCTCGACCGCCAGGAGCATCGTCAGCCCGCGACGGAACAGCTCCTGGTCGTCGACCACGAGCACCCGGATCGGCTCGCCCTTGGGCTCGGCCTGCGCCATGTTCTCGACCACGTCGAGCATCATCGCACGAATGGAGCACACGGGCGGTGTCAACGAGACCATCCGGGGCCAGCCCGGGTGGCCCGAACGGACCATGGCGTCCCACCCGCCAGGACGCGGCAGGGGCCGGCGGTGTCCCGCCGGCCCCTGCCCGGGCGAGCCGTCGGCTCACCCCGAATCGGTCACTCCGCGTCGAGATCCAGCGAGATCACCCCGTAGTCGTAGCCGCGCCGCCGGTAGACGACCGAGGGGCGACGGCTCTCCTTGTCGACGAACAGGTAGAAGTCGTGGCCGACCAGCTCCATCTCGTAGAGCGCCTGGTCGAGCGTCATCGGCGAGGCGGGGTGGGTCTTCTCCCGGACCACGAGCGGTCCGTCACCGGTGACGGTGATCGGGCCGACCTGGCGCTCCAGGGTGCCCTCCTCGGCCTCGTCCTCCGGCGGGGCGGCGACCACGCCGCCCCCGGCGAGCGCCTGGCCGACCGAGACCGGCGTCTTCTGACCGCGGTGCACGCGCCGCCGATCGGCGGCCCGCCGCATCTGGGCGGCCATCTTGTCCAACGCGAGATCGAGGGCTCCCATCTTGTCTTCGGCCGCGGCCTCCGCCCGGATGACCGGGCCCTTGGAGAAGGCGGTCAGCTCCACGCGCACACCCAGCTCCGACCGGCGCGGGTTCGGCTCGGCGACGACCTCGACGTGCACCCGCATGATGCGGTGGTCGTGCTTCTCCAGCCGGGCCAGCTTGTCGGCGGCGTGACTGCGGAACCGCTCGGACAGCTCGCAATTCCGTCCGGTGACCACAACTTCCATCAGAACCTCCCGTTGAACAGTTGGTTGCCAGACCCGTGCGCCACCCGCTCGCGGGCATGCGCATGTTCGGGCCTTCGTGCCCTGGTACCCACCTGGGCACGGATGAAGGAGTCCGCCCGGCCGACCTGGTCTTCGACCCCACAACCGCCTGCTGAAGCGTTCGCAGCTTCTCTGCCACTACTGGCCTTCTCCCGACGATCCCCGTATCTGACGGGGAGGACGAGGCAGGGCTTACCTCTAAGCCGCACCGTGATCACCACCCGGAACACCGGATGGCTTACGTGGGCCGTTTCGCCTGCGACTGGCATCGGCTAGCCGCCCCTGTGCCCGGACCTGCAGCACCGAGACGACGCAACCACGGACCCGGACGGACTCCATAACCAGACGTTAGTGCGCGCACCGCTCCCACAAAAGGGACCAAGGGCATGTGTCCGGTCCGAGGGACTGGCGCGGATCAGCTCGCGGTACGCCGACGGGTCGCCGCGACCGCGGCGATGCCGCTCACGCGCAGGCCGACGGCCTCCAGAGCTCGCTGCGCCTCGCGGGCGGTGGCGCCGGTGGTGAGCACGTCGTCGCACACCACGACCCGGACCGGCGCGGCCTGCGCCGACCGGGCCGGCGTCAGCCGCCTCGCCCACCGGCGCAGGCGCGGGCTGGGGCAGCACATCGACCCGGCCAGGTTGCGGGCCCGCTCCCCCGCGTCGAGCCCGGCCTGGTCGACCACGCCGGGGCGCAGCCGCAGCAGCCCCGCTGCCCCGGCCGGGACTCCCGCCCACCGCAACCGAGCGGCCGCCGCCCGGACCATGGCGCCGGTCGGGTCGTGGCCCCGACTGCGCAGGGAGGCGGCCCGTGACGGCACCGGAACCAGCAGCACCGGACCGGCCGAGGTGCGGGCGGCCGGCTCGCCGCCGGCGAGCAGCGCGGTCACCGCGTCGCCGAGCAGCGCCGCCAGCGGCACGCGCAGGCCCAGCAGCCGGCGCTCCTTGTGGCCGAGCACCATCGCCCGTACCAGCCCGTCGTACTCCGCCGCGGCCCAGGCGGGGGCGAGGCCCGGCGGCGCGGGCACCAGGCGCGCCAGCCGCGGCCGGTCGGGCAGGGTGTCCGCGCAGGGGCGGCACAGCAGCCGGCCCGGACGCGCGCAGCCGACGCAGCTCCCGCCCAGGAGCAGGTCGAGCGCGGCGTCCCGGACGCCGGCGGGTGGGTGGCGGTGGGCCGGCACTCCCGAAGCCGACCACCCAGCCCAAGCGGGCCGCAACCCCGGGCACCGCGAGCTGGGGAGAACCGCCGAGCCGGTCAGCCTGCGTAGTGCAGGACGTCGACCGGTGGCTCGAGCCCGAGCTCCACGCCGTTGGCGGTCGAGAGGTCGAGCAGGCTGTCGCCGGTGAGGGCGTAGAGGCTGTTCGCCGTCTTCGGCGACCCCACGAGGGCGCGCACGCCGGTCAGCAGCGACTGCGCGACCCCCTCCTGGCTGACCGGGGCGCCGTCCACCGAGATCGTGCGCACCTGCAACTGGTTGCGCACCAGCCGGTGCAGCACCGCGAGCGTGGTCGGGGAGAGCCAGGTCAGGCTGCGCGCGCGGAGGAGCCCCGACCCGGACCAGGAGGCCCGTTCGGCGGGAGTGGCCCCGAGCACCCGCCCCCGGCCGTCGTACCGGAGCCGGCTGATCAGCACCACGTCCTGGCGCGAGCGCCGCACCACCGCGGCCAGGCGTGACCCGTCACGGGAGACCAGGAACGAGGTCACCCGCTGCCCGGAGATGCCCGGGACCGTCAGCTCGCGCTGCCGCCCGTCGCGGATGTAGGAGAACGCGGCGCCGCCCACGCGGCGGTCCAGCAGCCACATCCGTCCCGCGAAGTCCCAGGCCGGGCGGGCGAGGTCGGTGCCGCCGGAGACCAGCGTGGCCACGGGCTCGTCGCCGGTGACCGGCCCCTCCAGCAGCGCCGAGCCGTCCGCGGACACCGCGGCGACCCGGCTGGCGTCGAGGTTGACGCCGATGTCGACGACGCCGTACTCCTGGCGCCCGAACGGGCCGTCGACGGGGGCCAGGGTCTCGGGAGTGCCGGAGACCAGGAGCCCCTCCTGCAGTCCGTAGAGCAGGGTGCTCACCTGGAAGCCGGTCGGGTCGTACGCCGCCGGCGCCGTCACGTCGTACTCCGACGCGCCACCGGGCATCCGCAGCGGCTCACCGTTGACGGTGACCCGCAGGGCCGTGATGCCGGGCTCCTGGCGCAGCGTCCACGCCAGCTGGGCCAGTATCAGCTCGTTGGTCTCGACCGACAGCTGACCGGGATTGCCGGCGAGGGCGATCTCGGCCACGCCGGCGTCGACGGTCACCGACAGCCCGCTCTCGAGTCCCGGGGGGATGAAGGTGGTCACGACCCGGCTGAGGGCGCGGCTCGGGCCGCGCAGCAGTCCGCGGATCAGGGCGGTGGCGAGCTGGTCGCCGCGCGGCACGAACACCGGCTCCGGCACCAGCACCCGCGCCGAGGGGTCGAAGTAGTAGAGCGAGACCTGCCGGTAGCGCTGCTCGAACCAGCCCTCGGGGACGATCAGCGCGTCGGGAGCGCGGGTGATGCGCCACTCGCCCTTCTCGACGGTCATCGGGAACCTCAGCACCGAGCCTGGACGCGAGAGCGGTCCCTCCCAGGCGCCGACGGCGTCGAGGGCGTTGCCGCCGGTGAGCCGCACCGAGACCGTCCGGCTGCCCCTCGGCGGCGAGGCGTCGTCGTAGGTGATCGTGCCCAGCTCGGGGTCCCAGGACGCCTGGGCATCGGCGGCGAGGTACTGGCGCGCCACGTTGGCCTGGATCGGTGTGGCCGTCATCGCCTCCAGGAACCCCTGCACGGTCTCGGTCGCCGACTGGCCCTGTTGCGGAGGCCGAGGGTCGATGTAGATGCCGCTGTGCTCGCCGTCAGCCCGGCCACGAGCAGCGCCGCGACCAGCCGTGAGCCCGGCCGGGGTAGACGCGTGCGACGGCCGCTCACCGGACCGGCTCCTGCGCATCCTCGGGCACCAGCGGCAGCGGGCTGCGCCGCAGCGCCGCCCCGCCGCGGCGGGGCAGCGTGAGCCGGAACTGGGCTCCGACACCGGGCCGGCCCCAGGCCTGCAGCCAGCCACCGTGCAGATGGGTGTCCTCGAGCGAGATCGACAGCCCCAGGCCGGTGCCGCCACTGGTGCGAGCACGGGCGGGGTCTGAGCGCCAGAACCGGTTGAAGACCATCGCCGACTCGCCGGGCGCCAGGCCGACGCCGTAGTCGCGCACGGTCACCGCGGCCGCGTGGTCGTCGCCGGCGACGGTGATCACCACGTCGCCGGACTCGGCGTGGTCGATCGCGTTGGTGACCAGGTTGCGCACGATCCGCTCCACCCGGCGGACGTCGGCCTCGGCGAGGCAGGGATGGTCGGGGTCGCGGACCACGACCTGGACGTCGCGGCGCTCGCCGAGCGGCCGGGTGCTCTCGACCACGCGATGCACGACGTCGACGAGATTGACGTCGTCGGCGTCCAGCACGGCCGCGCCCGCGTCGAACCTGCTGATCTCGAGCAGGTCGACCAGGAGCGTCTCGAACCGGTCCAGCTCGGTCTGCAACAGCTCCGCGGCCCGGGCGGTCACCGGGTCGAAGGAGCCGCGCGCGTCGTGGAGCACGTCGCCGGCCATCCGCACCGTGGTCAGCGGGGTCCGCAGCTCATGGGAGACGTCGGAGACGAACCGGCGCTGAACCCGGCTGAGCTCCTCCAGCTGGCGGATCTGACGCTGGAGGTTGGTGGCCATCTGGTTGAACGAGGTCGCCAGCCGCGCCAGGTCGTCCTCACCGGAGACCTTCAGCCGTTCCTGCAGCCGCCCGGCCGCCAGACGCTCGGCGACCTTGCGGGCCATCCGGATCGGGGTGACCACCTGACGGGTGACCAGCCAGGTCATGCCGGCGACCATCACCACCAGCAGCGCCGCGGCGGTCAGCAGGGCCCGGGTGACCAGGGCCAGGGTCTCCTCCTCCTCGTCGAGAGGGAACAGGAAGTAGAGCGTGTAGGTCTCGTCGTCCGCGGGCAGCTTGACCTGTGAGCCGACCGCGATGCCGGGCCCCTCCACCGCGTCGCCGTCCCCGTCGACGGCGCGGAGCCGGGTGTAGGACCACGCGGTGGGCGCGACCTCGCCGAAGTGCTCCAGCAGCGACGGCGGGACGCTGTCGAGGTCGAGGCCGGCGGTGAACTTCGCGCCGCCGTCGTCGAGGCCGGTCACCCCGTCCTCGACCGAGCCGACCAGCACCACGCTGAACCCCCTGGTCTCGCCGCGCACGATGATCGGCTCGACCAGCTCGCGCTGCTGGCTGGCGGCGTCGAGCTCGACGCCGGACGCCGCGGCAAGCCGGGACCTGGCCTCGGTCATCTCGTCGCCGACCTCGGCGAGCACCGCGTCGACGCGGTGGTCCAGCAGGCCCTCGCGGGTCTGCTGGAGCAGGAACCAGCCGACGATCCCGACGACCACGACCGACAGCACGACGGTGCTGGCGACGACCCGCGCCTGGATGGAGCGGCGCCAGAACGTCAGCGCCCGGCGTACCCCCGCGGGGAGCCGGCGGAAGGCGCCGCCGCGCGGGCCGCCGCGCGCCATCGGTTAGGCGTTCCCGGCCTTGTAGCCGACGCCGCGCACGGTCAGCACGATCTCGGGGTTCTCGGGGTCGTGCTCGACCTTGGAGCGCAGCCGCTGCACGTGCACGTTGACCAGCCGGGTGTCGGCCGCGTGCCGGTAGCCCCACACCTGCTCGAGCAGCACCTCGCGGGTGAACACCTGCCACGGCTTGCGGGCCAGGCACACCAGCAGGTCGAACTCGAGCGGGGTGAGCGGGATCGGCGCCCCGCCCCTGGTCACCGAGTGGCCGGCCACGTCGATGATCAGGTCGCCCACCGTCAGGGTCTCGACCGTGCTGGTGTCGAAGCGCCGCACCCTGGCCCGGATGCGCGCGATCAGCTCCTTGGGCTTGAACGGCTTGACGACGTAGTCGTCGGCACCGGACTCGAGGCCCACGACCACGTCGACGGTGTCGCCCTTGGCGGTGAGCATCACGATCGGCACGCCCGACTCGGCCCGGATCTCCTTGCACACGTCGATGCCGTCCCGGCCGGGCAGCATCAGGTCCAGCAGCACCAGGTCGGGGCGGTAGTCGCGGAACTCGTCGAGCGCCAGGTCGCCGCGGGTGCACATGCGGCTGTCGAAGCCCTCCTGGCGCAGCACGATCGTGAGCATCTCGGCCAGGGACGCATCGTCGTCGACGACGAGGATGCGTCCCTTGGCCGGAGGCTCGGGCGGTTGCCCGGTGGTCGTGCTCATGTCTTCCAAGTCTGCCAGTCCGCCGATCCTCCGGGGGGAGGCTCGGCGAGAGCTCAGTACCGGTAGGTGTCCGGCTTGTACGGGCCGGCCACGTCGAGGCCGAGGTAGCTGGCCTGCCCCTCGGAGAGCGTGGTCAGCTTGACGCCGAGCGCGCCGAGGTGCAGCCGGGCGACCTCCTCGTCGAGGTGCTTGGGCAGCACGTAGACCCCGACGGGGTACTCCTCGGGCTTGGTGAACAGCTCGACCTGGGCCAGCACCTGGTTCGTGAACGAGTTCGACATCACGAACGACGGGTGGCCGGTGGCGTTGCCGAGGTTCATCAGCCGGCCCTCGGAGAGCACGATCACCGAGTGGGCGTCGCGGCCGTCGGCGCCCGGGAAGGTCCACACGTCGACCTGCGGCTTGACGTTCTTGCGAACGACGCCGGGGTATGACTCGAGACCGGCCATGTCGATCTCGTTGTCGAAGTGGCCGATGTTGCCGACGATGGCCTGGTGCTTCATCCGGGTCATGTGCTCGACCGTGACCACGTCGCGGTTGCCGGTCGCGGTGATGATGATGTCGGCGACCTCGAGGACGTCCTCGAGCGTGGTGACCTGGTAGCCGTCCATCGCGGCCTGCAGCGCGCAGATCGGGTCGATCTCGGTGACCACGACTCGGGCGCCCTGGCCGCGCAGCGACTCGGCGCAGCCCTTGCCCACGTCGCCGTAGCCGCAGACGACGGCGACCTTGCCGCCGATCAACACGTCGGTGGCCCGGTTGATGCCGTCGACGAGCGAGTGACGGCAGCCGTACTTGTTGTCGAACTTGGACTTGGTCACCGAGTCGTTGACGTTGATCGCCGGGAACAGCAGCGACCCCTCGCGCATCATGTCGTAGAGGCGGTGGACACCGGTGGTGGTCTCCTCGGTGACGCCCTTGATCGCGTTCGCCTTCGGGGTCCAGTACGACGGGTTCGCCGCGAGCTGCTCGTTGAGCACCTCGAAGATGACCTTCTGCTCGTGGCTGGTCGCCGTCGCCGGGTCAGGCGCGCTGCCGGCCTTCTCGGCCTGGACGCCGAGGTGCACCAGCAGCGTGGCGTCGCCACCGTCGTCGAGGATCATGTTCGGCTGGTCGTTGCCCCAGTCGAGGATCTGCCGGGTGCACCACCAGTACTCCTCCAGCGTCTCGCCCTTCCAGGCGAACACCGGGACGCCCTTCGGCTGGTCGGGGGTGCCCTCGGGGCCGACCGCGACGGCGGCGGCGGCGTGGTCCTGGGTGGAGAAGATGTTGCACGAGGCCCAGCGCACCTCGGCGCCCAACGCCACGAGGGTCTCGATGAGCACCGCGGTCTGGATCGTCATGTGCAGCGAACCCGCGATCCGCGCGCCGGCCAACGGCTTGGCGTCGCCGTAGCGCTCGCGCATCGCCATCAGGCCGGGCATCTCGTGCTCGGCGAGCTGGATCTCGGTGCGGCCGTAGTCGGCCAGGCTGAGGTCGGCGACCTTGAAGTCCATCGGTTGTCTCCTGGATCGGGGTGGAGCCGGCCTGCGCCGCACGTCTGTGCGTCGTCGGGATCTCCCACGCAGACAGGGAAGAGGCTATGACCCGGGTCACCGATTCGGGGAATCCTCGGGCGCACCGGTGGCGCCCTGCTCCTTCTCGCTGTGGTCGCCGGTCCCGGCGGTGTCGAGGCCACCGTCTCCGTGCTGGCTGCCGTGCTGGCTCCCGTGCTCGTCCCCGTGGCTGCCACCGATGCCGAGCAGCCGCAGCGCGCCGAGAACCGCGGCGCCGACCACCAGGCCGACGATCGCCGACAGCACGGTGTTGACCAGCCAGCCGGCGATGCCGCCGGCCGCTCCGCCCACCGCGTCGTGGACGTCGCCCTCCCAGTGGTGCACCAGGTCGTAGGGCGCGTGCAGCGCGTCGCCGAGCGCGGTGTTCTCCAGGAGACCGTCGTGGCCTCCGATCTCGTAGAGGCTGACCAGGAAGATGTGGCCGCCGACCCACAGCATGGCGAGCGTGCCGATCAACGAGATGCCCGTGAGCAGGCGCGGCATCGCGCCGACCAGTCCGCGCCCGACCCGCTGCGAGAGCCCCGAGGACCTCGTGGTCAGGTGCAGGCCGACGTCGTCCATCTTCACGATCAGTGCCACCACGCCGTAGACGAGGATCGTGATGAACACCGCGACCACGGCGAGCACCGCGGCGCGCATCCAGATGCCGGCGTCGGGGTCGGAGCCGACGACCTCCTTGAGCGCGATCACCATGATCTCGGCGGAGAGGATGAAGTCGGTGCGGATCGCACCGACGATCGTCTGCGCCTCGTGCTCGGGGGTGAGCTCACCCTGGGTGGCGACCTGCTCGTCGGCCTCGCTGTGGTGGCCGGTGAGCTTCTCGTGGACCTTGTGCGCCCCTTCGTAGGCCAAGAAGCCGCCGCCGAAGATGAGGATGACGGGCAGCAGCGAGGGCAGGAACTGACCCAGCAGCACCGCCGCGGGAAGGATGAAGAGCAGCTTGTTGCGCAGCGAGCCGATCGCGATCTGCTTGATGATCGGCAGCTCGCGCTTGGCCGGCGAGCCGTGGAGGTACTGCGGGGTCACGGCGGTGTCGTCGACCACCACCCCGGCGGCCTTGGCGCTGGCGCGGCCGGCAGCGGCACCGACGTCGTCGACCGACGCCGCGGCGATGCGGGCGATCGCCGCCACGTCGTCGAGCAGACCGAACAGGCCGGCGCTCACGCGCGCAGCCTCTCGTGGCGGTGCGCGGTGGGGTCAGGTCGGTCGGTCACGGCGAGAACCCTACTGTCCGGCCGGGGCCGGTTCACGCGCCGAGGTGGCCTGATCGACCGCGTCCGCGAGCACCTCTGCCTCGATCGCGGCCTCGCGCAGGGCGTGCGCGTGCTCGAGACGCCGCTGCACCGCACCGACCGGGTCGACCAGGGGCTCCAGCCGGGTCGCCACCGGCCGCCAGGCGAGCAGCAGCGCGAGGCCGGCGCCCAGCACGGAGGTCAGCACCAGCGACCCCACCGGGAACCGTGCGGCGAGGTCGGCGTAGCCGGCGTACAGCGCCCCCTTCACCGCGAACCCGTGGAAGAGATAGACGACCAGCGTCCAGGCCCCCATCCGCGCGAACCAGCCGCCCCGGCGCGGCACCAGGGCGAGGAAGGCCAGGGCACCGGCGACGCCGACGGCGAGCAGCACCGCCCGGATCAGGAACGCCTCGGTGTCGGAGGCGGCCAGCTCGTCGTAGCGCGCCCGGTAGTAGAGCCACTCGGTGGCGGCCCACCGGTCCGTGTGCGCACTGAGCGCCCACACGGCGAGCAGCACCACCACCCCTGCCGCCTTCGCCGCCGGGCGGCGCAGCCGTTCCCACCGCTCGGGGGTCATCTTCAGCCCCAGCACGAAGAACGGCAGGAAGCCCATCACCCGCGCTAGGTCGAGCGTGTCGGTCGCCCAGAGACCGCCGGCGAGGCTGACCGCGACCGCCAGCGGGAGCCCGCCGCGCAGCGGTCGGAAGACCGGGGTGAGCAGGCGCCAGAAGAAGAGCGCCGCCAGGAACCACATCGGCCAGTGCGGATCGCGCCACAGGTCGTCGAGCTCCTCTCCCCCGACGTGCACCCGGAACACCGCCATCGCGGCCTCGAAGAGCACGTAGGGCACCGCGACCGTCGAGACGAGCCTGACCAGCCGGGTGCGCTCCCAGGTGAAGCTGCGCGACAGGTAGCCGGTGACCACCAGGAACGCCGGCATGTGCCAGGCGTAGAGGAAGTCGTAGAGGCGGGCGTTCAGCTCGGTCTGCGGTAGCAGCGTCCAGGCATGGCCGACGACCACGAGCAGCACCAACGCCATCTTCGCGTTGTCGAACCACGGGTCGCGCGTCGGCCGGGCCGGCCTCGCCTCGGCACGGGACGCCGCCGCCGGGGCTGCCGGCGACGCGGGGGGTGTGGCAGGGGTGATCACGTGGGGCACCCGTCGGGGGTACCCGAAGTGGGGCGGGACTAGTCGTCGACCAGGCCCAGGCTGAGGTACGCCGCCGCCCAGGTGCCGCTGGCCAGCAGCGAGGCGTAGCGCGCGATCTCGCACGGATCGGCGCTGGGCGAGGCACTGGTCACGGTCTGCACCCGCACGCCGCGCTCGGCCGCCGCGGTCAGCAGCCGGCCGCGCTGCTCGCGCAGCACCGCGTCGTCCGCCCCGTCGTCGAGCATCACCAGCATCGGCCGCACCTCGGCAGGCGCCTCGGCGAAGGGGTCGTCGAAGACGTCGCGGGGACGCGCGGCCCGGATCACCGGGAGCAGGTGCTCGGCGTCGCCGGCCAGCGCGGTCCGCCCGCTCGACTGGCGCACCGCCTCCGCGACCCGCCGGGCCGCCCGGGCCGCGAGCACCGAGCCGCCCCACACCAGGGGGTTGGCGTCGGCCAGCGCGATCGCCAACGTCTTCGCCGGGTTGACCGACAGGTCCCGGCCCGGGGAGCAGCTGATCGCCACCTCGTCAAGGGCGTCGGCCACCTCCTCGGCATCGGCCTTGGGGCCCAGGGAGACCCGCTCGAGATAGCCGAGCATGACCACGGCCGTCGCGAGCTGGTCGCGAGTGGTCGTGGGCAGGATCGTGCTCCATCGCCCCGCGGCGTGTTCGGCGACCGTCGAGCCCGGCGGGCAGGCGACCACGACCTGGCAGCCACGGCGTACCGCCTCCGCCACCGCCGAGGCGGTGCCGGCGTCGGCGCCGTCCGGGGCGAGCACCACGACCAGGTCGAGGCTGCCCGCCCACCCGGGCAGGGCCGGTCCCGGCCAGGCCACGAACGGCACCGGGCACCACGGCTCGAGCACCGCACGCAGCAGCCGCGAGTCCGGTCCGGCCGCGATCACCGCACGCGGACGGTCCAGCTCCTGGCTGTGCCGGACCGCCTCGGCCGTCGCCTCCGCCGACGCCGCGGCCTCGCGGCGGACCCGGGCGCCGGCCTCGGCCAGCGTCCGCAGGTGCAGGTCGGCCGCGGCCAGCGCGGTCTCGTCGTCGAGCCGCGACTCGTCGAACCTCATCGCCATGACGTACGCCGTCCTCTTCCCCAGGTGGGCTGTCGCAGGTGGTGCCGGCTCAGGCCGGGGTGCGGGCCTCGTCGACCAGGAGCACCGGGATGCCGTCGCGCACCGGGTAGGCGAGTCCGCACTCCCCCCGGCAGATCAGCTCGGGGGCACCCTCGTCGGTGGCCTCGAGCTCACCGTGGCACTGCGGGCACACGATGATCGCGAGCAGGTCGGGGTCCAGCCCCAGCGGTCCGCTGCCGCCTGCCCGGTCGGCGGGCTGGGGGGTCTGCTCGGTCATCGGGTCCTCCTGATCTGCGCGAGCACCTGGTCGCGCACCCGCTCCATGGTCGCGTCGTCGCGACCCTCGACGTTGAGCCGCAGCAGCGGCTCGGTGTTCGACGGGCGCACGTTGAAGGCCCAGTCGGCGTGGGCGACGGTGAGCCCGTCGAGGTGGTCGACGATGACGCCGTCGCGGCCGCCCCACTCGGCCTCGAGCTCGGCGAGCATGCCCGCCTGGTCCTCGACGGTGGAGTTGATCTCGCCGCTGAGCGGGTAGCGGGCATAGTCGGCGAGCAGCCCCGAGAGCGGCACCTCGGTCTCGGCCAGCGCCGCCAGCGTGTGCAGCGCGGCGAGCATGCCGGAGTCGGCGCGCCAGAAGTCGCGGAAGTAGAAGTGGCCGCTGTGCTCGCCGCCGAAGACCGCGTCGGTCTCGGCCATCGTCGCCTTGATGTAGGAGTGCCCGACCCGGGTGCGCACCGGCGTGCCGCCCAGCTCGGCGACGATCTGCGGCACTGCCCGGCTCGTGATCAGATTGTGGATCACCGTCGAGCCGGGGTGCCGGGCCAGCTCCCGGGCGGCGATCAGGGCGGTCAGCGTCGACGGGGAGACCGCCTCGCCGCGCTCGTCGACCAGGAAGCAGCGGTCCGCGTCGCCGTCGAAGGCCAGGCCCACGTCGGCACCCTCCTCGAGCACCCGGCGCTGGAGGTCGACGAGGTTCGCGGCCTCGATCGGGTTGGCCTCGTGGTTCGGGAAGGAGCCGTCGAGCTCGAAGTACATCGGGACCAGGTCGACGACCTCGGCCAACCGGGCGAAGACGGCGGGTGCGGTGTGGCCGGCCATCCCGTTGCCGGCGTCCACGACGACCCGGAGCCGCCGGCCGGCGACCGGCGCCAGCGACAGCAGGTGCGCGGCGTACGCCTCGAGCACGTCGTGGTGGGTGATCGAGCCCCGCAGCGGAGCCGGGTCGAACCGGCCGGAAGCCACCAGGTCGCGGATCTCGCCGAGCCCCGTCTCCGAACCCACCGGCAGCGCACCGGCCCGGCACAGCTTGATGCCGTTGTACTGGGCGGGGTTGTGGCTGGCGGTGAACATCGCGCCGGGGTGGCCGAGGTGGCCGGAGGCGAAGTAGAGCTGGTCGGTGGAGGCCAGGCCGATCATGACGACGTCGGCGCCGGCCTCGGTGGCACCGTCGGCGAAGGCACCGGCCATTCCCGGGGAGCTGGGGCGCATGTCCTGTCCGACGACGACGGTGTCGGCGCCCAGCACTCGGACGAAGGCCCGGCCGGTCGCGCGGGCCAGCTGCTCGTCGAGCTGGTCGGGCACGGTGCCGCGGACGTCGTAGGCCTTGAAGACGGCCGCGATGTTCGCCGGGTCGAGGGTGTCGGCCATGGCCCGACCCTATCGGTCGCGCCGGACCAGCCGTGCGTCAGTCGCTGGTGAGGATGCGCAGGTGGCCCTTGCGGCCGGTCTCGCGGCCGCCCTGACGCTCCACCTCGTCGACCGGCGCCAACCGCGCCGCGGGAGCCGGCCGGGCCGCCTCGCGGACGGCGTCCGCCAGCGCGAGCAGGTCGTCGTTGCTGGGCCCGGCCGCCGCGGTGTCGCGAGCCAGCCGCAGCACCTCCCAGCCGCGGGGTGCGGAGAGCCGGTCGCTGTGCAGGTCGCAGAGGTCGTAGGCGTGCGGCTCGGCGTAGGTCGCCAGCGGGCCCAGGACCGCGGTCTGATCGGCGTAGACGTAGGTCAACGTGGACACCGCGGCCCGGCCACAGGCAGTGCGCGAACAGCGACGGGCGGGACTCACGCCGGGAACGGTACCTCTCGGGACTCCCCCTCCGGATTAGGCTCGCGGCGTGGACGACGTGGGTGGTACGACGCAGGGCCCGGGCCCGGGGCCGCTGCGGGTCCCCCGGGTCGGGCCGACCGGCCCCCCGGGTGCCCGGCCCGGCCGGCGCGCGCGCGATCGTCGGGGCCGCGGCATGCGCGGGCCCGGCGTCTTCCCCGACCGTCCGGGCAGCCCGGCCCAACGCACCCGCCGGGAGCGCTTCGACGACCTGGTGCTCTCGGTCGTGGAGGAGATCGAGAGCCGCTGGCACGACCGGCTGGGCCTGGTCGAGTACGCCGTCGAGGACGCCCCCCAGGTACCCGACGACTGGGACTCGGTCACGGTCCCCCTCTCGTCCCTGGTGCGGGGAAGCGGGCGCCGCCCCACCAGGCTGGTGGTGTTCCGGAGGCCGATCGAGCACCGCTGCGAGGGCCGCGCCGAGCTCGAGGCGATGGTGCTGACCGTGGTGGTCGAGCAGGTCGCCGAGCTGCTCGGCATCGACGCCGAGCAGGTCGACCCGCGCTACGAACCGGGCAGCTGAGCGGCGGGCCGGCAGGGAGTCAGGGCAGCCCGGGACGCACGTCGGGCACCAGCAACTCCCGTTGCGGCGTGGACAGCGGCAGCACGGTGCTGGAGCCCGCGGCGGCGGCCAGGACCGCGCCGACCACGGTGGTGCCGTGCTGGGTGAGCTCGACCAGCACCGCCCCGCGGGGGAGCTTGATCGACAGGCCGCGGTCCGGCGCGATCTCGACCCGGTCGCCGGCGAGCTTCTCCCCGTCGGCGGAGCGGGCCACATAGCTGACCGCGCCGGTGCTGTCGGCCCCGGCGAGGAGGAGCCGCTTCTCTCCGGCCGGCACCACGAGTGCCGTCGGGTCCTCGAGCGGGGAACCGGGGACGGTGAGCGCGAGGTCGCCGTCGGCCACCGATCGCAGCGTGGCGGTGACCGGGCCCGAGGCCTCCACGCCGAGCCCGAGCACGTCTCCGGCGCCGGTGAGGAGGCCGGCCAGCGCCACCCGGGCGACGCCCTGGGCAGGCACCCGGACCTCCTCGAGACCGTCGGGCGCGAAGACGGAGTCGTCGGTGACGAACCGCACCTGGGCGCGGACCTCGTCGTCGCCGGGGTTGGCGATCGTCAGGGTCCGCTCCCCCGCGCCGTCCGGCACGCCGAGCAGCAGCAGGTCCTCGGCGGGCGTGGTCTGGGCCGGCACCCAGTCGCGGCTGACCCCGCCGCGGCCGAGGGGGTCGTCGCGGCTCTCGACGAACGCCGTGGCCCGTCCGCGCGCCGTGACGACGTGCAGGGCCAGCTCGCCGCGCCGCGGCACCCGCTCGGCCAGGTCGACGCGGAGGGTCTCGCCGCCGGGCACGGTGAGGCCGCGCAGCTCGGGGGCGTCGACGATGCCTCGACCGCTGTGCAGGCTGACGTCGACCACGGCCGCTCCGGCGTCGGGGTTGACCAGCTCGAGGACCGAGGCCCGCCGAGCGGCGGCACCGACCCCGGTGAACCACACGTCGGCGTCCGGGGCGGCACAGCCGGCGGCGGCGAGGGGTGGGGCGACGATCCGGCTCGCGACGAGGCCCGGCGCGGTGGTGTCGGCTCCCGACAGCACCACCGCGTCGTCGCGATCGGTCTCGGCCACGCTGCCGCTGGCGACCGCCAGCGGCTCCGCGCCGCCGACGGTGACCTCGCCACTGACCTCGGGCTCGGTGGAGGCGACGCCCACCTGGGTGGTGCGCTCGGTGGCCGAGGGACAGACCAGCGTCGAGGTGGTGAGGGCGCTGCGCTCGGGCGGCCGGGGCGTGGCGCCGGGGGGCGCGGCGGTGACCAGCGACGCGATGCCCAGGGTCGCGACCGGGAGCAGCACGCCCAGCACCACGGTCAGGTCCGGGCGTCGTGCGCCGCCGGTGGCGCGACGTGCGCTGCGCCGACCCGGGGAGGCAGGCTGCGACGAAGGCGGGAGGGAGGTCACCGTCGTCTCCGTTCGGTGGTGGGGGCGCAGAGCACCAGCGCGGCGAGCAGGGCCACCAGCTGAACCGCCAGCAGCACCAGCCGCAACCAGTCGCGCGGCCCGTCGAGGGCCTCGTCGGACAGCGGCCGCTCGAGGCGCCAGGCCCGGTCCGCGCGGTCCTCGGTGCTCGCCTGTGCCAGCCCGGTGGTGGCGTCGAGCGAGGCGGCGACCCGGGGCTCGGCCGGAGCCGGCAGCAGGATGTGCTCGACGCCGTGGTCGGCCAGCAAACGAACCAGCGCCGGCGAGGGGCGCGACACCAGGGAGCGGACGTCGGCGGTGAACCCGGCGTCCTCGTCGGTGAGCGCGAGGACCTCGTCCTCGGCGAGCGTCAGCCCGTCACCGCGCCGCACCGTGTAGTCGAGCCCCTCCTCGACGCTGCCCCGCAGCACGAGGATGCCGTGCGCGTCGCCCTGCAGCGCGCTCTGCGCCATGTAGGCCGGGATGTCGGTGTCGCCCTCGTCGACGAGCCGGCCGTGGTCGCCGGCGAGGAACCAGCCGAGCCCGGCCAGCGGCGTGATCGCTGCGCCGGTGACGAGCGCACCGAGCACCCACCGGCGCCAGGCCGTCCGGCCGGGCAGCGCCGCGAGCGCCCCCTGGGCGCCGGCCACCGTCGCCACGATGAAGGTGCCGTGCAGCACCACCACGAGGAAGCCCAGCCCGGGCGGGGTGCTGGTGGCCCGCAGCTCCCAGCCGACCAGGGCGAGACCGGCTGCGGTGCCGCTCACGACCAGCGCGACCACCCAGCACACCAGCACCGGCACCCGGGTCGCTCGAGGCAGCAGGGCCAGCACGGCCAGCAGCGCCGGGATCGCGCCGACCCAGGCCGGCGCGCCCAGCCCCGCGAGCCGGCCGGTGAGCAGGGAGAGCCCGTCGAGCTCCGGGGAGGGCAGCGTGCCAGGCTCGAGCAGCAGACCCTCGCCGGCGCCGTGCAGGAGCGCGGGCAGCCACCAGGGCGCCAGCAGCAGCGGAACGACCGCGACCGCCAGTGCAGGCGGGGCCCAGACGGATCGATCCGGCGCGGATCCCCGCAGGATCACCAGGGCCGCGGTGACCACGACACCGGCCAGCAGGGCGCACAGCAGCCAGGCGACCGGCGAGAACGCGGTGGTGAGGGCGAGCAGCAGTCCGCTGCGCCAGGCCGCCCTCCAGCGCCGGTCCGGCTCGGGGTCGGCGAAGCCGAGCGCCGCATGGGCCAGCCAGGGCAGCACCGCCGCCGTCACCACCGGGCCGAGCCGGCCGTCGCTCCACGCACCTGCGGCGACGGGGACCAGGGCGTAGGCGGTGGCTCCCCAGAGCAGCAGCCACCGGGGGGCACCGCGGAGAGAGACCAGCCGGCCGACCACCCGCAGGAACCGCCAGCCTCCCCACAGCGCCACCGGTGCGGCCAGCACCAGAACGGCGCTCACCGCGTGCTCGGGCCCTCCCAGGAGGCTGGCCAGCAGCGCGAGGGGCAGCAGGTACGCCGGCGCGGGGACGTCGGTGCCCTGGCCCAGCGGGTGCCAGGACTCCAGGTAGAGCCGCCACCAGTCACCCGTTGCCGGTGGGGCCGGCGAGAGGCCGCCCCCCGCGACCGAGCCGAACGCCTCGCGGGCACCGACCACCAGCGCGACGACCACCAGCGCGAGCAGCACCGCGACCGGGTTGGTCAGGAAGCGGGCGACGAGGCCGGAGTCGACCTCCGGCGCCTCGTCGTCCTCGGCAGCGGCCAGCCGTTGAGCCGCGAAGGAGGAGGGGTCGCGTTCGGCCGCGGCGGCCCGGCGGCGCTCGGCGACGTCGGCCGCCTGGTCGGTCACCGCGGAGACCAGGTCGCCGACGAAGTCCAGGCCGTGCCGGTAGGGAACCCAGGCCGGAGCGAGGAGCGGCCGCAGCTGCTCGGGGGGCACCCGCCGCAGGGGGGCGCGGGCCCGGCGCGCCGCGCGGACCTCGCCGGGCCGGGAGTAGACGGAGACGAGGGCGGCCAGGTCGTCGAGCGCCTCGCCGACCGACCGGACGAGCAGGAATCCGAGCATCCGCAGCAGCGTGCCGAGCGCCAGCCGGACCGTCTGGAACGGCAGTGCCCTGCCCCTGGAGTTGACCAGCAGCGTCCACAGGGCCGCGCGGCGCTCGTGGTAGTGCGTGTGCCGCCCGGTCAGCGGGGTGCGCCGGACGCCTCGGTGCGCGGCCTCGGCGTGGAAGACCACCGCCTGGGGCACCACGATCGCGCGGTGTCCGGCCGCGGCCGCGCGCCAGCCGAAGTCGAGGTCGTTGCCGAACATCGGCAGTCGTGGGTCGAGCCCCCCGAGCTCGTCGAGCACGCTCCGGCGGACCAGCATGCCGGCGGTGTTGACGGCGAGCACGGTGCGGACCTCGTCGTGCTGGCCCTGGTCGTACTCGCCTCGTTCGAGGCCGGTCTCGCGCCGACCGGTGCCGGAGATGGTCACGCCGAGCTCGAGGAGCCTGCGCAGCGAGGGCCACTCGCGCAGCTTGGGGCCCAGCACGTCGGCGTCGGGGTGCTGGGCGGCGGCGGCGAGCAACTCCTCGAGAGCCGCGGGGTCGGGGTTGGCGTCGTCGTGCAGCAGCCACACCCACTCGCAGGGCTCGCCCGGCGTTTGGTCGAGCGCCTCCAGCGCGAGCTCCAGCGCCGCCGGGAAGGACGTGGCGGAGGGGACGCGGAGCAGCTCGGCGGTCGCCGGCTCGAGGCCGGACGCTCGCCACGACTCCAGCGCGGCCTCGACCAGCTCGGCGCTGCCGTCCTTGCTGCCGGTGTCGACCGCGACGATGCGGGCCGGGCGCGCCCGCTGGCCGGACAGTCCGTCGAGGACCGCCGGCAGCCACCGGGCGCCGTCGTGGCTCACGAGGACCGCGGCGACGGAGGCGGTGGGAGCGGACACGTTGCGGAACCCTAGCCCGGAGCAGGGCACGGCTCCGAACCGCGGCGAAGCGCCGCGCGAGGGGTCGATCGTTCCGCGACACGCCGCGAAACCGCGTGAACCAGTGACCCCTCGCCGTACAGACGCGTGTGCCCCGTCACCGACCGGTGACGGGGCACAGCGCGACGTGTCTCGGTGCGCGAGCGCGCAGGGCTCAGACGGCCCGCTTCTTCAGCTTGCGACGCTCCCGCTCGGAGAGGCCACCCCAGATGCCGAATCGCTCGTCGTTCATCAGCGCGGCCTCCAGACACTCGGTCCGGACCTCGCAGGTGAGGCAGACCTTCTTGGCCTCCCTTGTCGACCCTCCCTTTTCCGGGAAGAACGCCTCCGGATCGGTCTGAGCGCACAGCGCGCGCTCCTGCCAACCCGGGTCTTCGGCGCTCCCGTCGAGGAGAAAGAGTTCTCTCACGGCACCCGCCCTTTCGACCCGACCCCGCGGGCGGTCGCCCCCGTGGGCCCTTTCTGCTCCGCCGGGCCACTCCCTCGGAACCGGCGAAGAACACTGTGGGAATTACATGCCTGTCGTACACGCCAAGTCAAGCCCGGATCTGGTATGGCCTCCTCGGACCACCCAGGTGGACTACCCGGCGGGTACGAGAAGGTGGTGCCATGCGCAACATCACCGTGCTCTCCGGAGGCATGGGCGGAGCCCGCTTCCTGCAGGGCCTGCTGCACGGCCTCCGCCGGGGCGACCTGCCGGGAGTGGCCCCCGATGCCGAGGTCACCGTCGTCGCCAACACCGCCGACGACTGGTGGGTGCACGGCCTGAAGGTCTGCCCCGATCTCGACACCGTCATGTACACGCTCGGCGCGGGCATCGACCGCGAGCGGGGCTGGGGACGGCGCGAGGAGACCTGGAGCATCCGCGAGGAGCTCACGGCGTACGGCGTGGAGCCGACCTGGTTCGGGCTCGGCGACCGCGACGTGGCCACGCACCTGGTCCGCACGCAGATGCTGGACGCCGGCTACTCGCTCTCCCAGGTGACCGGCGCGCTGTGCCGGCGCTGGCAGCCGGGCGTCACCCTGCTGCCGATGACCGACGACCGCGTCGAGACCCACGTCGCCATCGCCGACCCCGACTCGCCCAGCGGGCGCCGGGTGGTGCACTTCCAGGAGTACTGGGTGCGGCTGCGGGCCGAGGTCCCGGCCGAGGCGGTGGTCGTGGTCGGGCTCGACGACTCCTCCCCCGCCCCCGGCGTGGTCGAGGCCATCGCCGAGGCCGACCTGGTGCTGCTGCCGCCCTCGAACCCGGTCGTCTCGATCGGCACGATCCTGGGGGTCCCGGGCTTGCGGGAGGCGCTGGCGGACACGGCGGCCCCGGTGGTCGGCATCTCGCCGATCGTCGGCGGCGCCCACGTGCGCGGCATGGCCGAGCAGATGCTGAGCGCGATCGGAGTCGAGGTGACCGCGGGCGCGGTCGGCCGCCACTACGGGGCGCGCGCCGACGGCGGGGTCCTCGACGGCTGGCTCATCGACGAGCGGGACGCCGACCAGCTGGCGCAGCTGACCGCGGCCGGTCTGCGCGCCGGCGCGGTGCCGCTGATGATGACCGACGACGACGCGACCGCCGCGATGGCCCGCGCCGCGGTCGAGCTGGTGGCCGGGTGAGCGACGAGCGGGCCGGGGGCCGCCTGGAGGTCTTCGCACCCGACGGGGTGCCCGAGGTGCGCGCCGGCGACGACCTGGCCGCGCTGGTCGGCCCCCTCGTCGACCTGCTCGACGGCGACGTGGTGGTGGTGACCAGCAAGGTGGTCAGCAAGGCCGAAGGACGCGTCCGGCCGGGCACCCGCGACGAGGCGCTGCCCGCAGAGACCGTGCGGGTCGTGGCCCGGCGCGGTGCGACCACGATCGTGCGGAACCGGCTCGGGCTGACCATGGCGGCCGCCGGCATCGACGCCTCGAACGTGGCGTCGGGGCACGTGGTGCTGCTCCCGGAGGACCCGGACCGCTCCGCCCGGCGGCTGCGCGCCGCCCTCCTCGGGCGCACCGGCCGCAACGTGGGGGTCGTCGTCACCGACACCGCCGGCCGGGCCTGGCGGGAGGGTCAGACCGACATCGCCGTCGGTGCCGCCGGGCTGGTGGTGCTCGAGGACTTCGCCGGACGACGTGACCGGCACGGCAACGAGCTCGCGGTCACCGCGCCCGCGGTCGCCGACGAGATCGCGGGCCTGGCCGAGCTCGCCACCGGCAAGCTCGGCGCCCGCCCGTTCGCCGTCGTCCGGGGCCGCGAGGACCTGGTCCTCCCGGCCGGCGAGGACGGCCCCGGGGCCGCGGCACTCGTCCGTCGCGAGGGTGGCGACCTCTTCGGTTACGGCGCCCGCGAGGCGGTCGTGCGGGCGCTTCGCGGGGACCCGGTCGACCGGCCGCCGTTCGGCGCCCCCGCGACCGCGGGCGAGATGGCGGCCGCCGTGACGGCCGTCCTGGGAGCCGCCCCGGTCAGCGTCGACGCGGACTCGCCGACGGAGGCCCTGCTGGCACCGACCGCCGCCCATCCGCGGCTCCTGGCGGCTCTGGCCTTCGCCCACGGCTGGGCCCCGGATTCGGCCGACCCGCACTTGTTGCGACCGGCAACTCCGTAGACTCGCCCGACATAACCCCCTCGCCGGAGCGGTCGCACCCGCCCCGGCGCTCCTTCACGCCCGACCCTGACACCCCCGAGGAACGCCGAGCCGTGGCCAAGAACCCCCCGAAGACCGACCGCCAGGCCGTCATCGACGACCTTCGCAAGAAGCAGAAGAGCGCCGAGCGGCGCCGCGGCTTCATGATCGTCGGGGTCTGCTCGGCCATCGCGCTGCTCATCGTCGGTGCGGCCCTGATCCAGCCGATCAAGAACTACCTCGACGAGAAGGAGTTCGAGGGGCTCGCCGTGGAGGACATCGGCGCCCCCGCGTCGGCCTGCCAGCCCATCGAGACCAAGCCGGCCGACGGCGAGCAGGACCACGTCCCGCCGGGCACCCCGATCCTCTACGAGGACGCCCCGCCCGCGTTCGGGCAGCACTACGACATGCCCGACACGATGGAGCGCAAGTTCTACCGCGGCACCGACCGGCCGCCGCTGGGCACCCTGGTGCACAACCTCGAGCACGGCTACACGGTCATGTGGTACGACGAGACCGCCGCCGAGGACGAGGCCGTCATGGAGCAGATCGAGGCGATCGCCGACAACTTCGAGGGCACCTCGAACATGCGGCTGAAGTTCAAGGCAGTGCCGTGGACCGAGGCCGACGGCGGCGCGTTCCCGGAGGGTCAGCACATCGCGCTCACGCACTGGTCGGTCGGCGGCGCCGAGAACGCCGGGCAGGGCGAGCACGTCGGTGTCTGGCAGTACTGCTCCGAGCCCAGCGGCGCGGCGCTCAAGGAGTTCATGGACACCTACGACTACATGGACTCCCCCGAGCCCAACGCCATGTGACGGCGGCTCCGCCGCCCGCAGCTCCGCTGCGGAAAGACCAGGAGCTCGCTTCGCTCGCCGCCCTTTCGTTGCGCACAACCAGGCTCGCTCCGCTCGCGGTTGTGCGCGCTGCCGCAGGCTCGCTGGCGCTCGCCGCGCCAGCACGTCTCGTGGTGATGGGTCGCTGGGGGGTGGGGGAACGCTGACCCGTCACTGATTCCCGTGTCTCTGCGGCGTGTCGCGGAACGATCGACGGCTCGGCGTCAGGTCAGGTCGGCGTGGCCGCCGTCCTTGAGGGCGGTGACGATCTGCTTGACCTCCTGGGCCCGGGCCCGGGTGGTGACCAGGAGCGCGTCGGGGGTGTCGACGACGACGACGTCGTCGAGGCCGACGACCGCGATCATCCGCCCCGACTGCGGCACCACGAGACCGGTGCTGTCGACCGGGCGCACCAGGGCGTCGTCGCCGAGCACCCGCGGTCCGGCCACCACCGGGTCGTGCCCGGACGCATCGCCGAGGGCGTGCAGCAGGGCGGCCAGCGAGTCGAAGTCCCCGATGTCCTCCCACCCGAACGTCGAGGGCACCGTGACCACCCGGCCGGCGTCCGCGGCCGGCTCCGCGACCGCGTGGTCGAGCGCGATCTTGGGCAGCGCCGGCCACAGCTCGTCGAGCCGGTCGGGCTCGGCGGCGATGACGCGCAGGGTGGCCGCGAACTCGGGATGCCAGGTGGCCAGCAGGTCCAGCAGGACGCCGGGCCGGACCACGAACATGCCGGCGTTCCAGCGGTACTGGCCGGTGGCGAGGTACTCCTCGGCGACCGCGACCGACGGCTTCTCGACGAACCGCTGCACCGCAGCGACGCCGGGGTGCCCGGGCAGCGCCGCGCCGAGCTGCAGGTAGCCGAACGCCGAGGAGGGGAACGTCGGCGTGATGCCGAGCGTGACCAGCCATCCCTCACGGGCGACCGTCACCGCCGTGCGCACGCAGGCGCGGAACTCCTCGGACTCGGTGATCACGTGGTCTGCGGCGAACGACCCCATCACCGCATCCGGCTGCGTCCGCTCCAGCACCGCCGCGGCCAGCCCGATCGCGGCCATCGAGTCACGCGCCGACGGCTCCGCGAGCACCGAGCTCTCATCGAGGTCGGCGAGCTGCTCCAGCACCGGCTCGCGGTGCGCGCGCCCGGTGACTACCAGGAACCGCCCGTCGGTCAGCGGCGCCAGCCGGTCGTGCGTCTCCTGCAGCAGCGACCGGCCGCTGCCGGTCAGGTCGCGCAGGAACTTCGGGTACGCCGAGCGGGACAGCGGCCACAGCCGGGTGCCGGCGCCGCCGGCCGGGATGACTGCCCAGAAGTCGTCGATCGGGCCGGATGGCTGGCTCATGCGCCGCAGCCTAGTGTCCGCCGGGCGATAGCGGCCCGGACCCTAGGCTGACTACGTGCACCCCACCCCGACGACGTTCCCCGACCTGTTGACCGCGCTGCTGCGCAGCGATGCGGGCCGCCCGCTGGTCACCTTCTACGACCACGCCACCGACGAGCGCGTCGAGCTCTCGGTGACGACCTACGCCAACTGGGTGGCCAAGGCCGCGTCCCTGCTGGCCGAGGAGCACGGGCTCGAGCGGGGCGACCGGCTCCGGATCGACCTGCCGCCGCACTGGCTGGGGGCGGTCTTCCTCGGCGCGGCCTGGCAGGTCGGGCTGGCCCTCACCTGGGCCGACGACGCCGACGCGGTGGTGTGCGGCCCGGACGCCCTCGCGCAGTGGAGCACGAACGCCGCGAGGCTGCCGGTGCTGGCCTGCTCGCTGAGGCCGCTCGGCGTCCGCTTCGCCGCCCCGCTCCCGGCCGGGGTGCACGACGTGGGCCTGGAGGTGTGGTCGCAGCCCGACTCGTTCATCCCATGGGATCCGCCGCAGCCCGACGACGTCGCGGTGGAGCTGCCCGAGGGCGCGCTCTCCCAGGAGGAGCTGTGGAGGACGGCCGCCGCCGGGAGTGCTCTCACCGACGGCGGCCGCCTCCTCTCGGAGGCGAACCCGGCTTCCCCACCGGGTCTGGCCTCCTTCACCGAGCCGCTCGCACGCGGCGGCTCGCTGGTCCTGGTGCGTCACGCCGAACGGGAGCGACTGGAGGCGACGTATGCCTCCGAGCGCGCGACCGCCCGCTTCCCCGCGTGAGACCCAGAACCGTCCTGCACGGCCAAGTCGCCGATCGGGCAGGCCGTGGAGCGGCCCGCCGATCTGCTCACCCGGCCAAGTCGTACTGGTCCATCCCCTCCCCGAGGTAGCGCGGCTTGGCGAAGCCCTCGCCGCTGGGCTCGAGCAGCCACAGCTCGCCGGTCCCGCGGGCCCGGACCAGCAGGTCGGCCGGCCCCTGCAGCCGGACGCCGCTGACGCCGACCACCCAGTCGTAGCGGGTCAGGTCCGCGCTGAGCTGGGTGCCGGTGGTGAGTCCGCCGGGACCGTTGCCGCGGTAGAGCGTCAGCTTGCCCCCGGTGCGGAACAGGGAGTCCGGGGCACCGTCGCCGTCCCACCGCCCGATGCCGATCTGGCGCTGGGCGGAGATGGCGCTGTGCGCGACGTAGCTCTCGCCGAGGCCGTCGCCGCCGTTGCCGGGGTAGATCCGCATCGAGCCGCCCTGCGGCTGGCCCATCAGGTCCGGCCAGCCGTCGCCGGTCATGTCGCCGACGGCAGCGAGCAGGTCGACCTTGCCGAAGCCGGTCCCGAGCCGCTGGGCCTTGCCGAAGGCTCCGGTCCCGTCTCCGGGTCGGAGCATCAGGGCGCCCTGGCGATTGCGCAGCACCATGTCGCCGTCGCCGTCACGGTCCCAGTCGCCCACGTTGAGCAGCAGGTTCGCGGCCCGGAGCCGGATGCCCATCGGGATCGGCGCCCCGAGCTCGGTGCCGCCGCTGTTCTCCAGTCGGAGGAGTCGATCGCCGCGGCGGACCAGCAGGTCGGGGGCCGGGTCTCCGGTGAGCTGCCCGGCGCCCAGCACCACGGGGGCGTTGCGCACCCGGCCCACGGTGCCGACGGCGCGGGCGAAGGTGCCGTCGCCGCGGCCCGGCAGCACCGCTCCCTTGCCGCCCTCGGAGCGGACGAACAGGTCGGCATGGCCGTCGCCGGTGTAGTCGCCGTAGCCGGTCAGCACGTCGAAGCCGCCCCAGCGTCCGGGGACCTCGACCGGAGCGTCAAAGGTGCCCGCGTCGCCGCCGGCATGCAGCCACAGCCGGCCCTGGGTGTCGCGGGCCAGCAGGTCGGCACGGCCGTCGCCGTCGACGTCGCCGGGGCCGACGAGCAGGTCGTAGCCCTCCCACCCGGTGGAGAGGGGCGACCGGTCGAACGCTCCGTTGCGGACGCCGCGGTAGAGGTCGAGCCGTCCGCTGGTGTGCCGGGCGACGAGGTCGCCCCGCCCGTCGCCGTCCAGGTCGCCGACGGAGGTGAGCAGGTCGTGGTCGGCGAACGCCGGACTGTGGCGCAGCGCCGGATCGAAGCCGCCGCCCGTCGTGCCCGGGTGGACGGCGATGCCGTCGGCGCCGCCGGCGACCAGGTCGGCCAGGCCGTCCCCGGTGAGGTCGGGTGCGGCCACCAGGGTGGTGGCGCTCGCCCATCCGGTGGAGACCAGGGCCGGCTTGCGGAACGAGGTGAGGCCACCGGTCGGGATCACGAACCCCTGGCCGTCGCTGGCGCGCCGGACCAGCAGGTCGGGGTGCGGGCTGCCGGCCACGTCGGACTGCAGCTCGCGCCCCTCCCAGCCGCGCTGGGTCTGGGCGGCGAGCTCGCGGATCCGGTCCAGCCGGGCGTAGAGGTGGCGACCGGGGCAGGCGGTGGAGGCGGCGTCACGGTGCCCGTTGATCGCCGGGAAGTTGCGCGAGCCGACCCACTGCTTCGACGACGCGGCGTCCACGCCGTGCAGCGAGAGCTTCCAGGCGAACAGCGCGCCGTACGCCTCGAGCATCGCCGCGGTGGGCTGCACGGTCTCGAAGTTCCCGATCGCCGACATCGCGAAGGAGTTCTCGTTGTAGCCGAGCGTGTGGGCGCCGACGACCGGGCGGTCGACGCCGCCGTACCGGCCCTCCCAGATGCGGCCGAACCGGTCGACGAGGAAGTTGTAGCCGACGTCGCTCCAGCCGCGCGACTGGGTGTGGTACGCGTAGATGCTGCGCAGGATGCCGGGCACCTCGGCGCGCGTGTAGTCGTTGGCGTTGACCGTGTGGTGCACGAACCCGGCGTGCACCTCGTAGTAGCTCAGCGAGGACTTCTGCCGCAGCGACTCGTTGGCTCCCCACTGGGCACGGGAGAAGATCTCGGGCTTCTCGGTGTAGCTGGCGGCCTGCAGCGCGATGGCGTCGTCCTCGTCGGAGGCTTCGCCCTCCGCGGCCGCGGTCGCGCCGCGCCCGGCGCTCTCGCTCTCGAGCGCGGCGGTGTCGATCGCGGGCCGGGCGACCACCGTGCGCTCGGGGGTGCCGGGATCGATGACGGCCATCCGCAGGTCCGCGGGCACGGTCTCGGTGCTCGCGCGGACCTGGACCTCCTCGACATGCCCGACGAACAGCGGGTCGGTGCCCGGGCGGGCGCCGCGCGCCTCCGGGGTGCCGGGGTCGGGTGCGTGCTCGTCGTGGTACTCCAGCGGCATCCAGCCCGACCAGGCGTCCCCGTCGCGAGTGCGCACCTCGAAGGCGGCCTCCTCGTCGCCCAGCTCGGTGCCGGGAGCCCAGGTGAGCCCGACGGCCCCGTAGCCGGAGACCGGCTGGGGTCGGCTGGTGATCTCGGTGGTGCCGGGCGCGGTGCCGCGCGAGCGCCGCGCCTGGACGTCGGGGACCGTCCGCCGGCCCACAGTCGCTGCCGGCGAGGTCAGGGAGTACTCGGTGACCTCGGCGTCCACCCGCTCGGCGGGCACCTCGGCCGCGCCTCCGTTGACCCGGGAGTACGCCGCGAGCGCACCGCCGACCTGCAGCTCGCCGAGCTCGGCGGGCTGCTGATGGACGACGTCGAGGCTGACGATGGTGGCGGCGGGCGTCAGCCCGGCGACCACCACGCCAAGGGCCAGCAGCTGCTGGCACGCGGTGATGAACCGCGCCTTCACAACGGGCATGTCGGCTACTCCATGTGCGGGGGAAGAGTCACACGTGACGCAACTTTCACACGAGTCACAGCCCGTCGGAAGAGAAACTGAGTAACTACAATCGTGTAATTTCTACTCGACACGCCGAGGGATTCCAGATTTGTCAAACTCATCGGCGCGCACCGCAGCGGCCTGAGCAGGGCTCAGGCATGGGCCCGCGGCGACGGGCACGGCATCAGGTCTCGACACGCGCCGTCACGCCCTCGTTCCTCGGCCGTGGGCGCTCGCTCGACCACCAACAGGTGATCCGCTGGCGCGTCTCACCTAAATGTCGGCGCCGAGCTCCTCGTCGCCGAGGCTGTCGACCTCGTCCGGCTCGTTGCCGGGGTCGGCGTCCTCGTACTTCAGGTAGCGGATGCCCTCGCCCACGTCGCCGTCGAAGGCGAGCCGGCCCTTCTCGAGGACCAGCACCCGGTCGCACATCTTGCGCACCGACGCGGCCGCATGGCTGACGTAGAACAGCGTCACCCCGGAGTCGCGGATCTCGGCCATCCGCTCCAGGCACTTCTTCTTGAACGGCCGGTCCCCCACCGCGAGCACCTCGTCGGCGAGGAAGACATCGGCGTCGACGTGGATCGCGACGGCGAACCCCAGCCGGGCGAACATCCCCGAGGAGTAGTTGCCGACCGGCGTCTCCAGGAACCGCCCGATGTCGGCGAAGTCGACGATCGCGTCGAACTTGCGCTTGGTCTCGGCCTCGCTCATGCCCAGGATGGCGGCGTTGAGGAAGACGTTCTCGCGGCCGGTCAGCTGCGGGTGGAACCCGGCGCCGGTGGCGATCAGCCCGGCGATCCGGCCGCGGGTGAGCACCTGGCCGGAGTCGGGCCGCATGATGCCGTTGATCAGCTTCAGCAGGGTGCTCTTGCCGGATCCGTTGAGACCCATCAGGCCGATCGACTCGCCCTGCTCGACGGTGAACGAGACGTCGTCGACCGCCTTGAAGGTGTCGCTGATGTCTCGACCCTTGGCCAACGCCACCGTCACCTGCTTCAGCGTGCGCTGGTAGCGCAGCGTGAACTCCTTGGAGACGCCGTCGACGACGATCGAGGTGTTGTCGGGGTAGCTCATTACAGGCGCTCCGGGACCTTGTTCTCGAACCGGGAGAAGACCGCCTGGGCGACTGCGAGCACCACCAGCGAGGCCGCCAGACCCCCGAGGCCGTAGAGGAACAGGTGGTCGGGCAGGTGCTCGGCCGCAGTCGCGTCCGGGTCGGGAGTGGCGCCGACCCAGAACGCGCGCTGCACCAGCAGCACCGCGTCGGCGATGGGGTTGAGCAGGTAGTAGGGCGCGAAGCCGCCGAACCGCTCCTCGACGAGCGTGAACGGGTAGATCATCGGGGCCCCGAAACGCACGAAGTTCGTGAGGATGCCGACGGCGCTGGCGAAGTCGCGGAAGAACACGTTCGCGGCGCTGAACAGGATCGCCAGGGCGGTGCCCAGCACCATCGCGATCGCGAGCGCCAGCAGCAGGGCCAGCAGTCCGACCGGGTCGGGGACCCATCCGGAGAACAGGCAGACGACCGTCAGGATCAGCAGCTGCGGCCCGACGTGGAACAACGAGACCAGCATCGAGGCGACCGGGAACATCTCCCGGGGCAGGGCCATCTTCTGCACCAGCGACTTGTTGCGCACGATGGAACGGGTGCCCGCGGCGAAGGTCTCGGTGAAGAAGTGCACCACCACGAGCCCGCAGAAGACGTGGACCGCGAAGTCGCCGGGGACGCGGTCCTCCATCCCCACGATCTTCCCGAGGACGAACCAGTAGATGAACAGCTGTGAGAGCGGGTTGATGTAGGACCACAGGAAGCCCAGGAAGGACGCCGCGTACCTCGCGTTGAGCTCGCGCGCCACCAGCAGCCGCAGCAGGTAGCGCCGCCGGAACACCTCCAGCAGCCCCTGACTGGACGACGGGGGCGTCAGGGGCGCGTCGACGACGTGCTCGGCGCGCCCCGGACGGGTCACCATCAGCGCGCGTCCTCGGGTCCGCCCTCGGTCGTCGACGCCTGCGCGTCCTGCTCGAGCCACGGCCCGAAGGTCTTCTCCCAGGCCTCGGGCGAGGTGATCTGCGGCAGCGCCTCCTGGTAGCGCCTGGCCAGGTCGTCCCACTCGGTGGCGAGCCTGCGGTGGATCGCCAGCGTGCGCCGGACCTGGTCGACGAACTTCTCGCGGTCGCGCCGGTAGAAGGCCGCGGAGGTCTGGTCGGGCAGCGAGACGAGCGCGGAGTCGTAGCGGGCGATCTTGTGCCAGCGCGCGTCCTGGGCCATGATCTCGGCCTCCGGGTGCACCTGGGCCAACTCACGGGGCCGGCGCAGCTGGCGCAGCGGCTGCAGCAGCGCCTGCACGGTGGCCGCCCGGCCGGAGATCACCGGCGACGGCTCACGGCCCTTGCGCGGCAGCTTGTGCCGCTTCACCTCGGGGATCTGGCTGGGGTCGACGAGGTAGGTGGCGTCGTCGTAGCCCTTCACCATCTCGCGGATCTCGGGCAGCGTCGTGGCCAGCGTCTCGTGCAGCTGCTCGGGCCCGGCCAGCACGTCCTCCAGCGCCTTGTGGCGCAGCGCGACGGTGGAGTACTGCATCGAGACCGAGTGCTTGATCTGGTGGTTCAGCGACTCGCGCAGCAGCCGCCCTCCGCGGGGGTACTTCGAGTGCAGCAACGCGGCGATGACCCGGTTGCGCACGTGGAAGTAGGACTGCCAGTCCAGGGCGTCGTTCTTGTCGGTCCACGGCACGTGCCACACGGCCGCTCCGGGGAAGGTGACCGTCGGGAAGCCGGCCTCCTTGGCGCGGAGGCCGTACTCGGAGTCGTCCCACTTGATGAAGAACGGCAGCGACAGGCCGATCTCGCGCAGCACCTCGGCGGGGATCAGGCACATGAACCATGGGTTGTAGTCGACGTCGATGCGCGCGTGCAGCCACCGGGTCGAGCGCAGGTTGCGCTCGGCGAAGTCCCAGCCGGGGAAGACCCCCGGGGCCGAGCCCCACCAGAAGGTGTAGGGAGCGACCCGCTCGCCGAACGAGTGCAGCTGGGTCTTCTGGAAGATCGAGAACATGTGGCCGCCGACGATGGTCGTCTTGCGGCACAGGTCGGCGAACGTGAGCGCCCGGACGATGCCCTCGGTCTCGCACTCGGTGTCGTCGTCGAGCATCATGACGTACGTCGAGCGGCCGGCCTTGAGGCCTTCGTACTGCGCCCGGGCGAAGCCGCCGGACCCACCGAGGTTCCCCTGCTTGATGATCCGCAGCGTGTCGCCGAGCGCCTCGGCGGCCTCGGGGTAGTACTCCGACTCGACCAGGCTGTCCTTGCCCTGGTCCATCACCACGATCTCGTCGAGGTGGTCGTGCAGCGGACCGTCCTCGCCGAGCTGGGCCAGGAGCTTGGCGCAGAAGTCGGGGAGGATCGTGGTGATGCCGATGGTCACGCTGCCGCGGGTCGCCTTCTCGGGCGGGACCTCGGCGGTCCACTCGGCGCCCTCGACGACCGCGTCCTCGTCGGCGGCGACGACGTCGTACCAGTACCAGCCGCCGTCGACGAACGGCTTGAGCGGCAGGTCGAAGGAGAACTCGCCGGAGCCGTCCTCGACGCTCGCCGAGTCGACCCGCTGCGACCGGCCGTTGGCCATCGACCGGTAGACCGTGACGGTGGCGCCCTCGCCCCGCACCCGGACGGTGAGCCGCACCTCGCTGACGATGGTGTGGCGGCGCCAGTACGAGGCCGGGAACGCGTTGAAGTAGGTGCCGAACGAGGCCACCTCGCCCATCTCGACCCGGAAGGCGGTGCGCGACTCGATCTGGTCGGGGTGGACCTGGGAGACGCCCTTGGCGGCGTTCTGCAGCCGGGTCGCGATCGCGTTGGCCTCGTGGGCGGCGCGGCTGGTGCCGATGTCGAACTTGTCGGCGTCGAGTGCCGCCGGGTCCGGGTCGACGTAGAGCTTGATCACGTCGGTGTCGCGCCCGGCGGGCATGATCTGCCGCATCAGCAGCACCCGGGACATGCCCGGCGAGACGGCGTCGGCGGCCTCGGTGGTCTGGGTGTGGGCGACGGTCATGCGTCGACTCCTCCGCTCTTGAGCTCGGCTCCGTCGACGAAGTGCGGACGCAGCTTGTTCTCGAACATCGACAGCGCGGAGCCGATCGCCATGTGCATGTCGAGGTACTTGTAGGTGCCGAGGCGGCCGCCGAAGAGCACCGTCGGCTCGGCCTTGGCCAGCTCGCGGTACCTCAGCAGCTTGGCGCGGTCCTCGGCGGTGTTGACCGGGTAGTACGGCTCGTCGCCCTCCTCGGCGAAGCGGCTGTACTCGTGGACCACGATCGACTTGCCCGGCAGGTAGGTGCGCTCGGGGTGGAGGTGCTTGAACTCCAGCACCCGGGTGTAGGGGACGTCCTCGTCGTTGGCGTTGACCACGCCGGTGCCCTGGTAGTCGTCGACGTCGACGGTCTCGCGCTCGAGGTCGATGGTGCGCCACGACAGGCGGCCCTCGGAGTGGCCGAAGTACTCGTCGACGGGCCCGGTGTAGACGATCGGGACCTTGCCCTTCCACTCGTCGGCGACGTCGAAGAAGTCCGTCTCGAGCCGCACCTCGATGTTGGGGTGGTCGGCCATCCGGTTCAGCCACGCGGCGTAGCCGTCGACGGGCAGGCCCTCGTAGGTGTCGTTGAAGTAGCGGTTGTCGAAGGTGTAGCGCACCGGCAGCCGGGTGATGATGTCGGCGCTCAGCTCCTTCGGGTCGGTCTGCCACTGCTTGGCGGTGTAGCCCTTGACGAACGCCTCGTAGAGCGGGCGGCCGATCAGGGAGATCGCCTTCTCCTCCAGGTTGGTCGCGTCCGCGGTGGCGATCTCGCTGGCCTGCTCGGCGATCAGCGCCCGCGCCTCCTCGGGTGTGTGCGAGCGCCCGAAGAACTGGTTGATCAGCCCCAGGTTCATCGGGAAGGAGTAGACCTGGCCCTGGTACTTCGCGAAGACCCGGTGCTGGTAGTTCGTGAACTCGGTGAACCGGTTGACGTAGTCCCAGACCTTCTTGTTGGAGGTGTGGAACAGGTGGGTGCCGTAGACGTGCACCTCGATGCCGGTCTCGGGGTCGATCTCGCTGTAGGCGTTGCCGCCGAGATGGTGGCGGCGCTCGAGCACGAGGACCTTCAGCCCCAGCTCGGCCGCGCAGCGCTCGGCGATCGTGAGCCCGAAGAATCCCGAGCCGACGACGACCAGGTCGGGCTGCGAGGTCTCGGAGCGGTCGGCGGTCCCGGTGGCCGGGTCGGATGCGTGCGTGGGTGCAGACAAAGCGGGGGTGTCTCCTCGTCGGTCGGGCGGCGGTCAGTCTAGCCGCGTGGGCGGGCGGACTCGGCGACCCGACGCATGCCCCACGCGGAGCGCATGGCTCGGATCACGTTCGCCGCCTCGCCGCGGCCACCGCGCAGCGGGCTGGTCACCAGCACGCCCAGGGTGATCAACAGCGGCTTGAGCCGCACCAGCAGGTTCTCGCCGTAGCGCAGGTGCACCACGAACAGGTTGCGGTACATGTAGAACCCCTTCCACCCGTCCAGCGCGTGCTGCTGGTCGAAGTGGAGCTGGCGCACCAGGACCGCGTCGCGCACGGCCAGGATGCGGAAGCCGGCCCGCCGCGCACGGACCGCGAAGTCGACGTCGTCGTAGAAGATGAAGAACGACGGGTCCGGCAGGCCGATCGCGCTCACCACGTCGCGCCGCACCATGAACCCCTCGAACGCGACGTTCTCGAGCATCACGTGCGGCGGCATCGCGTGGCGGGAGGCGTACGTCGAGTCGACGCTGGCCGTCTTCGGCCGGATCGCCAGCGGGTTGCGCAGGTCGAAGCGGACCGCCGCCTTCTCGACCAGCTGTCCGCCGAGGTCCTCACGGACCGCCATCAGGCACGGCTCGTCGTGGCTCATCAGCACCGCGAGGCAGTCCGGCGCGGGGAGCACGTCGTCGTCCATCAGCCAGATCCGGTCGTGGCCGGCCTGGTAGGCGGTGCGCACGCCGAGGTGGAAGCCGCCGGCGCCGCCGAGGTTCTCGTCGGTGCGGATCACCTGCAGCGGGAGGTCGCGGCTGCGGGCGAGCACCTCGGCAGTGTGGTCCGCGCTGGCGTTGTCGACCACGACGACCGCGTCGGGCCGGTGGGTCTGGGCCGCGAGCGCCTCGAGCATCTGGTCGAGCAGGTCGGCCCGGTTGTAGGTGACCACGACGACGGCGACGCTCTCGCTGCGCGTGCCGCCTGCGGGAGAGGCGGTGGTCATCGCAGGTACCTCCGGTGGCCGGTGAAGTCTCCGCGGAGCCCGTCGATCATGCCCCGGAAGGACATCAGCAGGCGGCCGGGCCGCGGACGGGTGACCAGGTAGAACCAGACCGTCTTGGCGACGAAGGCGAGGGCGTGCGGCCACCCGCGGTAGTCGCGCAGGTTCAGCAGGTTGTTGCGGGCCATGCAGTAGTGCTTGAGGTCGCTCGGACTGTGGTTGTAGGTGGTGCGCCCGAACATCATCGGGGTGCCGAGCTCACCGACGCTGGGGTGGTGCACCCGGGCGCCGACGACCGTGGCGATCCGCCCTCCCGCGCGCTCGGCCCGCAGGCGGTACTCGTGGTCGTCGCCCCACAGGAAGTACTCCTCGCGCGGCAGGCCGATCCGCTGCACGAGCTCGCGGGTCACCAGGACCCCGTTGAAGGGGATGACCACGTCGCGGATCAGCCCGTCGACCGTGGCTGCCTCGACGTCGGCGATGCGGTGCACGACGCGAGTGCCGCCGGGGAGCCGGATCGGGAAGACCAGGCGGCCGGGGTCGTCGCGGTCGACCACCGCAGGCCCCCAGAAGTCGAGGTCGGGCACGGCCAGCAGCCGCTCCAGGCAGTCCGGTGCGGGCAGCCCGTCGTCGTCCATCAGCCAGACCAGGTCGGCGCCGCGCTCGACGGCCCACGCCAGCCCGTCGTGGAAGCCGCCGGCCCCGCCGCGGTTCTCGGCGAGCGTGCGCCCGAGCACCGGCACCGGCTCCACGAGCTGCGGAGCGCTGGCGTCCAGGCCGGCGTCGAGCCCGGCCAGCCACTCCCCCGTGCCGTCGGTGGAGGCGTTGTCGACGACCAGCACCTCGTCGAGGCCCGAGACACCGCCGATCTCGCGCAGCCGCGCGACCAGTCCCTGCAGCAGCTCGAGCCGGTTGAAGGTGACCACCACGGCGACGATGCGGGGCGCACGCGAGGGCTGGTCGGTCACGGCGACCACCCTAGGCCCGGGGTGTCTCCCGGCCCGACTCGGCGTGGGGGTCTCGACACGCCGGCCACGGCTTCACAGGCTCAGCCGTGCGGCTCGCTCGACCACCATCAGCGAGTCCGCTGACGCGTCCTCGCTCAACAGGCCGAGCCGAGGTCCTCGGTCTGGTTGGCGGCGTACCCCTCGCTGAGCGAGCCGAGGGAGCCGCCGGTGACGACGTCCGGGTCGGGTCTGCGCTTGCCGCCCTTGGCCGTGGCGGTCTGGCCACCCTCGGCGCGCTCGAGCGCCGCGGCGACCCGGGCGTGGATCTCCTCGATGTCGGGCTCGGCGGTGTTGACCAGCGGCGGCACCAGCGACAGCGTCGACACCGGCTGGTTGCGCGCCTTCAGCGCGAGCGCGATGAACCGGTCGACCTCGCCGGCGGGCAGGTCGGTGGAGATCATCGCGGTGCTGGCGTCGGCGATCTGCTCGAAGTTGCGCAGCGCGGTCTGCGGGCTGATCTGGTGCAGCATCGCGTTCAGCACGCACTTCTGGCGGGCCATCCGGGAGTAGTCGTCAGAGCCCTCCCGGGCCCGGGCGTACCAGAGCGTGTCGTGGCCGTCGAGGGTGCGCTCCCCCGGCTGGATGTAGCCGGTGACGTCCTCGCCGAGGCCGCCGACCGGGATCGGGCTCCGCACGTTGAGGGTGACCCCGCCGACGGCGTCCACGAGGTCCTTGAAGCCCTCGAGGTTGACCATGGCGTAGTAGTTGATCGGCAGGCCGGTGATGCCTTCGACGGCCATCAGCGTGGCGTCGATGCCGGGGTTCTCGGAGTCGGGGAACAGCTCGGGGTTGTCGCCGGCCCAGGTGCTGACGCCGTTGAGGTACTCGACGTCGAAGCCGTCGGGGAACTGCTCAGCCATGACCGACCCCTCGGCGAAAGGGAAGTTCGTCATGTTGCGGGGCAGCCCGATCAGCACCGTCTTGCCGGTCTCGGCGTCGATGCTGGCCACGGTGATGGAGTCCGGACGCAGGCCCCAGCGCCCGGCGCCGGCATCGCCACCGAGCAGCGCGACGTTGTAGCGGCCGTGGTGGGCCCCGCTCGCCTCGCCGTCGCCGAACATCGTCACCAGGAAGCTGCGCTGCACGCCGACGAGGTGGGCGCCGAAGAGCAGCGTGCCGGCGACAGAGAAGCACAGCACGCCGTTGACCCCGACGACCGCGCGCCGGTGGTTGAGGCTCAGGCTGAGCGGCTGCCCGAGGCGCCAGGCGTCGACGAAGAGCGCCGCCCAGGCGACGGCGCCGACCATCAAGAAGACGCGCAGCAGCCCGAGCAGCACCGTGTTGGAGATCAGGTAGAAGGCCGCCCCGTGCCACAGCAGCGAGACCAGCATGGTGAGCACGGTGAGGACCACGGTGAGCAGCCAGAGCGTCAGCGCGGTCAGGCCGACCAGCCGGCGCCGCGGGTCGCCCTGCATCAGCTGCGCCGACCCCGGCAGCACCAGCGTCATCACCATCAGGGCCACGGCGCGGCGGAACCGGACGCGTGCGGCCCTCTCGGCGGCGGAGGTGCGCGGTGGCGCGTCCCGCCCGTCGAGCAACCCGGGGGAAGGAACGGGTGGCATCGAACGTGCCTCTCTACTACTGACCCGACGCGCGTCGGGGAAGCGACGCACGGCGAGGGGATGAGTCTGCTGCCCAGCCAGTATCACCAGTCACAGCAGTCACAACGCGGTACGACGCGCCGGAAGCTCGCGCCGAAGGCACTGGTGGAATGGGGCCATGGTCAGCCACGAGGCGCTCAGTCCCGCCCGGGAGTCAGCCATGCCGGTGCTGCGATGACCCGGCTCGATCCCGGCCGGGTGCTGGCCGTCGTCGCCACGCGGGAGGAGGCCGCCCACCTCCCCGACGGGGTGCCGCTGATCGTCACCGGGATGGGCAAGACGCTCGCCGCGGTGGCGACCGCGCACGCGCTCCTGCAGCGGCCGGGCCAGGTCGACCTCGTCGTCAACCTCGGCACCGCCGGGGCGCTCAAGGCCGGCCTGAGCGGCGTACACCGGCCGCGCACGGTCATCAACCACGACCTGACCGCGGAGGCCGTCCGGGCGCTGGGCCACGACCCCCACGACCGCCTCGCGCTCGACCACGGCGACGACACCGTGCTCGCGACCGGGGATCAGTTCGTGAGCGACCCGGCGCGGCGCGACCAGCTCGCGAGGCGTGCCGACATCGTCGACATGGAGGGCTACGCCGTCGCCTGGGCCGCGCGCGCCTCGGGCGTTCCGGTGCTGATGCTCAAGCACGTCTCCGACGCCGCCGACGAGTCCGCGTTCGACTGGCCGAGCGTGGTCGACGCGAGCGCCCGGGTGCTCGCGGCCGAGCTGGTCCGCGTGCTCGACGGCGACGGACCGGCCCCGCGGTAGTCCGGCGGCGGGTCAGCCGGCAGGTCCGTCGGCGGTGCCGGCCGGGTGGTCGCCCACGGCCTCGTCGAGCGAGCTGAGCACGCTGTCGCGCACCCGGGTCCACTGCCGGCTCCAGCCCTGGAGCGGAGCGAGGGACCGCTCCAGCACGGCGAGCTGGTCGTCGAGGACGGCGAGCTCCTTCTGCAGCGCCTGGATGCTCATCCGCTTGGCCTGCAGCTCCTCGATCAGCACGTCGATCTCGGCCGTCACCGGCGGCATCTGCTCGGCGACCTGACGGATCGAGACGAGTAGCCGGCGGACCGCCGCGGGGACCGGGTCGGGCACGTGTCCCCAGGCACTGCCGCCGGCGCTCGCCGCGGCCGACGTCACCGCCCGGGTCCGCTCCACCAACAGGTCGAAGGCCGACTGCAGCAGCCGGTGCGGGTCCGGCCCGGGCCGCTGGCTCACGGCCGGGCTCCGTCCGGGAGCGGCTCGGCCGCGGGCTCGGTCGCCGACACCGGCGCGGAGACGGGCGCGGAGACGGGGGCGAGCGCACACAGCTGCGCCAGCTCCGCCTCGAACGCCGCCACGAGACGGTCGGGGTCCGGCACGATCTCGGTGTCGACCTTGAACCCCACCGACAGCTGCCCGTCATAGCTGCAGATGCAGGTGTTCACGGTCTGCTCGCCCGAGCCGGGAGCCCATCCCAGCAGCCCGGTCACCCGGCCGCCCGCGAGGTAGCGGGTGCCGCGCGGCCCGGGCACGTTGGTGGTGACGCCGGTCGCCTTGTTGGCGAAGAAGTCCACCAGCAGGCGCTCCAGGTGTGGGCCGGTGACCCCGATCGCCCGGATCAGGCCGAAGGTCAGCACCGCCTCCGGGGAGTGCTTGATCTCCTCCATCCGGCGGTGGGTCTCGGCGAGCCTGGCGAACGGGGTCGCCAGGCCGGCGGGGAGCGAGAGCAGGACGAGGGCGAACCGGTTGCCGAGCTCGGGCGGGAGCGGCTCGTCGAGCGGGCGCACGTTGACCGGCACCATCGTCGGGACGTCGTGCGGCTCGGCGCCGCGGGAGTCCTGATAGCTGCGCATCGCCCCGGAGAGCGCGGCGACGACCACGTCGTTGAGCGTGGTCCCGGTGCGGTGGGCGGTCTCCAGGACGTCCTCGAGCGGCACCGGGCGTCCCCACACGGCCTGCTTGCGCGGGCCCGGGTGGCCCGCCAGCGGAGAGGCCGGGTTGCGCGCGAACAGCAGCTGCTCGCTGACCACCACCGTGTCGAGGGCGACCTTGGCCGCGTGCGCGGCCTCCCGGGCGGTGCGTGCGGGGGCGAAGAGGCGGGGCACCAGCGTCCTCGGTCCGGCGAGGAGGGTCCGGCCCAGCGCGACCGCGACCTGGGCGGAGGCGTCGAGCACGCCGGCGACCGGCACCGGCGACCGGTCCTGGTCGCGGTGGTCCCACCCCCAGGAGTCCTCGGTCGTCAGCTGCTCGGTGGCCTCGTGCAGGTCGGCGTCCGGCGTGGCGTCGGTCATCGACAGCAGCACCCGCATCAGGGCGATGCCGTCGGCCATCGCGTGGTGCAGCCTCGAATAGACCACGCTCCCGCCTTGGTAGCCGTCGATCAGGTGGGTCTCCCACAGCGGCCGCGACCGCGGCAGTGGCTGGTCGAGGAACTGCGACACGTAGGCCTGCAGCTCGGCGTCGCCGCCGGGTGCCGGCAGCACGGCGCGGCGGATATGGCGCTCCAGGTCGAAGTCGGTGTCGTCGGTCCATCGCGGCGGCAGCAGCGGGCCGCGGGCGGGCAGCGGGCGCTGCCGCATCACCGGGTAGCGGTCGACGACCCGACGCCGCAGCGTCTGGAGGTAGCGGTCCCAGTCCACCGGCCGGTCCACGGTCATCAGCCCTTCGATGACCATCAGGTTGTCCGGTCGGTCCATGTGCAGCCAGATCGCATCGACCGGCCCGACAGTCCTCGTGCTCACCACAGCCCCCGCCTCGTCCTCGGTCGTCAGTCGTCGTCAGTCGTCGTCAGTCGTCGTCAGTCGTCGTCGGTCGTCGTCGGTCGGTCCTCGGCGGGGGCGGCGTCCACCCGCTCGGCCTCGGCGACCTTGTGCTCGTGCTCGGCCTCCACCGCGAGGTAGCGGTTCAGCCCTGCCCACATGTGGGCGCGGTCCGCGCTGCTCTTCACGACCAGGGCCTGCGCCTCGCGCTGCGCCTGCAGGTGCTCGTGGTCGGTCATGACTCCTCCTCGGTCCTGCTCCTCCTCACACCGTGCGCCGGGACCGACGGGGGCGGACAGGGCCTTTCGACCTGTTCCTGGACCGAGGACTCCCGGCTCGGCGGCAATCGCCCGCACGCTCGGGACCTTGGACCCGAGCGCGCCACGTGCGGGTGGCCACAGACTCGGCAGATGAGACTGAAGGAGGCCCCGGCATGGACCGTCTGACTCCGCTGTCCGCCGCGTTCCTCCAGGCCGAGGACGTCGACGAGGCGGCATCGCTGGCCATCGGTTCCTTCGCGGTCTTCGAGGGCCCCGCCCCGAGTTTCGAGGAGCTGCTGCAGGCGATCGCCAGCCGGCTGTCGATGGTCCCGCGCTATCGGCAGCGGTTGCGCCGGGTGCCGTTCGACCTGACCCCGCCGGCATGGGTCGACGACGAGGAGTTCGACCTCGCCAACCACGTGCACCAGACCGCGCTCCCCCAGCCGGGTGGCGACGCGCAGATCGCGGACCTGATCGGCCAGGTGATGTCGTGGCGGATGGAGCGCGAGCGTCCGCTGTGGGAGTTCTGGTTCGTGACCGGGCTGACCGAGGGCCGGTGGGGTGTGCTGTCGAAGGTCCACCACGCGCTCGCGGACGGCGTCTCGGGCACCGACCTCTACCGGCTGTTCCTCGACCTGACCCCCGAACCGACCACGGTGCCGCCGGACACCTGGACGCCCGCTCCGGCCGAGCCGGGCTGGCGGTTCGCAGCCCGTGCGGTGGGCGACCTCGGTGGCTCTCCGTGGCGGCTGGCCAGCGCGGGCGTCACCGCCCTCCGGACTCCGCGGCGCAGCGCGGCCTCGCTGGTCCGCAACGTCCGTGGTCTGGCCTCGATCTCCGGCGCGGCACTCCCCGTCGCGGGCAGCTCGCTGGTCGGCCCGCTGCACGGCGGCCGGCACTATGCCTGGACCCAGGCCGACCTCGACCAGCTTCGCGAGGTCCGGAGCCGGCTGGGGGGCACCGTGAACGACGTCGCACTGGCGGCCGTCAGCGGGGGCTTCCGGGTGCTGCTGCTCTCCCGCGGCGAGCGCCCTTCCGCCCACTCGCTGCGGTCACTCGTGCCGGTATCCACCCACCGCCCCGACGACGTCTCGGAGCCCGACAACCGGGTCTCCCTGCTGCTGCCCTGGCTGCCGGTCGACGTGGCCGACCCGGTCGAACGGCTGGAGCTGGTACGCAGCCGGGTACGCACCCTGCGCGAGCGCGGCGAGGTCGAGGCGGGCAGCTCGGTGATGACGACGGCGGAGCTGAGCCCGTTCCCACCGGTGGCGGCCGGCGTCCGGCTCGGGTTCCGGTTCCCGCAGCGGCATCTCGCCACGGTGACCACGAACGTCCCCGGCCCCCGGCAGCCGCTCTACTGCCTGGGTCGTCAGGTGGTCCAGATGCTGCCCTACGTGCCGATCGCGGACCGGCTGCGCATCGGCGTGGCGATGTTCTCCTACTGCAGCACGCTGACGTTCGGCCTCACCGGAGATCTGGGAAGCACCCCCGACCTGGAGGTGCTCGCCGAGGGGATCTCGGCGTCGCTGGCCGAACTGGTCGCGGCGGCGCAGGCGCGGGCCTGACCGGTCACCGCCTCCCGGGGAGCGTCCACCTCGGCGCCGGCCGACCGGCCCCGCGATAGGTTCGCCGCCATGGCAGACCGTCCACGCAGCGGCGCTCCCGACGACGAGTCCCCGGAGTACCGGTGGCTCTACGGCCAGGGCGGCCCCGGCAGCAGCGACACCGCCGCCGGTGGCACCCGACCGGTACCCCAGCGGCCCCGACCCGACGAGACCCGGGCGATGCCGGTGCAGCCGCGGCCGGGCGGTGCGACCCGGGGCACGGGCGGCACCCCGCCACCCGGCCCGCCGGCCACCCCGCCGGCCCGCGGCTCCCGGGGTCCGCGGCTCCCCCGCCGGCCACGGCTCCGGCTGCGCTGGCTCTTCGTCCTGCCGGTCCTCTGGCTGGTGTTCCTGGTCGCCGTGCCGGTGTTCACCTGGACCAAGGTCGAGAAGATCGACTACGAACCCGACGGCGAGCGGCCCGACGACCAGCCGGGGACGACGTACCTCATGGTCGGCAGCGACTCGCGCGCCGGGCTGTCGGCGCAGGAGCGCAAGGAGCTGCACACCGGCAACGCCACCAGCGAGCTGACCGACACGATCATGCTGCTGCACACCGGCTCCGGGCCGAACCTGCTGCTGTCGATCCCCCGTGACTCGGTGGTCGAGATCCCCGGCCACGGCAACAGCAAGATCAACGCCGCCTACGCGTTCGGTGGCGCGCCGCTGCTGACCCGCACCGTCGAGCAGGCCACCGGCATCCGGGTCGACCACTACGTCGAGATCGGGATGGGCGGCGTCGCCGGGGTGGTCGACGCGGTCGGCGGCATCGAGATCTGCCCGAAGACCGACATGGTCGACGTCGACGCCGGCCTCGACGTGGAGAAGGGCTGCCAGGAGGCCGACGGCCGCACGGCGCTCGCCTACGCGCGCTCCCGCAAGGCCAACCAGTACGGCGACCTGGGCCGGGTCGGCCAGCAGCGCGAGGTCGTGGCCGCGATCGGCTCGAAGGTGCTCTCCCCCTGGACCGTGCTCAACCCGCTGCGCTACTGGCGCCTCAACGCCGCAGTCCCCGACTTCTTCCGGTTCGGCGAGGGCACCGGCCCGGTGCGGGCCGGGCTGTGGGCGATGGCGATGAGCAAGGGCGAGCTGACCTGCACGATGCCGGTCACCGACGGCTCGGCCACCACGTGGGACCCCGAGCGGGCGCCGGCGCTGTTCGACAAGATCATCGCCGACGAGACCGACGACGTCGGCAAGCGGCTGTGCACCGCCACCGGACTGGAAGGAGTGGGCTGATGGGCACCGAGACCACCGGCTACGAGACGCTGCGCTGGGAGACCGACGACGCCGGCGTCGCGACACTGACCCTGCACCGTCCCGACGCGCTGAACGCCTTCGACCTGACGATGGCGCGTGAGCTCGAGCGGTTCTTCCTCACCGACGCCCGCGACGACGCGGTGCGGGCGGTGGTGGTCACCGGCGCCGGCCGGGCCTTCTGCGCCGGCATGGACCTCTCCGCCGAGGGCAACGTCTTCGGGCTCGACGAGTCGCTGGACCCGACGCCGGAGCAGCTGCGCGAGCGGCTCGACCAGGCGCCGTTCCACGACGGGGTGCGTGACACCGGCGGCCGGGTCACGCTGGCCATCCACGCGCTGCCGAAGCCGGTGATCGCGGCGATCAACGGCGCCGCCGTCGGCATCGGGGCCACGATGACGCTGGCCATGGACATCCGGATGGCCGCCACGTCGGCCCGGATCGGCTTCGTCTTCGGTCGCCTCGGCATCGTGCCCGAGGCCGCCTCCAGCTGGTTCCTGCCGCGCATCGTCGGCATCCAGCAGGCGCTGGAGTGGGTCTACTCCGCCGAGATCCTCGACGCCGACGAGGCGCTGCGTGGCCGCCTGCTGAGGTCCGTGCACGAACCCGACGAGCTGCTGCCGGCGGCGCAGGCGCTGGCCCGCTCGTTCGTGGTCGACCGGTCGCCGGTCGCGCTCGGCCTGGCCAAGCAGCTGCTCTACCGCAACGGCGCCGCCGGCGATCCGCTGGAGGCGCACCTGTCGGACTCGCTGGCGATGTTCCACACCTCGATCGCCGACGGCGCGGAGGGCGTCGCCGCCTTCCGGGAGAAGCGCACACCCCGGTTCACCGGGCGCGCCTCGCAGCTGCCGCGCGTGTTCCCTGCCTGATCGGATCAGGGTCAGGCGACCTCGTCGGCGAGGGTGCGGCGCAGCCGGGCCAGGATCGAGGTGATCAGCCGCGAGACCTGCTCCTGGCTGACCCCGACCTCCTCGCCGATCTGCTCCTGGGTGCGGTGCTCGAAGTAGCGCAGCGTGATGATCCGGCGGTCGCGCTCGCTGAGGGTGTCCATCAGGCGGTTGAGCGCGACGCGCGCCTCGACGCCCGCGAAGGCGGGGTCCTCGCCGCCGATGTCGAGCAGCGCCAGCTCGGGGAGCCCGGCCGCCCGGTCCGCCGGCTCGGGGTCGCGGTAGGGCAGCTCGGGTCGCTCCTGGGGCAGCACCGGAGCGTCGAGGGAGACCGGGGCGAAGCAGCCGGTGGCGTTGACGGCGTCGAGCACCACCGTCAACGCGACGTCGAGGTGGACGGCGATCTCGGAGGCGCGCGGGGCACGGCCGAGCTTCTGCAGCAGCTCGGCCTCCGCCGCACTGACCCGGGCCTGCATCTCCTGGACGGCGCGGGGCGGGCGGATGGTCCAGCCGGCCTCGCGGAAGTAGCGGCGGATCTCGGTGCGCAGGGTGGGGACCGCGTGACTGAGGAAGTCCTCGGACTGCGTGGGGTCGAAGGTGCGCACGGCCTTGACCAGGGCCAGGTTGGCCACCTGGTCGAGGTCCTCGTCGGGGACGCCCCGGCCGTGGTAGGCGGCGGCCACCTCGGTGGCCACCTCCAGGTTCAGGTTGATGACGGCGTCCTCGTAGCGGGTGCGGCGCTCGCCGCGGCTGGCTCGGGCACGCGAGAGCAGCCGAGCGGTCTCGAGGCGGCGGCGCGCGGCGCGCAGGCTGGTGCGGTCCAGCCGCGGGGACGGCAGCACGGGCGGCTCGATGAAGGCCGTCACCGAACGGGGGTCCTCCCCCATGGCTGCCTCCCTCCTGCCGGACGTCCCGAGCGGGCCCGCGCCGGGCCACGCCTACCCCAGCGTCCCATGGGTCGACCGCGCAGGACAACGACCCGTTCGGGCCATTCCCGGCCCGGGCATGGCCGGCGCCCGGTCGGGTAACCGGGACGGATCCGATCGGAAGGGGATACCCATGTCATCCGGTGCTACCGCGGACGGTGCCCGTCGGCTCGCCCGGGAACTGCCCGACGTGGCGGTCGTCGACATCGACGGCACGCTGCTCGACTCCAACTACCACCACACGCTGGCCTGGGCGCGCGCGTTCGAGGCGGTGGACCGGCCGGTGCCGCTGTGGCGGCTGCACCGCCACATCGGCATGGGCGGGGACCGGCTGGTGGCCGCGGCGACCGACGACGAGACCGAGGCACGGCTCGGGGATCGGGTCCGGGACCTGTGGAAGCAGGAGTTCGACCGGATGATCGAGGAGACCCGGCTCGCCCCGGGAGCACGCGGCCTGCTGGATGCCTTCGCCGGCGCCGGGCTGCGGGTCGTGCTGGCCAGCTCGAGCATTCCCGAGCACGCGGCGCGCCCACTCCGGCTCCTGGACGCCGAGGAGCGGGCGGACGGCTGGACGACGAGTTCGGACGCCGAGCGGTCGAAGCCGGACCCCGAGCTGATCGAGAAGGCGCTGGAGAAGGTGCGCGGCGACCGGGCGGTGATGATCGGCGACTCCGTGTGGGACGTCGCCGCCGCCGAGGAGTGCGCGATCCCCACCGTCGGGGTGCTCACCGGCGGGTTCTCCGCGGCCGAGCTGCGGGAGGCCGGCGCCGTCGCCGTGGTCGACGACGCGGCCGAGCTGGCGACCCGTCTCGACGAGCTGCTCGAGATCGTCGCGGCGGGACGCGACGAGGGCGCCACGTCCGGGGGGTGACCCCGGTCGTGGCGCCCTCGACTCGGCTCGGACCTGTGCGCCGGTCAGCGCTTCTTGGCGCGCGTGGTCTTCCTCGCGGCCCGGGCCGCCTGCTTCTCGGTCGTGGCACTGGCCGTGGCGAGGCTGCCGGTGTCGTCCTCGAGGTGGGCCCGGACGAACCAGTGGAACAGCTCGAGCTGCTCGGTCTGGGCGATGAACATGTCCTCGGTGACGGGGTCGAGGTCGCCGAGCTCCTCGATGCCCTTGCGGTAGGTCTCGATCACGCCGGCGAAGACCAGGTCCAGGGCGCCCAGATGCTCCTGGGTGGTGGCGCGGCCGATGGAGTAGTCCTCCCAGGAGCGCTCGGCCACGATCGAGCCGGGCGTGCCCTGCGGCGACCCGCCGAGAGTGGCGATCCGCTCGGCGAGGTCGTCGGCGAAGCCACGGACCGCGTCGACCTGCGGGTCGAGCATCTCGTGGACGGCGATGAAGTGCGGGCCGACGACGTTCCAGTGCACGTGCTTGAGCGTCAGGTGCAGGTCGTTGCAGGCGTGCAGCCGGTCCTGCAGCAGTTCGACCACCCGCGACGCGTCGGACTCGGACATGCCGGGAACGGTGTAACGGAGCTTGTTGGTAGCCATGGTCGAGAGGTACCCGACGATCTCCGCCCGCAAACGACTCCGCGGGGGGGTCGCTGCGGGTCTGCGCGGGACGCGGATGGGTACCGGCGGGCATGGGCATGACCACTGGACCTGGCAAGGAACCCCCGATCGACCTCGGCGATGCGGCGGAGGTCGAGGACATCTCCGCCGCCGACGCCGCAGACCGGCTGGAGGCCGATCCCGAGACGCAGGTGAACCGTCCCGACCGCGACCGGGCCGAGCGCCACCCGGGAGCCGAGGACCGGAGATGACCTGGCTGAGCCCGGATCCCGGCTCAGGTGTGGTGCCGGGCCGCCGATGAGGACGTCGGCAAGGCTGGGTCGACGAGGAGGGAGCCGCCGTCGTGGGGGTTGAGGCTGGCCAGCCGGCACGTCGCCGACGGCTGCTGCCGACCCGTCGCGACCTGCTGCTGGTGTTCGGGCTGAGCATCGTCGCGTTCGCCCTCGCGCAATGGCTGGACGCCTTCGAGCACTATGTCCGCTGGACCCGCGGCTACGAGCGCTACGGCCTCGACGAGCTGCTCATCGCCGCGACGATCTCCTGCGTCGCGCTCACCGTGGTCGCCTACCGGCGGGCCCGGGACGCGGACTGGCAGCGACAGCACCGGCTGCGCGTCGAGCGCACCCTCGAAGAGACCGGTCAGCGCTACCAGTCGCTGTTCGACTACCACCCCGACGCGGTGCTCTCCTTCGATCTCGAGGCGACGATCACCGCCGCGAACGCCTCCGTGTCCACGCTGACCGGCTACTCGTTCGGCCAGCTGACCACGCTCACGATCCCCGACCTGGTCGTCGAGGAGGACCTCGCCTCCGCGCTCACCGCGTTCGCCGGCGTCCTCGACCGGCGTCCCCAACAGCTGGAGGCCCGGATCAACCGGCGCGACGGGCGCCGGGTGCCGCTCAGCCTCACCGGACTGCCGATGGTCGTGGACGACGAGGTGGTCGGCGTCTACGTCATCGCCCAGGACATCTCCCGCCGGGTGCTGATGGAGAACGAGCTGCGACGGGCCCGGCAGGTCGCCGAGCACGCCAACGCCGCGAAGTCGGTCTTCCTGGCCAACGTCAGTCACGAGATCCGCACCCCGTTGACCACCGTGCTGGGCTACGGCGAGCTGCTCGGCGAGACCGATCTCGACAGCGTCCAGCATCGGTTCCTGACGACCATGCACAGCTCGGGGGTCCGACTGCTCCGCCTGGTCGACGACCTGCTCGACTTCGGCCGGATCGAGGCGGGCGAGACCGAGCTGGAGTTCTCCACGTTCGAGCTCGGCACGCTGGTCGGCCACACCCTGACCCCGCACGGCGAGGACGCGCGGGCGAAGGGGCTCGACCTGCGCTGGATGCTCGACCCGGACCTGCCCGCCCGGGTCGTGGGCGACCCGGACCGGATCGCGCAGGTGCTGACCAACCTGGTGGGCAACGCGGTGAAGTTCACCGACACCGGCTGGGTGCGGGTGCGGGTGCGAGCCGGCGACGACCGCGGCACCGTGCAGCTCACGGTGCGAGACTCCGGCATCGGCATCAGCGCCGAGCACCAGGACACGCTCTTCCAGTCCTTCACCCAGGCCGACGGCACGACGACCAGGCGCTACGGCGGCACCGGCCTGGGCCTGGCGATCAGCAGCGAGCTGGTGGCGTTGATGGGCGGCACGCTCTCGGTGCGCAGCCAGCCCGGCATCGGCAGCACGTTCTCGGTGCGGCTGCCGCTCGGTGCGGCCCCCACGCCGACCGCGCCGCACCAAGAGGAGCCCCGCCCGCTGCGGATGGTGCCTCGCTAGAGGCAGCCACCCGCAGCGGCGTGACGCTCAGGCGTCGGCGGGCTGCTTGGCGCGCTGGCCGGACCCGCCGGAGGCGGGAGCGTTGCGGCGGTTGCCGCGGACGACGAGGAAGAGCCCGAGCAGCAGCAGCGGGATCCCGACCACGTAGCCGACCAGCGGGATGGTCTTCTCCATCAGGTCCAGCTTGGCCTTGTCGTCGTTGATCTTGTCGACGTTGGTCTCCACCTGCTCGTCGGTGAACGCGAGGTTCATCTCCAGCAGGGTCTCGCCGGACTCCGAGGAGCGGACCTGGTCGATCTCCTGACGCACGATCTGACCAGTGCGGGGGTCGACGTAGTAGGTGTTGTCGGAGCGGTAGCTGCCGACGATGTCCTCGCCGGCGACGACCACGCCGTCGGCCTCGGCGTTGAGCTCGAAGACATAGACGTCGAGCCCGTCGATCTCGTCGGTGCCCTCGTAGGTGGCGTCGACGGCGCCGCCGACGATGCCGTCCCAGACGGGGTAGTCCTTCTTCTCGGTGCCGAAGGGCCACTTGTTGATCAGGCCCTCGTGCGGCTCGACGCCCTCGGGCAGCTCGTCGGGGTCGCTGATCGACAGGCCGGTGTTCCGGTCGGTCGCGAACGTGTCGGTGGTGGCCGAGACCAGGCGCCCCTGGGGGTCCTCGTCGGTGACGCAGCCGTCGGGGTCGTCCACGTCGACCACCAGGCACAGCGAGCTGGCGAAGACCACCGTGTCGTCGTCGGACAGGTCGGCGTCGACCGCGTTGCGGCTGAACGCCAGCAGCGGCGTCTCCTCCAGCTCGAAGTCATCGTTGCGCAGCTGTCCGGTGCCGGACAGGGCGGTCCTGGTGTCGGTGTCGAGCGGCGTCTTCTCGATCTTGCCCGGGGCATAGGTCTGGGCCAGCACCCCCACGGTGACCAGGAGTGCCCCGAGGACGAGCAGGACGTACGGCAGTGCCTTGCGCATGTGTTCTTCGCTCCCTGTGGTGGTGGTACCGCCGGTGACCACCCGCTGTGCCGCACGGTCGTGCGGCGCTCCCGGGGCCGGGCCTCGACGTCGCCGAGGCCTGCGCCCGCTTCCCTGTCGGGCCTCACGCGTTCGCATCGAGGCTCGGCCGGGAAGCATACTCAGGAGTAACGAGGATCACTCTTCGACCCCGGCGCCGCGAGACGCCGGGCTGCCGGTCGATTCGTCTGACCCTCCACTATCGAGCCCCCCGGCCCGCTGTGTACAGGTTTCTGCGCCACTGGTCACACCAGGCGTCCCGGCCGGTTTCCGGCCCGCCGGGGGTGGGTATCGGCTCGGCAGCGAGATGCCGGGGGCTGGCTCTCCCACCAGCCGGGGTGTGCACGACCGCGCTTCCCCATCGATGACCAGCGACGAGGAGGCACAGGTGCACGGACACGAGGTGCAGCTGCGGCTGCCTTTCGCGACCGCGAGCGCACCGGCGGCACGTCGGGAGCTCGTGGCCGACCTGCAGACGGCCGGCTACCCGGAGCCGCTGATCAACGACGCGGCCCTGGTGGTGACCGAGCTGGTGACCAACGGGGTCCTGCACGGACAGCCCGACGCGAGCGGAGGTCTGGCCGTCAGCTGGACCGGACACCCCGACCGGGTGGTGATCGTGGTCTGCGACGGGGGCGGTGTCGACACCCTCGCCCCGCTGCCGCTCACCACCACCGAGTCGCACGGCCGCGGTCTGGCCATCGTCGACTACATCACCGACAGCTGGCAGGTCGATCCCACCCGGGGCACCCGGATCACCGCCGAGCTGCGGGTCCCCCGCCCTCGCTGACGCGCCCGGGCGGCGCGCTCCGGCGCGAACGGGGTAGCCGCCGGCGGCCGACGCGGTAACCGGGGACCGTCTCGGCCGTTGTTCCGGGGACCACCGTCGCCGATCGATGAGGACCCCGCCGTGAGGCACCGCGTACGCCGCCGCATCACCGCCCTGCTCGTCTCACTCGCGTTCGCGGCCACCGCGGCCCCCGCGACCGCGTCCGCCCCGGCGGCCGCGGCGACCCCGACGCCAGTGACTGCCGCGGCCGTGGAGCCGCAGACGGGCGGTTGGCAACCCCGCCCCGCGACGTACCCGGCCACCGTGGCCCGCACCGACCTGGCCATCCCGATGTCCGACGGCACCGTGCTGCGCGGCGACCTGGTGCTGCCGGCCGGCGAGGACGGACAGGCGGCGACCGGCCGGTTCCCGGTGCTGGTCACGATCACCGCCTACAACAAGACGGTGCTGGGCGCCGCCCTCGGCGAGGACGAGCCGGACTACTTGGTCAGCCGCGGCTACGCCTCGCTCACCGTCGATGCCCGGGGCACCGGCAGCTCCGAGGGCACGTGGGACGCCTTCGGCGAGCGCGAGCAGCTCGACGGCAAGGAGGTCGTCGAGTGGGCGGCCTCCCGCGAGCGGCCGTGGAGCAACGGCCGGGTGGGCATGCGCGGACCGTCGTACATGGGCATCAACCAGCTCTTCACCGCGGCACTCGAGCCGAAGGGCCTGGAGGCGATCTTCCCGCAGGTGCCGGCCGGCGACGTCTACCGCGACGTGGTCGCCTCCGGGGGCCAGGTCGACGTCGGGTTCATCCCGCTGTGGATGGGGCTGGTGACCACCACCGGCGTCATCCCGCCGGCGGTGACCGCGACGGACCCGGAGTCGGGTCTCGGCGCGCTGCTCTCACACATCTACGGCGCGGCGACCTTCACCGCTCCCCTGCTCCTCGACGCGCTGCTCGGCGGCGACGCTGCGCACGACGGGCAGTTCTACCGCACCCGCTCACCGCTGGAGGTGATCGACCGGGTCGACGTGCCGACCTTCCTGATCGCCGGGCAGCAGGACCTGTTCCAGCGCGGCACGCCACTGCTGTTCGAGGCACTGCAGGAGCGCGGCGTCGCGTCGAGGCTGATCGTGGGCCCGTGGAACCACCTCGAGGGTTCGCAGGGCACCGACCTCGCGCAGGCCGGCCACGGCACGCTCTCGGAGCTGCAGCTGCGCTGGTTCGACCGCTGGCTGCGCGACGACCGCGGCACCCGGCTCGGCGAGATCGCCCCGGTCACCTACTACGAGAACGGATCCGGCGCGTGGCGCACCCAGCGCAGCTGGATCGACGACCGCGCCCGCGCCCGCAGCTATCGGCTGTCGGGCGATGCGACGACCGCGCTCGCCCCGGGCCTGCTGACCACGGGGAGGGCCGCGCCGGGCACGGCGCAGGTGCCGCCCGTCCCGGTCTCCGGGCTCTGCACCCGCTCCGCGAGCCAGTGGACGGCGGGCATCCCGGCGCTGCTCGCCGAGGACCTGCCCTGCTTCTCCGACAACGCGCTCAACGACCTCACCGGCATCGTCTACGAGACGCGGCCGCTCAAGCGCGCGGTCCGGTTCGCGGGGCCGGTGAACGCGCGCCTGTTCACCTCCAGCCCCATCGGCGGCGGCATGCTCTCGGTGTCGATCTCCGACGTCGCCCCGTCCGGCCAGGTCACCCGGCTCAGCGGCGGCTGGCAGCTGGTCGAGCAGCGCCGGCTCGACCGCTCCCGCACCCGCTACCTCGACGGCGAGATCCTCCAGCCCTACCACCCGTTCACCCGCGCCTCGCGCGCCCCGGCACCGGGCAGGGTGGTCCCCGTCGACGTCGAGGTCTTCCCGACGGGCGCGAGGATCCGGCCCGGCCACCGGCTGCGGATCGCGGTCCAGGCCTTCGACGTGCCGCACCTGCTGCCCTCGCTGCCGGACCTGCCCGGCAGCCTCACCGCGCTGACCCTGCACACCTCCGACCGCTTCCCGTCGCGGGTGACCATCCCCTGGCTGCCGCGGCGAGCGGGCTGACCGGCGCGGCCACGGCATCTCGCCCGCCAACCTGGCCGTGCTCAAGAACGGGCGGGCGAAGGCGGTGCGGTTCACGACGCTGGCCGCGCTGTGCGAGGTGCTGCAGTGCCAGCCCGGAGACCTGCTGCGCTGGGAGCCGGACGACGCCACCCAGGGCGGCACGGCGCAGGAGGCTCAGAGCTCGGACTGGACGCCGGCCAGCAGCTGACGCGCCATCACGATCCGCTGCACCTGGTTGGTGCCCTCGTAGATCTGGGTGATCTTCGCGTCGCGCATCATCCGCTCGACCGGGTAGTCGCGGGTGTAGCCGTAGCCGCCGAGCACCTGCACCGCGTTGGTGGTGACCTCCATCGCGACGTCGGAGGCGAAGCACTTGGCCGCCGCGCCGAAGAAGGTCAGGTCGCTGTCGCCGCGCTCGGAGCGGCCGGCGGCCGCGTAGGTCATCTGGCGGGCCGCCTCGACCTTCATGCCCATGTCGGCGAGCAGGAACTGCAGGCCCTGGAAGTCGGCGATCGGCTTGCCGAACTGCTGCCGCTCCTTGGCGTAGCCCAGCGCGTAGTCGAGCGCACCCTGGGCGACGCCGACGGCCTGGGCCGCGATCGTGACGCGGGTGTGGTCGAGCGTGCGCATCGCGGTCTCGAAGCCGGTGCCCTCGGCCCCGATCATCCGGTCCGCGGGGATGCGGACGTTGTCGAGGTAGACCTCGCGGGTCGGGGAGCCCTTGATGCCGAGCTTCTTCTCGGGCGCCCCGAACGAGACGCCCGCGTCGGACTTCTCGACGACGAACGCGGAGATCCCGCGGCTGCGCTGAGCGGGGTCGGTCACCGCCATCACGGTGTAGTACTCCGAGACGCCGGCGTTGGTGATCCAGCGCTTCACGCCGTTGAGCACCCAGTGGTCGCCGTCGCGCACGGCACGGGTCTTCATGCCGACCGCGTCGGAGCCCGCGTCGGGCTCGGAGAGGCAGTAGGAGAAGCCGCCCTCGCCACGGGCCAGAGCGCCGAGGTACCGCTGCTTCAGCTCCTCGGACCCGGCCAGCTGCACCGGCAGCGAGCCCAGCTTGTTGACCGCGGGGATCAGCGAGGCCGACACGTCGGCCCGGGCGACCTCCTCGATCACCAGCACGGTGGCCAGCGCGTCCGCCCCGGCGCCGCCGTAGGCCTCCGGCACGTGCGGCGCGTGGAAGTCGGCCGCGAGCAGCGCGTCGGCCGCCTCCTGCGGGAAACGGGCCTGCTCGTCGACGTCGGCGGCGTGCGGGGCGACCTTGGCGTCGCAGATGGCGCGGACCGCCTCGCGGATCGCCTGGTGCTCCTCGGAGAGGGCGTACATGGGGTGGCCGGTGCTCATGAGGCCGATCCTACTTTTCGGTAAGGGCGCAGCGACGCCCGGCCGGGACAGGCCCCGGCCGGGCGTCGCATGGGTCCTGCTCAGCGGTGAGAGCTCACTTGACCTTGACCGAGGTCTTGGCACCCTCGGTGCCGCTGTCGCCCTTGTAGATGAGCGTCAGCGTCTTGCCGTGTGCCGACTTCGGAAGGGCGAACACGGCCTTGCCGCTCCGGGTCACGGCCTTGGCGCCGACCTTCTTCTTGCCCAGCTTCGCCACGACCTTGCCGAAGACGTCACCGCCGTGCTGCCGCGCGACGGTCGCGATCGCCTTGTGGCCCTTCTTGGTCTCCACCGTGCGGCCCTTGATCGTCGAGCTCTGCTTGCGCACCTCGACCTCGCCGATGACCGGATCGCTGCCCTCGGACAGGGTGCAGGTCATCGATCCCACGGGCAGGTCGACCGGGGCACTGGCGGGCACGAGCGTGAACTCCCGCGGGAGCGAGACCGGGAAGGTGCCCGCGGCGTTCGGGGTGACCAGGCTGGCCAGGCTGCCGGTCGCCGTGAGCGGGAGCGCCCCAGGGCCCGGGATGGCGGTGAGCGGCGCGGAGAGCCCTTCGACAGCCTGCCCGCCCTCGCCGAGCCAGAGGTGGAAGTCGGTGAGCTGCGCGCCCAGCTGGGTGATGCCGAGCATCCCGACGGCGGCGCCGACCAGGTTCTGGGGCAGGTCGAGCACGGCGGTCACGTCGTTCACTCCGGTCGCCTCGTCACCGGCGAGGAAGGGGCCGTCGAAGCTGTCGGTGGTCACCGACACCGGGATCTGCAGGGTCTCCAGGCCCGGCAGCGGCAGGCCGGTGGGGCAGTCGTAGGTGGCAGAGCCGGTCATGGTGGCGTTCGCGGCGGTGCCGGTGCCGCCGACCAGGGCGGCGGCGGCCAGCGCGGTGGCCGCGCCGGTGGCGGCCAGACGCGTGAGGCGGGTGTTCTTCATAGGGGTCGTTCCCTCCCAGGTACGAGTGATCTCCCGCGGTCCAGCAGACTGATGGACCGGGGTCTGGCGCTGCCTCCCCAGCAGCGCGGCCTCACCCTGCCACGCCGGAACCCGCCCCGTGACCGAATCGAGCGCGCGGGTGGGGCCGCCCACGGCGGACTCGCACCCGGGCCATGCGGAGGTCTGGACCGGTTTGCCTACAGTGGCGGTGCGGGCCCTCGCCCGCTCTCCCGCGACCAGGAAGGACTCCGCGATGGCCGGCTGGCAGGACCCCGAGGCGGTGCGGTTCATGCTCGACGACTGCGAGACGTGGGCGGTCGTCGGCCTCTCCGGCGACCCCGGCCGCACGGCGTACTCCATCGCCGAGCTGCTGCAGTCGCGCGGCAAGCGGATCGTCCCCGTGCACCCGTCGGCGCCGACGGTGCTCGGCGAGCAGGGCTACCGCACCCTGGCCGAGGTGCCGTTCGCCATCGACGTCGTCGACGTGTTCCGCCGCTCCGAGGCGGCCGGGCAGTTCGCCGACGAGGCGGTCTCGGTCGGGGCGAAGGGCGTCTGGTTCCAGCTGGGCGTCGTCGACGAGGACGCCTTCCGCCGCACCACCGAGGCGGGCGTGCCGATGGTCATGGACACCTGTCCCGCGATCGAGTGGCGCCGCCACCGCTGAGCCCGCCCGGAGTGGCAGGCTCGGCCCCGTGAGCCGCCCCGGAGACGACCTGCAGGTGCCACCGGGACCGGGGCTGCCGACCGGCCTCTCGGTGCCCGCCGCCGAGCTCACCGAACGCTTCTCGCGCTCCCCCGGCCCCGGCGGTCAGTCGGTCAACACCGCCGACAGCCGGGTGGAGCTGGTGTACGACGTGCGCGCGTCGTCGGCGCTGAGCCCCGCGCAGCGGGACCGGGCGCTGCGCAACCTGGCCGGCCGCCTGGTCGACGGGTCGGTCGTCGTGGTGGCCTCCGAGCACCGCTCCCAGCACCGCAACCGGGTCGCGGCGCGAGAGCGGCTCGCCGGGCTGCTCCGCACCGCGCTCGCACCACCGCCGCCGGCGCGGCGCCCCACCAAGCCCACGCGTGGCTCCCAACGCCGGCGGCTGGAGTCCAAGCGCCAGCGGGCGCAGACCAAGTCGTTGCGGGGCCGGGTGCGCGGGGAGTAGCCCCCGGGTCGAGCGCTCGGCACCTGAGGCCAGCCGACCGGCACCTGCGGTGGAGGCGGACGAGGGCCCGGCCTTCCTAGCGTCGGGGACATGACGATCCTCCTCGCCGACCCCCGGGTCTCGGCGGTGCCGGTGCACGAGTCCGGCGAGCCGCTGGTCCGGGTGCCGGACGCTCTCGCCCCCCTCGGCGCCCTGGTCCGCCGCAGCCTCGCCGACCGGCTCGTGCTGGCCGATCGCACCCTTCCGGCCGGGCTGCGGCTGCGCGTCGTCGAGGGGCACCGCTCCCCCCGCTCGCAGCTCGCGATCATCGAGCGCTACGCCGCCGAGGTGCGCGCGGCCCACCCGGACGCCGACGACGAGCAGGTGCGGGTGCTCACCAGCCGCTTCGTCTCCCCGCTGGAGGTCGCCCCGCACGTGGCCGGCGCCGCCGTCGACCTGACCCTGGCCGACGCGACGGGCCGCGAGCTCGACCTCGGCACCCCGATCGACGCGACCCCCGAGCAGAGCGACGGCAGGTGCTTCTTCGACGCGCCGGTCTCGGCGGCCTCCCGGGCCAACCGCGACCTGCTCGCGCTGGCGCTCACCACGGTCGGGCTGGTGAACTACCCGACCGAGTGGTGGCACTGGAGCTACGGCGACCGCTACTGGGCGCTGGTCACCGGCGCGCCGGCCGCCCTCTACGGCCCCGTCGACGCCGGCCGCTCGGAGCGGGCGGCATGAGCGGGCTCGCGGTCCGCGACCTGCCGGAGACGGCGTCCACGCCGGTGCTCGAGATCGACCTGTCCGCCGTCGCGGACAACACCCGGCTGCTGGCCGGCCGCGCGTCCGGCGAGCTGATGGCCGTGGTCAAGGCCGACGGGTTCGGGCACGGCGCCCTCGACGTCGCCCGCACCGCTCTGGCCAACGGGGCCACCTGGCTGGGGGCCACCAGCCTGCTCGAGGCACTGCGACTGCGCGACGCCGGCCTCACCGCGCCGGTGCTGAGCTGGCTGAACCCGGTCGACGCCGACTTCGGCACCGCCGTCGCCCACGGCATCGACGTCGCGGTGCCCGGCCTCGAGCACCTCGCCGCCGTCGCCGCCGCCCCGGGCCGGGCACGGGTGCACCTGCACGTCGACGCGGGCATGGCCCGCGACGGCGCATCGCCCTCACTGTGGCCGCAGCTGTGCCGTTCGGCTCGCCGCGCGGAGCAGCGCGGCGAGCTCGACGTGGTCGGCGTGATGGGCCACCTCGGCTGCGCCGAGGACCCGGGCGACCCCTGCAACCCCGCCGGCCGGCTCCGCTTCGCCTGGGCCCTCGAGACCGCGCGCGCGGCCGGCCTGCGCCCCGCCCACCGGCACCTGGCCGCCACCGCGGCCACGCTGACCGACCCACGCACCCATCACACGATGAGCCGGGTCGGCGCCGGCCTGGTCGGCATCGACCCGTCCGGCACGACCGTGCTGCGCCGGCCGATGAGGCTGACCGCACCACTGGTCACGGTGCGCCGGGTCCGGGCCGGCACGCCGGTCGGCTACGGCCACGCCCACGTCACCGCGGCCAGCACCCACCTGGGTCTGGTGCCGCTGGGGTACGCCGACGGGCTGCCGCGCCTCGCATCCGGCCGGGCCGAGGTCCTGGTCGCCGGCCGCCGCCGCCCGGTCGTCGGCCGGCTGTCGATGGACCAGCTCGTCGTCGACCTCGGCGACCTGCCACCCGCACCGGGGGCCACGGTGACCCTGTTCGGCCCCGGCGACGACGGGGAGCCGACGGTGGCCGACTGGGCCCGGTGGGCGGAGACCATCGAGCACGAGATCGTCACCGGTCTCGGCCACCGCGTCACCCGGCGGGTGCGCACCGCCGGCGCCCACCTGCGGAGCCTGTCGTGAGCGCCCGGACCCGGGTCGCGGTGATCGGCGGCGGCCAGAGCTGCGAGCACGACGTCTCACTGGCCTCGGCGGCCTCGGTCGCCGACGCCCTCGACCCCGCCGCCTACGAGGCGGTGCGGCTCACCATCGACCGCGACGGCACCTGGCGCGACCACGGCGGCCGGCCGATCGGCCTCCCCGGCGCCGTGCACGTGCTCACCAGCTGCGACGTGGTGTTCCCGATGGTGCACGGACCGCACGGCGAGGACGGCACCCTGGCCGCCCTGTGCGAGCTCGCCGGGCTGCCCTACGTCGGCTCGGACCTCGGCGCCGGCGCGCTCGCGATGGACAAGTGGGCGACCAAGCTGGTCGCCCACTCGCTCGGCCTGGCCACCGCACCCGGCCACCTCGTCACCGCGGCCACCCTGGCCGGGGAGCGGTTCGACCACCCGGTCGTGGTGAAGCCGGTCGCCGCCGGCTCCAGCCTCGGCGTCAGCCTGGTCACCCGCGCCGAGGAGCTCGCCCCCGCGCTCGAGGCGGCGCTGGCGATCGACACCCGGGCGCTGGTCGAGGACGTCGTGGCCGGCCGCGAGGTCGACGTCGCGGTGCTCCGTCGCGCCGACGGCTCACTCGTGGTCAGCCCGGCCCTGGAGATCGTCGCCGACGGGCTGTTCGACCACGCCGCCAAGTACGGCGGTCACGCCGACTTCCGGGTGCCCGCCGCCCTGACCGACGTGGAGCGCAAGGAGCTCGAGGACGCCGCGGTCGCGACGTACCGGGCGCTGGGCTGCTCCGGGGTGGCTCGGGTGGACTTCTTCGTCACCGACCGCGGCCCGGTGCTCGGCGAGGTGAACACGGTGCCCGGCATGACCGAGCACTCCCAGGTGCCGCGCATGTTCGCCGCTGCCGGCCTGCCCTATGCCGACCTGCTCGACGAGCTGGTCCGCGGCGCCACCCGGTGAGCGGCCAGATCACGAGACCCCGCGTCGAGGGCATCGACCTGCTGCGCGGGGTCGCCGTCGCCCTGGTGATGCTGCGCCACGCGCTGCCCTCGGGGTTCCCCGGCGCCGGTGTGGTGGGCGTGGTGATGTTCTTCTCGCTGTCGGGCTACCTGATCACCGGCGTGCTCGTCGACGAGCTGGACCGCGACGGCCGCGTCGACCTGCGTCGGTTCTACCTGCGCCGCGCCCAACGGCTGGTGCCGGCCCTGCTGGCACTGGTCGCCGGGGTGGTGCTGGTGACGCTGCTGTTGGACCCGCTCGGCGACCGCGACCAGCTCGCGAAGACCGTGCTGGTCGCGCTCACCTGGACCGCCGACCTGCCGTTCGGCCACGCCAGCGACGCCACGTTCCACCTGTGGACGCTCGCACTGGAGGAGCAGTTCTACCTGGTCTGGCCGACCGTGCTCGTGCTCGCGTTCGCCCGGCGCCGGCTCGGCACCGCGCTGACGCTCAGCGCCGCCCTGTGCCTGCTCGCCTGCCTGGCGACCGTGTGGTGGCTGCGCGAGGACCCCGACCTGGCCTACTCGCTGCCGACCGTCTGGGCAGGCTGCTTCGTGGTCGGCGGCGCCGCCCGGCTGCACGGTGGACGGCTGGGTGAGCGGCTGACCGTTCCGGCGTGGGCCGCCCCCGTGGCCCTGGCCGGTCTGGCGGTGCTCAGCGTGGTTCCATTGCGGGGTCACGCCCTCACCTACCTGGCAGGAGGCCCGGCCATCGCCGTCCTCACCGCGGCCGCGCTGCTGGCCTGGCGCACCTGGACCACCGTGACCCACCCCGCGCTGCGCGCCGTGGTGTGGCTCGGCACGGTCTCCTACGCGGCGTACCTGTGGAACTACCCGCTCACGCTGTGGCTGCGCCCGTACGTCGACCACGCCGGCCCCCTCGCCGCGCTCCTCACCCTGGTCGCCGCGGCGCTCAGCTGGCGGCTGGTCGAGGCGCCGGTGCAGCGGTGGGCGCGACGCCCCCGGATCGCAGCGGGCGCCGCGGCATGACGAGGGCTGCCACGCCGGACTGGCGAGGTTGGGTCCCCGACCTGCTCGTCGGGCTCACCGTGCTCGGCCTCGCCCTCGTGGAGGTGGGCCGGTTCACCTACTACGAGGCGCCGCAGGGGCCGGTGCTGGTGGCGTTCGGGCTCGCCGCCTCGGTGGGCCTGGCCCGGGTGGTCCCCAGCGCGGCGCTCGGGATCGCCTGGCTGGTGGGCCTCTCGCACCTCGCGACCGGCACGAACCCCCTGGTCACCGAGGTGCTGTTCGCCATGGTGGCGTTCGGGTGCGCGCGCTGGGGAGGCGCGGTCACGCTGTGGCTCAGTGCGCTGTCGATCCCGGTCAGCGCCACCGTGCTCGTCTTGTGGGTCTCTCCCTACATCTTCTACGAGGCGCTCCAGGTGGCCGGGGTGGACGGGCTCGCCGACTCCGCGGCCCGGAGCGCCGGCGACGACTGGCGGCTCACCGCCGCCCTGATGGGCATGGCGCTGCTCGCGGCGCCGTGGCTGGGGGGTCTGGCCTTCCGGTACGCCGACCGCGCCCGCCGCTCGCGGGTCTCCCAGGTGAGCGCCGAGGCGGCCCGCGACCAGGCCGAGGAGATCGCCCGGCTCCGCGACGAGCAGGCCCGGCTGGCCCACGACGTGCACGACGTGGTCGGCCACTCGCTGGCGGTGATCCTCGCGCAGGCCGAGTCCGCGCAGTACCTCCCCGACGCCGACGGCGCGAAGCTCAAGCAGACCATGGAGAACATCGCCACCTCCGCACGGACCTCGCTCGACGACGTCCGCCAGGTGCTCGCGTCCGCGTCGGGGCGCGGCGCGCCCGGCAGGACGAGCACCGACCTGGACAGCCTGATCGAGGGCGTGCGGGCGAGCGGCCACCAGGTCGTCTCGACCGAGTACGGCACGCCGCAGCCGCTTCCTCCGGAGCTCGAGGTGGTGGCGTTCCGGGTGCTGCAGGAGATGCTCACCAACGCGCTCAAGCACGGCTCCCGCGACCAGCCGGTGCGGGTCGAGCGCCACTGGGAGGGCGAGCTGCGGATCGAGGTGCAGAACGTGGTCGAACCGGTCCCCGAGGAGACCCGGCCGGTGGCGGTGGCAGGCACCCAGCCCGTCGCCGGCGGCCAGGGTGTCGACGGCATGCGCCGCCGGCTCGAGTCGGTCGGCGGCCGGCTCGACGTGCGCCGGCGGCACGACCCGCCGACCTTCACCGCCACCGCGTGGCTGCCGGTGCGTACGGTGGCCCGGTGACCGCGGCCCCGGACCCTGCGCTCGACCCGATCCGGGTGCTGCTCGTCGACGACCAGGAGCTGTTCCGCGAGGGGGTCAGGGTCATCGTCGACGCCCAGGAGGGCATGACGGTCGTCGGCACCGCGGCCGACGGGTTCGAGGCGGTGCGGCAGGTCGACGAGCTCGAGCCCGACGTGGTGCTGATGGACATCCGGATGCCGGAGATGGACGGCGTCGAGGCGACCCGTCAGATCTTCTCCCCCGACCGTGCCGCCCGGCGGCAGCGTCCGGTGCGGGTGGTGGTGCTGACCACCTTCAACCTCGACGACCGGGCGGCCACCGCGATCCGGCACGGCGCCAGCGGCTTCCTGCTCAAGGGCACCACCCCGACGATGCTGCGCGATGCGATCCGCACCGTGCACGCCGGCAACGCCGTGCTCGCCCCGCAGGACCTCTCGACGCTGCTCGACGGCCAGTTCCAGTCCCGCGCGCCGGCCCCCGCGGCGTACCTCGCGCTCACCGACAAGGAGCGCGAGGTGTTCGTGCTGGTCGCCCGGGGCCTGTCGAACGCCGAGATCGCCGGCGAGGTGTTCGCCAGCGAGTCGACGGTGAAGACCCACGTCGGCGCGATCCTGCGCAAGCTCGGCCTGCGCGACCGGGTGCAGATCGTGGTCTTCGCCCACGAGCACCAGCTCCGCTGACCCCGCCCGGGGCTCAGAAGCCGAGACGCTGCTCGCCGCCGGCGGCCTGGCGGCGTACGACGTCGCCCTTCGCGTGCGCGGCGTCGCGCAGGTCGTCTTGGAAGGCGACCATCCGCTGCTGCAGTCCCGGGTCGGTGGCCGCGAGGATCCGCACGGCGAGAAGACCCGCGTTGCGGGCGTTGCCCACGGCCACGGTCGCCACCGGCACGCCCGCCGGCATCTGCACGATCGAGAGCAGCGAATCGAGCCCGTCGAGATGCTTGAGCGGCACCGGGACGCCGATCACCGGCAGCGGCGTGACCGCGGCGAGCATGCCCGGCAGGTGGGCCGCCCCGCCCGCGCCCGCGATGATCACCGTGAGTCCGCGGCCGGCTGCCTGCTTGCCGTAGGCCAGCATCTCCTCGGGCATCCGGTGCGCGGAGACCACGTCGGCCTCGAAGGGGACGTCGAACTCCTCGAGCGCCTCACCGGCGGCCTTCATCACCGGCCAGTCGGAGTCGGAGCCCATCACGATCCCGACCCGCGGGGCCTCGTCGCTCATCGCCGTTCCTTCCGGTGCCGGTGTCATTCGCTCTCGTTGCCCAGGTCGCCGCGGAACCACGCGGCCGCGTGCCGGGCCCGCTCGAGACAGTCCTCGAGGTCGTCACCGTAGGCGTTGACGTGGCCGACCTTGCGGCCGGGCCGCAGCTCCTTGCCGTAGAGGTGCACCCGCAGGTGCGGGTCGCGGGCCAACGCATGGGGGTAGCCGTCGTAGAGCCGGCCCACGCCGGGGTCGGGGCCGCCGAGGATGTTCACCATCACCGTCCACGGCGCCCGCGCCGCGGGCGAGCCGAGCGGCAGGTCGAGCACCGCCCGCAGGTGGTTCTCGAACTGCGAGGTCACGGCGCCGTCCTGGGTCCAGTGGCCGGTGTTGTGCGGCCGCATCGCCAGCTCGTTGACGAGCACCCGGCCGTCGCGGGTCTCGAAGAGCTCCACCGCGAGGATGCCGGTGACGTCGAGCTGGCCGGCGACCGTGAGCGCGATCTGCTGGGCCTGGGCGGCCAGCTGCGGATCGAGGTCGGGCGCGGGCGCGATCACCTCGTGGCAGATGCCGTCGCGCTGGGTCGAGGCCACCACCGGGTACGCCGCGGCCTGGCCGCTGGGCGAGCGGGCCACCAGCGCGGACAGCTCGCGCCGGAAGTCGACCAGCTCCTCGGCGAGCAGCCGGACCTCGGCCTCGGCAGCGGCGCGGAACGGCTCCTCGCAGTCGTCGGCGGAGCGGACGAACCACACACCCTTGCCGTCGTAGCCGCCGCGGGTCGTCTTCAGCACACAGGGGAACCCGAACGCCTCGACGTCGGCGACCGACCCGACGACCGCGTTGCGGGGGCACGGGACGCCGAGCTCGCCGAGGCGGGCGCGCATCACCGCCTTGTCCTGGGCGTGGACCAGCGCCTCGGGCCCGGGTCGCACCGCGAGGCCGTCCGCGGCGAGCGCGTGCAGGTGCTCGGTCGGCACGTGCTCGTGGTCGAAGGTGACCACCGCGCAGCCGGCGGTGACCCGGCGCAGCGTGGCGAGGTCGCGGTAGTCGCCGACCTCGTGGTCGGCGATGACCTGGGCCGCGGAGACCCCCTCCCCCTCGGCGAGCAGCCGCAGGGGGAGGCCGAGAGCGATGGCGGGCTGGGCCATCATCCGGGCGAGCTGGCCGCCGCCGATGACGGCCAGGGTGGGCGCGTGCTCGGACACGCGGCACACCCTACTGAGCGGGGCGTCTGAGCGGGGCGTCCGGGGCACCGCGCGGACCCGCCCGACCACCTCTCAGCCCAGCGGGGGGGACGCCGGGACCGAGAGGGGGCCGGACGGTGCTCAGGGAGTGGGAGAGGACGTCCGGGCTATCGGCGTCTGGGGCAGGGTCCGGGGGTCCTGGGTCTCGAAGCGAAGCCCGCGCCCGCGGACGGTGGTGATCAGATGGGGTCGGCGGCTGTCGTCGCCGAGCTTGCGACGCACCCACCCGAGGTGGACGTCGATGGTCTTCGACGAGGTCCAGAACGTGGTGTTCCAGACGTCGCGCATCAGCTCCTCGCGGGAGACGAGCTCGCCGGCGCGGGAGATCAGCGCGAGCACGAGGTCGAACTCCTTGCGGGAGAAGGTGATCTCCTCGGTCCCGCGCCAGGCGCGCCGGGAGGCCGGGTCCACGCGCACGTCTTGCACCTCATACATGTCTCAACGGTAGGAACCAGACGGCGCCAGCGTGAGTAAATGACCGAATCCGACAGTGGCCACTTTGTGCCACTTCGGCCGGGGAGGCCTCGCGGTGTCCGGTCAGTGCCGCCGGACGGCGACCGGCTCGACCAGGCCGAAGCCCCGCACCGGACGTGCCGGGAGTGGCCGGGTCTCGAAGCCCTCGGGCAGCAGGGCGGCGGTGGCAGCGTCGATGATCACCCGGTTGCGTCGCGCCACCGCGGTGAGCCGGGAGGCGAGGTTGACCGCCGGACCGAACACGTCGCCGAGGCGGAGCACCACCGAGCCGCTGGCCAGGCCCACCCGGACGTCGGGCATCCGCGGGTCGCGGCCGATCACGTTGATGATCCCCTCGGCGGTGTCGAAGGCGCGGACCGGGTCGTCGTTGACGAACAGCACGGAGTCGCCGATGCTCTTGATCACCCGGCCGCGCTGGCCGGCGACCACGTCGGAGCAGCGGCTCTCGAACAGCTCGACCAGATCACCGAGGCGGTCTTCGGACACCTCGTTGGACAGCGCGGTGAAGCCGACGATGTCGGCGAACCCGACGGTCACCTGCGTGGTGTGCACGTCCTCCTCGTTGGCTCGCGACGCCTCGACCCGCGCGACGGCCGCCGCGAGGTGGCGCCGCCAGGCATAGATCAGCAGCGCCTCGAACGAGCCGCTGAACTGCTCGACCAGGCGCTGGGCGGCCACGCTGGGGGTGTCGATCGGCTCACCGGCCGAGAGCTCCTCGACCCGGTGCAGCATCGCCGCGACCTCCCACTCGGCCAGTCGCGACATCGTCTGGCCGACCGCCCGGGTGGCGTTGACCGCCAGGTCGAAGTCGAACAGGCCGGTGTCGACGGCACGCACCAGAGTGGAGACCGCGTCGATGTCGGCGCGGGTGAACGCCGCCTCGCCGCCGGGCTCGGGGAAGCCCAGCGAGCGCCACAGCCGTCGGGCCTGCTCGATCGTGACGCCGCTGTCGGCGGCCACGTCGTGGGCGGTGAAGGCGGGGTCCTCGCCGAGGATCGCCCGGGAGAGCGGGACGGCGGGCGGCTCGTCGGGCTCCCGGTGGGCGGGCTCGGGGCGGCCGGGCTCAGGCACCTTCGTCCCGGGTGAGCGGTCCGTCGATCGCGTGCAGCAGGTCGTTGAGCCGGCGCTGGGCCTCCTCGACCCGGGGGATGTCGGGCAGCTCGACCTGGCCGTGGGTGCTGGCGTCGCTGATCACCAGCGTGCCGCAGCCCAGGATCCGGTCGATGAGGTGCAGCTCGATCGCCACGTCGCTGATCCGGGCCAGCGGGATGTCGTGGCCGCGCCGGGTCAGCACGCCGGTGCGGGTGATCAGCCGCCGGTTCGTGAACGCATAGGTGCCGGTCAGCCACTCCAGCGTCGGCCACACCGTCCACCAGAGGATGCCGATCCCGGCCAGCGCCCAGACCGCGATCGTCAGGATGCGCACGTCGAGGGCCACCTGCACGAACACCGCGACCCCCAGGCACACCACCAGCGCGAGCAGCGGCAGCAGCAGCGCCTTGGGGTGGGTGCGGGTGCTCAGGACGACGCGTTCGCCCTCGTTCAGCAGCTTCGGTGAGATGGCCACGCGCCGATCATGTCACCGATGCCGCCCGGTGGGCGCGGGTCTTCGCGCCAGCCGACACCCCGATGCTCGACGTCGAGGGGTCAAGCGTTCCCCGACACGCCGCAGAAGCCCGTGAATCTGTGACGCGTCGGCGTCAGACCGCCGGCCGCACGTGGACCACGTCGCCGGCGCCGACCGCGACGGTGGCGCCGGCGACGCGCACCTCGAGCCGGCCGGTGGCGTCGATCCCCGTGGCCCGCCCGGTCAGCGGCTCGCCGGCGGGCAGCTCCACCCGGACGTCGCGGCCGAGCGTCACGCAGGCCGAGGTGTACGCCGCTCGCAGCCGGTCGGCGGCGGCGTCACCGCCGCCGCTCCAGCGGTCGTACTCCGCCCAGACGGCACCGACCAGCGTGGCCAGCAGGTCGGTGCGGTCGGGCACCCGGTCGGGGTCCTCCATGACCAGCGAGGTGGCGGTGGCGACGGGCAGCTCCTCGGCGGTCGTGGTCACGTTCAGGCCGATGCCGACCACCGCGGCCGGGCCCTGGGGGGTCTCGATCCGCTCGACCAGGATCCCGGCCACCTTGCGGTCGTCGATCAGCACGTCGTTGGGCCACTTCACCCCCGCGGCGTAGCCGGCCGCCCGCAGCGCCTGCGTCACGGCGTACCCGGTGAGCAGCGGCAGCCACGGCCACCGGTCGGCGGGCAGCTGCGGCCGCAGCACCAGCGAGAAGGTGACGGCGGCGCGGGGCGGCGTCTCCCAGACCCGGTCCAGCCGTCCCCGGCCGGAGGTCTGGTGCTCGGTGACCACGACCAGGCCCTCGGCGGCGCCGGCCTGGGCTCGCCGGGTGGCGAGCGCATTGGTCGAGGCCGCCTGGTCGACCACCTCCACCACCACCGCCGTGGGCAGGGCCGGGGCCCGGTCGGCGGCGGCCTCGGACAGCCGGGTCTTGTCGAAGGGTGGGCGTTGGGCGGCGTCGGTCGTCACGGGCACTACATTGGCCCACGATTCGACGAGGAGGCCACACAGTGACTGCAGAGCCCGGAGAAGGCACCGAGGTCCCGGGGGACATCGACATCCACACCACCGCCGGCAAGCTGGTCGATCTCGAGCGCCGTCTCGACGAGGCCGTGCACGCCGGCTCGGCCAAGGCGGTCGAGAAGCAGCACGCGAAGGGTCGCAAGACGGCCCGTGAGCGGATCGAGATGCTGTTCGACGAGGGCTCCTTCGTCGAGATCGACGAGCTGGCCCGGCACCGCTCCACGGCCTTCGGGCTGGAGAAGAACCGCCCCTACGGCGACGGCGTGGTGACCGGCTACGGCACCATCGACGGCCGCCAGGTGTGCGTGTTCTCGCAGGACTTCACGGTCTTCGGCGGCTCGCTGGGCGAGGTCTACGGCGAGAAGATCACCAAGATCATGGACCTGGCGATCAAGACCGGCTGCCCGATCATCGGCATCAACGAGGGCGCCGGCGCCCGCATCCAGGAGGGCGTGGTCTCGCTCGGCCTCTACGGCGAGATCTTCAAGCGCAACGTGCACGCCTCCGGCGTGATCCCGCAGATCAGCATGATCATGGGCAACTGCGCCGGCGGCCACGTCTACTCCCCCGCGGTCACCGACTTCACGATCATGGTCGACCAGACCTCCGCGATGTTCATCACCGGCCCCGACGTGATCAAGACCGTCACCGGCGAGGACGTCACGATGGAGGAGCTCGGCGGCGCCCGCACCCACAACACCCGCTCGGGCAACGCCCACTACATGGCCTCCGACGAGGCCGACGCCATCGAGTACGTCAAGGCGCTGCTGAGCTACCTGCCGCAGAACAACCTCGACGAGCCGCCGTCCTACGACGAGGAGGCGATCCTCGACGTCACCGACCTCGACCGCACCCTCGACGCGCTGATCCCCGACAGCCCCAACCAGCCCTACGACATGCACACGGTGATCGAGGCGGTGCTCGACGACGAGGAGTTCCTCGAGGTCCAGCCGCTGTTCGCGCCCAACATCATCGTCGGCTACGGCCGGGTCGAGGGCCGCCCGGTCGGTGTGGTCGCCAACCAGCCGATGCAGTTCGCCGGCACCCTCGACATCGACGCCTCCGAGAAGGCCGCCCGCTTCGTGCGCACCTGCGACGCGTTCAACATCCCGGTGCTGACCTTCGTCGACGTGCCCGGCTTCCTGCCCGGCACCGACCAGGAGTACAACGGCATCATCCGGCGCGGCGCGAAGCTGATCTACGCCTACGCCGAGGCGACGGTGCCGCTGGTCACCGTGATCACCCGCAAGGCCTACGGCGGCGCCTACGACGTGATGGGGTCCAAGCACCTCGGCGCCGACATCAACGTCGCCTGGCCCACCGCCCAGATCGCGGTGATGGGCGCCCAGGGCGCGGTGAACATCCTCTACCGCAAGGAGCTGGCGGAGGCCTCCGACCCCGACGTCCGCCGGGCCGAGCTGATCACCGAGTACGAAGACCACCTGGCCAACCCCTACATCGCCGCCGAGCGGGGCTACATCGACGCGGTGATCAGCCCCCACGAGACCCGCCTCGAGGTGGTCCGCGCCCTGCGGCTGCTGCGCTCCAAGCGCGAGACGCTGCCCCCCAAGAAGCACGGGAACATCCCGCTGTGAGCGGCGCCGAAGCGACCGGTCCCGTGCTCCGCGTCGTGTCTGCGGACGCGACGCCGGAGGAGGTCGCGGCCCTGGTGGCCGTGTTCTCCGCGATGGGCGGCGGCTCGGCGCCGAAGCCCCGGCCGCGGCCGGAGTGGCAGGCTCCCCACCGGCGGCTGCGGGCGGTCCACCCGCACGGGCCGCAGGGGTGGCGCGCCAGCGCGCTTCCGCGCTGACCCGCGGCGGCGGCCCGGCCGCCTTTGGCTGATCCAAGGGGAATCTTTGGGGAACGCCGACGGGCTCCTTGAGCCGGACTCCCGAGACTGGATCACGCAAGCGGCCCTGGGGAAGGGGCCGCCACGTGAGGAGGCCCGGTGTCCAACCTGCCATCCGGCGGCCTGGCTGTCGCCGAGCGCGAGGCTTGGCTCGCCCCGAGACCACCCGACGACGGCGAGGGCCGGGCCCTCGACGCGGCGTCGGTGGACCAGTCCACCTACCGGCCGACGGTCGGCTGCATCATCCCCGCCTACAACGAGGGCGAGACGATCGCGGGAGTCCTGGACTCCCTGCTCATGCAGACCCGCATCCCCGACGTCATCCACGTCATCGTCAACAACACCAGCGACGACTCCGTCGAGATCGCCAGCCACTACGCCGGACCGCACACGCGGGTGACCCCGCTCGGCGAGCAGAGCACCACCGTCTACGTCCACGACATCGGCAAGAACCCCGACAAGAAGGTCGGCGCGCTCAACTACGGCTACGGCCTGGTCGAGACCATGGACTACCTGCTCGGCGTCGACGGCGACACCACGCCCGAGCCCGACGCCGTCGAGCACCTGGTCAACGAGATCGCCAGCGACGACCGGATCGGCGGGATCTCGGCGATCTACAGCATCGACGACAGCGCCCTGGACCGGCCGATGGCGAAGTTCCTGATCGCCGGCCAGCGCGCCCAGTTCTCGGCGTTCAACATGCAGAACCTGCTCAAGGGCCGCAACATGGCGGTGCTCGGCGGGCAGTTCTCGATCTTCTCCACCCAGGCGCTGCGCGATGTGCTGCGCGACAGCCACCAGCGCACCCCGTGGGTCAAGGACAGCGAGGTCGAGGACTCCCTGCTGTCGCTGCAGATCAAGAGCGCCGGCTACCTGACCAAGATCTCCGCGCACGCCCGCGCCCACGTGGGCGGCATGACCACGCTGCGCGCCCTGGACGCCCAGCAGGTCAAGTGGAACTTCGGCGCGATCGACCTGATGTGGCCCGGACAGCGTGGCGACACCAAGGGCCAGCCGTTCCACCCGAACCTGCGGCTGCGGTGGTTCGAGCACATGTCGATGGTGATCAACATGGTCACCCGGCTGCTGTTCTTCATGCTGCTGTTCGGCGCCCTGTGGATCGACGCGTTCGTGTTCCGGGCCTGGTGGCTGATCCCGCCGGCCGCCGCCGTCTGGCTGAACTTCCGGGTCGCGCACACGATGAAGTTCCGCAACCGGCGCGACTACCTGTTCGCGCTGCTGGTCTTCCCCGCCGAGCTCTACATGCTGACCCGGATGGGCCACTTCGTGCGCGCGTGGCTGAAGTTCTTCAGCCGCCAGCAGACCGACAACTGGGCCGCGCAGGCCAAGGCCGAGCGCGGCAAGGGCGTGGCCTGGACCTACCCGTTCCTGGCACTGGGCGTCTTCTTCGGCATCTTCGCGCTGGTGTGGACCCAGGCCGGCATCCCGATCCAGGTGCAGTCCGACATCCTCGCCGTGGGCTGGCGCGTGCTCGGCGTGATCACCCTGGCCCAGACCGTGTGGATGATCTTGAAGTCGCTGCGCCCCTACCGCGGGTTCACCGCATGAGCGCCGCGCCCCGCCCCCCTCGTCCGACCCTGGAGGTCACGGTGCACCGCACCCCCACCCGCCGAGCGCGCCTCGCGCTCGCCCTGGCCCTCACCGTGCTGCTCGCCGCCCTGAGCGGCTGCGGCCTGCTCGACACCGGCGGGGCCGAGGCGGCCGAGGAGCCCACCGAGGAGCCCACCACCTCCGAGGCCTTCTTCAACTCGCAGTTCACCCGCGACGGCACGTTCCAGTCGCACATCGACGTCGAGGGCCTCGACTTCGTCTACACCCTCTATCCGACCAAGTCCACGCCACGCACCAACGAGTGGTACCCCCGCGGCAGCAAGTTCTTCTCGTTCACCTTCCAGGCCTACGACCTGGAGCAGAAGCTGCGCGACCCCTTCGCCACCAAGCGGAAGGTCTACCTGGAGCACATCAAGGTGACCTCCCGGACCACCCGCGAGGGCGGCGGCAAGGCCCAGCGCCCCTACGAGCTGGACCGGGTCGCTGAGAAGATCACCTTCGACCCCGAGCCGCTCACGACCAAGTACGGCATGTTGATCACCTCGCCCAAGGGCGCCTTCGAGCTACGCAACCAGCGGATCAAGCCCACGGCGCTGAACACCCGCGGGATCGACCTCACCTTCACCGCGACCGTGTGGATCCAGCGCAAGGCCGGCGGCACCGAGTTCTACAAGCGCGAGATCAAGCAGACGGTCCCCGTCGCGATCTTCGAGTCGGAGGAGAAGACCCAGGTCGCGCAGATCCCGGTGAACGCGAACTAGGCGAGACGCCCGAGGGACGACGGCGCATCGGCTGATGGTGGTCGAGCGAGCCGCACGACCGAGCCTGCGAGGTCGTGACCGGCGTGTCGAGACCCGGTGAGACGCAGGGCGGTGACCGTGGTCACCGCCCTGCCAACGTCACCGGGTCTCGACTCGCATCGTCGCTAGCGCTCCTCGCGGCTCGACCAGCGAGGCCCTATTCGGCTGCGGCCAGCCGGTAGCCCACCCCGCGCACGGTCTCGATGAACCGCGGCGTGGCGGCGTCGTCGCCGATCTTGCGGCGCAGGTTGGCGATGTGCACCTCGACCGAGCGCTTGTCGGCCTCGTTGACGAAGTACGACGTGACGTACTGCTGGCCGCGCATGGTCAGCACCAGGTCGGCCTTGCTGCGCACCCGGCGGCCGGTGCTGAGCAGCGAGGCGAGCAGGTCGAACTCGGTGCGGGTGAGGTCGACCGTGGCGCCGCCCAGCGTGACCACCCGGGTCTCGTTGTTCAGCGCCAGCCCGTTGAAGCGGATCCACCCGCCGTCGAACGTCGGCTGGCCGCCCTGGGCGGGGACGGCGGGGAAGGCCGGCGGCTGCTGGGCCGCGGCGGCCTGCTGCGCCGCGGCCTGCTGGGCGGCCCACTGGGCCACCTGCTGCTCCTGCTGGCGCAGGTCGACGGGCTGGCCCGGCTGGGCCATCGGCTGCGTCATCGGTGGGGCCATCGGCTGAGTCATCGGCGGCGTCATCGGCGGGGTACCAGACGCCACCGGAGACAGCGGCGAGCCGGCGGCCAGGTCGCGGGCCGCCGCGGCGGCCCACGACTCGCCGGTGGCCGCCGTGACCGGCACCGGCGTCTCGGCCGGCGCCGGGTCGGCCCAGCCGTGCGGCAGGTCGTAGCGCTCGCGGGGCCGGCGCAGCATCGAGTCGGCACGGGCCCGCAGCTCACGTGGCCGGAACGGCTTGACCAGATAGTCGTCGGCGCCCGCCTCGAACCCCTGGACCACGTCGATCTCGTCGCCGAGGGCGGTGATCATGATCAGGTAGGTGTTGCTGAACTCGCGCAGTCGCCGGGCCACGGCGAAGCCGTCCATCCCCGGCATGTTGACGTCGAGCGTGGTGATCAGCGGGTCGTGGTCGCGCACCGCGTCCACGCCCTGCGCGCCGTTCTCCGCGACCACCGTGGTGAAGCCCGACTGGGTCAACACGATGTCGATGAGGTCCCGCACGTCAGGGTCGTCCTCGATGATGACCGCAGTCCAGTCCCTCGCCCCGTCCATGGAGGTGAGCCTAACAACGCTGGGGAGCCTCGGGCGCCACATCTGCACCAGTGGCCGCAGCCGGTATGCGCGATCGGTGCGTGAGCGTCGTCACCAACCGGCGTTCTCGAGCAGCTCCAGGGCCCGCTCGGTCCAGAAGTCGCCGGCCGGCGGCCCGCCGTTGCACTCCCCGTCGCTCTCCCCCGGGGGCTTCACCCACAGCCACGCGTCCTGCTGCCCGTCGTCGACCACCTCGGGCCGGGCGCCGACGGCGCGGCCGGGCGGGTTGCACCACTCGGTGGGCTCACCGGAGACACCGGGGCCGCTGCGGCCGCGGTCGATGACGTAGTGCGCGCCATCGAGCAGTCCGCTGAGCTCCTCGGCGTAGCTGCGCTCGTCCCGGTCGCTCTGGTAGTTGGCGACGTTCGTGGCGAATCCGCGCACCCGCTCGACGCCGGCGTCGCGCAGCAGCTCGGCGACGTCCTCGGCCGGCTTCCAGTGCGAGTGCCCTCCGTCGAGGTAGACCGTCGCGCCGGCCTCGTCGAGCTGCTCGGCCGCCTCGGCGACCAGCCGCACCCGCTGCTCACGGTTGCCGCAGTCGAGCGAGCCGACCAGCGCGTCCGGCTCGAGGACCACGATCGCCCGCTCCGCGTCGGCCAGCGCGTCCGCGATCTCGCCGACCCAGCCGGGGTAGTCCTGCGCCGAGAGCCCACCGGCGGAGAAGCCGCCGGAGCAGTCACGGTCGGGCACGCCGTAGACCACGAGCACCGGCACCTGGTCGGCGTCGTCGGCGGCCTCGGCGATCGTGGCGACATAGCCGCCGACCTCGCCCGCCGGGTGCTCCTCCGGGGTCAGCCAGATCCCGGCCGGCACCCGCGCCAGCGTCGAGAGCAGCTCGGCCGCCCGGCCCTCCCCCGCCTCCTCGGCCGCCGCGGCCGCGCGCGCGGCACCGGAGTCGGGGTCGGCGTACTGGGTGCGGTCGGCGAGCGGGTTCTCCGGCTCGGCGTCCTGCAGGCGCACCACGGCGACCAGCACCGCGGCCCCGACCAGCGCCAGGACCGGGAGCAGCAGCCAGGGGTTGCGCCGGCGGGGGGTCTCGGACGAGGTCGCGGGCACGGCCACATCATGCCGGACCTCCCGCGGAGGACCGCGCCGCACCGAGCCAGTAGCCTCCGGTCGGTGACCTCCCTCGTGCTCGCCTCGGCCTCACCGGCCCGGCTCTCCACGCTGCGCAACGCCGGGCTCGACCCGATCGTGGTCGTCTCCGGTGTCGACGAGTCCCAGCTCGACGGGCTGCCGCCGGCCGAGCTGGCGCTCCGGCTCGCCGAGCTGAAGTCCGCCGCGGTCGCCGGGCGGCCGGAGGTGCCCGAGGGGGCGCTGGTGCTGGGCTGCGACTCAGTGCTCGAGCTCGACGGCGCGGCGCTCGGCAAGCCGCACGATCCCGACGAGGCGGTACGCCGCTGGGAGGCGATGCGCGGGCGCAGCGGCCTGCTGCACACCGGGCACAGCCTGCGGCACACCGGCACCGATCGGGCCGCGAGCGCGACCGCGTCGACGGTGGTGCACTTCGCCGACCTGACCGACGACGAGGTGGCCGCCTACGTGGCGACCGGCGAGCCGCTGCACGTGGCGGGCGCCTTCACCGTCGACGGGCTCGGCGGCGCGTTCGTGACCGGCATCGAGGGCGACCACCACAACGTGGTCGGAGTCAGCCTGCCGCTGCTCAGGGAGCTGGTGGCGGGACTCGGCTGCTCCTGGACCGATCTGTGGGCTCGCTGACGGGCCCCGCGTCGGCCGACTCCCCGGGCCCGGGCACGACCTCGGACGGGTCGTCGTACATCTCGGTGAGGTGGATCGGGCGCTTGAACACGAACGTGCGGAACAGGTAGAAGCGGGCGCCCAGGCCGAGCACCAGGCCGATCACGTTCGCGGCGATGTTGTCCGACAGCGGGTCGTCGAGCTCGAGCAGGTTGCGGCTCACCCACAGGCAGGCGATCGGCAGCGTCATCGTGACCACGTTGATGCCCACGAACGCGGTCAGGCCTCCGTCGGCCTGCTGCGGCGGGCGGTGCCGGAAGGCGTAGCGGCGACTGCCGGCGTAGCTGACCAGCATGCCGACGCTGTTGGCCACGATGTAGGCCAGGTAGGGCTGGCCGTCGAGCAGTGCCCGGTCGCCGGTGTTGAACCCGTGCACGAGCGCGTTGAACAGCACCAGCGCCACCACCGTGGCCACGCCGCCGACGGCGAGGAAGCGTCCGGCCTCGCCGAGGAGGCGACGCTGCCGTTCGGTCATGGCGGACAGGCTATCCGCAGCCGGTGCGAGGCCCCAGCGGGCGGGGCGTCCGCTGGGGCCGCGCCGGTCACTCGACCGGCAGCCCGAGCCCCCGGGCGATCAGCATCCGCTGCACCTCGGAGGTGCCCTCGCCGATCTCGAGCACCTTGGCGTCGCGGTAGAACCGGGCCACGGGGTACTCCTCCATGAAGCCGTAGCCACCGAAGACCTGGGTGGCGATCCGGGTGCCGGTGACCGCCGCCTCGGTGGCGTAGAGCTTGGCGACCGCGGCGGCCTGCTTGAACTCGCTCACCGACGCGCCGTGGCCGGTCGCCATGCTGTCCTTCATCGCGGCCGCCCGGTAGGTGAGCAGCCGGCTGGCGTGCAGCATCACCTCGAGGTCGGCGATCTGGAAGGCCAGGCCCTGCTTGCGCCCGATCGGCACGCCGAAGGTCTGCCGGTCGCCGGCGTAGGCCAGGCTCATGTCGAGGCAGGCCTGCAGACACCCCACGGCCAGGGCCGCGATCGCCACCCGGCCGTCGTCGAGCGTCGCGAGGAACTGCGCGTAGCCGCGACCCCGCTCTCCGAGCAGGTGGTCCTCGGGGACGCGGGCGTCGGTGAACGTGAGCGGATGGGTGTCGCTGGCGTGCCAGCCGAGCTTGTCGTAGGCCTTCTCCGCGGTGAAGCCGGCAGTGTCGCTGGGCACCAGGATCGCGGAGATCTCCGGCTTCTCGGCCCCGGTCGCGGGGTCGGTGCGCACACCGGTGCGCGCGGTGACGGTGACCAGGCTGGTGATCTCGGAGCCGGAGTTCGTGATGAACTGCTTCGCCCCGTTGACCACCCACTGGCCGTCGACCAGGTCGGCCCGGGTGCGCGTGGCGCCCGCGTCGGAGCCGGCGCCCGGCTCGGTCAGCCCGAACCCGGCGAGCCGCCGGCCGGCCACCAGGTCGGGCAGCCAGGTCTCGCGCTGCTGCTCGCTGCCGTAGCTGAGGATCGGGCTGATGCCGAGGCCGACCGCGGCCTCCAGCGTGATGCCCATCGACTGGTCGACCCGGCCGATTTCCTCGATCGCCACGCAGAGGCTGGTGAAGTCGCCGGCCGCGCCGCCGTACTCCTCGGGGGCGGTGAGGCCGAACAGGCCGAGCGCCCCCATCTTCTGCACCACGTCGACCGGGAAGTGGTGTTCGCGGTCCCAGCGCGCGGCGTGCGGGGCGATCTCGGCCTCGGCGAACTCACGGACGCTGCGCCGGAACTCCTCGTGCTCGCGGGAGAGCTCGAACGGCGTGGTGGAGGCGGTGCTCGGCTGCGACATGACCGGCATGCTAGCCCGACTGGTTAGTGATTGTTAACCACCTGGTCCGGACTGCCGCCCGGTCACATCCGGTGCGCCATCGGCAGCGCGAACAGCACGGCGTTGACGACCGCGAAGAGCAGGATCACCGCGACGACCGGGCGGGCGACGCTCCGCGCCGTGGCGGACGTCCCGTGCTGGTTGGCGGCGATCTTGCGGGCGGTCCACACCGAGAGGCCGGCGCCGAGCGCCAGAACGGAGTACTGCAGGACCTGGATGGTCCCGGTCCCGACGATCGCGGTCGAGCCCGTGCCGCTCTGCCCGAACAGGCCACCCACTGTGTAGAAGACCGACCTCCCCTCCGCCAGCAGGTGGAACAGGTTGTGCGCCAGGTGGGCCGCGACGTCCAGCGGGATCAGCGCGTAGCCGAAGCGGGCGAAGTTCTGCTTGACGGTCTCCCGGCTGGCCGGGGCCGCCGCCCAGGCCGCGGCGGCCAGCATCCCCACCGGCAGCGCGACGGCCACCACGAACGTCAGCGTGAAGATCACCGGATAGCTGGTGATCCCGGTGGTCCGGCCGACCCAGGCCAGCAGGTCCTGCCACACGTCGAGCATCGTGACGTTCTGGATCAGGACGATGCCCATGATCGCCATCGCCAGGAACGACTCCTCGATCCGGGCGCGGCCGACCAGCCACAGCTCCTTGGCGGGCGGCCGGACGGTGATGGAGATGGCGTCGTTCGGGCAGGACTTCACGCAGTTGGCGCACAGGTTGCAGTTGGCCATCGAGTCCATGGTCCGCGGGAACGAGAACAGCGGGCAGGGGGCGGTGGTCTCGGTGCCGTTGAAGCACGCGGCCTTCGCGGTGCAGGTCGCGCACACGTCGGGGTCGGCGCGCAGCTGGACCATGCCCGCGCGCGCGTAGTTGCCCGACAGACCGCCCAGGAAGCACAGGTAGCGGCAGAAGGTACGCCGCTGGAACAGCGCACCGGACACGATCACCGCGGTGGTCAGCAGCAGGAGCAGCACCCCCGAGCCCCACGGCGAGCCGACGATGCCCCACACGTGGTCGGCCCAGGTGATCGCCAGGAACGAGGCGTCGATGATCCAGATGCCGTAGGCCTTGAGGAAACGCGGGGCGGCGCGGTTCAGCCCGACCAGCTTCTGCACCAGATCGCTCAGCGTGGCGAACGGGCAGACCGCGCACCAGAAGCGGCCCAGCAGCAGGAACGTGATCGGCACGACCGGCCACCACAGCACCCACATCAACGCGGTGCCGGCGTTGTCGTGGGCGGTCGCCGGGCCGGCGATCAGCTGGTAGGCGACCAGGCCGAAGACGGCCGCGACGGGCACCTGGAACACCATGGGGTACCAGCGGCTGCGCACCAGCGCGGAGACGGGACGGTAGTCGAGCAGGTTCGTGCTCATCGTGGCTCGTCTCTCGGCGTGCGCGAGGCCGCGGCACGCACGTTGCGGGGCCCTCGGGCCGGTCCGCCGTCACGCCGCTCGCGCCGGCGGATCACGAACGCGGTGCCGACGACGGCGGCGTTGACCAGGCCGAACCCTCCGACCACCACGGTCTTGGTGGTGGTCGAGACGGTGTCCGGCTCGCCGCCGTGGGAGTGGCCACCGGAGTCCTCCGGCTCGGCGCCGTGGTCGTGACCGGCGGGCTCCTCCGGCTCGGCGCCGTGGTCGTGACCGCTGGGCTCCTCCGGCTCGGCGCCGTGGTCGTGACCGGTGTCGGGGGCGGGGGTCGGCGAGGCGGACTCGCCGTGCAGGGGCAGGGCGTCGTTGCCCACGGCGGCGGCCGCGGCGCTCGGCGTACCCCACGCCAGCGCCAGCGCCGCGGCCGTGACCGCGACTCCCCCCGCGGCGCGCACCGTGCGTCCCGCTGTCGTCGTGTCCATCGTCTCGCCGACCCCACGTCCGAGGCGACCCCCGGCGGGTCGCCCGTGCCACGAGTGTCAGCGCCCTCGCATGGGGTCCGACAACGCCGAGAGACCTCAGCGAGTGGGCAGAAGGTCCTCAGCCTTCCCGGCCCGGCACGGCGGCGGGAGCACCGCGTGGCGGCATCCCGAGCCCCAGCACCAGAAGGTCGGTGAGCAGCTCGACGAGGCCGTCGCGGTCCAGGTCCGGCGGCCGCTCGAGGGCGATGCGCAGGCAGGCGTTGAGCGTCACCCCCAGCGCCAGGTAGACCCGGGCGTCGACCTCGGCGGCCGGCAGGTCCGGGACCTGACGCGCGACGAAGACGCGGGCCAGCTGCTGCAGCTGCCCCTCGAGCTGGGGCAGCGCGTTCTGGTGACTGCCCATCGGCACCTCGTCGATCAGCGCCCGCACCACGGGCCCGTGCCGTTCGAGGGAGTCGACCAGGGTGCCGACCACGAGCCGGACGCCGGCCCGCGGCGGCAGCGCGACCGCCTCGACCATGGCCGCGGTCAGCTCGGCCATCGTCGCCGCCGACGACGCCTCGCGCAGGTGTTCCATCAGGTCGTGCCGGTCCTCGAAGTAGCGGTAGAGCGAGCCCACGCTCACCTCGGCCCGGGCCGCGACACGGTTCGTGGTCATCGCGGCGTAGCCCTGCTCGGCAAGAACCTGAGCAGCGGCGTCGAGGATGCGCTGCTTCATCTGCACCGAGCGGGCCTGGCGAGGACGGCGGCGGGCCGGAGCAGGCATGCGAGACCTCCGATGGGCAGCGTTCACCGGCGGAGCGGAAACGCGAGTAGAAGGTGAGTGTTTGCTCACTTTAACCTGGAGAGGTGACCAGCGACACGTCCTCCCCCGCCTCCCCCGCGCTCGACGCGACGCCCACCCGGTTCGCGCCCGACCCCCGGTGGTCGCGCCGCGCGGCCGCGCCGCTGCGACTCGTGGCCGGGCCCGGCGCGCTCCCCACGCCCGCCGAGCTCGACGCGCTCCGCGCCGGCCTGGTACGCCGCGACGAGCCGGCCGCGGCGCTCGTGCGGGCGATGCGCGAGCAGCGCACGGTGACCATGCCCCAGATCCGGGAGGCGCTCGAGCACGGCCCGGCGGCCGACGCGGCACCCGAGCTGCGCGACCTCTTCGCGCTCGTCGAGAGGCGCCCGGACTGGGTCGACGACGCGCTGCTCGAGCGCGGCGCCAGGGTCTGCCGCACGATGGGCCTCGACGCCGGCACCGTGCTGGCCTACGGCTCCCTGCTCGGCGGCTACCGCACCGCCGCCGCGCTGGAGCCGCTCGCCCGCACCGGACGGCTGACCGGCGAGGAGACCCTGCGCCGGATCGGCGAGACCACCGCCTGGTGGCGGGCGGTGACCGCCCCCGGCGGGCTGGCGCGTGACGCCGAGGGATGGCGGCTGGCCGTGCACGTGCGGATCATGCACGCGTTCGTCAACGACCAGCTCGAGCGCGACCCCACCTGGCCCTGGGCCGAACGCGGCGTCCCGATCAACCAGTACGACCAGGCCAGCACCCTCGGCGTCTTCAGCACCAGCTTCCTGCTGCACGCGCGACTGCTCGGAGTGCGCGTCTCGCGCCGCGACGGCGCGGCGGTGATGCACCTGTGGTCCTACGTCGGGTGGCTGATGGGCGTCGACGAGGAGTGGCTGCCCCGCACCGAGCGCGAGGGCCGCCGGCTGCTCTACCACTTCCTCTCCCACGACCCGCCGCCCGACGACAACAGCCGCACGCTCGCCCGGGCCCTGATCGACATGTCCGACCTGGCCCCGGTCGGCCGGTGGCGGCGGCGCTACGAACGCGAGCGGGCGCTGAGCGCCGGCACGTTCCTGCTCGGCCCGGCCGCGATGCGCGACCTCGGGCTGCCGCTGCGCCCACCGTGGTACGGCGCGGCGCGGCTGGCGAGCAACGCCTTCTGGAGCCACCTGGTGGGCCGGCTTCCCGGCGGCAACGACGTGCTCGCCCGGCGCGCGGAGCGGCACACCGAGCGCCAGCTGGCCCGCTACTACGGCCATCAGGCTCCCGGCATCGGCGCGGTGGCGCCCGGGCACGGCTGACCCGCCGGACGATCACGAGCACGTGACGCATCCCACTCCCGGCGATCCGGCGGGAGCGGGGTTCCTCCGTGAGACCTGCGGGCACCCTGAGGACGCCGGGCGGTAACCTGCCCCGCGGACCACCCGGCGTACCCCCGGGTCGGACCGCCGACCGGCTCGCAGCCACCCGACCGAACGCCCACAGGAGTCCCCGTGCCCGACGTCTTGCCTCTGCGCCGAGTCCTCATCGCCAACCGCGGCGAGATCGCGGTCCGGGTGATCCGGGCGTGCAAGGACGCCGGCATCGACAGCGTGGCCGTCTACGCCGACGCCGACCGCGACGCGCTGTTCGTCCGGCTCGCCGACCAGGCCTACTCGCTGGGCGGCGCCACCCCGGCCGAGTCCTACCTCGACATCGCCAAGATCATCAAGGTCGCCGAGGAGTCCGGCGCCGACTCCGTGCACCCCGGCTACGGCTTCCTCGCCGAGAACGCCGACTTCGCCCAGGCCGTCATCGACGCCGGGCTGATCTGGATCGGCCCGCCGCCCGCGGCCATCGAGGCACTGGGCGACAAGGCCAAGGCCAAGCACATCGCCGACCGCGCGAAGGCGCCGCTGGCGCCCGGCACCAAGGACCCGGTCGCCGACGCCGACGAGGTGGTCGAGTTCGCGAAGGCCAACGGGCTGCCGGTGGCGATCAAGGCGGTCTTCGGCGGCGGCGGGCGCGGCCTCAAGGTCGCCCGCACCCTCGAGGAGATCCCGGACGCCTACGAGTCGGCGGTCCGCGAGGCCGTGACCGCGTTCGGCCGCGGCGAGTGCCTGGTCGAGAAGTTCCTCGACAAGCCGCGCCACGTCGAGACCCAGTGCCTGGCCGACCAGCACGGCAACGTGGTGGTCGTCTCGACCCGCGACTGCTCGCTGCAGCGCCGCAACCAGAAGCTGGTCGAGGAGGCGCCCGCGCCGTTCCTCAGCGAGGAGCAGGTCGCCGAGCTCTACGAGTCCTCCAAGCGCATCCTGCGCGAGGCCGGCTACTACGGCGCCGGCACCTGCGAGTTCCTGGTCGCCCAGGACGGCACGATCTCCTTCCTCGAGGTCAACACCCGGCTCCAGGTCGAGCACTGCGTCTCCGAGGAGGTCACCGGCATCGACCTGGTGCGCGAGATGTTCCGCATCGCCGCCGGCGAGGAGCTCGGCTACGACGACCCCGAGATCCGCGGCCACTCCATCGAGTTCCGCATCAACGCCGAGGACGGCGGGCGCAACTTCATGCCGGCCCCCGGCACCCTGTCGGCGTGGGCCCCGCCGAGCGGGCCGGGCGTGCGCCTCGACGGCGGCTACGAGAACGGCCAGACCATCCCGGGCTCGTTCGACTCCCTGATCGCCAAGCTGATCGTCACCGGCCGCGACCGCACCCAGGCGCTCGAGCGCTCCCGCCGGGCGCTCGACGAGTTCGTCGTCGACGGCATGCCCACGGTCATCCCCTTCCACCGCGCGGTCGTCTCGGACCCGGCGTACGTCGGCGCCTCGAACCCCTCGGGCGAGGGCTCCTTCGACGTCTACACCCAGTGGATCGAGACCGACTTCGACAACCGGATCGAGCCCTACGCCGGCGACACGGCCGAGGCCGAGGAGTCCGCCGAGCGGCAGACGGTCGTCGTCGAGGTCGGCGGCAAGCGGCTCGAGGTCTCGCTGCCGGGCGGGCTCGGCGGCCTGTCCACCGGCGGCGGCGCGGCCAAGAAGCCGAAGCGGGCCGGCGGCAAGAAGGGCGGCGCCGCGGCCACGGGCGACTCGGTGACCAGCCCGATGCAGGGCACGATCGTCAAGATCGCCGTCGAGGAGGGCCAGGAGGTCGCCGAGGGCGACGTGATCGTGGTGCTCGAGGCGATGAAGATGGAGCAGCCGCTGAAGGCCCACAAGGCGGGCACCGTCACCGGGCTCCAGGCCGAGGTCGGGGCGACCGTGACCAACGGCGCGGTCGTCTGCGAGCTGAAGGACTGATCCCAGAGGGCCCGGCCGGCCTCGTAGGCTCGGAGCGTGTCCCCCCTCCCCACCCTGCGTGACCCGTCCGAGCAGGTCAATCCCCGTGCCCGCACGCTCTGGCGTCTCGAGACCGGCCTGGAGGGGCTCGCCCTGCTCGCCACTCTCGTCGTCGGCGACCTGGTGTGGGACGCCGTCGACCTGCCGTGGTGGGCGCACGCGCTGATCGCGCTGGCCGTCGTCGGCTACGTCGCCGTGGTGCCGCAGTGGCGCTACCTGGTGCACCGCTGGGAGGTCACCGAGACCGCGGTCTACACCCAGACCGGGTGGTGGGCCCGCGAGCGCCGGATCGCCCCGATGTCGCGGATCCAGACCGTCGACTACGAAGAGGGGGCGCTCGCCCGGCTGTTCGGGCTCGCCAGCGTCACGGTCACCACCGCGTCCGCCGCGGGGGCCCTGGTGATCTTCGGGCTCGACAAGCAGCGGGCCCGGGCGCTGGTCGACGAGCTGACGCTCAAGGCCGACGCGGTCCCGGGTGACGCCACGTGACGCAGTCCGACATGACCGGGCCGCCCGTGACCGAGCCGCCGGCCGGGCTCGCCCAGGAGCACGACTGGCAGCGGCTGGACCCGCGGATGCTGCTGGTCCACCCGGTGCTGGAGGTCGTCAAGTTCCTCCCGGTGCTGCTCGGCGTGCTCGTCGCCGGCACCGCCACCGGCACCCTCACCTGGGAGCTGTTCGGGCTCGGCTTCCCGGTCGCGCTCGGTCTGCTGCGCTACCTGACCACGAGCTTCCGGATCGCCGACGGCCGGGTCGAGCTCAAGCGGGGGCTGCTGAACCGCAGCACCCTGTCGGCGCGACTGGACCGCGTCCGCACCGTCGACCTCAGCGCCTCGCTGGTGCACCGCCTGCTGGGGCTGCAGACGCTGCGCATCGGCACCGGCAGCACCTCGACCGACGAGGACGACCGGCTCGACCTCGACGGGCTGCCCACCGAGCGGGCGCTGCGGCTGCGCGGCGAGCTGCTCCGGGCGGGCGCCGGACACGCGGAGCCGTCGGCGGCGGGCCCGGGGGTGGGAACGGCGGCGGGCCCGGTCTCGGCCCCGCCGCCCGCCCTGACCCTCGACCTCGGCTGGGTGCGCTACGCCCCGCTGACCGGCACCGGCGCGGTGGTCTTCGCCGGCCTGCTCGGCGCGGTGGGCCAGGTCGTCTCGTCGGTGGGCGAGGTCCGCGTCGACACCACTCGCATCGAGAGCGGGCCCGGGCTGCCCGGCGCACTGCTCGTCGCGGCGCTCGGCGTCGGGGTGCTGGTCGTCTACGTCGCGTTCTCCGTCGCCGGCTACCTGGTCGCCAACTGGGGGTTCGCGCTGCGCCGCGAGGCAGGCTCCTGGCACGTGCGCCGTGGCCTGCTGACCACCCGCGAGACCAGCATCGACGAGGAGCGGGTCGCGGGAGTCACCCTCACCGAACCGTGGCCGCTGCGGCTGGCGGGGGCCGCCCGGGTCTCCGCGATCGTCACCGGCCTGGCCACCGCGTCCAACAGCGCCGCGCTCGCGCCGCCCGCCCCGCGGGTGGTGGCGCAGCGGGTCGGGTCGCTGGTGCTCGGCTCGGCCGAGCCCCTGGTCGGCGGCCTCGTCGCCCACGGGCCGGTCGCCAGGCAGCGGCGCTGGTTCCGGGCACTGGCCCCGGCGCTGCTGGTGGTGGGAGCCGCCTCGCTCGCCGTACCGCTGCTCGACGCTCCCGGCTGGGTGCCGCTGGTCGCGCTCCTCGCGCTGCCCGTCGGTGTGGCCCTGGCCGTCGACCGCACCCGGTCGCTGGGGCACGCCGTGGTCGGCGACACCCTGGTCGCCCGGTCCGGCAGCCTGCTGCGGCGCCGCGAGGCGCTCGGTGTCGAGCACGTCATCGGCTGGAACCTCCGCGCGACCTGGTTCCAGCGGCGCGGCGGCCTCACCTCGCTGTCGGCCACCACCGCCGGTGGCCGGCAGTCGGTCACGGTGCTCGACGTGCCGGACGACGAGGCCGTGCGGGTGGCCAGCGACGCGGTGCCGGGTCTGGTGGAGCAGTTCCTCGCCGACGCCCGGTGAGCGGGCGATCCCGGCTGCTCCCGCTGTCGGAACCCGGGCCGCCCGCTCGGCGTCCCACGCCCATGACCCGGCCGCCGCACCACCGTCTGCTCCCGCTGCTGGGCGGCGTGCTCCTGGCCGCTGGCTGCACCGGCGAGGCGGGCACCGACCGGGGATCCGGTGCCTCGACCGCGCCGCTGCCGGCGGTGACCGCGGAGCTCCCCACGTCGTACCGCCTGGTCCTGGAGTCGATGTGCGGTGAGCGCTCGTTCCTCGGCCGCTACCGGGTCGTCGTGCGCGACGGGGTGGTGCGGCGTGCCGACCCGATCTCTCCCACCACCTACCGGCCCGACCTGGCCGACGTGCCGACGCTGGAGGGCCTGATCGCCAGAGCCGAGAGCGCCGGCGAGGACGCGGTCGTGGACCTGGCGGTGGACGACGAGGGCATTCCCGAGTCGCTCACGATCGACCACCTCCCGGACGCCATCGACGACGAGGAGTGCTACCGGGTCAGTCGGCTCCGCACCGGTCAGTGACCGACGACGGCGTCGGACTCGGTGGTGTCGATCGTGTGCAGCACGGGCAGCCGCAGCACGCCGACCAAGGTGATCGCGGCAAGCAGCGTGCTGCCGCCGATCACCAGCGCCATCGCGACGCCGTCGTTGCCGAGCACGCCCACCACCGGGGCGGTCAGAGCCCCGAGCCCGAACTGGGCGGCACCCAGGAGCGCGGCCGCGGTGCCCGCGGACTCACCATGCAGGGAGAGGCCCAGGGCGGAGGCGTTCGGTCCGGCGAAGCCGACACCGCCGAGCACGACGAACAGCGGGACGAGGACGCCCCAGACGCCACCGACCTCGGCCACGGTGAGCACCAGGAGCGCCACCGAGGCGAGCACCGCCACGGCCACCGCCGTGACGAGGATCTGCGCGGACGACCACCGGCCCAGCAGCCACACGTTGACCTGGGCGGCACCGATGAGTGCCACCGAGTTCACCGCGAAGACCACGCCGAACATCTGCTCGCTGAACCCGAACTGCTCCTGCAGCACGAAGGACGAGCCGGCGACGTAGGCGAAGAGCGCCGACATCATCAGCGCCGCGACCAGCACCAGCGCCAGGAACGTGCGGTCCCCGAGCAGCGCGGCGTAGGCCCGCCCCGTGCCCCGCACTCCCCCCGACTGCCGACGCTCGGGCGGCAGCGTCTCGGGCAGGCGGAGGGCCGCCACCACGCCCACTCCCACCCCGAGCAGGGCCAGTGCGGCGAAGATGCCGCGCCAGTCGGTCCACCGCAGCAGCTCGCTGCCGACCGTCGGGGCCAACACCGGGGAGGCGCCGATCACGAGGATGAGGCGCGAGATCATCCGCGCGGCGCGCACCCCGCGGAACAGGTCGCGCACGACGGCGATCGCGATCACCGAGGCCGCCGCCGCGCCGAAACCCTGCAGCACCCGGAGGACGCCCAGCGTGACGACACCGGGTGCGAGCACGCAGGCCAGCGAGGCCAGGACGTGCACGAGCAGGCCGGCCAGGAGTGGCCGACGGCGTCCGATCGCGTCCGAGACCGGGCCGAGCACGAGCTGGCCGAACGCGAGCCCGGCCAGGGTGCCGGTCAGCGTCAGCTGCACCGCCGCCGAGGTGGTGTGCAGCTCACGCTCGATCGTCGGCAACGCCGGCAGGTACAGGTCGATGGTGAACGGTCCGAGCGCGACGAGCACACCCAGGACGAGGATGAACCCCACCGAGTCGCGGGGCCGGGTCGGGGAGGTGGCACCGGCACGCGGCTCGGCGGTCGTTGTCACAGAAGCGTCTCTCAGCGGTCGGAGCGGTCATCGCGGACTCCGGCGTCCGCCAGGGGAACAAGCCGCGTGAGGGCGTCGTCATTCCCCGCGCAGGACGAGGCGAACGATCTCGGCGCGCGCGGAACCATGCTGGGCGCCCCGGGCGGCCTGCGATGCGGTTCGGCGGGTGATGGTGCTCACGGGCGGTCGGTGCCCGCGGCCACGACGTACGCCGTGAACGCGGCGGTGTCGCGCAGCCGCGACGCCGGGTCGTCGTACTCGGCTTGACCGCCCTCGCGCAGCCGCAGCGCCTCGCGGATCACCCGGTGCCAGCGTCCGTCGTAGTGGGACAGGGCCCAACGACCCGCCCCCGACTTGGTCGTCATAGCGCCGGTCACGATCAGGTGGTGGAGCCGCGCGACGCCGAGGACGCACCAGGTGCAGGCCTCATCGAGGGTCTCTGCGGGTTCCTCGGGGGACGAGCCCGAGAGCCGTTCGGCAGTGTCGCGCCAGTACGTGTCGAGGTTGTCCACGGTGTGGTTGCGCAGCACCTGGCGGTCGGTCCAGACATCGAGCGTCGACACGTCGGGGCCGGAGACCGTGACGCCGTGCCAGGCCAGCTCGTGCCAGGCGACGAGCTGGTCCAGGTGGCCGATCTGGAACTGATGGTGGAGCACGACCGGCACCGGAGCGAGGTCTCGGGGGTCACTGACCAGGTCGGAGGCGAGGATATGCATACCGTCGAAGTCGATCCGGGAGGTCGCCGCCAGCCGTGCGTGCAGCGCCTGCAGCTGCTCCACCTCCTGATCGTTCGGCCGGTGGGCAAGCGTGGCCACGAAGTCGATGTCGGAGCGACCGTCGATCCACTCGCCGAACCCGGTGCCGCCGGTCAGGTAGAGACCGGTGATCAGCCCCTCCGGCGCCAGGTCGAGAAACCGCGCACAGACATCTGCCACGGGTGCAGGGAGAGGCATGGAAGGGACCTTATCGAGGCCGTCGAATCGAACACTTGAGTGAACGGGAGTGTCGGTGGTCGCCTCTAACGTAGCGCCATGACGACAACCAGCACCCGCGAGCATCCGCTCCGGGCATGCGCCACCGCGATCAC